>CAWAEV010000009.1:0-30078 GCA_963780925.1 uncultured Alphaproteobacteria bacterium | reverse complement strand
CGCCTGAGAGCCGACATCCGGTGCCCGACGCTCGACTATGCGGGCACGTTAGCCGACGCGGCGTGACGTGTAACGGCCGACACCCGCTGCGCCTCCGCGTGACGTGACGCGTCACGTGCCGTGCCCACCCCTTTGCCGCCGACTTCGGCGCCCATGTCCTCGACCACCCCCTGCGCCTTTGTGGCCAAGGACCATCGGGCTCATGGCGACCCGATCGAGAGGCGCTGGCGGCTGGTCGAGTGGGTCACCTACCAGAATGCCGACAACGGGTTTTGTGTCGTTCGGGTCAAGGCCCGCGGCCACTGTGATTTGGTCACCTTGGTCGGGCATGCGCCGCCGCTACCATCGGCCGCGCAGATATTCCTCGATGCAGGCTGCGGATGCCTTCGCATATGTGCCGCGCCGGCTGACTACTGCTCCGGTGAGGCCGCGCAGCGCCAGTGACATTTCGGTGGCCTTGACCGAGACAGCGATGCCGTTGAGCACCAGCGCACCGTCGACGATAAAGGGCCGCTCCCGCGCGAACAGCAGCATTGGCAGTCCGCCCGCCGGGATAACCACTTCGGCGCCAGCGGCAACCAGCGGCTCTACCTGCGCGATAAAATCGGCCCGCACTTTGGCGTAGCTTGCCTCATCGGTGAAGGCGCGCATGAAACCGGACAGGTCGATCTTGATGGCGCGTACGCCGGCCACGCGCTGATCGAAACAATGCGCGGCTATCTGGCGCTGATGCCAATCGATGAAAACCGGATCGATGGTCACCAGGCCAAGTTTGCCGCCCATGCTCAGCCCGGCAAGCAGGCTCGCTTCACCAAGACCTATCACCGGGATGTCCACCGAACCGCGGATTTGCAAAAGCCCGGGCTCCTGGAAATGGCCAACGACAAATGCATCGTAGCCCGCCCGTTCGGCCTCCAGCGCATTGCGCAATGTCTGCGCCGCGCAACGGAATTCCGTCAGTGGATGAAAATGCCGGTCGGGCGGATCGAGGCCGTAAACCTCGAACGTCACGCCAGGGCTCGCAGCCATGTCGAGATAGGCCTGCAGCCGTTCGATATAGGGCTTGTGCTCGGCCGGATGGACAAAACTCTGATACCAGATCCGGGTCGGACGGGACGGTTCGGCCATGAGCAACCTCGATACGCCGTTGATACGGATGCGCAATCCAAGAGCTTAAGCCCATCATCGCGGCCTGATGACGCGCGTCGCCATCGCATAATGTTTGTTCGGACCGGTGAAAGGGGGAAAAGTTTTGAAGTCCGCGCGCATGTCGTGCCGCACCGGCGAGTTGAGGGCCTTCGTCAGCGCGTCGGCGCTGTCGAAGGCCACTTTGTTGCGTTGCATAAAGTGCACGCGCGGCCACGGTAGGCTGCTGACCCAATCGAGACGGGTATAGACTTCAAGCTCTCGGATGCCTGGCAAGCCAGCCATATGCCTGGTGTGATTCTCGAGATAGTGGTTATGCCAGGCATTAAGATCCTCGGCCTCTCCTTCGTAGGATACGAGGTATGTGCAATACGGCGACCCAGGCGCATTCTTAAGCGTCGGATCGGCCACGGTAAACTGCCGCACCAGCATCGCCTGATGCGCGACGTCCGCCGCGGCCAGAACAGGAAACTCCTCGCGCGAAGACAAAACGGCGAAATGTCCAACCCGCACCAGCGCCGCTTCGAGCCCATGAATCCCGTCGAAATACAACTGCACGACGAGCGGCGGCGGTGCCTCATCTTTGACGTAGGGATCGCTGGCGGTTGCTGAGGTATGGACCAGAGCCTTGAGAAGTTTTGGTGTAACGCCGAGAAGCTCGTTCAGTTTGGATTTCTCGCCGTCAGATGGCGTTGCGCGGTACCGAAATGTTAGGAAGAGGCAAGTGGTCATAGCCTGCTGTTCTATGCGCCGTGGGCGCGGAAGCAATATAAACTGACGACGATATGGTCGTCTCACTGCCCAGGACGTCACCGCTAAAGGTTTTATAGATTCGTCGCAATGCCTGTTGCGCGCGCGTGAACGACGTGAAAGCAGTCGTACTCGCAGTCATTCTTGGCTTGGTGCCAGCGAAATCCGGGGCAACCGCCGCCGGAATAGCCGGTTGGAAGTCGTAGGCAAGGAGGGCATTTTGAGTTCTGTAAAAAAAATCCGCATCTGGGCGCAGGGCGCCACCGATCAGGTCGGTCATCGCACCTACCTCGCGCGGCTTCTGCCGCACATGAATGCGTGCACCGACCCTGAGTTCGAAGTCCAGTTCAAGACAATGACACCGTCGGTGACGACGGTGCATGCGCTGTCGGAGTTTCGCTTCTCGCGCGCGGTGATCCGGGGCGCCATTCAGGCGGAACGGGAGGGCTATGAGGCCTTCTTCATGAACCACTTCCAGGACGTTGGTCTTTACGATGCGAGAGCGGCGGTCAAGATACCGGTGCTGGGCCTCGGTGAAGCGACCTTGCTTCATGCCTGTACCGCGGGCCGCAAGCTCGGCCTTCTGGCTATCAACCCCGCCTTCATACCGACCCACAACGACCAAATCGTCCGTTATGGCCTGCAGCAACGGGTTGCCGGCGTACGCGCGATTCAAGCCAACATCAGCGACTACATGGAGGCGTTCGTATCGCCTGCAAAAAAGTCTGAACTGCAAGCTCTGTTCGAACGCGAGGCACGCCGTCTCATCGACGCCGGTGCCGATGTCATCGTGCCAACCGGGGGCATTCCGATGATGCTGTTCGGCATGGAGCCAGACGCCAACGTCGATGGCGCGCCGATCATCAACGGCGTGACGGTCGTGATCAAGGCTGCCGAAATGGCAGTAAAGCTGAAGCGCCTCGGTGTGCCGGTGGTCACCCGCATACCGCAGTCTGGCTTTGCTCTCCCCTCAACTCAGACGCTTGATGAATTTCTAAATCATGGCTGAAGGCGGCAGCGCGAGAATTGGAGGTCGCCAATCCCGTTCACGACATAATCTCGCGGTCAGATCTGCCCCGCCGCTTCGGGCTCATCCGGCGGCACCGAGGAGAGCAGCGCGCGTGTGTGCGGATGCTGCGGATCGGCAAAAACGCGCTCGATCGGACCCTTTTCGACGATTTCGCCGCGATACATGACGAGCACGCGGCTGCACAAATGGCGCACGACTGACAGGTCATGCGAGATAAAGAGCATAGCGAAGCCGAGCTCGGCGCGCAGTCGCGCCAACAGGTTGAGAAGCTGCGCCTGAATCGAAACGTCGAGGCCGGAGACGATCTCGTCGGCGACCAGGATTTTTGGGATGACACACAGCGCACGCGCGATATTGATACGCTGGCGCTGACCGCCCGATAATTGTCCGGGCAATCGCGTCGCGAACTCGGCGGGCATGCCGACTTCGGCAAGCAATTCGTTGGTCCGCTTGAGTCGTTCGTCCCAACTCGTATGGCGGCTGCCGGCTTCCATCGCCTGAGTAACGATGCTCGCGACGCGCCGCCGCGGATTGAGCGCGGAATACGGATCTTGAAACACCATCTGCAGGCGTTCGGCGCGGAGTTCATGGTTTCGCCTCGAAGGTAAAGTCAAATCCTCGCCATCGAGCAGGATACGACCGGCGGAAGGCTGTTCCAAGCCGACCAGAAGCTTCGCAATCGTGCTCTTGCCGCTGCCGCTCTCGCCCACCAGGGCGACAAACTCGTTTTCGGCAATATGGAAAGACGCGACCTTGACGGCAGTCACGTTGTGCGCCGCGCCCAGCAACCCGCCGCTGACTGCATAGTGTTTTTCCAGCTCTTTCACCTCCAGCACGTGACGCATGGACGTCTGGCCCACAGCCGCCTGGCGCTCCATCGCCGCAATACTCGGCGTTGCCGCTGCGCGGAGGCAGGCGACGCGGCGACCGGCGGAAATCGCAAAGTCCGGCGGCTCGCTGCGCCGGCATTCCTCCGCGGCGAGCGGGCAGCGCGGCGCAAAATGGCAACCGGCCATGCCGGCAAGCTGGCGCAGACTCGGCATCTGCTCCGGCATGACGTGGAGCGCGCGCCGATCGGCGCGCATCGACGGACTGGCCAGCAGGAGGCAGCGCGTATAAGGGTGCGCGGGGTTGGACAGGACGATTCGCGCCGGCCCGCTTTCGATGGCGCGCCCGGCGTACATGACAATCACGTCATCGCAAATTTGTGCCGCCAGCCGCAGGTCGTGAGTGATGAAAATGACGGCAGTGCCGTGCTGGCGTTGCATGTCGGCGATCAGCCGGATGATAGGCGCGTGCATGGTGACATCGAGCGCCGTCGTCGGCTCATCGGCAATGACCAGACGCGGATTGCTGGCAAATGCCATCGCAATGAGCACGCGCTGGCACATGCCGCCGGACAATTGATGCGGATATCGCCAAAGCAATTCGCTCGCCTGCGGCAGCTGCGCGGCGTCCAGCATGGCGAGCGCGCGCCTGCGGCGATCGTTGCTGCCAGCACCGTCGAAACGCGCAAGGTGTTCGTCGAATTGTGCGCCGATCGTCAGTACCGGATTAAGCGCGGTCAGCGGCGCCTGCGGGATGAACGCGATCGCTCGCCCCAAAAGAGCGCGCCGTTGCGCCTGGGCCATGTGCAAAAGGTCCTTGCCCTCAAACGCCAGCGTACCTGCCGTGATCGCAAAGCCGGGCGGTAGAAGCTGGGCGATGGCGCGCCCGACCATGGACTTGCCGGCGCCGGATTCGCCGACGAGGCCGAGAATTTTTCCGGGTTCAAGATCGAATGACAGCGCGCGAATCGCGGGAACGACGGTGCCGTCGATACGCACGCCGACAACAAGATCCTTGACCCGCAAAGCGAACACGATCTAACGCCCTGTTTCCGCAAGTCGCGCGTCGAGCGTGCGGCGAAGCCCATCACCGAGCAGGTTAAACGCGGTCACCGTCAGAAATATTGCTACGATCGGTAGCAACAAATTCGATGGTGATTGATAGACGTATTGGCGCGCATCGGCGATCATCTGGCCCCAAGCCGGCTGATCGGCGCCGACACCGAGCCCGACAAACGACAGGATCGCCTCGACCACGACCGCGATCGCCATTTCCAGGCTGACGAGCGTGATCACGAGCGGCAGTGTCGCCGGCAGCACCTCCCGCAAGATCGTTTGCCTATGGGTAAAACCCAGCAGCCGTGCTGCGGCGACATAGTCGTTTCGGGTCACGATCAGCACTTCACTGCGAAGCACGCGGCAAAAGCGCGTCCAATCGACGAGAACGATCGCGAGAATGACCTTGCTAAGGCCGACACCGAGACCGACCATCAGGATGAGCGAGAGGATCACCGGCGGAAACGACATCCAAACGTCGACCATGCGTCCGATGATCCAATCCACGGCGCCGCCGAAATAGCCGGAGATATGGGCCAGGATCGTGCCGATGACCATGGCGCCGAGCGAGGCAAAGAACGCCACCAGCATTGCGGTGCGGGCGCCGTAAATGAGCCGCGACAGCACATCGCGCCCGAGGCTGTCCGTTCCCAGCGGGTAGCTCGGATCGCCGCCCGTCGCCCAGGCCGGCGGCGTCAGGATCGAGAGCAGATTCTGCTCGTCGGGATCATGCGGGGCGAGAAAGCCGGCAAAGATCGCGGAGCCGGCGATGCAGAGGATCATGCCGATCGCAATCAGGACCCTGGGCGAACGCAGCGAACGGGCGAGGCGGCCGGGCATCAGCGCACCCGCAGTTTCGGGTTGAGCACCACGTAGAGACTATCGACCGCGGTATTGATCAACAGCACAACGACGCAATAGGTGAGGCCGATGGTCTGGATCAGCGGCAGATCGGCGTTGCGCACCGCATCGACCATCAAATTGCCCATGCCGGGATATGAATAGATGACCTCGACCAGGAGCGTGCCGCTAAACAGAATGCCGAATTGCACTCCGGTCAGCGTCAGCGTCGGCAGCGCCGCGTTCTTGAGCGCGTGACCGACCAAGATACGGCGCTCGGAGAGGCCGCGCAGGCGGGCCTGCTGGATGTAGTCTTCGTGATAAACGTCGAACAGGCTCGAGCGCAAAACCCGCATGATGGTCGGCGAGAATGCCAATCCGAGCGCGACGGCAGGCAGCACGAGGTGCCGGCACGCGCTCAAAAACACGTCGAAGCGTCCGATCAGAAGCGAATCAAGCAAAAGAAATCCGGTGATATGCGGAACCGGCAGTCCCGGTGCGACTTCGCCGGTGAACGGCAGCGCGCGAAGTGCCACCCCGAACACGAACAGCAAAATCAGGCCCCACAGGAATTCGGGAATCGACAGCAGCACGATCGAGAATAGATCGGCGACCGGCTCTAAAATTGTGCCGCGCACGCGGAATAAGATTAGGCCGCCGCCAAGTCCGAGGATACCCGCGATGACCATGGCGGCGAGAGCGAGCTGGATTGTCGCGGGCAAGGTCGCCGCCACCAGCGATTCGGCCTGACGGTGAAATTGGATTGATTGGCCGAATTCGCCATGGAGCGCGCCGCGGAGCCAGATCGCATATTGCTCCGGCAGCGGCCGATCGAGACCCATCTCGTGACGCTTGGCGTCGATTTCGGCAATCGTCGCGTTTGGCGGCAACGACATCGCCGCCGGATCGACCGGAAGCGCCCGCAGCACACAGAACAGGAGCGCCGAGACGATGAGCAGGATCGGAATTGCTGCCACGAGACGGCGCGCGATCAGCGTGATGATAGTTGCGATCATAGGGCTGCGCCTATAGCGCACGCAGCCGAGGCATCAACTCCACTGCAAGGTCTGCGGCAATAGCCATCCATTACCATATTTCGTGTAGGCCAGCTTCTTCTTGCGCACGACCGTCACGACGCTTTGCAGCAAGGGCATCGTAGCTCCGTTTTCGACGGCGTAACGTTCCAGATCGCGGTAACCGGCAATCCTTTTCTCATAGTCGGCGACATTAAAAAGAGCGAGTACCCGGTTACCGATATCCTCGTCCTTCCACGGCGAGAACGGCATTTTTGGGTTGAGCTGGTAGCCAGAGAAGATCTCCGGATCGCCGGTCGCGTTGTCCCAGCTATAGAGTGTCGCCTCAGGCAGCTTGTTGCCGCGATTGAGTTCGAAATATTTGGCGTATTCGATGACCTGCACGTCGGCATCGATGCCGACCTGCTTCCACATCTGCACGATGGCGCGCGCAATGTCATAATCGCTGGGAAATTGTCCGTTGGTGGTGGCGAAGCCGATCTTCACCGGCTTGTCGGGCGAGAATCCGGACTTTGCCAAAAGCTGCTTGGCGAGCGCGGGATCGTATTGGAAAGTGTAGTCGCTGAGATAGCCGGGTGTGCCCGGTGTCGCCAGCACCGATAGTGGCACTGCGACCCCGCCATAAAATGCCTTCGATAAAGCCGGCTTGTTGATGGCGTGATGCGCGGCAAGGCGCACATTCTTGTCCGCGAACGCCAGATCGTTGCGCACATTGATCAGAATCACGCGAGTGATCGGATTGATCTCGCCGATATATTCCGAATCCTGTTGGAAGCGCTGCACTTCGCGAACCGGAACATTGAGGGTGCAATCGACCTGCCCCGACTGGATCGCCGCCACCCGTGCTGAAGGATCCTTGATGATTTGGATGGTGACCCGCGCGATCTTCGCCTTCGGTCCCCAATAATTGTCGTTGCGCTCGAGCACGATGCGTGAGTTCAGTTCGTATTCGGCGAGCTTATAGGGTCCAGTGCCGATGGGGCTTTTCAGGAAATTGTCGAGGCCCTTGCTCTCAATGAAGTTCTTGGGAACGATATAGCTGCCGAGGAACGCCAGCCACTGCGGCATGGTTGGCGCCGGCGAACTGAATTTCATCGTTGCCTTGGTCGGCGACTCGATGACAATGTCGTCCACCTTTTTCATGGAATTGGCGATGTCGAGCTTGAGGCCGGATTTGTTGCGCTCAAGGAACGTGTAGCGGAAATCCTCTGTCGTCATCTTGTCGCCGTTGTGGAACGTCACGTCGTCGCGAAGCTCGACCGCCATGCTCAGAGCGTCGGGCGCCAGAGTCCAGGCCTTGATCAGATGCGGGATCAGTTTGAGATGCGGATCCTGATCGAGAGGCTGGTCGAACACGGCCTTGAAGATCGGCTGCGCATCCGGCGTGAACCGCTGATTGGGATCCCAGGCGGGCACGTCGTTCGGCCATCCGATGGTCGCGGCGTCGTTGGCGGCGGCAAGTGCACCGGCAAACGGCGCTGAGGCGCCGATGGTCGTGGCTGTTCCCATGATAAGTTGCAGGAATGACCTTCGCTTCAACTCAAACGTCATGGTGTGTACTCCTCGTGCCCAGCTAGCGACGAATTGCGATTATAACAGCAATTCCTGTTCCGTCACGCTCGGCCCGGCGCCGGCTGCGACACTATATCCTATTCGAGCTTGATGCCGGCGGGCACCGCCTCGCGATCCCACGTGCCGGACGTGACGCCGCGATTGCGCAGCTTATATTTTTGTACTTTGCCATTTTCGGTCGTGGGCAACGCTTCGACGAATTCGATGAAACGCGGAATGGCAAAACTGGCGAGCCGCGGCCGGCAGAATTCACTCAATGCGCTTTCTGTGATCGCACTGTCCGGCCGCCGCACCACGACAGCCATGACTTCCTCTTCAGCAAGTTCGGAGGGCACGGCGAATGCCGCCGCAGAGGCGATGTCGGGGTGACTCAAAAGCACCTGCTCGACTTCAAAGGAAGAGATATTTTCGCCGCGCCGGCGGATGGCATCCTTTAAGCGATCTATGAATCGAAAAGAACCATCGGCCTCCCGGACGACGCGATCGCCGGTGTGAAACCAGCCGTCGCGGAAAGCCTCGGCCGTTTTGTCCGGCATCGCGAAATAGCCGGTAGCGAAGGCGAGCTGGTCGTCAGCTCGCAAAATCAGTTCGCCCGCTTCGCCTACCTTGGCTTCGTTACCGTCTTGGCCGAGGACGCGCGCATGATAGCCGTCGCATACTCTCCCCATGCTGCCCGGTCGCTGCTCCGCGGTGGTGCTGCCGATGACGAAATTGGTCTCGGTCGAGCCATAGCCGTCAATCAGCCGAATACCGGTGCGTTGCTCGAAGGCGATGTGGAGATTGGCCGGCACGCCGGGCCCCAGCCCGCATCGAATGCCGTGACTGCGCTCTTGCGAAGATGGCGGCCGAGACATCAAGATCGGCACCATGGCGCCAAGCACGTAAGCCGCCGTTGCGTGATGCTCGACGAGGCTTTGCCAGAACCGCGATGCCGAAAAGCGCGATTCGGCCACGAGCGTCGCGCCCGACAATAAGGCTTGGTAGAAGGTGCCGAGCGCGTTGGAATGAAACAACGGAAGTGTCGTGCATAGAACGTCGCCTTCGCGAATCTCCAGATTGCGAATGCCGTTAATGCCCCACCAGAAATATTGCGCGTGCGGGCAGCACACACCCTTCGAAGGTCCCGTCGTTCCCGAGGTATAGAGGATCGCGAGTAATTGGGCAGGATCGTTGGCGCCCGGGCTAACGGCCTCGCCGCGCGGCGGCAAGCTGGTCACGACGATCCGATCAAACGGTGCGGAAGCTTTGCCGCCAATCAGCCAGATGCGCTCCAGCGCCAAGTCTTTCATTTCGACATGGTCGAGCGCGCCGAGTAATTCCGCTTCCATCACCAAAAGGCGCGCGCCGGAGTTGCTGAGGACATGGCGGAGCTGCGGTCCCCGCGAAGCGATATTGATCATGACAGTGATGGCGCCGAGCCAGGCGCAACCGAGAAAGATTTCGAAAAATTCGGCGCGATTGGAGCACATAAGCGCGACGCGATCGCCGGGTTCAATGCCCGCCGCCGCAAGCGTGCCGGCAAATCGCGCGGCGATCGCGGGCGCATCCGCAAAGCTCCAACTCACGTCGCCCGCGGCGACCAGCCGATGCTCGTTATACCGCCGCGCCTGCCGTTGCAGCATGATGGGAAGTGTCCGCTCGCGGGGCGGAAATGCGGCCAGAATATCGGCGACACTCATCGGCGCTTCTTCCGAATACGGCCTTTCTTCTTGACCCTCTTATGGGAACTGCGTGCCGGCGCGCTTACGGGCGTTGGTACCAGCGCGAGAACCCGCAATGGGCTGCCGCTGCCTTCTTTAATCTTAAGCGGAGCCGCGAAGACGACTGCGCCGGTCGGTGGCAAGAGATCTAGATTGGTCAGACACTGTAGTCCGAACCGGCCTGAACCATGCATGTAGTAGTGGCACGGGTAGGGCGGCTTGAGATGAAAGGCCTGACCGGCATCGGTTCCGATCGCTTCCGATCCGAATCCTAAGACCCGACGCTCGTCGACGAGAAATTTTACGGCGTCGGCATCAGGTCCCGGCGTGTGTTGGCCGGTCTCGTCGAGATTTTGATAGGCGACAGGATCGAGCCGCTTCGACCAATCGGTACGCATCAGGATCCACGATCCTGCTGGGATGGGGCCGTGACGGTGTTCCCAATTGCGTAGGAAATCGACGGTCAAGAGGAAGTCGGCGTCGGCCGCCGCTTCGCGCGAACAATCGAGCACGCAGGCAGGCGCAATGAAACGCGTCGCCGGAATTGTATCGGTGCTGTTGTCCGGTAGATGGCGGCCCGAAATCCAATGGATCGGCGCATCGAAATGCGTGCCGGTATGCTCGCTGCAGGAGAAGTTGTTCCAATACCAGCCGGGGCCGCGCGCGTCATAGCGGGACGCTTCTTCGATACGAAACGGCCAAGCCTGGCCCATCTCGGGGGGCAGCACGATCTGCGGGAATTCGGATGACAGAGTCTGCGTGAGATCGACGACGCGGACACGCCCGGAGGCGAGTTCGGCAACCAATTGCAAGAGAACGGATTCACTCATCTGGGCATACCTGCAAGTTCACGTTCCAGCGCCTTCGGGTTGTCACGCCATCGCGACAGCCAATCCTGCGCGATGTCGCCGGGGAAGACATCTTCAGCCCCACCCCGCAGCGATTCGACAATGTCGGCAGCAAGCCGCGCGGGTGCGATTTTCGGCGGCAGCAACGCCTGATTCCATTCATCATCGATCGGCCCGGGAAACACGTTGATGACTCGGACGCCCGCCGGTGCGAATTCGGCGCGCAGGCATTGCGCCAGCGAAAGCGCAGCGGCTTTAGAAGCCGAGTAGGTACCATGCGGCGGGAAATTCGAAAGCGCAAAGACGGAGAGCAAGTTGACCCAAGCGACGGCGCTTGACTGACCGTCCGCACCGCGCGCGCGCATCGCCGGAGCGAATTCCTGAGCCAGCCGCAGCAAACCAAAATAGTTCGTATCCATCTCCGCACGTGCCACCTCGATGCCATCGCGCGACGCGATGCCGAAATTGCGATGATGGTCGGCGGTGTTGATGAGGATATCGACGCGTCCGCCGATCTCACCGGCTAGGTCCTTGACGGCGCGCGAGTTGGTCAAGTCGAGCGGCACCAGGGAAACCTGCGGCAGCTTCGACAGGCGTTCGAAGCCTGGCGGCTTCTTCCAGGGCTCGGCGTAACCCGCCCAAACAAGATCGGCGCCAGCTGCGACGACGGCTTCAACCAAAGTTTGCCCCAGCGCCGTTTTGGCGTCCGTGATCAAGACCTTGCGGAATTTCGGATCGCAAGTCATTTCGCGGAGTTGGCGATCGTCAGCCATGTTCGGGGTGTCCTTCTCCGGAATTGCGACTAGCGCCGCTTGGCCTGCACGATCAATTAGCGCGCATACGCGCACGCGTGACGGGACGGTCGCACAATCGCCGTGCAGATGCGCGATGACGACCGGGCCGCAATCAAGCTTGACCATGCCGAGCCGCCACGGCATGCGTTCGCGATAGAACAGCTCGTTGCTGTGGTGGAGCGTCGTTGCAGAAACCAGCTCGCCCGCGCCATCCTGCGGCCGCCAATCGAGCCGCTGCGAAAGGCAAACGCGGCAGGCTTCACGCGGCGGATACTGCACCGCTCCGCAGTCGCGACAGACTTGCAGTTCAAAGCGGCCGCGTGCCGCAGCCGCGGTGAGCCCGAGGGCAACGCGGCTGCGCAGCCCGGGCGGCAGCGTCGGCAGACGTGTTCGCAGGATCGGATTTTTGCGCGGAGGTCGCACTAATGGACGCGTCATCGTGTTATTGACCCGCTGCAAGGATGGCGGCGCCGCTGCACAGCCCGCGATCGTAATTGATCATACCGAAGCCACTCGCCAGACCAAGCCGCGCGTCGGCTACTGCGGCGCCGAGCGGTTGCCCGGTGACCTGGCGGATAATTTCGACCAGACCGAGGAAGCCGCCGGCCGCGCCGGCTTGGCCGACCGATAATTGACCGCCCGACGTGTTGAAGGGAAACGAGCCGTCGACGTTAAAACTATGTCGGCGAACGAAGTCCGGGCCCTCGCCCTTTTTGCAGAAGCCGAGATCTTCGATCTGCATAATGTTGATGACCGGGTAGTCATCGTAGGCGGCAACGACGTCGAGGTCGGTCGGGCCGCTTTCGGCTTGCGCGTACAGTTCGTCGCAGTCGAGCGCCCATCCGCCGCGATACTGAATCGGATCGTCGGGATATGCGTTGTGCCGCTCGATAGTCGCCAGAATACGCGCGTAGGGCAGGTCAAGCTTTTTAGCCTCGCTGCGACGCAGCACCAAAAACGCTTCCGCGCCGGCACACGGCATGACGCAGTCGTAGAGGCGCAGGGGATCTGCGATCGGTCGCGCCTTTAGATACTCGTCGAGACTAAGCGGCTTTTTCATTAGCGCGTAAGGGTATTTCAGCGCGTTACTTCGCTGGGCGACGCAGAGCTTGCCGAAATCCTCAGCTTTGGCGCCATAGGTTCGCATGTAATAGCTGGTGAGAAAGGCGAAGCTCGCGTTGGGGCCACCTGAGCCGTACGGATAGCTCGCGTCGCGGGCGAACTGGCTGAAAGTCCCTAGATTCTGGCGAAACGAATCAGTGTGGTTGGTATCGCCCGCGATACAGGCAACGGCTGCCGCGTCGCCACTTTGAACCGCCCGCGCTGCGCGGCGCAATGCGACGATCCCGCATGCGCCGCCCATCGGAATGTGATCGAGCCACCGTAAGGTTAGTCCGAGATGCTGCGTGAGCCCGACCGCCGTATCCGGAGTGAGGGTGAAACTCGACACGCATAGCCCGTCGATCGCGTTCTTGCCGAGACCGGATCGCCTCAAAACCTCGGCCAGAGCGCCGGCGAGGAACCAGTGCGCGCCACGAATTGAGTAGCGCAGATAGGGCACGGTCACAGGCGTGGTGACCACCACATCGTCGTAAGCGGCGTGCCTATTGTTCATGCTCGATGCGGCACGACGGCCGTGGCCTCGATTTCGACCTTGGCGTCATCTTCCACCAGCGCCACGACTTGCACCAGAGTCATGACAGGAAAATGCGATCCCATCACGCTTCGATAGGCCGCGCCAAGATCGCTTAGTCGCGACAGGTATTCCTTCTTGTCAGTGATGAACCAGGTCAGGCGAGTGACGTGCTCCGCGGTGCCGCCAGCCTCACGCAAGAGTGCCACGATGTTCGAGAGGGCTTGGCGCGCTTGCGCGACAAAATCCGAGCTTTCGAATTTCTGCTCGGCGTTCCAGCCGACTTGGCCGGCGAGAAAAATCATGCGGCCTTCTGCGACAATTCCGTTGGCATAACCTCTCGGCCGCTTCCAGTTTCGTGGATCGAGTAATGCATGCGGCGTTGGCATAGTATGGACCCCGGTTACGATGCGTTGTGCCGCAGGCGGAAACGCTGGATCTTGCCGGTCTGCGTCTTCGGTAGGGCATCGACGAATTTGACGGACCGCGGATATTTGAAGGGCGCAATCGTTGCCTTGACATGGTCCTGCAGGCGTTTGACGGTGTCGACTCCCGCCAGAATGCCGTCCTTGAGCACGACATGCGCCTCGACGATCTGGCCGCGGCCTTCGTCCGGCGCGCCGATGACCGCACATTCCTTGACGTCCGGATGCGATAGCAGCGCCGCTTCAACTTCGGGCCCGGCGATGTTGTAGCCGGCCGAAATGATCATGTCGTCACTGCGGGCGGCGAAATGGAAGTAGCCGTTTTCGTCCTGCGAGAAGGCGTCCCCGGTGAGGTTCCAACCGTCGCGCACATAGTTGCTTTGTCGCTTGTCGGCGAGATAGCGGCAGCCGGTCGGGCCGCGAACTGCTAGCCTGCCAACTTCGCCGCGGAGCTTTTCTTTCATGTCGTCGTCGACAATCTTCGCCTCATAGCCGATGACCGGCTTGCCGGTCGACGCCGGCGCCGCATCGCCGAAGCGGTTGGAAATAAAAATGTGTAGCATTTCGGTTGAGCCGATGCCGTCGAGTATGGGCTTGCCGGTTTTGGCGACCCAGTCCTTAAATACCGGCGCCGGCAAGGTCTCGCCGGCCGATACGGCTGCGCGGAGTGATGAAAGATTGGCGCCCTTTTCCATTGCCGCCAGCATCGCCCGGTATGCCGTGGGTGCGGTGAAGGATATTGTCGCTTTATAAGTTTCGATGATCTCGATCATGTTGGCAGGTGAGGCATTTTCCAGAAGCGTCGCAGTGGCGCCAAAACGCAGCGGAAACACTGCCAATCCGCCGAGTCCAAAGGTAAATGCCAATGGCGGGGAGCCGACGAATACGTCGTCCGGCGTCACCCCGAGAATTTCTTTCGCGTAGCCGTCGGCGATGATCAACAGATCGCGATGGAAATGCATAGTCGCCTTGGGCTCGCCGGTGGTGCCCGACGTAAAGCCGAGCAGTGCGACATCGTCACGGCCAGTCTGCACGGCGTCGAAGGTTACGGCTTTGCTGAGCGCAATGCGGTCAAGCTCGGCGTCGTGATTGGCGGTACCGTCGAAACCGATTACCTGCTTGAGGTATTTGCTGGTCTTAGCGCAGATAACGAGCTCGTCCATCAGCCGGGTGTCGCACAAAGCCAGCGCGACCTCGGCTTTGTCGACGATCTTGCCGAGTTCGCCGGCGCGCAGCAGCGGCATCGTGTTGACGACCACGGCGCCGGCTTTGGTCGCTGCCAGCCAGCACGCGACCATTGCCGGATTGTTTGCCGCGCGGATCAAAATGCGATTGCCAGCCTTGATGCCGAAGTCCTCGATCAGGGCGTGGGCGATACGGTTAGTCCAGTCGGACAGTTCCTTGTAGGTCCGGCGCCGGCCATTGCCGATCAGCGCGACATGGTCGCCGAATCCGCGTGCTACCATCCGATCGGTCAACTCAACGGCGGCGTTCAGGTACTCGGGATAAGTAAAGCCATCAAGCGAAATTTGCGGCCAATGCTGCGGCGGTGGAAGATTGTCACGGGCGAACGTATCAGTGTGGGTTGTAGGACCAAGCGATCTCATTATCATGCTCCCGAGAGTACTTGTCGCGCGATAACGACCTTTTGGACTTCGGACGCGCCCTCATAAATCCGCAGTGCCCTGATTTCCCGGTATAGCCGCTCGACGATGTTACCGTTGCGAACGCCGTCGCCGCCATGAAGCTGGACCGCCTTGTCGATGATGTCTTGCGCCCGTTCGGTGGCGAACAGCTTGGCCATCGAGGCCTCGCGTGTGACGCGGGCAGCGCCGCTGTCCTTGACCCAAGCCGCGCGATAAACCAGAAGCGCGGCCGCGTCGATGTCGACCGCCATGTCGGCGATGTAGCTTTGGACCAGTTGCAGATCGGCCAGTGGGCCGCCGAATACTTCGCGCTTGCGCACGCGCTCGGTCGCTTCGTCGAGCGCGCGGCGCGCCAGACCCAGCGCGGCGGCGCCGACCGTGGCGCGGAAAATGTCGAGCGTGGCCATCGCAATCTTGAAGCCTTCGCCGGGGGCGCCAATCAGAGCGGAGGCGGGTATACGCACGCGCTCGAATTTAAGCCGCACCAACGGATGCGGCGCCATCACGTCGATGCGCTCGGCGACGGACAGTCCCGCCGTGACGCCGGGCACAAGGAAGGCTGAGAGGCCCTTTGCGCCCGCAGCTTCCTCGGATCGCGCGAAAACCACATAAATGTCGGCAATGCCGCCGTTTGAAATCCAAGTTTTCTCGCCGTCGAGGACGTAAGCGTCGCCGTCGCGGCGGGCCGTCATCGCACAATTGGCGACATCCGAGCCGGATTTTTCTTCGGTCAAAGCGAAGGCGGCAATCGCCCGGCCGGAGCGCGTGCGCTTGAGCCAATCCCGCTGCTCCGCACTGCCGAACAGGCTGATCGGGCCCGCGCCAAGCCCCTGCATGGCAAACGCGAAATCGGCAAGCCCGTCGTGGCGCGCAAGCGTTTCGCGCATGAGGCAGAGCGTTCGCACATCGAGCTTGGCCGGCGCGTCTGGATCGGGCGCGGTGTGGGCAAGGAAACCGTCGCGGCCGAGCTTTTGCACGAGTTCGCGGCAGGCCACATCGACGTCCCCATGCGGGGCCGGCAAATTGGTCGCGCTCCAGCGCTCGATCGCACCTGCCAGCGCGCGATGGCGATCGGTGAAGAACGGCCAGTCGAGGAAGCCCGTGTCCGACATCAATCGCCCTCGAATACCGGCTTCTGCTTGGCGATAAAAGCGCGATAGGCGCGCTCGAAGTCCTTAGTCTGCATGCAAATCGCTTGGGCCTGCGCTTCGGCCTCGATGGCCTGATCGAGGCTCATTGCCCATTCCTGACTGAGCTGGGTCTTCGTGATGCTGTTGGCGAAGGTCGGGCCGGATGCGATGCGCCGCGCCAGCGACAGCGACAGCGCTTCGGTTTCCAGGACGTCCGCAGCGACCAGCCGGTTGAAGAATCCCCAGGCTTCGCCTTCCTGCGCCGTCATCGCGCGGCCGGTGTAGAGAAGCTCAGCCGCGCGGCCCTGGCCGATGATCCGGGGCAGGATCGCACAGGCGCCCATATCGCAGCCGGCAAGGCCGACGCGGTTGAACAGAAACGCGGTCTGCGCCTGCGGTGTCGCGATGCGGATGTCCGAAGCCATGGCGATGATCGCGCCGGCGCCGGCTGCGATACCGTCGATAGCGGAAATAATCGGCTTGCCGCAAGAGAGCATCGCCTTGACGAGATCGCCGGTCATCCGCGTGAAGCCCAGGAGTTCCTTGGTCTCCATGGCGACGAGCGGTCCAATGATGTCGTGCACATCGCCGCCAGAACAGAAGTTTCCGCCATTGGACAAAAACACCACTGCGTTGACATCGCCGGGTAGGGCAGGGCGCGGAAGGTGTCGCGCAGTTCGGCATAGGATTCGAAGGTGAGCGGATTTTTGCGATCCGGCCGATTAAGCTGGATGACGGCAACGGTGCCATCCATGCGCCAGAGAAAATGCGCAGTTGTCAAACCGGCCATTGCGCTCATGCCGAACCCTCCCAATCGCTCCGAAACGACTTCAACTTGGCCGACAATTGCTCGGTGTCGCGCATCGTTATGCCGCCGAGGAGTTCGTCGACCCAACTTTCATGGGCTGCTGCCATATCGGCGAACGCAGCGCGGCCCTTGCGCGTGAGGCTGACGAAGGAGGTACGGCGGTCGCCGTTTCGCTGCGAGCGAGCCACAAAGCCGTCGGAAACGAGCCGGTCGACAATGCCAGTGACATTGCCGTTCGAGACCATGAGAAAACGCGAAATCTCGCTCATCAGCATGCCGTCCGGCTTGCGATGGAGCGCGGCCATGACGTCGAAGCGCGGCAGCGTCGCGTTGAATTGCGCTTTCAGGCGCTCGCGAGTGACCCCTTCAATCAGCCTGCTGGCGCGCAACAGTCTGATCCACAGGCGCAGCCGCGCCTTGCTATCGGCCTCGCGGCGTTGGGCGGGCAACGGCGCGCTCACCATGTCTCGCCCCCCGACACTGAGATCGCCTGCCCGGTGATGGCGGCGCTTTCTTTGCTGCACAGCCACACGACCGTATCGGCCACTTCTTGCGGCTGAACGAAGCGTCCTTGCGGATTATTAGCTGCGAGCACCTGACGCGTGTCGGCCTCGCTCAGATTCGTTCTTGCGGCGATAAGATCGACGGCGCGGTCGAGCAACGACGTCTCGGTAAAGCCCGGACAGACCGCGTTAACGGTGATGTTGGCCTTGGCGGTTTCGAGCGCCAAGGTGCGGGCCAGTCCGACTACTCCATGCTTGGCGGCGACGTAGGGCGCTACATAGGGATAACCTTTTAGGCCAGCGGTCGAGGCGATGAAGACGATGCGTCCCCACTTTCTCTCACGCATGCCGGCTAGCGCCGGCTGTACCGAAAAAAACGCGCCCGTGAGATTGACGTTGATGATCCTGTTCCAAACCTCGTGCGACACTTTCTCGGCGGCGACGCTCTCAGCCGTTCCAGCATTGGCGACGACGATGCTAAATTTGTCGCGCGCCATTTGTGCGCGCCGATAAAGCTGCGCGACCGATGCCTCGTCGGTCACGTCGGCGGCTTCGGCGTGAATGTTGTTATGGCGCGCGGCGGTCAACTCGAGTTCCGGCCGGCGACGGCCGCAGATCGTTACGTTCGCACCAGCTTGCGCCAACGCAAATGCAATCGCGGCGCCGATGCCGCTGCCGCCGCCCGTCACTAGCGCGTGTTTTCCTTCAAGGCTCATAATCACACAGTCGTCGTTCGTGGCTCGGCGCTGCCGGACAGCCGGAAAAGTTGATCACGGCCTGGATAATAAGGCTGCGGCCAGGTTTCGCCACGGTCGCCAAGCTTGGCCGCGGCATGCAACGTCCAGTACGGATCGGCGAGATGCGGCCGCGCCAGACAGACGAGATCGGCGCGTCCGGCCATCAGGATAGAGTTGACGTGGTCGGGCTCGAAGATGTTGCCCACCGCCATCGTTGCCATGCCGGTTTCGTTGCGGATGCGGTCGGAGAACGGTGTCTGGAACATGCGTCCATAGACGGGGTGCGCATCGATCGATGTCTGGCCTGCGGATACGTCGCAAATATCGACCCCAGCCTCTTGCAGCATACGGCCGATGGCAACTGCGTCGTGTGGCTGGATGCCGCCGGGCCCGACCCAGTCGGTCGCGGAAATACGCACCGAGATCGGCTTTTCCGCCGGCCACACCGCGCGCACCGCCTGAAAAATTTCGAGCGGGTAGCGCATGCGGTTTTCCAGTGAGCCGCCGTATTGGTCGGCGCGCCAGTTGGTCAGAGGCGTAATAAAAGAAGACAGCAGATAGCCGTGCGCGCAATGGATTTCGAGCATGTCGAAATCGGCACGCTGCGCCATTTTTGCGGCGGCAACGAACTCCTCCTGAACGCGATCCATATCGGCGCGATCCATCGCGCGGGCGCGCTGGTTGCGCTCCGACCATGATGTCGCAGACGCGGACATGACCGGCCAATTGCCGTCTTTGAGCGGCGCGTCCATTTCCTCCCAGCCAAGCTGGGTCGAGCCTTTGCCGCCGGAATGGCCCAGTTGGCAGCAGATTTTTGCGTCGGTTTCGCGGTGTACAAAACCGACAATGCGCTTCCACGCCGCTTCGTGCGCCGGAGCATACATGCCGGTGCAGCCCAGTGTGATGCGGCCTTCCGGACTGACACATGTCATCTCGATGCAGACGAGACCGGCGCCGCCCTTGGCTCGCTCGCCATAATGAACGAGATGCCAGTCCGTTGGACAGCCGTCGACCGCCTTGTATTGCGCCATCGGCGACACGATGATGCGATTTTTCAACCGCATATCGCGCAGCTTGAATGGCGCAAACATCGGTCGCCGCACCTTGTTGTCGCCGGCCCCGGCGAGCTGTTGAAACCAGGCTTCCGCCGCTTCGAGCCAATTTCTGTCACGCAGCCGCAAGTTCTCGTGGCTGATGCGCTGCGAACGCGTCAGCAGCGAATAGTTGAACTGCACCGGATCGAGACGAAGGTAGCGTTCGACATCCTCGAACCATTCCATTGAATTTCGTGCCGCCGATTGTAGGCGGAGCACCTCGGTGCGGCGTTCATCCTCGTATTTCGCGAACGCCGCCCGCATCGTCGGCTCGGTGTGCAAATAGCTCGCCATTGAGACCGCGCTCTCCATGGCGAGCTTGGTTCCCGAGCCGATCGAAAAATGCGCGGTGGCGGCGGCGTCGCCCATCAGCACGACGTTCCGGTGCGACCACTTCTGGCAGAGCACGCGGGGGAAGTTCAACCAGGCCGAGCCGCGGATATGCCCCGCATTCGACAATAGAGGATGGCCGCCGAGATATCGGGCGAAGATGCGTTCGCAGGCGCGGCAGTTTTCCTCCTGGCTCATCGCGCCGAAGCCGAACCTCTCCCATGTCGCCTCGGAGCATTCGACAATAAAAGTCGCGGTCTCGGTGTCGAACTGGTAGGCGTGCGCCCAGACCCAGCCGTGCTCGGTTTCTTCGAAGATAAAAGTAAACGCGTCATTGAACTTCTGATTGGTGCCGAGCCAAACGAATTTGTTTTTGCGCTTGTCGATGGCAGGTTGGAAATAGTGCGCGAATTCGGCGCGTGTCTTGGAATTCAATCCATCTGCCGCGATGACCAGATCGTAGTTTTCGGCGAGTTCGCCGGCGCTGGCGATTTCGGTCTGAAAAACCAGTTTCACGCCAAGCGCGCTGGCGCGCTGTTGCAACAGCATGAGCAGCTTCTTGCGCGCGATGCCGGAAAAGGCGTGGCCGCTCGATACGATTCTCTGACCGCGATAGTGCACCGCGATGTCGTCCCAGTAGGCGAAATGGGCACGGACCGCCGCAGCACTGGCCGGATCATTGGCGGTGATGTTGTCGAATGTCTCGTCGGAGAAGACCACACCCCAGCCAAATGTATCGTCGGGCCGGTTGCGCTCGAACACGGTGATGTCGTGTCCGGTGTCGCGCAGCTTCATGCTGATTGCGAAATAAAGCCCTGCTGGGCCGCCGCCGAGGCAAGCAATCTTCACGTGATGCCGCCCTTCTTGTTCATCACCACAGTATGGCATCACAGGTGAATTGTTTCAAGCTTGAACATTTAAGTATGAAGGTTTGTCCTCTAGCCCGCGCCCGGCTTCCGCTTGGGGCCACCCTATGCCATCATGGTCTTGTATTGCTTGGGATTTTTGCGCTGGCAACGAGGTCGAAGGCGGGATAATGAGCGGGAATCCAACGGTCGCTTCGGTGGTCGGGCGTGACCTTGCCGGCTATGGTGCGCGGCGCTGTTTTGGTCTACTCGGCACCGCAAATTTCAAGGTGTCTCATGCGCTCGTCGAGAATGGCGTCGAGCTGATTTGCGCGCGCCACGAATGCAACGCCGCCAGCATGGCCGACGCCTATGCCAAAGCGACCGGCGAGCTGACCCTGGTCAGCGTTCACTCCGGCCCGGGGCTGACCAATGCGCTGACAGGGATCGGCGAGGCGGCAAAAAGCCGGACGCCGCTCGTGGTGCTGGCCGGCGACGTGCCGACCGGTGCGGTGAAGAATAATTTCTATATCGAGCAGTCCGAGATGGTGCGCGCAGTCGGCGCGGTTTCTGAACGGCTGCATACGGCGGCGTCCGCGCGCGAGGACGCCCAGCGCGCGGTGGCGCGTGCCTTGCGCGATCGTCAGACCGTGGTGCTGAGCATGCCGCTCGACGTGCAGAACGCGACGCTCGCCAGTAATCTGCCGCCGCTCGAATTGCCGCCGGCGCCGGGCCGGCTGCGTCCCGATCCGCAGGCGATCAAGGATCTCGCCGAGGCGCTCGCTCGCGCACAGCGCCCGCTCATTCTCGGCGGCCGCGGCGCCGTGATCTCGGATGCCGAGCCGGCGTTGCTGGCGCTGGCCGATCGCGTCGGCGCGCTGCTGGCCACCTCGGTTTGCGGCCATGGCCTGTTTTCCGGGAATCCTTGGTCGCTCGGCATCAGCGGCGGCTTTTCCTCGGCCGTCGCTGACGAATTGATCTCCCAGAGCGATTTAATTCTCGGCTTTGGTGCGAGTTTTACGCAATGGACGACGAAGAGAGGCAAGTTGATCGCGCCCGGCGCGGTGGTCGCGCAGGTCGATATTGATGGGCCGAAGCTCGGCTATCAGATGCCGATTCAGCATGCCGTGCATGGCGACGCACGTGTAACGGCGGAGGCTTTGCTTATCCAGCTCGGGGGCTGGAAGTCTGCCAAGCCGGGCCGCCGCAGCGACGTCATGCGCGATCGCATTCGTGCCGGCGATAATCATCATTTTCCACATCCGGACGAATCGAATGCCCAATTCATTGATCCGCGCACATTGAGCAAAGCGGTCGACGCACTTCTGCCGGCGGACCGCGTCGTGGCCTCGGACTCCGGGCACTTCTGCGGCTGGGTGCCCCGCTATTTGCGCGTGCCCAATGCGCGCGCCTCGTGTCTGAGCCATTCCTTCCAATCGGTCGGGCTTGGTCTACCTTCGGTCATCGGGCTTGCCGTCGCCAATCCCGGAAAGCTAGCGGTGCTCGGCGCCGGCGACGGCGGTTTCATAATGTCAATTTCGGATCTCGAAACCGCCATTCGGCTTAAGCTGCGCCTGTGCATCCTCGTCTATAACGACAGCTCGTATGCGGCGGAGGTGCACTATTTCGGCCGTCAGGGTTTTTCGACCGATATCGTGCGCTTCCCGGAGACCGATTTTGCAGCCATTGCCCGCGGCTATGGCGCCCGCGCGGCCACGGTGCGCACGCTTGCCGATCTAGCGCCGGTCAAGGCCTGGATCGCCGAGGGGGCACCGGGCGTGTTTGTGATCGATGGCAAGATCAATCCCAATCTCGAAGCCGACTGGCACGCCGAGCACTTCCCGAAAGACACTCACTAGACGTTAGACGTTGTGGCGTGTCGTTTGGGCCGGCAGGTAATGCAATACGCGCCGCTCGGCGAGGATGACCCCGAGATATGCGATCCCGCCGACTAAGGTCAGCATCACGATCGAGACAAAGACCATCGGCGTGTCGGCTTGACCCTCGCCGAAAGTAAGCAAATAGCCTAAGCCCATATTGCCACCTACCAGCTCGCCGACGACGACGCCGACCACGGCAAGCGTCGCTCCGATGCGCAGTCCGGCGAACATCGGAGGCATCGAGGTCGGAAACTCGATTTTCCAGAAGATCTGCGCGCGCGTCGCCTTGAACGAGCGTGCCAAATTGATCAGATCGGGGTCGACGCCGCGGATCGCTGTCAGCACGTTGACCATCACCGGGAAGAACACGATCAGTATCGCGACAAGGATTTTGGGATAGACCGTAAATCCCATCCAAAGAATGAACAGTGGCGCAAATGCGACCTTGGGTGCGATCTGCAGAGCGAGGATGTATGGCGAAAGGGCGAACTCCGCCGTCGGCGACATTCCGAGCAGATAACCGACCAAAGCGCCAAGCAGGCTGCCGAGAATGAAGCCGGCCAGAACCTCGGCGACGGTGACGCCGGTGTGAAATAAAAGATGATCGAATTGCCAAGCATGCACGAATTCATGCGCGACCATGGACAATGGCGGAACGATGAACGTCGGAATGCCGAACAGGCCAGGCCCCCATTGCCAAACCGCCAGGAAACCAGCGAGCAACAGAATGCTCGCCAGCGTTCCGTTGCGGATGAGTGAGCCACGGTGATCATTGCTCATATCGCGCCGCCGGCCGCTTGCTTCTCAATGACGGCATGACCGATATCGAGACGGTCCATGAGTCTTGCCACGTAATCGTTCACTCTGGGCTCACGCCGTCTTGCGATTGGGTCGTCGCGTTGCGGCAGATCGATCGGGATCTCGTCGATGATGGTTCCGGGCCGTGCGCTCATGACCAGAACGCGGTCCGACAGCGTCACGGCTTCCAACAAATCATGCGTGATCAAAAGCGCGGTCTTGCGCGCCCTGCTCAGCGTCTGCGCTAGATCGCGCTGCAAGACCATTCTGGTTTGAGCATCGACCGCCGAGAAGGGTTCGTCGAGCAGCAGCACATGCGGATCGACGGCAAGCGTGCGTGCCAGCGCCACGCGTTGGCGCATGCCGCCAGAAAGCTGATGCGGATAGTGACCCGAGAATTCAGCGAGATTGAAATTGTCCAGGAGTCGGCGCGCGCGGAGCCTTCGTTCGGCGGGCCGCACGTGTTGGATTTCGACTCCCAGCATCACGTTCTCTGTGACGGTGCGCCACGGCAGCAACAAATCCTTCTGCAACATGAAGGCGACATGGGCATTGGCCCCTTCGATGCGCTCCCCGTCGACAAAAGCGAGGCCGTCGCTGGGCGCCGCCAGGCCGGAGCCGATATTAAGGAGGGTGCTTTTGCCACAGCCGCTTGGGCCGATGAGTGAGACCACCTCACCGTCGTGTACCTCAAAGCTCACGCCACTGAGCGCCGTGAGCGCATCTCGGCCACCGCTGCGCGCAAAGCGCATCGTCACATTGCGATATTCGAGGCGGACAACCGACATGAGAAATTCGACCGCCAATCCGGCTCAGACCTAGCTATTTGGGTCGATTGCGCAAGTGTCGCCGCCCAGATATGACGAGTATAGTGCCAAAGACCGGGATCGCCGATAGGGCAGCGGCCACTGGACAGCATCTCGTCCCATGGCCGCCGATGAAGGAGCCAAGAATGGTCGATCGCGCGAACAGCTTTTCTCGGCGTCTTTTGCTTCAGGGAATTCCTGGTGCGGCACTTGGCCTCGGTGTCATAAGCCTTACGTCGCCGGTGCGCGCAGATGAAAAGATCACCTATCTTTTCCCCGCGCCGCCTCTGTTGCCGGCCTTTGGGCCCATACAGCTTGCAAAAGGCAAGGGGTATTTCTCCCAAGCCGGCCTCGACGTGAGCTATGCAGTTGGGCGCGGCGGCGTCGATGTCGCCAAGGAGGTCGGCGCCGGCAATGTACCGATTGGCGGGATCGTGGCCGACGCTCCAATCATCGTCCGGCAGAACGGTGTCCCGGTGAAAATGGTCGCAGTATTCGGCGGCAAGGGATTTATGCAGCTCGTAGTGCGTTCGGACTCCGGCATCAGCAAGCCGGCCGACCTGAAAGGCAAGACTATTACGGTCATGTCGTATCAGGACACGACTTTCTACGCGCTGCTTGGATTGTTGGCGAGCGCGGGCTTGACCAAAGACGACGTTGACATCCAGGCTGCGGGGCCAGTCGGCGTATGGCAAATGGTCGCCAGTGGAAAGTCGGTCGGCATGGCGGGCGTGCCAGATTGGATACCGCCGGTTGAAGCTGCCGGCGTTGCGGTAACAGTGATACCAACCGACGAATTCTTTCCGCACATGGCCCAAGCTATCGCGGCATCCGATCAGGTCATCAAGACTAGGCCCGATATGGTTCGCGCCTTCGTCAAGGCGGCGCTGCACGGCATGAGAGACATCATGGACGATCCGACGACGGCGGCGACCGATTTTGTGAAGTTCGTCCCCGAGTGGAACGGCAAGGAAGGCCAAGTCAAAGAGGCGTTCGGTTATTACGACAAGCTGGTCTATCCAGGACAAAAAGTGCTGGGCGCCATCGATCCGCAACGGCTCGCCCATTTGCAGGACTTTTATTTTGCCAAAGGTATCATCCAGAAAAAATCGCCCATCGACGATCTTTATACCAATCAGTTTGTCGAGTAATCGACTACTTCTTGTAGCTGTCGGTGCCCTGCCAGCCATTCCTCGAAATATCGAAGATGACGCCATCAGGGTCTTTGAACTTGCGCTCAAAATTGCCGTGACGTTCGTCGCCGAGGTCGAAGAAGAACTTGCCGCCATTGGCTTCGATACGCTTCTGAGTTTCCGCGAGATCGTCGACCTGGAAGCCGAAATGGTGTGCGCCGACGAAGCCCTTCGGATCTTTGAGGTCCGACGCCTTACTGCCGGCTCCAGTGGAGAAATTAAGCAGCGCGAGATTGATGACGCCGTCACTCATATAAATCGCTGAGCCGATGTCCAAATCTTCGCGGCCGATGCGTTTGAGCTCGAATACGGTTTCGTAAAAGTTCGCAGCCTTTTCAAGGTCATTCACGCAGACGGCAAAGTGACGTAGACGAGCCATGAAAGTCTCCACTAATCCATCATCCACTTGGGTTCATCATACGCACACCACTAGAAAGAGCTACCGCCTTTTTCCGCTGGGGCAGTAGCGTGAGGACTGCGATTTCGGCATGACGGTGCCATGACCACGCGCAGTGCTGAGATCGTCGGTGCCGGATTTGCCGGCCTCACGGCGGCGTGCGCGCTGGCGCAGCGGGGCTGGAGCGTGCGTGTACACGAGCGATCCGATCGCCTGCGCACGACCGGCGCCGGCATTTACATTTATGAGAACGGTTTGCGCGTTTTGGAATCGGTCGGGGCCTACGACGCTGCGGTGAAAGGTGCCCCCTTTGCGCATACACGCGAGGTTCGCGACGGCCGTGATCGTTTGATCTCAGTGCATCGCTGGGTCGGCAGCCGTGTATTCTCTATTGTGCGGCAGAACGTCATTAACGCGCTCGCCGCCGCAGCTACTCGCAGCGGTGCCGAGATCGTGACCGGTTCGGAGGCTACGACCGCAACTCCTGCGGGCGAATTGATGCTCGCGGACGGGCGCATGCTCAAGGCCGATCTAATTGTCTGCGCCGACGGCAGCAATTCAAGGCTGCGCGACTCGCTGGGTCTGTTGGCAAAGCGAAAGTATCTGGTCGACGGCTGTACAAGATTATTGATGGACAAGACGGCTTCGGAGCGGGAAGTGACCGAGGGTGCTAAAACCATCGAATATTGGTCTGGCACCCGCCGCGTGCTCTATACCCCGTGCAGCGAAACTGACATCTACGTCGCTTTGACAATGCTCGATAGCGACACCGCCGCCAAAGCGGTGCCGGTGCTTAAGGATGAGTGGAAACGCTGGTTTCCGCATCTTGAAAGCCTGATCGACCGCATCGGCGGCCAAGGCCGTTACGACCGTTTCGACTTAATCAAGCTTAGACGCTGGTCAGCACGGTGCGTCGCGATCGTCGGCGATGCGGCGCACGCGTTGCCTCCGAATATCGGCCAAGGCGGCGGCTGCGCGATGATGAATGCGCTGTCACTCGCGGTCTATCTCGAACGTGAGAACAACATCGCTGCCGCCCTCGCTACATGGGAGCGTAACGAGCGGCCGCTTACCGAGCACACACAGCGGATCTCTTATTGGCTCGGTTTGCCCACGACATGGCCGCCAGCAGTGCGTGCTGTTGCACTCGGCATTGCTGGCCGTTCAAAGTGGCTGGTGCGGCAACGCACGCGGACGGCGCTGCATCGGCCGACGGGTACGTGAAGCACGGGTCTCAGAAGGGAATTGTGATGCCATCGAGCGGCGCGTCGCAATTGACGAGATCAACACGTTTCCAAGCGATCATGACACGGGAGCCGATTTGCACCAGATGATGGGACGCGGTACCGCCGAAAATGCGCTGGTGCTCGCGCCGGTACTCGATCATCAGGAATTTGGATCGCACTTCGCAGAAATTTGCCCCGCTTTCTTCGACGGAGACGTTGCTGATAATTCGGCTTGTGCGCGACCGCGGCTCCTGCGAGTACATCCGTGGGCTGGCAAGACGGCGAACGCGGGTTTCAAGCAGGCGACGATCGTCATAGATCAGAGACACAGTCTCGAATGGATCGCTCTGATCCGGCTCGCTCGGTACCCAATACCAGGCGTCCGGCGTGAACAGTGCCAGCCAATCATCGAATTTGCCCTCGTCAAGAAGCCGCGCCTCGTGCAGCAGAAATTGCTCGCAGTGGCGAAGATCGAGCAATGGCTTTGCGGTCATGCGGGTAGAACCCGCCGTCGGCCGGCGGTTGTGCGCCGCCGCCGGTTTGCGCGCGCGTTTTGACTTTTTTGCCATAAGCAGATTAAGACGCGGCACGAACTTCGCTGCGGCGGCCGGTCATGTAACCGAGCCAGGCCTCCAGCATGTTGCGGATGTATATCTCGCTGGTCGAATTCTGCCCGCGCCGACCGCCGTACAAGTCGGGCAAATCGCTAAGAAACCCGCGTCCGATTTCGATCCATTCCGCGCCTTCACTCGATAGGCCCAGGCGGATACGATTATAGATCTCGAGATCGTCGGTCAGGACCAGAGAGCCGGTGCCGTTCACTGTGTTTGCGAAACTGATCGTATTGCGGAACATCTGTTTTGGAGCGCCTTTGAGACGGAAATTATAGGTGTGGACGACCGTCCGGTCGACAGAGATCGGATGCACCACACGAAGCTGCTGGAACTGACTCATGAACGATAGGTTGGGATAGACATTACTGTTCCAGCGCCGGACCTCCAAAATGCGCCGCGTTTCTTCCTTGCCCTTTTTCCTTTCGAGCGCCGCGATGTAGTCGCGAAATACTGGATCCTCGAGCGCCGCCACCAACTTGGCGTCGTCATGATAATCCCCTAGATAGGAATGGCCATTGGGATAGGTCCAGATACCGACCTGTGTTTCCCAAAAACTGTAAGGAGCGCCATTCTGGCGCATCTGCCGGACGGCGATTTCGCCGGAGCCGTCGGAATGGACCTTATCTGATTGCTGCTGGGCCGCGTCGATCGAGGAGCGATGCGTGAAGAGCGGATGGGCTGCATCGCACAGGTTCTCAAGGTAGATTTTCCAATTGCCGTCATACGCGTGCTTGAACACACCGCCTGCAATCTCGATCTCGCCGTCGGGGGCACGGTCAACCATGTCGTCGAGCGACGTCGTCATGTGGCCGAGGAATTCCTCCAAGCTTGGTCCGTCGCTCGCTTCGCTGGCAAAAACAAAACCGCGATAGCTTTTTACGCGTGGCACTCGTGTCATCGCAGTGTTGGGATTTTTCGGATCGAAGTCACCGGGATAACCGGTCTGCAGCGGCACCGCCTTGAGCCGGCCGTCTAGGTGATAGGTCCAGCCGTGGTAACAGCATTGGAATTCGTCGGTATTGCCCGTGTCATTGGCGACAACGAGCGAGCCTCGGTGGGCGCACTGATTGTGAATGACCCGGATTTCACCCGCGGCGTCGCGCACCAGTACGACCGGTTTGGCACCGATAAAGGTGCGGAAATAGTCGCCCGGTTTTTTCACCTGGCTTTCGTGCCCGACATAGATCCAGGCAACGCCGAAAATCCTTTGCAGCTCAAGCTCGAAGATGGCTGGATCCGAATAAATCTGCCGATTGACGCGAGCTGGCTGCACGAATGAAGCAAGCGTCTCTAACGACGGCATGTGAGATCCCCGGGGCTCGATTGATTTCATGTGGAGTTACCGCAAGTTCCGACCAGATTTAGGGCGGCGAGACCCAGACCATACTCAGGATTTGCAAGGGTTTCCGCAACTTCGAAGTGATTGAGCGCCTGCAATTCGGCGTGTGGCGCGGCCAGTGCCGGCCCCAGCGCTGCAGCAAATTCGCGACTCTGCCGCTTGAATTCGTCACTCTCCCGAGAGCCGCAGGCAACAAAAACCGAAGTCGACAGGCGGTCCAAGTGTCGGATCAAGTGTCGGATAGGGCTCAGCATTTGCTCCGTCTCGGCATCCAGTTTGACATAGTCGTTCCGCGCGCTCAGCCGCACTGGCCGGAGATCATAAATGCCACTCGCGCAAATCACACTTTTCACAATTTTGCGCGGTAGCCCAAACTCTAAAACCCAATCGGTCACTGCTACGCAGGCCGCTAGATGGCCACCCGATGAGTGACCCGATATATGAATTTGAGCTGGGTCCCCGTCGAATTTGCGAGCATTTTCATAGACCCAAGCCACGGCACGCCGTACCTGTGCGACCATTTCCCCAAGGGAAACGGAAGGTAGCTGCGCAAAGTCGAGTGCGATGAAATGGATGCCGGAGCGAACGAAATTCTCGGCTGCAAAGGAACTGTCCCTTTTACTCAGCAGGCGCCAAGCTCCTCCATGGATAAAAATATGGATTGGTGCAGCGGCAGCTCCGGTCGCATAAAGATCGAGAGTCTCGACGGACGACGCTCCATATGAAAACACCGCAGGTTCGCCAAGTTCGGCACGCACCTGTTCACTTCGTTGCGTGTAGCGGCGAATAACTTCTGCCGCGTTCGGCGCCCACGCACGCTGATCGTATTGCCTATCAAGCTCAACCTTGTCGTACTGTAAAAATAGCATTGCATGCGCCGAGGAACGTTGGGCCTTTTGGTGACAGGCACAACATTCTACATCAACGTGGGAGCAATAAGGTGGCGGTTGGTAGATTCCGATAAGAGGGCTTCAGTACACACGGAGGTCTCACGGATGTCGCGTTAAAAGCTCAGGACCTTGCTCGGTTACTAAGACCATGTCCCCGATTGAGGCACCGGCATATCCATCCACGAAT
>CAWAEV010000008.1:0-22991 GCA_963780925.1 uncultured Alphaproteobacteria bacterium | reverse complement strand
AATTACAAAACCGCTGCTCTACCGCTGAGCTAACCCGGCTTAATTGCGCGTTCTAAGACTTTACGCCGTAAATTGCCACTGCTTGCTGGCCCGGTGCCGTAGACTTACAATTGCGGCAATGGCGAAACGGTCCGGCGTCGTTGCGATCGCGTGCGGTCTGAGTATCGGCCTGTCGGCGCTAGTTATCGCCGTGGTCGAGAGTCCCGCCCATGCGCAATCGGCCGCTTTGGTGCTGTGCGACCGGGTGGCGGCCGATCCGACCGATCCGGACAAGCCGGCGGATGTCAGAGGCGCCGACACGATCGCTCCGACCGATGTCGCCACCGCGATCAAATATTGCAAGGCGGCCGCGACGGCCAAGGCGGCGGTTGAGTCGCGCCGCGCGCTGTACGAGCTCGGCCGCGCCTATGCCGCCAATCAGCAACTGCCGGAAGCGATCGGCGCTTATCGCAAGGCGGCCGACAAGGGCAGCAGCTCGGCCATGGTCGAGCTCGGCGTCCTGCTCGCCAACGGCACCGGCGTGGCCAAGGACGAGGTTCAAGCGCGCACGCTGTTCCAGCGCGCCGCGGAAGCCGAAAATCCGCGCGGCGCCGCCAACCTTGCCGCACTTTCGGGCAATGGCGGCACGCCGTCGGATCCCATCGAAGCGAGAGCCTTGCTGGAGAAAGCGGCGGCGACCAATTCCGCGGAGGCGGAATTCGAGCTCGGACTGATGCTGGCGAACGGCACCGGCGGGCCGAAGGACGACGTCGGCGCGCGGGCCATGTTCGCCAAGGCCGCCGCGCAGAATCATGCTGCGGCATTGGACTGGCTCGCCTCGTTTGAGGAAGCCGGACGAGGGGGACCGGAGGATAAAAAGGCCGCCAAGGCGGATTACGAGCGCGCGGTGGCGCTCGGCGACGACAATGCCAAAGCCGGACTCGATCGCTTGAAATGTCCGCTCGTGCTCACCACCAAGCGCGGCGATGTCTGGACCCACCTTTGCTTTTAGCTGACTGGCCAATAGATTTATTCCGCGCGCGGAAAACCGCGCCCACCTATATTCCACCTATCGAGAAATAAGGTCGGTGCCATGAGTTCCACCCGCCAACTACGCCTCGGCGCGTTCATGCGGCCGGCGTCGATTCATACCGGGGCGTGGCGTTATCCCGGCGCCTGGCCGGACATGAATTTCAATTTCGCGCATATCAAGGAAGCGATCCAGAAGCTGGAGCGGGCGAAGTTCGACGCCTTTTTCATGGCCGACCACATGGCCGTGCTCAATATGCCGATGGATGCGTTGAAACGCAGCCACACCTCGACCTCGTTCGAGCCGTTCACGCTGTTGTCGGCGCTGTCGCAGGTCACCGAGCGCATCGGGCTCGTCGCCACGGGCTCGACCACGTTCGATGCGCCCTATCACATCGCGCGGCGTTTCGCTTCGCTCGATCATTTGTCGGGCGGCCGCGCCGGCTGGAACATCGTCACCACCTCCAATCCGGACGCCGCGCTCAATTTCGGGCTGGATGAGCATATGGAGCACGGCGAGCGCTATCGCCGCGCGCGCGAGTTCTACGACGTGGTGACCGGGCTATGGGACAGTTGGGCGGACGATGCCTTCGTCCGCGACGTCGAGGATGGCATTTTCTTCGATCCGGCGAAAATGCACGTGCTCGATCACAAGGGCAAATATTTCTCCGTGCGCGGCCCGCTCAATATCGCGCGGCCGATCCAGGGCTGGCCGGTGATCGTGCAGGCCGGCGCGTCGGAATCCGGCCGGCAGCTTGCGGCGGAAACCGCGGAGGCGGTGTTCACCGCGCAGAGCGACCTGGCGGTCGGCCAGCAATTCTATGCCGACGTGAAGGGCCGCATGGAGAAGCTCGGCCGCTCACGCGAGCACATGAAAATCCTGCCCGCCTGTTTTGTCGTCGTCGGCGACACGGTCGAGGAGGCGAAGGCGAAACGCGCCAAGCTCGACAGCCTGGTGAATTACGCCAATGCCATTGCGTCGCTGTCGATCGCGCTCGGCCACGACGCTGCCAAATTCGATCCGGATGGGCCGCTGCCGGACAATATTCCGGAGAGCAACGCGTCGAAGAGCGGACGGGAGCGCGCCATTGCGCTCGCCAAGCGCGAGAACCTGACCGTGCGCCAGCTGGCGCAGCGGCTCGGCGGCTATTCCGGCCTTGCCATGGTCGGCACGCCGCAAACGATCGCCGATGAGATGGAGGAATGGCTCGAAACCGAGGGCTCCGACGGCTTCACCGTGATGTTCCCCTATCTGCCCGGCGGGCTCGACGACTTTGTCGAGCGCGTCGTGCCGGAATTGCAGCGGCGCGGTCTGTTCCGCCGCGACTACGAAGGCACCACGCTGCGCGAACATCTCGGCTTGCCGCGGCCGAAGAACAGGTTTTTCCAGAATTAGCCCGCTGCGGCCGGTCGAATTGCGGGCGATTCCAACACGCCATAGAGTAGGGGTTCGGCCGCGACTTTGGCCGGAGGAAACGCGATGGCGGAGCTAAATCTGCGCGCGCGCCCGCACGACCGGCCTGACCCGATCGAGACTGCGAGCATCGATGAATTGCGCGCGCTGCAGCTGCGGCGACTTAAGACGGCCGTCGCGCGCGCGGTGCAAGTGCCGCATTATCAAAAGGCGTTTGCGGCGGCGGGGCTCAAGCCCGGCGACGTGAACAGCCTCGACGACCTCGCCAAGCTGCCCTTCACCGCCAAGGAAGACTTACGGCAGAACTACCCGTTCGGGATGTTCGCCGTGCCGATGAACGAGATCGTGCGCATCCACGCTTCCAGCGGCACCACCGGCAAGCCGACGGTGGTCGGCTATACCCGCGGCGACATCGACATGTGGGCCATGCTGATGGCGCGCTCGATCCGCGCCGCCGGCGGGCGGCCCGGCGACAAGATGCACATCGCCTATGGCTATGGCCTGTTCACCGGAGGCTTAGGCTTTCACTACGGCGCCGAATATCTCGGTTGCGCCGTGATTCCCGTGAGCGGGGGTTTTACCGAGCGCCAAGTCCAGCTCATCGTCGATTTCCAACCGGATCTCATCGCGGTCACGCCGTCTTATCTGCTCGCCATTGCTGACGAGTTCGACCGTCAAGGCCTCGACGCGCGCAAATCGTCGCTGCGCATTGCGCTGCTCGGCGCGGAACCGTGGACCGAGGGCATGCGCACCGAGATCGAGCGGCGGTTGGATCTCGACGCCGTCAATGTCTATGGCCTGTCGGAAGTGATCGGGCCCGGTGTCGCCCAGGAATATGCCGATGCCAAGGACGGGCTGACTGTCTGGGAGGATCATTTTTTTCCCGAAATCATCGACCCCGATACTGGCAAAGCGCTGCCCGACGGCGAGGAAGGCGAACTGGTGCTGACCTCGTTGACCAAAGAAGCTATGCCGGTCATCCGCTATCGCACCCGCGATCTGACACGCCTTCTTCCGGGCAATGAGCACGCCATGCGCCGCATCGAGCGCATCAAGGGCCGCAGCGACGACATGCTGATCATCCGCGGCGTGAACGTGTTTCCGAGCCAGATCGAGGCGGCGCTGGCCACGGAACAGATGTTCGCGCCGCATTACATTCTCGAAGTAACGCGGCCCGACCGGCTGGACGAGCTTGCCGTGATCGTCGAAACGCGCGACGCGCTGCCGCCGGATGCGATGATGGTGCTGGCGGACCGCGGCGCACACCTTATCAAGGCGCGGGTCGGCGTGACCACGACGGTGCGCACGGTGGCGCCCGGCAGCATCGAACGGTCGCAAGGCAAAGCCAAACGCGTCATCGACAAGCGACCGCGGAATTGAGCTATGGCAGTGGCACCGAACAAACGTTCGACAGATATCTATGACCATGCCGGCTTGCCGCGCGATGCGGTCGCCCCATGGCTTGCTTGCGACGGCGCCGTCGTCGGCGACCTCGGCCGCGATAGCGAAAATTTATTGCGGCAATGGCAGATCGGCGCCGAGCTGATCGCGCGTCTGCCGGCAAAGCCGGCGCGCTCGGATGCGCAGGCGGCGGCTGCCGCCGCGATCGTGGCGCGTGACCGCGCCGCGCGGCAAAATTTTCTCTCTGCGCATGTCGAGGCGCTGTATCGCCGCCTGACCGACGATTTCGCGAAATTCGTGCGTGTCGAAAAATTGGTCCGCGATGCCGCCCGGCTCATGCCGGGCCTGGTGCCGGACGACAACGAGCTTTCGCGCGAGAACGCCTTGCAACAGCGCGACAAGGACGGCGCCGAGATCGATCAGGGCCTGTTGCTGTCGCACGTTCTCGCGCACCCCGCGGCGGGGACGCATCTGTGTCACGCCATGCTGCTGCCGCGGCCGGAGGCGGTCGAACACAGCCGGCGGTTCGCTGAGCGAGGCCAGCTCGCGCTCGATGGCGCTACCCTCGAGCGCCGCGGCAAGGCGGCGGTCGTGACCATGCGCAATCCGCGCTTTCTCAATGCCGAGGACGAGACCACGCTCGACGGACTAGAAATCGCAATCGACGTCGCCACGCTCGATCGCGAAACCGATATTGCCGTGCTGCGCGGCGACACGGTGGAGCATCCGAAATATCGCGGCCGCAACCTGTTCTCGGCCGGCATCAACCTTACTCACCTCTATCGCGGCAAGATTGCCTACGTCTGGTACATCAAGCGCGACATGGGGCTGGTCAATAAGCTGTTTCGCGGCGTCGCGCGGCCGGACAAAAGCCCCGACGAACTCTCCGGCGGCACGATCGAGAAACCGTGGATCGGCGTCGTCGAGGGATTCGCCATCGGCGGCGGCTGCCAGCTTTTGCTCGCGCTCGATTATGTGCTGGCGGCGAGCGACGCCTATATGACGCTACCGGCACGCAAGGAAGGCATCATACCGGGCGCGGCAAATTTGCGGCTCTGGCGTTTCACCGGCGACCGCATCGCGCGCCAAGCGATCCTCTACGGCCGCCGGCTCGACTGCGATACGCCCGAGGGACGGCTGATCTGCGACCAGATCGCGGCGCCTTCGTCGATCGACGCCGCGCTCGAGCAGGTGATCGACGGCTTTACCAGTTCGGGCGTCGTCAGCGCCGCCGGCAATCGCCGCGCCATTCGCGTCGGTCAGGAGCCGCTCGATCTGTTCCGCCGCTACATGGCGGTCTATGCCCGCGAGCAGGCCTTCTGCCATTTCAGCCCGGCGCTGATCGCCAATCTCGAGCGCAATTGGAATGCACAGAATAGGGCAATTTAAAACATGATCCCGAAAAGCCTGCCCTCGGACTTGATCCGGGGGCGGATACCGGTTATCGGAAAAGACCATGCTTCACTAAGATTATCTTGCCGCCGCGAAATTCATCTGGTCGAAGCGGCCCCGCTGGGCATCGTCCAGCTTGTTTTCGAAGTTTGCCAGCGCGACCTGAATCGACAGCACCGAGCGCCAGGTCGCATCGAGCCGGGCTTCGATGGCGTCCAAACGTGCGAGCGCAGCAGGCGGCACGGTCGCCGGACAATGCGCGTCGAGATCGTCGATGGCCTTGCCGAAGGCCTGTCTGACACTGTCCAAGGCCGGCCGTTGCGCATCGGTCGGCTGCACCGATTTATCGATCTGATCGATCGTCGCGTCGATTGCGGTGGACGACCCGCCGCAAGACGGAGCGATCGCGGCGGACTGACTTTGATGATCGGCGGTCGGGGAGCTCGTCGGGACGGCCGCGAACTTCACTCTCTGCTCGTCGGTGAGCGATTGTTCGAAATCCTGCAGCGGCTGGCGAACGATAGCGACCGCCATGGTCAGTTCCTCGATCTGCGACTCCATCAGCTGCAGTCGGGCAACGGGCTGCGCCGGAAGCTCGGTCGGGCACGCCTTTGCCAGGAAACCGTCCGCCGCGCCGAGTGCGCCGCCGAGCTTCTGCAACAGCTGCACCTGATCGGCGCTCGGCGTCACTTCGGCCTGAACGCGTGCAACGATGGCATTGGCATCGACGGACGGCTGGCACAGCCGGCGGTCTTCGCTTGCCGGCAGATTCGCAAAGGCGGTCGAGAAAATGCGCTCATAGCCGAGCGGCCACGGCGACGCATAATCGGGGAAGAACACGTTTTGGAAGATCGCGGGCAAAGCAAGGTTCGGATAAAGCAGCGCTGACGTCATGCCTTGGGGAGACTCGGAGTGCGCGACGTCGGGCCGGCTGGCCCGCATATAGAGGTGATGGTGAAATCGAAAATGCGGAAAATAAAACGGCACGCCGATATGGAACGGGCCAAGACGCAGGCCAAAGGCCGCGGCAGGCGACGAACCAGAAATAATGGCTGAAAGCGCCGCTACCGCAAGAGAAGCGCCGACCTTTCGCATGATCAGGCACCCAATTGTTGAAGCACAATCTCGGAAAACGGACTATTGCTTGTCGGATTAGATCACGCCCGACCGAACTATTCAACGCGCAACAGGGCCGAGCGGTTCCATGCGCTCGTGGAGCTCGACGGACTCGCCTTGGCGCTTATTTCCGAGGCGTAAAAGCGGCACCAGCACGAAGGCGAAGGCGGTAAAGGCCGCGGAAATCAGGATCAGCGGCGGCAACGACTTATGGAAAACGTGGGTGTAAAGAAACGAGCCGATATTGTCGGCAAGCGTCGTCGCGAGATTGATGATCGACATCAGTATGGCAAAGGAAAATCCCTCCGCGCGCCGCGGGCAATAGTCGGCGGCCAGCGTGATGGTCGCCACGGTCGCGAGCATCGCGGCGAAGCCGGCGCCGAAGCTGATAACCGCCGCAGCCGGCTCATTCCAAAAGAACAGGAATGCCATCGTCGCCACCGTACCGATAGCGATGCTCAAATTGAGGAGTTCTTCAAGGTCAGGCTGCCGAAGAACTTCCGGTACACCAGCGCGCCGACGACCCAGCCGGCCGAACCAATCGATCCCAACACCCCGATATAGGCTTGAGAAAATTGCAGATCGTCGGTCATGTGATAGTAGAGCGGCGTGCTCATTCCGGGGCTGAAGTAGTAGAGAAAGATGAAGCCGGCGACGATCCACAGCTGCCGCCGGTCGAAAGCCATCATCAGGCCGCGGAACGAATCTTTCATGCCTTGGACGTCGACCCGCCTTTTTTTCTCGGGAATCAAAAACACGGTGCCAGCGATGACGGCAAACGGCGCGCACGCGACGGTGGCGGCGGCAACATGGAGCGCTGCGGCCGGGGCGAGGCGCTGTACCAGTTGGCCGCCGACGATAGCGGCCGTCATGGCGGCAATGTTGTACCAAAGCCATTGCTGATTGACGAACGTCCCGCTCTGGCTCAGCCTTTGACCGTTTTCGACCAGCACCGCACCGCACAAAGTGCTCGATATCGCCATCGCGTAGGCCGTGAGCATAAGCGCGAATGCAATGTCGGTCGGCTTGACAAGGTCGGTGACCCAGAAATATCCGCCGATCGCAGCGACATTGGCGATGATCAGGTAGCTTTTGCGCCGATAGCCGAACACCGGCACGAAGTCCGAAATGATGCCGTAGACGGGCTTGATGATCCACGGCAAGTTGAAAGCGGTGAAAAAGGCCGTGACCTGGACCGGCGTCCAACCGTGAACTTGCTTCAGATAATAGGTCAGCGGCTGGGAGATCAGGCCGACGACCTGGCCAAGTCCCTCGACGACATAAACCAGCGCAAAAAAGATGAGCAACTGGCTGATATCGGCCTTGCGTTCCGGCATCTCGGCGGCCGGTACGGCAAGTGGCTGCTCGTTCATCTGATCGGTGCCTGAGGGATTCTTACGGGTCCCAATCTAATATCTCGCCGGAGGATTCGCGTCGATGGCGGCAGGGTCATCGATACCGAGCTTTTGAACGATCGTCTCGACAATCTCGCGGGGGTGCGGAACGATGGAAACGACGATGGGCCGTTCGTCCGCCTGGGGCGGTTCCAGCGCCTTAAACTGGCTGTCGAGCAAGCCAGGCGGCATGAAATGATCGGCGCGTGCGACGATCCGCTGCGCAATGAGGTCGCGGTCGCCTTGCAGAAAAACGAGCCTGACGTCGCGCCGCTCACCCACCAGGATGTCGCGATAGGCGCGCTTGAGCGCCGAACAGGCAACGACGCCGCGATTGCCGGATTTCCGGGTGGCGTCGATCCAATCGGCGATGGCGTGGAGCCACGGCCAGCGGTCCGCGTCGTCGAGCGGCTCGCCGTGGTGCATTTTTTCGATGTTGGATTTGGGATGCAGCCAATCGCCGTCCTCGTAGATCCAGCGCAGGCGATGCGCCAGCATGGCGGCGATCGTGCTTTTGCCGGAGCCGGAAACGCCCATCACGACCAGGACGGCGACGTTGTCGGAAGGCGTCATCGCTTCCATGCTCAGTGCTCCGGCGCAGCCACGCGGACGACCAGCCAGACGAGGTCGCCGTCGGCATAGGCGCGGCGCGCGGGGAGGTCTTCGCCGGAGAGGACGCGGCCTAAGATTGTGCGCTTGTCCGCGCCGTCGATGAGGAACAGCATTTCGCGCGTCGAAGCGAGCGCCGGAAACGTCAACGTGACGCGCGGCACGAACGGCTCCATGCCGGCTTTGGCGATGCCGAGCACCCAGCGTTGCGTCTCGTTCAGCGCCGGCGAGTTCGGAAACAGCGACGCAGTGTGACCGTCGGCGCCGAGCCCCATCAGCACGAGATCGAACATCGGCCGCGCCGGATCGAGCCGCTCGTCGCCGTAATATGCCTTGAGATCGTTCTCATAGAGCCGCGCCGCGCCTTCGGGATAATTGGTATCCGTCGCTATCGGATGGATGTTCTGCCGCGGCGCGCGGACGCGGTCGAGAAATAGGCGTCGCACCGCGCCCATATTGCTGAGCGGATCGGTCTCCGGAACGAAACGGTCGTCGCCGATGAACCAGTGCACGCGATCCCACGGCACTTCGCTGCGCCAGGGGTCTTCGGCGAGCAGGCGGTAAAGTCCCTGTGGACTCAAGCCGCCGGTCAGGGCGACCGCGGCGCGGTCCTTTCCGGTCACGCGATCGATGAGGCGGCGCGCCGCGGCATCGGCGAGCGCCGGGGCGTCTTCCACAACGATAATCTGGGCAGGCGATTTGGTATCCAATTTGGCATTCATGGCGCGACTCATGCGATCGGCCGCCAGCGGCGGCCATCCCTGGCGAGCAGCTCGTCGGCCTCCTTTGGGCCTTCGCTGCCGGCGCGATAGATTGCGAGACCCGTCGTTGGCGCGTCGCGCCAGGCATCGAGAAATGGCTGCACCGCGCGCCAGCCTGCCTCGATGCCGTCGGCGCGCGGATAGAGGATCGCGTCGCCGATCATGCAGTCGTAGATCAGCGTCTCGTAGCCGGTCGCCGGCGCAATATCGAAATAATCCTCGTATTTGAAGGTCATGCCGACGCCGCCGATGGCGATCGTCGGGCCCGGAATCTTGGCATTGAATTCGAGGCCGATGCACTCGTTCGGCTGAATTCCGAGCACCAGGAAATTTTCGGCCAGGCGATCGATCGGCGTGTCGCGGAACATGGCGACCGGCACCTGCTTGAATTTGATCGCCACTTCGGTCTGTCTGGCGCGCAACGCCTTGCCGGTGCGCAAATAGAATGGCACCTGTGCCCAGCGCCAATTGTCGATCATGAGCTTGAGCGCGACGTAGGTTTCCGTGGTGCTGTCGGGCTTGACGTCCGCAGTCTTGCGATAAGCATCGACCGCGTGATTTTCGACGTAGCCGTCGCCATATTGCGCGCGCACGGAATTACGCAAGGCCTCGTCATGGCTTTGCAGTTGGACGGCGTCGAGCAACTGCGCTTTCTCGGCGCGCACCGCGTCCGCGGCAAAGCGCGAGGGCGGCTCCATGGCAATGAGCGACAGCAGTTGGAACAGATGGTTCGGCACCATGTCGCGTAACGCGCCGGTCGCGTCGTAATAATTGCCGCGGCGTCCGACGGTGAGCGATTCCGCCACCGTGATCTGCACATGCTCGATATGGTGCCGGTTCCAGATCGGTTCGAACAGTCCGTTGGCGAAGCGCAGCACCATAATGTTCTGCACGGTCTCTTTGCCGAGATAATGGTCGATGCGAAAGATCTGGTCTTCATTGAGGATGCCGAGCAGCTTTTGATTAAGTGCGTGCGCCGAGGCGAGGTCGGTGCCGAACGGTTTCTCGATGACCACGCGCCGCCAGGCGCCGTTCTCCTCGCGCGCCAGTCCGGACTTGCCGAGATGGCAGCCGATCGGGGCAAATCCGGCGGGCGGCGTCGCTAGATAGAACAGCCGGTTGCCCCGGGTGCCGCGCTCGCGCTCGATGCGCTCAAGCTCGTGGCCGATTTTTCGATAAGTCTCGTTGTCGTCGGGGCTACCCTGAACATAAGCGACACAGCCGAGCACGCGCTTGACCGCGCGTTGATCGATGTCCCGCGTGGCGAATTTCGGCAGGCTGTTGGCAAGATCGGCGGCAAAGGCTTCGCTCGACGAGGCACTCCTGGCGACGCCGATCAAGGCGAAGGCTTTCGGCAAAAGGCCTTCGACGGCGAGATTATAAAGCGCGGGCACAAGGAGCCGGTGCGTGAGGTCGCCGGAAGCGCCGAAAATCACGAGGCAACACGGATCGGCCGGCCGTGCCGTGGTGGCGGCGGTCCGCGCACCGTTTCTGGCCGTCATGACGCTTTAGCCTTCCGGTCTGTCGCCGCCCGTTTTGGCTCAACGTGAGCGCCGAAGCCTTTGCGCATCGCCGAGAGGATCTTTTCCGCAAAAGTGTGCTCGCGCCGCGAGCGGAAGCGGGTGTAGAGGGCGGCGGATAGCACGTCGGCCGGAACTGCCTCTTCGATCGCGGCCATCACGGTCCAGCGGCCTTCGCCGGAATCCTCGACCACGCCTTCGAAGCCGGCCAGCTTTGGATCGGCCGCCAGCGCGCTCGCCGTCAGATCGAGCAGCCACGAACTGATGACGCTGCCGCGGCGCCAGACTTCGGCGATATCGGTGAGATCGAGATTGAAGCGCATTTCTTCCGGCAAGCTTGCGCTATTGGCATTCTTCAAAATATCGAAGCCCTCGGCGAAGGCCTGCATCAAGCCGTATTCGATGCCGTTGTGCACCATCTTGACGAAATGTCCGGCGCCATTCGGCCCGGCATGGATGTAGCCTTGCTCGGCGCGCGGATCGCCGCCGTCGCGGCCTGGCGTGCGCGATACATTGCCAAGACCCGGAGCCAGCGCCTTGAAGATTGGATCGAGCCGGTCGACGATCTCCTTGGCGCCGCCGATCATCATGCAATAGCCGCGTTCAAGTCCCCAGATGCCGCCGCTCGTGCCGACATCGACGTGATGGATGTCGCGCTCCTGCAACATTTTGGCGCGGCGGATGTCGTCCTTCCAAAAGGTGTTGCCGCCGTCGAGCACGACATCGCCCGGCTGCAGCAATTTCGCCAGATCGACAATGACCTCCTCGGTGATCTTGCCGGCCGGCAACATCACCCAGACCGCGCGCGGCGGATGCAGTTCTTGTACGAGCTTGTCGAGGCCCGATGCGGCGACCGCGCCGGCGCGGCTTACTTCGGCAATCGCCGCAGCGTCATGATCGTAGACGACGGCTTCATGGCCGTTCTGCATTAAGCGGCGCGTGATATTGCCGCCCATCCGCCCGAGACCGATCACCCCGATCTGCATGTCAGCGCTCCATTCACGCCAGCGAACGTTGCACTGCGGCTTCCAGTGCGGCGAGGCCCGAATCCAGATCGCCGTTGAGATGGACGCGCAAAGCGCGCCGGCCGCGTTCGACGAGAACGTCGAAATCGCCGCGCGCTTGCGCGGCTTTCACCACGCCGAAGCTCGCGCGGTGCCCCGGAATGGGCAGATCTTTCGCATCGTCCGAGGTGATTTGCAAAAATACACCGCTATCGGGTCCGCCTTTATAGGCTTGGCCGGTCGAGTGCAGAAAGCGCGGGCCGAACTCCAGGCACGTCGCGACGTGGTGGCGATCGCGCAAGGCAAGCCGCCATGGCTGCAGGCGCGCAAGGTTCGCTTCGTCACGACTGAGATAGGCGAGGATGGCCACGTAATCGCCGGCGCCGAGACGCGCGAAGTGCGCTTTAAGCCAGCTTTCAATGCCGCCGTCGGCGCCGGCGCTGCGCAGCGCGTCGGCATTTTTGCGGTCGCTAAAGAGCGCGATCGAAGCATCGGAATAGACCGGTGTCTCAGGCGGCAACGCCCCTGTCTTTTCGAATGCGGCGGTCAGCTCGCGCGTTTTGACCTTGCTCGCCTCGACGTCGGGCTGATCGAACGGATTGATGCCGATCACCGCGCCGGCGACGGCAGTGGCAATCTCGAAACGAAAGAATTGCTTGGCCGATGTGATCGACCGAGTTCTGCGCGATGCGAATGACGGGATGTCCGGCTTTCTCCAGCGCCTTGAGCTTCGTCTCATGGGCGTCGTCGGTTTCGCCCGTGAGCGCGAGATCGATAAAGCAGCGATCGTCGCCATAGACTTCCGACCTGCCAAGCGGCTCGCCGTCGACCGGGATAAGTCCCTTGCCTTGTTTTCCGGTCGACTCCGCAAATAGCTGCTCGGCCCAAGCGCCGAAACTGGACAGCGCAGGCGAGGCGAAGATCGTGATCTTGTCGCGGCCGCGCGCCGCAGCGGCGCCGAGCGCGATGCCGAGCGCGACGCCCGGATTTTCCGAGGGCGGCACGTCCGGTCCGCAGGAGCGCATCATCATGCGGGTCGATCGGACCAGCCGGGCAATATCGATGCCGGCAATGGCCGCCGGCACGAGCCCGAACGGCGACAGCACCGAATAACGCCCGCCGATGCTCGGCACGCCGTGGAAAATTTGACGGAATTTCTGCTGCTCCGCCCGTTTTTGCAGCGACGAGCCGGGATCCGTGACGGCGATAAAGTGCGCTCCGGCTTTGTCGGCGCCGACACTGTCCGCGACGCGCTTTAAAAAATAGTCCGTCAGAACATTCGGCTCGGTCGTGCTCCCGGACTTGCTGGAAACGATGAACAGGGTCTTGCCGGGATCGAGCTTGGCATCGAGCGCTTCGATCTGCGCCGGAACGGTCGAATCGAGAATGCGCAAGCGCGGCCAGCCGCTCTTAGCTCCGAATGTCGTCGTCAGAACCTCAGGGCCGAGGCTGGAGCCGCCCATGCCGAGGAGCACGGCATCCTTAAATCCATCGCCTTTGATCTCTTGCGCGAATGCGGCGTAATTCGCGATCTCGGCATCGCCGACACTGTCCAGCCAGCCGAGCCAGCGATCTTCGTCGCTATTCGTCCATAGCGATTTATCGCGCTGCCAAAGCTTTCGGATATTGCCGTGCTTGCGCCATTCTTCTTCAATCTCGCTCACTTTTTTATCGAGCTGGTGGCCGAGACCGAGTTGCTGCGCGTCGACCTGCTGCTTGAGGATTTCGGTGCGTTTTTTGGCAACGGCTGCGAGCAGCTTGTCGGCGGCATCGGCGAACAGGCGCACGCCGTCCTCAACCAGCTTTCCGGTGACGGCCTCGAGCGAAATGCCGGTGCGGGCGAGCTCGTCCAAAGTGCGTTGCGCTTCGGCGGCATTTTCCTCAAGACTGTTACGCAGCTTGCCGTGATCGCGGAATGCGTCGAGCGTCGTCACCGGCATGGTATTGACCGTATCGGGGCCGATCAGCTCGTCGACGTAGAGCACGTCGCTATAGGCCTTGTTCTTGGTGCCGGTCGATGCCCAAAGCAGCCGCTGCGGCTTGGCGCCTTTGTCTTTGAGCGCCTGCCATCGCGCGCCGGCGAACCGCTGCAAATAAATCTGATAGGCGCGCTTGGCATTGGCGACGGCGGTTTTGCCCTTCAGCGCATCGAGGCGCTGTTTTTCGTCCGGATCGTTGGCGCGGGCGATTTGTTCCTCGAGCAATTTGTCGACGGCGGTGTCGATGCGGCTGACGAAAAAACTCGCCACGCTGGCGATCCGCGAAACATCGCCGCCCGTGGCGGCCAGCGCTTCCAGCCCCGCCAGGTAAGCCTCGACTACCTGCGCATAGACGGCTTGCGCGAACAGTAGCGTGATATTGACGTTGATGCCCTCGGCGATCAGCTCGCGGATGGCCGGCAATCCTTCCGGCGTCGCCGGCACTTTGATCATGAGATTTTTGCGGTCGATCTCATGCCACAGCCGCTTCGCCTCGGCGATCGTGCCTTTGGTGTCCATCGCGAGATAGGGCGATACTTCGATGCTGACAAAGCCGTCGGCCCCGTGCGTCGCCTCGAACACGGGACGCAGTACGTCGGTTGCTTTTTGAATGTCCTCGATGGCGAGCCGCTCGAACAGCTCGCCGGCCGAACGGTCATGCTCCTGCAGCATGCGGGCGATGGCGTCGTCGTATTCGGTGGAATTGCCGATGGCCTGCTCGAAGATCGAGGGGTTCGACGTCACCCCGCGCAAGCCGTCTTCATCGACAAGCTTTTTCAACCCGCCTTTGGCGATGAAGCCGCGCGACAGAAAGTCGAGCCAGACCGCTTGGCCGTGGTCTTGCAAGGATTTGAGAGCATTCATTTCCGGCTATTCCCTTATGATCGTCGGTCTTGGCTATCGTGTTTTTGGCGCTCTGATTCTTGGCGGCTTGCATTATCTTATCTGGAACGAAACCGAATTTGGCTAGGAAGCGGCTTGCCGTGTCACGATCCAGGCGCTCGGAAGCGCGTGATTGCAAAATGCCCCCAATCGAGGAAAACAATTGAGGGCGGTGCCAGTTCCAACGGCGAACTCTGACAATCTGCGCGAAACCGCCCGTTTGCTTGCGACGAGTGCGGGCCGTCGCGACAAAGCCGACTTATTGCTGCGCCTTCACCCCATAGGCCCGCAGGAAGGTGTGCACTGCGGTGCCGACGACATACGCGATTGCGTCGCGCTTGGGCGCCTCGCGGAAATTAAACAGCACCGGCTTGAACAGCATCGACTGACAAGCGTCCAGGAACTGGGCGGCGGCGAGTTCGCAATCGTCGACGGCGATGACGCCGGCCTGGTTTTGCGCCTGCAAATAGGCGGCAAGCTTGGCTATGCCGACGGCCGGTCCGGTCTCATAAAAAACCTTGCCGATTTCCGGCATGCGTTCGGCAATGGCCACGACAGTCCGCAATGCCGAGGCTTTCTCAGGCCGACACAGAAATTCGACGAAGGCGGCGCCGAGGCGGGTGAGGGTGCCTTCGACGTCACGATCGCTGTGATCGAGATCGAAAGTGCCCTCGGCATGGACCTGGCATTCTTCGTGGACGATGGCCTCGAAGAGCTGCTCCTTATTCTCGAAATAAACGTAGAGCGTACCCTTCGACACCCCGGCCGCGCGGGCGATGTCATTCATGCTAGCGGCATCGAACCCGTGCTGCAGAAATATCGATCGGGCACCCTCGACGATCTGTCGCCGCTTGGCGCTGTCGTCGTCGGTCTGTGGCGGGATTTTAACCTGGACTTGTGCGCTCATTTCCAGTCTTCCTCAAGCCGACTGAATTATTATTATTTAAAATCATTATTTTAGTGCGTTGCATCAATTGTTTTTGACCGAACCGTTCGGTCATATTGACTTGCCATTTCGGGCCTTGTATAGCATGACCGAACCGTTCGGTCAATGGTCGTTGTCCCGGCGGTTCGGCTCAAAAGTGGAGCGCGCCAATGTACCGCGAACAAGACCAAGACTCGAAAGTCCAGCTTCCGGCCATATTGGAAAACCTGCGCGACAATCGTCCGTCACTGACCCACTTAGACGGCGAGGCAGGCCCGCAGCTAGGGGCCGGGCCGTCCCGCCGCAGAGTTCTGCTGCGCAGTTTGCCCGGCAAGCGGGCTCTCATCGCGGCGGCCGTCGCCATCGCGATGATCGGCGGCGGCTTTGCCGGCGTTCGGTGGTGGGTGAGTGGCCGCTTCATCATTTCCACCGACGACGCTTACGTGCTCGCCCACAATACGACGCTGGCATCGAAGATTTCAGGCTATGTCGACAGCATTCCGGTCGCGGACAATGCCCGGGTCAAGGCCGGCGACGTCATCGCCACCATCGACGCCGGCGATTACCGGCTCGCCGTTGACGCAGCGCGCGACAAGGTCGCGACCCAACAGGCGACCGTTGATCGTATCGGACGGCAAATCGTCGCCCAGGGCGCCACTATCGATCAGGCCCGGGCACAGATGACGTCGGCGCAGGCCGACGCCAAAAAGACCCAGCTGGAATTCGCGCGGCAGCAATCCTTGGCCAAGCAGCAATTCGCCAGCCAGCAGACTTTGGAGCAGGCGGAAGCCAATCGAGACCAGGCAGATGCCGCCGTACAGAGCGCACAGTCGGTGATCGACGCCGCCAAGGACAATCTCGATGTGCTCAAGGCGCAGCAGCGCGAGGCGGCGCGCACGCTCGACGAGCTCAAGACCGCGCAAGCATAAGCCGAGCGCGATCTGTCATTCACCGTGATCCGCGCGCCGGTCGACGGCGTATTCAGCAACCGCGCGGTGCAGTCCGGAGACTACGTGCAGACCGGGCAGCGCATTGCCAGCCTGGTGCCGCTGAGCGACGTCTATATCGACGCCAATTTCAAGGAAACGCAGCTTGCGCGAATCCAGCCCGGGCAGGCGGTGTCGATCAGCGTCGATGCCTTGCCCGGCAACACGATCAGGGGCCGCGTCGAGAGCCTCTCGCCGGCATCGGGCGCGGTGTTCTCGCTCCTGCCGCCCGACAACGCCACCGGAAATTTCACCAAGATTGTGCAACGGCTGCCTGTGCGTATCGCAGTGCCGGCAGCGGTTGCGTCGCAGCGCATGCTGCGGCCGGGGATGTCGGTCGTGGTGAGCGTCGACACCAAGCCCGATCACGCGAGCGAGGTCGGACTGACCTCTTCGGCCGCCGCCGAGGTGAATTCCTTCTCTGATTAAACGCACGGAGCAGGCGTCATGAGCGATATCACAGTCTCCGCCGCGCCGCCGGCGGCAAGCGCGCCGGACGCCATCCCGCCGCGGCGGCTGATCGCATTCGTTGCCATGTGCTTCGGCATGTTCATGGCGTTTCTCGACATCCAGATAGTGTCGTCGTCGCTCAACGATATTCAGGCAGGCTTGTCGGCTTCGGCCGACGAGATTCCGTGGGTGCAGACGGCTTATCTGATCGCCGAGGTGATCGCGATTCCGCTGTCGGGCTTTCTATCGCGCGCGCTCGGCACCCGCATTCTCTTCGCCGTCTCCGCTGCCGGCTTCACCCTGGCGAGCGTGATGTGCGGCACGAGCTCCTCGATCGACCGCATGATCGTGTGGCGCGCGCTGCAAGGCTTCATCGGCGGCGGCATGGTGCCGACCGTGTTTGCCTCGGCCTATGTCATCTTCCAGGGCCCGCGGCAAAAATTCGTCGCTCCGGTGGTCGGCCTGATCGCAACGCTGGCGCCGACCATCGGACCGATGGTCGGCGGCTATCTGACCGACACTTACTCGTGGCATTGGCTGTTTTTCGTCAACGTCGGACCTGGAATCGTCGTGACGGTCATGACGTATCTCCTGATCGACTTCGATCAGCCGGATTTTGCACTGCTGAAGAATTTCGATTGGTACGGGCTGATCAGCATGGCGGGCTTTCTCGGCGCGCTCGAATACGTGCTCGAAGAGGGTCCCCGTTACGAATGGTTCGATGACGACACGATTTTTACCGTCGCCATCGTTTCTGCGATCTCGGCGGTGGTCTTCTTCGCCCGCGTGCTGACCGCGCGGGCGCCGATCGTCGACTTGCGCGCTTTCGTCAATCGTAACTTTGCGGTCGGCAGCCTGTTTTCCTTCGTTTTGGGGATCGGACTTTACGGCTTGACCTACCTGTTCCCGGTCTACCTCGCCCAGGTGCGCGGCTACGATGCGCTGATGATCGGGGACACGATGTTCGTCTCCGGCCTGGTGATGTTTCTGACTGCGCCAATTGCCGGCCAGCTGGTCGAGCGGTTCGATCCGCGGTTCGTCCTGGTGGCGGGCTTCGTTTTCTTCGCCATAGGCACCTGGCAGATGACCGATCTCACGTCGGACTGGGATTTTTGGGAGCTATTGTGGCCGCAAGTCTTCCGCGGCGTCGGCCTGATGTTTGCCATCATCCCGGTGACCAACACTGCCTTGGGCACGTTGCCGGTGGAGCGGGTCAAGAATGCCTCCGGTCTGTTCAACCTCATGCGCAATCTCGGCGGCGCGATTGGATTGGCCGCGATCTATACCTGGTTCAACGACCGGATGGATCTGCACCTGCAGCGTCTGCATGAGGCCGTGAATTCGTCGAGTATTCCGGCCACCGAGATCATGGCGCAGCTCGCCGCACGGTTTCAAGGTTCGGACGCTCGCTCGCAAGCGCTTGCGGAGATGATGCGGATTGTGCGGCTGCAAGCCGCGGTGATGAGCTACGCCGACGTGTTTCTCATGCTCACCGTGCTGTTTTTCGCGCTCGCCGCGCTAGGTTTCCTGATGAAGCGGCCGCAGGCCGCCGCCGGCGCCGGTGCGGGGCATTGACATACTCGCCGCGTCGCGGTTGGGTGAGCCGCACAAGCCTCCCTCATGATGAAACGACGCAGCGATGCCTCGCCACGGCACACCGGCCGCGCAACGTTATACGGCGCGGCCATCGGCGCACTCGCCGCCGCGTTTAGCCTGCTTGCGCCCTGGAGCGGACCGCATTCGCTGGTCGCGATTGCGCGAGAGATTGTAGGCGCTGCGCTCGCCTTCGCATTGTTGTGTGGGCTAGCCGCTGCGCTGCGTAATTTTATCGTGCGACGGCTCGTCTCGCTGCAAATCAAATAGACAAAAAGAAACGGGGCGGCTCGGTGAGCCGCCCCGACGCCGTTTGCTGGAAGCTATGCGTTATGGCTGATGTTGCGGTCCTTGGTCTCAGGCAGGAAGATCAGTCCTACCACCAAGCTCATGGCGGCAACCCCAATCGGATACCATAAGCCCGAATAGATATTGCCGGTAGCCGCGATGATGGCGAACACGGTGGCCGGAAGGAAGCCGCCGAACCAGCCATTGCCGATGTGATACGGCAGCGACAGCCCGCTGTAACGGATGCGGGCCGGGAACAATTCCACGAGCCACGCGGCGATCGGCGCGTAGACCATGGTGACATAGATTACCAGGATGGTGAGCAGGACAATCGTCATCACGTAGTTGATATCCGCCGGGTCCGCGCTTGCCGGATAGCCGCCCTTGGTAATGGCGTCACCGAGTTGCTTGGCGAAGTCCGGAGCCGTGGTCGAGATCGTCTGATCGCCGACTTTGACGCTCGCCTTGGTGCCGGCGGGCGCGTTTTCGTTTTGATAGTTCACCGAACGCGCAACCAGCGCCGATTTGGCGATGTCGCACGAGGTCGTGAACTTGGCGGTGCCGACCGGATTGAATTGGAACGAGCACTCGTTCGGATCGGCGACCACGGTGACTGGCGCGGCCGCGAGCGCCGCTTCCAGCTTCGGATTTGCGAAGTGCGTCAGACCCTGGAAGATCGGGAAGTAGGTCACGACCGCAAGCGCAAAGCCCGCAAGGATGATCGGTTTGCGTCCGATCCTGTCCGACAGCCAGCCGAACACGATGAAAAACGGCGTGCCGAGCAGGAGGGAAGTCGCAATCAGGATCGAACCCGTGACCGCGGGCACCTTCAGCGTCAAAGTGAGGAAGAACAGCGCATAGAACTGTCCGCCGTACCAAACGACCGCCTCGCCGGCGGTGGCGCCGAGCAGGGCTGCGATCGCAACCTTTAAATTGCCCCACTGGCCGAATGCTTCAGTCAGCGGCCGCTTGGACTGTTTGCCTTCCTCGACCATGCGCAAGAAGACCGGCGATTCATTGAGCTTGAGCCGGATCCAGATCGAGACCGCAAGCAGAATGGCGGAGAGCAGGAACGGAATGCGCCAGCCCCATGCGGCGAAAGTCGGCTCGCCCTGGCTGGTGCGGATGCCGAGCACGAGCAACAGCGCCATGAACAGGCCGAGTGTCGCCGTGGTCTGAATCCAGGATGTGTAGTAGCCGCGCTTGTTCGACGGCGCGTGCTCGGCGACGTAGATCGCCGCGCCGCCGTATTCACCGCCAAGCGCGAGACCCTGCGCCAGACGCAAGCAGATCAGGATGACCGGGGCGATCATGCCGGCGGCTGCATAAGATGGCAGCACGCCGATGAAGAACGTGCCGACGCCCATCAGGCTCATGGTGATGAGGAAGGTGTATTTGCGGCCCGTCAAATCGCCGAGCCGGCCAAACAACAGAGCGCCGAACGGGCGCACCGCGAAGCCTGCGGCGAAGGCCAGCAGGGTGAAAATAAAAGCTGCGGTCGCATTGACGCCGGAGAAAAACTCCTTCGCCAAAATCGGCGCGAGCGTGCCGTAGATGTAGAAGTCATACCATTCGAAGACGGTGCCGAGCGACGAGGCGAAAATCACGAGACGTTCTTCGCTCGTCATGCCCCCCGAGCGCGGCGCATTCACGGCCATCGTGGTCATTGGCGTAACCCCCCGTATGTCGTTGTTAGGGACCGCCCTGAGCCCGCGTTGCCGAGCCCCGGAGCCGTCCCACCGGGTAACGCTAATCCCAAGCCGTTGCGTTGTCTGCCCGCCAGAGGTCGTAAGCCGAAAGTTGTGGGTCGGGCACCGGTTCGTCCGGCACGGCGCTTCGCCGCCGGGCTCACGCGGAGTAGTGTGCAGTTAATGTTACTAAATAATTCAGCCGCAAAAGTACGGCGTTTTAAACGAATTTCTCCTGCGCTTTCCATAGAGTGACCGGCAATTCGCGGTTGCCACGGATCGCTCATGCGCCTTGCCCAAGCGGTTTTGCTGTCTGCGGTCACGGTTTCGCCGGCGTTCGCGCAACGCGCGCCGGAAATCGTCATTCCGGGCAAACCGGGCGTGCCCGTTTACATCGATGGGATCGACGCGTCGTGGGGAGTGGTCGAGGGCGACTTCGGGCTCGATCGGCCCGGCATGGTGACGCCGACCGTGATCTATCGCCCGATGACAGTTGCGTTGCCGTCGCGCGTTCCAAGTTATCATCCCGAAACCGGCAAGCGTCCCGGCTATGGCCGCTTAGAAATCGTGCCGCCGCCGGACCGCCCGCTGCCGCCGCCGGCGCCGACCTACTATCGCAGCTGGTCGAGCGGCTCCGCACCGGGTCTCGTCACCGAATATCCACCCTATGCGCCGCCGACGGTCGTGGTTTCGCCGAACGGCAATTGGCGGCGCCATTCATCGAAATCGAGCGGATCAGGTTCGGGTCGCAAGTAAACGAGTAGGTCAGTAGCCAGTAAGGAGTTTCATGTCTTTCCATCGCGTTGTCCTCGTGGCCGTCGCCACGTTGTTCAGTATCGGTATGACGTCGATCGCGTCTGCCGGCTGCTGCGGGTGGGGCTATTCCGCCCCGATTACCTATGCTGCGGTGGCCCAAGTCGGCTATGGCGGCTATGGCGGCTATGGCGGCTACGGCGGCTGCGGCGCCTGCGGAGTGCCGACGGCGGCCGCGGTCTATGCGGCCCCGGTCGCGCCGGCCGTGCCAGCGCCGATTGTGGTCGCTCCGGTGGTGCCCACTGGGTTCGGCGGCCCGTGCTGCGGTTGGAACGGCTGCGGCAATTGCGGCTGGTCGGACTGGAGCGGCGGGCAGGGTTGGGGCGGCTGCGGCAATTGCGGCGGCTGCGGCGGTTGCGGCCAGCCGGTCGTCTACGCGGCGCCATCACTCTACGTGGTCAACCAAGGTCCGGTTTATTCGGGCCCGGGCATCATGACGCCATACCAGACTTATTCGCCGGAGACGGCTTACGTGGCTGCCACGGATTATCCATACGTGCCGGGCTCCGGTTATGGCTACGGCTATGGCGCGGTGCCGCCGCACGCACCGTACTATGCTCGTCCATACTATCGTCCGCGCTTCGCTTACCGCACGCCGATGATGATGCATCCCTATATGCATCCGCGCTATTACGGCCCGGCGCCGCGCTACTAACGTGGCGCTCCGGGCTGGCGGCACTATCCGTGACACGGCTGAGCGTCAATTAGAGCCAGGTGTTCCGGAGGCCCGCTTATCTGCGGGCCTTCGTCTTTTACGCCGTCGCGCGCGCGGCAATGTAAAGCGCGAGCGCCGCGGCGTTCGACACGTTGAGACTTTTGATCGCGCCGGGAAGATCGAGCCGCGCCAGCCGATCGCAAGTCGCTGCCGTCAATTGCCGCAAGCCTTTGCCCTCGGCGCCGAGTACCAGAGCGAGCGGTGGGCGAAGTTCGATTGCCGCGAGATCGTCCGGCGCGTTTCCATCCAAGCCGACGACGAGAAAGCGGCGTTCCTTCAATGCGACAAGCGCACGCGCGAGATTTTGGACAATGCTAATCGGCACCAGTTCGAGCGCGCCGGACGCGGATTTGGCGAGCACGCCGGTCGCCTCCGGGCTGTGGCGCGCGGTGGTGACGACGGCCCCCACCGCGAATGCCGCCGCGGTGCGTAATATCGCGCCGACATTGTGCGGGTCGGTAATCTGATCGAACACCAGCACGACGCCGGTCGCGGGCAAATCCTCGATAGCGGGCGAGGGCAGGGAATCGGCTTCGGCGAGCAATCCTTGATGCACGGCGTCCGGCGTGAGCTGCGCCGCGAGTGCGTCAGGTCGGACGATTTCCGCTGGCAAAGGTGGCGTGATGCCTTCGTCGGCCAGGCGCCGCACCGCGTTCTCGGTTGCCAGGAGCCGGCGGAAATGGCGCGCCGGATTGGCGAGCGCCGCTGTCACCGTGTGCCAGCCGTAAAGCACTACGGTGTCGCTTGGCTCGCCCCGAGGCCACTCACGCCGCGCCTGCGGCCCGCGGCCGAGGTGACGCGCGCGGGGTTTTGACTGCCGCGACTTTGACTGCCATGGCCGTTCGCGCATGTCCGGGTTTTGTCACGCGGTCAGGACCTTGGCAATTCAGGCCAATTTCGATTGACTAGCTGGCGCGGCCCAACCATATAGCGCCAGCGCCTGTTGGGCCCGCAACGGCGGCCTTTTTTGGGAGAGTGTCCCGAGTGGCAAAGGGGGCGGACTGTAAATCCGCTGGCTTACGCCTTCGTAGGTTCGAGTCCTACCTCTCCCAC
>CAWAEV010000007.1:0-158169 GCA_963780925.1 uncultured Alphaproteobacteria bacterium | reverse complement strand
CGCCATCACGTCGGGAATGGATCAGGCGCGCCACGTCGTCGACTTCGCCTATCACACGGCGGGAACCACTGCGATCTTCGCCGGTAGTGCGTTCGAGCGACGTTTCCGCGATATGCACACCGTCACCGCTCAGGGCCAGGCACACCTGTCCAATTTCGAATTTGCCGGTCAGGCTTTGTTCGGGATCGAGCCGAGCCAGAGACTATAGCGTCATTTCGAAGAGATCGCCGGGAGCCGTCCATCCGGTCTCAAACGACTGAGACCTCTTCGATCGATCGCTCGTTGGCGGTGAAGAGCGCTTCAGGGCGACAGAGCAATCGCATTCACACTGGCTCGACACGCGCGTGAACGAGGTCAATGAACTCGATGACGTTCTTATCAGGATCATAAATATAGGCGCTGCGACCGACAAAGACGCCGGTGCGGCGGTCTTCTTGCTTGAAAACCTCGACGCCTTTCGTTCGCAGAATTTTTAACGCTTCGTCGTAGGCCTGCGGCGTCATGCGAAAGGCGGAATGAATTTCATGCCTGTTGCCGACATTGGTCGTGATCGGGCCCTCAGAGTGGACAAGGTTGAAATAGTCATCACCGGCGCGCAAGAAAGCGATGCGGTCGTTGCGGCCGATTTTCTTGAACCCAAGGACCTTCGTGTAGAATTTCTCCGAGCGATCGAGGTCTTTGACCGGGATGCTGAAGTGCAAAACCCCTTCGAACTTGAGCATGAACATCCCCAAATGAACTCTTGATTGGTGGTAACATTAGCAAACGGAGAGGTGTCTGCGAAGCCATGGGGTGGGCCTGGGCCGTGCTCCTGGCAAACCGCTGATCCCACAAGTGTCTGCTGGACGGTCGCTACCGGGGGTAAAGCGGACAAGACGCGGACATCATTAATCCAACGAGGTAAAAGCTACCCCACGCTAAGTCGGAGAGATCGAATGTCCGTTTCGGGTCATCTTCGACCGATTGAAGACTTTTGCCCTTTTTCGCCTGACCAGGAAAGCGCCATCGCAATGCCAGCATAACGCGGGTTCTCTACGATCAAAATAAGATCGGCGCAGCAAGCTAACCGGGACTCGGAAATTTGCTCGATTAGGGTTATAACCTTTGGGTCAGAGTTCCATTTAAGCAGGGGACAGCGATGAACGATGCGTCCGACCGACTGATCGTTGAAGACATCCTTGCCTTTGACGTTTCCGATGATGAGCTTGAGGCTGCTGCGTGCAGCGATGATCCGCGGATGTTTACACTCGCATTCTGCACTCAAGATTGGAATTACTGCTATCCAGAGTTCGATAACTACATGAGGCCGTCTTGTTAGCGGCCGCATGGATCTCCTGTCCTCGCTGCACTTAGAGCGGCGCAGCAACATGTCGGCAATTAGGGACTAAACGGACAACGGGTGGACGTCGCCGAAACGACACTGGTGACCGCCACGACCGTCAATTGACGCATTGCGAAGGCCTCATTCGATCACCTCGTCGGCGCGCACCAGGAGCGTTGGCGGTTTCGCGGTTCATGTTGCATTGCATGAGTCCGGTGATGGGCCCTGAACGACGGATATTGCGGCGCAAGCGAATATTGAGGCGAGCTTGGCTTTCCCGCAATGCTGTCGGATAGGCACCTAACCGCCTACCGAAATGATTGGGGAGTTATCGGTTCTTGCGCAATCTTTTTTTTAATGTCGTTCTACTTCGTCGTTAGTTCCACGCAATTTGATCAAATAGCAATGCTCATCGCCGGATCGCCCTGGTAACCCAGAAACCGAAATGCCGAGACGTCCGCGATTTGGTCGCGATCGCAGTCGTGGGCCTCTGTCGTGCGGTTATAGGTCCCGGTCCGATTGGTGACCCCGATCGCCGTCATCAGTGCAATGCGCACCGTCCGATTGCCGAGCGCGCGGAGCACATTGCGAACACCGCCGTAGTCAATATTCTCAGCCCCAACCTTGCCGGCGCCATCAGAGCCAAGGGTGAAGACGACGGCGTCGACACCGTCGACCGCATCCGAAAGAGTTTCAGGGCGAGTAACGTCGCCGACAATCACTTGTACCTTAGTAGTAAGCGCGCCGGCCTTGCCGCGATTGCGCACCAGCGCACGGACGGTGCAGCCTTGCCGGATCGCCTCCTCAACGACCAAGTGACCGATGCTGCCGGTCGCGCCGACGACCAGCACGGTCATGGGAGAAACCGGCTCGTCCATCTCCTCGCTTTTTCTGATTGAAGTCGTCGTCATGCTGATCAACCGGTCATGGCTGCGGGCGTACTTCGGCGAGTTCGCCGAACCAGTAGGCAGCAGTCACGCCTCCATCCATGAGGAAATCACTCCCCGTGATGAACCCGCCGTCAGGGCCCATGAGCAGCGCGCCTACCGCTGCCACCTCGTCGGGCGTGCCGGCACGCCCGACCGCGCATCCCGCGATCATACGGCGGTACCCCGCACCCCGCGGCCCCGTGAGCTCGTCCCTGGCGAGCGGCGTTATAATGATGCCGGGGCTGATTGTGTTGAGACGCGCACCACGCTTGCCCCAGCGCACCGCCTCGGCCATCACACGCAGCGAGTTTCCGCGCTTCGCGATTTGATACGCATGAAGGGAGTCCATGACTTTGTCGGGCTGAAGGAAGGCAAGGCCGAACAGCTCTTCGACCGGTGTCATGGCCAACGCCTTGTTTTGTTCGACTGTGAGCGGGGGAAGGCGATGTCCCGACTGGGATGCGATGACGACTCCAGCACCACCGCGGGCGATAACCTTGCCGAACTCTTCCAGCACGAGCGCCGTGCCGTAGAGATCGACCTTGAGGATCGTCTCCGGTGAAGCCTGCGTGGGAGAAACACCGGCAGCGTGAATGAGACCCATGACGTTGCCCAGGCTGGTGGCCTTCTCGGCAAGCGCATGAACGGCGTCACGTGACGAAGCATCGACCGTTGCGACATTGACTTCGTATCCGGCGTTTGTAAGCACCTCGGCCGCCGCCTTGGCATTGTCCGCGCGCATGTCGGCCAGGATGATGTGCTTACCAACGCCGACGCGGCGCGCGATCGCTTGGCCAATCTGACCGGCTCCGATGAGAACAATTGCATCTTTCATAGTCGCGCCCTCCCCTGAGCGGCTCAGCGGCCGACCATCGCGGCCAGCTTCGGCGGATAGCGATCGCCTTGCACTGCGATTCTGGAGAGCGCACTTTCGATGTCTCGCAAATCATCCTGGGTCAGCTCGATGCTGGCTGCGCCAATGTTTTCTTCGAGGCGGTGCAGCTTCGTCGTGCCGGGTATCGGGACGATCCAGGGTTTCTGCGCGAGCAGCCAGGTGAGAGCGATCTGCGCCGGCGTCGCTTTCTTGCGCGTCGCGATCTGTGTAACCTGATCGACGAGCGCCTGGTTCGCCTTACGGGCGTCGGGCGTGAAGCGAGGAACGATGTTGCGGAAGTCGTTGCTGGCGAACTGGGTCCTCTCGTTGATCGCACCCGTCAGAAAGCCTTTGCCTAAAGGACTGTACGCGACGAAGCCGATCCCGAGTTCCTCCAGCGTCGGCAGAATTTTCGCTTCTGGGTCTCGCCACCACAACGAATATTCACTTTGGACCGCGGTAACGGGCTGGACCGCGTGCGCGCGGCGGATCGACTGCGCGCCCGCTTCCGAGAGGCCGAAATGTTTGACCTTGCCCTGCCGGATCAGATCCTTGACCGCGCCGGCGACGTCTTCCATCGACACGTTCGGATCGACGCGATGCTGGTAGAAGAGATCAATGGGATCCGCCTTAAGGCGTTTGAGCGACGCCTCGGCGACTTGTTTGATGCGCTCAGGCCGGCTGTCCACGCCGCGCGTCGAATTCCCCTCCAGGAAGCCGAATTTGGTGGCAACCACGACTTGATCGCGGAAAGGAGCGAGCGCCTCGCCTACCAGTTCCTCATTCGCGAACGGGCCGTAGGCCTCGGCGGTATCGAAGAATGTGACGCCGCGTTGGATCGCCGCGCGGATGAGCGCGATCGCCGCTTGCCTTTCCGTGGCTGGCCCGTAGGCAAAGGTCAGTCCCATGCAGCCAAAGCCGATGGCCGATACTTCCAATCCACTTTTTCCAAGTTTGCGGTTTTTCATTTTTGAACTCCTGTCTCCCGTCATGAAAGTCATGCGAAGCCGTCAGGCTCCGTACTGATCGTCGCTCACCTTCTCCATCCAGTCGGCGCTTTTGCCGTCAAGTTGTTCAACGATGGCGATGTGCGTCATGGCCGTCGTGGCGGCGGCGCCATGCCAATGTTTCTCGCCAGGCGGAAACCAGATCACGTCGCCCGGCCGGATTTCTTCCTTGGGAGCGCCCCAGCGCTGTACCCATCCGAGACCCAATGTAACGATCAATGTCTGACCCAGCGGATGGGTATGCCACGCGGTGCGGGCGCCTGGTTCGAACGTCACGCTTGCGCCAAAAACGCGCGCTGGTGCCGGTGCCTCGAACAGCGGATCGATGCGGACCGTGCCGGTGAAATATTCCGCTGGACCTTTTCCGGACCGCTGCGAACCGCTTCGTTTGATTTCCATGATTGTTCTCCCTCTACTTAATCGGCCGGGCGCTGTCGCTGGTAGCAACCTCAGCCCGCGCAGGCCTTGACCGATACATGCCATTAAAGGTAACGCTTTCCGCATCATTCGATTAGCGGGTATAGTGTGCATGAAGTTGTGAGATAAATTCATCAATGACTCGGCCGAACGCGAATGATCTGCTCGCCTTCCTTGCGGTAGCGAGAGCGCGGAGTTTCACGAAGGCTGCCGCGCAGCTTGGCGTTTCGCCATCGGCCCTGAGTCACACAATTCGCGGTGTCGAAGAGAGGCTTGGGCTTCGCCTGCTGACCCGCACGACGCGGCGCGTGGAACCGACCGAGGTGGGCGGACGCCTGCTCCGCGCCGTAGGTCCGCGCTTCGATGAGATCGAGGCGGAAGTCACCGCGCTGAGTGAGCTACGCGACAAGCCCGCCGGCAGCATCCGCATCACGGCGGGCGAGCACCCGGCTGATACCATTGTCTGGCCGATCCTTGCGACGTTTCTGCCGCATTATCCCGACATCAAAATGGAAATCGTCATCGACTACGGTCTGACGGATATCGTCGCCGGGCACTATGATGCGGGTGTTCGCCTCGGCGAACAGATCGCTAAGGACATGATTGCCGTGCGCATTGGGCCCGATATGCGCATGGCGGTCGTCGGAGCACCATCTTATTTCGAGACGCATGCCCGGCCGAAGCAACCGCAGGATTTGACGCAGCACGATTGTATCAATCTGCGACTGCCGACTTATGGAAGCGTTTATGCCTGGGAGTTCGAAAAGGGTGGGCGCGAAGTGAAGGTGCACGTCGAGGGCAAATTGGTGTTCAACAATCTTGCCCTCCGGCTCAATGCGGCACTGTCTGGCCTCGGTTTAGCCTATCTGCCCGAGGATCAGGTGCTGACGCACATCGCAACCGGACGGCTCGTTCGTGTGCTCGGTGATTGGTGCCCGCCGTTCTCAGGCTACCACCTCTATTACCCAAGCCGTCGTCAACTCACACCGGCGTTCGCTATCGTGGTCGAGGCGCTGCGATATCGTCGCGCTCGATCGGGGGCGCAGAAAGCAAAAATCTGAACTTGGCCGGAAGCATTCTCAACGGCTTTAAAGAATACGCAAAAATCTTGCAAAATCTTGCACTGCAATAATGGTCGGTTTTGGCCCAAAATGGAAGTCCCGCGATGTCCGCGATTTGGTCGCGATCGGGCTGAAAGCGGACGCAATGCAGACTTGGCAAAGTGAAGCGATTGACCCGTATGCGACATCGGGACTTCGGGATTATTGCTGGGCAGCGTGACCCAATACCTCCATTTCGCTCATCGCAAATCGCTGCTGTAATGGCGTACAAGGCGCACAGCTGCTTTTTGCGCGCGCGCGGCGCGCGGCGCGCGGCAACAGCGCCGCCGCTGCACCGAAAAACGCAAGCCGTGGTCATTTGGACGTGTGATGGCATCGGCCTATTCCGACACGATGCAGAGCGACGCGGCCGTCCGCGTCTCGACGCTGCGTTTCGGACTGCGCTAAAAGGTCCAGCCGCCGCGGAATGAAAAGTTTGGGTAGCAAATTGGGTAGCAAAGCGGTTTTTAACGATTTATGTGACAATAAATATTTATTGTTTTCAATTAGATGGAAGGGTGGCCGAGTGGTTTAAGGCACCGGTCTTGAAAACCGGCAGGGCTCGCAAGGGCCCTCGTGAGTTCGAATCTCACCCCTTCCGCCATCATCATTGAAATTATTGCTGAATTTCTGATTTCTACAGTCTACCTCCAGTTCTACCTCCGGCCAGTCGTCCCTTGCGCGGGTACCTCTCTGCGCTATCTATCAGCTGCAGCTTTTTGCAGCTCTGCATTACGCATCCAGGCCTCGGCCCGGGCGGCTCGACGACATGGTCGGCAACGGTGTAGCGCTCGGCTTCCGGGTATTGTCCTAATTTGAGGTTTTGAAATGCTTGCGCGCCTCAACTCTGGCTCGATCCAAGTTGCGCTTTAGCCGCGTCGACCGTGGTGGTGTAATCAGGCGCCGGCATTATCAGCACTGCAAGGCGTTCAAATCTCTGCAATTTCGGTAAATTGTAACACCGGGAGTTGAATGCTCCGGAGAAAAACCCCAAAATTTACCGAGGCAGGTTCGTATGAGCGGGCCCGAACAGCTATCGCGATCGCAGACCGAGCGCGTTACATTTGTTCGCTTGCCTTGGACGAAGCCCCAGCCGCCAATCGAAACGATTACGCGAAGGTCTCAAGCCGCGTCGCGATTGTCCCCTCCGCCTGCGTCGCTGATCACTGGGCCGCGCAGACCCAGAGCGCTGAGGAGGTTTTCTATTTCATGGCGAGCCGTAATGTGCGACGGCGTAGGACGCGTGCCAAGCGTAGCCTCATCGAGATCATCAAGCGCCGTCAAACCCCGTGCATAGAATTCCCGGAAAATCACTCGTTCGGCCAGTCCTTCAACACAGCGAAAGTTGAGCCTTCGCGACAGCTCGCTGAGCGCCTCGCCGACGTACCGGGTATTTCGCGAATTGAGCATCGAAAGGCGATTTCGTAGCACGATCCAATCCGGGGAGGTGTTGTTTTGAGCTTCGTACTGCCGGCGCGCCTCCTCCACCATTTGCGAATAATGGCTAGTGCCGGCAAGGGCAAAGGTCTGGCGATCGACCGTTCCAAGCACGTCCAAGTCGACGAAACTGTCGTTCAGCGGCGTGATCAAGATGTCGGCCATCAAGTGAGCCAGCCGGCCCAAATAGCTGTTGTGACCAGGTGTATCGATGACAATAAAGCCGCATTCTTGCGCGTATCCCTCAATACGCTCACTAAGCGTCTTTCCATCCGCTGCCTCATCTTCCGCGTTGGGATGGTCCATGTTCTCAGTAAAATATAGATGGTTGGGGATCTCGAGATCACGTCCGGTCTCTTGGCCCCAAGCGTGCCTGTTCACGATATAATTTGTGAAGGTCTTTTGTCTTGAGTCGAGATCGATCGTGGCGACACGTTGCTTCGCCTTCATGAGCGCAATCGCGACATGCATAGCCACGGTGGATTTGCCGGAGCCGCCCTTTTCATTCCCGACGACGATTATACGACCACGTAACACCGGAGTTGCTTTTTCAAGCGACATCATCTCCCCCGAGGTTCGAACGACCGCACCGGCTTCACCGCAACTTTTGCGCTGATTCTCTCATCCTCGCAAGCAAATGACCTCATGCACGTCAAAATAATTCTGATCGTACGCAGTCCCAGATGAAAAATATGAAACCGTCATACTCGGGCGGAGGGATCACATTACCATTCCTGAACGTCTCTGCCGGACCATCAGGAAAAACTTCAGGAACCGTTGGCTGACTAGTCGAAGACAATGACGCCCCGAATGTTTTTGCCTGCATCAGGGTCGCTGTAGCGGCGGTTGACGTCCTCTAGCCGGTAGGTCCGGGTAATTAACTCCCGAAGTCTCAGCTCTCCGCGGCGATGGAGCGCGAGCAGTTCGGGTATCTGCACGCGCGGGCTCGCAACGCTGTATGCCGCCCCCATGATGTTCATCTGCGGGGGACGTTTTAGGGACTGGGTAGGCCGGGCTCCCCCCAACTTCCCGGCCGTGCCAAGGCCGATCGTCCATGAACCTCATCGCTTCGGGTCAGACAACCTAAACCCCGGCCGCCTCCCGGGGCATTTTTATTCGCCACGATTGCGCGGCCCATGAGGCGCGGTTCGCGTTACGATCTGTTAAAGGAATTATCGCAAATATAACTGCTTTTTTGATCGGGGATGGTCAATGACAACCGCTGCGGATTTCGAGGAAATCGCAAGAGTGCTCGCGATGCAATCTCACGTCACATCGCGCAGACAAGTTGCACACGAACTGTGGCGCTTGGCGCAGGACTATCAGGTAAAGGCCGGAGCCCTCGGGGGCGGAATATTGCCCTACATTGGCGATCGGCCAGTGATTCTGGACCGGGCAACCGCTTAGCGACGCACGGAGACAGGTGGTCGCCGTGCGCCGTAACGTTAATTGAGATCGATGCTGGAACTGGTTCGCCCGGCAAGGACTGCGCATGTCACCCTCCGCCGCGAACAAGGATTTTCCATTCGTGACCCGGCTGGATTGCGTGGGCGGTCGGCCGGTGATGCCATGGCGAACGGCGGGCGATTTCAGGCTCTTCATTCCCTCATTTATACCTGATAGCGCAACCAAAAGATAGCCAACGCCGTGGGTGCAACCGTTGGTTAACGGGCGTTAGCGGTCGCTGAAGCCATAATTTTATTGGCTATCTCATACCAACCTGCACAATGCTTGACTCATCTTGTCGGGCTGAACCGGTACCACCCATCACCAAAACATTTGTTGTCTCAAGGGGATATGGATCACCGAGTCAAGGCCTGCATCAATGCCTATGAGTCAATGTCAACGAGGGTTGGTATCAGTCCAGAAAGGCGGCCCAGGCGACCGCCTTCCAGCGACCGGCAACTTTTTAGTGTCCGCGCAGATTCGCTCGGCAGGGTAGCTTATCGCTCAAGGCTTCTGAGGGTCAGAAGTGCCTGTAACGGCCCCACCCCCTGTTGAAGGCTTGCTTCCGCCTCCACTCTGGCTATCGCTGCCTGCAGGCGTGCCTCCGACGGGCCCACCGATTGGGAAAGGTGGTGGATTCATTGGATTACAAGTCGATCCTGGTTTACCGCTGGGGCCGTAGTTTTTCAGCGAAGCGCCGCCACCGCACCTATCGTGAAGCCGAAATCGAAACCATCCTTCGGCACGAAATTAGTTACCATCGGTTCCCTCCTTAGAACTTTCAGAATCACCTGCCCTTGGCAGCAGTTGTCCGAGTCCGCTGGACTCCAGTTTACGTCCGACCGCCTCCCCTATGATGAAAGCTGGCGAACTCATCGCATCAATAGACGACGGTGCCTCTCCAAACGGTCTAAAAATCCTCAGGATGAGACCCGGAAACATGTCGACGATTGAATTTTTGGGATCCAAAGGGTTCTGGTCTCCGCCTCTCATTAGTCTCTCCCTCTGCTTATGGCCTCCGAATGATCTCGATGGACTGAATTTCACTGCCGCGAATGTATACGCCTCTTTGTGGCACTGAAGGCGCCCATTTATCCAACGAGTAAGTCTGTCCGAGGAAGATATCAGGCTCGTCAGAGCTCGATCCAAAGCGACTGTCCTGAGTAACCATTGTGTTGTAGGTGGTACCATCTTTAAGAATGACGATCAGATAGGTTCCCGGTACCTGTTTTGCAAAGATCTCGAGCCACACGTTGTCGACCGGCAAAGGCGCAGTCATTCGCCACCGTCGCGCTTTGCGATCCGTTGTGCCTGCCAGGCTGCGATGTCACTCTCCGTCCAACCGACTGATCTCCCTCCGAGCATGATGCCGTCAATCTGGCGGGCCGCATCGGCTCAAAGAGCTTGGCCAGCTGCAGGAGGCGCAAGACGCCTATCTGCAGGCAATCCGGCACGGCGCCGGCGAATTGCAGACGTTCAACGACGTCGTTCTCGCCCTACGCGGACCGGACGGCAATACGCTGCGCTATCCGGATTTCGTGCCTGCGCTCGATGCGGCGGCGTTACGCCACGCTACGTCGCCGACGTGCGCAAGCTCGCGCCAAGCGGCGAACGGGTCACCGACAAGATGCCGTCGAACTACTACTTCGCCGGCCTCATTCACCTCGCCTTGCCCAATGCGAAGATCATCCATTCAATTCGCAATCCGGTCGACACCTGCATTTCCTGCTACTCCAAGCTTTTCACCCGCCGAGCAGAATCACACCTCCGATCTGGCCGAACTCGGCCGCTATTACAAACATTACGAGCGGCTCATGACGCATTGGCGCCGCGTCCTGCCGGCGCCAACCATCCTTGACGTGCGTTACGAGAACGTGGTCGCCGATCTCGAAAAGCAGGCGCGCCGCATCGTCGAATATTGCGGCCTGCCCTGGGACGACCGCTGCTTGTCGTTCCACGAAACCGAGCGGCCAGTGCGCACCGCAAGCGCGACGCAAGTGCGCCAGCCGATCTATAAGAGCGCGGTCGGCCGCAGGCGGGTTTATGAAGCTCAGCTCGACCCGCTGTTGCGCGCGCTTGGCATCGCGGAGACGGTCGCGGGCTGAGGTCTCTCGCCAGAACGTGCCGCGCGGCCGTTACGGAAATAGCGGCCTATTGCGAATCCGAGCAAACGGGCGATTCACCGTCCGGGCGCCGCAAATCGACAAAAAACCACTGCCCTATTTTGCGCTGCTGGCATTGCCGCGCGGACGGCGGCACCAATACGGTGCGCCAGCTCCAGCTCGGATCGATGCGCGCGCCGCCCGTGGCAAAGGCCATGCCTGCCGGCTGTTGCAGCGCATCGAGCGCAAAATAGCCGGCGGCGCCGAGCACCAGCATTACCAGACATGCCAATAAAAATGCGCGCATAGTCGCCACTCCGTTTGCGTCAAGTCGCCGGGGTCGTCGTGGCGCCAGCGGGCGGCGCTGCGCTGCGCCCTTGACCGAGCTCTTGCTCCACCCACAGTGAGTGATGCTGCTTCGCCCAGTTGAGATCGACGTCGCCGTCGGCCATGGCGTCGAAGCCGCCCTCCATGCCCAACGTGCCGATATAGATGTGCGCAAGGATCAGTCCGACAAAGGCGATAGCAATCAGAGCATGGATCACTTGCGCGATCTGCATGCCCATGATGTTAGTCCAATAGAATGGGAAGAGCAGAAAGGCCCCGGAAGCGGCGACGCCGATCGTGCCGAGGACGACCAACCAGAACAGCAATTTCTGACCGGCATTGAACTTCCAGGCCGGCGGTTCCTTGTCGCCTATCATGCCGCCGCCTTCCCTAAACCATCGCACATCGACCATGGTCGGGAAATTTTCGCCGACCCACAGCAGAAAAAGCACAATAACGCCGAGCACGAACGGGAGACTCGAATAATCATGGGCGTATTTGGCCATGATCGCCCATTGTGAGAACGCCGTGGGGCCGATCAGCGGCAGCAGCAGATCCTTGCCGAACGTGATGTTCAGGCCGGTAAGACCGAGGATGACGAACGAAACGGCCACAACCCAATGGGTACAACGCTCAACGCTGGTGAAACGCAGAATCGTGCGTCCGGAGCGCCCGCCTTCAATTCGAATCCTGCCATGCGCGAAATGATACAGCGCCAGCAACACGATCACGCCGAGGATGACCGCGGCGCCGATCCAGTGCAGCCATATTTCGTGAAAGACCCGCCAGACGCGGCCGAGCGGCTGTTCGACCACGTAGGATTTGGTATCCGGAATCGTGCCGAGGCCGCGGATGAAATAGTGGTCCTGCAGCAATTGCTGCTCCTTGACGGCGGCGGCGTTCGGGTCGACCGAGCTGGGCGCTTGCGCCGCAACGGGCACGGCGGTAGCGAAGATGAAGAGTGCGAACGCGGCAAATGCGAGCCGGAGCTTTGCGCGCAATGTCGTCATTGTTCTTCTCCCTTCGCTGCCGCGTCGCGTTCCGGTTTTCAAGCCTTGACGTCCTCGTCATATGCGGTCTGCCATCCCCAGGCGCCGGAGCCGTAGCCGCGCTTGGCGACGCGGTCGTTGTAGATTTCCTCGACGATTTCGCCGTCGCCGGCGAGCAACGCCTTGGTCGCGCACATTTCAGCGCACATCGGCAGCTTGCCTTCGGACAGCCGATCGGCGCCGTACTTCTCATATTGGGCCGGCGAGTTGTCGGGCTCCGGGCCGCCGGTGCAATAGGTGCACTTGTCCATCTTGCCGCGCGAGCCGAAATTGCCGACGCGCGGATATTGCGGCGCGCCGAATGGACAGGCATAGAAACAATAGCCGCAGCCGATGCATAGATCTTTGTTATGTAACACCACGCCGTCAGCGGTGGTGTAGAAGCAATTGACAGGGCAGACCGCCGCGCACGGCGCGTCGGTGCAGTGCATGCAGGCCATCGACAGCGAGCGCTCGCCGGGCTCGCCGTCATTGATGGTGACGACGCGGCGCCGGTTGATGCCCCACGGCACCTCGTTCTCGTTCTTGCAGGCGGTGACGCAAGCATTGCACTCGATGCAGCGGTCGGCATCGCAGAGGAACTTCATTCGCGCCATGGTCGCCTCCTCACGCCGCGCTGATCTGACAGAGCGTGGCTTTCGGCTCCTGCATGCCGGTCGCCGGATCGTAGCCGTAGGTGGTGATTGTATTGGCGCTCTCGCCAAGCACTATCGGATCAAGTCCGGCCGGATAATTCGCGCGCAAATCCTTGCCGCCGAACCAGCCGCCGAAATGATACGGCATCCAGGCGACGCCCTTACCGACACGCTTGGTGACCAAGGCTTTGACTTTGGCCTTGGAGCCGTTCTCGGCGCCGGTCACCCAGACCCAGGCGCCGTCTCTAATGCCGCGGTCCGCAGCGTCCGCGGTATTGATCTCGACGAACATGTCTTGCTGCAGTTCCGCAAGCCACTTGTTGGAGCGTGTTTCTTCGCCGCCGCCTTCGTATTCGACCAGCCGGCCGGAAGTGAAAATCAAGGGGAACTGCTTGGCGACGCCCTTATCCACTGCGGCCTTCTGCACCGAGAAGCCCACATTGGGCAGACGGAACTGTTTCGCATCGGGCAATGTCGGGTATTTGGCCACGAGCTCGACACGCGGGGTGTAGATCGGTTCTCGATGCACCGGGACCGGGTCCGGCAGACCGAACGCGTTCATGCGCGCCTTGGCGTTGCCGTAAGGGACGCAACCGTGCTTGAGCGCCACGCGCTGAATGCCCCCCGAAAGGTCGATGGACCACGAGACGGTGTCGGGATTGGCGCCGCCGATCTTCTGGATCACGGCAAGTTCGTCGACGCTCAGGTCGCCGTCCCAGCCCAGCTTCTTGAGCACCGCGTAAGTGAATTCGGGATAGCCGTCCTTGATCTCCGAATCCTTCGAATAGGAGCCTTCGGCGAGCAAGTTCACCCCGTCGCGTTCGACACCGAAGCGGGCGCGGAACGTACCGCCGCCGTCCATGACGGCGAGATTGGTGTTGTAGAGGAGCGGCGTCCCCGGATGCTTGACCTCGGGCGAACCCCAGCACGGCCACGGCAGCCCGTAATAATCGCCTTTGCACGGACCGTCACTGGCGCGCATCGTCACCAGATCGAAGTCTTTCTGATTGGCCATGTGCAGCTTGAGGCGTTCAGGCGACTGGCCGCAATATCCGGTCGACCAGCTGCCGCAATTCATCTCGCGCAGTATGTCCTCGGGCACCGGGCGATCGCCTTCGACCTTGATATTCTTGCACAGCTGATCGGCAAATCCGAGCTTTTTTGCCATCAGGTAGAGGACTTGATAGTCATCCTTCAACTCGAAGATCGGCTTGACGATCTGCTCGCCCCATTGCAACGAGCGATTCGAGGCGACGCGCGAGCCGGAACTTTCGAACTGCGTGCAGACCGGCAGCAGATAGGTGCCGTCTTTGCGTCCGGCCTCGACCGACAGCGACGCCCAGGTCGTCGGATGCGGATCGGCGATGACTAAGAGATCGAGTTTAGCCATGGCCTTCAGCGACTCTGGGATTCGCGTGATGCTGTTGCTGGCGTGGCCTTCGATAAACATGGCCCGCACATTGTCCTTCTGCGCGACCTGATCCTTCGGCAGCAGTACCGCATCGAACCAACGGGTCAGCGGAATGCCCGGCGTCTCCATGATCTGCTTGGAATCGAAGCGCGATTTCATCCAGTCGTAATCGATATCCCAGACGCGGCCCCAGTGCCGCCACGCCCCTTCGACGAGGCCGTAATAGAACGGTAGCGTCACCACATCGAGCCCGACATCGGTTGCGCCTTGCACGTTGTCATGACCGCGGAAAATATTGGCGCCCATGCCGGGACCGCCGACATTGCCGGTCAGGAGTAGCGCGATGCAGCTCGCGCGCACATTGGCGGTGCCGACCGTGTGCTGGGTTTGGCCCATGCACCACACGAGCGTCGACGGCTTCTGCGTCGCAAACATTTGCGCGACGTGCTTAAGCTGCTCTCCCGGCACGCCGCTCACGCGTTCGACCTCTTCCGGAGTCCACTTCTCGATTTCCTTCTTGGCGTCGTCGAAGCCGTAGACCCGCTGCGCGATGAATTCCTTGTCCTCCCAGCCGTTCTGGATGATGTGCCACATCATGCCGTAGAGGACCGGAATGTCGCTGCCGGGACGCAGCCTTACATATTCGGTCGCGTGCGCGGCGGTGCGGGTCAGGCGCGGATCGACCACGATAAAATTGGCGTGGTTGAGCTCGGCGCCTTCGAGGATATGCTGCAACGATACCGGATGCGCTTCCGCGGGATTGCCGCCCCAGACGATGATGGTCTTGGCATTGCGGATATCATTGAAGCTATTGGTCATGGCGCCGTAGCCCCAGGTGTTGGCTACGCCGGTGACGGTGGTCGAATGGCAGATGCGCGCCTGATGGTCGGTATTGTTGGTACCCCAGAGCGCGGCGAATTTCCGGAATAGATAGGCGCCTTCGTTCGTCATCTTGGCGGAACCGAGCCAATACACGGAGTCCGGCCCCGATTTTGCGCGGATATCGAGAATCTTGTCGCCGATCTCACCGATCGCCTGGCCCCAGGACACTCGGGTCCACTGGCCGTTGGCGAGCTTCATCGGATATTTGAGCCGGCGTTCGCCGCTCACCAGTTCGCGCACGGCTGCGCCCTTGGCGCAATGCGAGCCGCGATTAAGCGGGCTGTCCCAGGCCGGCTCCTGGCCGATCCATACGTCATTTGCGACCTCGGCGAGCACCGTGCAGCCCACGGCGCAATGCGTGCAGAGACTCTTGCGCATCGTGACCTGAGCGCCGGCGGGCGGCGGCGGGCCGGCTTCCGCCCTGCGCACCGCACCGAGCGAGAGCGCGCCCAGCGTCGCCAAGCCGCCGGCGAGGCCGGAACGGCGCAGAAAGGTGCGGCGATCGAGGCCGCGTTCCAAGGACTCCTGATGCGCAAAGGCGCCGCGACGCACCTGACGCTCGGCTCTTCGGATCAGCACGGCCGCCTCCCTTATTTTGGATAGCGATTGACGCGGTAGTAGTTCTCAACGTCCGCAGAGTTCGCCTGATAGCGCGCCTTGCGCTGGTCGTCGTTGCTTGCACCGTCAGCCAGCGCTTGATCGGCGAGCGGAGCAGATGCGGCAGCGGCGACGCCTGCACCCAAACTCAAAGTGCGCAGAAAATCGCGCCGCCGCACCGTGCGTTTTTCCTCTACCGGGCCTTTTTTCATGCCGCTCTCCCGTTGCTCGCACCTTTAGGCGGCGAGCGTGAAGGCCTCGCTCTCGATTGTCATGAATTCGCGGCCAAGCGCTCCGACGCGACGATAGAAAGCCGCAGCTTCCGCCTTTTCCAGATCGGCAAAAAAGCGGCCGAGCCAGGGTGCGAAATGTCGTTCAAAAAGGTCCCGATCTGCGCCCGGCGGCGCTGCAAAACGTCCGGCTGCGAGCCCCGCCATGATGTCGCACAGAACGGCGGCATGGTCTTCGGGCTCGGTGTGGCCTTCGGTACGCTCGATGCCAAGCCGCGTCAGGTCCGCGCGCAGCCGCGCCAGCGGGCGCTCATTGAGGAAGCCGGTGAGATAATACGATGCGTAAGGCAGAAGTTCGCCGCGGCCGATGCCGATGAAGAGGTTGAAGAACTCCCGCTCGATGCGCTCTGCGCTCGACGCGGCCGCCGCCTCTGCGAGCGCGGCATGCGCAATGCCGAGCGGAGACGGACCGCCACGCAGTTTGGCAAGGCGGGCGATAAGATCGCCGCTAGGGGCTCGAGCGAGCAATACGGCGAGCAGCGCGTATTCCCGCGCGCGGGCGATATCGATTTCGTCGATTCCGGTAGCGGCTCCCGCTGTGGCGACGTCCCGAATGCCATAGAGATCGGGCCGCAGCACCGTGCGGTCGATGCCAGTGGTCGCCTCGACCAACAAAACTCTTTCGGCGGGTACGCGAACCCAATTCGATACAGAAGGCTGTGAAATGCCAATTTTTCGCGCAAGCGCGCCGACGCCGCCAACTGCGTTAATGGCTTGCTCTAGTCCCGGATCGCGCATTTGCATTATTTTTCTTATGTAAATGCGAGTCAAAGAAAGCTTATGCTTCCGCCAGATTGGGTCAATAGCCAAAAGCTATGGGTCGAGCTTAGGCAAAGCGCCGCCATGTTTGCGGATCGCCGGTTGCTCTGACCCACTCTTTATAGCGTCGGTCTTCGTTCCAGACTGCTTTTCGCCGGCTAGGCTTGTCACTTGGATTTCGCCCGGCGCATCGACTGACGGCACGGCGGTCGCGTCGACCGCAACTTCGGCCCGGTCCAATGGTGGTTGTCCCGAATCTTCAGGTCCTTGCTCGGCTTCGCAACGATCGCCGCAGAGCTCCGATACGAGCCGGCGCAGATCGGAAGTGAGATTGAGCGGGCCGAATCCCGGCGCGCCATCCGGTTTAGCGAAGTCCCATTGATTTTCAGCGATGCCGACGAAATCGCGGATCATTGGATCGGTCGCCCAGGCGCGACGAAGGGCCGCACGCGTCAGTTCCACGGGAACACCTGGCGCAAGGAACGCACGCAAGTCGCTTACCGCATTGATCGATTCGATCGGGGGCAGGCTCGACGGATCGAATGTCGACGGTGCGCGATCCAATGCAGCGGCTGCCGAACTCGTTGCCGCATTCCTCTGCTTGCCCGGCTGTTCGATCTGCTGCGTATCCGGCGCCTCATCGCCGGGATGCTCCGCCGCGGCGAGCTTGCGCTGGGACCATCGCTCGAGAAATTTTTCCAAAGACTTCTCCGGATTGCTCATTTGCGATCCCTCACCGGTGCACGCCGCGCCATCGCTTCCGGATCGGTGCGATCGCGTTTGCGTTTGGCGAAAACTTCATCTCCAACGTGATGCGCTGCGACAAACGCGGCAATTGTCGCGCAGATCGGTTCGGGCATGGGCACCGATTCAACAAGATCGGTCCCGCTCTCGGTAAAAGCCTCGCCTTCGCCTGGATCGGCGGTTACCGCGACGACCTTGTACGGCGGATCGACACCGGTCTCGCGCAGGATCACCCATAATTGCGGGGCAGCGTCGGCCAGATTGATGCGGTAATTGCTGCAGTCGGAGCGATACAATGCAACCTCCGCGGCGCCGGCATAATACATCGTGCGATCGGTACCGGCATCGAGCACTGTCCACGGCTCTGCCTCCGGTACGCCGGCGAGCACCGCGACTGGCCGCCAGACGAAATGCGCCCATTGGCTCTTCGCCTTGCGACGCTCGACGACAACGCCGACGGGTATGCGCGCAAGCGGTGCGACCTGATTCATGGCATGGCACTCATGGCGTGGTACTCATGGCGTGGTACTCATGACGTCGTCACCAGTACGGCCCACTTGTTTCCGAATCGAACCGTGACGGCCCCGCGAGCGCGGGCAAAAGCGGTCGCCGTTCGACTTCGACCTGGCCAACACGATGCACCAAAAGGTCGCCATTGACGTCGATCTCGCGGCTCACGCCGTTTTCTCGGGTAAGTCGCGACAAGTAGCTCCTCGCTACGGTGGCAAAACCGTCCTGCTGCCAGGCATCGATGGTGACCATGAAATGCCGCGCAAAGCTTTCGATCAGCTGAGCGGCGCCGATATGGAATCCTTCGGCGTCGAGTGCCGTCGCGTGCGAGTGCAGCACGCGGTCCTGTTCGCTGGTGGCGGTGCGAATCACGGCCGCGAAAACTAGCCAGGTCGGCGGCGCTTCCTCATTGCCGTGCGCCGGCCAGGCAAGGCGCGCACTGCCGACGAGGCCCGCATCGATTCTGATCGCATCCGGCCACACGATGTCGATCGGCTTCTCTGGCGGAGCGGCCGCAGCGAGCGCGTCGGTCAGTGCTACAAGCCCGGCGTAGATCGCGCGACGGGCGCTGCGCAAAGGTTCCGCCGGCTCCAGCACTACCGCGAATTCGGCGAAGTCGTAACGGCCAACATGAACGAGCGCGCCGGCGCCCTCCTTGTCCGCCACGCCGATCGCGTGGGCGAAAGCGTTGCCCGCTTCACGTAGCGCGATGGCGCGGAACGGCGGTGGCAGATCAAGGTCGTCCGCAAATGGGGTGCGAATGCGAACATGGGAATCGCGCGCCATTTGGGCTCCTCGTCTTCCGCCGATTGGCGGCCTTCAGCCACACCCCACAATAGCGGAGGAAAAGAGTATAGTATTGCGTGGCGTGATTGAGGATTGTCGGCCGCAGCGCTGCGCCTTCGTGCGCCCTGCTTTGGCGAGTTCCTCTCCGCAGCTCACCAGCGGAAGCAGGCGGGTCGCAACACACGGGAATGACGAAAAGATGAAACGCCCGCTGCAAATCCTGCTGTGCTCGTGCGACGACACGATGCCGCTCGACGTCGACGGCGTGCGTCGCGTCTGCCGCGGCGCCGAGGTCAAATCCGCCCGCCAGCTTTGCCGCGCCGAGCTCGAGCGGTTCCAGGCGGCGGCGGCGCAAGGCGATGCGCTCGTTATCGGCTGCACCCAGGAGGCGCCGCTTTTTCACGAGGCCGCCCGGCAAGATGGCGCCGAGATGGCTTTCGTGAATCTGCGCGAGACGGCAGGCTGGTCGGACGAGGCTGCCGAGGCCGGACCGAAAATGGCCGCGTTGATTGCCGCGGCACAAGAGGCTCAACCCGAAATTCCGCTGATCAGTCTTTCGAGCGAGGGCGTCATTCTCATCTACGGCCGCGACGAACAGGCGGTCGAGGCGGGCATGCTGCTGAAAGACCATCTCGACGTGACCGTGCTGCTCAGCCGTCCCGCCAGCGTTACGCCGCGAAACGTCAGCGATTTTCCCGTCGCCAAGGGCACGATACGATCGGCCTCGGGCCATCTCGGCGCTTTCGACATCGTTGTCGACGCATTTGCGCTGCCGCTTCCGTCGTCCCGCAGCGAACTCGTCTTCGCAACGCCGCGCGACGGCGCCAAATCGCGATGTGACATCGTGCTCGATATGTCCGGCGCTGCGCCGCTATTTCCGGCGCCCGATCTGCGCGACGGTTATCTGCGTGCCGACCCCGGCAATCCAGCGGACGTGCTGCGCACCGTGCTCAAGGCGCGCGATCTCACCGGCGCATTCGACAAGCCGCGTTACATTACCTTCACGGCGGATTTGTGCGCGCATGCGCGCTCGGGCATCGTCGGTTGCCGCCGTTGCCTCGATCTTTGCCCGACCGCGGCCATTGTCCCGGCCGGCGATCATGTCGCGATCGATGCCGCGGTCTGCGCCGGCTGCGGCGAATGCGCCGCCGCCTGCCCCACCGGCGCCGCCGCCTATGCGCTGCCGCCCGCTGACGCATTGCTGCGCAAGCTGCGCACCCTGCTGACGGTCTATCGCGAGGCCGGTGGAGAAAATCCGAACCTGCTTTTACACGATGCCGAGCACGGCAACGAACTGATTGCCGCGCTGGCCCGCCACGGTGCGGGTCTGCCTGCAAATATTCTGCCGTTGCAGATCAATGAAGTGACGCAGATCGGTCTCGAAACCGTTGCAGCGGCCTTCGCGTATGGCGCTGGCGCCGTTCGAGTGCTCACCCGCAGTAAGCCGCGCCACGACATTGCCGGGCTGCACCAGACCATCGCAATCGCTGAGCCGATCCTTGCCGCACTTGGTTTTGGGTCGGTGGCGACGATCGAAACAGACGATCCTGAGGTTCTTGGCGAAATATTGCGCGCGGTCTCCCTCCATGCGCCAACGCCGCGGCCGGCGAGTTTCGCGCCCGCCGGGCAAAAGCGTGACGTGCTGCGGCTCGCGCTGCGCGCCTTGCACGCGGTGGCGCCGACGCCAGTCGACGTTGTCACGCTGCCGGCCGGCGCGCCGTTCGGCGCCGTCGATATCGATGCATCGGGATGTACCCTGTGCCTTGCCTGCGTCTCCGCCTGCCCGACCGGGGCGCTCGGCGACGATCCGGAGCGGCCATTATTGCGCTTCACGGAGGATGCCTGCGTCCAGTGCGGTTTGTGCAAGGCGACCTGCCCGGAAAAGGTGATCAGCCTCGTGCCGCGTCTTGATTTCGCTGCCGCCACCGCGCCAGCCCGCATCCTAAAGGAAGAGGAGCCCTTTTTCTGCATCGCGTGCGGCAGGCCGTTCGGCGTCAAAAGCACGATCGAGCGCATCAGCAAGAAGCTGGAAGGCCGTCATTGGATGTATGCCAGCGGTTCGAAACGCCTCGATGTCATTAAAATGTGCGACGACTGCCGCGTCGCCGCCGTCAGCAAAGAGGAATTCGACCCCCATGGCGCACCGCAACGGCCGAAGCCGCGCACCAGCGACGACTATCTGCGCGAACGAGACAACGCCTCGCGCCTGGAAGACGGCGAAAAGTAGTATCCACCGAGGACTCCCCTTCCCGCCCTTTAAGTCCTTTGACCTAGGTCAAAGCCAAATTGAGTCGCAAGCCGCTTACTCGCCTCCGGAGGAATCTAACGGTGGAATTTGATCATGTCGCTCAATCGCAGGAATTTGCTGGTGACCGGCGCTATGGCGGGAATTGCCCTGCCCGGTCCGGTACTCGCCCAGGCTCCGAGCATCCAATCCACTGCGGAAACGCCGGCCGATACCAGTGGCGTGCCGAACAATGACAAGAAGATCAACGTCGTCACGTTGCGCGATCTGGAAGCCGAGGCGCAGAAGGTCATGGCGCCATTCGGCTTCGCCTACGTTTCTGGCGGCGCCGGCGACGAATGGACGATGCGCGAGAACATGGCAGCGTTCAATCGCTGGGTCATCGACGCCGATTTCATGAACGGCACCGGCAGCGCCGATACTTCGACCACGCTCCTCGGCACGAAGATTTCCTATCCGGTCATCACCGCGCCGATGGGCAACCAGGCTTCAGTCCATGCGCAAGGCGATATTCCGAATGTCAAAGGCGCCGGAATGGCCGGGACCCTCTACTGCGTCAGCTCGGTTGCACAGCAGAGTCTGGAAGATATCGCCGCTGCCAGCGATGGACCCAAGTGGTTCCAGCTTTACATTCCGCGGGATCGCGGTTTCGCTCGGGAACTGCTGCAACGCGCCAAAGCCGCCGGTTACAAAGCGATCATCGTAACCGCGGACGTGGACGTCACCAGTAACCGCGAACGCTCAATGCGGCTGCAGGGCGCCGCACCGCCGAACCTCAAAATGGGCAACGTGCCCAAGACACCGGGCGGCACCGGTAATGCCATGGACATGAGGGGCGACATGTCATGGAGCGATATCGAGTTCTGCCGCCAGGAATCAGGATTGCCCGTCGTCATCAAGAGCATCTTGACCGCGAAGCAGGCTCTGCAGGGCATACACTACGGATGCTCCGCCGTCTGGCTTTCCAACCACGGCGGCCGCCAGTTGGATAATTCGCCGGCGCCGATGACGACACTGCCCGCCGTGGTTGACGCGCTGAAGGGCCGCATCCCGATCATTATCGATGGCGGCGTGTTTCGCGGCCAGGACGTGTTCCGCGCCCTGGCGCTGGGCGCTAGCGCGGTCGCGATCGGCCGTCCTACGCTCTATGCATCGGCGCTCGGCGGCGCCCAGGGCGTCCAAATCATGCACAATCATCTCAAAGGCGAATTGAGCATGGTGATGCGCCTGGCCGGCACGCCCGCGATCAAGAGCATCACCCGCGATTTCGTGACCCGCGCCGAAGCTCCGGCAGCGTAAGGGGCGATGTGACGGTTCCGTGAATGATTTAGCTCAATATCACGGTCATTCAAACATGCTTGGTTGGCACCGAACCTTCGGTGCCAACCCATGAAATCCGAAATCATCGAACAGCTTGGACAAGCCGATCTGTTGCTGCCGTCTCGCATTGCCGGGGGCTTGGCGGCGAACAACCGCGTGAAGGCGCGGTTGAGCGTTTTGCAGGCGGCAGCCGCCCATGCGCAAAATCCAAGTGGCGCGGCTTTCGATCTGGCCGTGGAATGTCGCAATGCCGGGATCGATCCGGTCGCCATGGAGTTGCTGGCCCGCCGCGCCAATCAAACCGCCAATGGCCGGATCGCGGCCCCCGGCCTCGCCGATCTTCGGGCCGCGATCTGGGACGACGTCTCGACCATGGCTCGCGCCGTCGAGGCCGGCGACGCGGCACAGGGCAAGAGCGCACTATCGCGGTTGACGTCGCTCGCCGACGGCGCGCCGTCGGAGGCTCCTGACGAAATCGAGCTGTCCCAAATCGCCAGGTTGACTGCGATTTCCAGCGACGATGGCGACAGTCTGCATCGCCTGGTGATGGATTTGCATAAAGCGCTCAATAGCCTCGCCGCCGGCCACGCCGAAGAGGTGATCGCCGGAGCGCATGGCTATGGGTTGCTCCCGGAAGATCGCTCAGCGGTCGAAGCCTTCATGCGCGGCGTCCAGGCGACCGAAAAGCTGAAATTCTGCCATCCCGGTCTGGCGACGACGGCGACCCGCGCCGGCGTGCGGCTTACCATCCAAAACGATATCGGCGAGACCGATGCGCATGTCGTCGTAATCGCAGTCGATGCCGACGCCGTGACGGTGACCTACACCGACGTTCATTTGGCTCGCGCCAGATTTTTTGCCGGCCTATTCAAAAGCTTTGCGGTGGAATGGAGCGGGCTCGAGCGCAAGAGCGTGGCCGGCCTCGCCGACGACGGCGTGTTTTATCTCATCACCGGCCGCTATCCGACCGGCGCAGACAATAGCCGCGACGCTTTTCTCGAAGCGGTTGGCGCATCGCTTGTGTTTCTTATCGACTGGAATAAAGCCCGTAAATTGTTGCGCACCTGGGTGTCCAAAAACGATGCCGTCGAAATCCTCGGTTGGGCGGCGCGGCATCGCTTCGGTCACCGCGGCTTTCTCGAGCTCGGCGGTGGCGAATTCCTTTCTGCCGCGGTTCGCCATGGGGCATCCAACCGAATCGGATTCGGCGAGCAGCTGGACCGCGTATTGGGGCGAAATGCGGCGGTCGATTTTCTCAAAACCGTGTTGCGGGTTTCCGCCGAGGCGTTGCTGCAAGGAAGCTCGATACGGCTGGCGCGCGACCGCATCGAGGCGGACTTTGTCCGCCACCTGCAGCGTGTCGACACCGCCCTCCTCGCCATCGTCATTCGCCAGGCGGGCCTCGCCCGCGAAATCGGCGCCGCGGTCGCTCGCTTCCTCGCCGAAGTGCGAAGCAATCGCCAATTTGACGGCGTCACTCTGGCGACGAGCGCGCGCCATATCGAGGAAAAAGCTGACCGTATCGCAATGGAAGCGCGCGGGGAAATTGCACGATTGGACGTCAATCGCGGCATCGAACGGCTGGTCAATCACATGGAGGACGCCATCGACGAGCTTGAACAGGCGGCATTCGTCGCGTCGCTCATTTCGGCCGGGCTGGCCAGCGAACTGATCGAGCCGCTCGACGAGCTTTGCGTCGCGGTTGTCAGCGGCGCCGAGGCAGCCGCCATCGGCACTGCCGCCGCGGCGGAAGTTCCTGAGGGCCATCGCATCGATTCCGAGGATGCGCTCGCGGCAGTCGGCCGGCTCATCGATGCCGAACATAAGGGCGATGCGGCCGAACGCAAAGTAATGACCAACATCCTCACCGGCAGCTTCGAACCGAATACGGCGCTGTCCGTCATCGAGCTTGCCGGCGCGCTGGAGCGCGCGACAGATCGGCTGGCGGCTTTCGGACATGCGCTGCGTGAGTACGTGCTCGCCGATATTGCTGCGTAAGGGAAGCGACGAGCACATGCGCATCGAGCGGATTGGCGCCGGATCGATCGAACAGCCTGCCGCCGAGATCGTCGGCGCAAAAGCCGCCAATCTGGCGCGCGTAGCGGCGCTTGGTCTGCCGGTGCCGCCGGCCTTCGTGCTGCCCGTCGAACTCTGCGCCGCGATCGTGAACCGCGAGCACGCGGCGCGTCAACTGCTCGCCGAGGGCTTGGCAGAAGGGATCGAATTCCTCGAAAACGCCACCGGCAAGCAGTTCGGCGACCGCCGCCGTCCGCTCTTGGTATCCGTGCGCTCCGGCGCCGCCCGATCGATGCCCGGGATGTTGGACACCATCCTCGATGTCGGCTGTACGCCCGCTGCGATCCACGGCCTCATTCGCATGAGCGGTCATCCGCGCTTTGCGTTCGATTGCCGTTGCCGCTTTCTTGAGAGCTATGGCGGGGTCGTGCTCGGGGTCGGCCCGGCAACCTTCAAAGCGCGGCTTGACGACATGATCAGCGCGGAAGCTGTCGCGACCGAACAGGCGCTCGATGGCGAGGCGCTGGAGCGGCTTGCGGCGTCGTACCAGCAAGCGATCGAGGATGAGGCCGACGCGCTTGCGGAAACGCCGATGGAGCAACTGCACGCAGCGGCGGAAGCCGTTTACCGCTCGTGGATGAGCGATCGCGCCATCACCTATCGCAGGCTCGAACATTTGGAGGATTTACGCGGCACCGCCGTCACGGTGCAGGCGATGGTTTTCGGCAATAGCGGGCCTTCATCCGGCGCCGGGGTCGCATTTTCGCGCGATCCTTCAACCGGCGTCGCCACGCCCGTGATCGACGTGATGTTCGCATCGCAGGGCGAGGACGTCGTGTCCGGAAGACATACCCCGGAAACCGAGGAGGCGATCGCGCGGTCGTTGCCTGACGTTGCCGCGCAACTGCGCGATGCCCTGACGCGGCTCGAACGGGAATTCGGCGACGTACAGGACGTCGAATTCACCATCGAGGACGGCAAGTTGTGGATATTGCAGACGCGCGCGGCAAAACGCTCGCCGCAAGCGGCGCTACGCTTTGCCATCGACTTCGTCAAAAGCGGCCGTATCGCCCCCGCCGAGGGTTTGCGGCGCTTGAACGGCCTGGATCTCAAACGCCTCGTGACCAGGCGGCTTTCCGATGTCGGACCAGCGATCGGGCACGGCACCGGCGCCTCTGCAGGCATCGCCATCGGCCGCGCCGCTTTCGATCCGGACAGCGCCGCGCGTCTCGCGGATAACGGCGAACCCATCATTCTCGTTCGCCCCGATACCAGCACCGCCGATGTCGCAGGATTTGCCGTTTCGTCCGGCATCGTGACCGCAGTCGGCGGTCGAACCGCACATGCGGCGCTGGTGGCGCGACAGATGGACAAGCCCTGTATCGTCGGCTGCGCCGAACTCGCCGTCGATGTCGACGCCCGCTGCGCGCGCCTGCCGCACGTCGTGCTCAACGAAGGTGACTGGCTTTCGATCGATGGCGGCGCAGGAACGCTTTATCTCGGCCGCGGCACGGTCATTTCCGATCGACCAGAGACTGAGCTTGCCGAAGTCGCGCGCTGGCAGAGCGATTCATGCGCTACTGCGAGCCCGAGCTAGACCGTCGGCGGACCCTCCATTATACCTTGGCGCCATCCGCGCTTTTTCAATGTCTTATGGACATGAGGTTCCATGCCCGACGCGACGACACCATTGCGGCGCGATATCTGGATCGACCTCCTGCTCTATCCGGGACATACGTTACCGACGGCGGCCGCGCCGGTCATAGTGGCGGCCGGGCTTGCCGTACATCAGCATGTATTTGCCGCGCTGCCGTTGTTTGTCGGTTTTCTGGCCAGTTGGTTCATTCACGTCGGCGGCGTATTCACCGACAACTATGTGCTCATCTCCCGGCATAACGAGCTTCCCGAGCACCCCGAACTGCTCGCAGCATTGAACGATGGTACGCTGACGCTGCGCGGGCTCCTATTGGCCATCGTGGCCTGTTTTGCGCTCGCCGCTTTGACCGGCCCTTACCTCCTCCAAGTCGCGGGTATTGCAGTAATTGTGCTGGGCGCGATTGGAAGCGCGGCCAGTCTCGGCTATTCACTCGGCCCGTTTTCGCTGACCAAACTTGGCATCGCCGATCCGATTTTCTTTATCATGTTCGGCATCGTCGCGGTGGCGGGCGCTTACTATGTGCAAGCGGCGCCGGCCTACGGCGCCACTGCAGAATCGCTGTGGGTGCCGCAGGCGCTTCCGCTCAGAGCACTCGTCATCGGCTTACCCGTAGGGGCGCTGGTCACCAATGTTCTGTTGGTCGACGACATTCGGGACCGTAGCTTCGATGCTTTGAAGGGTTGGCGGACCGGTCCGGTCCGGTTCGGTATTTCATGGACCCGCTGGGAACTTGCGGCGCTGACGGTTTTTTCCTACGTCCTGCCCTTTTGGTTCTGGCTTGGACTGCATTTCAGTCCTTGGGTGCTTTTACCCTTGCTGACGTTGCCTGAGGCGATCGCCGTCGCGCGCATCGTTTGCACCACCGATAAATTTCAAGAACTCCGCCCGATAACGCCAAGAGCCGCACGGCTGTCGCTCGTCTATGCCATCCTTCTCGGCATCGGCATCGCGGTCTAGAGGCTCCGATCCATTGAACCGGCGTAACTTCGGCTTTATGCCGCATCGCTAGCGCGGCGCGGCAAGTTCCACCGCGCCGAAGGCTCACATGCCCCACCGTCGAACGAACCACTGCTTAACCACGTGCGTGAGGATGGCGTAAACCAGCAGCGTTGTCGCAACAAGCGGCCAGTAGAGCCGCGGCAGCGGTACCATCCCGAGCGCGGCGCCGGCCCAGGTAAACGGCAGGGCTATACCGACCAAACTAATGACAATCGAGGTTGCGATCAGCGCCGGACTGGCTCTGCTTTCGATGAACGGGATCTTGGCGGTGCGGATGATGTGAATAATGAGCGTCTGCGTCAAAAGCGATTCAACAAACCAACCGGTCTGAAACAGCGACGGATTGCCCCAGGCGTCAAACACGTAGAGCATGATCCCATAAGTGGTGTAATCGAAAATCGAGCTGATCGGCCCGATAAATATCATGAATTTGAAAATGTTGCTGATATCCCAATGGCGTGGCGCAGCGATATACTCCTCGTCGACATTGTCGGTCGGGATGGCTGTTTGCGAGAAATCGTAGAGCAGATTGTTGGTCAGCACCTGGATCGGCGCCATTGGCAAAAACGGCAGAAACAGGCTGGCGCCAAGTACGCTGAACATGTTGCCGAAGTTAGAGCTCGCGCCCATCTTGATGTATTTTGTGATGTTGCCGAAGATTTTTCGTCCTTCGATTACTCCCTGCTGAAGCACTAGCAGGCTCTTTCTCCAATAGAATGATATCGGCGGATTCTTTGGCGATATCGGCGGCGGTATCGACCGATATGCCGACATCCGCAGCCTTCAGCGCCGCGCTGTCATTGATGCCGTCGCCGAGAAAGCCGACCACATGCCCGTTGAGGTGCAAGGCTTCGACAATGCGCCCCTTCTGCGCCGGCGTTAATTTCGCGAACACGGTCGTGCGATCGGCTACGCCGGCGAGCTCTTGATCGGTCATTTGCTCGATCTGTTTGCCGAGAAGGATATTGCCGATTTCGACCTTCACTTCCCGACAAATTTTGCGCGTGATGACCTCGTTGTCTCCCGTCAAGATCTTGATCTGCACGCCTTTGGCCGCGAGCGCGGCGATCGCTTCCCGCGCACTGTCCTTGGGCGGATCGAGAAAGGCGATATAGCCCAACAGGGTGAGATCGCATTCGTCGGCAATGGAATAGGAAGTCTTGAGGCTATCAACAATTTCCTTGTATGCGACAGCGACGACCCGAAACCCATCCTCATTAAGCGCGACCGTTTCGTCTTTCGCGGTTGCGAAGTGGCTGGCGTCGAGTTTGCCCTTGGTGCCGTCGATTTCGTATTCCGGTGCAGACTGCTAAGATCTCCTCCACTGCGCCTTTGCAGATAAGAATGTGCTTGTCCTGCCCATGCGCGACCACGACCGACAGACGTCGCCGCGAGAAATCGAAGGGTATTTCGTCGACTTTGGTGTACCCGGTGTCGATCCCCAGGATCTTGTGGAAGTCGACGTGTTCGAGCACGGCGTTGTCGAGCAGATTTTTCAACCCTGACTGAAAATGACTGTTCAAATAGGCATACTGAAGGACCCGCTCCGACTCTTCGCCGCGAATGTCCAAGTGGCGCTTGAGGATAATCCGATCCTGCGTCAGCGTGCCGGTCTTATCGGTGCATAACACATCCATGGCGCCGATATTCTGAATGGCGTTTAGGCGTTTGACGATGACCTTGGCGCGCGCCATGGCGGTCGCGCCCTTCGCCAAATTGACCGTGACGATCATCGGCAGCATTTCCGGTGTGAGGCCCACCGCAACTGAGACCGCGAACAACAGCGCTTCGAGCCAATCGTGCTTGGTCAAACCGTTGATGAGAAAAACGAGCGGCCCCATCACAATGATGAAGCGGATCATCAGCCAAGTGAAACGGTTGATGCCCCGATCGAACGCGGTTGGTACGTACTGTCCGGCTATCTCGTCCGCGAGCTGGCCGAAGAAAGGTTTGCCCGCCGGTGCGCGACAATCAGACCCGTGGCATAACCACTGACGACATTTGCGCCCATAAAGCAGACATTAGGCAAGTCGAATGCCGTCTCGCAGCGGCCATCATTGGCATGCGCGTATTTCTCGGCCGGCATGGCCTCGCCAGTGAGTGCGGCCTGGTTGACGAAAAAATCCTTGGTCTCGATGAGCCGCAGATCGGCCGGGATCATGTCGCCGGCGGACAGCCGCACGATGTCGCCGGGCACCAGTGTTTCGATCGGCACCTCGACGAAATCGGCATGTTCGGCTGCCAACGCCACGCCGTGCGCTCGCAGTCGTCCTCACCATTTCCCGAAGCCGGGCTGCCGCTTCGTTCGATCGATGCTCCTGGATGAACGCCGTGATCACCGAGAGAAAAACCATGACCACAATCACTGTGGCGGCACGGACATCGCCCAGAAAGTACGAGACAACAGCCAAAGTAATCAGCAACGCATTGAGCGGATTCTTCGACCGGCTCCAAATTTCCTCAGGTATCGTCGGCTGCCTTTCGCGGGTGACGAGATTGAGTCCATAAATCTTCAGGCGTCGCACCGCTTCATCGGTCGTAAGCCCGGCAGGAACTTGACCCGAGCTTCTGGCATGCTGGTTCACCCGCGATCTTGCTTAAACCGAAGAGTTCCTCCGTCTCGGCTACATTGCCGGCCGGCGTGTCCTTTTTTCGACGTTTCGTCAGTCGCGATGCGACTCCGCTCCATCGCGTGGCTGAGACGAGCGGACGATTGCGCCTCTGGAACGATCCGCACCTCTAGCCATTTGGGCCTCTGTCGAAGCACTTCTATTGGCCTGACACGATTAATACGGCCGTTAGCAAGAGAAATAGGGGCATTTGCGGAAACCTGCTTGATCGAAATCAAGCATGCCTTTCAATTTTGCTGCCGCCGCCTTGGAGCTTTGTGACAAACGGATGACGCCGGTGATTTCGTCAGAAAACACGGTCGCCGCGGCTATCAAGTAACCGACAAATTGAACAGCGTCCGAAACCCATAACCCACGGCGAATGCCAGTGCGGCGGCGCACATCCCGATCAGGAGCACTTCCAGACCCGATCGCAACCACCCCGATGGCGACCAAAGGCTCTTGATCGCACCGACGCCGAAAAAAGTCGCGCCGGTCGCGGCGACGCAAGACGTGAGCCCGCCCGGCAACAGGTAGGTCACCAGCGGCACGCAACCGCACAAAATGAAGGCGGCAAATGTGTTCCAGCGCGGCCAGCACGGGAGATCGCAGCGTCGGCGAAAGTCCGTACTCCTCGACGGCCATCGTCTTTGCCCACAGCGCGCGGTCGGCTGTGATCACGGCAACCACCCGATCGAGGTCATCTCCGGAAAACCCCTTTGCCTCGAAAATCTGCCGGATTTCCTCTCGCTCGCCGTCCGGTACCACCGCGATGTGCCGGCGCTCGATGGCAAGCACCCGCTCGTAATCCTCACGCTCGGATTTGGTGCCGATAAAATTGCCCGCCGCCATCGCGAAGCCGTCGGCCACAAGATTGGCGAAGCCGAGAATGAGCAAGATGGACGCGGACAAGTCCGCGCCGACGACGCCGGCCACGATTGCAAAGGTCGTAACCGTGCCGTCGATACCGCCGTAAATCCAATCACGGAGATAGCTCCTGCGCGGGCCGCTGGCGAGGCGATCGTGGATCGCTTGCCCGGTATGACTGTGCTCCAAGACATCGGGCATGTGGTCACTGCCTACAAGAACGAAGCCAGACGGCCAAAAATCACAACGACGGCTCGGACAGAACTATGTTCGCCATCAGCTCCTTTACCGGACCGTATCAGCGCGTTCTTTGACCCAAATCAATGTCTTAGTCGGCCTCTCCGGTAAATATTAGCCTCAACCCGGGCATCACGATATCCAGTTGAGGAGAGAATGCGAAAGTTTCGGTTATCGGCGGCCATTGTCGCTGCGGCACTGATCGGCGTTATGGCGCGCGGCGGTGATGCGCTCGCCACGGCGCAGAAACTCGATTGCGTCTTGACCGATATCGGTAGCCATACCTGGATCGGAAAGCCGAGCCATTGCCGTCGTGTTCGATGACGCGGCCAAAACCCTCTCGGCACAGGACGGCAGCCAGAATTTCAGCTTCGCCATGTCACCATCAGCAACGTCGCGATAAACGGCGCCAACGACAACGTCAGCATCGGCATTGACCGATCGTCGCTGGGCATCGTCTGGCAGAAGTACGGTTCAACCAACGTCGTCACTGAATATGGCAAGTGCCGGCGAAGCGGTCGTCCCGCGGCGTCGACCTACTGAGAAAACGGAGAGAATGCGATGAGCCTCAGTTCAGATGCACCGCAAGATGTCGCCAAAGATCGAGGCGCGGGGAAAAGTGCTGAAATTTCCGGTGAGCGCCGGCGACCGCAAGAAGAAGCTGGCCGGGCTTGAAGAAATACGGGACTTGCCGCGGCAGTGGTTGCCGTTCTCGTCGGCGGCGGCATTGTCGCTGGGACTATGGGGCCTCGGCAGAAGAAGCTACAATCCAATACAACACCGTACCTGTTGCACGCGGCGATATTTCGAAAACGGTAACGGCAACGGGCACGGTCAATCCGGTGCTGACCGTCATTGTCGGCACCTATGTCTCTGGTGTGATCCAGAGCCTTTTTTGCGACTACAACACCTCAGGTGAAGGCCGGCCAGGTCTGCGCCAAGATCGATCCACGCCCTTATCAGGCGACGTTCGACCAATATTCCGGCCAGCTTGCGCGCGATCAGGCGATCCTCGACAAGGATCGCACAAATCTCGCACGTTATCAGAAACTCGCCGAGCAGAACTCGATCGCGCGGCAGCAGGCCGAAGATCAGAGCTTATCGTCGTCAACCAGGATGCGGCAACGGTCAAGCTCGATCAAGCGCTCGTGGAGAGCGCCAAGCTCAATCTCGGCTACACCGATATCGTGTCGCCCGTGGACGGCACGGTGGTGTCGCGCAACGTCACCGGCGGACAAACCGTCGCCGCCAGCTTCCAAACGCCGACGCTGTTTTTGATCGCCACCGACCTCAAGCAGATGGAAGTGGATACCAACACCAGCGAAGGCGACATCGGTGGCGTTAAGGTCGGCGACAAAGCGACCTTCACCGTCGACGCCTTTCCGCAACGCGTCTTCCAAGGCGCCGTCACCCAAGTGCGCCAGTCGCCGCAGACGGTGCAAAACGTCGTGACCTACGACGTCGTGGTCGGCGTCGAAAATGACGATCTGGCGCTGATTACCGGGCATGACGGCGTCGACCCAGATCGTGATCGACCAGCGAAGCAACGTGACTCGCGTGCCCGACCAGGCTTTGCGTTACACGCCTGGCGGCCTTTCCGGAGTTGCGGCCGCGGGCGCTCCGACGGGCGGTCAAGCCCATGTATGGGTGTTGCGCGACGGCGCACCCGTCGCCGTACCCGTCGTTCCCGGCCTCGACGACGGCAACTACACCGAGATCGTCCAAGGCGATTACCAGTCGGGAGACCGCGTCATCATCACCGAAAACAGCGGTCAAGCAAGCGGCCAGTCGGGTCTGCCGGCGCCGCGCCTCTGAGAGCGCGCGATGGCGGACAGACTTCAGATCGCGCAGCCGATCATCAAGGTCGAGAACCTTAAGCGCACTTTCGTCGTCGGCGACGTCCAAGTCGAGGCGCTCCGCGGCATCAATCTGACCGTCCAAACCGGCGAATTCGTCGCCATCATGGGCTCGTCGGGTTCGGGCAAGTCGACGCTGATGAATATTCTCGGCTGCCTCGACCCGCCGACGAGCGGCCATTACCTGCTCGAAGGCGTCGACGTCGCGGCGCTGCACGAACCGGACCTCGCCCGCATCCGCAGCGAACGGATTGGCTTCGTCTTCCAGAGCTTCAATCTTCTGGCGCGGACCAGCGCCATCGAAAACGTCGGACTGCCGCTCTACTATGCCGCTTCGGGGCCGACGCGCGGAGCGGTGCGCATCGAGCGGGCGCGGCCGTGCTTGCGCTTTCTCGGCTCGGCGAACGCGAGCGCAATACGCCCGGCCAGCTTTCCGGCGGTCAACAGCAGCGGGTCGCGATTGCGCGAGCGCTGATCAATTCGCCGAACCTTCTTCTCGCCGACGAGCCGACCGGCAATCTCGATACCAAAACCTCGCATGAGATCATGGAGACGCTGGTCTCGCTCAATCGCGAACAGGGCGTCACCATCGTGCTGGTCACGCACGAATCCGATATCGCAGCCTATGCCGATCGCATCCTGACCATGCGCGACGGCGAAATCATATCCGACGAGCGCGTTGCCAAACCGCAAACCGCCGACTGCCGCGGCGAGCAGGCTGAGCCCCAGTGTTTCAGCCGCATGCGGCTGATGCCCGCCATTGCGGCAGGCGCGCATCTTGCTTTCGGCTTCATGGTGCTGGCGACCGCGGCCCAGGCGATCGGGCGCAACAAGATGCGCTCCGTGCTCACCATGCTCGGCGTCTTCATTGGCGTCGCCGCGCTGATTACGATGGTCGCCATCGGCCAGGGCGCCAACGAAGCGGTGCGCAAGCAGATCGAGAGCCTTGGCACCAATGTCGTCGTGATTGTGCCCGGCGCGTTGACCACGGGCGGCATTCGCGCCGGCTTCGGCAGCGCCAGCACGCTCACTGTCGCGGACGCGCGCGCCATACGCCGCGAAGATCCTGCCGTCGCGCAGGTCGGTTATCTGATCCGCCAGCAAGGCCAGGTGCAGTACGCCAGCCAGAACTGGACGACGACCATCCAAGGCGTGGACGCAGCCTATCCGGTCGATCACAAATTGGCGAATTGCCGCCGGCCGAGGCATCACCGGCGAAGACGATAACAAGGCCGACCTCGTCGCCGTCCTCGGACAGACGGTATACCGCCAGTTCTTCAGTCCCGGCGAGAATCCGCTCGGCGCCTACATTCAGGTCAAGAGCGTGCCGCTTCGGGTGATTGGCTTGCTCGTCGCCAAGGGCCAGTCGCCTTTCGGCACGGATCAGGACGATGTCATCATGATGCCGTTCACGACGGCCGAGCGCAAAGTGCTCGGCGTGGCGGCGCCGAGCCAGCAACAGACGCCGCTGAATTGGCCGTATCTGCCGCCGCCTAATCCATACAATTTGCAGGCGCGGCTTGACCGGTTTCGCCAATCAGATCTATGTGCAGGCGGTGCAGCCAGCCGCTCGGTGCAGACCGCCATCCATCGAAGCGACCAATACGCTCATTCTCCGCCACCGCATCAAGCCCGGCGAGCCGTCAACGATTTCGACGTCCGCAACTTAAGCCAGTTCGTCGAGACTGCGGAAAGTTCAAGCCGCATCATGGCGCTGTCTGTTGGCCGCAGTTGCCTCGATCTCGCTTATAGTCGGCGGCATCGGCATCATGAACATCCTGCTGGTATCGGTGACCGAGCGCACGCGCGAGATCGGCCTGCGCATGGCGATCGGCGCGCGGCGGCTGCACGTGTTGCTGCAATTCCTCGCCGAAGCCGTGTTTCTCAGCGTCAGCGGCGGCCTTGCCGGCATCGCGATGGGTATCGCGTCCCTTGCCATTTCATAGATGGCCGGGTGGCTCGCGCCGATTTCCCTAGCGGCGGTCGCCGGTGGTTTTTTGTTTTCCGCCGCGGTCGGCGTGTTCTTCGGTTACTATCCGGCGCGCAAAGCCGCTCGGCTCGATCCGATCGAGGCGCTGCGCTACGAATAAGACAGCGCTCGCGCCGTCACCTAACGGTCACGCGCATTTTGCACGGCCGAAAGCGATCCCGATTTATCTCTTGTCGCTCAACCCTTACACGCACAGGCTGTGCGTGTTGAGGGAGCGCTCCCTGCCAAAGTGAGGGGCAATCATGAAAGACATCGACAGACAATTCATCCGCTGGGGCGCGGTGTTGCTCGTGCTCGGTATGCTGGTCGGCCTCTATATGGCCGCCACGCAGGACTTCAAGATCGGCTCGGTGCACGCGCACCTCGCCATCTTCGGCGGCGCGGTGTTGATGATTTACGGCCTCGTCTATCACGCCGGTTTCGCCAAGAACGACATCTGGGCGACGGTGCTTTTCTGGGTCTCGATCGTCGGCGCCATTGCCTTCCCGCTCGGCGAGTACTTCGCAATCACCGCCGGTGCGCATCTTGCCGCGGGTGTTGCTTCCCTGATCGTGCTGCTGTCGGGCTTTTTGTTCTTGTTCAACGTGCTCCGCGCGTGACACAGGCGCGACGCGCTTATTGAGTTGCAGGTTTTACGCTCGCCGGGATCGGCGCGTGTGCAATGCCGGTATGGCAAGTGATGCAGGTGACTTTGCCCTGCGCGAGCATCGCATGCGCGCTCTGGCCGGCCGCGCTGGCGGGATGAATCGCGGCGGGATCGTGACATTTGCGACAAGTGATGCTGTCTTCGCTGCGCATTTCGGCACGAACGCGCTCAGCGAGCTCCGGTAACCGCGCAGCCCAGACCGCCGGACCGCTGACATTGGTCGTGTATTCGGCGACGCCGTCGCGGATCCCGTCGATGACATGCGAATAGGTTTCGACAAACCAGTTGTCCGACGGCACGTGACAATCGGCGCAATTCGCCAGCACGCCAGCGGCATTCGTCCGGTGCGCAGATTGTTGATAGTGCGGATCGGCAGCAACTGCCGCCATGGAATGGCAGGAGGTGCAGAAAGCTTCGGTCGACGTGTAGCGATTGACGAATGTGCTCGCGACGATCCCACCGCCGCCGATCGCGGCGCCGATCAGCAGCAGAATGATTGCGAGTCCCCATCGCATCGGGCCCCTCCCCGCTCGGAGGCGCATTATCATTTCACTGCCGTAACCGTTAGTCCACCGGATTGATCTGTATCAATGCCCGGCGTGCGCCGGCCCGCGACAGTGCAGTCGAACCTGCGGGGGCGGGATGTCACGCTCGAAGATATTGGCGGCGAGCCGACATCAATCGCACGGAGGGAGATTCTTATGGCCCTCAAAAGACGCGATTTACTTCTCGGCGGCAGCGGCATGGCCGCAGCTTTGGCGGCGAGCCAGCTTACGGCGAGCGCGGTCGCGCAAGCACAGGTGCCGCACGCGCCGGCCAAGTGGCAACGCACGGCTGACGTCGTCGTCATCGGATCAGGCGCCACTGGTCTGCCGGCGGCCATTGTTGCGCGCGAGGCGGGCGCGTCGGTCATCCTCGTCGAAGCCGAGAAGGATATCGGCGGCCATGCCATTACCAGCGGCGGCAACGTTCCGCTCGGCGGCGGCACCAGCGTGCAAAAGGAATACGGCATCGACGACTCGCCGGATCTGCTGTTCCGGGATTTGACCGACTGGTCGGTGGTCGAGCCGAACGGCTTTCCCGACTATCGCTACAACGACCGCGAGATCATCCGCGCCTTCGCCGACAACAGCGCGCCGACTTTCGAATGGCTCGTCGCCCATGGGGTCATCTTCGTCGACAAGGCGCCGGACGATTTCGGCGGCACGTCGGTCGGCAATTCGGTGCCGCGGGAAATGCACAGCGCGGTGATGGATTGGCCGATGGTGCAGACTGGTAAGCCGGCCGATCCGATGGTGCAAAGAATGCTGTCGTCGGGGAACGGCCTGATGCGTCCGCTCGAAGCTGCGGCCAAAAAGGCCAGCGTGCAAATCCTGCTCGAGCACAAGATGACGGCAATCTATCGCGAGACGCCGACGTCCGGACGCGTCGTCGGCATTGCGGTGAACAACAAGGGCACGACGCTCAATATCCAGGCGAAGAAAGGCCGTCATCGTCGCCACCGGCGGCTTCACCGGCAATGTCGGCTTCCGCCGCATGTTCGATCCGCGCCTGACCGAGGAATATTGCGGATTGGCGGGCATGCCGTGGTCGAACCAGGATGCCAGCGGCGAACTTGCAGGCCTGGCGATCGGCGCATCGCTGTGGGGCCTCTATAACCAAACCGGTGAATTCGGCTCCAATCTCACCAAGCCCGGCACCGTCGGCAGCCAATTTGGCTACGTCAATCTGCGCTGGATGCCCGGCAGTCCCGTATTCGATCGCGTTCGCGCCATCTGGACTGCCGGTCGCCAATTGGCAGGACCTGATCCTCGTCAACTGCTGGGCAAGCGCTTCTATGACGAGACCGGCGGCCAATTCACCGCCAACGACTATAATTCGATCAAAGACTATGAGCAGGACAGCTATCTCAACGCCAAGAACGAAAAATACAGTCCCAACAACTTCATCAATGCGGCGCTCGCCGGCATCGGCGACGGCCACAACGGCGGCGGTCCGATCTGGGCGATTTTCGACGCCGATGCGGTGACACGCGAAAAATGGGATCCGACGCCGCCCAACGTCGACATTAAAGCGGGCTTCTTCTTCAGCGCCGATAGCCTTGGTGACCTCGCCAACAAGATCAAAATGCAATACCAGCGCGTTGCCATGCCGCCCGGCAATCTCGAACAAACGGTGACGCGCTACAATTCGTTCGTCGATTCCGGGATCGACGAGGATTTCGGAAAACCAAAGCCGCTGCACAAGATCGCGACACCGCCATTCTACGCCGCATGGGCGACGCCGGTCGTGCACGATACCCGCGCCGGATTGCGCATCAATGCCAAGTGTCAGGTCATCGACATGAGCGGCAACGCCATTCCCGGCCTTTATTGCGGCGGCGAATCCGCCGGCGGCTTCTCGCAACATGGCCTCGCCCGCGCCGCATGTCAGGGCTACATCGCCGGCAATGAGGCGGTCGGCGCGAAAACCCAGCACGCAAGTGCTGGATAGAAGCTGGCGGGGAAACGTCAGCCGTAACTAATTGACTTCGCACTCGGGGCTCGTTGCATCGCAGCGGCCCGGAACGATTTTCTTTACGGCGTGGTCAGATCGAAGTTATGGCATTGCGCGCAATAGGTCACCGACGCCTGATGCACGTGATGACAGCTCGCGCACGGAATGTCGCCCAAGTGCGAAGCATGCGGATTCGGCTGATCCGCAGCGGTCTTCGCGGCAATGTCCTTATAGCTGCCGTGGCATTTGATGCAGGCAGACTGGTCCGCCGCCTTGGCCGGAGGATTTTCAGCGTGGCAGGCGTCGCAACTCAGCCCGGCGGCGACGTGCTTGTCGATGAGAAAGCCGTGACCCGCGCCCGGCGCCGGAGGCGACTGCGCCGCCGCAGGCGTCAGGAAAACCGCGGCACAGGCGGCGACGACCGCGAAAGCGAAAAGCTGAGGTCGTCGCATCACAGAATTTCCGAGTTACAGACGTTCAGGTTACGAGCTTTAATCGGGTTGTCCAGATCCGGCCGCGCCCGTTGCGCGACTTTGCCGATATCGTGATGCCGATGTGAGTCTTAATGTTCAAACACACCGAACGTTGCCATCTTCCCTACACGCCGCGACAGATGTTCGATCTCGTCGCCGACGTCGAGAAATACCCGGAATTCATCGATTGGTTTATCTCGGCGCGAATTCGCCATCGCGACGGCAACGTCCAATATGTCGACCAAGTCGTGCGCTATGCCGGCCTGCGCGTGGCCATCGCGACGCGCGCGGTGCTCGATCCACCGCCGCACATACGATCACCAGCACTGATTTTCCGTTTCGCAGTTTCGACCAGCATTGGCGGTTCACGTCGGACGGTAAGTCCGGCAAATTGGTGCAATATGACGTCGCGTTCGCACTGCGCTTTGGTTTTTTGCACGGACTGACGGATTTGCTGGCCGACCAGCGCCAGATCGCGGAACGCACGGTCGATATGTTCCGCCACCGCGCGCGGCAGGTTTACGGCAGCCACGACTAGGCTTGCTTTTTCTCACTCTCGAATTGTTCCAAAGCCGTAAACGCGTCACAGGCATACATCGCGGCCGGTCCGCCGCCCATCATCACCGCGACGCCGAGCGTTTCCAGCACTTCTGCTCGCGTGGCGCCTGCCGCAAGCGCGTCGTGCACGTGGAATGCGATGCAAGAATCGCAGCGGATCGCCACCGCGATGCCGAGTGCGATCAGCTCCTTGGCCTTGGTGTCGAGGGCGCCCTTCGTGGTCGCGGCTTTGTGCAGGTTAGCGAAGCCGCTCATCGACCCCGAAAGCTCGTGGCCAAGCCGCACCATCAGACCCTGCAATTCATGACGCCGTTCCGGATAATTCGTGGTCATTGGTGTAACTCCATCCAACCAAATTGCTGGGATTTTCACGTCTTGATCGATCTAAGTTTCGCGCCGAGGTAAGCGATCGCTCCGTCGAGCGTGACAAGTTTCGGATAGTCAAGCTCGGGGATGTCGATGCCGAGCCGATGGTGCACGGCGGTAATGAAGTTCAGAAAGTCCATGGAATCGATGTCCATAGCCTCACGCAAATCTGCGGCCGGATCGACGCTGGCTATGTCGACTTCAGGCGCGATATTGTTGAGCTCTTCCTGCAGCAGTTGGCGAATGTCAGTGTCGTTCATAGCTTTTCCGGCTCCTGCATAAGCTTGCCGATCTCGGCCAAGAACAACGCTCCGGCGTGTCCGTCGGTCACCCGATGGTCGCCGGAAAGCGTCATCGTGATCACCGACCGCGGCCCGATGGCGCCGTCAACGACCCACGGTCGCGCTACGGCCTTGCCAACTCCAATGATCGCCACCTGCGGCGGATAGATGATGGCGTACATCGCTTCGACGCCGCGTTCGCCAAGACTCGATACTGTGATGGTCGGATCGGCAATCTCCGAACTGCGGATGCGCCCGGCGCGCGTGCGCGCCACCAGGTCGCGCATGTGGCTCATCAGTTCGTCGAGAGTCAGCTGATCGGCATCGTGTAATGCCGGCGCTGTCAGCCCGCCGCCACGAATGGAGATTGCCACGCCAATATGTACGGCACTCGATGGTTCGAATTTGCCATCACGATAAAACCCATTGAATGCGGGAAAGCGACGTGCGGCGAGCGCGACCGCCTTGATTGCGAGCGCCCCCATCAACACGCGACTGTCAGGCGGCAGCGTTGCATTCTTCTGCGCCAGCCATTGCTCGCACGCCGTGACGTCGACCTGATGCTCAAGATAATAGTGCGGGATTTCCCGTTTCGATCGCGTCATCGCGGCGGCGATGGCCGTTCGCATCGCATCGAGATCAAGCGAAGGGGCTCGTTTTTTTTCCGGCGAAGCGGCGGCCGCGACGAAGTGGGTTCCACATCGGCATAAGTTATTGCGCCTGCGGGACCGCTGCCGGTGACCGCTGAAAGATCGATGTCGCGCTCTTGAGCAAGCCGGCGCGCAGCCGGTGACACCCGAAGATAGGACGGCGCGCCCGCCGCGACGGCGGCCGGCGCGGGAGGCACTCGCACCGGAGGCGGCGCCGGCGCGGCCGGTAACTCAAGCGCGGTCGGCGGAGGAACCGCTCCTGGCGCAGCAGGCTTTGCTTCGCCTTCCACACGGATCCGCGCCAGCGGGGTTCCTACCGGTACCTTGCTGTGGAGATCAACGAGGATTTGTTCGATTGCACCGGCTTGGTAAGTCTCAATCTCGATCGCGCCTTTTTGCGTCTCGACGACCGCGACGATATCGCCGCGCTTGACCCGATCGCCAGGTTTGACCAGCCACTCCACCAGCGTGCCGGCCTCCATATCAGCACCAAGCGAGGGCATGCGGAAGTCGACCACGGCGTCCCCTTATGATCGCCCCAATGCAGCCTTTGCGGCGGCGACGATTTTCGGCGCTTGTGGGATCGCGGCTTTTTCCAGATGACTCGGATAGGGAATTGGCACCTCTTCGCTGCAAACGCGGCCGATCGGCGCGTCGAGTGCCCAGAATGCCTGCTCGACGATGCGCATGCCAATCTCAGCCGCCAGGCTGCCGCTGCGCCAGCCCTCATCAACGATAACCGCGCGCCTAGTTTTGGCGACTGATTTCATCATGGTCACATCATCGAGCGGCCGCAAGCTGCGCAGATCGATCACCTCCGCCTCGATGTTCTCCGTGGCAAGCGCCGTCGCTGCCTCGATGGTCTTCCAGAGTGAGCCCCCATAGGTGATGAGCGAAACGTCGCGGCCGGGGCGGCGGACGACGGCTTTATCAATGTCTACTGCTCCGGCATTAGCGGAGAGCTTGCCGGTCATGTTGTAGAGCATAACGTTTTCAAAAATCAGCACCGGATCGGGATCCTGCAGCGCAGTCCATAGCATGCCGCGCGCGTCCTCGATCGTCGCCGGCGCCACTACTTTGATGCCGGGAATATGTGCATACCAACCTTCGAGACTGTGCGAATGCTGAGCCGCGACTTGGCGGCCGGCGCCGGTCGCCATGCGGATGACCAGCGGTACGCCGAACTGGTTTCCCGACATGTGACGCACTGTCGCTGCGGTATTGAGGATCTGGTCCAGCGCAAGCAGGCTGAAATTCACGGTCATCAATTCAACGATCGGGCGCATGCCGGCCATCGCTGCCCCGATGCCGGCGCCGGTAAATCCGAATTCGGAGAGAGGCGTATCCCGAATCCGCTCAGGGCCGAATTCGGCGAGGAGTCCCTTGGTCACGGCATAGGAGCCGCCGTAACGGCCGACATCCTCGCCCATCAGAAAAACGCGTTCGTCACGCTTGATCGCGTCGCGAATGGCCTCGCGCATCGCGTCGCGGTAAGTGATCTCAATTGTTTGAGCCGTCTCTTGCTGTATCGCTTCTTGCTGCATGGCGCGCCTCACCCGACGGCCGCGACGGGGCTTTCCGCATAAGTAAAACGGGTCAGCTGCTCTACCGGCTCCCACGTTCCTGCTTCGGCGAATGCGACTGCCTCGGTGATCTCGGCATCGATGTCCGCTTCCATGCGGGGCACGTCATCCGGATAAATCATATGATTGGCTTCGAGCCATCCTTGGAAGCGCACGATCGGTTCCTTGTGACGCCATGCGTCGACCTCAGCCTTGTCGCGATAAAGCTGGGCGTCGTACATCGAATGCGCGCGCAGCCGATAGGTATGGCACTCCAAAAAATACGGCTTGCGACTCTCTCGGACCGCGTGCACGGCGCGACGGGCGGCAGCCTCAACGGCAACCACATCCATGCCGTCGACGGCCTCGGTGGTGATGCGGTAGCATGCCGCCTTTTTCTGAATGTCAGTCTCCGATTGCGCCCGAGCCAATGCCGTTCCCATAGCATAGAGATTATTTTCGCAGACGAATAGCACCGGCAGTTCCCAGAGCGCCGCCAAATTCAAGCTTTCGTGAAATTCACCTTCGGCAACAGCACCGTCGCCGAAGAAGCAAGCGGTAACGACGTCGCTCCCCCGCATGCGTTCGGCCAGCGCGAAACCGATCGCAAGCGGCAAACCGCCGCCGACAATGGCGTTGCCGCCATGGAAATTGGTGGCACTGTCGAACAAATGCATGGATCCGCCACGCCCGCGGCTGCAACCTTCTTGCTTTCCGTACATCTCGGCCATGACCGTCGTCATCGGCAAGCCACGGACTAGCGCATGTCCGTGTTCGCGATAAGTCGTGACAAGCCGATCACGCTTTTCCAGCACAGGAATGATGCCGACCGCGATCGCTTCCTCGCCGTCGTAAAGGTGCAGAAAACCCCGGATTTTCTCCTGCGTGTAGAGTTCGGCGCACTTATCCTCGAAGCGACGGATTCGGATCATCTGTTTCAAAAGATCCAGCATATGTTCGCGCGACAAATGCGGCCGGTCGGCTAGTGCGGTCATCGCTCCTCGCTTTCGAGCGTCGAAATGTCGCCCTCAGGAAGGCCGAGCTCACGAGCCTTAAGCAAGCGGCGCATAATCTTGCCGCTGCGCGTCTTCGGCAGATTTTGCCGGAACGCAATATCTTTGGGGGCCACCGCCGGCCCGAGACGCTGTCGCGCGTGGCCGAGCAATTCCTTGCGCAGGGCTTCGTTTGCTTCGTATCCGAGCTTAAGCGCCACGAAAGCTTTGACCACCTCGCCAGCCGCGGGATCGGGAATGCCGATCACGCCGACCTCGGCAACGGCGGGATGTTCCATCAGCGCGCTCTCCACTTCGAACGGGCCAATTCGATGGCCGGCGCTTTTGATGACATCGTCGGCGCGGCCAACGAACCAGTAATAGCCTTCGTCGTCGCGCATTGCGAGATCGCCGGTGAGGTACCAGCCACCGACGAAGCATTTTTTGTAACGCTCCTCTTCGTTGAGATAGCCACGCATCATCGACGGCCAGCCCGGTCGTAACGCGAGTTCGCCCATGATCATTGGCTTAATGATCTCGCGCACCTCGCCGCCCTCAAGGTGCTCGACGATGCCCGCGTCAATACCTGGCAATGGACGCCCCATCGACCCGGGTTTCACGTCCATCGACAAAAAATTCGTGATCATGATGCCGCCGGTCTCGGTCTGCCACCAGTTGTCGTGGAAAGGCTTGCCGAAGGCTGCGGCGCCCCACACCACGGCCTCCGGGTTGAGCGGCTCTCCGACGCTTGCCATGAGGCGCAATTTTGACAGGTCGAACCGTTTGACGAAATCGGAGCCCGCTTTCATCAGCATCCGTATCGCCGTCGGTGCGGTGTACCAGATCGTAACTTTCTGATCCTCCAGAATGCGATACCATCGTTCGGCATCGAACTCGGCCTGATCGACGATCATTGTCGCGCCGTTTGTCAGCGGCGATATGATTCCGTATGAGGTGCCGGTGATCCATCCGGGATCGGCGGTGCACCAGAAAATATCATCTAGGTGCAGGTCGAGCGCGATCTGCCCGGTGATATGATGTGCGACCACCGCTTCATGCACATGCACGGCGCCTTTCGGCTTTCCGGTCGTGCCGCTGGTGAAGTGCAGCAGAGCCATGTCTTCGGAACTCGTCCATACCGTCTCGAACGAATCCGACGCTTGCGCCATCGCCGCGTTCATGTCGATCGTTCCAGGCGGCGGTTTGCTTGAACATTCTATGAGGAAGACATGTTCCAGGCTGGCGAGTTCCTTGCGCCACGGCTCGACCTTGCGCCGATAAAACGCCTCAGTGGTGACAAGTGCCTTAGCGTTGCCGATCGTCATGCGCGCCTTTGCCGGCTCCGGCCCAAATGCCGAGAACAACGGCGACAAGACGCTGCCATTTTTGAGCGTGCCAAGAGCCGCAATGTAGAGCTCTGGGTTGCGCCCCAAAAGCAAAAAAACTCGGTCGCCCTTGGTGACGCCACGCTGGATCAACAGGTTGGCAAAACGGTTCGCCTGGGCGCGCAACGCCGCATAACTGAAATCGTGAATCTGATCGTCGCGGCCGATCCAGCGCAGCGCCAGCTTATCGCCGCGACCGGCCAGCACGTGGCGGTCAACTGCCTCATAGGCGATATTCAGGCCGCCTCCAGGCAGACCGTCCAGTAATGCCCGCGCTTGCGCCCATGAAAATTGCTTGGCGTAGCCTTCGTAGTCCTGAAGGTTGGCGCCAAAATAATCTTCAGGACGTTTTCGGATTCGCTCCCATTCCATGACCGGGCTCGGGGCTGAATTTAGGTAGGCAAACTACGCGATGGACGCGCGGGCAGCTTTGACCTGAGTCAATTTCCATTGGGTCAATTCCCCTAGGCAACGCCGTAATCAGGCTCGCGCCTCGACTTCGTGCGGGCGCCCGGCGCCCTGGACGGGCACGGGCTTCGCACCGTCAGCGGCGAAGATGGCGTCGCACAGGCGCTGCAGCATCGGCACGCCGCGGACCTCGGTCTCGAACAGCGGCACGATGGCGCGCACGCTGTCGTCGAACTCTCGCCAGATCGTCTGCATATGTTCTTGCTGCATAGCCACACGGTTCTTCACGAACGCCGCGGCGTCCGGACCGACCGAAGCCGGGTCAATGACCATGTTGACGAGAACACCGCCAACAGGAATCCCGAAGTCCTTGAACCACTGGATGAAGCGCGTGACCACCGCGATCGGTAGCGCTTCCGGCAGCGTCACGAAGAAGAATGACGTGAGCGCGGGGTCGGTGAGAAGCTTGCGCGCGTGCTCCATCCTGTCGCGGAAGGAGACGAGGTACTCCATCAGCGGGTCCGTCTCCTTCTTCTTCGTGAAGGAGAGCAGTTCCCGGAGAGTCCGCGCCTCTTCACGGCTCTTGAGCATCTTGTTGACCCACAGCGCGTAGACCTTCGACATGCCGAGCAGGCGCCGCGCGTTCGCGGTGGGCGCGGTGTCGAAGACGTAGACGTCGTATTCGTTCTTGAACATGAGATCGATCATGTTCTCGAACATGGCCGACTCTTCGAACGCGGGGTTCATCGTCGCCGACTCGACGAAGTCGTCGGCCTTGGTGGTAATGTCGGCGAACTTGAGGAACCAGCGGATCTTCTCCCGGATCTGTACCTTGCTGCGCTCGATGGTTTCCTTGGTCTCGATCTCGTAGGCCCACAGGTTGGGCACACCCTCGACGGCGACGTGCTTGCCGAGCACGTCCTGGCCGAGCAGGTTCGTCAGGCTGTGCACGGGATTGGTCGAGGCGAGCAGCGTCCGGCGTCCCTGCCTGGCGAGCCCAATCGCGGCGGCGGCGGCGAACACCGTCTTGCCCACGCCGCCCTTGCCGCCGAAGAAGAGGTACTTCAGCGCGGGGCGCTCGCGGAGGTAACGGCCCATCGGCATCGTGATCTCGGCCATGGCGATCCTCCGTTAGGCAAACATGATGGTGGCGAGCTTCTCGATCGTCGGCAGCCCCGTGACATCGCGCTCCATCTCCGGGACCAACGCCAATACCTCGTCGCCGAAGGCCGTCCGCAAGTCGCCCATGTGCTGATCCTGCATGCCGATGCGGCGGCGCAGATACTCCGGGATATTCTGGTTGAGCAGCTCATGCGGGATGACCCGGTTCACCACGTAACCGGCGATCGGCACGTTGAACTGTGCAAACAGCTTTGCCGCCTTTTGCGTATCCTTGATGACTCCCGCTTCTGGGATCACCACGAAAAAGAAGCCCGTCTTTGTTTTGTCCGTGAGGATTCCGGCCGAGGTGTTGATGCGGTTTTTGATGTAGAGAAGCTCCTTGAGGATCTGGTCCTGCTCACTCTCCTTCTCGCGCCGAAGCCGGCTGACCATCTCCTCGTATTCGCGCATCTCCTCCCGCAGCTTGGTGATCTTGTTGATCCACTCATCGTAGACCTTCGCCATTGACAGGTAATAGAGCGCATGACCAAGGGGCACGAGATCGTAGATGTAGTAGTCGTAGTCACCCTGCATCACGACATCGACCACGGCGTCGAAAATTGCGCTCTCCTCCATCGCCGGCTCGGCGCTCGCCGCCTGGATGTAGTTCTCGATCTCTTCGGGCACGGCAGGCAGTCCATACATGTCGAGGATCTTCTGGCGAACCTCCTGCTGGTACGTACGGATGTGGCTGTCGGCGTCAATCTCCTGGGCCCAGAGGTTTTTCATGATTTCCACAGGCCCCTTGCCGAAGATATCGCGCTTGAAAATGTCGGTAAGCGATGCCTGGGGGTCCACCGAGAACACGAGCACCTTCTTGCCCTGGTTCGCGAGCCAATACGCCGTTGCTGCAGAGAAAGTGGTCTTGCCGACGCCACCCCCACCGCCAAACATGATGTACCGGCGCTCGGGGTGTTGCAGCAACACGTCCTTCAGTCTCATCGCCCCCCCTAGAACATCGCGTCCGCGACGTCCTTCTCGCGCAACATGCGCCGCTTCCACGTGGCAATTTGCGGCACGACGTAGGGCAATAACCGCAGGCTGTAGTAAGGCGGCAGGATCGGGATGCCCAAAAGGTCGCCCATCGTGATGAGGATGAAGAGGTGCTCCATCGACGCGCGCGTGCGCAGCGCCGCACGGCTCATGTCGTGAGCGGCCATGCCGTAGATTGTCTCGCTGATGGCCTGCCACACGCTCTTTTTCGCGGTTTCCTTGTCGTGTTCGGTCATGGTCTTCTCCCCCTCAAAGGCCGTGCAGGTGATGTTCGTGGTCGCTGCCTAGGTCGCGCTCGCGCAGGACGTGACGCTTCCAGGTCTCGATCTGTGGCACTACCCAGGGCAGCAAGCGCAGTCCGTAGTAGGGCGGGAGGACCGGCACGCCAAGCATATCGCCGAACACGCCGATCATGAACAGCGTTTCCATCGAGGCGCGAATCTCCAGCGCCTGCTGCGCGATCTCATAGCCGGTCATTCCGTACAGAAACTCGCGCAGGGCCTGGCTCCACCTGAGGATAAACGGCGTGCTATCGTCCGGTCCACGATGACCGAAATCATTGCTACTGCCGCCGTCGCGCTTGTTGCCTGGTTTGCCGCCGGCACGAGCTGGAATGTCAGTAGGGGCAGCGCTTTTATGCGCTGGATGCAGGACGGCCTGCCGGCGCTCGGGGGGCGCACGACGGTGCGCTGGCTGGGCTCGACCGCGGTCGAGATGGCGATCCGGGACGGCAAGGCTCCGTTCGCCAGCCTGACCCTGGTCATCTTCCTTGAGGCGCGCGACATGCCCTGGATGTGGGCGCTCGGCCGCGCCCGTGGCCGTCGCGATATCCTCATCATTCGCGGGGTACTGCGCCGGGCCCCCCAATTCGAGCTCGAAGCGCTCGATGCCGCGAGCTGGTCCGGCCGCGACGCGCTCCGGCGCGTGCCGCCGGAATGGCAGGTGCGTCAAGCCGCGGCCAGTGGCGTCGTCGTGCATTATGGGAGCGATACGGCGCTCAGTTATGCCGACGTGCTGTTGGCGGAGGCTCGGCGCGCCGGGCTGGTCATCAAGCGATTGTCCGTGCGCCGCGCCGAGCCTCATTTCCAGATTCACTTCTCCCTCCCCGATCAGCGGCAGCCAGCGCGCGACTTCTTCGAAGCCGTGCATACGATCGCCGAGCGCGCGCTGGACTGACATGATCCCGGGCCCGCCTATTCCGCGGGTGTCGCACGCGCGGCTCGTGCCGCGTGCGTCGCGTGGTAGCGGCGGTAGGCTTTGTACCCGTCCCAGCCGATGAGGATGGCCGCCACGAACAAGAGCGCGGAGACCGCGATCATGGCCCACGCTCCCGCCACAGGCAGCATTGTCATATTTGGATTCGCCGCGATCGTCACGTAGAGGTTCCGCGCCGTGACAGCGGTGGCCGCCAGCGTCGTCACATACATGAAGATCATAGGCACCAGGGCGTAAGTCGGGTTGCGGTTCTCCGATTTGAGCCACACCGACACCACGAGCAGACTTAAGGCCGCCATCAGCTGGTTGGACGCGCCGAACATCTGCCAGAGGTAGACCCAGGTGCCCGTGAGCACGAGCGCCAGCGTGAGGAGCATCGAGATTAAGGTCGACACGTGCGTGTTGCGCACGAGGGGCATGCTGTCGCCCACCCACTCGGTAAGCGTCACGCGCATGACACGGAAGACCAGAATGGTCACCGTGAGCACGATCACGACGAACGTACCGAATCCGAGCGCAGTGCCGAGGTTCTCGGGAATGAGCCCGAAGGTTCCCGCGTACACGAGCTTGCCGACGCCCAAGGCAAAGCGGCCGCCGCCGCCGCCGGCGCCGGCGATGGAGACGGCAGTGAGCGACAGCAGTGCCAGCGCGTTCTCACCGAACATCGCGCCGGCGCCGACCGGCAGGCAGTCGGTCTCGTATTCGAGCTGCCTCGCAGTCCCAATCGAGCCGACGAGGCAATGCCAGCCTGAGATGGCGCCGCAGGCGATGGTCACGAAGAGCATCGGCCATAGCGGCTGCCAAGCTTGGCCAGCGACCACCCCGAACCCAAGGTCCTTGACGGCGGGCAGCGCGAACGCACCGATGAGGTTGCCTGCCATGTCTTTCATTCCGAGCAGCGGAGCGGCAACCATCCCCACCGCGCTCAGCAGGATGGTTATGAAAGTGATCCAGAAGCCGATATAGTTCACAGGCTGCGCGAACCGCCAAATTGGCATATTCGCCCCCAGATAGCTAAAGGCGAACAGGAACACCATCCAGAACAGGTAATTGGGCAATGTCTTGAGCTGACCGGTGACCGCGTCATACGCGGAGGTAGACGGGCGTTTACCGTCCGCGCCCGGCACCGGAATCCTCGGATCCGCCATTGTCGGATCCTGGACCGAGAACAGCGGCTGGCCGTTAGTGATGCTGTCCACCTTCTGGTTCACCCATGTCACGGCAGATGCCACAGGGCCTTGCACCATCGCCCCACCCGCGCCCTGGTGCTGCCCCAACGGCCCAAGCGCCATGGCACCAAGCGTGATGGCGACGACGAGGACGGTGACGGCGGTAATCCCCATCTTCCAGCGGTACATCATCTGACCGGCAAGAAGGCCCATCAGCGCAAGCATGATGATGCCAAACGGGACATCCGGCCGCGCCGAAAGGGTGGCGGCCAGAATGCCGACGAAGGCGCCGCCCAGCAGCATCAGATAGAAGAAGATGAATACAAACAGGATCGTGCGCGTGCGGGGCGCGATGAGCCGGTATGCGATCCCCGACAGGCTGTTGCCGTCGTTGCGGACCGCGACCATGATGGCGGAGTAGTCGCTCGCCCAGCCGATGAAGGCGACGCCCACAATCAGCCAAACCAGCGAAGGGAACCAGCCCCAGAGATTTGCAGCCGTGATCGGGCCCACGATAGGGCCGGCAGCGGCGATCGCCTTGAAGTGGTAACCGAAGAGGACGTTGCGGCTGGTCGGCATGAAATCGACGCCGTCCATGTACATGCGAGCGGGCGTTGCCCGCTTGGCGTCGGGCTGGATGATGTACCGGTCGATGCGTTTGGCGTACACGTTGTAGGCCAAATAAATGGTCAGCACGCTGAGAATGACGATCCATAAGCTGTTCATAACGCCGCTCCCTCGACTTCTTGAGGCAATTCACGCAAGTGAATTCATGCATTTTTTGCTCTATCCATCGCTAGTTCGCTTTGATTAAAATCAAGCGAGCGGCCCTTTTCGAAACAGCGGCGACGTGCCTCGGTCCCAGTTCACCGCACCAAGGGTAGCAATTTCCTAGACAATGCGAACTATCTGGCTGTTTTGGTTGAATTCGTTGTGCAATGCACAAGAACTCGATCATTGATTTCGATCGAAACCTTCATTTATTTTGCTATTTTGCGCCAACTCAGCCGGGGAGTTGTCATGTTGCCGTTGCGATCTCTGAGCAAGGCTTGCGCGATTCTGGCATTGCTTTCGCCGCTCGCTGCGCACGGCGCCAATGCCGTCACGTCTGACAAAGTATCGTTTTACTTTGCCGCGCACGAAGACGACTGGCAGCTGTTCATGGCTCCGAACGCGTTCGAGGACGTGGTCGGCGGCGCTGCCAAAACAGTCTTCGTCCATGTCACCGCGGGCGATGACGGCCTCGGCACCGGCACCGGCGGCCGCAAATATCCTTACTACCTGGCGCGCGAAAACGGCGCGGTGAATGCTATGCGCTTCATGGCCGATGCCGACCGGACGCCGGTCGCCAATTCCGCAGGTCACCTGACCTTCAACGGCCACCCGATCTACCGAACCAGTTACCGCAATACGATCGGCTATTTCCTGCGCTTGCCCGACGGCGATGCGCTGGGTGAGGGTTTTGCCGGCACCGGCTTTCAGTCACTCAAGCGGCTGGCCGACGGCGATATCGCTACGCTTACGCCCATCGATGGCTCGACGACTTATCATGGCTGGAGCGACCTTGTTGCGACGGTGAGCGAAATCATCGAATACGAGCGCGCGCACGCCCCGCTCATTCAGCTCAACGTCGCCGACCTCGATGCCCACATCAATCCGGCCGATCATTCCGACCATCTGATGACCGCGAAGGCGGCTCTCGATGCGGCGGCGGATATGGACTGCGTGCGCCGGGCCTATTACGTCGATTACGCCAGTGCGAAGCTCCCCGAGAACCTCACCGCGCACGAACGCGACATGGCAAGCGCGGTGTTTGCGGTAACGCTCGCCGGCGTCATTGCTTATGACCAGAGCACGGCGTGGAGCCACTACGATCAATCCTTCGTCGGCCGTGACTACTTTCGCGTCGATGAGCCCAACGGCCGTTGCCGCGCCGCGCCGGCCGTCGTTGCGGCAAAACCGTAAAACGATCCGAATCCGGCCGATTGGCGCGACGTGCCGCCTGGTGCTATCCAGTTGAGATAGCTCAAGGCGGAGCTGCCGCTTCTCAGGCAGATTTTTTTGGTTGTCGGGCCCGCGTCCGGCACCGGATTTGCTTGCCCAGAAACGAAATCCGATGCGCTACGTCGACTTGCCATCCGTCCTGCATCCGCCCCGCATCGCTTCGGTCGATGCGCTTCGCGGCCTAAACATGTTTTGGATCATGGGCTTCGACGGCGCCATGGTGGCGCTCGCGCAAATGTCGGAGGGCAAAGGTCCGCTCGTCCACGTCGCCGGCGGCTTTCTCGGTGCCCAATTTCAGCACGTCGCCTGGGAAGGGCTCAGATTCTACGATCTCATCTTCCCCTTATTCGTATTCCTCACCGGCGTTTCGATCGTATTATCGCTGCCGCGTCTGGTCGAACGCGAAGGCAAGGCCAAAGCCCATTTGCGGGTGCTGCGCCGGTCGTTGCTGCTTTATCTGCTGGGACTCATCGCTTACGGCGGCATCAGCGAGCATTGGGCGGACATACGTCTGCTCGGTGTATTGCAGCGGATCGCGCTTTGTTACTTTTTCACGTCGCTGATGTTTTTGAACTTCAATCTGCGCGGTTTGATTGCCGCTGTGGTCGCCCTTTTGGTCGGTTATTGGGTTCTGATGACGTTTGTCCCGGTCCCGGGAATTGACGCGCCTTCGTACGCCGCCGATGCCAATCTCGCCAACTGGATCGATCACAATTATCTGCCGGGCCGATTGTGGGATGTCACCCGCGATCCCGAGGGCATGCTGAGTACCCTGCCGGCGATCGGCACCTGTCTGTTCGGCGTTTTTGCCGGCCTGTTGTTGCGCGATAGCCGCGTCAGCGAACAGCAAAAGACGTGGTGGCTTATCGGGGCCGGTTGCCTTCTCCTCCTCGCCGGTTACCTCTGGGCGCTGCAATTTCCGGTCATAAAAGCGATCTGGACGTCATCGTTCGTCCTGGTCACCGCCGGATACTCCGCGATCCTGTTGGCGCTGATGCATCAGATCGTCGACATATGGCAATGGCGGCGGTGGGCGACGGTGTTTATATGGGTCGGCGCTAATGCGCTGGCGCTCTACTTTCTCAACGACATCGTCAATTTCTGGTCGATTGCCGCGCGATTTGTCGGCGGCGACTTTGCAAGTCTGCTCGACCGTGTCGTTACCCAGGGCACCGGCGGCTTCGTTACTAATCTCGTGGCGTTGATTTTGGCCGTCATGCTCGCCGGCTTCCTGTATCGTCACAAGATCTTCATCCGGGTTTAGCTGCTTCAATGTCGATTTCACCCGCCGTCAACCAGTCAAAAAAAGGGCTGCATGCCAACATGCAGCCCTTTTAAATTAATTTACATCGCCGCTAACTCATTATGCCGCCTTGACGTCGATCTTTTTCGCCGCTTTCTGCGCTTCCGGCTTCTTCGGCAGCGTCACGGTCAGCACGCCCTTTTTGAAGTTGGCCTCGATTTTGTCGGCATCGACGCCCTCGGGCACTTGGAAAGAACGCTCGAACGAGCCGTAATTGCGCTCACGCAGGTAATAGTCCTTCTTTTTCTCTTCCTTCTCTTCCTGCTTTTCGCCCTTGATGGTCAGGACGCCGTTGGCAACCTTCACTTCGACGTTTTTCTCGTCGATGCCGGGCAATTCGGCGGTGAGCTCGTAGGCATTTTCGGTATCGGTGAAGTCGACGGCCGGCGCTGTCGGCCACTTTGCCGGAATGACATCGAATAGGGGCCGACGGAATGGGCGGAAGAACCCGCCATCGAAGTCGTCGAACAGGCGGTCCACTTCCCGGCGCAGGCTCTCAAAAGGTGTCCAGGCTGCTGCCGGGGGCGTAGATGCTTTTTCGGTCTTTACAGGCAGTTTGGTAGCTTCGGCCATAACACATCCTCCAAGGTGAATTGCAATATCGTAGCTTTTGCTCCTCGCGGCCTCACCCGACGTTGATTTGCATCAAATCTTCGCAGCAAAAATAGGGCGTCCTATTCCAGCGATTTGCGGAACCGGAGAATGCTCGCGGTGAGCAAAATGACGGCGATGGCGGCCATGGCCGCCAATTCCGGCCACAGCACGCTCAAACCGATACCTTTGAGAAATGTCCCGCGAATGACGACGAGATAGTACCGCAGTGGGTTAGCATAGGTCATCCATTGCAGCACTTTCGGCATGCTCGAAATCGGAAAGCTGAATCCGGACAGGATGAAAAACGGATTGAGCACGAAGAAGTTCATTGAGAAGGCCTGTTGCTGGGTCATGCACAGCGTCGAGATCAACAGGCCGAGCGCCAGCGTGCTCAATAGGAAAAGCGCCGAACCTAGCAGCAGCACCAAGGGATCGCCGACAAACGGCACCTGAAACCACAGGATTGCGACCGCGACGATGAGCGCAACCTCGCCGAGGCCGATGAGGAAGAACGGTACCGTTTTCCCGAGAATAAATTCTGCGGACCGGATCGGCGACACCATGATCTGCTCGAGCGTGCCGACCTCGCGCTCGCGCACGATCGCAAACGCGGTGAGATTGACGATGATGACGAGGCTCAATGTGCCGATCAGTCCCGGCACGAAGAACCACTGGCCGTTGAGATCCTCGTTGAACCAAGGCCGCTGTTCGAGCGTCACCTGGACCTGGCGCATGCCATTCACACCGAGCGTGCGCTCGGCCAAATCCGTGGCGTAATCCTGCGCAAATCCGCTCGCGATCGTGTTGACATAGCCGAGCGCGATCAGCGCGGTGTTGGAATTGGTGCCATCGACCACGACCTGCAGCGGCGCGCTCTGGCCCTTGCGCAAAAGCTCGGCGAAGCCGGCATGGATGACGAGCCCGACGGCCGCATCGCTCCTGTCGATCGCCTGGGTGACGTCGTGCTGCGACTGGGCCACCTTGACGATGTCAAATCGATTGCTGAACGAGAACCGCGACAGCAATTCGCGGCTTTCCTGAGAGTGATCGAGGTCGAGCACCACGGTCGAGACGTGATAAACCTCGTAGGTCGCGGCATAACCGAACAGCAGCATTTGCACGAGCGTCGGCACGACCAAACGGAAGCGCGCCCACTTGTCGCGCTTGAGCTCAATGAATTCCTTGACGACGATGGGAATGATGCGCGCGAACATGGCTCCGTTCCCCCACTCAGTCCAACCGCTTGCGGAACGCCCGCGCGGCCAGAAGCATGACGGCCGCCGCATAGACAATGAGAAACAGCATCGGCGTCGAAAGCTCGGGAAGGCTTGAGCCTTTCAGGAACAGATCTTTGACGATGGTGACGTAATAGCGCGCATAGATCAGATACGTGATATTCCGGATCGCCACGGGCATTTGGTCGATCGGAAATATGTAGCCGGACAGCAGCATCGTCGGCAGCATCGTCAACAGCAACGCAATCTGACTCGCGCCGACTTGGCTGCGAATCAAAACCGACGTCAAATACCCGATGCTGAGAACGACGAAGAGGAACAGCGATGTCGTGACGAAGAGCGCAAACAGCGTGCCGCGATAAGGCACGTCAAACCACAGCGCCGCAATCGCAAGACAGAATGCCGCGTCGACCCAGCCCAGGACCAGATACGGTACAAGCTTTCCAATCATTACTTCGCTCGGTTTCACGGGCGTGGAAACGAGAAGTTCCATGGTGCCGCGCTCCCATTCACGGGAAATGGTCAACGACGTGAGCTGCGCGCCGACAAGCGCCATGATCGCAGCGACGAGACCGGGAATGATGAAATTGCGACTTTCCAAATCCTCGTTGAACCAGACCCGCGACTGCACCACCATCGGCTGGAGCTGCTGCAGCGGCTTGCCCTGCCGGTCCATCCAGGACACCTGAATGTCGTTCGAGTAGCTGTTGATCACTGCGGCGGCATAGCCGAAGGCGATATTGGCGGTATTGTCGTCGGTCGCATCAATGATGGCCTGAACCGAGGCCGTGCCGGAATCGTTCAATCGCTCGGAAAAATCCGGCGGCACGACGATTGCGAGACTGCAATCCCCGTTGTCGATGGCCGCCACGACTTGCGAATAGCTTTGCAAATTATGCGCGATGGCGAAGTACTGCGACGCTTGGAAATGCTTAAACAGGTCCTGGCTCAATTGGCTGCCCTCGCGGTCGAAGGTGCAGACCGGAATATGCTTGAGGTCGAGATTGACGCCGTAGCCGAGCAGACACATCTGGGTGAACGGCAGCAATAGCGCGATCATCAGGCTGCGGGGATCGCGCCAGATCTGCAGAACCTCCTTGACGGCGATGGCTTTAAGTCGGCGCAACCTCATGCCGCTCTCCGCTGGGCCATATCGACAGCGATGAGCTGCACGAAAACATCCTCAAGCGAGGGATGAATGCGCTCGAGCCGGCTCGGCCGCAGGCCCTTCTGCTCGAGAAACGCGGGCAATTCGGCGAGACTGTGCTCGGCGTCGCCGACCAGAACATGCAGTGCATTGCCGAACACCGAACAATCGAGTACGCCCGGCACGTCAGCGAGCGCAGCAAGCGTCGGTCCGAGGTTTTCAATTTCGAGCAGAAGCAGTTCGCCGCCGAGCGCGGTGTGCTTGAGCTCATCCGGACTGCCGACCGCGATGAGGTGGCCTTGGTTGATCAGCGCGACGCGATGGCAATATTCGGCCTCGTCCATATAATGGGTCGAGACCAGCACCGTGACGCCGTCGGCGGCGAGCGTGTGGATGAGTTCCCAAAAACGCCGCCGCGACGTCGGTTCGACGCCCGATGTGGGCTCGTCCAGAAACAGTATCGGCGGCCGATGCAGCACCGCGCAACCGAGCGCCAGGCGTTGCTGCCAACCGCCGGCGAGCGTCGCAACTAAGGCCTTCTCGCGGCCGCCGAGGCCGGCCATGTCGATTGCGAACCGCATCCGCTCTGGAAGCTGGTCCCGTGGCACGCGATAAATGCCGCCGAAAAAGCGCAGATTTTCCTCGACGCTGAGATCGCGGTACAGTGAAAACTTCTGCGACATGTAACCGATGCGCTCGCGCACCCGTTCGGGGTCTTTTGCCACGTCGATGCCGGCGACCAGCGCGCGGCCCGAGGTTGGACGCAGCAAGCCGCAGAGAATGCGGATGATGGTCGATTTTCCGGCGCCGTTCGGGCCCAAGAATCCCATGACCTCGCCGCGCCCGATGCGAAAACTGACGTCATCTACCGCGACGAAGTTGCCGAAGCGCTTGACCAGGTTCTCGACGACGATTTGCGGCTCGGCTGGTTGGCGCGCGTTCATTGCAGCCTCCCGCCGTTCTCAACGAGCGCCACGAACACGTCTTCGATGCTCGGCTCGCCGACCGCAATATCTGAAAATGCGACGTTCGCGCGCTGCAAGGCGTCGCGCAGTTGCGGAATCCGCATAGCTGCATCATCCACCACGGCATGAACGCCGTTGCCGACCAGAAGCGCATTGCTGACGCCTGCCAACGCGGCGATGGCCGCCCTCACCTCGCGGCCGTTCGACGACGAAATAGCGACGATTGCGCCCGGCATGTGCTGCTTAAGAGCCGCTGGCGTATCGCAATAAAGGACGCGTCCGCTGTGGAGCAGCGCCAGGCGATTGCAGCGCTCCGCCTCGTCCAGATAGGCGGTCGTGATAAGAATGGTGACGCCCTCCTCGCGCAAGCCGTAAAGAATGCGCCAAAAATCGCGGCGCGATACCGGATCGACGCCGGTGGTCGGCTCGTCGAGCAGCAAGATTTGCGGCGCATGAACGAGCGCGCAGGTCAGTCCCAGCTTCTGTTTCATGCCGCCGGAGAGCTGACCAGCAAGGCGCGAGCGGAACTGGCTCATCCCGGACGCGGCCAGGAGCCGCGCGGCACGCTGTTCGCGCGCATCCGCCGGAATTTCGAACAAGTCAGCATAAAAGCGGATGTTCTCGTCGACGGTCAGGTCCTCGTAGAGACCAAACCGCTGCGGCATGTAGCTGATATGCTGTTTGCCCTCCTCGGGATCCGACACCACATCGACGCCGTCGATGACGATGCTGCCGCGCGTCGGGTTGCATGACGCCTGCCAGCATCCGCATGGTCGCAGTCTTGCCGGCGCCGTCGGGCCCGACCAGGCCGAAGATTTCGCCGCGGCCTACGGTGAAGCTCAAGCCATCGACGGCGGCTATGGCGTCGAAGCGCTTGGTCAACCCGCTCGCTTCGACAATCGGACGATGCGGCTCATTCATGGTGCGCTCTTTGGCGCGGTCGTGTGGAGCGCTCGCGGTCGCGCTCGGGCGGCGCATTCGACGGCTCACCAGACGGCAGTGCTTGCAGCGTCGCGTCGGCCGGCATGCCCGGCACTAGTTCGTGCGACGGATTATCGATGTCGATGCGGATGCGATAAACCAGCGTGACCCGTTCCGCATGGGTCTCGACGCTCTTCGGCGTGAATTCGGCATTACTGGAGATAAACGAGACGCGGCCGATATATTTCTTCCCTGGATAGGTATCCGTGATGACCGTCGCGGTCTCGACCGTAGCGGACTTTGCCGATATCGGTCTCGTTGATGTAAGCGCGCAGCCAAACGTGATCGAGATCGGCCAGCGTCACCACCGGTGTGCCCGGCACCATGATCTCGCCGAGTTCCGCCTGGCGCACTTCGATGACGCCGGAAAACGGCGCGCGCAATACGGTGTACCCGAGCACGATTTGCGACATTTTGAGTGTTTCGGTCGCGTTGTGGATCGCGGCTTTGGCAAGCTCGACCTGCCGGTCGGCGGCGTTTTGCAATGCCACGTCGCGCTCATGCGCCGCGTTTGACTGCCGCAGCGCCGCGTAAGTTTGATCGCGCTGTTCGACGGTGCCGGCACCGGTCTTCAACAGCATTGCGGCGCGGTCATATTCCTGTTGCCTGAACTCGAGGTCGGCGGCGTCGCTTTCCACTGTCTGCTGGGTCGCGGAAAGAGTTTGTTCGGCGGCGGCAAGCTGGCGTTGCTGCATTTCCAGCACCGCCTCGTTGATCGCCACCTGCTGGCGGTAATCGGAATCGTCAAGGCGCGCGATCAGCGTACCGGCATCCACCCATTGCCCTTCGTCGAACGGCAGTTCGACGATGCGCGACTGCACGGTCTTGAACCCGAGCACGCTTTGATGCGCTTCGATGTTGCCGGAGACAAAGATCGTGGGGGCTGCCGCGGCGCCGCCGAACCAAGTGTAAAGCGTCTCGCGGCCAAAATAGGCGGCAACGCCGATCAAACGACCGCGATGACGAGAATCGAACGCCACGGCTTTATTTTGGCCTTCGTCATCGCTACGATTTTGGTTTCGATCTTCGATTTAAGCTCAAGCGGCGCGTGCATCGCCTCGCCTCCAAAGTCATTTGCCGCTTTATGCATCCTCCGGACCTATCGCGCTTTGATCCATGTCAGAAATTCGCCAGCAGCAACCAGAGGCGATTTTCGCGGAACTTGACGTAGATCAAGGCCTTTGCCGCGATTGCCGGCCAGTTTGGCGACAACTTTTGCACCCCCGGAGGCTCGACGTGCATAGCGATTTTTCGCGTCGCTCGTTTCTGCGAGGCTCCGCTCTGACAACGGCCGGAGCGAGCATGCTTAACACCACTTCGGCGCTAATCGCGGCGGCGCAACCGGCCGATGACGCCATGCCCATCTATGGGGCCGGATGCTGTTGCGATCTCACTCCAAATCAACGGGCAACGCGGACCGTGCACGCCGAGCCGCGGATGACGCTCGCCGAAGCATTACGCGGACCATTCGGCCTGACCGGAACCAAGATCGCCTGCAATCGCGGCGCCTGTTCCGCCTGTACGGTCTGGCTCGACGGCCAACCGGTCTGCTCCTGCATGATGCTTGCCATCGAAGTCGGCAGCCGTGCAGTCACGACAATCGAAGGTCTCGCCCAAGGCGAGACGCTGCATCCGGTGCAGCAAGCCTTTATCGATCACGACGCACTGCAATGCGGCTTCTGCACGCCGGGAATGATCATGAGCTGTGCCGCGCTGGTCGAACGCAATGCCGAGCCAAGCGCCGATGATGTCCGTGCCGCGATTAGCGGGCACATTTGCCGCTGCGGCACCTATCCGCACGTCATCGCCGCAACGCTCGATGCCGCCAAAGCACGCAAGGGATGACGATGGCGAACGAAAAAACGCGCAGTGAAACTTTTCCCGCCGGCATCGTCAGTGCCGGGCTTGGCAGCGTGGCGCGACAAATCCCCGCCGACGAGCCGCCGCCGCTGCCGCCCAATGGCGAGCTCGCTGTGATCGGGAAATCGTTCCCGCGTCCGAACGGCCGCGCCAAGGTTACCGGCGCGACACGCTTTACCGTGGATGTCGCTTTGCCCGGCATGATCTTCGCCCGCGTTTTGCGTTCGCCGCTCCCCCATGCGCGGGTGCGATCCATCGATGCGTCTGCCGCGCCGCATGCACCGGGCGTGCGCGCAATGCTGCCGATCGCTACTCCCGATGAACCGGCGGGCGCGACGCTGCGCTATATCGGCGCCCCAGTCGCCGCTGTCGCCGCGGTATCGATGGCCGCGGCCGAAGCGGCGCTGCGTCTGATCAAAGTCGAGTACGAAGCGCTGCCGTTCGTCACCGACATGAATGCCGCGCGCAATCCAAGCGCACCCTTGGTTCACGACGAAACAACCGCGCCGGCCGGACATCCGTCGGGATTTCCCGCTGCCGCCAACCTGCCGCTCAACGGCAATGTGCGCGGGCCCGCTGTCGCCCGACGCGGTGACGTCGGCCAAGGTTTTGCCGAGGCCGACGTCACCGTCGAGGGCGAATACGGCACTCAGGTGCAAACCCATTGCTGCATGGAGCCGCACGCCATCGTCGCCGATTGGCGGGCGGACGGGCTGACCGTCTACATGTCCACCCAATTCACTACCGGCGTGCGCCACGAACTCGCGGAAGAATTCGGCCTGCCGCTCAACAAGGTGCGCGTCATCGTCGACGCCATGGGCGGCGGTTTCGGCTCGAAATCCTCGCTCGGCAATTACGGCAGGATCGCGGTGGAGCTGTCGCGCCGCGCCAAGGCGCCGGTCAAGCTTTTCCTCGAGCGCGAAGAAGAGCAAATGGATGCCGGCAACCGGCCGGGCACCTGGCAGCGCTTGCGCATCGGCGCCAAACGCGATGGCGCTCTGACCGCCATCTCGCTCGTGAGCTACGGCACCGCGGGCGTCGGTCTCGGCGCCGGCGTCGGCAGCAATGCCGAGGCGCTTTATTCCTGTCCGAATTTCGAAGGCGCCCAGCACGACGTGTTCATCAATGCCGGGCCGGGTTGCGCGATGCGCGCGCCGGGCAACACCCCGGGTGCTTTCGGGCTCGAACAGACGATCGACGATTTGGCGGAAAAGCTTGGGCTCGATCCACTGCTGCTGCGCGATCGGATCGATCCGAGCGCGGTGCGGCGCGAGGAGCGCCGCATCGGCGCCGAACGGATCGGCTGGCATCGCCGTCACAAACCGGGCGCCGATCCGGGCGCGATGAAGCGCGGGCTCGGTGTGGCGCAATCGCTGTGGGGCGCCAATGTGCAGCTCAACTCGTCCTGCGAAGTGCGGCTGATGCGCGACGGCTCGGTCGAAGTGCTCTCCAGCGTGCAGGATATCGGCACCGGAATCACGACGGTTCTGGCGCAAACCGTCGCTGAGACTCTTGGCCTGCAGCCCGACGACGTCACCGTTCGCATCGGTGACACCGAATTTCCACCCGGGCCGCCGTCTTACGGTAGCCGCACCACCGCCTCGATCACGCCGCCGGCGCGCGTCGCCGCATGGCGCGTGCAGCAACAACTGTTTCGCGAGACGGCGCTTTCGCTCAATGCGGCGGCCGACGATCTGGTCATGCGCGAAGGAAAAATCGCGGTCCGAACCGACCCGAGCCGCAGCATAAGCTTCCGCGACGCCGCCTCCAGGCTGCGCAACGATCGCATCAGTGCCGTGGCCACGCGCAGCGACGACTATGCCGGCTTTCGCCGCCGCATGGGCGATGCCGCGCTTGCGCTGCAAGATTTGGGCGGCGTCCAATTCGCCGAAGTGACGGTCGATACCGAGACCGGCATTGTGCGCGTCGATCGCGTGGTCGCGGTGCAGGACTGCGGCCGGCCGATGAACCCACGGCAAATCGAAAGTCAGGTGCATGGCGGCGTGCTGATGGGACTTTCCTACGCGCTGTTCGAGGATCGCATCCTCGATGCGCATACCGGACGCATGGTCAACCCCAACCTGGAGCAATACAAGCTCGTCGGCCCGCGCGAGACGCCGGACATCGACGTCATCGTCCTGGAGAATTATCAGGGCCAAAGCGCGACCGATGCCTACGGCATCGCCGAGCCGGCCAATATCGCTACTGCTCCGGCCATCGCTAACGCCGTCTACAACGCCATCGGCATCCGCCTTCGCAATCTGCCGATGACGCCGGCGGCGGTCCTCACCGCCCTCGGCAAAGTACCAGCGAGGAGCTGAAACCATGAACCGCTTCGCCTGGGCGACTGCACGAACAGTTTCAGAAGCCGCAGCCGCGGCTTCGACCACGGTGGCGCACGCGATGACTCTTTCCCCCGAAGCCATGGAACAAGGCGACGGGTCGATCGTAAAGGCCAACGGTATCGATCTTCTCGATCTGTTGAAGGAAGGTCTGCTGAAGCCGTCGAAAATCGTAAGCCTCACCGAAGTGCCGGGGCTGGACCACATTGCGGAAGAAGACAACGGCGGCCTAAAGATCGGGCCCATGGTCACGCTGGCGTCTCTCGCCAAAAACGACCTGGTGCAGCAGCGCTATCCGGCGTTGGCCGACGCGCTCCGCGGTGCGGCGAGTCCGCAAATCCGCAACGTCGCGACTTTAGGCGGCAATCTGTTGCAGCGCCCGCGCTGCTGGTATTTTCGCTCCGAGGCTTTCCGCTGCCTTCGTAAAGGCGGCGGCCACTGCTTCGCCATCACCGGAGAAAATCAGTATCACGCCATTTTCAACAACATGCCGTGCGCCATCGTACATCCTTCGACGGCAGCGACCGTACTGGTGGCGTTGGCGGCAACGCTTGAGCTCACCAGTCCCGGCGGCGCCACGCGGCAGATCCTTCTGGAAGATTTTTTCGTGCCGCCCGAGCGCGATTTGCAGCGCGAGAACGATTTGAAGCCGCAGGAAATCCTAACGGCTATTCGTCTGCCCAAGCCGCCGGCCAGCCTGCGCATGGCCCATCTCAAGCAAGGCGAAAAGGATTCCTTCGATTGGCCGATTGCCGACGTCGCCGTTGCGCTCGATCTCAATGCGGATGGCACCACTCAACGCGCCGCGATCATTCTCGGCGCCGCCGCGCCGGTGCCGCATCGGGCGAAGGCGGCCGAGGCCGCGCTCGTGGGCAAGCGGATTGATCAAACCGTCGCCGCGGGTGCCGGCCGCGCCGCGCTCGAAGGCGCCACGCCTTTGAGCAAGAACGCCTACAAGTTGCCGCTGTTCGAGACGCTGGTCCGGCGCGCGATCCTCAAGGCCATTGATTGAGTGCCCCGCACGCAGTTTTGCGCAAACGGCCAGGGGCTGCTTTTAGCGCTCGCCCTGTGCAATCCAGCTGTCGCCGACTTTGACGTAAACCCGCTTCACCGCGGCCCAGGCGATGCGATGCGCCGCCTCTTCCTGACGCGGGTCGCCGGCGTGCGCGGCGAATGCGTGGTTGAATGCTTCCCGATAAATGTCCTGAGCATGAGGAGGCAGGTGATGCCTCACCGACGCCGGCAGATCGCTATTCGACGGATACGGCATACCAACGAGCTCGCTTCCTTGAGACGTCGATATTGCGCGGCGCCACGATCAAGACATTGACATGGATCATAGTCGCTGGGCGGCGATACTGGAGCACGTTTACGCTCAATCTTCGTGCGGAGCTGATGCCATGCCCGAGACCCAGCAACCGTTGAGAGAGGTCATGGCGCCTGAAATTGCCCCGGTCGACCGCGAGGCACTATTGCCTAGCTCGGGGAAGGGCTTGGCCAGAGAATCTTCTATGGCGGTTGAGACGGTTTCGCCGTCCGACGATCGCGATCCTTATGCGGTGACGGCACTCGCCGAATTACCGACCGCTCGCTGCACGCGGCTTTGGCGCGTTTCACCGGCGGGCTGTCGCCGGCAGCGCTCATGCAAGCCTACTCCGATTGGGCGACGCATCTCGCCGCCGCGCCCGGAAAGCGCTTGCAGCTTGTGGGCAAGGCCGCCCGCAAGACGCTCCGGTTCGGCAATTACGCCTTTCGCAGCGTGCTCGAAGGCGGCAGCACAGAAAGTTGCATCGAGCCGTTGCCGCAGGACCGGCGCTTCACCGCCGAGGAATGGCAGCAATGGCCGTTCAACTTCATTTCTCAGGCGTTTCTGCTGCAGCAGCAGTGGTGGCACAACGCGACCACGGGCGTGCGCGGCGTTTCGAAGAAGCACGAGGACATGGTCGAATTCGCGCGCCCGCCAAATCCTCGACATGGCAGCGCCGTCGAATTTCCTGCTGACAAACCCGGAAATCCTAAAGCACACGGTCGCGTGCGGCGGCTTTAATTTGGCCAAGGGTTTTGCCAATTTCGCCGAGGATTTCGAACGCGCGGTCAGCGGCAAGCGGCCGGTCGGCAGCGAAAATTTCGTCGTCGGCCGCGACGTTGCGGCGACCCCCGGCAAGGTCGTCTACCGCAACCGCCTCATCGAGCTCATTCAATACGCGCCCGCCACTGTCGAGGTGCGTCCCGAGCCGATACTCATCGTGCCTGCCTGGATCATGAAATACTACATCCTCGATCTGTCGCCGCATAATTCGCTCGTGAAATATCTCACCGAGCAAGGTTTTACGGTGTTCATGGTCTCCTGGAAAAATCCCGGACCGGATGACCGCGATTTGGGCATGGAGGATTATCGCTCGCTCGGAATCATGGCCGCGTTCGATGCCATCGCACGCATCGTGCCGAACCAAAAAGTGCATGCGACCGGCTATTGCCTTGGCGGCACGCTCTTGTCGATCGCGGCGGCGGCGATGGCGCGCGATGGCGATGCGCGGATTGCAAGCCTGACCCTGCTTGCCGCACAGACCGACTTTACCGAGGCTGGCGAGCTGATGCTGTTCATCGACGAAAGCCAGCTCGCGTTCCTCGAAGACATGATGTGGGAGCAAGGCTTCCTCGACAGCCGCCAGATGGCCGGCGCCTTCCAGATGCTGCGCTCCAACGATCTCGTCTGGTCGCGCATCGTCCACGATTATTTGCTCGGCGAACGCGAAAAGATGACGGATCTGATGGCCTGGAACGCCGACGCCACGCGAATGCCCTACCGCATGCATTCGGAATATCTGCGCAAGCTGTTCCTCGATAACGATCTTGCCGAAGGCCGCTTCATGGCAGCCGGCGAGCCGGTCGCGCTCACCGATATTCGCGTGCCGGTATTTGCCGTGGGCACCGAGCGCGACCACGTCGCGCCGTGGCGGTCGACTTACAAGATTAACCTGCAGATCGAGAGCGAAGTGACCTATGCGCTCACGACCGGCGGGCATAATGCCGGCATCGTATCGGAGCCCGGTCACGCCGGGCGCAGTTTCCGCATCCACACCAAACAGCTGCCGGATCATTACCTCGATCCGGAGCGGTTTTTGGCCGAGGCGCGGCAGATCGATGGCTCTTGGTGGCCGCAATGGGCGGCATGGCTCGGCGCGCGCTCCGGCCCGGCAACGACTTTGCCGCCGATGGGAATGCCGGGCCAACAGCCGCTCAGCGACGCACCCGGAGCGTACGTCTTTCAGCAGTGATTTTGGCAGCCTAATGGGCGTGCGCAGAGATGCGCGGCTTTAGGCGATCTGAATTGGCCGACACCGGCTCCGCAAGCCAGCGCACCACGCCAGGCCATACGTCCTGCAGAATGCGTTTGCCCATGAATAGCCCCAAATGGCGGCACGGCGCGGTCGCCTTGCGGAGATCATGCGGCGCAGTGCCGACCAGACGTTCGGCCGCGAATAGTTGCGCCGGCGCCACCAATTCGTCGTCGCGCGCAGCAAGCAAATAGAGCGGCACGTAGAAGCGCGCCGAGATCGATCTTTTGTCCCAAGGCGACGAAGCTGCCGGTGGCAAGCTCGTTGCGCTTATAAAGTTTCTCCACTGCATCGAGGAAAGAACTTTCCGGGCAGATCGAGGGTCCAGGCGTACCAGTCGCGAAACACGGTTTCGAGACGGCTGGCGGCGGCAGAACCGGCCGGCTCTTCGGTCTGGAGCAGTTGCCGGATATCCTCGGCCGCCACCGAATCCGGCGCCCATAGTTTCAACACGCGGCGTCCCGGAACGAGGCCGTCACCGAGCCGCACTATCTCGTAAAACATCGCCAATGGGCTCGCCGCGGCGACGCTCGACAGCGCCGAAGTCCCGGCGCTTATGTCGACCGGGGCCGCCGCCAAAATCAGCTTGCGCACTTTTTCCGGAAACCGCGCGGCATAGATCAGCGCCATAAAGCCGCCCTGGCACAGGCCGATGAGATCGACCGGTGCGCCGATCTGATCGATCAGCACGTTGAGGTCGGCGAGATAATCGTCGATGCCGCGATGGCGCATTTCCGGCGTGGCGGAACGCCAGTCCGTGACGAACAACCGCGTCAGCCCGGCGGCGCGCAAAGCGCCGACCAGGCTGTGGCCCTCGGCGAGATCGCTGATGACCGCGCCATGGAGCGCGAATGGCGTGCATAACAGGGCGGGAAACCCGTGCGGGCGCGAATCTTTCGCCGTCGTCGAGAAATCGTGTAAGCGGACGGCTTCGAGTTCAAGCGCGATTGCGTGCGGGGTCGCCCATTCCGGCTGTTTGGCCGAAGGCCCGTCCAAACCGACGGCGAGATTGGTGAAATGCCGTGCCAGTGCCGCAGCCATGTCGCTTGCCGAGGCGGCGGCAAATGCCGGCCATAAAAATGCAAGGTTGAGATTATGCTGACCGGCCGGCTCATACATAGGTTTAATGTCATGCAATTGTAACAACCTCTCATTGATCTGGATCAAGCATCGCGCGCCCGCCGAGAACACGGCCCGCTTGACACAAATCAAGCCGAAACGCCCGGAATTGAATTATCCAATCCTACTTAGGTGCAAGGAAGGGCACGATGCGATGACAAAGCCAATTCCCGACAAGGCCGAAGTCGCGGTGGAATACCCGGACAAGCTTTATATCGGCACCTTCGCCCATACCGCGCGCTTTGACGCCCATCTCGATGAAACCGGAATTTCACTCACGCTCGATCGCCCCGGAGCGGACGACGAGCGCAAATCTGTGCGCATGCATTTTCATTTCGCCTTATTCGCCGAAATCTTGCGCGATCTGGCAAAAACCGTCGTGGCAGTGCCGCCGGACGACATTGCCCACCGCGAGGCATTGCGCGATGCAGCCAAGGCGCTTTACCTCGCGCTCGAGCCGCAGGCAAAAAAACCAACTACGGCGCGCTCACGATAGTCGCAGTTCAGGCTGTCCGACGGCGCTTCAGTCCTCCCTCATCCGTCAAAGGATTGGGACCGAAATTGTTTTCACCAGGCGTGCCCTCTTCGCCTCGCCCAGTAGAGCAGCAAAAAGACGCCGATACCGGTCAATACGACCAGCAACCACCACCCGCTGCGGTCGGTGTCGTGCAGCCGGCGCGCTTCCAGCGCGAAGCTCGGCAGCAGCAACACAAGGATAAAGATAGAATTGAGCAGCGAGTGGAACGGCGACGGGACGGTCGATGATACTTCCACGAAAAGCGCCGTATCGACGATCTTCGTCACCAGCATGCCGATCAGAGCGAACAAGATCCAGAACCAGTATTCAGACCGAGTAGCCCGGCCCGAGAATACAATATATTTTCGCAAATCCCGCCGAAATCGCCTCGCTGAAGCCCATGGCAAACCCTCTGGAAAGTTCAGACTATCACCCGACCGATATTTCGCCGCCGCACTGGTGAAAGCCACTATTAATTATACCCTTTTCCGGCAGCTCGGCCTTGATGAAGATCAATCTGCAAATGTCCGTGGCCGTGCGGCCAAGCCAAAGCTTCAAGGGAGTTGAGTAAATAAGAACATGGCACAGAATATCGAACTCGGCCTGGATACGTTCGGTGACATCACCGCCAACCCCGACGGCAGCCTCAAATCCCACGCCCAAGTCATCCGCGACGTGATCGAGGAAGGCGTGCTAGCCGACGAAGTCGGCGTCGATGCCTTCGGCGTCGGCGAACATCATCGGCCCGATTTCGCCGTCTCGACGCCCGATGTCGTGCTTGCGGCGCTCGCCGGCCGAACGAAACGGATGTGGCTCGGCTCCGCTGTGACCGTGCTTTCGTCCGACGATCCGATTCGGGTTTTCCAGCGGTTCTCGACGCTCAATGCCGCGTCCAACGGCCGCGCCGAAGTCACGCTCGGCCGCGGTTCCTTCATCGAGTCGTTTCCGCTGTTCGGCTATGAGCTGTCCGACTACGAGAAGCTGTTTGAGGAAAAACTCGATCTGTTCGTGGCCGTGTTGCGCAATGAAACCGTGACCTGGAAGGGTTCGACGCGCGCGCCGCTAACCAATCAGCACGTCTATCCGCCGATCGAAAAGGGCACTTTACGAACTGGATCACTTAGAACTTGGATCGGCGTCGGCGGCAGCCCGGAATTGGTGGTGCGCGCGGCACATTACGATTTGCCCCTGATGCTCGCCATCATCGGCGGCGATCCCAAGCGGTTTCGGCCCTATGTCGACCTCTACCATCGCGCGTTTGCACAATTCGGCAAGCCCGTACAGCCAATCGGTGTCCACTCGCATGGCTACGTCGCCGAAACCGACGCGCAGGCGCGCGAGGAGTTTTGGCCGCACTACAAAGCGTCGCGCGATCGCATCGGCGCCGAGCGCGGCTGGCCGCCGACTACAAAGGTGGCCTTCGAACAGGAAGTCGGCGGCGGCGCGCTCCACCTCGGTTCGCCAGAAACCGTCGCCCGCCGCATCGCCACGACGATCAAGGATCTCGGCGCCGTGCGCTTCGACATGAAATATTCGGCCGGCACGCTGCCGCACGAGAAGATCATGCGCTGCATTGAGCTTTTCGGCACGAAGGTGATACCGCTGGTAAGGGAGATGATGAGCTAGTTCGCGGCCACCTCAGGATGACGGTCTACAAATTGCCTTACGTCCCCACCAATCCGAACTGCGGGCTCGACGGTTCGGCGTGGCTCTTCTTGGCGATGCGTCCGGCGAGCCGCGACAGGCGGCCGGCTTCCACCGCAGCGCGCATGCTTTGCGCCATCAGCACCGGATTTTGCGCCTTCGACACCGCGGTGTTGATCAGCACCGCGGCGCAGCCGAGCTCCAGCGCGAGCGTCGCGTCCGAGGCGGTACCGATCCCCGCATCGAGCACCACCGGCACCGGCGAGCGCGCACAGATCAGCTCGATCAGATGCGGGTTGGAAACGCCAAGACCTGAGCCGATCGGCGAGCCGAGCGGCATCACCGCTGCGGCGCCGGCATCGGCAAGCTTGCGGCAGGTCACCGGATCCTCGGTGCAATAGGGCAGAACGATAAAGCCTTTGGCGACGAGCTCGCCGGTCGCGCGCAACAGTTCCTCGACGTCGGGATAGAGCAGTTCGCGGTCGCCGATGACTTCCAGCTTGATCCAGTTGGTATCGAGCGCTTCGCGGGCGAGCTCCGCCGTCAGCACGGCGTCCTTGGCGGTCTGGCAGCCCGCGGTGTTGGGTAGAAATTTCACCCGGCCGGCCAACAGATCGATCAGGCTCTCCTCGTCGCCGGCAAGGCTGATGCGGCGGATCGAGGCGGTGACCATCTGCGTGCCGCTCGCGGCGATCGCGTCGAGCATGATTTTGCGGTTGGGATAGCCGGCGCTGCCGAGAAACAGCCGTGAGCCGAATTCGTGCCCGGCAATGATCAGAGGATCGGACATTTGGTGCCCCCTAACCACCCTGCCGCGCGCGCACGATTTCGACGCTGTCGCCGGGTTTTAACGCCGTATCGCGCCACGCCGCGCGCGGCACGACCGAACCGTTGAGCGCAACGGCGATGCCGCGCTGCATGGTGTCGACGGCTTTTTCCGCGAGCAGCGCGTCGAGCATCGTCACGGCGAGCGGTTCGCTTTCGCCGTTGACGCGGATCGTGGCCTCGATCGTGGTCTGATTCATCGCGCCCCCCTACTCCGCCGCGCGCGCCGGAAGAAATCGCTCGAGCCCGAACGGCCTTATCGCCGGCTCGACCACGTCGTCGAGAATGAGCCGCGCCATCGCATCCGCGGTCACCGGCGCCAGTAAAATGCCGTTGCGATGGTGGCCGGTAGCGTAAAACAGATTCTCCAGCGGCGCGCGGCCGAGAATCGGCGCGTCGTCGCGGCTGCCCGGCCGGTGGCCGACCCAGATTTCGTCGATCGGCAGTTCTTCGACCGCCGGTATGGCGCGCCACGCCGCTTCGAGCAGTGTCAGCATGCCGCCGGCGGTAACCGTTTCGTCAAAGCCTTTTTCCTCGACCGTCGCGCCGATGATCAGGCGGCCGTCGCGCCGCGGCACCAGATAAGCGCCCGGCGCCCACAACACGTGACTGAGCAGCGGCGCGGCCGCGTCCATGCGCAACGCCAACATCTGCCCTTTGATGGGGCGCACCGGCGGCCGGCGATCGGGCGGCAGTCCGGCGATGCCGCGCGACCAAGCGCCTGCGGCGAGCACCACGCGATCGGCCGCAATGCTCGTGCCGTCTTCCAGCACAATCCCGGTGGCGCGGCCGCCTTGTACGGCAATCTCCTTGACCGCTTGGTGCTCGTGAATTTTTGCGCCGGGCCGCTTCCGCGGCGATGCGCAGCGCCGCGCTGAGCTTGCGATTGTCGACCTGATGGTCCTGTGGGCTGAACACGGAGCCCGCGAGCTTGCCGGCCAGATGCGGTTCTTTCGCCCGTGTCGCCGCCGCCGACAGCCACTCGATCGGCAGGCTGAGCTTTTGCTGAAATTCCAAATGATGCGCCAGCGTGGCCTGATCGTCCGCCGTCAGCGCCAAAACGAGCGTGCCTTCGCGGCGCAATTCGACGTCGATGCCGGTCGCCTGCAAAAGCTCCTCGGCGAAGGCCGGCCAGCGCGCCTGGCTATCGCGGCCGAGCGCGACCAGCGCCTCTTCGCCAGGCTCGGCTTCAGCGCAGGCGGCAAGCATCCCGGCCGCGGCATGGCTCGCGCCCGCCCCGGCTTTGCCGCGGTCGAACAGCAAAACCTCGGCGCGCGACGCCAAGCGCCAGGCGATGCCAAGGCCGACCACGCCTGCGCCGATAATGACGACGCGAGGGCGCTTCCCGATAGGCGAATGGACTGTCTTCGTTCCGACCAACGCGGCTCCCTTCGCTGGAATGACCCAGACAGGTTCGACGGGTTTGATCTCAGCCGCGCACCTTGCGCGGCACCCCTGGCCGATAGGTGAATAATGGGGGTTTTAGGCGCCTTCGGCAAGGGTCAAGCCGGGACGGTGGTGGCGCAAGAACCGCGCACAAACCAGCCCGACAATCAGGATCACCGCGGCGCCGATGAACATCGGCTTACTGGTGCCGGCATGGCCATAGGCAAAGCCGTAATAGATCGGGCCAAGCGCCTGGCCGGAAAAGAACGCGCAGGAGTGCATCGACAAAGCGGTGCCGCGCGCGGTCTGCGTCAGTTCGGTGGCGTGAAGTTGAATGCAGGTGTGCAGCATGTAAAAGCCGATGCCGAATACGACGAAGACCCCGGCCAGCACGTACCAGACCGGATTGAGCGCGATCAGAAGAAACGCGACCGCCGCGCAGCTCGCGCCGATGACCATCAATTGCCGGTCGTGGAAGTGCAGGATCACGAGCGGCACGGCAAGCGAATAGACGATGCCGCCGAGCCCGAAGCCCGCGATCACGAGACCCGCAAAAGAAGAATGGGTTTGGCCGGCCATCAGGAGCAGCAGCGCCACATAGGGAAACATGCCATGAATGACGATGCCCTCGAAGAATACCGAGCCGAAGCAGATTTTGGCGCGCGGATCGGCGAATACGCTGCGAAAACCGGCGGCTACTGCGGCGACATTGAAAGGCTTCGGCTTAGCGGTGCGGAGCCCGCGAAACGCAAAGAACGCGATCACCGCGACGACGAGACCGAAGGCGCCGATCGAGAAGAACACGCCGCGCCAGCCAAGCAGATCGCCGATCACCCCCGAGACTGTGGCGCCGATTAGATTGCCGGTCAGCGCCACGGCCAAAAGCTGACCGATCGCGACCTGTCGTTTGTGCACCTCCGGCACTAGGTCGCCGACCATCGCCACGCCGACTGGATAGATGCCGCCGGCCAAAATTCCGGCGAGCACCCGCATGGCGACGAGGAGCGAGAAACTTTGGGCGAAGGCGCAAACCAGCGTCGTCGTCACCACGATGGCGAGACTCAGATTCATCAGCCGCGTCTTGCCGAAGAAGTCGCCGATGGTGCCGAGCGCCGGCTGGGCGAAGGCATAGGGAAAGGTGAAAGCGGTCGACAGCAGCGCGGCGGTTTTGACGTCGATGCCGAGATCGTGGGCGATTTTCGGCACGACCGGATCGACCGCGCGCGTGAACAGCGTAGAGGCGAACACCACCAGGAAGGCTACTCGCAGGACGGGCGGAATTGCGGCGCTCCAGTCGTTGCAGTGAAAACGGAGCGGCCTAGTCTAAACCGCGGCCAAGCCAGAATAAGCGAAATTCAATTCCGAGACATCCCGTCTCATTTCGTTCGGCGAAACCGGCTGAATTGGAAGCGCTGGATGGTTCCCATCGGCGTTTTGTGGGCGTCGTTTCGACTCTCAATCAGCTCGAACTTGGGCCCGAGTATCTTGCCAATCGACGCGGCATCGTGACGGACGACGGGCAATCCGCTGCAACGCTCGGGCCCATCGAGAGCGAACGTCCCGATGATCAGGTGGCCGCCGGGACGGACGGCGCGCAAAACGCCTGCGGCATAGGCGGCGCGATCCTGCGGCTCGGTCAGAAAATGAAACGCCGCACGGTCGTGCCATACATCGTAAGTTTCGGACGGCTCCCAAGCAGTCACGTCGGCGGCGATCCACTTCACTTGTGCGCTTCGTGCGCCCAGTCTTGACTTCGATATTGCAAGCGCCTTTTCGGAAAGGTCGAGCACGGCGAGGTTCGAAAAACCCGCATCGAGAAGCGCATCGACCAGCCGCGAGGCGCCGCCGCCGATATCGACGATCGCAGCATCGGCGTTCACGCCGGTCGCCCGAATCAATTCGAGCAAAATTTCCGGACGCTCCTGAAACCAACTGACATCGCGTTCGCCCTTGGTCTGGTAGACGTTCTCCCAGTGGGCTTGCCGCTCGGTGTTGCTCACATCCATTTTTCCCGGTTTGAGGCCGTAGGAGAGCCCATATTTGACCGTGCAAGACAACTCTTTCAACTCGGCAAGTCCTTCAACCCGACAGGAGTTCGCGTGGCTTTGCCCCCCATTCTCGACAACAAGCAGCCCGACGCGCCATCGGTATTCGAGCCAATCGCCCTGCTGCGCGAGGCGCGCCGTCAGAAGGGCTTGGTTACGGTCGACGTGCCGCAGCTTTGCATCCTCGATCCGGACGGCGATATCGTCCGCCGTCTCAAAGAGTCCGGCCTGGCCAAGCGCTATGAAGCTTGGCCCTGCTACCATACCGATCTCCATAGCTTTCCGCTGGCCGGCCAATCCGCCGGCATCATCGGCTGTGCGGTCGGCGCGCCTTTCGCAGTTCTGGTCGCGGAAGAGCTCTTTGCCTGCGGCTGCCAGATCTTGGTCAGCGTGACGTCGGCCGGGCAGATCGTAGCGGCCGGAAGGCCGCCGTATTTTGTCGTGATCGACCGGGCGCTGCGCGACGAAGGCACCAGCTATCACTACGCCGTGCCCAGTGATTTTGCCGAGGCCGACCCGCACATCGTCACCGCCGCGACGCAGGCCCTAAAGCACGCGGGCTCGCGGGCCTATGTCGGAGCGAGCTGGACGACCGATGCGCCGTTCCGCGAAACGGCCGCTGCGATCGCGACAGCGCGCGCTCGCGGAGTATTGGCTGTCGAGATGGAGGCGGCGGCGCTCTACGCGTTCGCGCGTAAGCGGAACAAGGCGGTCCTCTGTCTCGCGCAAGTCACCAATACGATGGGGCTTGCCGGTGAGGATTTCGAAAAGGGCGAAGCGCAGGGAACGGCCGATGCGTTGACGATCCTCGAGGTCCTGGCGAAAGCCTTGTGCGCGCCGCTGGCTGCCTAACGCGCCCTAGCCTTCTTTCGCCAACTTATCGAACCGCATCAATCGCTCAAGAATCGGCGGCAAATCCTTGAGAGGGATCATATTCGGCCCGTCGGAGGGCGCTTTGTCGGGGTCCTGATGCGTTTCGATGAAGACGCCGGCGACGCCGACCGCCACGGCCGCCCGCGCCAGCACCGGGACGTAATCGCGCTCGCCGCCGGATGAGGCGCCCTGCCCGCCGGGCTGCTGCACCGAATGGGTGGCGTCGAAGATTACCGGCGCGCCGATCTTTGCCAGCACCGGCAGCGCCCGCATGTCCGACACCAGCGTATTGTAGCCGAACGAGACGCCGCGCTCGGTGACCAGCACATTGGCATTGCCGGCACCGGTAATTTTTTCGACGACATTCGCCATATCCCAGGGCGCCAGGAACTGGCCCTTCTTGATGTTGACGGTGCGCCCGGTCTTGGCAGCGGCGACCAGGAGGTCGGTCTGCCGGCAGAGGAACGCCGGGATTTGCAAAATATCGACTACCTCGGCGACCAGCGCGCATTGCTCCGGCTCATGCACATCGGTGAGCACCGGCACGCCGAGCTGGTCGCGCAAATCGGTGAATATTTCGAGCGCCTTGTCGAGGCCGACACCACGAGCGCTCGCCGCGCTGGTGCGGTTCGCCTTGTCGAACGAGGTTTTGTAAACGAAGCCGATCCCGAGCTTCGCGGCGATCTCCCGCAGCGCTCCCGCCATGTCGAACGCGTGCGTGCGGCTTTCCAGCACGCATGGCCCCGCGATCAACGCAAGCGGCAGCGCGTTGCCGAAACGCGCCTTGCCGACACTGACGATCGGATTTGGTTTTGCCGTCATAGCGACCCTCGCGGGCGACCATGAAGCCCGCGACACGCCGGGTCAACCGTTGTCCGTTTCGCCTATTTGACGGCGGAAAACGCTGTCGGCTGAAGGATTTGATTGCTCGCATTCGCAAGGATCGGCCCGTCCTTTTCGCTCTCCGCGCGGGCGGAGATCCAGGCCGGATCGCTCATGAACGCGTTCCATTTCTGCTCGCGCTCGGCGAGCGATTGCCAGGCCAACAAATAGATCAGCTCGTGGTTGGAGTCGCCGATCAAAGTGGTCCAGAAACCGGCCTGCTTGATGCCGTGCTTGTCCCAGAGTTTCAGCGTGGTGTTCTCGAACCGCTTCAGCAAAGCGGGCAGCCGGCCCGGCACGGTGCGATAAACGCGCATTTCGTAGATCATTGAGGTTTCCTCACCTGTTTGTCATTTCGGGGCAGAGCGAAGCGAGGGGCCCGGAATCCATACTCCCCGCGCCGGGGTTATGGATTCCGGACTCGCCGCTGTGCGGCAATCCGGAATGACGAGCTTATTACACCAGCCGGCTCTGCTCCACCGCCGCCTCGATGAAGGAGGAAAATAGCGGATGCGGTGCGAACGGCCGCGATTTCAGCTCGGGGTGAAATTGCACGCCGATGAACCAGGGGTGATCGTCGAATTCGATGATCTCCGGCAAAATACCGTCGGGCGACATGCCGGAAAAACGCATGCCGTGTTGCACCAGGCGGTCCTTGTAGGCGGTGTTGACCTCATAGCGGTGGCGGTGGCGCTCAGAAATCTCGGTGGCGTTGTAGATCTCCGCGACGCGCGAGCCGCGGGCCAGCACCGCGGGATAAGCGCCGAGCCGCATGGTGCCGCCCATGTCGCCGTGGACGCCGCGCTTCTGCAACTCGTTGCCCTTCATCCACTCGGTCATCAGGCCGACGACCGGCTCGGGGGTGGCGACGAATTCGGTGGAATTGGCCTGCTCGATGCCACACAGGTTCCGCGCCGCCTCGATCACCGCCATCTGCATGCCGAAGCAGATGCCGAAATACGGCACATGGCGCTCGCGGGCGAACCGCGCGGCTCGGATTTTGCCCTCCGCCCCGCGCTGGCCGAAACCGCCCGGCACCAGAATGCCGTCGACATGTTCGAGGAACGGCGCCGGATCCTCGTTCTCGAACACTTCGCTTTCGATCCAGTCGAGCTTGACCTTCACCTTATTGGAGATGCCGCCGTGGGACAGCGCCTCGATCAGCGACTTATAGGCGTCTTTCATGCCGGTATATTTGCCGACGATGGCGATGGTCACGTCGCCTTCCGGGTTGCGGATGCGCTCGTTGATCAGATGCCAGGTGGCAAGATCGGGCGGCGGCGGGTTCTCGATGCCGAAAGCGGCGAGCACCTCACTGTCGAGCCCGCCGGCGTGATAGGCCTCGGGTACCGCGTAAATGTTGTCGACGTCGCGCGCCTCGATCACGGCGCTTTCGCGCACGTTGCAAAACAGCGCGAGCTTCTTGCGCTCGCTCTCCGGGATCGGCCGATCGGTGCGGCAGAGCAGAATATCGGGCTGGATGCCGATGGCGCGCAATTCGCGCACCGAATGCTGGGTCGGCTTGGTCTTCAGCTCGCCGGCCGACGGGATGAACGGCATCAGCGTCAAATGGATGTAGATCGCGTGCCCGCGCGGCAAATCGTTGCCGAGCTGGCGGATCGCCTCGAAATACGGCAGGCCCTCGATATCGCCGACAGTGCCGCCAATCTCGCACAGCACGAAATCGAAACCTTCATTGCCGTCGCGGATGAAGTCCTTGATGGCATTGGTGACGTGCGGAATGACCTGGATGGTGGCGCCGAGATAGTCGCCGCGCCGTTCCTTGGCGAGGATCTCCTGATAGATGCGGCCGGTGGTGATGTTGTCCTGTCGCGTCGCCGGCCGGCCGGTGAAACGCTCGTAATGACCAAGATCGAGGTCGGTCTCGGCGCCGTCATCGGTGACGAAAACCTCGCCGTGCTGATAAGGCGACATCGTGCCGGGATCGACGTTGAGATAGGGGTCGAGCTTGCGCAGGCGCACCTTGTAGCCGCGCGCCTGCAACAGCGCGCCGAGCGCTGCGGAAGCCAAACCCTTGCCAAGTGAGGAGACCACGCCGCCGGTGATGAAGATGTACCGCGCCATGGGACCTATCGCTTAGCGCCCCTTCCACAATTCGACGAGCGATTTTCCGGAATATCTGCCGCGCCTTGCATTGACACTAAAATCGCCGGGAGAAATCGCTTTAATTCCATTAGCTTAGACGCGCACTCTCACGTGAACACCGAGCCGGAGCCCTGTGATTAACGTGGCCAACCGGCGGACGCGGCGATGCCAGCTGCAAACGGGAGCTCGCCGCTACTTCGACTGCGGCACCTGCGGCCCGCTCGGCTCCGGAGCGAACGCCGGATTTGAGCCGGCCGGCAAGCCCGGTATGCCCTTTTGCAGCTGATTGAGCAGACCGCCATTGCCCGGACTCAACGGCGCCGCGGGCGGCGGACCGCCAGCCGGACCTGGCGGGGCCGGGGCCGGCGTCCCTGACGTGTTGATGACCGCGACCGGCCGGTGCTCGTAGCTTGCAAGCCATGACAGCGCCAGGCTGGTGACGAAGAAACCCGCGGCCAGCACGGCGGTGGTCCGCGACAGCGCGTTCGCCGTGCCGCGCCCAGTCAGAAAGCCGCTGGTCGAACTGATCAGCCCGCCGCCCTCGGATTTTTGCAGCAAGACGACGCCGATCAGGGCGATGACCAGCATAAGATGAATAACAATAATCACGCTCAGCATTCGATATCCGCCTGCCGCCAAGCCGGGCCGCCCCGCTATCCAAGGCCCGATATAGGAAGTCGCCGGGCTCTCTACACGATCCGGCGCGGCAATTCTATGGCTCGATCTCTCATCCCGGTCCGCGCGGATGTAAGGGGCCGGATGTCACCGTCAGCGATAAACGCCCGCGATGGCGAGGAATTCGGCCGCATCGAGGCTGGCGCCGCCGACCAGCGCGCCGTCGACATTTTCGACCGCAAGCAACTCCTTGGCGTTCGCCGGCTTGACCGAGCCGCCGTAGAGGATGCGCACGCCGTGTCCTGCCTCGCCGAACCGCACGCACAAACGCGCGCGAATGAAGTCATGGATGTCGCCGATATCGTTCGGGGTCGGTGTCTTGCCGGTGCCGATAGCCCAAACGGGCTCATAGGCGACGACGGTATCCGCGGCAGCGTCCGGCAACGAGCCATCGAGCTGCCGGCCGACGACATGACGCGTTTGCCCGAATTCGCGATCCTCCCGCGTCTCGCCGATACAAACGATGGCGACGAGGCCGGCACGGTGCGCCGCCAGCGCCTTGGCGCGCACCAGCGTATCGGTTTCGTCATGATCGCGGCGGCGCTCGGAATGGCCGACGATCACGGCTTGGGCGCCGGCGTCACGCAGCATTTCAGCGGAAATGTCGCCGGTATGCGCGCCCGAGGCGAGCGGATGGCAATCCTGGCCACCGATGGCAACGGGTGTGCCACTGGCGGCCTTGGCGAAGCTTGCGATCAGCGTCGCCGGCGGACACACCATGATATCAAGCTCGGCCGAGTTCTGCGCGAGCGTCCGCGCGCCGGCGATGATTATTTCCAATTCGCCGATCGAGGCGCCAAGCCCGTTCATTTTCCAGTTGCCTGCGACCAGCGGACGGCGCGCCATCGTGTCGGCTCAAAGAATCGGCCCAATATCCTGCGACAACGAGGCGTTAGCAGACTGGTTGCATCGGGAAAAGAGGCGTTTTAGCAGTAAAACCCGTCGGTTGCGGCGAAAACTTACGCTCCTTATAGTGCGGCGCCTTCCGTTATTCCAACAGTTTGGACCCGACTACTGACCAATGCTACGCGGCATCCGCAAAGTCTCCGAAAACTGGCTCGGCCGGACCGTCATGGCCGTGGTCATGACCGCGCTCGCCGGAAGCTTTGCGATCTGGGGCATCAACGACATTTTTCATGGCTTCCGCCAAGGCACGCTGGCGAGCATCGGCAAGACCGAAATCTCGACCGCCCAGTTCCGGCAAACCTACGACGACCGTCTGCAACAGATCGGCCGCCAACTCGGACATCCGCTGCTGCCGGACCAGGCCAACGCGATTGGCCTCGACCGCCAGGTGCTCGGCGAAATGATCGCCCAGGCCGGGCTCGACCAGCTCGCGCAAAAGATCGGGCTCGGCCTCTCCAACGCCGAGATATCGCGCAACATCACGTCCAATCCACAGCTGCAGGACGAGCACGGTCAATTCGACCGCTCACGGTTCGAATTGTTCCTGCACGACGTCGGCATGACCGAGCAGGGCTTTATCGCGACACAGCGACAGACCGCGCTGCGCCGGCAGCTCGTCGACAGCATATCCGGCGACATCACGCTGCCGCAGGCCTGGCTCGACGCCATCAATCAGTTCCAAAATCAACAACGCAGCATCCAATATGCGTCGCTCGGCCCGGCACAGGCCGGCGACGTCCCGCAGCCGACCGACCAGGAACTGAGCAAATATTTCGACGAGCGCAAAATCCTGTTCCGGGCGCCGGAATACCGCAAGATCGACACCGTCACGGTGACGCCTGCGGCGCTGGCGCAATGGATGCAGATTTCTGACGACGACATCAAAAAGACCTATGACGAGCGGCAGGCGAGCTTCGTCACGCCGGAGAAGCGCCACATCGAGCAGATCGTGTTCCCGCAAATAACGGACGCGCAAGCCGCTGCCGACCGCATCAAAAGCGGCACCGGATTTGCCGACATCGCCGCCGAACGCGGGCTCAAGCCGCAGGACATCGATCTCGGCACCGTTGCGAAGGCGAGCATGATCGACCCGAAAGTGGCCGATGCCGCGTTCTCGCTCAAGGAGGGCGAGGTGAGCGCACCGATCCAGACCCAGTTCGGCGCGGTGCTGGTCACTGTGCTCAAGATCGAGCCGACGACGACAAAATCGCTCGCCGAAGCCACGGCTCAGTTGCGCAACCAGATTGCGCTCGATCGCGCCAAGAAGCAGCTCCAGGACCTGCACGACAAAATCGAAGACGATCGCGCCGGCGGCAGCACGCTCGAGGAAGCGGCGCAAAAGGAGAAGCTGCCCGTCGTCGCTTTCGACGTGGACCGTTCCGGCCGCGATCCGGACGGTAAACTCGCCCTCAACCTGCCGCACGGCGCCGACATCGTCAGCGGCGCTTTCGCCTCCGACGTTGGCGTCGACAACGATCCGCTCGACGTCGACGGCGGCTATATCTGGTACGACGTCGCCGCCATCACGCCGGCGCGCGACCGCACGCTCGACGAGGTCAAGGACGCGGTGACGCAGCACTGGCGCGACGACGAGATCGCTTCCCGGCTCAAGACCAAGGCGGCCGATCTCCTCGACAAGCTCAAGAACGGCAACCCGTTCGCCACGCTCGCTAGTAGCGAAAATCTCAAGATCGAAACCGCGAACGACTTAAAGCGCGGCGGCTCGAGCGGCGACATTTCGCCGAATATGACGCAGGCGATCTTCCATACTGCGAAAGACGCTTTCGGCAGCAGCGTGGGCGCCAATCCGACGCAATGGATCGTCTTCGAGGTCACCGACATCAAGACGCCGAAACTCGATGCGAATTCGCCGGACGCCAAGCACATCGAGGATACCCTGCACAACCAATTGTCCGACGATTTGATAGGGCAATATGTCGGTTGGCTCGAAACCGATCTCGGAACCTCCATAAATCCCTCGGTGCTGGCTCAGGCGATGGGTAACGGCACGCCGGACACCAACTAAAAATGCACATCGAGCCTTCGGCGCAATCCTTTGCGGCGCGCTATGCGGCCGGCGAGCCGCAGGTGGTGTGGACAACGCTCGTCGCCGATCTGGAAACGCCGGTCTCGGCTTATCTCAAAGTCGCCGGCGCGCGGCCTGAGGGTTCGGCGCCGATGAGTCTCTTGCTGGAATCGGTCGAAGGCGGCGCCGTGCGCGGCCGCTATTCGATTGTCGGTCTCGACCCGGATGTCATTTTCCGCGTCAACGGCAAGCACGCCGAGATCAATCGTACCGTCCAGACCGACCCGGCGGCATTCGTGCCGCTCAACGACGCGCCGCTCGCGGCGTTGCGCGACCTGATCGCCGAAAGCCGCATCGCGCTGCCCCCTGCCCTGCCGCCGATGGCCGCAGGCATTTTCGGCTATCTGGGCTATGACATGGTGCGGCTGATAGAGGATTTGCCGCCGCCCGGACCGGACCCGCTCGGCATTCCCGATGCGATGCTGCTGCGGCCGACGCTGATCGTCGTTTTCGATGCGGTCAAGGACACGATCACGGTCGTCACGCCGGTGCGGGCGCATGCCGGGGTGACCGCAAAGGCGGCGTTGGCGCGCGCGGTCGAGCGGCTGTCGGCCGTGGTCGATGCGCTCGACCGGCCGCTCGACAAATCAACCACCGACATCGATGCCGGTCCGCTCGAGGTCAAGCCGCGCTCGAACACCGCGCCGGACGAGTTCAAGCGCATGGTGATGCGCGCCAAGGACTACATCGCCGCCGGCGATATTTTCCAGGTCGTGCTGTCGCAGCGTTTCGAGGCGCCGTTTAAACTTTCGCCGTTTGCGCTGTACCGGGCGCTGCGCCGCGTCAATCCCTCGCCCTATCTGTTCTTCCTCGATTTCGGCAGTTTCGCGGTGGCCGGGTCGAGCCCGGAAATTCTGGTCAAAACCAGCCGCGGCGTCGTCACCATCCGCCCCATCGCCGGCACGCGACCGCGCGGCGCCACGCCGCACGAAGATTTGGCGCTCGAGGCGGAGCTGCTGGCCGACCCCAAAGAGCGCGCCGAGCATTTGATGCTGCTCGATCTTGGGCGCAACGACGTCGGCCGCGTCGCCGAGATCGGCACGGTCAAAGTCACCGACCAGTTCTTCATCGAACGCTATAGCCAGGTGATGCACATCGTCTCCAATGTCGAGGGCAAATTGCGCCACGACCGCGATGCGATCGATGCGCTCGCCGCCGGCTTTCCCGCCGGCACGGTGTCCGGCGCGCCGAAGGTGCGCGCTATGGAAATCATCGACGAGTTGGAGAAGGAGAAACGCTCGCTATATGCCGGGTGCGTCGGCTATTTCTCCACCGGCGATGAAATGGATACTTGCATCGTGCTGCGCACCGCGCTGATCAAGGACGGCACCATGTATGTGCAGGCCGGCGCCGGCATCGTCGCCGACAGCGATCCCGATTTCGAGCAGCAGGAATGCATCAACAAGGCCGCAGCGTTGTTCCGCGCCGCCGAAGAAGCCAAGCGCTTCGCTTCCGCCGCGCGGCGCGGGCAATAGAGACCGGGCTTGATTAAAGCGAGTGCGCGCCGGCCCATCAGGGCGGCGCATGAAACTACGGCGGCTCACCACCGCATGTTGACGTTTTTCACTTGCGTGTAGCTGAGGATTTCGTCGAAGCATTCTTCTTCACCGATACCGCTCTGCTTCCAGCCGCCATAGGGCGCACCGACGTAGCGGCCATTGGAATTGATCCAGATATAGCCAGCTTCGACCCGTTCCGCGGTTTCCATTGCTTTGGCCAGGTCGTTGGTAACGATGGCAGCGGTAAGGCCGTATTCGACGCCGTTGACCTTGGAAAGCATATCTTCGTAATCGTCCCAAGCCATCACCGACATGACCGGGCCGAATATTTCTTCGCGGCCGATCCGCATCGCCGGCGTCACCTCGTCGAACACGGTCGGCGCGATGAACAGGCCGGCGGAAAGCGATGGATCAGCGGGCTTGCCTCCGCCCGTGAGCAGTTGCGCTCCTTCTGCCTTGGCGGCTGCGATGAAGCCCATAACCCGATCAAATTGGCGTTGCGAGACGATCGGCCCGACGTCGTTTTGCTTGAGCCACGGCACGCCGATTGGAAGCGCCTCGGCCAGCGATACGAGTTCCATGACAACGCTGTTATGCAGGGAAGAATGAACGAACACGCGCGATGTCGAACTGCACGATTGCCCCTGGCGGTTCATGTTCATGCCATTGATGGCCGCTCTGGCCGCCTTCTTGGGATCGGCGTCCGGGAAAATGATGATCGGGTTCTTGCCGCCGAGCTCGAGACTGACGCGTTTGAGATCTGCCGCGGCCTCCTTGGCGATGGCGCGGCCGGTCGGCACCGACCCGACAAAGCCGATGCGCCGCACATCAGGATGACGCACCAGCGCCGAGCCGACACTGCCGTCTCCGGTGACGATATTGACGACGCCGTCGGGGAATATTCCTTCGCACAATTCGCCGAGCCGCAGGCTCGAAAGCGGCGCCTGCTCGGAACCCTTGATCACCACCGTATTGCCCGTCGCAAGCGGCGCCGCCGCCTTCTCGGCGCAGAAGCGAAACGGATGATTGAACGGATTGATCTTGGCCACCACGCCAAACGGCTGCCGGCGCGTGAGGTTGAGGTGGCGGTCGCCTTGCGAGAAGGTCTCGCCTTTAACTTCGGTCACCAAGCCGGCGCAATAGCGCAACCAATCCGCGGTCCAAATCATATCGCCACGCATGCCGACGATCGCATTGCCGGAATCGACTGAGTCGAGCAGCGCAAGCTCATCAGCATTCTTTTCGATGCGATCGGCCAAAAGCTCAAGGCAACGCGCGCGCTCTTTGATTGAAACGCGCGACCACTCGCTAAAGGCACCTTTCGCAGCCCTGACCGCCATGTCGACGTCCACGCCGCTGGCGGTCGGAACATCGGCGATCTTCTCCATATTCGATGGATTGATGGAGGCGAAGGATTGACCCGCGGCCGGCGGAACCCATCGACCGCCGATGTATAGACCTCGTGGAGTGAAGTTAAGCGCCGGGGATTGCCACGTCATTTGGTGAACTCGGGAACGATAGCGGCACGGAGCACGGTGCGTTCGGAAGCCCTTTTGAAGGCCACGTCCAGGTCCTTCAAGGCGAATTTAGAATCGACGATTTCCTTGAATGGAAACCGGTTACGGTTGGCCATCACGAAATCGAGTGCCTGGATCAAATGCCGCGGATGATAATTGTGGATGCCGCGCATAGTGACCCAACGCTTGACCAGCATGTTGGCGTCAATCGTGACATGGGCATTGGGGTTCACCAAGCCGCCGAGTACATAGCGGCCGCCGGTCCGCAGCATCTGTAAGCCTTGCGGGATGACGTCCGGCACGCCGCAAACTTCGATGACCGCATCGGCGCCGTCAGGCCGGCATAGCCTGCGGACTTCGTCGATAACGGCACTCGCGGGAGCGCGCGCGATATCGATGACATGATCCGCGCCGAATTTTTTGGCGATTTCCAGCCGGCCAGCCACGGCATCGAGACCGATTACGCAGCGCGCGCCACGCGCTTTCGCCATTGCGGCTCCATAAAGCCCGAGCAGCCCCAGGCCTTGGATGACAACCGCATCACCCAAACCAATTTCGGCGGCTTCCGTCACCGACACCATCGTAGCAACACCGCAGTTGAGCGGAGTTGCCTCCTCGTCGCTCAACTCCGGCGGCAGCTTTAGAATCCAGGTGCCGGGAAGGATGTAGCAATATTCGCCAAACCCACCGAGGAAATGCGGATCCGCCTCCGCGAGATCGTGGCCGTATTTGCGGACGCCATGACACTTTTGCGGCATGTCGAGGACGTCGCGGTAATAACATGGTCCATCGAAAAAATATTCACTCCAGGTGATGCGCTCGCCGACGTTTAACGCGTCACCGCGCATATCCTTGTCGACGCCTTCGCCAATTTCCTCGATAATGCCGATGATTTCGTGCCCAAGAATCCCCGGGCATGGATTCGGCCGGCGGCCTTCGTAGGAATGAATATCCGAGCGGCAGATCGTCGACATCGTAACTCGGACGAGAACTTCGCCGCGCTTGGCGGGACGGACCGGAAACTCCTTAAGGATAAAAGGTGTATTCGGCGCTTCGTAAACCGCGGCCTTGCCCGTGCGCATTACTCGACCCCGTTGAGCGCGAAATCGAAAATATCGTAGTTGTGCAGCGGTTCGGTCTGCGCCCGAACGCGATATCGCGCGTTGAGCGGCCGCGACAGCAGGAACGGCACTTTCTGCTCGTGAAGACCGCCGTGCGAACGCAGCCGATGTCCCGCCAATTGACTCAAATCGTGATCCTGACGCCGCGCGCCGACGACCGTATTGCGACCGCTAAAACCCGCGAAATCGCCCTCCCTATCGAGCGGAAGATCGAACCGTTCGCACACGTGTTGCTTGTCGAGGACCAGCTCGATGCCGGGCAGCGTTCGGGTCCACGCCATCATGGCCGGGATATCGCCCGGCTTGCGCAGATGCACCCGCACGAACGACCCGAGCGCACCATGATGGCGAACGAACGGATCGGCGATCGGGCAAATGACCCGCACCGAGCCGGCGCCAAAGCGTGAATTCAGTTCATCCTCGAGATAAACGACATTCGGCGTTCCATCGGCCGCCGACTTGTCATTCATCCCGTGGTCGGCCGTGATGGCGACCGTAGCGCCGAGCGCAACCAGTTTGCCGACGACGGTATCCACCGCGTGATGATAGGCGTCCGCCTCTGGTTCTCCGGGCGCGTGCTTATGCTGCACATAGTCGGAGGTCGACAGGTACATGATATCCGGCCTAAAAGACGACATCACTTCCACGCCGGCATCCAATACAAACAACGACAGGTCCGCCGAGTATTGATCGGGCTGTGGCCGACCGACCAGTTTCTCGACATCTTCGATCTCGTTTTCCGCGAGATTGGCCTTACGGGCATATTCGGAAGAAAAAGCGATGCCCGACATTTTATAAGCCAACACCTTGAGCAACTTGTCCTTGGCCGTGACCACGGCGGTCTGCACCCCGGCCTGGCTCAGCGCACCGAGAATGGTGCCGCAGCGCAAGCGGCTTGCATCGGTAATCATAATTTCCTTGCCGGTCTCGGAATCGAGATAGTAATTGCCGTTGATGCCGTGCACCGCGGGCGGCACTCCGGTCACAATGCACGTGTTATTGGTGTTGGTCGTGCTGGGTATTGAGCACTCGGCAAATCCAACAAAGCCGCGCTTCTCGAACGACTTCATCGTCGGCAATGTGCCGTTTGCAAAGCCATGTTCGAGATATGCCGGGTCGAATCCATCGACGACGATAATCACGGTCGGATGCTTTGGCGCGGCATAAGTTCGTCCATTGACTTCGACGACCACGTCCTCGGCACGGGGGAAATTCGCAATAACTGTGCTCACGGTTCAAACTCCGGTCGTGAAAACATTCTCAGCATGGCATTCGGTGCCCGCTGGTAGATTTTCCGCACAACGACGAGGGGTCATCAAGATCCAAAACGGTCTCACGCGGACGACACTTCGATTTCCTATGATGATATGATCGTCATTCGGGTGAGCTTCAATCAAATTCGTCAAGCGGTGACGGCTTTTACGACCTGAAGATGAAATACAAGAGATTTCGTCAGTCAGTAGAACGAGATCGACGACGTCCACTCGTGGCAACGCCATTCATTGCATTGTCATAACCACGCACTAGCGTGACCTGAGCCTTCGGGCGTTGTGAGTTCTTGAAACTCCGAGGGTTTCGGGCGGAACCATCCGTTGCGCGTCGGTTCTTGTAGCGTCCAAGAGGACGCCCCGCGCATGTATTGCGTTCCGTCCTGGAGAGCGCGTGACCGTTCCAAAATAAAAGCTACGCATGGCGGACCGGTCGCAACTGCGGCCATGACCGCAGGACATCATCGCCGAACATGGCCATCACGATATGACAATAACGGGAGCTTTGGATGATCGGGAAATCTAGCTGGACGACCGGCACTACTGCCGTCATTGGGACCGCTGCCGCAATCGTAGTTGCTGCCGCCCTGACGACCTCTCCCCCGTCGGCAACAGCGGACGAGGCCTGCCCGAATGGCGGGACGGTGCGTTTCGGAGTTGAGCCATACGATACGGCAGCCCGGCTGGTGCCGATTTACGAGAAGGTTGGAGAGCTGATCGGCGACCAGATCGGCTGCAAGGTCGAAGTCTATGTTGCCACCGGCTACAACGCCGAGATCGAAGCAATGCGCAATGACAAGCTCGAAATCGGCGAGTTCGGACCGCTCGGCTATGTGCTGGCGCATCAGGTGGCAAAGGCCGAGGCAGTCGCCGCGTTCGGCACCGCGGATGGCAAGCCCGACACATACTGGGCAAGCATCGTGACTTATCCGTCGTCAGGCATCAAGACCGTCGCAGACATCCGCGGACATTCGTTTGCGTTTTCCGATCCGGCGTCCACGTCCGGCCATCTGTTTCCAGCCTATGGGCTGCGCAAGGCGGGGCTCGATCCGGACAAGGACCTCAAAGCGATTTACAGCGGCAGCCACACTGCGTCGTTCGAGGCCATCTACAATCATAAGGTCGATGCCGGCGAACTGAACAGCGAACAGCTCGAGTCGGCGAAACAGCGCGGCCACTACAAGGATGGAGACCTGGTTTTCTTGTGGAAGTCCGACGCGATCCCGACCGATCCGTTCGCGGTGCGCGGCGACCTGCCCGATGCGTTCAAGAAGAAGCTCACGGACGTGCTGCAGCATCTCGACCTGACCAGCCTCGACCCCGCCGACCGCAAAATTATGGTCGGCGCCGGGATTACTCAGCTCGTGCCGCAAACGGACCAGGCCTATGACGGCATCCGCGATCTGGTGAAGACCTTGAACATCGATCTCGCGAAGCTGAGCTGACGCTTTGGGGGTATAAGATCGATGCTGCGTGTTCGCGGCCTTTCGCTGCGGTATCCCAACGGCAAGCTCGCGCTGACCGACTTCACATTAACAGTTGATGCGGGCGAGCTTGTCGTCGTTCTTGGCGGCAATGGCAGCGGGAAAACGACGCTGCTGCGGTGCGTCACCCGAACGTTGAAGCCTACTGCCGGTGAGATATGGCTTGGTGATACCGATCTCTGCGCACTGGAAGGCGAAAAGCTGCGGCGCGCGCGCCTTGAGCTGGCAATGATTTGGCAGCACGCCAGTTTGGTCGGCCGCAGCAGTGTGTTGACTAACGTGGCAAGCGGTGCGCTGGGCCGTCATTCCACATTACGGACTGTGCTCGCGGGTCTACCACCCTCGGAACTGGAGTCGGCACGTGGCCATCTTGCCGAAGTCGGTCTCGCGGATTTAGCCGAGCAGCGGGCCGGGACTCTCTCAGGTGGTCAAGCGCAACGCGTCGCGATTGCTCGCGCGCTCGCCCAGCGGCCTCGCGTCGTATTGGCTGACGAGCCGGTGGCAAGCCTCGATCCGGAGGCGGCGGAGGAAATCATGCGCCTGCTGCAGAGACTGGCGCGGTCGGAACGGATCGCCGTCCTCTGCGTGCTTCACCAGGTCGAGCTAGCCTACGCTTACGCGGATCGGGTGATCGGTATCCGTGGCGGACGTCTGGCTTTCGATCTGCCGCGAAGCGAAGTCTCGCGCGAGACTGTACACCGGCTTTACCTCCCCGAGGCGGCATGAGCCTCGTTGCGCGTCCCGGGCTCAACAGCTTTGTGACCGCCCGAGGCTGGGGCCGCGCTTTCACCATTGCGACCCGTTTCGTCCTCATCCTGGTTGGAATCGCCATCGCGATTCAAACGCTTATTGTCGTCGAAGCGCGCCCGCAGGACCTCATTACCGGAGTCCATGGCATGGCCGATCTCATCCGGCGCGCCATGCCGCCGGATTTCTCCAAACTGCCGTCGGCATTCTGGCCGACGCTGCAAACCGTCGACATCGCGCTGTTCGGCACGTTCGTCGGGATCATTCTCGCGGTTCCCCTCGCCCTCCTTGCCGCTGCAAACATGACTCCCTCGCGTTACGCCTATTACGCGGCGAGAGCGATTATCGGATTTACGCGCGCGGTGCCGGATCTCGTCTGGGCGCTGCTATTCGTAACGGCAGTTGGACTCGGGCCATTTCCCGGCGGGTTGGCGCTGGGTGTGCACTCGGTGGGTATGCTCGGCCGGCTGTTCGCAGAAACGATCGAACAAATGGACATGGCGCCGATCAACGCGTTGCAACTAACCGGCGCCCGCCGCATCCAAGTTTTCAGCCATGGAATTATTCCGTCCATCCTGCCGGCGCTACTGGGCATCAGCCTTTATCGCCTGGACGAAAACATACGCTCCTCATTGGTATTGGGCTTCGTCGGCGCCGGCGGCATTGGATTTCAGCTGCTCACTGCCATGAATCTCTTCCAGTATCAGGAAGTTTCATTGCTGCTAATCATTATATTCGTCATCGTGCTTGGCGCGGAGCGCCTGTCCGCCGCACTGCGGGAACGTCTGGCCTGATCTCAAATCGACGGCTCTAGAAGTGTCGTTCGACATCCCGAAAATCGACACCGCTCGCCCCCTACGGTTAGACGAGTATTCTCGCCAAGCGAAATTCTAGCGCCACCGAGGGAGCCAAACGCTTCGCCTCCGCCGCCCGCCGCGGGCAGTAGGCTGCTATTTCAGGAAAGTCCGCCGTCTATTGGGCTTGGATATTGTCGTCTTTAACGACACGACCCCATTTCGCGATTTCAGTCTTGATGTAGTCGCTGAACTCGGCCGAACTCATCGCGGCTGTTGTCGCGCCCTCGCGCGCAAATTCTTTTTGTAGATCGGGCAATTTCAGCGCAACCTGAATCGCGTCGTGTAGTTTCTTGACGATCGGTGCGGGTGTGCCGGCCGGGGCAAGGATGCCCCACCAATTTGCCGCCGCATAGCCCGGAACGCCGGCCTCGGAGATCGTCGGCACGTTGGGCAGAGCAGGACTTCGTTCGGTGCCTCCAGTGCCTAACGGCCGCAGTTGTCCGTTTTTGATGAATGGCGCGGTCTGAATTAACGAGCTGAACATGATGCCGACATGCCCGGCCAGAACGTCTTGAATCGCCGGGCCGCCGCCCCGATAGGGCACGTGTACGATATTGACGCCGGCCAACTGCGTAAACAATGCGCCGGCTAGATGCGTAAACGTGCCGATGCCGGCTGAGGCGTAGTTGAGCTGGCCCGGCTTCTGCTTAGCGAGCTCAAGCAAGTCTTTCAACGATTTCACCGGCATCGCAGGATTGACCACGAGCACATCCGGTCCGGTTGCGAGCAGCGCAATCGGCTCAAAGGATTTGATCGGATCATAGTTGAGTTTATGCAACGCCGGATCGACGGCGAACGGAATCGACACGACCAGAAGGGTGTTGCCGTCGGGCGCGGAGGTGGCGGCCATCTCGGTACCGACCACACCCCCAGCCGATCCGCGATTGTCAACGAAGACCCTCTGCCCCAATTGTGTGCTGAGTTGTTGGGCAACGAGGCGCCCGACAAGATCGTTGCTCCCGCCGGGCGGGAACGGAACGATCAGGCGCACCGGTTTGCTCGGATAGTCATCGGCGGCAGCGTTCGACACCAGCGCGAGCACGATGACCGCCACCTTACTCAATCGCGATAATAAATTGTGCATTTTGCAACCCCTCATTGAGCACATCAGTTTTTTATTTTTTGAGTAAAGTGCATCTCGCCGCGCATGCCAATCTCTCAGCCATGCGTACGATGACGCACTCATGTGTCCGACCCTGGATCAGGCCACGCCGATGCAATAGTGTTCCGATCCCGCACGAAGAAATCTCGCGCACAAGTGGTCGCATTTCGGGGTTTGCCGACGGTCCGCCCCCTGTCGCCAGCGCGAGGCAATCCAGATCGAGGGGGTGAACTTATCGATGAACAACAGCATCACTCGGCCGGGCACCATTCCAGAATTTGATTTGAGCTACGATGTCATCGTGGTCGGCTACGGCTTTGCCGGCGCACGCAGCGCGATTGCCGCCGCCGATTGCAACGTAAGCGTATTGTTGGCGGAAAAAGAGCCGACACCCGGCGGGATTTCGATTTGCTCCGGCGGATCGATGCGAGGGACGCGCGATGCAAAAGGCGTCTTCGCTTACCTCAAGGCAACGAACGCGGGCCGAACCCCTGACGATGTGCTGCAGGCTCTGGCCGACGGCATGGCCAACATGGAGGAAGAGATCGCCACCCTCGCCGCGGTCAGCAAAGCGACGGTGGAAACGAAGAAGCAGAGAGGCAATTACCCGTTACCCGGCGTCGACGCCTTTCTCGACAGCAGGATTACCCATGTTCCCGGATGCGAGGATTTGGAAAAGACCTATCCTCATGTGATGGCGCGTCCGTCCGCCGCCGGCTGGCGGATGTTCAAGGTCCTTGAGGACAACGTTGCGCGCCGCGCCAATGCCATCGACGTGCGCTTCGAATTCGCCGCGGAGCGCCTCATCGCCAACGGCCGGCGCGAGGTGCTCGGCGTGTGGTTCCGGACCGAGGATGGGCGCCGCATCGCGGCCAAGGCCCGGCGCGGTGTTGTGCTCGCCTGCGGCGGCTTCGAAGCGAATGACGAGATGAAGCGGCAGTATTGGGAAAAGGCGCCGGTTCTCACCGCGACCTCGACCTCAAATACCGGCGACGGCATCCGCATGGCCCAGGATCTTGGTGCCGATCTGTGGCACATGTGGCACGTCCACGGCTCCTACGGATTCAAACACCCGGATGCGCGCTATCCGGTAGCCATCCGGGTCAAGCGCCTGCCCGACTGGTTTCCCGGGACGGAACCGAGCGCCGACGTCAAAATGTGCTGGATCGTCGTCGACCAGGACGGCCGGCGTTATATGAATGAATGTACGCCCTACACTCAGGACACCTCGCACCGGCCGATGGGGTTTTTCGATACCGTCCGGCAAATCTTTCCGCGCATTCCCTCATATCTGATCTACGACGAGAACGGCCGCAAGATGTATCAGATCGGCGCCCCGACCTATAACAAAAAGGGACTGGCGTTTTCGTGGAGCCAGGACAATTTGCGCGAAGTTGAGCTGGGCATCATCAAGGAGGCGGAATCGGTCGCCGCGCTCGCCCAATTGATTGGCGTCCCCGCCAAAAGTTTGCAGGCGTCGTTAGACAGATGGAACGCGCTCTGCGCGCAGCAGAATGACGAGGATTTCGGCCGGCCGGCAAAAACCATGACCAGGATCGATACTCCGCCCTACTATTTCGGCGAAGTCTGGCCGGTCGTCTCGAACACGCAGGGCGGACCGGTGCACAACGCGCGCCAGCAGATCATGAACGTGTTCGGCGATCCGATTGCGCGGCTTTACGCGGCCGGAGAAATGGGCAGCGCCTTCGGCTATCTTTATCTGTCCGGCGGCAATTTGGCCGAATGCCTAGTGACCGGGAAAATAGCCGGTTCCGAGGCGGCAGCGCTGCGCAATTGGGACGACGCGTCGGCCCAATAGGAAGCCCGCGTCGATCACATCAGCCGCGCAGGGAAAATGTCAGGGCTGGCGGCGGACTGCCCGCGCTAGTGCCGCTCGGCGCGATGCCGGCGCGGGAATTCCCGGCGGCGGGATTTGCCGTTGCGTCAAGCCCCGAACCAATCAGGATGCTCTGTGATCGCCATAACGCCACAGGCGAACATCAGCACGCAGATGGTCCACAGCAGGAGCGAGAGATAGTTTTCATCGGTCATAGTTGGCGCCGATGCAATCCACGTGCCAAATCCGCTCGACAATAGTTCCGCCAGCTCCTTCCGCGAGCTCCTCTTGCTCACGGTATTGAAAGCTGTGAGCACAGACCAAAACGATCAAGACCCGTGCGGCTACGTATTGCCAGCAGCCCTTCAAAAATATGACAAAGTTGCAAAGACTTTATTGCGCAGTTCGGTACCCCAGGCGGCGAAAAAGCTTGCCTGCCGTGGCGCTCAAGAGAGCGGAGACTACTTCACGTTGGGATAGAGACCGGATTCTTTCACCGCATCGAGGCCCTCGACGCGGTCGTCGACGAGTTCCTTGGCGAACTGGTCCGGCGGGCTGAACACCGGCGTCAACCCGCGACTGAACAGAAACTTCTGCCGGAAATCCGGCTTCGCTCCGATCGCGGCGATCGCCTTGTACAGCTTGTCGACGATCGGCTTCGGCGTGCCAGCCGGCGCATAGATGCCGAAGAAGGTCGCGTCGATATGCTTGGTGTAACCGATCTCCTTGAAAGTGGGAATGTCGGGAGCGAGCGGCGATCGCGTGTCGCCGTCGATCGCAAGGCCGACGATTTTCCCGGCGCGAATGAACGACACCAGGTTGCCGATGCCGAAAATTGCGATTTGCGTCGTGCCGGTGAGCATGCTGTTGACGGCGTCGCCGCCGCCCTTGAACGGCACGCGCACGATGTCGGTGCCGTTCGTCTTGTTGAACTCCTGCATGAAGGCGACCTTCGACAGCGAAGGCGCCATGTAGTTAAACGCATTCGGCTTGGATTTGGCCAGCTTCGCCAAATCGGCGAACGATTTGACGTCGAGCGATGCGTCCACCGCAAACACCTGCGTCAGGTAATACGCTCTAGTGATCGGCTGCAGGCTTTTCGCCGGGTCGAAGTCGGAATTCGGCTGGATGATCGGGTTGATGGTGACGGTCTCGCCGGGAAGGATGCAGATGGTGTACCCGTCCGGCGCCGCCGCCGCGCAGGCCTGGGCGCCGATCGTGCCTTCCGCCCCGGCGCGGTCCTCGACCACGATCGACGTGCCAAGCGCCGGACCGAGTTGGTCGGCAAGCGCCCGCATGAACAGATCGCTCAAGCCCCCGGGGCCTTGCGACGCAATCGCCTTGATCGGCCGCGTCGGATAATTCTGCGCCACCGCCGGCAGGGGTAATAGGGGTAATAGAGTGAGCGCAAGCAATGCGAGAATCCAGCGGCGCATGGGATTTCCTCGGTGATAATTTATTGTCGTTGCGGCAGAGAATGCCGCACCATGCCGGGTGCGAGCAAGCGGCTAAACCGCGCAGATGTGCTCGGCGCTTCGCGGCAACTGCGCGCGTCCGCAGGGAGGTAAAGCTTGCCGAATTATCCGATGAAAGTTGAAAAGGGCGTCACGGTGCAGATGCGCGACGGCATTCGCATCTCGCTGTGTGTCTATCGCCCGGATGCCTCCGGAAGTTTTCCGGCGCTGTTTGCGGCCTCGCCCTATCAATACGAAATGGACGACGTGCCGGCCTATCCGTTGTTCCTGTGGCGCGAGACCGGCCCGATCGAATGGTATGTCGGCCACGGCTACGCCTATGTCCACGCCGACGTGCGCGGCGCCGGCCGCTCCGAAGGCGAGTTCGAGTTCATGGGGCTGAACGAGCAGCAGGATTATGTCGAGTTGATCGATTGGATCGTAAAGCAGCCATGGTGCAATGGTCGCGTCGGCGGCATCGGCCAATCCTATTACGCCATGGCGCAATGGCTGATGGCGACCTACAACCCGCCTGGCCTTGCCTGCATTGCGCCTTACGACGGCCTCGTCGATCAGTATCGCGGCTCGAATTATCACGGCGGCATCTACTGCTCTTATCGCTCGGTCTGGTACACCTCGCTCCGCGCCGACAACCAGCATCGCCTCGCCGGACGGCACGGTCGGTCGCCTATGAAATTCGATCTCGTCGGCGCCATCATCGAGCATCCGCTCGACGACGAGTTTTGGCGGCAGCGCTCGCCCTATTGGCGGCTCGACAAAATCAAGTGCCCGGTGCTGTCGATCGGCCATTGGGGCAAGATGGGGCTGCACCTGCGCGGCAACATCCTCGGCTACGAAGAGGTCAAAGCGCCGAAAAAACTCGTCGTCACCGGCGCGCGCAATACTTTCGAAGCGCACCGGATGTTCGACCAGATCGAATTCCACGAAAAAGAGCTGCTGCCGTTTTACGATCTGCATTTGAAGGGCGCGAATAACGGTTTCATGGATGCCGAGCCGGTGCGGCTTTACGTGCGCGGCGCCAATATCTGGCGCGCGGAAGAGAAATGGCCGCCGCAGCACACGACCCCCCTCGCCTATTATCTGCGCCAAGGGCCGTCGGGCAGCGTCACCTCGCTCAATGACGGCGGGCTGTCGACCGAAAAACCAGGGCCGGGCGAGGCGCCAACGAGCTACACCTATCCGGATTGGGAATGGGTCAACGGCGTGGCCGTGATCGGCCCGGACGGCCGGGTGGATCCGCCGCGGCGCGTCCTCACTTTCACCAGCGCGCCGCTTGCGGCGGATCTCGAAGTGACCGGCCCGATCGTGCTGAAGCTTTATGCGTCATCGACGGCGATCGATACGCAATTCATCGTCAAGCTTACCGACCAGCATCCGCAAGAATCCGCGGCCCGCGCCAAGAGCGAGCAGCCGGCCTTTACGCCGGTGTCCAAGGGCTGGCTGAAGGCCTCGCACCGCGAGAAAGATGCGGCGCACTCGACGCCGCAGCGGCCGTTCTACACCCACACCAATCCGCAGCCGCTCACGCCTGGCGAGATTTACGAGTTCGACATCGAAGTGCTGCCGGTCGCTTACGTGTTCAAGAAGGACCACCGCATCCGCCTGGAACTCGCCAACGGCGATTCACCTGCGACCGACGGCGTGTTCTCGCATCCCTACCATCCGTCGCTGATGGGTACCGACACGATCCATCACGACGGCGCGCACGCATCAGCGCTCATCCTGCCGGCGAGCGCGGCGGAGTGACATCGCAGCGAGCGACATTGCCCGATAGCGCGGCTCCTCACGCCGCGCGGTCGAACGTCCGATCGAGCGTGTCGTCGTGAAGGCTTGCCTGCTTCTTACGCGGCGCCGTGAAGACGCTGCCGCAGAATATCAACGCCACCATGCCGGCGAGAATGAACCAGAGCACCACATCGACAGCCATGCTGTCCTCCATGGCCGACCCCAACTCCTCAATTCAATCACGCGCTCATCGGAACGCTTTATGGCCTTATGTCGCAGGACATTAATGTCGCAGCACAACCGCAGCCGCGTTCCTTGCGCTCGGCTCCTGCCCGGCGAAGCGGGGTTTCGCGAAGGCGGGAAAGCGGTTTCTGCCTTTCGGAATCCTGCTCCAAAAACAAAAGCCGCCCGGCTGGCGGGCGGCTTCGTCAGTCAAATCTAAGCAAGCTAAATCACCCGCCCGCCAGCAGGGCTAGCGGGCGAGCAAACTGGGTCGAAACACGCAAGATACGATCGTCGCGGTGATGAAGCGCTGGCGCGCTTCACGTCACTTCGGCATGGGAGCGACGAGCGCGTAACAGGCCGAATACACCGAACCATCGAGATTATAGCAGGACACGCACTTGCAGCCATTGTTGCCGGCGCACGACGCGATCGTCTTGTGATGCAATACGATCCGCGCATGGTTGTGCACGGACGTCCCGACGGCGCAGGCCGGCCAGGCCGCGAAGGCCGATCCGGAGAAAGCAACGCCTGACAACGCGAGCGCGAGACCTACCGAAAGTCCGAAACGGCGCATGAGTTCCTCCACCTCTTGAAAGACACCCTAGGAAAGCAGCCCCTGGGGGAACAAGGCAGTCTCACATACCGCAAATCGCTGCGCAAGATTGTAAAATCGCCTCGCGCGTGATTTTTGTAAGACCGTCCAGTAGATTTAGTCGAACCGTCATCCGGCCCGGTTCACGGCGCTATGCGTAACAAGGCGGTAACGCGCTACGGCACGGCACCGGCAAGGCCGATCTCGCTGGCCCGCCCACCGCATCAGCTGTCCAAGGCGACGAATTTATAGCCGTCACCCCAGCGCCGCACCCGCCCGGTCGAAGGCGCCGGGAAGTGGCTCGCGCATATGATCGTGCGCTCCTCGCAGAAACGCTCGAAAACCTTGCGACGCGTTTCTCCTGCCTGGCGCGAATCATAATCGGACATCATGCCGATGTCGGGATATTTGCCCTGGATCGGCGAATGGATCATGTCGCCGGTGATCAGGGCGTCCTCGCCGGCCCGGCCGACCAGCACCGAGAAATGGTCGATGGTGTGGCCCGGCGTCGGAATGAACCGCACCTGATCGTTGAAGGCGAAATCGCTTTTGACGGTTTGTGCGCGCTTGGCGGCGACGATCGGCAGCACCGAATCGGTGATCCACGGCGCGCTTTGCGGATTCTCCTTCTCGCGCGCCGTCCAATGCTCGAGCTCGCGGTCGGCCATGATGTATTGCGCTTCGGGAAAGGTCGGCACCCAGCGCCCATTGTCGAGGCGGGTGTTCCAGCCGACGTGGTCGCCGTGCAAATGCGTGCACATCACATAGTCGATGTCCTCGACGCCGAGGCCGGCGCCGGCAAGGCCCTTCTCGAAACGGTCGCTGTTCATCATGTTCCAGAACGGCCGTGTCGGCCGCGATTTGTGATTACCGACGCAAGCGTCGATCAGGATGTTGTGGTGCGGCGTCTTGATGACAAAGCTTTGGATGCAAAGCATCAGTCTATTGTTTGCGTCGACGAATGTCGGCTGCAGCCACGAGCGGTTCTCGTCGAACAGCTCTTTGGTGAGCGACGGGAAAAATCCGAATAGCTCGAAGAATCCGCCCTGCTGCTCGACGACCGGATGAATGGTGATGTCCTTAAGCGTGATCGGCCAAGTTGCTGCAGTCGACATCGGGGCGGCTTCCTCGGGTTGCTGGCGTTTTGACGAATGTTACCGGCGCGGCGCGCATTCGGCTACCGCCATTCCCGGACCAGCCTGCTACCGCGAAGCGGCGTAGGGCAGCGCGCTATTCGGCGGCGATCAATCTATTTTCGAGGAGCGCTGAATTCGCCCTGGCGACGAAGTCTTCTTCCAGTTCCGCCAGGATCACGTAGTTCTCGGCGAGCAGCCGATAACAGTCGCCGAACTCCGGCGAGACGCTGGCTTTGGCCGCCTGTTGGCATTTGGCCGCTTGGCGACGCAGTTCGCGCGCTCGCGCCAAATGGTCCAGCATAGAACGCATACGCACTGACCACTCACCGACTTAAAATCCAAGCACAACCTTGCGCGGATGAGCGCGAGCGTCAAAGCGGCATTGTTCCGCCCTGTGGACAACTTGAGTATGCGCAGTGCTTCGCGCGGCGTCACGCTGCGCGGCGCGCCAGAGAAATTGCCGCCTTGCGGTCCATTCCCGGCATCGACGGCACGTTGGGATCGAGCTGATTGCCCGGGATGACGCGCACGCCGTCGTGCTTCCAGCGGTCGGCGGCGCCGGAGGAATGAACGTGATCGCGGTCGTGAAGTTCGGTCATGCGCCACGATTCCACAAACGGCCGAAGTTTGGCATCGCGTGCAGGCTATGATTAAAAATCGGCTGCCATCAGATCGTAAGATCCTTTGCGACGGCGATCGTAAACCTTAGCCGCAGTCGCATAGATCAATTTGCGGTTCGAATCGAACGCGCTGAGAAGCCCAACCTCATCGAGCTGTAGCTTTGGTTCAATTTTCTTCAACGCATCGGCATCGACGAAAAACGATGCCTCCATCGCGCTATCGTTGCCCCAAAACCGCACGGCACGCCGCGTTGCATCGTAAAAGCGACTTGGATTGGGAAAACTGAGCGTCATGATGAATGCAGACGACCGGCCTGCGAGCCCGCGGTCATTGCGCTATGCCGCCGCGCCGCGGATCAAGGGATAGTCGATGCTCTCGTACAGGCGGCGAATTTCTCCGCCGTTAAATCTCTCCTCGTCGACTTCGAGACAAGCCCCGAGAAGAAACTCCGGTGCAAGCTCCTCGATCGCGAAGCGAATCGCGTCCGCCGCGTGCCCAAACCGTTTATACGCAATCGCCTGTCGCCTGGACTTTCGGTAGCGGCTGGGAAACAGTTCCGCCTCAGCGCTGTAATCGAATCCGGCCGTGGCTTGTTCGACCTTAATTCGCTCGGCTGTCGCTTGTTCGGCCATAATTTTTCCTCACCGCCTCGTTCCTCGAGACGGTTACATTTATCTATATATGCTCGAAATACGAGAAAGTTAGCTGCGGCGGCACAAGTATTTTCAGCTCGTTGGATGCGTGAGCGACCCGCCGACGCGCTATTAACCACCCAAACTGTCCGGCTCCAGGATCGCGCGAGCCTTGATCGCAGCGCAGGTGCGCGGATGCGTATCGTGCAGGAAGACGGCGAGCCGCGATCTCATTGGCTCCCCGTGCGAGCTTACGGTTTGCTGGAACAGGAAACGTTGAACGTCGTGAGGCAGACGGCCCCAACTCCTGACAACTGCCTCGCCTAACGCATGCGAAAGCTGCTCCGAAGCCTCGTGAGCGATCAGGTTCATGGCGAGTCCCTCAGCTGAGACGATAACCACCAACGCCGCACCATCGCTGCGGTTCCTGAGCCGCAAAGCCGGCGAAAATTTACCTCAACTCGGCGTCGAATGATTTCTTGACAATAAAATCTTTTGGTCCAGAATTTCATTGTAAGCTTTCTGACACGGAGGTTTCAATGCTTCCACCGGGTCAAAAGGCCGCGATGATTGTTGCGTAACTGGTTCGGGTCGCAACATAGCGGCAAGCACACGAACGGTTCGCCGGGCGCGACCCTGCGGGTCGCATCAGTCAGGCAAGACCCCAATTCAGTCGCCCCCGGCGTGCATTTCTGCACAGTCGAATGCATTGCGTCGTTTTAATTATCTTTGTGGCGGGCGAACGCTCGGCCGGTTGCGCGATTGATCGTCGTAAAGCCACATGACCGGCGTACTCTCCAACCGTTCACCGGCCCGACTTGCTCTCCCTCGGGCGCGTCGCTCACCAGCCGACATTGATCGTGCGCAATCGCCGCGCCATGGTGCGCAACACGTTCAACGCAAAATGCGGCGTGTTGCTGATCAGGAATAACAATTGCTTTTCCCCTATGGGGAACGACCTTTACGTCCGTTGCAGCCACTGCCGTCGCGCTACGCGGCGCGGCGTCGATCAGCGCCATTTCGCCGAAAATACTGTATTGGTGCACCGTTTCCAGGAGGCGATTGCCGAGGCGAAGCTCAACTTCGCCGCTCTGGATAATGAACAATTCCTGCGCGGCATCCCCGCGTTTGAAGATGACTTCGCCGGCCTTGAATTCGCGCACAGGAACGCCTGCCCCCGCCAATATCCTGAAATCGACCGGTGCATCCGCCATATCGGCCACCAAAAACTCGTCGGTCCCGGCGACAGCCCGCTTACTCGCCGCCGTTCTCGTCGCTCTCCTGGCCCTCCTCGGTGAGCCGCTCCACCGACGCCACCTTCTCCCCCTCGCCGGTCGAGAACACGATGACGCCTTGCGTCGAACGGCCGGCGATGCGAATGCCGTCGACCGGGCAGCGAATGAGCTGGCCGCCATCCGTCACCAGCATGATCTGGTCGCTCTCTTCCACCGGGAATGACGCGACCAGCCGACCGTTCTTCTCGGTGATCGCCATGGCGACGATGCCTTTGCCGCCGCGGCCGGTGGTACGGTATTCGTAGGACGAGGTGCGCTTGCCGAAGCCTTTTTCGGAAATCGTCAGTACGAATTGCTCGGCCGCCGACAATTCGACGTAGCGGGTCTGGCCGAGCTCGATCGCGCCCTCGGCCTCCTCGGCGTCGCCGTTGCCGCCGTTCTCCTCCGCCTCGCCGTTGGTGCCGCGGCGCACCGCATTGGCGCGCTTCAGATACGCGGCACGCTCCTCGGCGCTCGCCTCGACATGGCGCAGGATTGAAAGCGAGATCAGCTTGTCACCGTCAACGAGAGCGATGCCGCGCACGCCCATCGAAGTGCGGCCCTGGAACACCCGCACATCGTCGACGGCGAAGCGAATGCATTGGCCTTTTTCCGAGGTGAGAAGAACATCGTCCTCCTCTTTGCAGATTTGCACGTCGACGATGGCGTCGCCGTCGTCGAGCTTCATGGCGATGATGCCGGAGCGCCGCACGTCGGCGAAATCGGACAGCTTGTTGCGCCGGACCGTCCCGCGCGTGGTGGCGAACATCACGTCGAGCTTGTCCCAGGTCTTCTCGTCCTCAGGCAGCTGCATGATGGTAGTGATGTTCTCGCCCTGCTCCAGCGGCAGGATGTTGATCAAAGCCTTGCCGCGCGCCTGCGGCGCGGCCTGCGGCAGCCGCCAGACCTTTTCCTTGTAGACCTGGCCGCGCGAGGAGAAGAACAGCAACGGCGTATGCGTCGAGGCGACGAACAGCCGGGTGACGAAATCCTCTTCGCGCGTCTGCATGCCGGCGCGGCCCTTGCCGCCGCGTTTTTGCGCGCGGTAGGTCGAGAGAGGAACGCGCTTGACGTAGCCGGCATGCGACACGGTGACGACCATGTCCTCGCGCTGGATCAAATCCTCGTCTTCCATCTCGCCTTCCTGATCGACGATCACGGTGCGGCGCGGCGTGGCGAACTCATTTTTGACGGCGAGAAGTTCTTCTTTCACGATGGTCTGAATACGCGCGCGCGAGCGCAAAATGTCGAGATAATCGGCGATTTCGTCGGCGAGCTTGTCGAGCTCGGCCTTGATCTCGTCGCGGCCGAGCGCGGTGAGCCGTTGCAGGCGCAGATCGAGGATGGCCTTGGCCTGCTCGGCCGATAGCTTGGTCGTGCCTTGCGGCGACACGGCATGGCGCGGATCGTCGATCAGCGTGACCATGGCGGCGACATCGCGCGCCGGCCAGTCGCGTTCCATCAATTGCTCGCGCGCCTCGTTGGCGTCCTTGGCGCCGCGGATGAGCTTGATCATCTCGTCGATATTGGCGACCGCGATGGCCAAGCCGACCAGCACGTGGGCGCGATCGCGTGCCTTGCTGAGCAGATGCTTGGTGCGCCGGTAGATCACCTCCTCGCGGAAGACGACGAAGGAGGTGAGCATATCCTTCAGATTCATCACCTGCGGGCGGCCGCCTTCGAGCGCCACCATATTGGCGCCGAACGAGGACTGCAGCGCGGTGAAGCGATAGAGCTGATTGAGCACGACGTCCGGCACGGCATCGCGACGCAGCTCGACGACGACGCGATAACCGTCGCGATCGGATTCGTCGCGCAGCGCGGAAATGCCCTCGATCTTCTTGTCGCGCACCAATTCGCCGATGCGCTCGACGAGAGTGGCCTTGTTGACCTGATAGGGAATTTCGGTGGCGACGATCGCCTCGCGTTCGCCGCGCAGCGTCTCGAGCTCGACCTTGCCGCGCATGACGATGGAGCCGCGGCCAAGATGATAGGCGGCGCGGATGCCTTGGCGGCCGAGGATGATGCCGCCGGTCGGAAAATCCGGTCCCGGCACGATCGCGATCAAATCGTCGATTCCCAGCGCCGGATTATCGATCAGCGCCACGCAGGCGTCGATCACCTCGCCGAGATTGTGCGGCGGGATGTTGGTCGCCATGCCGACAGCGATGCCGCCGGCGCCGTTGACCAAGAGATTGGGAAAGCGCGCCGGCAACACCAGCGGCTCGTGCTCGGATTCGTCGTAGTTCGGCTGGAAATCGACGGTGTCCTTGTCGATGTCGCGTAAGAGTTCCATCGCCGGTTTGGCCAGCCGGCATTCGGTGTAGCGGTAGGCCGCGGCGTTATCGCCGTCGATCGAACCGAAATTGCCCTGGCCGTCGATCAGCGGCAAACGCATGGAAAAATCCTGCACCATGCGCACCAGCGCATCGTAGATCGACTGGTCGCCATGGGGATGGTATTTGCCCATGACGTCGCCGACGACGTGGGCGCACTTGACGTATTTCTTGTCTGGGGTGTGCCCGTTCTCGTGCATCGAATAGAGAATGCGCCGATGCACGGGTTTGAGGCCGTCGCGCACGTCCGGCAGCGCGCGGGCCACGATCACGCTCATGGCGTAATCGAGGTAACTCTTCTTCATCTCCTCGGTGATCGACACCGGGCGAATATCGGACGCCCCGCCGTCGCTCGGCGGGGGAATATCCTGGTCTGACAAAAGCGAAAATCCTCACGAATCGGGTGAAATTTTATAGCCGATCGAGCCCCGTTGAGCCACCTTTATCGGCAGCCAAAAGATAGGATTTTTCGGTTTATTTTCAATGCCTTATTGCAACACTTCGGATCGCTCCAGCGGCGGTGGCAGAGCCCGTCGGGAAGTCGCCTCCAGGATGCTGGCGCAATCACGCCTAGCCCCTATGATGCGCGCGCGAGAAAAACGCGATCGGGAGCTCCCTCTTATGGTTCAGCTTGCGGACGGCGATATCAAAACCCGCGAAGCGCTCGGCTGGAAAGGCGTGCACGTCCTCCACTTCATGGGCTCGTCGTGTTCGCAGAAGCTGCGCATTTTCCTCAACATCAAGGGCATACCGTGGCAGTCGCATCCGATCGATCTGCCCGGCAACGAGAATTTTCAGCCGTGGTTTCTCGGCATCAATCCGCGCGGCCTGGTGCCGGTCCTGGTCCATGACGGCGCCGTGCACATCGAGAGCAACGACATCATCCAATATCTCGAAAAGAAATTTTCGACGCCGCGGCTGATCCCGGCCGGCCATGAGAACGAGGTCGCTGCGCTCCTTAAACACGAAGACGATCTGCATCTCGATTTGCGTACGCTGAGCTTCCGCTTCGTGTTCGCGCCACCCGGGCCGCCAAAGCCCGCCGCTGCGCTCGAAAGCTACAAGGCCAATGGCGCCGGCACGGTGGGGGGCCTGAAGGATCATGAGAAAGAAGTCCAGATCGAATTCTGGCAGCGTGCGGCCAAGGAAGGCTTCACCGACGAACGGGCGCGTGCATCGGCGCAAAAATTCCGCGCCGAATTCGACGCACTCGACCGGACGCTGGCAAAACAGCCCTATCTGATAGGCCAAGATTTAAGCGTGCTCGACATTGCCTGGTTCATCTACGAACACCGGCTGTCGCTTGCCGGCTATCCGTTCGCGCGGCTGCATCCGCATGTCCATGCCTGGGCCGAGAAGCTTCGCGGCCGGCCGGAATTCGCTAAAGAGATCGGACAGCTGCGCCATACGCCGGAACAGCTCGACGCCATTCGCCGCACGCAAGCGGGTAAGACCCTGGAAGCGGTCGCCGGATTTTAACCGTGGCCTTGATTGTGAGACTTCATGTTTGCCGATTACGCTGTCTCTGCGCTGTTGACGCTGTTTGTCGTGGTCGATCCGATCGCGATGGCGCCGACCTTTCTGGTCGTGACCGAAGGCATGCCGCGCGCATCGCGGCAGAACGTCGCCGTGCGCGCCAGCTTTATTGCCGGCGTGATCCTGATCGGCACCGCGCTGATCGGCGATTGGCTTCTCAACACGCTTGAAATCTCGCTGTCGGCGTTCCGTATCGCCGGCGGGCTGCTGCTGTTCTGGATCGCGGCCGAGATGGTGTTCGGGGTGCGCAGCCAGCACGAGGGCGAAGCGGCCGAACAGGCATTGGAGGAACGCGTACGCAACGTTGCCGCCTTCCCGCTGGCGATCCCGCTGCTCGCCGGGCCGGGCGCCATCACCGCCACTTTGCTGCTCGCCACCCGTGCCGGCGGCAATATAATCCTGATTGGAATTCTCATTGGCGTCGTGCTGCTCATCGCTCTTTCTTGTTGGATTACCTTCGTTTCCGCCGAGCGCATCAGCGGGCTTCTCGGCAAGACCGGCAATATCGTGCTGTCGCGGCTGCTCGGCGTGTTGCTCGCGGCCTTGGCCGTACAATACGTCGTCGACGGCATCCGCAGCGTTCTCGCGGGATGAGCCGCTAAGCGTTCATTAACTATAAAATTTCATGATCGCGTAGCATTTCGCTTCGGAGAAAAGCCATGCCCGTTCCGGGAATTGCTGCTGCCGCGACGCCGCCGCTGCCGCTTCAACAATTGTCGCCAAGTTCCGGTCACCACAAGCATAACGGCAATAGCGGAGCTTCGATTAGCGACGTCGACGGGCAAAGTTCGAGCCCGGCGCCGCCGTCCAATTCGACCGGCAGAATCGGCAGCGTGCTCGACATCAGGATATGACGCCGTTTCGTGTGCGCGCGGCAGAGCCGCGAGACATCCCGGCGCTGATGCGACTCAAACGTCTATTGGCGGAAGGCGAGGATTCCGCTCATGCTGTGCGCGCCAGCGAAGCCGATTGGCTGCGCAACGGTTTTGGTCCCGAAGCCGGTTTCACAGCTTTCGTCGCCGACGGCGGCGAGGTTATTGGGATGGCGACATGCAGTCGGCGTAAGATCACCGGCTGGAACGGCCCGGTGATTTTCCTGCAGGACCTCTTCGTCGAGCCGCCGCATCGCGCGCGTGGCGTCGCCCGCGCGCTGATGGCGCGGGTCGCCGCCTATGCCAGCGAGCTTGGCAGCCCGATCGTCGAGCTGACCGTGCGGGCGGACAACCCGGCGCAACACTTCTACCTGCGCGCCGGTTTCCAACCGCTGCCGCAATGTCTGACTTACGTATTGGCCGGGCCGGCGCTCACCGCACTCGCCGCGCAAGACAAGCAAAACCAGCAAGACAAGACCGTTGCGCGGACCGGTTAGTTATCGAGCCGCGGTTGCCAGATCATGAAGGCGAATACCGCGAGCATGCAAATCAGGATCGGCCCGGCAAGCGCACACCAAATACGGAACAAACGCCGATAGGCGGCGGATAGCGGCACGCCTTCGAGCGCCGCCTGCCGCGTCTGGCCGCGGATGCGCATCTCGACCCGAACCGCCGCGATCCAGCACGCCGCCATGACGACATAGAGCGCGCTCGAAACAACGATCCAGAATTCGCGCAGCGGCGCAAGGCCGATGGCGAATGCCAGCGGGAAGCCGCTGAGCGGCGCCAGCACGACGGCGGCGGCCACGACCATCAGCTCGACCTTGACGACAAATTGCGCCGTCACGGCGACGACCGAAGTGTTGCCGGAACGGTGCGCAAGCACCATGAAAATGGCGAGGCAAAGCCAGACGCCGAACATCACCGCGATGGCAAGTACATGCACGAATTTGATGGTGAAGATCAGATCGAGCATGGCGGAATCTCGTCATTGCGAGCGTTAGCGAAGCGATCAAGTCCTAGATTGCTTCGTCGCTTAGCCTGTCATCGGGCCGGCCACTTCGGGCCGGACCCGGTGACTCCTCACAATGACGATCGCTCAGAACGGAATCTCATCGTCCATATCGGCGCCCGCTCCGCCGCGCGATCCAGCCGCGGCGGAAGCCGCAACCTTGCGGGTCGGTCCGGGCGAGCCGAACTCGCCGCCTTCGTCGGCGCCGCTATCGCCGCCACCGCCAGTTCCCGCGCCGCCGGCGCGATCGAGCAAGGTCAGTTCACCGCGAAAGCCTTGCAGCACCACTTCGGTCGAGTAACGGTCTTGGCCGGATTGATCCTGCCATTTTCGCGTTTGCAGCGCGCCTTCGATGAAGACCTTGGAGCCCTTCTTCAGATATTGCTCGGCGATGCGGCACAGATTTTCGTTGAAGATGACGACGCGGTGCCATTCGGTTTTTTCGCGCCGCTCGCCGGTCGTCTTGTCTTTCCAGGAATCCGAGGTCGCGATGCGCAGATTGGCCACCGGCCGGCCGTCTTGGGTGCGGCGGATTTCGGGATCCGCGCCCAGATTGCCGATCAGGATCACTTTGTTGACGCTGCCTGCCATAACCTTCTCCGCTCGGTAACTTGCCCGCCAGAACTTCCCTGCCAAACCTTGCCCGCAAGTGCAGCCAAACCGTGGTGCAGATAACGCGCGCGATGCCGGTCCCCGCAAGAACCATCGACGTTATCCACATCAGTCCCGGACGATTGTGGGCGCATATCGCAATGTTCCCTCTTTGTTCTAATGTCTCGGCCGGGCAATTGCAAGAGGCGCTAAAACGAGGCGACAACCTGATTGTGGACGGGCGATCCAGTTCGACGAAGGCCGGACGGACGGCCGGCGCGGGCGTCGAGGTTGCCTTTGCCGACAACTGGACGGCCCGGCTCGACTACCTGTTCCTCGACCTGCAAAGCGCCACATTCAACTCAGCGACTATCGGCCCGGTCACTTTCGACGCCAACCTTGTCCGCCTCGGCGTCGACTACAAGTTCCGCTAAGGGAATTAGCCGCCGGACTTGATGGGCTGGAGCGGGGTCGGCGGCCCCGCTCGACGTCGTTGATTGTTGCGGTCTCGTGATTCCCGTGGGTTGTTGTTTTTTTGCACTATTCACCGGGTCGCGGAACGATTGTAGTGTGGTGCGGACACGTAAACCTCGTGCCCGCGGGGGGTCGCGTATGAGGTCTGTTGGTTCGGGATTGGCGGCGCTCGCCTTGGCGGTGATGGCTGTTGCTGCGCCGGTCTATGCCGCGGATTTGCCGGTCGCGCCGGCCTACAACCCGCCGACGCCAGTTCCGCCGGCGATTTATAACTGGACCGCGTTCTATGTCGGCGGCAATGTCGGCGCCGGCCTGTTGTCGGAGAACGCCTCGCAAGCGCCCGGCCCCGCGTTGCTCAGCCCCCGTCTCCCCGCTGCACCCCTCCGTGGTCGGCCTTGTCGGCGGCGCGCAGGCCGGCGTGGACTATCAGTTCTCGTCGGTGGTCGTCGGCGCCCAGGCGTCGTGGAGTTCCTCCTACATCAACGGCCAGAACACGCAAAATACAGTCGGCGGCGCCAGCCAGCTGCGGCTGACGTCCGAGCCGACGTGGTTTGCCAGCCTGACCGGGCGCGTCGGTTACGCCGCCAACACGCTGTTGTTCTATGTCAAAGGCGGCGGCGCCTGGATGCATATCGAGCATGTCCAGGACGTTCTGGCGGCGGGCGGCGCCACCACAAGCAGCCAATCCATCAGCGATAACCGGTCCGGCTTCGTCGCCGGCGTCGGCCTGGAATATGCCATGACCGAAAATCTGTCGGCGCTGTTCGAATACGACTTCTACGATTTCGGCACCAAGACCGAGAACTTCATCCCGCCCTCGGCACGCCGCTCTCAATCCGCTCCGATCTGCACACTTTGACGGTGGGGCTCAATTATCGTTTCAATTTGGGTTCTGGCGGCCAGCCCTACTGCCCGACCTGCTGACCGCTGCCCGCGCGGCTGGCGGCCCGGTTGGCTTTGCCGCCGCGGCATGAGCATGCCTTGCGAAAACATCCGCATGAATTGGCGGTGATTTGCGTGAATAGGCTGCCATCGCGCCCTGGCAAAATGCCCCCGTTCTCACTACGTTCCTAGCCGAGGACCGACAGCAGTTGGCGGTTTCCATTCCCGCTCATTCCCGCGCAAGCGGGAATCCAGATTGCTGCCACGTCGCCGAACCTCTGGGTCCCCGCCGTTGCGGGGACGAGCGGACACCGTCATGAACGATCTTTTCGACAACAGCCGCGCCGACCGCCGGGTGATTTCGATCCGCGGCGCGCGCGAGCACAATCTCAAAAACATCGACCTCGATATTCCGCGCGACCGGTTGGTGGTGTTCACCGGCCTGTCCGGCTCCGGCAAATCCTCACTCGCCTTCGACACCATCTATGCCGAGGGCCAGCGCCGCTACGTCGAGAGCCTGTCCGCTTATGCGCGGCAATTTCTGGAAATGATGCAGAAGCCGGACGTCGACCAGATCGACGGGTTGTCGCCGGCGATTTCCATCGAGCAGAAAACCACCTCGCGCAATCCGCGCTCCACCGTCGGCACCGTCACCGAGATCTACGATTACATGCGGCTGTTATGGGCGCGCGTCGGAGTGCCCTACTCGCCCGCCACCGGCCTGCCGATCGAGAGCCAAACCGTGTCGCAGATGGTCGACCGCATCATGGCGCTCCCTGAGGGTACTCGTCTCTATCTCTTGGCTCCAGTCGTGCGCGGGCGCAAGGGCGAGTACCGCAAGGAGCTCGCCGAGTTCATGAAGAAGGGCTACCAGCGCGTCAAAATCGACGGCGCGTTCTACGAGATCGCCGACGCCCCCGCCCTCGACAAGAAATTCACCCACGACATCGACGTCGTGGTCGACCGCATCGTGGTGCGGCCGGATATTGCCGCGCGGCTTGCGGACTCGCTGGAGCAGGCGCTCAAGCTCGCCGATGGCTTGGCAGTCGCCGAGCTCGCCGACACCGCGCCGGTCGAGGGCGCCAAGGCGAAATCGGCAGCGCAACGAGACCGCCGAGCGCCTCACCTTCTCGGAAAAATTCGCCTGCCCGGTGTGCGGCTTCACCATCCCTGAGATCGAGCCGCGGCTGTTCTCGTTCAACAATCCGTTCGGCGCCTGCCCGAAATGCGGCGGGCTCGGCGTCGAGCAGCACATCGACGCCGATCTCGTCATCCCCGACAAGGAGCGCACGCTGCGCAAGGGCGCCATCGCGCCGTGGGCCAAATCCTCGTCGCCCTATTACACGCAGACGCTGTCGGCGCTCGGCAAGCACTACAAGTTCACGCTCGACACCAAGTGGAAGGACCTGCCGAAGAAAACGCAGGACGCCATCCTTTACGGCTCCGGCGACGCCGAGATCCGTTTCTCCTACGACGACGGCATGCGCGCTTACGACACCAAGCGCGCTTTCGAAGGCGTCGTCACCAATCTCGAGCGGCGTTTCAAGGAGACCGACAGCGACTGGGCGCGCGAGGAGATCGCCCGCTATTTCACCGACGTGCCGTGCGACGCCTGCAAAGGCTACCGGCTGAAGCCCGAAGCGTTGTGCGTAAAGATCGGCGGTCTGCACATCGGCGAAGTGTCCGAAATGTCGGTCAAAGGCGTAGCCGCGTGGTTCACTGAGCTACCCCAACGGCTGACCTCGAAACAGAACGAAATCGCAGTGCGCGTGCTCAAGGAAATCCGCGAACGGCTGAAATTTTTGGTCGATGTCGGGCTCGAATACCTGACGCTGGCGCGCGCAAGCGGCACGCTCTCCGGCGGCGAGAGCCAGCGCATCCGCCTTGCCTCGCAGATCGGCTCGGGCCTCACCGGCGTGCTCTACGTGCTCGACGAACCCTCGATCGGGCTGCACCAGCGCGACAATGCCCGGCTTCTCGAAACGCTGAAACGTCTTCGCGACCTCGGCAACACCGTGATCGTGGTCGAGCACGACGAGGATGCCATCCGCACCGCCGACTGGGTGCTCGACATCGGCCCCGGCGCCGGCATTCACGGCGGCCATATCATCGCGCAAGGCGCTGTCGACGACCTCATCGCGGCGCCGGAAAGCTGGACCGGCAAATATCTCTCCGGCGAGCTCGTCGTGCCGATCCCCGAGCGCCGGCGGAAGAATCCCGCCCGCACGCTGAAAATCGTCGGCGCGCGCGGCAACAACCTGAAAAACATCACCGCCGAAATTCCGCTCGGCCTGTTCACTTGCGTCACCGGCGTCTCCGGCGGCGGCAAGTCGACGCTGCTCGTCGACACGCTGTACAAGGCGCTGGCGCGCCGGCTCAACAATGCCAGCGAAGCCCCCGCCCCTTACGACCGCATCGAAGGCGTCGAGCACCTCGACAAGATCATCGACATCGACCAGTCGCCGATCGGCCGCACGCCGCGCTCCAACCCCGCGACCTATACCGGCGCCTTCACGCCGATCCGCGAATGGTTCGCCGGCCTCCCGGAGAGCAAGGCGCGCGGCTACGAGCCGGGCCGCTTCTCGTTCAACGTCAAGGGCGGCCGCTGCGAGGCCTGCCAGGGCGACGGCGTGATCCAGATCGAGATGCACTTTCTGCCCGACGTTTACGTCACCTGCGACGTCTGCAAGGGCAAGCGCTACAACCGCGAGACGCTGGAAGTGCTGTTCCGCGGCAAATCCATCGCCGACGTGCTCGACATGACGGTCGAGGAAGCGCTGGAGTTTTTCAAAGCGGTGCCGCGGGTGCGCGAGCCGCTGAAACTCCTGCACCGCGTCGGGCTGGATTACATCCATGTCGGCCAGCAGGCGACGACCTTGTCCGGCGGCGAGGCGCAGCGCGTCAAGCTCGCCAAGGAATTGTCGAAGCGCGCCACCGGCCGCACGCTCTACATTCTCGACGAGCCGACCACGGGGCTGCACTTCCACGACGTGGCGAAACTGCTCGAGGTGCTGCACGAGCTGACCGACCAGGGCAACACCGTGGTCGTCATCGAGCACAATCTCGAAGTGATCAAGACTGCCGACTGGATCGTCGACCTCGGCCCCGAAGGCGGCGACGGCGGCGGCGAAATCGTCGCCGCCGGCACGCCGGAAGACGTGGCGCGCGAGAAGCGCAGTTATACCGGGGCGTTTCTGAAGCCGGTGCTGGCGCGGCGCGGGCGAACCGCGAGCAGGAAGAAGCGGGTCGAGGCGGCGGAGTGAGCTTTCTTCTCCCCGCGTCCGCCGCGCGTGGGGCGAGGTAAGAGTATCGATCTCTTTTCCACAACTTTCTGGTGTGTTACCGTCGTGCCGGGCGGCCCGGCAAGGATAACGTCATGTCCATAAACCTGTTCGAAATGGCCCAGGCGCTGCTGCCCGGCGCCTCGGTTCTTGCGGTCATTGTGACCGTCGTCGGAAACACCTATTATCCGCTGATTAGCGCGAAGATTATCCGGATTCTCGCAAAGAACCGTCCGTACTGGTATTGGAGCGTGACTGGAATGGCCGCCCGATTCACGTCATGTGGGGCGTTCCAAAAGGCGCAGGAACACCTGCCATATTGGTGACAGCCTATCGACCGGCGCCCGAACGGTGGACAGCGGATTTTACGAAACGGAAAGCGCAATGACGCAAAGATCAACGCGGAAGTCAAAGGAATTTATCCACGAGGGCAAATACGCCGCCGAAGTGCCGGTCGAATTGATCGAGGATGACACCGCGTGGTCGCCTTACCTCTCGCCGGAGGAGGTACGCAAGCTCGATACCGTCCGGCTCGCCTTGCAGCGCGGCGATATCGCCGAAGCCGCCAAATACGGCCGCGGGTTCGAGTTGACGCCGGTGGCGGCGAAGTGATCCCAGCTTCGGAAATCGACCAACTAATTTTGTCCTTCGGCGACACCCGCTGGCTGAAGGTCGCCAGGATCATCGGCAAGACCTTGGAAGCGCTCGAACAACGCGGGGTCGCAATGGGCGGCACAGTCGCCAAACAAATCGACGCGCGCTTGGCAGTCATTGTCCGCAGCGGAAAGTTGGAAGCCAAGGGAAACATTAAACGCTGGCGCTACAGCGAAGTGCGGCTGCCGGCAGCACGCCAATCTGGGCAGTTCCTGAAGCCGGTGCTGGGCCGCCGCGGTGCCGAGCCGCGGAAGAGGAAGCGCGTCGAGGCGGCCGAGTGAGCGCAAAGCCACTTCATCCGGCGCTAAAGGACTGATGAAAAAGATCGGCTTCCTCTCGTTCGGCCATTGGACGCCGTCGCCGCAATCGAAAGTGCGAACGGCGTCCGACGCGCTGCTGCAATCGATCGAGCTTGCCGTCGCCGCAGAGGAACTCGGCGCCGACGGCGCTTTTTTCCGCGTGCATCACTACGCGCGCCAGCTCGGCTCACCATTTCCGCTGCTGGCCGCCGTCGGCGCGCGGACCAAACGCATCGAGATCGGCACCGCGGTCATCGACATGCGCTACGAGAACCCGCTGTATATGGCGGAGGACGCAGGCTCAGCGGACGTCATCAGCGGCGGCCGCCTGCAGCTCGGCATCAGCCGCGGCTCGCCCGAGCAGGTGATCGACGGCTGGCGCTACTTCGGCTACGCGCCGGAGGAAGGCAAGACCGACGCCGACATGGCGCGGCGCCACACCGAGGTTTTTCTCGACGTGCTGCGCGGCCAGGGCTTCGCCAAGCCCAATCCACGGCCAATGTTTTCGAATCCGCCGGGCCTGCTGCGGCTGGAGCCCTACGCGGAGGGCCTGCGCGAGCGCATCTGGTGGGGCGCGGGTTCAAGCGCCACCGCCGAGTGGGCGGCCAAGATCGGCATGCACCTGCAAAGCTCGACGCTGATCTACGACGAGACCGGAGAGCCGCTCGCTATCCAGCAGGCCGGCCAGATCCGCAAATTCCGCGAGGCCTGGAAGGCGGCCGGACATACGCGCGCAGCCCCGGGTGTCGGTCAGCCGCAGCATCTTCGCGCTGGTGGACGATCGCGACCGCGCCTATTTCGGCGGCGACAGCGAGAGCGCGGACACGATCGGCTTCCTCGGTGACAACCGGCGCGCCGTGTTCGGCCGCAGCTATGCCGCGGAGCCGGACGTGCTCGTCGAACAGCTGAAGAAAGACGAGGCCATCGCCGAAGCCGATACGCTCCTCCTCACTGTGCCCAACCAGCTCGGCGTCGACTACAACGCCCACGTCATCGAGGCGATCCTCAAGCACGTCGCCCCTCCCCTTGGCTGGCGGTGAGGCAACGGTTCGTGCAGTTTTGAGGCGTCGTGACAAACCCCCATTCCAATCGCATCCCGATAGCCATCCTGTTCGCCGTGCTGTGGTCGGCGAGCATGTTGTGGCGGGCGCCGTCGATTGACCTGCAGACCGTCGTGACCGCCGTCATCGCGGGCGCAATTGTCGGCGGGCTTATGTACTGGCTCTTCGACAAGTTCAGCGCGCGTTCATGAGCAGAATTACGGAAATACGGTGCCACTGCATTTAGCCACCCAGACGCATAGCGTTGGCTTGACGGATCGCCCGACACTTCCCTACTTGAAATAACTCACCCCGCAGGCCTGATCGCCGACGCGGGTTTCGAGGGCTTGCTTGGCCGACGGCGTATTCTCCCCCGGCTTCGGCATCCGGTAGTCGACGCTGACGACTGTGCCTTCCGGCGCATCGTGGACGATATCATAGCTGCGCTGCCCCATCGGCTCGTTGTAAAGCTTGAACTGGCGGATATCGGCGCCGATCAGCGGGGGCATTTCATAAGCCGTGAATTTCCCATCGCCGGTATTGAAGCAATAGACGAAAAGATCGCGGTCGCGGAAATCCTTGTTGTGCGCGTCGTTGAAAGCCGCCAGCGCCGTGCCTTGGCCGGCCTTAAGCGCGGCGACGGCGCGGTCGAGCATGGCGCGGGCCTCTGTCGCCGTGCCGAGCGGTTCGCCGGCCAGCAACCCATCGCTCCACAGCATGAGGAAACCCAGCAACGCGAACGCCCACGCATATGTCTTCACGGCGACCTCATCTTCTCGGATTGTACGAACCGGCGGGATCGGAGCGCAGCGTGGCCTGCCCGCGCGACGTCCGCAAGCGACCGCAAAGCGCGATCCCGCATAGTGCCCCGCTCATAGGGACGACATCCGCCGAATTCATGACGAGATCGGCGGTAAGGGCAATTTTACGCTGCGTCCGCTGGCCGCACGCGGCGGGCGATTTCCGCCCATGCTACATTGCCGCTCATGTCGGCCCCGATCCGCGACAACACCGCTTTGTCCCGCTTCGAGCTTGAAGCCGGCGGGGTGACGGCGTTTATGACTTATCGCCTCGCCGGCAATGTCATGACGCTTGCGCACACCGAGACGCCGGTCGCGGCGCGCGGGCGCGGCCTCGCGTCGCAGCTGGTCAAAGGCGTGCTAGATGAGGTGCGCCGCCGCGGGCTGAAAATCGTGCCGCGCTGCCCGTTCGTCAGCGCCTATCTCGCCAAGCATCCGGAATTCCGCGGCCTGGTGGCGTAATCGCGACGCACCGACGGCACCGGGGAATATCGGCGGCAACGCGCTGTTATCCCTCTCGCGGGGGCAATCCGCCCGCCAATCATCTTTAGGAGTAAAGCAATGAACCGATTGTTCGCGTGCGCGACGGCTGCGGTCTTTGCCGCTCTCACTGCCGTCACTGCCTTGGCCGCCGATCCGCTGCCGAGCGAAACCCACAAAATTTTGCCCGCCGCGCTGGCCGTGGAAGCGGCGCAGGCGGGGATCGCCGCATGCAAAGCGCAAGGCTATAACGAGACCGTCACCGTCGCCGATCGCAGCGGCATGCCGATCGTGGTTATCGTCGGCGACGGCGCCCGCTACGTGACCAAGGAAGTCACCCGCCGCAGGGCCTACACCGCCGCGCTGTGGAAAATGTCGACGGCGGACTTCACCAAGAGGTTCCCGACGCCGACCGGCTTTAATCCCGCCGTTTTCGATCCGCAGCTCGCTGCCGGGCAAGGCGGCGTGCCAATCAATGTCGGCAACGATACGATCGGTGCCATCGCCGCCGCCGGCGCACCCGGCGGCGACAAGGACGAAGCCTGCGCGCTCGCCGGTCTCGCCAAAATCAGCGACCGGTTGAATTAGCAAAGCGGCGGCCCTCGGGTTGGCGAGCTCCAGTCGCCAACCGCCCGAAACGCAGTCTCCCCGGACGCGTAACATTTTTATTGACATCGTCACCGTTAATGTTACACACAGTCCACCTTGCTGGCCGACGGGCGTTTCTCGAGGACGACCCTGAAACGACAGCGAGGGCGGCATCCCGATAGGGACGCCGCGGTGGAGCGCCGGGAGGCGCGCCCCCCTCCGTATCTCCCTCCTTTCGCGGGAGAGATACGGAGGAGGATGCGCGCCCGAAGCGCAGAAGGTGGCGACGCCGACTGCGTGGCGCGGATCACGACCCAGCGCCTCCCTGGCGCTCCGCTCCCGTCGGTTTCGGGGGCGCATCGACGCGGCGTTTCGTAGCGTTTTAATGGGCAAAGCTCGGGCGCCGAGGCGTCGCGAGAACGTGTTGCTTTGAGCTGCGGGGCGGCTCGGCCAAGGGGATTTTCGCAACGCTCGCCTGCACGCCAAAGCCTCCCCGCGCGCCGGCAGAGGTGCTAAAAGCCGGTGCCGGAATTGCAGGCTAAGACTTCGAGATGACAGCGAAAAAACCAGTCGTCGGCGTCATCGGCAGCGCGCATCTGGCCGAAGGCAAGTTTCCCGCCCAGCGCGTCAGCGAGCGCATTTTACGCGCGGCGGCCGAGACGGCGGGCGCGCTGCCGCTGATCTTTGCCGGCTCGCCGGAGATCACCGACACGGCTGCGCTGCTCGATGTCGTCGACGGCGTGCTGCTTACCGGCAGCCGCGCCAATGTGCATCCGCGGCATTTCGGGCATAAAGCCGATCCGCGCCACGAGCCTTACGACGAGCCGCGCGACGCGGTCGCCTTGCCGCTGATCGAGGCTTGCGTCGCCCGCGGCGTACCGTTGTTCGGCATCTGCCGCGGCTTCCAGGAGATGAATGTCGCCTTCGGCGGCACGCTCCATCCGGAAATCCGCGAACTGCCCGGGCGCATGAATCACCGCGCGCTGCGGCTCGAAAACGGCGAGATCAATCCCGATCCCAAGGTCATCTATGCCGAGCGCCACGAGGTCCGGCTTACGCCGGGCGGCGTGTTCGCAAAACTCCTCGGCGTCGAGACCATCCGCGTCAATTCGCTGCACGGCCAGGGCATTCTCAAGCCCGGCGACCGCGTCATCGTCGAAGGCGTGGCCGAGGATGACACCATCGAGGCCATCCGCATCGAGGGCGCGACAAACTTTGCGCTCGGCGTGCAATGGCATGCCGAGCATGTGGCCAACCGCAGTCCGGTCAATCGCACCTCTGTTCACGGCGTTCGGCGCCGCGCTGGTGAAGTATCGGCAAAAGCGGTGATCGTCGCCTTGCTTGCGAGCGCGCGCTACCGCGCGCGGCCGGGCGGAGGCTGGCCGGTGGGAACGCCGGAAATCGGCTGCAGCGCGGCGAGTTTGCCGAGAAACTCATCCGCCGCGTAAAGTTGCAGCGGTTGCAGGTCGCCGAGCCGGGGCGGCATGTCGGCAATGACGACCTGGTCGCGATCCGGCTCGTGCAGCCAGAATGCGGTCAGATAGAATGCCGGCACGAGCAGAATAGAAGCCACCGCGTCCTGCGACACGTGCGCATCGATCCAAGCGATCGCCTCGTCGATGCGCGGCGCCGCCGGCGAATGCACCACTTCCTGCACTTGCCAGCCCGCGGCGCCGGGAGCGGCGCCGGGCGGCGGCGCGGTCGAGCGCGCGATGTCCTGGGCTTGCGCGCCATAACGAATTTGATGCTGCCAAACGCCGGTCTGGCGCGCGATTTCGGGCAGGTTCCGGTTGCCGCCGCGAAGCGCGTCCACACCAAGCATGTAAACCGGAAAGCTTTCTCCGATCGAAATCTGCGGCGCCTGGGCCATCGCCGCCGCGCCCGGCGCGCGAAGCGACGGCAGCCGGCTGCCGATCTCGCTGGCGATCGAGGCAAGTGCGGCGGCTGGAATCTCGGGCGCGCGAGCCATCAGACAACTCCTCCCGACGTGGTCGGCGGCAAGGGCGCGATGTTCTTATATGAAATAGTCCACGCTCCGAGGCCATAAGCCGTTTGCACGAAGCTAAGGGCGCGGCGGCCAGAACCGTAGCTCGGCCACGGATCGCGCACCCAGACGTCGCCATTGTCGAAAACTCCGATAATCAAAGCGACATGCGCTCCGGCACCACCAGTCCAGGCGTAATACACCTCAACCGGCCGGCCGCCCGAAATCTCCGCCGTCACATCGCTCAGCGTCATCGATGAATTGAGGTTGGTAAATCCCATTGCGTATTTCGGATAAACATTGTCCGGCCACTCGCCCTGATCGCAGGCCGAACTGGTCGGGTTCGCGCAACAAAGCTGGCCGAATTGGCGCGACGCCAGATCGCACTGTTGCAAGGAGTTCGTATGATAATTGTCGAACACCATTTGCGCGCAGGCCGCCCAGCACCAGTAGTTCTCGGTTTGCGGATGATAGGGCACCGGCAGCTGCGGCGGGACAGCGCCAGGCGCCACCGCCGCCAGCGCGGACGGAACGGTAATGCGAATTCCTTACGCGGCGCGCAGCATGATACACGGCATGGTGGCATTTTCGTCTTAGGTTGTAAACCGCTGGCGCGGCGGCAATGGGCCGCCTATGCTCTCGGCATAAATCCCGCGGGAAACATTGGGGGACGCGAATGGCGAAAAAGACGCGCAAGAAAACGGCTTCGAAGGCCGGCAAAAAAATAAAAGCTTCGACGCGGAAGAAAGCCGCTAAGAAGAAAATCGCAGTCACCAAAAAACCGCGCAAAGCCGCGGCGGCGAAGAAATCCAAACCCGTCGCGAAGAAAACGGCCGTTGCGAAGACAAAACCGGCCGCCACCAAGGCCAGCGCACCGCCGCCGGAGAGTCTGCCGCACAAGATCGCGGGCGCCTTCACCGCGGTCGTCGACATTCTCACCGACGCGGAACGGCTGCATCACAAATTGGATCCCGGTATTTCGAACGAACCGGAATGAAACGTCGAGTGTGCGCGCCGACGGGGTCCGGCGCAAAAAGCCTGCGGCGCAGCCGCCGGCGAGCTAGTTCTTCCGCCCCTGTTCGGATTCGGTCGAACTGCGGATCGCTTCGTCGTGATACCAGCCGCTGCTGGATACCAGCTTCACGCCGTAGGGCAATTGTACTTTTGCCGCCGGCACCAGTTCGCCGTCTTGGCTACGCAGCGCGAAGCGGCCGCGTGGCGGGAACGCGTAGATCTTCGCCGATCCGGAAATATTGGTCGTCATTGTCGGCTCCATCGCCGTGCGCGCAACATCGATGCGCGTGTCGTAAATGAGTCTCCTGAGTCTCTCTTAATATAATCCTTTGCTCGTCTTTTGTTCGGTGTGCCTCGCAGAAAATAAGCAAATGGCTACAATATGTGCATTCAAGCCGCGTTCATGTCTTTGCTTATTTGAACGGCATTTCTTTACTTCCCGAATCAACGGGATTTCTTCACGCCACTGTACCCGGCGCGAATAACGCCCCGTTTGGCACACAAAATGCTTGCAAATCGGCAGGAGGCGGCGAGCAGCCGCAGTATTCGGCTACGCACGCTTCAGCACACGCTCACATCAGCCAAGAGAGACGGGTATGACAAAATATAAGCTCGAATACATATGGCTCGACGGTTACACGCCGACGCCGAATTTGCGCGGTAAAACACAGATCAAGGAATTTGCCGCGATTCCCACGCTCGAGCAGCTGCCGCTGTGGGGCTTTGACGGCTCCTCGACCATGCAGGCCGAAGGCCATAATTCGGATTGCATCCTCAAGCCCGTCGCCGTCTATCCGGACGCCGCGCGCACCGACGGCGTGCTGGTGATGTGCGAAGTCATGCTGCCGGACGGCTCGCCGCATCCGTCCAACAAGCGCGCCACCATTCTCGACGATTCCGGCGCCTGGTTCGGCTTCGAGCAGGAATACTTTTTCTACAAGGACGGCCGCCCGCTCGGCTTCCCGGCCAGCGGTTATCCGGCGCCGCAGGGGCCGTATTACACCGGCGTCGGCTACAAGAACGTCGGCGACATCGCCCGCAAGATGGTCGACGAGCATCTCGATCTGTGCCTCGCCGCCGGCATCAACCACGAAGGCATCAATGCCGAAGTGGCGAAAGGCCAGTGGGAATTCCAGATTTTCGGCAAGGGTTCGAAGACCGCTGCCGACCAGATGTGGATGGCCCGTTATCTGATGCTGCGGCTCACCGAGAAATACGGCGTCGACATCGAATTCCACTGCAAGCCGCTCGGTGACACCGACTGGAACGGCTCCGGCATGCACTGCAACTTCTCAACGACCTATATGCGCGAAGTCGGCGGCAAGGAGTATTTCGAGGCGCTGATGAAAGCATTCGATGCCGCGCGCCAAGACCACATCGCGGTTTATGGCCCGGACAATCACATGCGGCTGACCGGCAAGCACGAGACCGCGGCCATTACCGAGTTCACCTACGGTATCGCCAACCGCGGCGCATCGATCCGTGTGCCGCATAGTTTCGTCAATAACGGCTACAAGGGCTATCTCGAAGATCGCCGGCCGAATTCGCAAGGCGACCCGTATGCGATCACTTCGCAGATCCTCAAGACGATCGCCTCGGTCCCGACCAGCGGCAAAGTCAGCGCCGCGGCTTAAGCGGCGCGATTTGAACAGACAAGCGTGAGGGTTTCAGCAAATCCTCACGCCGTCCTTCGCCAAGCCTGAATTTGGCTAGTGCGAGCGACTTACCGGCATTTGCCGCGCGGCGATCCGCTCGACCATCCTCGCGATCGGCGTCGGCTTCATTCGAGCTCGGTGAGCCCGATGCCGCGGGGGAGGTGATTGGCGTCCCTCCCCCGATTCCAGTCGCGCCGAGAGCCCGCGATCAAACTTTTATATGCTTGCCGACGAACTTGACCATGTCGGCGAAGGCGCCGCCGATTTGCGACAGATCCGGCGTGTGGCCGGCGTGCCGTTCCATCTCGATATATTCCAGTTCGATCTCGCCGCCGGCCTTGCGGTAATTGGCAACGAAGCGTTGCGGCTCGTTGCCGGGAAAATCGGAATCGGCGTCCTTGTAGTCGTGCACCAGATCGCCGCGCGCCTGAAACCATATCGCCGGCGGTAATTGCACTTTTTCGCCGCGCTCGAGCGCCAGCATCGGATTGCCCTCGGCCATGTCTGCCTCCGACGGCCAATAGGCGTCATGGCGCGGAATGATGTTCTTCGGCCACTCCGGCGCATTGGCGCCGGCGAGCGTGCGCTTGGCGTGGCGGTAGCGCGACAGCGGATTGATCACCGGCCAGGATAGCACGGCGCAGCGCACGCTGGCGTCGTGCCGCGGCGAACCGGCCGGCAGCGCAATCGCCGTATAGCGCGCATCGTGCGGGCGCATGGCGACAAGCATCGCCAAATGCCCGCCGCTCGATTGGCCGGAAATGCCGACGAGCTCAGGCTTCGTCTTCAGATCGCCGGCGTGGAGCTTGGCCCAGCGCACTGCATAGTTGATGTCCTCCGCCGAGGCCGGATATTTCGCCTCGGTGCCGGAACGGAAATCGAGCGCAATCGATACGATGCCGTGCGATGCCATGAATTCATGGCGCAGATGCTCGGTCTTGCGGTCGGAGAGGCACCAGGCGCCGCCGTGGCACTCGACAAGCGCCGGGAACGGCCCCAGCCCGCGCGGCGTGAACACCCGCGCCAACAGCGGCTTGTCGCCGTGGCGGAGGTATTCGACGTCCTGGACGTCATATTCGGTCGTTCTGCTGTCGAGAACGGCAGTGGTCATGATGCGTTTCCTTTATGTTTTCGCCTGTCATGCCGCGCGCAGCGCCGCGGCCGGCAGAATGACGCTGCGCGTCATGGTGCCGAGCGCGACGGCGCCGATGATCAAGAGAATACCGGCAATCCACAGCGCCCAGTCGTAAGAGCCGAGCCCGGACACAACATAGCCGGTCACGATCGGCGCCAACAGGCCGCACAGGTTGCCGCTGAGGATCGTCAGACTTATCGCCTTGCCGACGTCGCTGGCGCGGTGGACGAGGTCGGTCACCAGCGACAGATTGAGCGAGATCATGGCGTTGATGCCGGAAAGCGACAGCGCGAACAGCGTCAGGATCAGCGTCGTATCGTTGGTAAACGGTACGAACACGATTACCGCGGACAGCAGGATGCAGGCGATGACGATGGCGCGCCGGCCGCCGGCAAGGAGCGTATCGTTCCGCAACAGCCGATCGCTGATAAGGCCGATGACGATGCTGACCGGCACCGCGATCGCCCATGGCACCGCGGTATAGAGGCCGGTCTTCATGATGGTGAGGTGCTTGGTGTCCTGCAGATAGCTCGGCATCCAGAACAGCAACAAGTAAAGCGCGTAGATGCCGGAGGCTTGCGCGATCATCGCTCCCCATTGCGACGGCGATTGCAGAAGTTCCAGCACCACGCCCGGGCTGCCGTGCACGCCGACTTCGTCGGGCGAGCCGGCGGAGCGCTCGCTGAGGATTTTTTTGCGTTCATCGGCCGAAAGCCAGCTCACCTTTTCGGGCCGATCGAACCAGATCAGATTGCAGGCGAGCCACACGAAGCCGAACGCGCCGAGGACGATGAAGGCCGCGCGCCAGCCCCACGCGCTGGCGATCGATGCCGTGACGACCGCGCCCAGCGCGGGACCGACGAAACTGCCCGCGCTCCACACCACATTGGCGACGCCGCGCTCTTGCGCCGGCATCCATTCGCGCACAATGCGCCCGCAAGACGGTATAGAGGTCGCCTCGCCGGCCCCCATGACCATGCGGACGGCAATCAGCGTGGCAAAGCTCCACACGCCCGCCGTCGCCGCCATGGCCAGCGACCATAGCGTGATGCCGATGGAATTGATGTTTCGCGCGGAAAAACGATCGAGCAGAATGCCGATGGGAAGCAGGCAAATCACATAGGTCCACAGAAAGGACGAGAACAAGTAGCCCATCTCGACCGGCGAAAGCTTGAACTCCCCCCGCACCGACTGGGCCACGATACCGAGCGCCGAACGATCCATGTAATTGATCGTGACTAGCGCCAGCGTCAGGACATAGACCCAGCCGCGCCGGAAATGGCTCGTGGCCGCAGTTGCGGTTTGCACACTCATGATCTCCCCCCATGGTCATTTCAATTTTAGGCGGCCCTGTGCGTTTGGCGCGCCGCGCGATCGGCTTGGCTTTGACGGACCGATTATTGCTTCGGCGGCGGAGCGCCGCCTGCTGCCGGCGCCGGCGCTCCGGCTGCAGCTCCCGCGGCGGGACCGCGGGGATCGTTTCTGTTGGCCATGCAATTCTTCAAAAACTTCGCACGCGCCGCGCCTTGCAGCTTCTGATCGTCGGCGCCGAATTTACAGGTCGCCATTTTCTCCTTTGCCGTCACCGCCGATGACGGTGCGCTCGGCAGTACGGCGATCAGCGCGGCGGCCAAGAAAATAGTGCGATGAGCGTGGCTAAGCATGGCGTTATCCCCTGACTATCGGGCGGCATAGTAGCACCGAATGGACGGCCAGATACCATGGCACAAATTGGCGCTATAAGGCGGGCATGACCTCTGCCGCCCGCATCAGTGATCTCCTCGCCCGGGTCAGGCCGGGCCTGACCGGCTCTTCCGAAATCCTGGTCGGAGCCCAGCATACGGCGCCCTTTGTCGGTTCCGGGCGGATCGCAGTGCTGGCGACGCCGGTGATGATCAACGTGATCGAGGCCGCGGCGCTGGCGGCAATCGAGCATCTCCTGCCTTCCGGCCATCAGAGCCTCGGCATCCATCTCGACGTCAGCCACACCGCGGCGACCCCGGTCGGCTTGCGGGTGACTGCGACCGCGGAGGTCGTGCGGCTCGAAGGCCGCACTGTGACGTTCCGCGTCGAAGCCCGCGATGATTTCGAATCGATCGGCGGGGGCAGTCATCAGCGGGTGGTTGTCAGCGTGGCGCGGTTCGACGAACGGGTGCAGCGTAAGCTGCGCGGCGTAACGGCGCGCTGACTAGGGCGCGCGCCGGAACAACAATACCGCTTCGACGACAAAGAGTATCAGCGCCGGCCGGAAAACCAGCCGACGCCAAACAGCACGACGGCGGCAACGAGAGCAGCGTAGGCATGCAGGTGGTGAATGTGCGTCGAGCCTTCAGTATAGCCCGGCATGAATGTCGGCAAAGAGCCGGCCTGCATTGTGTAGTACATCAGGGCGGCGATGACGCAAATAATGGCAAGTATGTAAGCGATTATTTTCATTGGGCGGTTTTCCTCATCAATGCCGACGCGCGAATGCATGCCAATGGCACGCTAACATGTCTCCGTTAGCATGCCGCCGGCAGCCTTGGCGAGATATGAAAAGAATGCACGCGCCGGCCGACGCTCATTCCGCAGCGACAGCGACTGCCGGCGCCGCATGCGCGGCCTGGCCGCTCGCCAGCGCGGCAAGAATCCGCTCGACCAGCGCGCGCGCCGAATCGGCGGAAAGCTCGACCGCGACGCGGTCGCGCCCGCCTTCGCCCTCATTGGTGAAGTCTATGGCGAGCACATGATCGAGCGTCGAGTAATAGGGATGGTCGAAATAGACATTGGCAGTGTCGATTCGCATCCAGCCTTTGCGGCCCTTGGCGCTGCCGACCAAGGCGGCCTTTTCAACGATATAGGAGCACATAGTCGTTTTCTCCGAATTTATTCGGCGGCAATACTGGCGGCAGACGTCGCCAGATAACGATTGTAGAAGGCAAAGACCTTCTTCCAACCGTCCAGCGCCTGATCGGGCCGATAGGCGTCGCGGGACGTATTGAAAAAGGCATGTCCGGCGCCGTCGTAACGATGAAACTCGTAGTTCTTACCAAGCTTCTTGAGCACCGCCTCGGTGCGGTTGACCTGATCAGCGGTCGGATTGGCGTCGTCATTGCCGAAGAGACCGAGCAGCGGACAGGTCATTTTCTCGGTGAGATCGATCGGCGCGACCGGACGCTTGTCGTTGAGGAGTTTCGGATCGTCGACGATGACGTTGCCGCCCCAGCAATCGACGACGGCGTCGATACCCGGCAATGTGCAGGCGGCAAGATAGGCGAGGCGACCGCCAGAGCAGAAGCCGATGACGCCGATTTTGCCGTTGCTGTTGGACTGCGCGCGCAGATAGGCCATCGCACCCGCGGTGTCGCCCACAACCTGCGCGTCGGCAACGCCGCCGGCGGCACGCACGCGCGCGCCGATATCGTCGGGACTGCCCTCGCCCTCGCGAAAATAATGGTGGTGCGAGATCGCCGCGTAGCCGTGATGGGCGAACTTGCGCACGACTTCGGTGATCCATTCGTCCCACCCGGGCAAATGATGGATGACGACGACCCCGGGGAATTTTCCGGGGCGCGTCGGTCGCGCGTAATAGGCCTCGCCGATATCGCCGTTATGGCCGCGAAACGGCACCACTTCCGCCTGCAGACCCTGATAAAAGCTCATTTGGGATTCTCCCTGTTCGGCGGCTAAAGTCAGCCGCGAAATTCAGATCATTTATCGGCCGCTGCGGCGGCGGGCGCCGAGTTCGGGCAGCGATACAGCACGGCCTTGTAGGTCATGTCGCGATCGACAAATTCGACGGTGTTATCGGGTTTCGGCGTGAAGGTGATGTTGCCCATCAGCGGGCCGCTCGGGAACTTGCATTCGACATGCGCCGCATAACTGTCGCCGTCCTTTTTGGTATCCAGGATGTTGCAGACGCCGACGTTGGACACGATTTCCTGGGCCGAGATCATCACTTTGGCCGTGGCAGGATCGCTGCCGTCGCCCTTGCATGCGACGTTCTGGGTGTAATTTCCGGCAAGCGGAAAATCGTCGGCCGCGACGGCCGCAACCGATAGACCAATTGCAACAAACGCTAGCGCGACGCATCCGGCGAGCGGATGAATGGTTTTGCACACGCGTCCCTCGACTGATTTTTATTGCCCGGCGCCGCCCCGACGCCGCAGCCGCTGCCCCGTAGGGAAAATGTAGCGAAAGTCGCAGCCTCAGCCAAACTTATTTCGGCGTGCACAGCCAGTTTTGTCGCGACGGGCTAGTGATCGCGGAACCCGGTGCTGATGACCCGAATTCGGGCGGCAGACCAGCTCTTGGGGCCGTCGAGGCCGTGGTCGGCGGCTTCCTCGCAATTGACGCTGCCCTGGTCGGTGAATTGGCCGTTCTGATTATCGAACAGCCATTGGCGGCAGACGTTGCTAGTATCCGGCATGTAGAGGATGGAGCCGGTATAAATATCGTCGCCTTTCGCCGCTTCGTACGTCCCCGCCGCCTGACGCTTCGCCGCCGCAATATATTGATCGGTCGCCAGCGCGCCGAGCCCAAGTACCGCCGCGATCGCGACGACGACGATAAGCGCCTGGCTTACGCCACTGCCGGGGGACAGATGTTTTTTCACAGGGCGAGGAAACCGAGTCATTTCCGGGCGTCCCTCAAGCGGCCATACCACAATACATCAGTGCGGATTACCGGGTGCGCAGTCGACACCGATATGACTAAGGAATTGATAATGCCTCCGTTCGCACGCGAAAAAACGGCGCCCGCAAGGGCGCCGTTTGCAATTACAAGTGCGGCTTCAGTGCGCGGTCAGCCCGGAGGAATCTTCCTCCACGACCGGCTCGGGAACGTCGACGGGCTTTGCCGCCACCTCCTCCCAGACGATCGGTTCCGGCTTGCGGGTAAGCGCGCGCGCCAGCACCTCGTCCATGCGCGAGACCGGGATGATATCGAGCCCGCTCTTGATGCTGTCGTTGATCTCGACAAGATCTTTGGCGTTCTCTTCCGGGATCAGCACGGTCTTGATGCCGCCGCGGTGCGCGGCCAGGAGCTTCTCCTTCAAGCCCCCGATCGGCAGGACGCGGCCGCGTAATGTGATCTCTCCGGTCATCGCCACGTCGCGGTGCACCGGGATGCCAGTCATCACCGAAACGATCGCGGTGACCATGGCGACGCCCGCGGACGGACCGTCCTTCGGCGTCGCGCCTTCCGGCACGTGCACGTGGATATCGCGCTTGTCGAACCACGGCGGCTCGATGCCGAAGGCGACCGCCCGCATGCGGACGTAAGAGGCCGCCGCCGAAATCGATTCCTTCATCACGTCGCGCAGATTGCCGGTGACGGTCATCTTACCCTTGCCGGGCATCATGGCCAATTCAATGGTGAGCAGCTCACCGCCGACATCGGTCCAGGCCAGGCCGGTAACCACGCCGACCTGGTCGACGTCCTCGACTTCGCCATAGCGGAACCGCGGCACGCCCAGGTAATCGGGCATCACCTTATCGGTGACCGCAACCAATTCCTTCTTCGAGATGATGAGCTCTTTGACCGCCTTGCGGATGAGCGTCGACAATTCGCGTTCGAGATTGCGCACGCCCGCTTCGCGCGTGTAACGGCGAATGATCGTGAGCAACGCCTCGTCGTCGATCGACCACTCCTTCGGATCGAGACCGTGCTTGACGATCGCGTGCGGTATGAGGTGCTTGCGCGCGATCTCGACCTTCTCGTCCTCGGTATAGCCGGCGATGCGGATGATCTCCATGCGGTCCATCAGCGGCGGCGGAATATTGAGCGTATTCGCCGTGGTGATGAACATCACGTTGGAGAGATCGTAGTCGACCTCGAGATAATGGTCGTTGAACGCGTGGTTCTGCTCGGGATCCAGCACTTCGAGCAAAGCCGATGACGGATCGCCGCGGAAATCGGCGCCCATCTTGTCGACCTCATCGAGCAGGAACAGCGGATTCGACGTTTTCGCCTTGCGCATCGACTGGATGATCTTGCCCGGCATCGAGCCGATATAAGTGCGCCGATGGCCGCGAATCTCGGCCTCATCGCGCACGCCGCCGAGCGACACGCGCACGAATTCGCGCCCGGTCGCTTTGGCGATCGATTTGCCGAGCGAGGTCTTGCCAACCCCGGGCGGGCCGACCAGACACAGGATCGGTCCGGTCAGCTTATTGGCGCGCTGTTGCACCGCGAGATACTCGACGATGCGTTCCTTGACTTTTTCCAGGCCGAAATGGTCGGCGTCGAGGATCTGCTCGGCGAGCGTGAGATCCTTCTTGATCTTGGACTTTTTGTTCCACGGGATCGAGAGCAGCCAGTCGAGATAATTGCGCACGACGGTGGCTTCCGCCGACATCGGCGACATCTGCCGCAGCTTCTTGACCTCATGCTGCGCCTTCTCGCGCGCTTCCTTCGACAGCTTGGTGCGCTTGATCTTCTCTTCGAGCTCGGCGAGTTCGTCCTTGCCGTCTTCGTCGCCCAGTTCCTTCTGGATCGCCTTCATCTGCTCGTTGAGATAGTACTCGCGCTGCGTCTTCTCCATTTGACGCTTCACCCGCGTGCGAATGCGCTTCTCGACCTGCAGCACGGAGATTTCACTCTCCATCAGCCCAAGGACTTTTTCCAGCCGCTCGGTGACGACAGGCGTCTCCAGGATCAGCTGCTTGTCGGGAATCTTCACCGCGAGATGCGAAGCGACCGTGTCGGCAAGCTTGGCGTAGTCCTCGATCTGCTGGACCACGCCGACGACTTCCGGCGACACCTTCTTGTTGAGCTTCACATAGCCTTCGAATTCATTGACGACCGAGCGCGCCAGCGCTTCGGCCTCGACCTGATCGCCCGAGGAATCCGCGATCACCTCGGCTTCCGCCTCGAAATAATCCTCGCGATCGGTGTAGCGCTTGACCTGCGCGCGCGCGGCGCCTTCGACCAGCACCTTCACGGTGCCGTCGGGCAGCTTCAAAAGCTGCAGCACGCTCGCGAGCGTGCCGACGCCGAAGATGGAGTTGGTCGCCGGATCGTCGTCGGAAGCATTTTTCTGGGTCGCGAGCAGGATGAACGTGTCCGAACGCATCACCTCCTCGAGCGCCTTGATGGACTTCTCGCGGCCGACGAAGAGCGGAACGATCATGTGCGGGAAAACAACTATGTCCCGCAAAGGAAGCACCGGATAGGCCCGGCTTTCACCGGCTGTCAGGAGCGGCTTTGGTTTGGCGGCGCTTGTCATGGCCCCATATCCTTATTGTTATGCACGCCCATCGAGACCCGCAGGATGCGCTGTGACGACGAACTGCGCATTATAGGTGGCGTCGCGTCGCGGGCCTGTCAAGAAAGGCCGATTTTTCGAGGAAATCTGCGCGCCGCGAACACGGAGCGAGTTGCCGCATGCCGAATTGCGGGGGTGGGTTGCGCCCACCCGTTAAGCGCTCGCTCCGCCGGTCTCGCCGGCGCGATCCGAGCGGTCGGCATAGATATAGAGCGGCCGCGCGCTGCCTTCGACGACCTCTCTCGAGATCACGACCTCCTCGACGCCTTCGAGGCTCGGCAGATCGAACATGGTGTCGAGCAGGATGCTCTCCATGATCGAACGCAGTCCGCGGGCGCCGGTCTTGCGGTCGATCGCCTTGCGCGCGATGGCGGACAGCGCCTCATCGGCGAGCGTGAGGTCCACCGTCTCCATCTCGAACATGCGCTGGTATTGCTTGACCAGCGCGTTCTTCGGCTCGGTCAGGATGCGCTTGAGCGAAGGCTCGTCGAGATCCTCCAGCGTCGCGACGACCGGAAGCCGGCCGACGAATTCCGGAATAAGCCCGTATTTCAATAAATCCTCGGGCTCCACTTCGCGGAAAATCTCGCCCTGCTTACGATCCTCCGGCGCCGCCACCCTGGCGGCGAAGCCGATCGAGGTGGAGCGGCCGCGCGAGGAGATGATCTTTTCGAGGCCGGCGAAAGCGCCGCCGCACACGAACAGAATATTCGTGGTATCGACCTGGAGGAATTCCTGCTGCGGGTGCTTGCGGCCGCCCTGCGGCGGCACGCTGGCGATGGTGCCTTCCATGATCTTCAAGAGCGCCTGCTGCACGCCCTCGCCCGACACGTCGCGGGTTATCGAAGGATTGTCGGATTTACGCGATATCTTGTCGATCTCGTCGATATACACGATGCCGCGCTGCGCGCGCTCGACATTGTAGTCGGCCGACTGCAACAGCTTCAAAATGATGTTCTCGACGTCCTCGCCGACATAGCCGGCTTCGGTCAACGTGGTGGCGTCCGCCATCGTGAACGGTACGTCGAGAATGCGAGCGAGCGTCTGCGCCAACAGCGTCTTGCCGGAGCCGGTCGGGCCGATCAGCAGAATGTTCGACTTCGCCAGCTCGACGTCGTTGTGCTTGCTCTGGTGATTGAGCCGCTTGTAATGATTGTGGACCGCGACCGAAAGCACCTTCTTGGCGTGGTCCTGGCCGATCACGTAATCATCGAGGACTTTGCGGATCTCCCGCGGCGTCGGAATGCCGTCGCGCGATTTCACCAGCGAGGACTTGTTCTCCTCGCGGATGATGTCCATGCACAGTTCGACGCATTCGTCGCAAATGAAGACGGTCGGCCCGGCGATGAGCTTGCGCACCTCGTGCTGGCTCTTGCCGCAGAACGAGCAATAGAGCGTATTCTTCGAGTCGCCGCCGCCAACTTTGCTCATTCCAATCTCCGTCTTCGCCAGCGCAGCACCGTAACTCTATATCCTACGCGGCACTGCGCTAAAATTCCGTAGCATCCCCAGTCCCGGCACCACCCAACTCCACACCCCAATCAGCCGCCACACTGCCAAGAGTCAATTATATGACACAAGCGGACATGCTAACGGCGTGCCAATCAAGAATCCATTAACGATAACACGACTTTGCGCCAGTGTGTTTTCTGGATCACATGCCGAGAAAACGCTTGACTGGGGGGTCCGACCCCGCTTTGGGCCGATGAATCGGCCACTTTTATGGCAGCACCCGCGACGGACTTAGCTCACCCCCTTGAGGATAGGCTCGCTCTTGAGGCCCGGCTCCTCCGGCCGCTTTTCGATCACCTTATCGATGAGGCCGAAATCCTTGGCCATCTCGGAGGTGAGGAACATATCGCGTTCCAGCGCGTCCTCGATCTTCTTGAGCGGCTGGCCGGTATGCTTGACATAGATTTCGTTCAACCGGCGCTTGAGGTTCAGGATCTCTTGAGCATGCAACATGATGTCGGTCGCCTGGCCTTGGAACCCGCCGGACGGTTGGTGCACCATGATCCGGGCATTGGGCAGCGCAAAGCGCAGGTCCTTGGCGCCGGCCGCAAGCAATAGCGAGCCCATCGACGCCGCCTGCCCGGTGCACAGCGTCGACACCGGGGGACGAATGAACTGCATGGTGTCGTAAATCGCCAGGCCCGAGGTTACGATCCCGCCCGGCGAATTGATGTACATCGAGATTTCTTTTTTCGGATTCTCCGCCTCGAGGAACAAAAGCTGCGCCACGATAAGCGAGGCCATGCCGTCTTCGATCGGACCGGTGATGAAGATGATCCGCTCCTTGAGCAAGCGCGAGTAGATGTCATAGGCCCGCTCCCCGCGGTTGGTCTGTTCGACCACCATCGGAACGAGGTGCTGCATGTAGGTCTCGGTCGGGTCGCGCATATGTCACCTGAAGTGGATCACTTGGAAGAAGATGCCCTGGAAGTGGGTCACCTGGATTGGCTCACCGACGGCCGGTTCGCCGAGGGATAGTTAGAGCTCGGTAGTCACCGCCCGCCGACCAGTGTGGCTTGAGTTGGTCGGCTTGTCGAAGCCGCCTGTTCGAGATCGCATTGCCGCACGAGCACCGCGAGCATCCGTCTAGGCCGTTACCGCAGATAAGCGCGCAAATTCCGCAAGCAAGGCGTAAATTGTGCGCGTGAAACGCCTTATTCCTCGTCTTCCTTGAACAATTCTTCCCGCGATACCTGCTTGTCGGTCACTTCGACAAGCTCGAGCAGGAAATCGACGACTTTGTCCTCGAATATCGGCGCGCGCAAAGCGGCAAGGGCGCCCGGGTTGTTGCGATAATAATCCCAGACCCGCTGCTCTTGGCCCGGGACCATCCTGGCTTGCGCAACGACGGCTTGGCTCAACTGCTCGTCGGTGACCTTGATGTTGTTTTTTTCGCCGATTTCCGCAAGCACCAGACCAAGCCGTACCCGGCGTTCAGAGATCGCACGATAGTCCTCGCGCGCCTTCTCCTCGGTCGTTCCTTCGTCGGCGAAGGTGCGGCCTTGCTGCTTGAGGTCGTTCTCGATCGTCTGCCAAACGTTGTTGAATTCCTCTTCGACCAGCGTCGGCGGCGGGTCGAATTTGTGTCGCGCATCGAGCTGATCGAGGAGCGCGCGCTTGATCTTCTGGCGCGAGGCGGCCGCGTGCTCGCGCTCGATACGCTCGCGCAGCGCGTCGCGCAACTTGGCGAGCGATTCCAAGCCGAGCGTTTTGGCGAAGGCGTCGTCCATCGTGACCTCGCCGGGCGCTTCCACCGTCTTCGCCGTAACGGCAAAGGTGGCGTCTTTGCCGGCGACGGCGGTTGCCGGATAGTTTTCGGGAAATTTGACGTCGAAGGTCCGGCTCTCCCCGGCCTTGATGCCGATGAGGTGATCCTCGAAGCCCGGAAGGAACTGACCCGACCCGAGCAGGATAGGCACATCGTCGCCGGAGCCGCCCTCGAAGGTTTCTCCGTTCACGGTGCCTTGAAACGATATCGTGACGCGGTCGCCCTTTTCCGCCCCTTCAGTCTTGGCGGTGAAAGGCCGGTTCTGCTCGCCAATCGTCTGTAGCGCCTGATCGATCTCGGCGTCCGTGACCGATGCGGTCAGCCGTTCGAGCTTGATGGTCTTGAAATCCGCGAGCGTGATCGGGGGCACGATCTCCATCTCGACCGTGTAAGCAAGGTCGGATTTGCCGGCGATGACGCCGTCGACTGCGCCCTCCTCCGTCGGCAGCACCACTTTGGGCTCGGTGGCGAGCTTAAAGCCATGGTCGGTGATGATCTTGGCGTTGACCTCACGCACCGCGGCTTCGATGACCTCGGCCATGGCAGACTTGCCGTAGAGTCGCTTGAGATGCGCGACGGGCACCTTGCCGGGTCGAAAGCCCCGCAGCTGCACGCGACCCTTGAGATCGTCGAGCCGCTCGTTGACCCGCGCTTCCAGATCGGTTGCGGGAACGACGACGCGGTATTCCCGCTTGAGACCCGCGGCGGCAGTTTCAGTCACCTGCATTTGGCACTACTCTTTATGGCGCAAGTCTTTATGGCGCAAAGGGAAAAGTCCGCCCAAGTGGTGCGGGCGGAGGGGCTCGAACCCCCACGACTTTCGTCACGGGAACCTAAATCCCGCGCGTCTACCAATTCCGCCACGCCCGCGACGCGCACGGCGGCCCGGTGGCGCGGCTTATATCATGCAAGGCGCGCAGGCTACTACAAAAATTGCCCCGGTTTCACGCCGGTCCGGACCCGCAATCTTATCCGAGCAGCGCGTGGTAAACTCGCGGCAGCATGTCCGGCAAATCCTCAGAGATGAGCCCGGGCCCGAATGCCGTGGCCGCCTGACCATGGAGCCAGGTCGCGGCCGATGCGGCTTCAAAAGCGGGCACGCCCTGGGCTAACAGGCCGGTCGCGATCCCAGTCAAGACGTCGCCTGCGCCTGCCGTCGCCAGGTAAGCCGGCGCATTCCCGGCGATCGAGGCGCGACCGTCGGCTGCGGCGACCACCGTATCGGCACCCTTGAGCAATACGGTCGCGCCCGTCATCTCGGCCGCCAGACGCGCTCGTTTCAGCTTCGATCCGACTTTAGTTCGTTCATCTAAATTACTAAAATACCTGGAGAATTCTCCTTCGTGCGGCGTCAGGATCGTGGCCTTGCCGGTGCGCGCTTTCAGCGCCTCGGCCAGGCGCCGGGGCGCTTTCGCAAAGCTCGTAATTGCGTCGGCGTCGAGCACCACGGCGCGATCACCGGCCAGAGTCGCCAGCACGAGTTCGCAGGTCTCCTCGTTCACGCCAATGCCGGGGCCTATGGCCAGCGCATTCAGGCGTCGGTCGGCTAGGAACGTGGCAAGTTCGGCGGCGCCATCAACCGGTCGCACCATAACAGCAAGGCTCGTCGTTGCATTGACCGCCAGCGCCTCGCGCGGGCTGGCGATGGTCACTAATCCGGCCCCCGCGCGTAATGCACCGCGGGCCGCGAGCCGTGCCGCTCCGGTCGACCAGGATGGACCGGAAACGACCACCGCGTGGCCGCGGTCGTATTTATGTCCCTCATGTCGCGGCACCGGAAAGCTCGCGCGCCACAGCGCCGGTCCATTCTCGAAGGTGTGTGGAGCGATGCGTTCAAGCACTGCGGCCGGTATCCCGATATCGGCGACGGAAACGGTGCCGCAATGGAGTCTTCCTGGAAGCAAAAGATGGCCAGGCTTTTTTCGAAAGAACGTGACCGTGTGCGCGGCCTTGACCGCGACGCCCATTACCGCGCCTGACGTGCCGTTGATGCCGCTCGGCAGGTCGACGGCAACCACCGGGGCCGCATGCGCGTTCATGGCCTCGATCATGCTCCGCGCGAGCCCTTCGACCTGGCGGTCGAGGCCAGCCCCGAACAGCGCATCGACGATGATATCGGCCCGATCGAGTCCGGCGGGCTCCGCCGGCGCGATCGACCCGCTCCACTTCTTCGCCGCGAGCGCAGCATCGCCTTTGAGGCAATTGGGTTCTCCCACCAGCAACACATCCGACTTGTAGCCGCGCGCGGCAAGGAGCCGCGCCGCGACAAAGCCATCGCCCCCGTTATTGCCGGGGCCGGCCACTACAACGACCCGGCTGCCGGGGGCCCGGCGCGCGGCCACCGTTTCGGCCACCGCCGTGCCGGCGTTTTCCATCAGTTCAATGCCGGCAATGCCACCGGCGATTGTCAGCCGGTCGGCCTGGGCCATTTCGAGATTGGTGAGGAGCTCAATCATTTCCGGTCGCACCTTAGCGAATGCATCGCTTTACGAGTACCGGACGGAACCAGCGGTTTTAGCTTGTTCGATCGTTGACGATATTATAGGCAGCGTGCCTAGTTAATCGGCGATGGCCTATTCCGAACCCCCGCAGACATGGTCCGACGATGCCATATCGCTATGATTCCACGGGGGTTTTTACACACGAAAGGCCTTGGCACGGGACCTGCTAACCAAGGCTCGGTTCCAGGGATGATTTCGCTCATCAGGGGGCCGGGAGAAGAGACGCGATGAAAAAAATCGAGGCGATCATCAAGCCGTTCAAACTCGACGAAGTGAAGGAGGCTCTCCAGGAGGTCGGTCTTCAGGGAATTACAGTCACCGAAGCCAAGGGATTCGGGCGCCAGAAGGGGCACACGGAGCTCTATCGCGGGGCCGAATATGTTGTCGATTTTCTCCCCAAGGTGAAGATCGAGATTGTGCTCGGTGACGACATGGTTGAAAAAGCGATTGAGGCGATCCGTCGCGCCGCCCAAACCGGGCGGATCGGCGACGGAAAAATCTTTGTCTCAAATATCGAAGAAGCCATCCGGATCAGGACTGGGGAATCCGGAACAGACGCCATCTAAATTGCTGGTCCGCCTGCTCACGCCGGCCGGCCGTGGGCAGAACTGAGCCAGTGCGACGAGACATCAAACAGCACCACGAAAGGGTACGGCTACCATGACGACGCCAAAGAATGTCATGAAGTTGATCAAGGACAGCGACGTAAAGTACGCTGATTTCCGCTTCACCGATCCGCGCGGCAAGTGGCAGCACGTCACTTTCGACATCGGCATGATCGAGGAAGACACGTTCGCCGAAGGCATGATGTTCGACGGCTCATCGATTGCGGGATGGAAAGCGATCAATGAATCCGACATGTGCCTGATGCCGGATCCCGCATCGGCGTGTATCGATCCGTTCTTCGCCGAGACCACCCTCGTCTTGGTCTGCGACGTGCTCGAACCGACGACTGGCGAGCCGTACAATCGCGATCCGCGCGGCATCGCAAAGCGCGCCGAAGGCATGGTCAAGTCCATGGGCGTCGGCGACACGGTCTACTTCGGGCCGGAAGCCGAATTCTTCGTGTTCGACGACGTCAAGTACAAGGCGGAACCCTACAATACCGGCTTCAAGCTCGACTCGGTGGAATTCCCGACCAACTCCGACACCGACTACGAGGGCGGCAATCTCGGCCACCGGGTGTGGACGAAGAAGGGCTATTTCCCCGTGCCGCCGCAGGATTCGGTGCAGGACATGCGCTCGGAAATGCTCGCCGCGATGGCGCGCATGAACGTGAAGGTGGAAAAGCACCACCACGAAGTCGCCTCCGCCCAGCACGAGCTCGGCATGAAATTCTCGCCGCTGACGATGATGGCGGATCAGATGCAAATTTATAAATACTGCATCCAGCAGGTGGCGCAGGTTTACGGCAAGACCGCTACCTTCATGCCGAAGCCGGTTTACGGCGACAACGGCTCGGGCATGCACTGCCATCAGTCGATCTGGAAGGGCGGCAAACCGGTCTTTGCCGGCAACAAATATTCCGACCTGTCGGAGACCTGCCTGTCCTACATCGCCGGCATCATCAAGCACGCCAAGGCGATCAACGCGTTTACCAATCCGACGACGAATTCATACAAGCGGCTGGTGCCGGGCTTCGAGGCGCCGGTGCTGCTCGCCTATTCGGCGCGCAACCGCTCGGCGTCGTGCCGCATCCCGTACACCACCAACCCAAAGGCCAAGCGTGTCGAGGTGCGCTTTCCCGACCCGCTCGCCAATCCCTATCTCGCCTTCGCCGCGATGCTGATGGCCGGCCTCGACGGCGTGAAGAACAAGCTCGATCCGGGCGAAGCCGTCGACAAGGACCTCTACGATCTGCCGCCGAAGGAACTGAAAAAAATCCCGACCGTCTGCGGCTCGCTCCGTCAGGCGCTCGAAGAGCTCAATAAAGATCGCGGCTTCCTCAAAGCCGGCGGCGTGTTCGACGACGACTTCATCGACGCCTATGTCGATCTGAAAATGAGCGAAATCATTCGCTTCGAGCACACCCCGCATCCGGTCGAATTCGAAATGTATTACTCGGCGTAAGCGTTGGTATCCTCCCGGCATTGCCTGTCAGCGATGCAACTTTAAGGGCGCTTCGGCGCCCTTTTCTTTTGCTCGAGATCCGTTGATCGAGAGTCGAGGCTTAGCGGCGTCACTGCACCAGGATCGGAACCGTAAGTGCCGAAACGGCAGGCATGGCCGGCAGTTTCATTTGCGCGCGGCAGTCGACTAGGCGATCCGCGCAGGGAAAGATCATCTCATCGTCCGGCTCGACGCGGTTTCGCCCATTCGCCTTGGCGCGATAGAGCACGGCGTCGGCGCGCGAGATAAGCACGTCGATCGATACATCGGGCAGGCCGCAGGCGACGCCGATACTCACGGTCGCCGGGATTTGCGGGCTGCCGGGCGCCACGGCGGCTTTTTCGAAGGCCGAGCGCACGCGCTCGGCGACGATGCACGCTTCGGCGAGCGTGCCCGAGATGATGGCGACAAATTCCTCGCCGCCGATCCGGCCGACGACGTCGTCGGCGCGCAGGCTCGTTCGGGCCACTCGGGAGAACAGACCCAACACGGCATCGCCGGATTTATGGCCGAAGCGGTCGTTGATGGATTTGAAGTGATCGAGGTCGAAGGCGAGCACGCTGACCGGCGTTTTGCGGGTTTTGTTGCCCGCCATCAGCACGGCGGCGGCCGCGAAGAAACCGCGCCGGTTAAGGAGCGCGGTCAAGGGATCGGTCTCCGCCGCCGCCTTATAGCGATTGACGGCGCGGTCTTTGGCCAAAACCAGCACGATGAAGGCGGCGCCGACCACATACAGCACGACCTCGATAGCGAAGACCGCGATCCAGCCCGTGGCCAGGCTGTGGACGCCCAGGCTCGCTAGCGCCACCGGAAACAGGAAGATGGCGCCGTGCAGCATCGGAACGAACACAGCTGGCCAGCGCCGGATCAGCGATTTCCGCCGCTCGCGCCACAGTTCGGCGGCGATCAGGAACGCATAGGTGGCGACGATGACCGAGCACAGCATGATGCGCGCGGCCGGCGAATGCGGCACCGCCGAAGACATGCAGCTGGCCGCCCATATGGTGGCGCCGAAGCACATCGCGCCCCACCTCACCTGTCGTCCGTGGAACAGGCGCGCCGCGCTCCAAATCATGCCGACCGCAACAAACAGCAACGCGTCGGCGAGCCACGACGGCAATGGTGGCGAGACGACGCTGCCGAGTTGCCACAGCGCGCCGGAAAATCCACCGAGCAAATACGCCAGTCCCCACCAGGCGAGAGCTTGGACGCGATCCTGCATCCAGGCGAACAGCAGGAAGAGGCCGAGCAAGGTGGTCACGCACGTTGCAATCACGAACAGCGTGCCGATGTCGAGCGAAGTCGATGCTTCCGCCAAGCGGGCAAACATGAACGCAAAGCTCCTCACCTCGATAGGTAGAACCACCTATCACAGATATTGGAGCCGTGTTGAACGTTTGCCGATCAGGCTTTGCCAAGTGTATCGGCTATCGCGCGGCTTTGCTCAAAAAAACTTTTGAAAATTGAAGCGTCCTCGTTGCAAAACTCGCAACGGCTTGGGCGTCCCGAACTGACGAACGATCTCACGATGCAATGCGCCAGCGTCGGCCACCGGACTGAGGCGCGCTCGCCGAGCGATCCGGACCGATGATCGGCACGATCGACGGCGACCCGGAACTGACTTCTGCCGCGGTCGGCGTCTCCAGCTCGACACGATTGCGGCCGAGTTCCTTCGCCCGGTACAGAGCGCGGTCGACGATGGACAGCAATTCCGTAACGGAAGCCCGCGGATCGCCCCCGAGCGTTACGCCGACGCTCACGCTCGGCGACAGGCTTTGGTTGCCGAAGCGAGCCGCCACGGCGGCGAAATTACGCCGTACCCGATCGGCAATCGCGTAAGCCTCGTCGAGGTCGCCGACCGTCAAGCAGGAGGCGAATTCCTCGCCGCCGATACGAGCAAACAGGACATCGGCGCCGAGTGTCTCGGTCGCCGTTGCCGCGAAGGTTTGCAGCACAGTGTCGCCGGTGGCGTGGCCGAACTGGTCGTTGATTTGCTTAAAATGGTCGAGATCGAACAACAGCATGGCGAGCGGCTCATGGTCCGTCTCCTGCCGCGCCAGCAGACCCGCGGCGCCGTCGAGAAAAGCCCGGCGATTGGCGACGCCGCTTAACGGATCGACCAGCGAATTGATTTTATGCCTGAGCTCGGTGCGCTCTTTGGTCATGTTCAACTGCAGAAATGCCAGGACGACTGTGAACAGCAGCGTGCCGAACGCCAACAGCGTAAACGACAGGGTGCTCAAAATAAAATCGCCGCGGAAAGTGGCACTGAACAGGACCGCCGGCACCCGCACGAATAGGACCGTGGCGTGCGCGACCAACACGATAACCGTAGGCCATCGTGACATCAGCTGCTCGTCGCGGCCACGCCAAAACTCCCGCGCCGTGAACAGCGCCAGCAGCGCCAGCATCGTCGAGGCGAAAATGATCCTGGCGGGCACACTGTCGGCGAAGACCGGTATCCGGCAGAGCAGCAGCCAGATCAGAGGCGCCACCAGCACGAGGAACGGTCGGATCGGCCGGCCGTCGAAAATGCGCGCCCCTGTCCAGGTCAATCCGTAACCGAGCAGCACCAGCGCATTGGCGAGATCGATGGTCACGAAGTCCGGCGCGGCGCCGCGCAACGTCAACAGTGCGAACCCGCTCGCGTTGACGATATGGGCTGCGCCCCACCACATCGGGGCGCGAACGCTGTGGTTTTGCAGGCCGGCGAAGACCAGGAGCGCGCCGAGCAGCGCCGCCACGAATACGGTGACGACCGAAAGCGTTTGCAGATCGATATGCATGGGCGCCACCACCAACCGCTGACGGCGGCAAGCTAGTGGCCCCGCCTTCCATAGGCGTTACTATCGGGGGAAAGCTCGCGAACAGGCTTGCCGGCCGGTAAACCCCGACCGCGCGATTTTAAGCACCCTTCACGCCGCCGCGTTCCGGCCATACATTACGGGAAACCGCAGGAGTTCCCGATGGCGCTCACCGCAGAACTCGACACCGCCCAAGATACCAAAGAACCTTCGACGATCGAGGCGACGCTCAACTATATCGTCGACGACGGCAGCAAGGTTTTCACTATCGTCGCCAGCCCCGGCGGCAGCGACACGCGGTCCGGCGGCACGCCCGATCCGCGCCGTGTCACCATTCACAACGGCCGTCCGCACGCCAAGGATTTTGCCCTGGAGCGCAACGGCTTCCGCTTCGTGGATCACTATACCAAGGTCAAGGATTTCTTCGACGAGGCCGAGATCAAGCGCGTCTACTATCCGGAGATGGTGGAACTGGTCAAAGCTGAGAGCGGCGCCAAGCGCGTCGTCGTGTTCGACCACACGCTACGCACCGCCGAAGACGAACTGCGCGAGACAAAGAAAATTCGCGAAGTCGTGCGCCGCGTGCACAACGACTACACCGAATGGTCGGCCCCGCAGCGCGTGCGCGATATCCTGCCGGATGAAGCGGAGGAATTGCTCAAGCGCCGCTTCGCCATCATCCAGGTGTGGCGGCCGATCCGCTATCTGGTCGAGACTTATCCGCTCGCCATGGCGGACGCACGAACGCTGTCGCCGGACGACATGATCGTCTCGGAGCGGCGCGCTCCCGGCCGCATCGGTCAAACCTACGCGATCAAATTCAATCCGAAGCACAAATGGTACTGGTTCCCGCGCATGCGGCGCGAGGAGGCCTACGTGTTCAAGGTGTTCGATTCGGAAAAAGACGGCCGCGCCCGCTGGACCGCCCACACCGCGTTCGAGGATCCAACCTCGCCGCCGCATGCGCGCCCGCGCGAGAGCATCGAGATCCGGACGCTGGCGTTTTTTTGATTTTGTAGGGTGGGTTGAGCGAAGCGTAACCCACCGAACAGCGGATGGTTGGTTACGCCGCTTCGCGGCTGACCCACCTTACGAAATTTACCGCTTCGAGAACTGGAAGCTTCTGCGCGCCTTGGCGCGGCCGTACTTCTTGCGCTCGACCACGCGCGGGTCGCGGGTGAGAAAGCCGCCGCGCTTGAGCACCGGACGCAAGTCGGGCTCATGGCGCATCAGCGCTTTCGAGAGGCCATGGCGAACCGCGCCGGCCTGGCCCGACAGACCGCCACCGGAAACGGTGCAGACCACGTCGTATTGGCCCTGACGGTTCGCAGCGACCAGCGGCTGCTGGATCATCATGCGCAACACCGGCCGGGCAAAATAGGTCTCCACCGGCCGAGTATTGATGACGATCTTGCCGGCGCCCATCTTGATCCACACCCGTGCGACCGCATCCTTGCGTTTGCCGGTGGCATAGGCGCGGCCTTGCTTATCGAGCTTCTGCACGTATTTCGGCGCCTGCGGTGCCGCCGTAGGCTTGAGTGAAGATAACTCTTCGAGCGTCTGGATCGTCTCGGCCATTACGCGGTCCTCGTATTCTTGCGGTTCATGGCGGCAATATCGAGCACTTCCGGCTGTTGCGCCGCATGTGGATGATCGGCGCGTGGATAGACCCGCAAATTGCCGAGCTGGCGGCGGCCAAGCGGCCCGCGCGGGAGCATGCGCTCCACCGCTTTCTCGACGATACGCTCGGGGTAGCGGCCCGCCAGGATCGATTTTGCGGTGCGCTCCTTGATGCCGCCGATATAGCCGGTGTGCTTGTAATAGATTTTCTGCTCGACCTTGCGGCCGGTCAGCACCGCCTTGGCGGCGTTGATGATGATGACGTTGTCGCCGTCATCGACATGCGGGGTAAATGTCGGCTTGTGCTTGCCGCGCAGTCGGAGCGCGACAATCGAGGCGAGCCGGCCGACGACGAGCCCTTCGGCGTCGATCATCACCCACTTCTTCTCGACTTCGGCGGGCTTGGCAGAAAAGGTTTTCATATCCGCATCCGTTCGTGGCTACGGGACTGTTCCGCATCCGATTGGGGGTGCGGGTATTTATCCGCGGAACATCCGCGCGTCAATCGCATTGAGCAGCTTTTTTCGGATATTTCTCAAATGCTTGGGTTAGAGGTATAATAATACCTCTAACCGCCTTTGGCCGGTATCGAATAAGTCGAGATGACATGGGCGACGAGGTCGTCCTCCCCATCGGCTCGAATGCCTATCTCGCCCACGGCAAGCCGCTTGCCGAGCTTGATCAAGTACGCCTCGGCGAGCAGGTCCCGCGCAGCGGGCTTTTTGAGAAAATTGATAGTCAGATTGGTGGTCACCGCGAGGGGCACCCAGCCGACCGCAGAAAGCACCGCCACATACATGGCGAAATCGGCAAGCGACATCATGGTCGCCCCGGATAACGTGCCGCCCGGCCGCAACGATCGCGCGTTGTAACGCTGGCGCAGCCGGCAACCGCCGTGCCAGACGTCCTCGATTTCGTAGTCGCCCATAGCGTGAGACGCTTCGGGGAATTCGGCGCGCAATCGGTCAATGAGCTCCTTGCGCGTCAATTTCGGCACGGCCTTTTCTCTGCTGCCGCTCATGTTTACCTCCCCGGGAACCGCATACTCCGATACAATGGACATGATGCAACCGCAAAAACAGCAAAAATCCCCGATAGGCCCAAAATCTGGATAGTCACATGAACGCTCAAGCCGCTACGGCCGCCGCTGTCGCCGCCTCGTCGCTGATCCTGTTGCGCGAAGACAAGGGCGGCACCACCGTCCTGACGCTGAACCGGCCGCAGGCGCGCAACAGCTTGTCGGAAGCGCTGCTGGAAGCGCTCGGTGACGCGCTCACGGCAATCGCCCACGACCGCACGGTGCGCGTTGTCGTGCTTGCCGCCAACGGCCCGGCGTTCTCCGCCGGCCACGACCTCAAGGAACTCAATGCGCACCGCAAGGACGACGATCGCGGCCGCAGCTATTTCAAACACATTATGGGGATGTGCAGCGAGGTGATGCAGCAGATCGTGACGCTGCCGCAGCCGGTCATCGCCGCGGTTCATGCCACGGCGACGGCGGCGGGCTGTCAGCTGGTGGCGAGCTGTGACCTGGCCATCGCCTCGCACGCCGCCAAGTTCGGCACGCCCGGCGTCAATATCGGGCTGTTTTGTTCCACGCCCATGGTGGCGCTGTCGCGCAACGTGTCGCGCAAACACGCCATGGAAATGCTGCTCACCGGCGAGTTGATCTCTGCCGAGCATGCGGCGCGCATCGGCCTGATCAATCAGGTCGTCGCCGCAGGTCACGAGCACACCGAAGCGCTCAAGCTTGCCGACAAGATCGCCGCCAAATCGACGCTGACCGTCAAGATCGGCAAGGAAGCATTCTACCGGCAAGCCGAAATGCCGCTCGCCGATGCCTACAAATATGCCTCGGAAGTGATGGTCGACAATATGCTGGCGCGCGACGCCGAAGAAGGCATCTCAGCCTTCATCGAGAAGCGCGAGCCAAAATGGCAAGATCGCTAAAAACGCTGCCGATCGAACACGGCTGACCATCAGGCGCCGGCGATGAATCACGACTCCTATCCCGACAGCTATATTCGCGGCATCCTCAATACCGTGAAGACGATCGCCATGGTCGGCGCGTCGGAGAAGGAAAATCGTCCGAGCTATTTCGCTTTCAAATATCTGCTCGAGCGCAGCTATCACATGATTCCGGTCAATCCCGGACACGCAGGAGAGACGATGCTCGGCCAGCGCATTTATGCGCGGCTTGGCGATATCCCCGAGCCGATCGACATGGTCGATATTTTCCGCGGTTCGCAATACGCGTTGGCAGTCGTGCGAGAAGCGCTGATGCTCAAGCCGCGGCCGCAGGTGATCTGGATGCAGCTCGGCGTGCGCAATGACGAGGCGGCGGCGCTGGCCGAGGCGAACGGCCTCAAAGTGGTGATGAACCGCTGCCCCAAGATCGAATATGGCCGGTTGTCGTCGGAGATTGCCTGGATGGGCGTCAACACGCGCACGCTGTCCTCGAAAAAGGCGACAATCGGCGGCATCCAGCGCATGACGCTCGGTCGCTTAAGCGCCCAGGGCGGCACAACCGAGGCGGCCGACCGCGCGCAGCGCGAAGAAGACGGCCATTGACCTCGATTTTGCCTTATCGAACTTTTTTACTAGTTTGGCGTCTAATGCATAGGAGCTCTTAACTTGGCGCTCCTGGGGAAAGTCATGAAATCATTCATGATCACGGCGCTCGCGCTGTTTTGCCTGTGCCTCGCGCCGGCCGGGGCCATGGCCGATCAGCAGGACGATCAGAGCGCCTGCATGATGGATGCCCAGGTCTATTGTGGGCAGTTCATCCCCGATCGCGAGCGTGTCGCGCACTGCCTGATGGCCAACCGCAGCAAAATCACTCCGGCGTGCCGCGAGGCGATTAAGCGCTTCAAGTGAACTTGCCTTCGCTTCCCGCACGATAGCACAGCCTTCCGCCGTAGCCGTTTTTGACAGCGCGATTATCCACGGCTCCGTGCTATCAACGGAACGGCTTTGCCGCGGCTTGACGGGTTTGGCCGGTCCTATAAACCGAGCACAAGCGCCTTATCCCACGCCGATCGGCCAACAAGCGGCCAACGAGGAAGCACCAATGAGCGAACGCATTCCCGGCTTCGCCACCCTTGCCGTTCATGCCGGCGCGCAACCCGACCCGACCACCGGCGCGCGCGCGACGCCGATCTATCAGACCACGTCCTATGTGTTCGAGAGCGTCGATCACGCCGCCTCGCTGTTCGGGCTGCAAACCTTCGGCAACATCTATACGCGCATCGGCAACCCGACGACGGCGGTGCTCGAAGAACGCGTCGCCGCGCTCGAAGGCGGCACCGCGGGACTTGCGGCGGCGTCCGGCCACGCGGCGCAGGTTTTGATTTTCCATTGCCTGTTGCAGCCCGGCGATGAATTCGTGGCGTCGAAAAAGCTCTATGGCGGCTCGATCAATCAGTTCAATCACGCCTTCAAGAATTTCGGCTGGAACGTGGTGTGGGCGGATCCCGACGACATCGGCTCGTTCGAGCGCGCCATCTCACCGAAAACCAAGGCGATCTTCACCGAGTTGATTGCCAATCCCGGCGGCGTCATCACCGACATGGCGGCGGTTTCGCAAATCGCCAAGCGCGCCGGCGTGCCTTACATCGTCGACAACACGCTCGCCACGCCCTATCTGTGCAAGCCGTTCGAGCATGGCACCGACATCGTCGTGCATTCGCTCACCAAATTTTTGGGCGGCCACGGCAATTCGATCGGCGGCATGATCGTCGACGGCGGCACCTTCAACTGGTCGCGCGAGCGGCGCTATCCGATGCTATGCGAGCCGCGGCCGGAATATCACGGCATCGTGCTGCACGAGACCTTCGGCAATTTCGCCTTCGCCATCGCCTGCCGGGTTTTGGCGCTGCGCGACATCGGATCGGCGATCTCCCCGTTCAATTCCTTTCTCATCCTCACCGGCATCGAGACGCTGCCGCTGCGCATGCAAAAGCATTGCGACAATGCGCTCGTGGTCGCGGAATGGCTGGCGGCGCATCCGAAAGTCGCGTGGGTCAGCTATCCGGGCCTGCCGGGCGACCGCTATCACAACCTAGCGCAGAAATATTGCCCCAAGGGCGCCGGCGCGGTGTTCACGTTCGGGCTCGAGGGCGGCTATGACGCCGGCGTCAAGCTCGTTTCGAATGTGAAACTGTTCTCGCACCTTGCCAATATCGGCGATACCCGCTCGCTCATCATTCATCCAGCTTCGACCACGCATCGCCAGCTTTCCGACGCGCAGAAAGTTCAAGCCGGGGCCGGCCCCGACGTGGTGCGGCTGTCGATCGGCATCGAGGATAAAGACGACATCATCGCCGACCTCGAGCAGGCACTGGCGGACTAGCGGTCTTCACGCCCGCATCGGCGCCGCCAGCGTGCGCGGTGCGCGTTCGGCGACGGACGCGGCGTGCATTGTCGCGACCATCAACACCACCATCGCCATGGCCTGGTGCATCAGTGCCAACGATATTGGCACAATCATTAAAAGCGTGAAAATGCCGAGCGCTGCCTGCAACGTGACCGCCGCGGCAAGAATGACGGCGCCGGCGACGACGGGCCCAGTTTTCACAATGCGCGTTACATTGACCGCGTGAACGAGCGCGACGAACCAGATCGCATAGGCGAGCATGCGGTGGTCGAACAGCACCGTGAGGGTGTTTTCGAAGAAATTGCGCCATAGCGGCACGTCAAAAAACAGGCGCGAGGCGTTGGGCACCAACGCACCGTCGATCAGCGGCCACGTGTTGTAGATGTCGCCGGCGCGCAGCCCGGCAACCAGAGCGCCAAGATAGATCTGCCCCAAGACCAGAACGAGCAGGCCGATGGCGGACGCACGGATTGCGCCGGGCGCCGGCGTCGATTCCTGTTCATCCAGCCGCTGCGCCGTCCACAGGATCGCGATGTAGATGATGCAGGCCAGCGCGAGATGCGTCGCGAGGCGGTATTGCGAAACTTCGACGCGATGGACCAAGCCGGACGCCACCATCCACCAGCCGACCGCGCCTTGCAGCGCACCGAGCCCGAAAATCAACCACAGCCGCGCCCGCAATCCGGGACCGATCCAACCGCGCCACAGAAACCACAACAGCGGCAACAAGAACACCACGCCGATCGTGCGGCCGATCAGCCGATGCGTCCATTCCCACCAGTAGATCGTCTTGAACGCAACGAGGCTCATGCCGCGATTGAGCTCGCGGTATTGCGGGATGGTCTGATATTTTTCGAATTCGTCGTGCCACTGCGTCGCGTTGAGCGGCGGCACCACGCCCATGACCGGTTGCCATTCCGTAATCGACAGCCCGGATTCGGTCAGCCGCGTCGCGCCGCCGACCAGAACCATGGCAAGCACAAGCGCGGCAACGGCGTAGAGCCACAACTGGATGGCGCGCGTCGGACGTGAAACTCGGGTCACCATTTCCGCTCGACCACGGTCGCTTGTAGCGGGCGCGCCGACCATATAGTGCTGCCCCCTACCCTCGCAACACGGTCGACATCAACCCGGAACCGCGCCGCCATGCCCATTCGTCTGCGCAAATTCATCGGCACCGTCGCACTTCTGGCACTGGTCATTGTGTGGGCGCTGGTTGCGATGGCGCTGGCCCAGGCTCCCGCGATCCATGACAGTGCCGCGCTGTCGATTGCCTATTACGTGATCGCCGGCCTGGGCTGGGCTTTACCGGCAATGCCGATCGTTTCCTGGATGAGCCGGGGGTCGGGCTAAGCTGCGTCCAGGCGGCGAAACCCATTCCACATCGCCGTTGCCGCGCCCGATAGCAACACGCGCACGTAACGAATGCGCTGGTAATCACCGTTGAGCGAAATCCGCGGCAGCGCCATCAAGCATTGCGCATGTTTGGAGAACAGGACCCCGGGCCGCGTCGTCACCGCCGTTTTGAAGCCGAGCTCGGCCGCGATCTCGAATTCGCGCGCGCCGGCCGAAGAGCGATCGCCGAACGGATAGGACAGATGCTGCGGCCGCACCGCAAGGGCCGCTTCGATGACCGAGCGGCTCAAATCCATTTCCGAGCGCACCGTGTCCCTGGCGAGCTTCGCCAGCATCGGGTGAGTGACGGTATGCGCACCGATGGTGACAAGCGGGTCGGTCGCGAGTTCTGCGAGTTCGCGCCAGCTCATGCACAATTCATCGCAGAATGCGGCGATATCGACGTGATAGAAGGCGGCAAGATTACGAACCACCTCGCGCAATTCGGCTTCCGTCGGCCGACTGCGCAGCCACCAGTAAAGCTCGTCATAGAGCGCGCGTTTTTCCGCAACCGTAGCGCAGTCGAATTTGCGATCCTGGCCGGCGATCACAAGCCCAATGCGATCGTTGCGCGCGATCACCGCTTCGAGCACCAGCCACCACAATTCGCCGAGGCGATCCGGAAAGCTGGTCGGTACGTAAACCGCGAAAGGCACTTCGGCTTCCTTGAGGATCGGATAGGCCCATTGCAGCGTGTCGCGATAGCCGTCATCGAAGGTAAGACAGACGAACCGGCGCGAAAAATCGCCGTCGATCATGCGGCGATACATCTCGTCAAGACTGATGAGATCGAGGCCCGACCGGCGCAAGGTCTTTATCACGCGGGTGAGGAAGCGCGGGGTTACTTCGAGCAGACGATTGGGCTGGAACCGGTCCGGCCGCGGCGGACGCACGTGATGCAGGGTCAAAATTTCGCCGACGCCGCCGACAAACGGCCGCAACGCAATATACGCGCCGGTAAAATACAGCGATTCCAAGCCGCCGCGAATGATCGTCTGTTTCAAGCCGGCCACCGACGTTCCCTCGTCGAAGCGTACCGATGATCTTTTGCCAAGGCAGAAGCCCGGTCAACCGTCGCGCGGCAAAGCGGGCTTTTACGCGGCCACGGCCGTCTCGCCGGGAGTTCCGTATCCGGCCGCGAGGATCCGCACGTCGCTGAATCCAGACGCCAGGAGGCGATCCCGCGCCGAAGTCGTGGCGGCATTCGATAGCGTGTCGGTGACGAGCACGGCGTTCGGCGCAACTTCGGAGATGCGCTCGATCTCCGGTCCGGCGGCTTCACCCGCATCGATGACGACGTGATCGTAACTGCGCGCCAACGCGTTGAAGTTCGTAACCATGCCGGGCGAGGCAAGAAGACCAACCCGATCGACTGGCGCCTGCCCCGCCGAGATCAAGTGCAGCGGTGAAAGTTTGTCCTTGGTGATGATGCTGCCGAACGACGCCGTGCCGCGGGCTAGCTCGGCAAGCCCATTGGCGGACGGTTCGTTGGATATCCCCCTGATCGCGGTGGCGCCGGAAGCGAGCCCGACCAGGACGACACGCGAATCGTCCGCCAGGGCGCGCGCGAGTTTTATCGCGGTTTGGGTCGTGTTTATTCCCGGCATAGCGCCGAACACGGCAAGCCGCTCGCCGGCGGCGCCGGCATGTCGCAGGTTGTCGGCGACGCTCACAATCGAGCCGGTGGGAACGCCGGCGGCAGCAGGCGGCCGCGGCGGCTCGTTCGCGATTGCCGCCAATCTCGGCGCTAATGCGTCGGACATTCCGAGGGCCGGGTCTACCCGCACCGGAGCGGGGCCAACAGGGGCGGCCATGATTTCCTTGGTCATCACCAGGCCGGAGCTTAGCAGTAGCGTCGCGAAGGTCGCGATCAATACCGTCGGCAGCTTCTTCGGATAGGCCGGAACATTCGATACCGTCGCGCGAGAGATCACGCGCGCATCGGCCGGTGTCGACTCCAGGCTGTTGCGTGAGGTCGCCTCGCGATATTTAGCAAGATACGACTCCAATAAATCGCGCTGCGATTTGGCATCGCGCTCGAGCGCACGCAACTGCACATCCTGCCCGTTGGTCGTTGCCGCCTGGTTCTTGAGCTGATCGAGGCTTGCAGTGAGCGTATCGAGACGAGCGCCGGCAAGCTTGGCGTCGTTTTCGAACGACCGCGCTTCGGTTTCCGCCTCGGCTCTAATCTGGTTATCGAGGTCCGCGATCTGCGCCTTCAATTCGATGATCCGCGGATGGCCGTCGAGCAGTGTCGCCGATTGCTCGGCAAGCTGCGCGCGCAAGGTGACGCGCTGCTCGGCCAGACGCCGGATGAGTTCGGAATTGAGGATATCGGAGGATTCGATCGGCTGGCCCGAGCGCAGCATGTCGTGGATCATCTTGGCCTTGGCCTCGGCGTCGGCCTTTTGCGCGCGCGCGGCGGCGAGCTGGGCATTGACGTCGCCGAGCGTCTGCGCCGAAAGCGTGGTGTTGTTGTTGCCGACCAGGAGATTGGTTTTGGCGCGGAAATCCTCAACCTTGGCTTCCGCCTCCTCCACCTTCTGCCGCATGGTGTCGATTTCGCCGGCGAGCCATTGCGCCGCGGTCTTGGCCTGGTCCTCCTTGGCTTCGCGTTGACGCATCAGATAACCGTCGGCGATGGCGTTGGCGACCTGGGCGGCAAGTTCGGGATCCTGCGACAGGAAATCGATATTGATCACCCGCGATTTTTCGACCGGCGTCACGGTCAGCCGATCGTAATAGGCCGTGAGTACGCGCTCTTCTGGAGTCATGCTCAACGGATCTTTGACGAGACCGAATAGACCGAGCACGGCTGTGATCGGCGATACGCCGTTGAGCGTCGGATCGAATTCGGGTTTCTCACCGAGCTTGAGCTTCTTGATCACCTCGCGCGCCAGGTCGCGCGACAGGATGATCTGGACTTGACTGGTCACCGCCTCGTCGTCGACCGCATTGGGGGCGGTGTCCTTGTCGACATCGGGGCGCAAATAGATGTTATCGCGGCTTTCAATGAAAATCCGCGACTCTGATTGATATCGCGGAGTAATCACCTGCACGGCAACAAGCGTGACCAGCGCGACGAGAATTGTCGGGCGCAGAACGCTCCATTTCTTGCGCCACAATGTCGCGCCGAGCGCCGACAGATCCAACTCGGCGTCGGACGGTCCTCGCGCGCGCGGCGGCGGCGACGCCACACTCATTCCGAAACTCCTCGAAACATACTTGCCGACAGAGCGCAGGGCCATAGCCGATCACAAACTATTAAGGTTGCTATCCGGTTAAAGCCGCCATGCGATCTCTCAGGGTGGTTAAGAGCGCTATCCGTCGAGGCCGCTGCCTCACGTGAGGATTTATTAACCTCCGGGGCCCTCAATCCGACTTAACGCTTTGGCATCAAGTTTAAAGACCGCAGATGGGCGATCCGCGCCCGATTTATCCGACACTCGGCCGCGTGCCCTTCGGCCGCGCCGGCGCCATCGAACCCCGGCTTGCCGCGCTCGCTCCCAGCAGTCTCAAGATTGTGCATATTCTTCGGGCGCCGCTCGGCGGACTGTTCCGACATGTGGTGGATGTAACGCGCGGCCAGATCGAACGCGGCCATCGGGTCGGCCTGATCGTCGATTCCATGACCGGCGGCGCGCGTGCCGAGGCAATCCTTGCCGAACTCGCCCCGCGGCTTGCGCTCGGCGTAGAGCGGGTTCCGATCGCGCGCGAGCTCAATCCGCGCGACGTCTATGCGCTGTGGCGCATCTCGCGCCGGCTTCGTAGACTTGCGCCCGACGTGCTGCATGGGCACGGCGCCAAGGGCGCCGCTCTGGCGCGGCTTACGCCGGCCGCGCCGAACGCGTTCCGCGTCTATACGCCGCACGGCGGATCGCTGGTCTATTGCCCCGGCACGCTCAGCGGCGGCTTCTACCGGGCGCTCGAGCGGATTCTCAATCCGCGCACCGATCTATTTCTGTTCGAGAGTAGTTACATTGCGGAACTTTATCGCAAGGTCGTCGCTCCGCCGCGCGCGCTGGTCCGTGTCGTGCGCAACGGCATTGCCGAGGCCGAGTTCGAGCCGGCGGTGCCGAGGCCCGATGCCACCGATATCGTGTGCGTCGGCGAGTTGCGGCCGGTGAAGGCGATCGATGTGCTCATCGAGGCGTTGGCCATCCTGCAGCAATCCGGCCGCCGCGTCAGCGCGACCATCGCGGGTGAAGGGCCGGACGCCGGAAAACTGCAAGCGCTGGCGAATCGGCTCGGGCTTGCCGATCAAGTTCGCTTTATCGGTCATTGTCCGGCCCGCACGGCCTTCACCATGGGACGCATGCTGGTCATCCCCTCGCACGCCGAGTTGTTGCCTTATGTGGTTCTGGAAGCAGCCGCCGCCGGACTGCCGATTATCGCCACCGACGTCGGCGGCAATCCGGAAATTTTTGGCCCGCAAGCGGCCAAACTTATTCCGCCCGACGACATTGCCGCGCTGATCGGCGCTATTACCGCCGCGCTCGACGATCCGGGCAAGATGCGTTCTGGCGCACAGGCGCTCAAGGCAAGGGTGCGCAACGAGTTCTCGCTGTGCACGATGGTTGAATCCAATCTTGCAGCCTACCGCGAAGCGATAGCAGCACGAAAAGTTGCTCAATTCACATAACCAATTTTTGAAGATTGTTCACTATGTTGCGGGCAATTGGCCGGCGCGGGGATGGCCGCTCCGTGTAACTGGGAGTTTCTTAACGAGTATGGCCGGTCCCGAACAAGGCACGATATTCGAAACTGCAGCTGCGGTTTCGTCTGCGGTCAAGGCATTGCCGCGCGCGGCCGCGAAGACCTCCGGGCCTCGCGCGCTGTCTTCCGCCGCGCTTGCAGTCGCGGCGCAGCGATTTAAAGAACCGTATTCGCCGATCGTTCTGGCTGGCATCGTCCGGGTCATCGAGATCGCCCTGGTCGCGACAATCGGCCTCGTCCTTTATCTGTGGCTGGTCGCGGCGGTCGCCGACTCGGCCCGCTATTACATCGGCGGCATCCTCGGCATCTCCCTGCTGTCGATGCTGGCGTTCCAGGTAGCCGACATCTATCAGGTCCAGGCGTTCCGCGGACATGAGAAGCAGTATATGCGGCTTGCTTCGGCCTGGTCGGTGGTGTTTCTGCTCGCCGTCGCCACGTCGTATTTCTTGAAGTCGGGTGATCAATTCTCCCGGGCCTGGCTCGGCAGCTATTACGTGGTCGGGCTTTTCGCGCTTATCGCCTTTCGGCGTGCGCTATTTCTGCTGGTGCGCCGGTGGACGCGGCAAGGCCGCCTCGACCGCCGCACCGTCGTGGTCGGCGCCGGCGGCAGCGGCGAGGCATTGATCGGCGCGGTTGCGGCGCAACGCGATTCCGACGTTCGCGTCATCGGGGTATTCGACGATCGCGGCGACGACCGCAGCGCGACAAGCTGCGAGGGCGTTCCCAAGCTCGGCACGGTCGACGACCTCGTTGAGTTCGCTCGCCATACCCGTGTCGACCTCGTCATCTTCTCGCTGCCGATTTCGGCGGAAAGCCGCATCCTGCAGATGCTGAAGAAACTGTGGGTCCTGCCGGTCGACATCCGGCTCGCCGCTCACGCCAACAAGCTGCGGTTTCGTCCCCGCGCCTATTCCTATATCGGCCACGTGCCGGTGCTCGATATTTTCGATCGGCCGATCGCCGATTGGGACGTCGTGATGAAATGGCTGTTCGACAAGATCATCGGCTCGCTGGTGCTGATCTGCGTCGCGCCGATCATGCTTTTGATAGCGATCGCCATCAAGCTCGACAGCAAGGGACCGATCATCTTCAAACAGCGGCGCTACGGATTTAACAACAAATTCGTCGAGATTTACAAATTCCGTTCCATGTATGTGGAAGCAACCGACGCCAATGCCAGCAAGCTTGTGACCAAGAGCGATCCGCGCGTCACGCGCGTCGGCCGCTTCATTCGCAAGACCAGCCTCGACGAATTGCCGCAGCTGTTCAACGTGGTGTTCACCGGCAACCTGTCGCTGGTCGGCCCGCGGCCGCATGCCATCCAGGCCAAGGCCGCAGACCACCTCTATGATGAAGCCGTCGACGGATATTTCGCACGGCACCGCGTCAGGCCGGGCATCACCGGCTGGGCTCAGATCAACGGCTGGCGCGGCGAAACCGACAGCCGCGAAAAAATCCTCCGCCGTGTCGAGCACGACCTTTATTTCATCGAGAACTGGTCGATCCTGTTCGATCTTTACATAGTGCTGCGCACCCCATTCGCGCTCATCCGAGGCGAAGGCGCCTATTGATGACCGTCCGCAGCCCGGCCGTCGCGCTGCCAATCGAACATCCGGGCAGCTCTGCGGCTTTCGCCGAGCGGTTGTTGAATTTCGTGCTTTTCGTCACGGTGTTGCTGAGTTCGATCGCCTTCATCGAACCGTCGCCGCACGACATGATGATGTTCGTGCTGTTGATCGCCTGCATCACCGCTCGCATCCCGTTTGATCGCAGGCTAACGCCCTTGCTGGTACTGACAATCGTATGGCTAATCGGCGGCGCCATGTCCCTGGTCCAGGTCGGCGACGACGAGAAGGCCGTGCAATATTTCGGCACCTCGGTTTATTTGGGTTGCGCGGGCATTCTGTTCGCGTGCCTGTTTAGCGGAGGCGATCTTGTCAGGCTCATGATCTTGCGGCGCGCCTATCTATTGGCCGCAATCATAGCGACCGTGGCCGGCTATATCGGATTTTCCCATCTGCTGCCCGGCGCGGACATTTTCCTGGACGGAGTGCGCGTCAGCGCAACGTTCAAGGATCCGAATGTCTACGGACCGTTTCTGATCTTTCCGCTGCTGTTGCTCATGATCGGGCTCATGACGCGCGGCATCAGGCTCCTTGACCTCGCGGTCATGGTTGCTCTGCTGGGGGGCCTGCTGTTGAGCTTCTCGCGTGGCGCCTGGGTCCATTTTGCGGTTTCGGCGTCGGTCTGCTTCATGATCCTGCTTGCGGTCACGCCGGAGCCGCGCATGCGCTCCCGAATCATTTTGCTCGGGCTCGCCGCCGCCATCGTGATGGCTGCGCTGGTAATCGCTTTTCTATCGATCGATTCCGTCCACGACTTGTTCGTGGAGCGCGCCAAGGCGATTCAACCTTACGACGTCGGTCCGGGCGGCCGTTTCACGGAGCAAAAATTAGCGCTGAGCGTCATCCTCGATCGCCCGAACGGTATGGGACCTTTTGCATTCGCCAATACCTACGGACTGCAGCAGCACAATGTCTATATGCAGGGCTTTCTGGTCTATGGTTGGCTTGGCGGCGTGACCTATCTGACGCTGGTCGCAGCAACACTGATGATCGGACTTCGCGCCGTGTTCATGACGTCGCCGTGGCAATACTATCTTCTTGCCGCTTATGCGGTCTTCGTCGGCGAGCTCGTCGAGGGCATGGTCGTCGACACCGACCATTGGCGCCACTTTTTTCTGATGGTCGGGCTTATTTGGGGACTGGCGGCGGCCAATCAAACAGCCCCTTGGCGAGCCGCGCCGAGGCCCACCTAAATCGGAACAATCTGTTAACGGCTGCATGCAACCATTCCCGTAATGCTTAGGGAAACCTACGTGACGGCACAGCTATCGCACCGCCCGCGGTCGATCGTCTTTCTCGGCACGGCACACGACAATGGCGGCACTTCGATCCTGGCGAGCAATCTCGCCAGGGCGATGCGTGCGCGCGGTCACCATGTCGAAGAATGGTACCTGTTCGGCTCCGACGGCGATCTGCCGCCCGGAGCGCGCGTTTTTGTGCCGGCAAAGCGCTCGCGCTCGCCGGTCGTGCTTATGTCGCTGTTCTTGCGCGTCGTCGCCGCGTTGCGCCAATCCAAGCCTGACGTGCTGTTCGGTCTGCAGCCGTTCTCGAACTTGTTGGTCGGCGTAGCGGGCCGCATCGCCGGCATCCGCAACCGCATACCCACCTATCACGGCCCCCGCGCGTTCGTGACCCCGACGCTGATGGCGCTTGACGACCACGTCTACGGGCTCGGCCTCTATACGCACATGATTGCCTGCGCCAATAACGTTGCCAAAACCTACGGCCGCGATAGCATGGCGGTGGTCGTTAACGGACATGACATTCCGAAGGCGTTTTCGCGTTCCGAAGCGCGCGCGGCGCTCGACTTGCCGGCCGATGGCCTCGTGCTCGGCCAGATCGGCCGATTGAGCCATCAAAAGAACCAAAGTTTCAGCCTCGATCTGATTCAAAATCTGCCTGAGGCGGTCCTGGTTCTGCTTGGAATTGGACCGGACGAAGCACCGTTACGTTCGCAAATCGAGGCCGCGGGAATTGCGGACCGGGTCCGCATCGTTCCCGCGATTGCGCATGGCCGTATCGGCCTGTTTTATTCTGCGATCGATCTGGCGCTATTCCCGTCGCGCTACGAAGGATTGAGCCTCGCCGGCATCGAGGCGATCCATGCCGGTGTGCCGTCGCTGTGCACCGATATTCCTTCGTTCCGCGAAATGTTCGCTGCTTCGCCGCTCCTGACCGCGCAGCTCTTGCTGCCCGAAGGCGACCAGGCCGCCTGGGTCGCGCGCATTCGAGACATTTTGACGGATCAAGAGCGGCGCAGCCAGATCGACGGTGAATTGGCGCGGCTTTCGCCGACCTACAGCTTCGAAGTCATGGCGGAGCAATATTTGCGACTGATCGATCGGTGGGATGTGGCGCCGCGCAGAGCGGTACGTGAAGCTGTTCAGACCGGACTTTAACCCCGGTCATACCCGCCGAAGCTATGCCAGCGCGGTATGCGGCCGGTCCCATAATGCCGTCAATTTACGATTTCGTTAGCACCGGACCGCTACATTTGCCGTCATTTCTCCTTGTTCGCCATTGTGATCGAGCGATGCACGCGCCGTTGCAGCCTTTTTCCCGGTCCGCGCCCGGCGTTGCTGCGCCGGCTCCCCCTGAGCGCGAGCAGAGCGGGCGCGCGCCGCCACGCCGTCATCCATTGCGGCGGCTGTGGCAGCGTTTGCCGCAGCATACCCGGACGCAGATCATAGCACGCGTCAGCAGGATCGTTGCTCCCCTTCCCGATCGCGCGCCGCGGGGCGGATTTCCGATTGCCATCGCCGGCCTGTTCTCGACCATGAGCGGCATCGGCGAAGGCGCCCGTCTCGCTTATGATGCCCTCGAAGCGGCCGGCATGGCGCCCGCGGCCTTCGATATCAGCGGAGCTTTCGGCCAGGCCGAACTCGAAGGTCCCGCCCGTCGCCCTATCGTTCCCGGGTCCGGCGGCACCCTTATTGTCCACCACAACGCGCCCTTTCTGCCGCATACTTTGTGGGCGCTCGGCCGGGCTCGCGTTCGCGGCCGCCGCATCATCGGCTATTGGGCCTGGGAATTTCCGCGGATTCCAAATTCCTGGCTACCGAGCCTGCGATATCTGCACGAAGTCTGGGTGCCGAGCGAGTTGGCGCGCGTCGCAGTGGCCGCCGCGACCGATCTGCCGGTGCACGTGGTGCCGCATCCGCTGCCGCCGGTCACTGCCACGCCCGATATGCGTGCGCGTCTTGGCTTGCCGGCGGATGCGCTGATCGTGCTCACGGCTTTCCACATGGGCTCCGCCTTTACCCGCAAAAATCCGCTCTCCGCTATCGCCGCCTTCCGTCGCGCCTTTGGCGATGCGCCCGACCGCCTGCTGGCGATCAAGCTGATCGACCACGGCGCCTCGCCCATCGCGCGGGACGCGCTCGAGCGGGCGATTGCCGGCGCGCCGAACATCCGCCTCATCAACGTCATGTTGCGGCCGGCGGACATGACCGGCTTGATCGCCGCCGTCGACATCGTGTTGTCGCTGCACCGCTCAGAAGGTTTTGGTCTGGTTCCGGCGGAGGCGATGCAACTCGGTAAGCCGGTGGTAGCGACGGGATGGTCCGGCAATATGGATTTCATGAACGAGCGCAATTCGGCGCCGGTGTCCTATGACTTGGTGCCGGTGCAAGATCCGTACGATGGCGCGTTCATAGCCGACGGACAGCTTTGGGCCGAGGCCAATGTCGAGCATGCCGCCGATTGGCTGCGCCGCCTAGCCGCCGAGCCCGCGCTGCGCCAGCGCCTCGGCGATGCCGCCCGCGCCGATATCGCCCGGCAGCTTTCGCCCGAATCGGTGGCCCGCACTGTGGCCAAACTCATCACCGCTGGAGAAGCGGCGTGACCTGGACCGGCGTCCGACCTCGACGCCGTTTCCCGTGTTGCGCGTGCACACCGCTCAAATGACCGGCAAGCGCCTGATCTCTTACCGCTATATGGTGCTGCGCGCCTCCACGGCGGCCGGCACATTAGGCACGGGTCTGCTGCAAACCTTTGTGTTTGCGCGCGTGCTCACCCCGGAGCGGTTCTCGCTGTTCATCTTTTTTGCCGCGCTCGGCTATTCGCTCTATCTGGCCGATGTCGGCATAGTGAAGGTGTTATTCGTCAATCTGCGCCGCCGATTCCTGCAAAACAAGCCTTTAGGTGCAATCGCCTCCCAGGCGACCATGGTCTTTGTTTTATATGTCGCGCTAGCGGCCGTTGCATCGGTCATATGCTTTCTAACGCTGGCGAGCCGCTTTCACTATTCAGTCGTCGACAGCGCCGAATTGACGCTTTTTTTCGTATTCAATGCGATCAATCTGCCGTGGGTCGCTTTGCGTTATTTCAGCATTGCAATCGACGAGTACGTGCATTTTGAAACGCTCGAAGCATTGCGCCGCGGCATAACTACCATTGCGTTGTTGGCGCTGTTGCTTGGACTGCCCACGCTTGTTTTTCTGCTCGCGATCAACGCAGGCTGGCTCATTGCCATTGCCGCGGCCATTGTGAAGCTAAGGCAACGTCACGCTTTCGGCGGCGATTTTCGCCGCAACTTCGTTTATTTTGTCGCATTTCTGCGCAGCAACCGCAGACAACTCTTCAGCAGCGGCGTGTATGCGCTCAGCGAGACCTATATCTACAACTTTCCCTACTTTCTGGTGCCGTGGGCCTATGGCCTGGGCGCGCCGACAATCATTCTCGACACCACATTCAAAGTCTATCGCGTCGCCAACCAATTCTACAGTGCAGCCTGCGACAGCCTCGTGCCGCGGCAAACCAGCGCGCTGGCCGACCGCGACGGCCCGGGAATGGTCCGCGCCACCTGGCTGGCGGCGGCCTTGTGCAGCATTCCGGCGGCCGCGGTCTGCGGCGTTCTGATTTTCGCCGCCGGTAGAATTTTCGCCGTACTGCTCGGCCCGGCGGCCATCATGCCGCCAGCAACCACGCCAATCATCATCATGCTGCTCGTCGGCAATTTAGCGCAGATGGTGTCGCATAGCGTGCTGGTGCATACCGGCTTCTTCAAAGAAGTGGCCCGTATTTCATTCGGCTTGGTCGCCGCGCTTACCGGCGTCGCGGCGTTCGCGATCTGGGCGCACCTCGACATCGTGCAATTCTTGAACGCCTACGCGGCGGTCTATACCTGCGGCGCGCTCGCAACGGTGGGATTGATGATCCGCGGGCCGATCCGGCTCGCTCATGAAGTGCGAGGAGCGCCTGCGGTTGCGTCGCGATAGGGGCTGCCTCGCAACTTAAGGCCGAGAGAGAGCCGAACATCAGGTCATGCACGCGAACATCGGATCTTTCCCGGACGATGCGACGCCGATCGAAATGCCGCGCGGGCGGCTTATTTCGATCCGTTACTCGCTGCTGCGCTTTTCCACCGCAGGCGGCGCAGTGGCGATGGGTCTCATCCAGACATTCGTGTTTGCGCGGATCCTCACGCCGGAGCGGTTTTCGATCTTCATCGTGGTCGCGGCGATCGGCTATACGCTGTGGCTTGTCGACCTTGGCCTCTCAAACATTCTGTTCGTCAACCTGCGGGGCGCTCATCTTGCCGGGAGCAAGAACGAGCAAGCCGCCCGCCAAGCAACAGCCGTCATTTTGTTCTACGCGGCATTGGCCTTTGCCGCGTCGCTGATCTGCTTCATTGTCGCACTGGCGCGACCCGCAGCGACGCTCGCCGGAGCGTCCGAGCTGGCACTGTTCCTGCTCTACATTACGCTCAATCTAGCGTGGACATCGCTGCGCAGCATCAGCATCGCGGTCGACGTGTTCGTGTTCTACGAAAAACTCGAGCTGGTTCGCCGTGTCGTCAACATCGCGATGATGCTTGCGATGCTCGGCGGCCTGCCGCTCAACGCCTTCCTGATCGGCTCCAACATTCTGTGGGGCGTGCTGTTCGTCGTCGCGACCATCAAACTTACGCAACGCGGCGCCCTGGCGCCGCGCCTGCGCGGAGTTGCAGGCGAGCTCTTGTCGTTCATTAGATTGAACCGGCGTTCAATAGCTCGCAGCGCCACCGGCGCGTTAAGCGGCGTGTTTATTGTGACCTTTCCCTATTACGTGGTGCCGGTCTGGTTCGGTCTCGGCGCGGCGCCGATCATTCTGGAAGTGACGTTCCGCATCTTCCGCGGCGCCTGCGTCATCTTCGCCGCCATTTGCGATGTCGCCATTCCCGAACAGACCCGCGCGCTTGCGGCGCGGGACGTCGACCGGCTGGTGCGCACGACGCTCTTGGCGGCGGGGCTCTGTTGTGTGCCGGCCGCGATTGCGAGCGCATTGCTCCTGTTCGCGGCCGGCCCGCTGTTTACGTTCCTGCTGCGATCGGCCGCAACTATTCCGTATGCGATCACGCCGATACTTATTGCGCTGTTGCTGGCCAGCGTCCTGCAAATCGTGTCGGAAGCCCTGCTGCAGTTTACGGGCTTCTTCCGAAGCCTGGCGTATAATGGCGCTGCCGTCGCGGTCGCGATGTTGGTTGCAACACTGTTCGCATTCGTAGCCGACTTCGGCCTGGTCGGCTTTCTCGCCATCTACGCTGCCGTCTATGCGGCGGGAGCCATCACTCTGACGATCGCGGCAGTGTACGGACCGATCCGCGCGGCCGCAGGCCCCGGCGCAGCACGGCCGCTCACCGGGATTTTCAGAGCCATCCGAAGCGCACGGCGATCGCCAGGAGCCACACCAATCCCGCCAGGCTGAGCGCGCAGAACACAGCGGCCGAACCGAAATCCTTGATGCGGCGAATGTCCTTGTGTTGCTCGCGCGTGACGTGATCGGCGAGTTTCTCAATACCGGTGTTGAGGAATTCAACGGCCAGGATGACGAGCACGGCCCCGATCATCGCGACGTACCAGGCGGCGTCGGGCGCGAGAAAAAATCCCGCCGGCACGGCGATGACCAACAGCACGGCCTCGTCGCGCAAGGCGGGCTCGGTCGTAAAGCCGTCGCGAAGCCCGCGCAGCGAATTGAAAGTCGCGCTGAAAAGCCGCTTCAAGGGTGGTCCGGTGAACGAGACAGTCGGCAGGAGATTTTGGCCACTCTACGTTGCGAATTCGCAAATGGCGAGCGCATGTTGCCGGTTCAGTTACCGACCACTATAGTCCTATCGTTTTCGGAGCGTAGCGCAGCCCGGTTAGCGCACCAGTCTGGGGGACTGGG
>CAWAEV010000006.1:0-465750 GCA_963780925.1 uncultured Alphaproteobacteria bacterium | reverse complement strand
AGACATTGCGGCATTCGGTGGTTCACCCACTAAAATAGCCCCATGCGCTCACTGGCCATGTAGCCGGTGAGCAGCAGAATACCGCAGGCGAACACGAAACCGGCAGCGCCGAACTCGAGGCCGCGCATGAGCACGCCGCCACGGCCGATCGGCTTTTGCGCAATGCGCTTGGCGAGCCCCTTGGCGCCGACCGCAAGCGTCGCTACCGCGCCGACCGTGATCGCGGTGCCAAGACCCATCACAAAGGTCGAAGCGATGCCAGCCCAGAACAAGCCCTGCGCTAGTGCAAACACGAGCACGATGATCGCGCCGGAGCACGGGCGCAGTCCGACGGCCACCACCGCGGACAGGCCACGCCGCCAGCCGCCGGGTCCCGCCAATTGCTCCGGCTCGGGACCATGGGCATGACCCCATGGCAATACGTCCAGCTCCTCGTGATGGTGATGATCGCCGTGGCAATGAAAATGTTTCGGCTCATTTGCGGCGGCGGAGCTATTGAGGCGGGCAGACGCCGAATTTTGCGCTTGCGCAGTCTGGCGATCAACGTCGCAATTCGCGTCGTGGGTGTGATTGCAGTTCGCATGTGCATGGGGTTCGGTGCCGGCGGAGTGGCCGGCACGTTCTGCCTTCAAGTTGTGGAGCGCGCCGAAGAAGCCATAGCCCTTGACCCATAACAACCGCGCACCGAGCAGCACGATCAGGACGTAGCTTGCGGTTTCGATGAGGTTCACCGTATCCGACATCAGCTTGGCGGTGGCGCCGAGCAACACGGCGGCGACGCCGACAATCGTGATGGCGGTCAACGACTGCATCACCGCTGAGGCGAGCGAGAGCGTGATGCCGCGGCGCCAGGTCTCCTCATTGGCGACGAGGTAGGACGAGATCACCGCCTTGCCGTGGCCCGGACCGGCGGCATGGAAAATTCCGTAAACGAATGAGATTCCCATCAAGCCCCAGAGCGCGGATCCGTTGTTCCTGGCAGCGCGGATCATGCCGGCCAGCTCTTGGTAGAACATCGCTTGTCTGGCGAGCACCCAGCCGCCGATGCCGCCGATCGCGACCGGACGCGGACCGCCGAACGGCTCGAGCTGGGTCCATGCCGCGCGGTCGTTGACGGTCAGCGCCACAACGGCAACAAACGCCGCCAAGACAACCAAATGAAGGCGCCGTGCATTGAGCGGGTTCTTCATGGGCACTGCACCAGGATGTTGTTGGCGAATTCCGCGCCCATGCCGACAAAGGCCTCGGAAGCAACGAACGACCGGTTGAGATTCTGCGACGATAGAAAATGCGGGTCGTCAGGCTTCTCGGTCCACACCGCGCATAACGGCGGCGCGCCAACGAGCGTGACCGGATTTTTCTTGGCAAAAGCAAAGTCGATGAAGAACTCCGGGTCATAGACCTGGATCTTGAGTAGCTTCGCTTTCACCGGTTTCTTGAACGGCAGCGTAAAGTGCAGCGTGAGCACCGTCGCTTTGGGATCGTAGCCGAGCCAATAGTCGACCGCATCATTGAAGGCATTCTTCGCCGGCACCCCGTCGATCAAGGCGTATGTGAAGTAGGCAAAGCCCTTGAGCGAATCGACATTGATCTTGGCGAGCGGCTGCAATTCCTCGCGGGTGAATTGGCCCTTGGTTTTGGCTTTGATTCCGATGGTCGCGAAAGCCGAGAACATGTCATCGAAGGTCCATGCATGACGCACACCCGTCACTGACCCGTCGGTCGCATAGAGCAGATCGGTCTTGATCGTCGCCCAGACATGCGGATGGGCTTGCGCCTTGGTCGCCCACAGCGCGGCGGAAGCAGCCATGACGAAAGTCAGGCGCGCCAATGCACCTGTCACGTTAAGCCGGAAGCGCGCGGGAATCTTCGATGGTTCCCCGATTTCGAAGTTAGGCGAACGGCCCGGTGCGCCTGATCGAATTCTCGATCGAAACCAGTTCATTGAATTGAGCCGCCGTGTCCGCGGTCGCCCCACACCGACCGAGTTCCCAGACGACGAGGCTTGCAGAAAGAAAAGAGAAGGGAACCTGGCGATCTCTCTAATGCAATTGCGTCGCTTTTTCGGCCGGCCATTCATCTATGGCCTCCGTTTCGTACGGTTCTGGCCGGCGCGGCCCGGCAAGCCCGCTTGGCCGCATTCGTTGCCGTTGTTATGTTATATTATTACACTTCGACCGCTCCACTAATAGCGATTTACAAGAGAAAACGACCGACATGCCTGTTTTGCAGGCAACCGCGGAGGCCGGCTCATGAAGATCACGTTCCGGCTCATGGAGATCACGTTCGGGTTAGTGACGGCGGTGCTGGTCATATTGGCCGGTGTCGCGGATGCTCGGGCGGTAGGCGGCAAAATTGCGGTCGTCGCGGCGGAGAATTTCTACGGCGACGTGGCGCAGCAGATCGGTGGCGACCTGGTCTCGGTCGCTAGCATCCTCAGCAATCCCGACCAGGATCCGCATCTATTCGAGACTACGCCGTCGGTCGTCCGTGAGATCGCTGCGGCGCAAGTGGTCATCTATAACGGCGCCAACTACGACCCGTGGATGGAAAGGCTGCTCAAAGTGACGCCCAAACCCGGTCGCGTTACGATTGTCGCCGCCGATCTTATGCACAAGAAGGCCGGCGACAATCCGCACCTTTGGTACGATCCATCGACGATGCCGGCGGTCGCGAAGGCACTGGCTGCGGCGCTCAGCGCGGCCGATCCGGCCCATGCCGACAATTACACGATGCGCCTTCGCGCATTTCTTGCGTCATTCCAGCCGCTGGATGACAAGATCGCCGCTATTCGCGGCAAGTATGCCGGCATCACCGTGGCGGCAACCGAGCCGGTGTTTGGCTACATGTCGGACGCATTGCACCTAACGATGCTCGAACGCCGCTTCCAGCTTTCGGTCATGAATAATACCGAGCCGAGCGCCGGCGACTTTGCTGCATTCGAAAGTGATCTCAAGTCGCACAAATTACGGGTGTTGTTCTACAACAAGCAGGCCTCGGACAAGATCGTACAACATCTCGTCGATCTTGCGCGCGCTGCTCGTATTTCCGTGGTCGGAGTGACGGAAACTTGTCCGCCCGGCCTGTCCTACCAGAACTGGATGTTGAGCGAGCTCAACGAAACCGAGACCGCGTTGGGTGGACCCTCCTCATGAATGTCATCGAACTCGATCATGCGACGCTGATGATCGGCGGCCGCAAGGTCCTTGTCGATAACAGTTTTGCGATCAAATCGGGCGAATTCATCGGCGTCCTCGGCCCCAACGGTGCCGGCAAGACCACGCTGATGCGCGCCATCCTCGGGCTGTTGCCGGCGACTGCGGGCCAACTGCGCGTGTTCGGCCGCCCCCCGCAACGCGGCAATCCGGCGATCGGCTACCTGCCGCAGGTGCGCACGGTGCTGCCGGATTTGCGGGTGCGCGGCATCGACTTCATAGCCAGTTCGCTGCACGGAGAACGCTGGGGAGTGCCGTCGCTTCGGCGCGCTGACCGCGTCAAGATCAATGCGACGCTGGCAGAAGTGGGCGCGCTCGAGCTCGCCGAGCGTTCGCTTGCGGAGATGTCAGGTGGCGAGCGTCAACGCCTCTTGCTAGCTCAGGCATTACTCGGCGAACCGCGGCTGCTATTGCTCGACGAACCGCTGATTAGCCTCGATTATCGCTATCAGGAAGCGGTCATCGAGCTGGTACGCCGCTTCGCCCGCGACCGTAACATCACGGTCTTGTTTAGCGCCCACGAGCTCAATCAACTCATTGGCGCGCTCGATCGCGTGCTCTATCTCGGTAATGGCCATGCCGCGCTTGGCACCGTCGAGGAGGTAGTCACCGCCCCTGTGCTGTCGCGTCTCTACGGCGCCGAGATCGAGGTGGTGCGCGCCGATGGACATATCTTCGTACTGTCGCGCGGGCGCGATGTCGAACGCGCCGACCACCTGCATGACCACGACCATCATCACGACCATCACCACCATGCTTGAATACGACTTCATGCGAAATGCGTTTGCAGCCGCCGGCGTGGCGGCCGTGGTATCAGGACTGGTGGGTTACTTTTTGGTGATGCGCGGGCAGACTTTTGCCGGTCACGCGCTCGGGCATATCGGTTTCGCCGGTGCGACTGGCGCGGTCCTGATCGGGATGGCGCCGGTCTGGGAACTCGTCGGCGTCACGGTCGCCGCCGGCGTCGTCATGGGATTGATGGGCGATCGGCTCAGCGGCCGCGATGTTGCCATCGGCGTGGTGCTGGCACTGGCGCTGGGCTTCGGGCTGTTGTTCCTGCACTACTATACAGCATTCGCCACCCAAGCGACGGCGTTGCTGTTCGGCAATGTGCTTGCCGTCGACGGCTCGATGATCGCGACGCTCATCGGGCTCGGTGTCATAACGCTGGCAGCGCTCGCCGCGATCATGCGGCCGCTCATTTTTGCCAGCTTGCAGCCGGAACTTGCTGAAGCCAAGGGCGTGCCGCTGCGCTTCATCTCCACCGCGTTTTTGGCCATCGTGGCGCTTGCAGTATCCGAAAGCGCCCAGATCGTCGGCATCCTTCTGGTTTTCAGTCTTATGGTCGGCCCACCGGCGGCGGCGCAACGGCTGGTCACCGGGCTGTGGAGCGGCATGGCCCTGTCTGCGGGCCTGGCTCTGGCCGAGGCCTGGCTCGGCATCGCCATCGCCTACTACACCGATTGGCCGGTCAGTTTCTGTATCGCCATGCTGAGCGCGCTGGGTTATTTCGCTACCCGCGGTAGGTGGTTAAGCAGCCGAGCTCCGACGGTCGCTGCATCTGGTCGCTGACGAGAAGTCCTAAGGTTCACGTCGCTGGCGAAATGCTTTCAGATTTAGCCCGTCGAATAAGCACGCAAAGCATCGAAGAGTTGCAGGACCGCGTCCGCCTCCTCCTGCCGTTCGGTCGCAGCGCTTCGATTTTGCCGGTATCGCATGTTCGCCGCAAAATTTTGCCGCAAACAAGCCGCTGCCGTTGAAGGCAGCCGCCGGCACGGCGCGGCTAGCGGGGATTAGCTGTGCTGAGTCTCAGTTGTGATCGCCGCTACTGAGCGGCTGTCAAACCGCACCGGCGCCGAAACCGATGCTCCCTGACCACCGTTGGTCGTCAATGGCGTACCAAATTGCAGCGACGGACCACTCTGGCCGGGCGGCGATCCGCCGCCTCCGAAGTTTTGCAACAGTTTGTCATCGGGATCGGCAAAATTTGCGCTCCCGCCGTTATCGCTGGCGCCTTGATTTTCGATGGTAAATGCCTTGGCGTGGCCGGTTGTCCCCGCCATAGCCGCCAATGCCATCGCCGCTAGCAAAGTGGTGTATTTTATGTTGAGCGCCATATCCCTCTCCTCAAGCCAGATAAGGACTCACGCCGCCCCCGCTCGGCGTATCAAACCTTACCAGCGGCAAATATTCCAATCAATGGACATCGGGGTAGGGTAGTGGACCAGCTAATTAAGATACCCGGAACTAGGGTGTAGCGGAGCCATTAAAATAGATGAAGTCGGAACGAAAAATCGAGTCCGTGCGTCCCTTGAGCCTGCGACACACCGCAGGGGCGGTCGCGCGCAACTATGGCGACAAAGGCGCAGTCGTCATTACATACGGAAGCGATGGAGTCAGGATAGGAATAGAGAGCCTCACGCCGTCGGAACTGCGTGAGGCTCTATGTACAGCGATACACTACTCGTATGTTTTCGAATCGGATTTAATAGACCCGGAAGACCTTACTTCCTGATCTTGTCGGACTTCTCGCGATTCTCTTCCGTATGCAGCGGTTGGAGATTTCGAAGATCATCGCTACCGCCTTTGGCCTTTGGGATTTTGTGATCGATCTCCCAGCCATATTCGCCTTGGGTTCCATAGGATCCTTTACGGATGCGGTTTCCTTCGGCATCTTTACGCCAAACATCGGGATCGTTCCCCCTGATCAACTCACCTTTCTCCCAAACTTTATCAATAAGTTCTTTGCTGGCCATGGAGTTAACTCCTTTCATAGCCGCCGCGCGGAATGCGCGGGTGCCAGCCATATATCAAAATGATAAGTTCGTATATCATTTTGATAGATTACCCGAAACCGCAGCATTTACAGGTACTTGGATCAATTCCCACGCTTCAACCATGCCTTCCATGAGAGCATGGAGAACCTTTGCGCGTAGGTCTGAATTAAGGCGTTCATGCTGGCCATTATGCTTGAGCAAAATGATAGGGGCGGTCGAAAGGCCGCCCCTAATGTCGAATCTTGAAAGCGAGATGATCAAGCCGCCGTAGACCAGCCCTCCGGCCCGTCTGTGAACCTGATCTCTTCCGTACCTTCCATTTGTTCGTCTAGCTCTGCGAGTCGCTCAAGTGGCTCACTAATCTCTTTATTGCCGTTTATCTTCTCGTCATAGAGGAGACGAATTAGACCCTGTGCCGGTCCGGGGATTTTATCACCCTCTTCTCGCTCCCAACGGCCGACGTTTTGAACATCTGTGCCCAAAATTCCCGCTAGGTTTTGCTGTGTGAGGTTGATTTCATGGCGTAGGAATTGAAATTCCTTGCCCGTCAGATTTTTTCTTTCATGCACGAGCCAATGACCGATAGCTCGATGCAATCCTTCTAGGTCCCTAATGTGCAGAACCTTTCCGCGCGGCGCATTGATATACTCAACTCCACCATCAAGGTACACGTTATCGAGGCCACACGCCTTGTAGTGGTGTAGCTTTGAACGCGTTGCTGCCCTTTTTGCCTCTTCCTTCTTCATCGCTTTTCCTGGTCCCCCTTGCCACATGTAATGATCCGATTCAGTGAACCGAAATCAGCGTCAGAAACGTCAAACCAGAGGAAATTGCGACAACCACTCGTACTAAGCGGCCTGCAGCTCTACGCCTCATCCGGCACCTCCATTCTCCATATTCATCCCGCGTCGGGCCTTGATTGATGGCTCCTTCTTTGATCGTTTCCAATACCTGCCGCATGTCGAAACCGCGTTCGAGCATTTTGAGCTCAAACGCACACGGCTCGTCAAATTCAGGATCGGCACCATCCATGCCAAAGCAGTTTTCCCTGGCAAGGCGGTGGATCGTTTCTTCCGCTACCGGCCGCGGTAGCCCAAATGACACAATTTCGGCTGTCATTGGAAACTATCATATTGATAGGTTAACGACACGTCAATATGATAAGTCTCAATTTGAGAACTTCAAGGGGGCAATCTAGTTCCTAGGAATGCCAGCGGGCTTTTGCTGCTTTCTTGGCGATGGCGCTCCAGGAACCTTTGCCCTCTCCGAAGAACGAGGCAGCACGACTTGGCCAACTGGCGCTCGACGGGCTCGCAGGTCCGCTGACAAACAAAGACCCCTGACAGTGGCGCGCGTCAGGCCTTGAAAGCGACCAAGCAGGTGGCCGCCGGTAAGGCCCGGTTTGGCACGAGCGGGGGCGGCAAGGTGGCTTGCGAGGCGCTTATTGGCCCATCTCGTCGTTCTGCTGTTACGCAACCTATGTGGGCTATCGGGGGTAATTCAGACCCTTTGACAGTTGCTCCTAAGAATCACAGTTGCTCTTAAGAATTTAAGCCGCGGTTGCACGCGTTAGCGCGGCGCGAGTCCATGCCGCGCGAGCACTTCGCGCACCGCTTCAACGAGCCTTTCTTCCGGCACCGCGCGCTGCGCCTGCGCCTGTTTCTGCAAATGCTCCTCGCGGCCTTTTTCCAGTTTGGCGAGCTCGGCGCCGACGATCAGATCCTTGATGGTGACTTCGCCTTTGGCTTTCTCGTCGGAGCCCTGGATGACGACGCATGGCGCGTTGCGCCGGTCGGCATATTTCATCTGCGGGCCGAATTTGCCGGAGCCGAGGTAAAGCTCGGCGCGGATGCCGGCATTGCGCAAGCGGGCCACCATGGCCTGATAATCGGCGATGCGATCACGATCGAACACGGTGACGACGACCGGGCCGCGCTCGGTCTTCAGATCGACCTTGCCGAGATATTCGAGCGCGGCGAGCAGCCGCGACACGCCGATGGAAAATCCGGTCGCCGGCACCGGCTCGCTGCGGAAGCGCGACACCAGCCCGTCATAACGTCCGCCGCCGCCGACCGAACCGAAACGCGGCGAGCCGTCTTTGCCGTCGGTCGTAAACGTCAAATCCACCTCGAAGACCGGGCCAGTGTAATATTCCAGGCCGCGGACGACAGTAGAATCAATGCGAATGCGATCTGCTTTGTACCCAGCTGCTGAAACAATCTTGGCAATCTCGACCAGTTCAGAACGCCCTGCTTCAAGAAGGTGTTGGCCTTCCATCGGCGCAAATCGCTTCGGAACTTCGCCAGTAATGCGCTCGAACGAGATTTTATCGTCAAATTCCTTATGCTCTATCCGAAATTTTAAGGTCTGAAGTACCGCATCAGTCTGTTCGGCGTCGAGCTGCGCACCTTTGGTGAAATCGCCGCTCTCGTCTTTGCGTCCGTTCCCAAGCAATTGGCGTACACCCTCGACGCCTAATCGATCGTATTTATCGACGGCACGCAGCACGGTCAGACGTCGACCGACGTTTTGCTCACCTCCCAGTCCAATGGATTCTAGTACGCCGTCGAGAACCTTTCGGTTATTAATCTTCACCACATAACTTCCGCGCGGGATGCCCAGCGCTTCCATCGTGTCCGCCGCCATCATGCACATCTCGGCGTCGGCGGCGGACGATGATGAGCCGACCGTGTCGGCGTCGAACTGCATGAATTGGCGAAAGCGGCCGGGGCCGGGCTTTTCGTTGCGGAACACCTTGCCGACTCGGTAGCTGCGGTACGGTTTGGGCAGCGTGTCGAAATTTTCCGCGACATAGCGGGCGAGCGGCGCGGTGAGATCGTAGCGTAGCGACAGCCACTGCTCGTCGTCGTCCTGGAACGAGAACACGCCTTCGTTCGGGCGGTCCTGGTCGGGCAGGAATTTACCGAGCGCATCGGTATATTCGATGGTCGGCGTCTCCACCGGCTCGAAGCCGTAAAGCTCGTAAACGGCGCGGATTTTCTCGATCATGATCCGCGTCGCCGCGATCTCGCCGGCCGTATGATCGGCAAGACCGCGCGGCAGCCGTGCCTTGAGCTTGTTGGATTTTTCGGGCTTGTCGGGCATGCGTGGGTGGTATCAGCAGAGATAAACAGCGGCAACCCGATCGTAGACTAGCTGCGCCTGCGGGTTGTCGATTTTAGTCCAGACAACATTGGACCAACTGTGCCGTGCCATTGGTGCCCAACGCGTTACTTCCGTTACTTGATTCGTTTCGATGTACTCTTGCGAAGACGAGCTCCCCGTCCGCCCCCATTCTCGTCGATGAAATCGACGCCGGCAGCCTCAATGGCCATCCGGATTTTTTTAACCGTGCCCTTACGTCCACCCAATTCACCATCGATCGCCTCCAGGCGAGCTACCGTTGGCTCGGAAATGCCTGAGCGTTTTGCCAAGTCGGACTGGGACCAGCCAAGCAGTGCACGTGCGGCCTTGATCTGGCGAGTCGAAATCACGGCACTTTGCCCAAATTGATAGAATTTCTATTGACATCTCCATTTGGGAATATTAATAGTATTTCTATCATTAGTGACATCAGCAATTGGCTCGACCTCCTCCGCTTTGTCGGGGGGTGTACCACGGCTGGCACTGAAGTTGAACGGAGAAGCAACATGAGGTCTCAACTTTGCAAAGACGAAAAAAGCTTCGGACGCCGCCGCTTCATCGGCGGCTCGGACGCCCGGATCATTATGGGCGACGACGAGGCCGCCCTGGTGCGGCTGTGGCGGGAGAAGCGAGGCGAGGCGGAGCCTGAGGACCTCTCGGATAACCTCATCGTTCAGCTGGGCCTGGCCACCGAGGACCTGAACCGGCGCTGGTACGAGGCCAATACCGGGCAGGTTATCACCGACATCCAGCAGCGGATATTCCATCCGGCGCTCAAGTGGATGGCAGCGACTTTGGACGGCCGGGTCGTGGGCTCCGACGCGGTGTTCGAAGCCAAGTTCATGCTGCCATGGTCGTTCTCGGAGGAGGGGGCGGCATCGAAATATATGCCGCAGCTGCAGCATAATATGTGGGTGGTGGCGGCGCGGACCGCGGTGCTCTCGGTGATTACCGGGGGAGGCAAGTGGGTCGAGATTTTGGCCCGTGCCGACCCGCTCTATCAGCACCTGATCGTCACCGCGGAGAGGAAGTTCTGGCGCTGTGTCGAGAACGGCGAAGAACCAAAGCTATTCGGGGTTGAACCGCCCAAGCCTAGGATCGAGGCGGTCCGCGTGGTCGATATGAGCTCATCCAATGCCTGGGCGGAGTTCGCCGGCATCTATGCCCAGACCCGCCAAGCCCATCTCGACCATGAGAACGCCAAGACTGAGCTGAAGGGGCTGATGCCCGAGGATGCCAAAGAAGCAACGGGCCATGGTCTTCATGCCAAGCGCTCGAAGTCCGGTGCCATAAGCTTCGATCTCCTGGAGACGAGGGAGGCTAGCCATGCACCGCTCCAGTGAATCGATCGCCGCCTTGGCCGGCGCATTGGCCAAGGCGCAATGCGAACTGACCAACCCGGCGAAATCTCTCGTCGGCGCCATCAAGGCGGAGGAGGGTGGTGACACTGCCGAGCGGCTGTTTCGCTACGCCTCGCTAGCCAGCGGGCTCGACATCGTGCGCAAGACTTTGGGCCAGCATGAGATCGCGACCGTGCAGACCACGGCCCTCGATCAGGACGCGGGCATAATCAATCTGACCACGGTCTTGGCCCATGCCTCCGGGCAATGGATCGCCTCGGACTGGCCGGTCTGTGACATTGCCTCTTCGGCAGAGCCGCATCGGATGGGCGCGGCACTGACCTATGCCCGGCGCTATGCCTTGTTCACGCTTGTCGGCATTGCCGGCGAGGATGACCTTGATGCGCCGGATCTGCTGAGCCCGGCAGCACAGACCCCAGGAGCTGGGGCACGCGGCAACGGACACGGCGTTGCCCGCGGCAATGGCTCCGGCGCGGCACGCCTTTCACCCGTGCACCGTGCCGCCATCGCTCGGATGTCGAGCCGGCAGCAGTTGCCGCCGCACCAATCGGCGCTCAAACGCGATCTCCTGTTGTCGGATCTCGAAACGTTGGACACCGCCGATGCGGCGGCCGCTTGGGCGCATCGCGTCATGGCGGCAAAGAACAGCTTGTGCGCAGCCGATGCCGTGCGCGTCGAAGAGGCGTTCCAAATAAAATTATCGATGCTGCAGCAGCGCGACGAAAACCATGCCACGGAAGCATCAGCATCGGCGGCAGTTTCGGACGCGGCCCCTCAATTTGTTCCGGTGCACCGTCCGGTAGCGGTGGCTGCTGAACCCAGTGGGATCGAGGCTGTCGACAAGAGCGAACTGGCCTTCTCCGAGCCGCGCCGGGTCCGGGACAAAGGCCATATCAGGTTTGTCGCCCAACTACCGTGCCTGATCTGCGGACGACAGCCCTCGGACGCGCACCACATTCGCTTCGCGCAAAGCCGTGCGCTTGCCCGCAAGGTCAGCGACGAATTCACCGTGCCGCTGTGCCGGGGACATCATCGCGAACTTCATCGCTGCGGTGATGAAGCCGCTTGGTGGCAGAAGTCCGGCATCGATCCTCTCCCGGCCGCCCGCGATTTCTGGCTGAAGACGCATCCGCACCGCGCCCTACCGAGCCAGGCGGCGGTGGACGGCGCTGCCATCGATGGCGACGATGGCGAGCGGAGCAAAGCCACTCGCAACCGCGCGGGCAAGCGCGCGCGAAAAAACGAAACGAAGCCAATTTCGCCAAGCGGCCAGCAATGACCTCCTTCCAACAATGGCAAGCCAACCGCCGCAACGCCGCCAAAAGCATCGGCCCGATTACCGAAGAAGGTAAGCAGCGTTCCCGCTGTAATGCCGTCCGCCACGGTCTCACGGCGGAGACGGTCATCGGCGCGCTTGAGGATGCTGAAGATTACAAAGGGTTCGAAGCCGCCATCATCGCCGACTACGATGTCCAATCCGCAGTGGAGCGGGAGCTTGTCTTACGCTTGGCCAGTGCATTGTGGCGGCTGCGCCGTGCCACAGCCATGGAAACAGGGCTGTTCGAGATTCAGGCTGAACATCTGAGTGAGTGCAGCCACGCGCATAAGCTTCAGCCAGCCTCGCGAGAAGTAGTCTATGCACTGTTCAGACCGGCTAATCCGGACAGTCGCGACCGTGATACAGCATCGACGGCGGCCATGAGTGGAACAGACCTGCCGCGGTTCGATCCGCGGACCGCAGAACCTGCCGCGGACCCCAGCCTCCACCTTGCCCAGTGCTTTCTGGGCCTGGCCAATCTGCCTAACTACGCGCTCGACCGGCTGAGCCGTTATGAATACACGCTGTGGCGGCAAGTAGCCCAGATCCTCTTCGCACTCGATAATCTCAACCGCCGAAAGCCCCAGGAACGAAAACGCTCCCGTTTTGACTTGAGGCAGGAAGAATCCTCCCCATACTTGCCCGCCGATGACTGAGCATTGGCGCCATCGAAGTCGACGTCGCGCGGTACAGCAAATTGGGTTCGTTTTGTCAGGCGGCATGGTCTGCAGCTGTGTCCGCCTTACCAAGGCTGCTGCAGAACCTGCCAAGGGGGCCAAAACCCACGGCCGCAGCGAAATCATTCCGGCAAGAGCGCCAACCCCTGCGAAAAGAAACGATAGTACGGTCCGCCGAGGCGATGGCGTCGGGCGACCGTTGCCCGTGGTTGGATTAACCTTACAGTTTGGCCGGCGTCGAATTCATCTAGAATGGTAGTGGCCCGGGGCAGCTTCGACAACGCGTTATTTTGGACGGCGAATAAACGAAACAAACCCAATTTCTCGCCAGCGCCAGACCCAGCTGACCCGTTGGTTGCCGGCACGCTCAGCACAGCGCTGATAAGCTCGCAACGCCTACGTCCAATGGTCGCTGTCAGCAATCGAGTTCGACAGCCGTGTCGAGGTCCGGATGGGCCAGCAACTTCACCAGTTTACCGAATGGCATCGAGAGGAGCTCTGGTGACTCCAGGTATGGCCAGTCATCATCAATACGTTTCATCGGATTCGCACGCGCTCGTTTTTGTTCACGGGGGGTCATTTGGCTGTCCGAAGACGGCGTCGCGGGGCGCAATAGATTCAAACCGATGCGGGCAAGCGGTTCATTGTCGGGCCCGTCAGGCCAGGGTCGGGGTTCAAATGCGCCTTTTGGCAATCCGTACCAATTGTCGAAATCTGCTTTTGATCGTACGAAACCCGCTACGCTTGAAAGATCTGGTACGGCAAGGCCTAGCGATTTAGCTGTAAGATCTGCAAATGTAAACCAGATGAGCCACGGCGGTGCCGACGCAAACACTCTTTCCAGTTTTTTCTTCTCAGTGGCCCCAGAGAAGCGGGCAATGAGTTCGTGACGAAGGTGCTGGCCGCTTAAGAATGCGCCATCTCGATCAAACGGTGAGCGCAAATAGTCATGACCCGGGTATTCACCGTGCTCCCGCCAATTATCACCGAAATTATCACGGAGTTGTTCTAGTTCCATCGCTTCCCATTTATCGCAGTACTCTTTCCACACCTGGGTGTTGGTGCAACGTTCCCATGCACAGGACAATGGCTCGCCAATATTTGGATTTCCGTAGCGGTTCAGAAAGGCGAGGCTGGCTGCATTTGCGACCGCTCCGACACGAGTCAACTGCCATTTTCCTTCGGTCCGCCGTCCAGCTTCGAGGTAGGGCTGGGCCAGTTTCTCTAAACTAGCGATCTGTCTAAATCGAGTCTGGCTCATGCTAGGCGACTCCCTTTATTTGGGCCTCCAGCGAGTCCAGCCTTTTCACCACGTCGGCCATATCGATCGCGTCTGTGTAGGACTTCACCAGCGTCGCCAGTGCTGCCCCTTCGCTTGGACTGATCCGCCCCTCCGACACGGCACGCATGACGTGCCCGATGGCCTCTACGGCATCGTCAGCAAAATCCATAGACGGCAGGTCGATCTTGATCACCCGCTCCCGTGGCAGGATTCGACTGAGCAAAAACTTGAGCATCGCGATGTCGCCGGCCTTGGCGAGCGCGACTGCCTTGCGCACCAACTCTTCGGCCTCGCCTTCCAGCAGTGCCGCTGCGACGAGTGTATTCCTGTTCTTGGATCCTGGTTTGCGCCCGGGATTGCCGTTGGCAAACGGGCGGCCGCGGGTGGCAGGGACTTGGGTCGCTGCGGTGTCGGATCGATCCATTGTCGAATCCTCCAACTGGCTCCCAGCCTATCTTGACCTAAGATTGGGTTGGACTATCCGCAAGTTGACTTAACTTAATTTGGCCCCTCCAAAATATTTGAAATTTTTTGGACTCGCCAGCTTTTAAGTGAAAAACCAAGACTTCTAACGATATTAACAGCTCCAGATTGCTTACAAATACTATATTATACACATAATTACTGTATATGTAGCCAGATTTATCATAGAATACTCAAAAAAAAAGTAAGTATACTTTAGGTGATGACGCCGATCTGCTGGGTTATGCTCCACCCGCGTAAATCGCGCGTAATTTACGCGGGTCAAGGATGGCGACATAAAAGTCTGCGTGTTCGTATCCGCGGCTGTAGCCATCGCCGACAAGGCGACATCGCATCGGATGGGCGCGGCACTGACCTATGCGCGCCGCGATCCGGCCGCGAATTCACCGTGCCGCTGTGTCGCGGCCATCATCGCAAACTCTGTCGCTGCGGCGATGAATCCGCGTGGTGGAGCAGGGCAGGTATGGATCCACTGGTGCACACCCGTGCGCGGTGGTTGAAGACGCATCCGCTCCCGAAAATTCCGGGCCCAAAGAGCATTGGTGGCGCGGGCTCGGTTGCTACTACCGGTAACAATCCGGACAAGCGGCAAACGTAATCGGCCAACCACCAAACGAAGTGTGAATTTCGAAACGAAGCCAATCGAGATAGCGCCTCCGCATGACGTCGCTTAGGCAAATCGAGGCCAACTGGCGCAATGCTCGCAAAAGCATTGGCCCGATTACGGAAGAGGGCACGCGTTCCCGCTGCAATGCCGACCGCCAGTCGGTGCTCGGCGCATACGTGATCGGTGCGCTGAAGATTACAGCATTCGAAGCAGCCATCATTGCCGATTGTCATGCTTTATCGGCCGTGGAACTACGACCTCGCCTTAGGCCATCACGCGAAAATGGGTTGCATTTCACCGGCCGCGGCGGATTTCGTCACTGCATAACGGTGGAGAGTTACATGTCTGCGGCAACCGCCCCTGTCCCCAATGATCTGGAGTCCTTCTGGCTTCCGTTTACGCCGAACCGCGCGTTCAAGCGCGCGCCGCGGCTGATCGCGCGCGCCAAGGACATGCACTACTACACGCCAGAGGGCCGCGCCGTGCTCGACGGCGCTGCCGGCCTGTGGTGCACCAATGCCGGGCATTGCCGCGATCCGATCGTCGCGGCGATTCAGCGCCAGGCCGAGGAGCTAGACTATTCGCCGGCCTTTCAGTTCGCCCATCCGAAAGCGTTCGAGCTGGCGAGCCGGCTCGCGGCGTTGGCCCCGGCCGATCTCAATCGCGTGTTCTTTTGCAATTCCGGCTCGGAGGCGGTCGACACCGCGCTCAAGATCGCGCTGGCCTATCATAATGTCCGCGGCGAGGGCTCCCGCACCCGCCTGATCGGCCGAGAGCGCGGCTATCACGGGGTGGGCTTTGGCGGCATTTCGGTCGGCGGCATCGTGCCCAACCGCAAGATGTTCGGCGCGCTGCTGGCCGGCGTCGATCATCTGCCGGCGACGTATAGCCGCGAGCATCAGGCCTTCACCAAAGGTGAACCGGAATGGGGCGGCCATCTTGCCGACGAGCTCGATCGCATTGTCGCGCTGCACGATGCGTCGACCATCGCCGCCGTGATCGTCGAGCCGATGGCCGGCTCGACCGGCGTGCTGCCGCCGCCCAAAGGCTATCTGGAGCGGCTGCGCGCGATCTGCGACCGCCACGGCATCCTCTTGATCTTTGACGAAGTCATCACCGGTTTCGGCCGGCTCGGCTATGCCTTTGCCGCCGAGCGCTATGGCGTGACGCCGGACATGATCGTCTTCGCCAAGGGCGTCACCTCGGGCGCGGTGCCGATGGCGGGTGTGATCGCGCGCGATCGTCTCTACGAAGCTTTCATGCGCGGGCCCGAACACGTCATCGAGCTGTTCCACGGCTACACCTATTCGGCGCATCCGCTGGCCTGCGCTGCGGGGCTAGCGGCGCTCGATCTTTATCGCGACGAAAAACTATTCGAGCGCGCGAAGGCGCTGGAGCCGCGCTTTGCCGATGCGGCGATGACGCTCAAAGGCCTACCCGGCGTGCTCGATATCCGCACCGTCGGCTTGACGGCCGGCATCGACCTTACCGCGCGCGCCGGCGTGCCGGGTTTGCGCGCCTACGAAGCGATGCAGCACGCCTTTGCCGAGGAAAACCTCATGATCCGCATCACCGGCGACACGATCGCGCTCTCTCCGCCGCTGATCGTGAGCGAGGCGCAGATCGGCGAGATTTTCGACAAGGTGGGACGGGTGATCGGGGCGGTTAGCTAACAGACGATCCGCCACTGCAGACAAGCCGGGGGATGCGTCGGAGTTCCACGTCCGGATTTGACGCAAACGCGTCGGCAGCGGATGGCCGTCGAAGATCCGTACGGAACGGCGCGCATATATTCTGCGACGACAAATGGTGAGCTCGTCGCATGTTGCGACGCTGGCGCTGCGGTCGCCGCAAAAGCGGCGGGCGTCCAGATTGCCAGTATCGCGCCAAGCAAAGGTAATGTTGTCTTCATGATCTCGAGCTCTCGGTTGGATAGCCGGCTCTACGCTTCGTGCAGAAGTCCGGCGAGGTTCCTCTATCGCGGCTGCGGCTTTAAAATCGCCCAACCGACATGTACCGCACCATCGCCGCGGCGCATCGGCAGATCGAACGGTGCGCCGATCTCGGCATTGGGCGCGACTGCGGCGAATGGCGCCGGCAGTGTTTTGGGATCGCTTTGCGTCCACACCACGACGGCGCCGTCTTTGCGCAAGTCGTTGAGATCGATCCACGGCGCGCGAGCCGGCTCGCCATCGATCAGCACCTGCGGCTGATCCGGCGAATAATGCGCGAGATTGCCGCCGTCCCACATCGAGCCGATGACGTAGCGCAGCGGCCTGCCGGTCGCGGCGTGAAAGTGCTGCGTCAACGTCGCGCCAAGCGCGTCGCCCGGATAAAATTCGGCGCGGTAACGGTGGTCGAGGCGCGGCAGCACCGTGTAATTGATGACGAAGGCCAGCGCTAAGACGGTGAATACCGCGGCCCATGCGGCAACGACGCGCCCGATGCGATCGCGGTCGAGCGCAGGGCGAACCGCCATCACGATCCATAGCCCGATAAAAAGCCACAGCGGATAGCCCCACATGGCGACAGCGCCGCGCCCGCTCGCGACAGCGAGCGCAATCGTCGTAGCGCCGGGGCCGAATGCCAGAAGCGTTACGACGCGGCGGTCGAAGGCGTCGGAACTTTCCCTCCCCCCACCCGGGCCGCGCTCGCGCGCGCCCGAGTTGGGGAGGGGAGCAGTTTTGGGCCGCGGCCAAAGCAGCGCTGCGGCGACGAATAGCGACGGCAGCAGGAAAAAGAGCTGGCTGGCGGCGAAGAATGCCGGGTGCAGGATGTGGTCGAACCAGCCGCGCAGCGGCGCAGCGCGATGCTCGGCATAGGCAAACGGCAGGAAATCGGTGTGAAACAACCAGATCACGTGCGGCAGCGCGATCAGCAGCGCAACCGCCAGTGCGAACCACGGTCCGGGCGTCGCCAAGGCGCGCCGCGCCTGTTTGTCGAACAGCAGGAACAGCGCATAGGGCGCCGCCAGCATGACGACGAAATATTTCGCCCACAACGCACCGCCGAGGGCGACGCCGAGGAGCGACCAATGGCCAAGACGCCCGCGCCTAAGCGCGGCGTGAAAGGCGTAGCCGGCCAGCGCCCAGAACGGCAGTTGAACGACGTCGTGATTGAATTTCACCGCCGTGTACTGGAAATAGTGCATGCCGTCGATGATGAGCACGGCGATGAGCGCGCCGGCTGCGCCGACGAGCGGCCGCGCCGTGGCAAAGACCAAGGCGAAGGCGATGACGACCGCGGCCTGCGCCAGGGCGTAATAGGCTGCGTCGACGCCGAAAGTCCGGTACATGATCTCGACCAGCCACCACGGCAGCGGCGGCAGCTTGTCGGACCCGAGCGGCCATTCGCGGCCATAGGTCAGGGCCTCGATGAGATCGAGCGGCAGGTTGGCGTAAAGCAGGCTCGGCAGCGCGGTCCAGATCGCAAAATGCAGGGCCAAAAACCAGCCGAATGCCGTATTCGGCCGGCGCTCGATCCAGCCGATCAATCCGGGCATTGGCGCAGCGGCGGACGCCGCAAACGGCGCCGGCGCGGGGGCAGAATCCAACATCTCACCGACCGTGCATCAGTTTTAACTTTATAAAACCAGCGCAAAGCCTTAGCCATGTATATCGACGCACTTGCGGCGATCCGGCGCTTGTGGACACTGCTAGGCTTCCGGCGCGAATCGTTCTTCCTAGGGAGTAGCGCGGCATGGTGCGTATCAGCGCCATCTTCATTGCGGCCTGCATGGTGCTCATCGCCGGCTCGATCGGCGTCGTGGTTTATCTACGCTTCGGCTTTACCGGCGCCGAATCGGCATTGGTGGCGCTCGGCGCGCTCACCGCACTTGCGGTCTATAATGCCATCGCCGCACGCAAACACGATCGGCTGGAAGCGAGCAACCAGCTCGCCAACCTGGCGCGCGGCTCGGGCGATCTCGCCCGCCAATTGGCCGAGTTCGGCCGCCGGCTCAGCGCCATGGAGGGCAAAGTCGATACCGTGATCGACCGCGCCTTGGCGACCGCGCAGCCGCTTGCGGCCGAGATCGAGGAACTGTCCACCCTGGTCAAGCAATTGGCCAACTCGGTGGCGACGCACGAGGCGGCGCTTAACGCCGAGCGCCAGCCTGCTGCCGCCGCGGTCGAGCCGCCGCCTGCGGTGAACGGAGCGGCGACCGCAGCCGCGCCGGAATCCGCCATTGCCGCACCAGCGGCAGTCGCGGCGACGATCGCGCCGGCCGCGCCGCTCGAGCGTAAGATCGCAGCCTTTGCCGGGCTTGACCGCGACGGCATTATTGCCGCCATCGCCAGAGCCATCGACTCAAGCAAGATCGATCTTTTCCTGCAGCCCGTGGTGACGCTGCCGCAGCGCAAGGTGCGCTATTACGAGGCGTTGTCGCGGCTCAAGGCCGACAACGGCGAGCTGGTCGCGGCGGGCGATTTCCTGCCCTATGCCGAAGCCGGCGCGCTGATGCCGAAGCTCGACCATCTTTCGGCGTTGCGCTGCGTGCAGGTGGTGCGGCGGCTTCTCCTCAAGAACCGCGAGATCGGTTTGTTCTGCAACGTATCCGGCGCGACGCTCACCGACGCCGGATTTCCGAAATTGCTCGAATTCATGGAGGCCAACCGCGCCATCGCGCCGTCGCTGGTGTTCGAATTCACCCAGAGCGCGGTGCGCGCCATGGGGCCGATCGAGCATGAGAAGTCTCGCCGCTTTGGCCGAGCGCGGTTTCCGCTTCTCGATCGACAACCTCACCGACCTTCGCGTCGAGGCGCGCGAATTGAACGAGCGCGGCTTCCGCTTCGTCAAAGCGCCGGCGACGCTGTTGTTCAACCGGGTCGGCGTCGCTTCGACCGACATCCATCCGGCCGATTTCTCCGATCTGCTCGGCCGCTTCGGCATCGATCTGATCGCCGAGCGAATCGAAAACGAGGCCACGGTGGTCGATCTACTCGACTATGACGTCCGCTTCGGCCAAGGCTTTTTGTTTTCGCCGCCGCGTCCGGTGCGCGCGGAAGCACTGCAAGGCGTCGCTGGCGACTTCAGGGAGTCCGGCAAGGACGCGGCCGCGCCGCCGTCGGCGGCGAGCGCTGCGACCGGCGCCTCCGGCAATCTTGCCCAACTGGCGCGCGCCGGGATGCGACGCAACTGAGCCTTTCAGCATCTGAGCGCTAGCATTGGCCCCTTTTATCGAACGATTTGAGCCGCTGGCGCGCGACTATGACGTGCTGCTCTGCGATGTCTGGGGCGTCATCCATAACGGGCTTGCCGCGTTCCCGGCGGCCTGCGACGTGCTGATGAGTTTTCGCAAGCGCGGCGGCACGGCGATCCTGATCACCAATGCGCCGCGCTCGGGCGAGGCGGTGGCGCGCATTCTTGATCGGCTCGCCGTGCCGCGCGACGCCTATGACGCGATCATGAGCTCCGGCGACGTCACCCGCGGCATCGTCGCGTCGCGGCTGCCGCAGACCGTTTTTCATCTCGGCCCGCAGCGCGACCTCTCCATTTTCACCGGGCTCGACGTGAAATTCGCCAGCCTTGAGAGCGCCGATTATGTCGTCTGCTCCGGCCTGTTCGATGACACGACGGAAACGCCGGAAAGCTATCGCGATATGCTTGGGGCGATGCGTTCGCGCGCGCTGTTCATGGTGTGCGCCAATCCCGACATCGTCGTCGAGCGCGGCGATACGCTGGTTTACTGCGCCGGGGCCTTGGCCGACGCCTATGCGGCGCTTGGCGGGGAGGTGCTTTATTGCGGCAAGCCGCACGCGCCGATCTACGGCGCCGCGCTGGCCAAGGCAGCGGCGTTGCGCGGCGGCGCGGCGCCTGAGCGCAAGCGCATGCTCGCCATCGGCGATTCGGTCCGCACCGATCTCAAAGGCGCCGCGGCGTTCGGCCTCGATTATATATTCGTGATCTCCGGCATCCATGCCGAGCAATACGGCTCGCGCGAAGCGCCCGATCTGGCCGCGCTCAACGCCATCTTCAATGCCGCTGGCGTCGCGCCGAAGGCGGTGATGCCCGCACTTGCTTGGTGAGTGTCGATCCGTCGGCGCAATATTACGCGTTGCGCAACGCCCGGGACCCGACAAAGGTGGCAGCGTTCGTTTGTTCTACCGCAGGGGTGAATTCGGGTTTCTCGGCAAACACCGCTTCGATCTTGGCTTTGAGCGTCTGCGCGTTGAACGGCTTGACGATGTAATTGTTCACGCCGGCCTTCTTCGCCGCAATGACGTTCTCGGTCTTGGATTCCGCCGTCACCATAATGAACGGGGTCGTCTCGATCTGCGGATTGGCGCGCACGCGGCGCAACAGGTCATAGCCGGTCATCGGCTCCATGTTCCAATCCGAGATGACAAGCCCGTAGCGCTTGGTGGTCATCTTTTCCAGCGCGGCGCTGCCGTCGGCGGCGTCGTCGATGTCCTCGAAGCCGAGCTGGCGCAACAGATTGCGGATGATGCGCACCATGGTGCTGTAGTCATCGACGACAAGCACCGGCAATTTCGGATCGAGCGCCATCGCTCTGCTCCCAAGCCCGCGACCGGCAACCGACCGTATCGGCTGATCTTGCGTCGAGGCAGCATCCCGCCTCGACCGTCCCCTACACCGGCGCGAAGCTACATTGTGTTTTTGAACGCGCGGTTAACCGCTGTGGCCGGCTCGGGCCGCCGAAGCCGTTCCAGCGGTCCCTTGACTTTGCGGGTCATGCCACGGCACCACTTCGGGATCGTCCCGTAAACCGGTTGTTAACCAACGTAGCCCCGATGCCGACGAAGGCTTTCCGCGTCGTGCGCGATTTTGCGTCCGATGGCGCGTCCCATGAAGTATTCCCTGCGGCGCTCCTCGGCGCGGTCGTCGCCATCGGCAATTTCGACGGCGTGCATCGTGGCCATAAGGCGGTGATCGCGGCGGCGCAGGAGCGGGCGGAGGCGCTCGGCCGGCCCACGGCGGCTTTGACCTTCGAGCCCCACCCGCGCGCTTTCTTCCATCCCGGCGAACCGCTGTTTCGGCTGACTGACGCGGCGACCAAATTACGGCTGCTCGCCGCCACCGGGCTCGACGGTGCCATCGTGCTTACTTTCGACGAAGCGTTGGCAAATCTCAGTGCGGAGAATTTCGTCAGTCGCATCCTGGTCGCGCGCTTCGCTGTCAGCGGAGCGGCGATCGGCTTTAACTTTCAATTCGGCGCCAATCGGGCGGGCTCACCGGAATTTCTCGCCGCGGAAGGCAAAAGGCGCGGCTTTGCCGTCGACGTGGTGCCGCCGCTGGCCGATCGCGGCCGACCGGTCTCGTCGCAGCCGATTCGCGAAGCGCTCGCCGCCGGCCGGCTCGACAAGGCTGCGGAGCTCTTGGGCTATCCCTGGTTTCTCTCCGGCACCGTGATCCACGGCGACAAGCGCGGACGCGAACTCGGCTTTCCGACCGCGAATTTGAAGCCCGACCCGGCTTGCCGGCTGCGCCACGGTATCTACGCAGTGCGCGCCGCGGTCGGCGGTCGCCGCTATGACGGTGTGGCGAGTTTCGGTCGCCGCCCGATGTTCGATACGGGCTCCGTGTTGCTCGAAATCTTCCTGTTCGACTTTTCCGGCGACATCTATGGCGCGGACATGGACGTCGCCTTTATCGCCTTTCTTCGCGACGAGCAGATGTTTGCCTCGGCCAAGGAGCTGGTGCGGCAGATGCAGGACGACACGAGGTTGGCGCGGCAAGCCTTGGCGCGTCAGCCCGAGGCGTTCCCGCCGGTCTAGAAATGCTGCCGGCCGCGGCGAGCGCTATCGCCATGGCTCAGCGTGTCCATATTCGTGATAACGCCGGTCGGAGCGGTCGTTCCCCCAGACCAGCCGCAATGGCGGTTTACAGACCCTTTCCGCAGCGCAACCGGCTTGTTAGAAGGCGCAACCCAATACGGACGCCCAAGTGACCGACAGCAAAGCGCGCGACTATTCAGAAACGCTGTTTCTGCCCAAGACCGACTTCCCCATGCGCGCCGGCTTGTCGCAGAAGGAGCCGGAACTTCTGGCGCGCTGGCAGAAGCTCGATCTTTACGGGGCGTTGCGCGCCGCGGCCAAGGGCCGGCCGCGCTTCGTGCTCCATGACGGGCCGCCTTACGCCAACGGCAACATCCATATCGGCCACGCGCTCAATAAAATCCTCAAGGACGTGGTGACGCGCAGCCAGCAGATGCTCGGCTACGATTCGAATTATGTGCCGGGCTGGGACTGCCACGGCCTGCCGATCGAGTGGAAGATCGAAGAGGAAAATTACCGCGCCAAGGGCAAGCCGAAGCCGGATCTGTCCAGCCCCGCCGCCCTGGTCGAATTCCGCCGCGAATGCCGGGCCTTTGCCGAGCACTGGATCAAGGTGCAGCGCGTCGAGTTCGAACGGCTCGGCGTTACCGGCGACTGGGCGCATCCCTACACCACGATGGACAATTTCGCCGAGGCCCAGATCGCGCGCGAGCTGATGAAGTTCGCCGCCAACGGCACGCTTTATCGTGGCAGTAAACCGGTGATGTGGTCGGTGGTGGAGAAGACCGCGCTCGCCGAAGCCGAGGTCGAGTACGAGGATTACACGAGCGATACGGTGTGGGTGAAGTTTCCTGTAAGAGAGGTCAATGTAACGAACTTTCTACCGGATGCTAATGGACCTCAATACGTTGCTACGAAAGATAAATCGTTCGATGGAGCTTCGATCGTAATCTGGACTACCACTCCATGGACTATCCCTGGTAACCGAGCGGTCAGTTATTCGTCGAAGATTTCCTATGGGCTCTACCTTATTGAGGACGCACCTTTAGATAATTGGGCGAAAAAAGGCGATCGCCTGATCCTTGCAAACAGTCTCGCTCTAGACGTTCTCAGACAAGCGAGGGTCACGGCATACAAGAAGCTTCGCGATGTTTCGTCGTTGCATCTTGAGGGGATGACCTGTTGGCATCCCCTTAGAGGGCTTGCCGGTAACTACAATTTTCATGTGCCCCTGCTCGAAGGTGGTCACGTGACCGAAGATACTGGCACAGGTTTCGTTCATACCGCGCCGGGGCACGGCCGCGAGGATTTTGATGTTTGGAATTACTTTGGTCGTCAACTTGCCGAGCGCGGCATCAACACCGTGATTCCCTACACCGTCGATGCCGATGGCCGTTTCACCGATCAGGCGCCGGGATTTACCGGCAAGCGCGTGCTCACCGAGAAAGGCGAGAAGGGCGACGCCAACGAGGCGGTAATCAAGGCCTTGATCGACGCCGGCATGCTGCTGGCGCGCGGAAGGCTCAAGCATCAGTACCCGCATTCGTGGCGCTCCAAGAAGCCCGTGATCTACCGCAATACGCCGCAGTGGTTCATTGCGATGGATACGCCCATCGAATTTCCACCTAAGCAGGGCCTTACATTGCGCCAGCGTGCCAATGAAGCGATCGCTTCGACTCGCTGGGTTCCAGCACAAGGTCAAAACCGCATTGGTGGAATGATAGCCACCCGCCCGGATTGGGTGATCTCGCGGCAGCGCGCCTGGGGCGTGCCGATCGCGCTGTTCATCAAGGAAAAGCCCGACGGCTCGGTCGATATCCTCAGCGATCCGGAAGTGAATGTCCGCATCATCGAGGCCTTCGAGGATGAGGGCGCTGATGCCTGGTACGCACCGGGCGCGCGCGAGCGCTTTCTCGGCAAGCTCGCCAATGACGGCTGGCAGAAAGTCGACGACATTCTCGACGTCTGGTTCGATTCCGGCTCGACACATGCTTTCGTTCTGGAAGATCCGCGGGCGTTTCCGAGCCTTGCCCACATCAAGCGCAAGGCCGACGGCGGCGACGAGGCGGTGATGTATCTCGAAGGCTCCGACCAGCATCGCGGCTGGTTCCAGTCTTCGCTGCTGGAAAGCTGCGGCACGCGCGGCCGCGCGCCGTTCGACGTCGTGCTCACGCACGGCTTCGTGCTCGACGAGGACGGGCGCAAAATGTCGAAATCGCTCGGCAACGTCACGGCGCCGCAGGACGTGATCAAACAGGCCGGCGCCGATATTCTGCGGATGTGGGTGTGCGCGGCGGACTATGCCGACGATCTGCGCATCGGGCCCGAGATCCTCAAAACCACGGTCGATACCTATCGCAAGCTGCGCAACACGCTGCGCTGGATGCTCGGCAATCTGGCGCATTACGAAGCCGCCGACCGGGTCGCGCCTGAGAAAATGCCGGAACTCGAGCGGCTGATGCTGCATCGGCTGGCCGAGCTCGATCCGCTGATCCGCCAAGCTTATGCGGATTTCGATTACAAGCGCATTTTCGCCGTGCTCAACGCGTTCATGACGGTCGACCTGTCGGCGTTCTATTTCGACATCCGCAAGGACGCGCTTTACTGCGACCCTTATTCGTCGACGACGCGCAAAGCCTGCCTCACCGTGCTCGATCACTTGTTCCGCGCCACGGTGTGTTGGCTGGCGCCGATGCTGTGCTTTACTGCCGAAGAAGCGTGGCTGGCGCGCGATTCCAATGCGCGGTCCGTTCATCTCGAGCCGTTTCCGCAGGTGCCGTCGTCGTGGCGCGACGATGGGCTGGCGGAGAAATGGCGCAAATTGCGTAATGTGCGGCGCGTCGTCACCGGCGCGCTGGAGCTTGAGCGCGCCGCCAAGCGCATCGGCTCGTCGCTCGAGGCGCATCCGATCGTTCACATCGCCGACCCCGATCTGTTTGCGGCGGTGGTCGACGCCGATCTGGCCGAATTGTGCATTACTTCGGGCGCGGCGCTGGTCGAAGGCGAGGGGCCGTCGGAGGCTTTCCGTTTGGCGGACGTTGCCGGCGTCGCCGTCGTTCCGGAGTTGGCGCAGGGGAAGAAATGCGCGCGGTCGTGGAAAATCTCTCCGTCCGTCGGCCTCGATCCGCAATTTCCCGACGTAACGCCGCGCGACGCGCAGGCACTGCGCGAATGGGAAGTGATGCGCAAAGCGGCCGAGTAGGGCTGGACAGGAAAATCAGATGGCGGACGCGACGCAAAGTCGGCCGGCGAGGTCTTATGTCTGGGGCCGGCTGAGCGCCTTCGGCCTTACCATCGCGGCGATCACAGGCGTTGCCGATCAGGCCTCGAAATTTTGGCTGTTGTCCGGCTTCGACCTCGCCAACCGCGGCTCGGTCGCGGTGACGCCTTTTGTCGATCTGGTGCTGACCTGGAATACCGGCATCAGCTACGGCCTGTTCCCGCAGCAGGGACCGATCGGCGCTTGGACGCTGCTTGCCTTCAAGGTGGCGGCGATCGTCTTCCTGTGGATTTGGCTCACGCGATCCCCGTCGCGCCTGACCGCCACTGCGCTCGGTCTGATTATCGGCGGCGCGGTGGGCAATGCCGTCGACCGGCTGCACTGGCCAGGCGTCATGGATTTTGTGCTGTTCCACATCGATACAGCCGGTTTCACCTTCCGCTGGTACGTGTTTAACCTCGCCGATGTGGCCATTGTTGCGGGCGTGGTGGGACTGTTGTATGAATCCCTGCTGGGCGGGGGTGCCGCAAAAGCGCCCTGATCGCGTCGTTAAACCTGCCGCCGGGTGTGGTTTAGATTGCTGATGTGGGCCATTGGCAAATTTGACGCTGGCACGTCGGGTGAGGGCATGCCGCAGGATCGAACAACCGGCCGCAGGATCGCTGGCCGCAATATTTGTCGGATCAAGCTTTTGCAGGTAGCGCTTTGCGGCGCAGTGGCCGCATTTGCTCTGTGCGGCGCCTATTCGACGGCTCGTGCCGGCGACGACGATCTTTCTTCCAAACAGTCGCTCACCGACAAATTCCTAAACACCCTCGGTCTGAAGAATCCTTTCGATCCGCAATACGGGATCAATTACAGCGAACGGTCGCCGCTGGTGGTGCCGCCGACACGCGATTTGCCGCCGCCGCAGACCTCCAGCGGCCCGCCGGTGCCCAATTGGCCCGTGGACCCTGAGGTCAAAGCGCGCGCGGCAGCAAAACAGGCGGAAAAGGTAAGCCCACGCCCCGATTACGTCACCGATTCCTCTCGCCCGCTGCGTCCGAGTGAGCTCAACACCGTCAATCCTCCGGGCACCAACGATCAGAGCTCGTCGTCCGCGCTGGGCGAGAAGAAGTCGAGCATCTTGAACTTGGACTGGCTTAAACAAGAAGACTACGGCACCTTTACCGGCGAACCGCCGCGGGTAAGTCTGACCGACCCGCCGCCCGGATATCAGACGCCGTCGCCGGATCAGCCCTACGGCATTGTACCGGAGAGAAAGATCTACAAGCCGCCAACGCTCGGCGAGCGCATGGAGCCGGTGCAATAGGGTTAAGCAGAGCGAGTGCGGCTGTCGGGGCCGGCTCGCTTCGAAGAGTCGTGCGGACCTGAGGGGCGGCGAAGGTCCCGATCTAACGCGTAACGTTGCATCGTGTTCGGGGCGCGCAATCTTGCTCGCGGAGGTGATGTGTTGCCAAAAATATTGCTGCTCGTTGTCGCGCTTGCCGGCGCAGCGCTAGGTTCCGCCCGCGCCGCCACCGGACCCGAGGTTACCGACTTCACTCTGTCGAACGGCCTGCAAATCGTTGTCGTGCCCGATCATCGCGCGCCGGTCGTTACCCAAATGATCTGGTACAAAGTCGGCGCCGCCGACGAGACCCCCGGCAAATCCGGCCTCGCCCACTTCCTCGAACATCTGATGTTCAAAGGCACCGCGAAGAATCCCGGAGCCACGTTCTCGGAAGACGTTGCCGAGATTGGCGGCCAGGAAAATGCGTTCACTGGCAGCGACTATACCGGATTCTATCAGCGCGTGCCGCGCGCGCATCTCAAGGAAATGATGGCGTTCGAAGCCGACCGCATGACCGGTCTGGTGCTCAATGACGATGTGGTCGAGCCCGAGCTCAAAGTCGTGCTCGAAGAACAGTATATGCGGGTCGCCAACAATCCGGCCGCGCGCTTAAGCGAGCAAATGGACGCCGCGCTTTACCTCAACCATCCTTACGGCCGGCTGGTGATCGGCTGGCGGCACGAGATCGAAAAGCTCGATCGCGACGATGCCTTGGCGTTTTATCGGCGCTTCTATTCGCCGAATAACGCCATCGTCGTCGTTGCCGGCGACGTCACGCCTGACGAGGTCAAGGCCGATGCCGAGGAAACATACGGCAAGGTGGCCGACCGCGCTCCGACCAATCTGCGGCAACGGCCGATGGAGCCGCAGCAGGAGGCGCCGCGCACGGTCACGCTTGCCGATCCGCGCGTCGAGCAGCCGAACGTCAGCCGCGACTATCTGGCGCCCTCGGAGACCACCGCCAAATCCGGCGACAGCGAGGCGCTCGACGTGCTCGCCCACGTCCTCGGCAGCGGCGAGGATTGCCGGCTGTATCGCACCCTGGTCGTCGATAAGGGTATCGCGCTCAGCGCCGGCGCCTATTATTCCGGCACTGCGCTCGACTACGCCGAGTTCGGCGTCTACGGCGCGCCGAAGCCCGGCGTCTCGTTGCGCGACGTCGAGGCCGGCATCGACGGCGTACTCAACGACGTGATCGATCACGGCATCACCACCGACGAACTCGATCGGGCCAAGACCCGGCTGATCGCCGACGCCGTCTATGCCCAGGACAATCAAGTGACCTTGGCGCGCTGGTATGGCTCGGCGCTGGCGACTGGGCAGACCGTCGACATGGTCCGCAGCTGGCCCGATCGCATCCGCGCCGTGACCGCGGATGCCGTGCAGCAGGCCGCGCGCACCTGGCTCGATCGCCGCCGTTCGGTAACCGGCTATCTCGTGCAAAGCCTGCAGCCGCAGGAGGGCCACTCGTGAATGCATTTACGCGTGCTTTGTCCGGGGCGTTGGTAGGTCTCGCCGCGCCGCGACAGATCGCGGCGGCGGTGCTGGCACTAACGGTGACCGCGCTGCCGGCCTACGCCACTACGATCCAACGCATCGTCAGCCCCGGCGGTATCGAGGCATGGCTGGTGCAGGAGCCGGCGGTTCCCCTCATCGCGGTCGACTTCGCTTTCGCCGGCGGCTCGGTCCAGGACCCGCTGGGCAAGGGCGGCACCGCCAATCTTGTCGCATCGCTGCTCGACGAGGGCGCTGGCGATTTGGATTCGAAGGCTTTTGCCGACGCGCTCGAGCGCAAAGCCATCGAGATGAATTTTTATGCCGAGCGCGATCATCTCGGCGGCGCGCTGCGCACGCTGACGGAAAACCGCGACGAGGCCTTCGACATGTTGCGGCTGGCGTTGACCGCGCCGCGCTTCGACGCCGCCGACGTCGCGCTTAATCGGGCGCAGATTCTATCGATGTTGCGCCGGGAGACGACAAGCCCGGGCGATATTGCAAGCCGGCGCTGGTGGGAGACCGCCTTCGCCGGCCACCCCTATGGCCGGCCGGTCAGCGGCACGCCGGATACACTGCCGAACGTCACCATTGACGATCTGAAATCCTATACGCATCGCGTGCTGGCGCGGCAAAACCTTAAAGTCGCCGTGGTCGGCGACATCGACGCCGAGACTTTGAAGCCGCTGCTCGACCGCGTCTTCGGCGCGCTGCCGGCAAAACCCGATCTCGTTGCGGTCGCCAACGTCGTGCCGGCCGGCCTCGGCCGCCGGATCGAAGTCAGCCTCGACGTGCCGCAGGCGGTAGTGGATTTCGGCGGGCCCGGCATCGCGCGCAAAGACCCCGACTTCATGGCCGCCTATGTCATCAATCACATTCTCGGCGGCGGGTCGTCGGACTCCCGGCTCTATCAGGAAGTGCGGGAGAAGCGCGGGCTGGCTTATTCGGTCTCCGACAGCCTGGTCTGGCTCGACCATTCCGCGGTGTTTCTCGGCGGCACCGCCACCCGCGCCGACCGCGCCGGGGAAACGGTCGATCTCATTGAAAAGGAAATCCATCGCTTTGCCGAACAGGGGCCCACTGCGGCGGAACTCGCCGAGGCCAAAAACTACGTCACCAGTTCGTTTGCGCTCAATCTCGATACCTCGACCAAGATCGCTTCGCTTCTGGTGCAATTGCAGCTCGACGATCTCGGCATCGATTACTTCCAGAAGCGGAGTGCCATGATCGACGCCGTCACGCTCGACGACGCCAAGCGCGTCGCCAAGCGGCTCCTCGACAACGGCATGCTGGTAACCGTCGTCGGCAGGCCTGCGGGCGTCGCCGCGGCCACCGTGGCGCCCGGCCAGGCCGGCTTGAACCGGCCGGTCGAGCCCGTGGCCGGACCGCCCGCAGCCGCGGCGAATTCCGAATTACGCTGAGCGGAAATTAAGGCTACGGTGACGCGCCATGATCCGCGTCACCGCCCATATCGACATCGACGAGCGCGAGATCGAAGAACAATTCGTGCGCGCCTCGGGGCCGGGCGGACAGAACGTCAATAAGCTGTCGACCGCGGTACAGCTTCGCTTCGACGTGCGGCATTCGCCGTCGCTGCCGGACGACGTGCGCGCGCGGCTGGAACGGCTCTCCGGTTCGCGGCTGACACGCGACGGCGTTCTGGTCATCATCGCGCAACGCCACCGCACGCAGGCCCGCAACCGGGCAAGACGCGCTCGACCGCCTCGTCGATCTCGTCCGCCGCGCCGCAATTGCGCCCATCAAGCGGCGGCCCACCAAGCCGACGCGAGCCTCGCGCGAGCGCCGCATCGAGGGCAAGAAGCGCCGCGCCGGCGTCAAGCAGCTGCGTCGGGCGAAGCCGTCATTCGATTGATACGATCCCGGTTCGTTACCAAGGCATGGTGCAGAATGACCATTGTATTCCTCACCGGCAGCGACGCGGCCTTCTTCAATTCCATGCTGGTCGGCCTGTAAGCATATGCGGAGCGCATGCCCGGCGGGCGCCTATGGGTATGCGACTTCGGTTTCACCGGCGCGCAGGCGGAGTTCCTGCGCGGTCTCGGGGTGCTGTTGGAGCGGCCGCCGGCGTTGGCGTCGCAGGGCGTGTTTCATCGCAAGGCTGCGCTATTGGCCTACCTGCGCCATAACGGTCACGATATCGGCAGGGACGATGCGGTGGTGTGGCTGGACGCCGATCTGACTTTCATGGATGTGAGTGTCGGCGACTTTGCGGCGGTTCTCGCCGACATGGCGGCGGCCGGCGTCGCTATCGCCGTCTGCCCCGAACCGCTCGGACATTCCTTTGGCCAGATGCTGTCGGGGCCCCATGCGTCCGCCATGGCGCCATCGGCGTGGGTCGCGGCGCAAGCTGGGGTCGATTTCGCTTTGCCCTACGTGTCGAGCGGATTGTTTTTTTGCCGGTCCGCTGCGCTCCTCACCCGCTGGCAGGAGCTGACGCACGCCAGCGCCGATCATCCGCTATTCGAGCAGAACATGTTCAACGTGGCCTTGCACGAAAAACGTGGCGCAAGGCCCATCGCTCGATCGGATCAAGCTTGTCGCGACCGCAAACGGCGGCCGGCTCGCGGCTTATATCAGCGACAAAAACATCAAGACGCTACATACCACGTCCGGGATGCCGGGCCATTTGCTAATCGGCATTTGCCGCATGACCGTGCGCGAGCTCGAGCTCGTCGGACCGTTCAAGCTGTTCCTGGCCGAGGCGCTGCGCATGCACCAATTGCAGCTTTTGGCATTGTTTCTTGCCGAACACGGCGAAGCACTGCTGCGGCTCGGAATTTGCACCAGCGCGGCGCGGCCGGTCGACGGCTTTGAATTCGTGGCGCCCTAATCAGTGGAACAGCGCGTAAACTCCACCGGTGAAAGCGAACAGGCCGAGCGTGATCATGGCGAGCGCGTAGAGAACGACTTGCCGCGAGCCCGTGTTCTGGATCGGGTCGAGCACCGCCTCGGCCGGATTCTTCGGATCGTAAAGGACGCGCACCTTGCCGCCGGCGGGGTAGGTTTCGACGACGGACGCCATGTGTTTCTCGCGGCCCTCATTGCCGCCCCAAAATATCCGGGTCGATTGAAAGTCCTTGCCGCCGACGCGATAGCTGTATTGCAGCGCCGCGCGGTAGCGCCGTTTATGCTCCGGCGATTTTTCCAGGACGGACGCGATTACGGTGCCGGATGCCCGCGGCCATTTCTTGCTGGCGTCGGCGCGTAGCCCCTGGCGGAATTGCACGATGTAGAGCACCACGCCGATGGCAATGGCGATCACGCCGAAACCGATAAGCACCGTATCGACCATTTCTTGCTCCGCTGCGCCCGCCGCGGACGGGTTTTGCCCTGGATTTCGTCGCGACTCAATCCGGGTTACGGTGGCCGCCGAGTTGCCATCCAAGCCGCTTCCCCATGCCCATCCGCCAGCTTTCGGAAAGCCTCGTCAACCGCATCGCCGCGGGTGAGGTGGTTGAGCGCCCGGCGAGCGTGGTCAAGGAATTGATCGAAAACGCGCTCGACGCCGGGGCGAGCCGAATCGACGTTTTTACCGATGGCGGCGGCCGGCGGCTTATCCGCGTCGGCGACGACGGCGAAGGCATGACGCCCGCCGATCTCGCGCTTGCCGTCGAGCGCCACGCCACGTCGAAACTCGCCGACGACGATCTGGTCTCGATCCGCACGCTGGGGTTCCGCGGCGAGGCTTTGCCATCGATCGGTGCGGTGGCGCGCCTTTCGATCACGACCCGCCATGCCGGCGAGCCGCATGGCTGGGCGATCGAGGTCGATGCCGGCGTCAAATCCGAGGTGAAGCCGGCAGCGCTGGGGCAGGGCACCCGCGTCGAAGTGCACGACCTGTTCTACGCCACGCCGGCGCGGCTTAAATTCCTCAAGCTCGATCGTACCGAAGCCGAAGCGGTGCGGGAGGTGGTGCGCCGGCTTGCCATGAGCCGACCGGACGTCGCGTTCACGCTCGCCGGCGAAGAGCGCGCACCGGTGAGCTTCGCCGCGACGCTGCCCGGCGCGCCCGGCCGGCTGGCGCGACTCGGCGATGTGCTCGGCGCCGATTTTCGCGCCAACGCCGTCGAGATCGGCGCCGAGCGCGACGGCGTCACCATCGAAGGTTTTGCCGCATTGCCGACGCTCACCCGCGCCAATGCGCTGGGCCAATATCTGTTCGTCAACGGCCGACCGGTACGCGACAAGCTCCTCATCGGCGCCGTGCGCGCGGCCTATGCCGATTATCTGCCGCGCGACCGCCATCCGCTGGTTGCGCTGTTCGTCACGCTCGATGCGCGCGAGGTCGACGTCAACGTCCATCCGGCCAAGGCCGAGGTGCGCTTCCGCAACGCCGGCCTAGTCCGCGCGCTGATCGTGCATGCGCTCAAAACCGCGCTGCTTCGCGAGGGCTCGCGTGCGGCGACGACCGGCGGTTCGGCGACCATTGCGTCATTCCGGGCGGCATCGGCGGCGCGGGCCTGGGATTGGCGGCGTTCGCCGGCGCGGCCGTACGATCCACGGCGGTCCTTCGCACCATTGCGCAGCGGATTCGCCGAGGCGGCGCAGGCCGCCTTCGACACCGGCGGCCCGACCGCCGATTTACGCGGCGGCTTTTCCGATGAAGCCGAGATCGAAGCGACCGCCGCCGAGTTCGTCGATCATCCGACTCGGCGCCGCCCGTGCGCAAATTCACGACACTTACATTGTCGCGCAAACGCGCGATGGGCTGGTGATCGTCGACCAGCATGCCGCGCACGAGCGTATTGTCTATGAACGGCTCAAGGCGGCGATCGACCAGGCCGGCGTTGCGCGGCAGATTCTGTTGATCCCGGACATCGTCGAGCTCGACGAAACCGACGTCACGCGGCTGGTGGCGCGCGCTGCCGAACTGGCGCGCTACGGCGTCGTGCTCGAAGCCTTCGGCCCCGGCGCGGTAGCGTTGCGCGAAACGCCGGCGCTCCTTGGCGAGATCGACGGCGGCGGGCTGGTGCGCGATCTTGCCGAGCATCTGTCTGAATGGGACGAGACCTTGCCGCTCGAACGCCGGCTGATGGCGGTTGCCTCCTCGATGGCCTGTCACGGCTCGGTGCGCGCGGGACGGCGCCTCAAGCCGGACGAGATGAACGCACTATTGCGCGAGATGGAGACGACGCCGAATTCCGGCCAATGCAATCACGGCCGGCCGACTTACGTGGAACTGAAACTCACCGATATCGAGCGGCTGTTCGGACGGCGATAACGAAACTCCGGGGAGCGTGCAATGAATTGGAAACGCCTGTTCTCAGTTGCCGCGCTGGCAATGGCGGCGGCCGCCCCGGCCCTCGCGCAGAATTGGCCGACGCGGCCCATTACGCTCGTCGTGCCGTTCGCCGCCGGCGGCGGCGTCGATGTCAGCGCGCGCATCCAGGCGCAAGGCATGAGCGAACGCCTCGGCCAGCCGATCGTCGTCGACAATATGGGCGGGGCGGCCGGCATGACCGGCGCGCTGCACGTCGCCAAGTCCGACCCCGACGGCTACACTATGCTGATCGGTAATAGCGGCACCCAGGCATTCAGCCAGTCGCTGCACAAGACGCCGCTCTATAATTCGGTCACCGATTTCACGCCGGCGGGGCTGGCGACGGAATCGCCGCGCATCCTGATCGCGCGCAAGGACCTGCCGGTGGCGAACCTGCAGCAGTTCATCGCCTATGTGAAAGCTAACCAGGCCAAGATGCAATTCGGCTCGGCCGGCGTCGGCTCCGGCACACATCTACCTTGCGTACTGCTCAATACTGCGATGGGCGTCACCGTCACCCATGTGCCCTATCGCGGCGAGGGGCCGGCGCAGCAGGATTTGATCGCTGGCCGCCTCGATTACATGTGCTCGACCATCCAGACCGGCGCGGCGTTGGCCAAGCAGGGCGAGGTCAAAGGCATCGCCGTGATGTCGGCGCGACGGGTGAAGATCATTCCCGACTTGGCGACCACCGCCGAGCAGGGCCTGCCGGGCGTCGAAGCCAGCGTCTGGAATGCCTTCTTCCTGCCCAAGGGCGCGCCGGCCGCGATCGTTGCGAAGCTCAACAAGGCGATGAGCGACACGCTCGACGACCCGGTCGTGAGCAAGCGCCTGGAAGACCTCGGCCTCGAAATCGTTCCGCCGGAACAGCGCACGCCGGACTATCTCGCCAAATTCCAGGCCGACGAAGTGGCGCGCTGGGCCAAAGTCGTCCACGACGCTGGCATTACGCCGAATTGAGCCTGAGGAAGATGAGCTCGGTGTCGTCGTAGGCACGCCGTTCGAGTTCGGTAAAGCCCGCAGGCGCGGCAAAGCGTGCCTTGATCGCTTCTTCGACGACAATCAAAGCCTCCGGCGCGAACCAGCCGCCGGCGCGCGCCGAGACGAGCGTTTTTTCGGCGAGATTTTGACCGTAGGGCGGATCGAGGAAGGCGAGTGCGAACGGCTCGAGCGGATGCGCTGAGCCGAGTTTGGTGGCATCGCGGCGGAACAGGCGGGTGACGCCGCCAAGCCCGAGCGCGGCGACGTTTTCGCGAATGAGCGCGCGCGGCTTCGGCGCCGTCGTCGACGAACAGCACGAAGGCCGCGCCGTGTGAGGCCGCTTCGATGCCGAGTGCGCCGGTGCCGGCAAAGAGATCGAGCACGCGCGCGCTGGAAACGGGATCGCCGTAGCCGTGACGGAGAATATTGAACAGCGACTCGCGCAGGCGGTCGGCAGTCGGGCGGATCGATTTCGATTTCGGCCCAGCCAGAGGGCGTCCACGCAACCGTCCGCCGACGACGCGCATTATTTTCGCCCGCGCGGCTGGCGCGGACGGGGGCCGGCGGCGCGATCGGGCGAACGATGGCGGCTGTGCGCGCGTGAAAATTTGCTCGGACGCGCTTTGCTTTGCTCTTTGCTCTGTTCTTGCCGCCGTTCTTCGCGCGGCTTTTGCGCTGGCGGTTGGCCGTAACGCTCGACGGCGACAGGGCGGCCCTTGCGATCCTGCAAAAGTTCGGCGCGCATTGGCCCAGCCGGGTGTTCGCGCTTTTCGGCGCCGCGCTTTGTGCCGTGAAATGTGCGGCGCAGTTTCTTGGTCGGACGATCGTCCTCGTGCGCCCGCCAGGCGTGATCCGACGATTTTCGCTCCTTAGCCTTTTTGCTTGTTGCCTCCTCCCGCGTGGCGCGGTGCTCAAACTCGCGCCGTGGCGGCGGAGGCGTCGCGACAGGCGCCGAGAAATCCGCAGCCGACAACGCTTCGAGCTTGTCGCCGAGCTGCTCGCGCAACACCCGGGTCGGCACCTCCTCGACCGCGCCCACGTCAAGTTCGCCGAGCTGGAACGGGCCAAACGAGACGCGAATGAGCCGCGTCACCGTCAATCCGAGATGGCCGAGCACGTTGCGCACTTCACGGTTCTTGCCCTCGCGGATGGCAAAGGTGAGCCACAAATTCGAGCCTTGCACCCGGTCCAGATTGGCCTCGATCGCTCCGTAACGGATGCCGCTGATGGTGACGCCGTCGCGCAAAGCGTCGAGTTGCGCCTGCGCGACCGCGCCGTGCACGCGCACGCGGTAGCGCCGCAGCCAGCCGGTTGCGGGCAGTTCTAGCACGCGCGGCAGCGCGCCGTCGTTGGTGAGGAGGAGGAGGCCTTCGGTATTGAAGTCGAGCCGGCCGACGCTGATCAGCCGCGGCAGGTTTAGCGGCAGTTTCTCGAATATCGTCGGCCGGCCGCGCGGGTCGGCATGCGTGGTCAAAAGGCCGCGCGGCTTGTGATAGAGAAAAAGCCGTGTGCGCTCGCGGCGGGGCAGGAGGGTGCCGTCGACGCTGATGCGGTCGGCGGGTGTGACATTGAGCGCGGGCGAGGCGATCACCGCGCCGTTGACGGCGACGCGGCCGGCGGCGATCCACTCCTCGGCCTCGCGGCGCGAGGCGAGCCCGGCGCGGGCGATTGCCTTGGCGATGCGTTCGCCGGATTTGTGCTGTTCGCCGTTGCCGTCCATAGTTTCGCTCATGATGACGGCTGATTAGCAGAGCGGATCGTCAGGGACCACGATATCTTTCATGCCCTCGTTCATGGACATGGCCTTGGCCGAAGCGCGCGCCGCCGGTGAATGCGGCGAGGTGCCGATCGGCTGCGTCGTCGTGCGTCACGGCGAGGTTATCGCGCGCGCCGGCAATCGCATGCTCGCCGCGCGCGATCCGACCGCGCATGCCGAAATGATCGCCATCCGAGCGGCGGCGCATTTGCTGCGCTCCGAGCGGCTCGACGATTGCGACCTCTATGTCACGCTGGAGCCCTGCGCCATGTGCGCCGGCGCGGTCGCTTTCGCCCGTATCCGCCGGCTCTATTACGGCGCGGCCGATCCCAAGGGCGGTGCGGTCGATAACGGGGTAAAATTTTTTGCGTCGCCTACCTGCCATCATCGGCCAGACGTCTATGGCGGACTGGGGGAGGCCGAGGCGGGAAATCTGCTCAAGGGATTTTTCAAGGAACGGCGTTGAGTAACGCGGCGAACTTCTCTTTCACCTCGGCCTTGGCCGCTTCGGCGGAGCGGATGATCGAACTCGCCTGGTAGAAATCGAGCGTGCGGAAGATGCCGACATTGGGCCGGATCACCAAGTCCGGCGCCGCGTGCTTGTGCTTGGCGGCGACGATGGTCGAGCCCATGATGAGGAGCGTCGTGAACATACTTTCCCAGGCGCCCGGCAGGTCGCTTCGTTCCACCGCAGGGACGCCGAACACGTCGACGGCGATGACGACATCGGCGCGGCCGGCGAGCCGATCGAACGGCAGCGGATTGGTGGCGCCGCCGTCGACCAACACGCGGCCGTCCATCAGCACCGGCCGAAACAGGCCGGGAAAGGCGATCGAGGCGGCGAGCGCCGGACGCAGCGGTCCGGCGGCAAATGCCGCTTCCTGCCGCCGATGCAGATCGGTCGCCATGATGATAAGCGGAATCGCCAGCGCGGAAAATGCGTCCGGAATCGCCTCGGGTAAAAACTGCGCGCAGAATTTCTCGGCGTCCATCTGCGTCGCCTGGCTGAACGCGCCCGAGAGCAGATCCGTGAGCTTTCCGGCGCGAGCCTGGACGAGGCGGCTCATGGTTTCACGCCGGTCGTGGGCAAACCGAATGACGTGGTGCCGGATGTCCTTGCCGCTCATTCCCGCCGCATAAGCGGCGCCGATCAGCGCGCCGATCGAGGTGCCGGCAACGGCAACGGGCTTCACGCCCATCTCATCGAGCGCTTCGATCACCGCGATATGCGCAAGCCCGCGCGCGCCGCCTGATCCAAGCGCCAGCGCGAAGGTCTTCATGTTGCCGCCTGTCGGGCAAATTCCCAGCCCTTGGCCGCGAGCGGCCGCACCAGCGCGGCTTTTGCGGCGGCAAAGGCGCTGGTGGCGGTGCCGTCGCGCACGCGCCCGGCGATGCCCTGCATGATTGCCGCGAGGCGGAAAAAATTATAGGCGAAATAGACCGGCAGATGCGGCCGCGGATCGAGCCCGGTCCGCGCCACATAGGCATCGACGTAATTTGAAAGCGTCGGAATTCCGAGCGCGGCGAGATCGAAGCCGACCAACGAGCCGGTTCCGGCCTCCGAATGCGGCATGTGCCAGACCATCAAATGGTAGGAGAAGTCGGCGAGCGGATCGCCGAGCGTGGAGAGTTCCCAATCGAGCACGGCGGAAATTTTCGGCGCTTGCGGCGCGACGATGATGTTGTCGAGCCGGTAATCGCCGTGCACCAGCCGGGGCGTCCGACTTGGCGGCAGATGCACCGGCAGCCAAGCGATCAAGCGCTCCATGTCCTCGATGTGCTCGGTCTCGGAAGCGCGATACTGCTTCGACCAGCGCTCGACCTGCCGCGCTACGTAATTCTCACCGCGACCGTAGTCCCCAAGTCCGATTTTCGCCGGGTCGAAATTATGCAGCCGCGCCAGCGTCGCATTCATGGCGTCGTAGATTTCCGCGCGCTCGGCCACGGCGGACCCGGGCATATGCGGTTCCCAGAAGACACGGCCCTCGACATAGGCCATGACGAAGAATGCCGTTCCGATAACGCTCTCATCGGAGCAATAGAGCACGGGCTCGGCGACCGGAAACCCTTGCGCATGGAGCGCGCTGATCACGCGGTATTCGCGGTCGACGGCATGCGCGGAGGGCAGGAGCTTTCCCGGCGGCTTGCGTCGCAGCGCATAGCGCCGCTGCGGGTTCGCAACGAGATAGGTCGGGTTGGATTGGCCGCCCTTGAACTGGCTCACCGCGATCGGGCCGGCAAAGCCGGCGACATGATCGCGCAAATAGGCTTCCAGCCGCCCGACGTCGAAGCGCAGCCGCTCGGCGACTTCGCGCGTGCCGGAAAAGGCGTTCTGCCGGTCGGATGCCATGGTGCGGTGAGTTTATCCCGCGCCGAAGAACTCCAGCAACGCCTGCGCCGTCGGTAGGGGTAAAGATCGACGAGGTTGGGGCATTACAGCGGGTATGCGGATACAATATCCGTCCTAGCGAAGTCCTCGCCCTTAAATAGGAGCGGAATACCGCGGCTCTTTGCCAGGGCATAAGTAAAACAGTCGGCGAGGTTCAAGCGTGCCCGGTGGCGACCTTTACCGTACCGGAGAAAGGCACCAATCGCGGCGTCCGCCTGATCCCGCGTCACACCGACGATCTCAATGCCGAGATCGTAGGCGGTGAGCTGCACTTCCTTCAGATTGGCATCGAGCCTGCGACCTGCAACAACCATTTGCGTTTCAACATAAGAAACGACCGACATGATCGTTTCTGTCTCGTCAATAATGTCGGTGAAAAGCTCAGCCTCATCCTCTTCACGAATGATCGCAATCAAAACCGAGGCGTCGACGGCGATCATATCGGAACGCCATTCTCATCGTACCCGATTATCTCTTCGTCCGTGAGGTGTTCGTTGATTTTCGGAAGCGATCTGAAATAAGCAAGATGCTCCGACAGTTTCTTGCGGTCGACGCGGCCCTTGCGTTTGGGCGCTCCAAGCCGCAAAAGCCGCTCATCGACGGCGCGCTCGACCGCGGTCGTCAAGGTTTCCCCCGTCCGCTTGGCAAGCCTGCGGATTTTGGCTTCGGCTTGGCTTTTTTTGATGATGATGCCCATGATCGCGCCGTTATATACGTCGTAGTTGTAAGTATATACTCGTCCTCCTTGCTTTTGTCATCTCCCCGCATTTTCCCGTTGCACCGCGCGCCAGCCGATGTCGTGGCGGCAGAAGCCGTCGGGCCAGTGGATTCGAGATACGGCTTGGTAGGCGCGTCTTCGCGCCTCACTTACCGTCTTGCCGATCGCCGAGACATTGAGCACGCGGCCGCCATTGGCGAGGATTTTTCCGCCTTCAGCCTTGGTGCCGGCGTGGAAGATCTCCACGCCTTCGACGGCAGCCGCTTCGTCGAGCCCTTCGATCACCGTGCCGCGCTCATATGCCCCGGGATAACCCTTGGCCGCCATGACCACGGTGAGCGCCGGCTCGGCGTACCAGCGCAGGTCGAAATTTCTGAGCATGCCGTCGCGGCTTGCCAAGAGCGCCGGCACGAGGTCCGACATCAAGCGCAGCATTAGCACTTGGGTTTCCGGATCGCCGAAGCGGGCATTGTATTCGATGAGGTTCGGGCCTTCGCGCGCGATCATCAGCCCGGCGTAAAGCGCGCCCTTGTACGGCGCGCCTATCGCCTTCATCGCCCGCAGGGTCGGCGCGATGATCTCGGCCATGATGCGCGCGCTCATGGCGGCATCGATATTCGGCGCTGGCGAATAGGCGCCCATGCCGCCGGTATTCGGCCCCTGATCGCCGTCATAGGCGCGCTTGTGATCCTGCGCCGTCGTCAGCGCGATCGCGGTCTCGCCGTCGCACAGCGCGAAGAAGGAGGCTTCTTCGCCGTCGAGGAATTCCTCGATGACGACTTCGACGCCGGCTTCGCCAAGGCTACCGCCGAACATCATGTCGACGGCGGCTTCGGCCTCGCCGAGGCTCTGCGCCACGACGACGCCTTTGCCGGCGGCAAGTCCGTCGGCTTTGACCACGATGGGCGCGCCGCGAGCGCGTAGATAGGCTTTGGCCGGATCGGCGGCACGGAAGCGCTCATAGGCAGCAGTCGGGATGCTGTTCGCCCGGCACAGGTCCTTGGTAAAGCCCTTGGAACCTTCGAGCCGCGCCGCAGCTTTGCTCGGCCCGAAGGCTTTGATGCCGGCTCCCTCGAGGTCGTCGACGATGCCGGCGCAGAGCGGCGCCTCTGGCCCAACCACGACGAAATCGATGCCATTGCTTCGGCAAAACGCGATCACCGCCGCATGGTCGGCAAGGTCGAGCGCGACGCATTCGGCTTCGTGGGCGATGCCGGCATTGCCCGGCGCGCAGTAAAGCTTATCGACCAGCGGGCTTGCCGCCATCTTCCAGGCCAGCGCATGCTCGCGCCCGCCGGAGCCCAAAAGCAGGATTTTCATCTGTTAAGACGCATCTTTCGGCGGTTTCCAGCGGGCTTGCGAGTGGTCCGAACTCTGTAGCAAAACATATAAAGCGAGCCAACTCGTCAACCTCGCGGCCGCCCTTGTGCAGAACCGAATGAACGAACCGCGCCTCAATCTGCCGGAACTGACCGTCTCCGAACTGTCGATGGCGCTCAAGCGTACGGTCGAGGATACTTACGGCTATGTGCGCGTGCGCGGCGAGGTGTCGGGTTACAAAGGCCCGCATTCGTCAGGGCACGCCTATTTCGCGCTCAAGGACGATAGCGCCAAGATCGATGCGGTGATCTGGAAGGGCATGTTCGCCCGCATGCGGCTTAAGCCCGAAGAAGGCCTTGAGGTCATCGTTACCGGCAGGCTCACGACTTATCCCAGCCGCTCAAGCTATCAGATCATCGTCGAGACGCTGGAGCCCGCCGGCCTCGGCGCGCTGATGGCGCTTTTGGAAGAACGCAAGCAGAAACTCGCCGCCGAGGGATTGTTCGACGAGGCGCGCAAGCAGCTATTGCCGTTTTTGCCGGTGGTGATCGGCGTCGTTACCTCACCGACCGGAGCGGTGATTCGCGACATTTTGCACCGGCTGGCCGATCGCTTTCCACGCCGCGTCCTGCTGTGGCCCGTCAAGGTGCAGGGCGAGGGCTCCGCCGCCGAGGTTGCTGCCGCGATCGCAGGCTTCAACGCACTGGAGGAACTCGCGGTCTGGCCTTTGCCGCCGCGGCCGGATTTGATCATCGTCGCGCGCGGCGGCGGCTCGCTCGAGGATTTGTGGTCGTTCAATGAGGAGATCGTCGTGCGCGCGGCGGCGGCAAGCTTCATCCCGCTGATTTCCGCGGTCGGCCACGAGACCGACGTGACGCTGATCGATTTTGCCGCCGACCGGCGCGCGCCGACGCCGAGCGCCGCAGCCGAAATGGCGGTTCCGGTACGGGCCGACCTCCTCGTCGACGTCGATTCGTTCGCCCGCCGTGCGCTAGCCGCGTGGCTGCGCAATCAGGAGGCGCGGCGGGCCGAATTACGGTCGGCGATGCGCGCACTGCCGGACGCCGACGAGGTGCTGGCCTTGCCGCGGCAGCGGCTCGACCACGCCGCGGCGAGGCTGCCGCGCGCGCTGCGCGCCAACGCTCATAGCCATCATGTTGCATTCTCGCAAATCGGCGACCGGCTGAATCAACAATTGATGCGCACCACTATCGAACGCCGGCGGGAGCGCTACGGCGCGATCGCATTACGGCTGCGCGTGGGGGTCGCCGCGAATATTGCCGTCCATCGCACGCGTTTTGCTCGTGACGGCGAGCGGGTGAGTGCGTTTGCCGAACGCGCGCGGCGCGCGATGCGTCAGCTCCTCGCCGTACGGCAAGCCCGCGCCGAGCGGGGCGGGCAACTCCTCGCGGCACTTTCCTATCGCGGCGTGTTGGCGCGCGGTTTTGCGCTGGTGCGCGACGCGGCGGGTCGGCCATTGCGCAGCGCCGCCGCGGTCAGTGCAGGCGCACCGATCGAAATCGAGTTCTCCGACGGCCGCATCGGCGCCCGCGTCGATGACCCGGCGTCCGCTGCCAAGCCGATTGGCGAGGCGCCAACGCCGCGGCCGCGGCGCGGCGGCGGCCCGGGCCAAGGCAATCTTTTTTAAAATGGGAAGGACGCCAAATGCAGGGCAAGATCGCGGTCGAAGAACATTTCGCCATTGGCGCGACGGCGTCAAAGTCGGTGCGCTTTCCACAAGACCCCTATTGGGCGGGGATCGAAGGCAAACTCATCGATCTGTTCGATCAGCGCCTCGCGGAGATGGATGCGTCCGGCATCGGTTGCGCGGTGCTGTCGCTCAATGCCAACGGGATTCAGGAAGTTCCGGAGGCGGCCAAGGCGATCGCACTGGCGCGCGAAGCCAATGATGCTTTGGCGGCCGCCGTCGCCAAGCGGCCCGACCGCTTTGCGGCGCTCGCCGCGCTGCCGATGCAGGATCCGCAGGCCGCCGCCGCCGAACTGCGGCGTTGCGTGCGCGATTTCAAATTCAAAGGCGCATTGGTCAACGGCTTTTCACAGGTCGGTACCGCCAACTCCGCAGTTTATTACGACCTGTCGCAATATCGGCCGTTCTGGGCCGAGGTCGAGCGCTTGGGCGTGCCGTTTTATTTGCATCCGCGTTATTCGCTGCCGAGCCGCCGGCAACGCTATGAGGGCCATCCGTGGCTGATCGGCTCGCCGTGGGATTTTGCCGAAGAGACCGCGATCCATTCGCTGCGCCTGATGGGCTGTGGGCTGTTCGACGATTATCCCAAGCTGCAAATCGTAATCGGTCATCTCGGCGAGCGCATCCCCTTCGATCTGTGGCGGCTCGATCACCGGCTCAGCAAGCTGCCGGGCCGGCCAGCCAAGCGAACCATGGCCGAATATTTCCGCAACAATTTCCACATCACCACCAGCGGCAATTTCTGCACGCAATCGCTGATCCACGCCATCCTCACCGTCGGCGCCGACCGGGTGTTGTTCGCCGTCGATTATCCGTTCGAAGATCACGCCCAGGCGGCGTCGTGGTTCGACGCCGTCGAGATCGCCGAGCACGATCGAATCAAGATCGGGCGCGATAACGCCAAGGCGCTGTTCGCACTCGACTGAACTTAACAATCTGACTGTTTGTTCATTTCGCGGCGCATCCGTGGTCGTGGAACCGCCATCGTGTTTCGGTGTTATAGGAATCGCGCAGGTTCGCGCCAATGGAGATCGACAATGATAAGGACTGTTTTTGCGATGGCGGTCGCTGCTCTGGTGTTCGCGGCCGTTTCCGGGACTTCGCAAGCTGCGCCGATGGCGCCGCTTCCGGCAGGCGTCGCCGCCGCCGACCACGGCGCCGTGACGCATGTGTGGTATCATCATCGGCATTGCTGGCGGGGCCGCTGGGGTCATGTGCACTGCCACTGGTAATGTAGCCTGCTGAAAGCAGGGAGCTGCAAGCTTTCGCCTTGATTTTTGCGCCGCGCCGATCGTTCTCGGCGTGGCGCTTTCGCTTTCGGCGGGACTGGCGGACCGGCGTCTTTCGTCGCGGCGGCGGAGCGATTATGTTTACGTTCGAGAATGGACCGTTCGCCGGTCGGTTCGGCCCGGAACTGGGCATTATTCCTGGGCAGTCGGAGGTGATTTTGCTCAATCGTACCGATCGTCCGGCGCCGATGCCGGGCGAGGCCGAAGTCAAATATCTCGACGGCGATTTTCGCGTCATGCGGCCAGGCGCGTTCGTACGTTGCGCCATAACCGGGGTGCCTATACCGCTCGAAGAGCTGCGCTACTGGAGCGTTGACTTGCAGGAAGCCTATGCCACGCCCGAGGCCGTATCGCAGCGGCTGGGTTCGGGTTACTTGGGCAAAGGCTGACGCTGCAGCGCCTGCAACAGGACCTGCCGGAAAAAATCCGCTTCCTCGATCACAAGCCGCGCCGGCAGCGTACTCGTCCGCGCCGCCAGCGCCTCGAGTTGCGGCTCGCCGGCCATGCGCACGAGGTCCTTTTCGGTGGTGACGAGCATTAGGCTTTTGGCTTGTGCTCGGGCGATCAAATCCTGCGCTTGCGCTGCGGTGTATCGGTGGTGGTCGGGGAAGCGTGCTTGTTCGGCGACGTCGATGCCGGCTGCGGCGAGCGTGGCGAAGAATTTCTCCGGGTCGCCGATGCCGGCGAAGGCCAAGGCTTTGCGCCGGCCGATCGCCGCGATCACGCTGCGATCGGGCTCAAGCTGGGCGTGGAAGATCCTCAAGCCGTGCCGGCGCGCGCGCTCGATCACCGCAGCCGCGCCGTCGGGCGGCCCGACGACCATGAGCGCCTGCGCGCGGTCGAGCTGCAAGCCGAGCGGCGCCCGCATCGGGCCCGCCGGGATGATGTGGCCGTTGCCGATGCCGCGGCGGCCATCGACAACGATGATGGTGAGATCCTTGGCGAGCGAGGCGTTTTGCAACCCATCGTCCATCACCACAGCGCCGGCGCCGGCGAATTGTGCGAATTTCGCGCCGGCAACGCGGTCGCGCGCAACGATAGTGGGCGCGAGCCGGGTGAGCAGCAGCGGTTCGTCGCCGACGTCGCGCGCGCGGTGCAGCGCCGGATTGACGCGCACCGGACCGGCAAGCTCTCCGCCATAGCCTCGGCTGAGAAAGAACGGCCGCTCATGCGCGGCGTGCAGGAGATGCGCGACCGCGATGGCCGCCGGCGTCTTGCCGGCGCCGCCGACGGTGAGATTACCGAGGCAAATGACCGGTATGCCGGCTTTTTGCCCGCTCGATTGCAGGCGCAACGCCGCCACCGCGCCATAGAGAGCGGCAAACGGGATCAGGAAACCGCCGCTGCCGGGTCGCCACCAAAAATCCGGCTCGCGCATGAGAGCATGATCCCGAAAAAGCCTGCCTCGGACTCGATCCGGCATGGATACCGGCTTGCCGCCTTCGCGAAGCCCGCTGCGAGGCGTGGAGGAAGGTCGGTTAAGAACATGCTCCCACGAAAATGCGCATGATCCCAACGAAAATTATAGCGAGGCCCGCTGCTCCAGCCGAAGCTGCATCAGATAGGGATCGAGCGCGGCCAGCGTGCGCTTGAGTGCGCCGCCAAGCCGGCCGACCGTCGCCGCGGCTGCGGCGGCGACAGCCTTGCGCGCCGCAGCATCCGCAAGCCAGTCGCCGAGCCGCGCGATGAGCGCTGCCTCGTCGGTGACGAGCTTGGCGCCATGCGCCGCGTCAAGCGTTGCGTAAATCTCGGCGAAATTCCACACATGCGGGCCATGGAGAACGGCAGCGCCGAGCCGCACCGCTTCGATCGGGTTCTGGCCGCCATGGCTCGCCAGCGAGCCGCCCATGAATACGATCGGTGCCACCCGATAGATTAAACCGAGCTCGCCCAACGTGTCAGCGATATAGATTCCGACATCCGGCATCGGCTGGGCGCGGCGCGAGCGCAGCGCCGCCGGCAGGCCGGCGGCCTTGGCGATCTCGGCGATGCCCTCACCGCGGGCGGGGTGGCGCGGCGCGATCAGGGTCAACAGCGTGGGGAACTTGGCGCGCAAGCGGCCATGTGCGGCGATGATCGCGGCCTCTTCGCCGGGATGGGTCGAGGCCGCGGCGACGACCGGGCGAGCGCCGATGATTTCCTTGAGCCGTTTCAGCGCCGCATGATCGGCCGGGGGCGCCGGCACGTCGAGCTTGAGGTTGCCGGTCATCATCACCCGCGGCGCGCCGAGCTGCGTGTAACGTTCGGCGTCTGCGGCCGACTGCGCCAGACACATATCGAAGCGGCTGAGCAAAGCAGCGATCGCGCCCGGGATGAGCCGCCACCGGCTGAACGAGCGCTCCGACAGCCGGCCGTTGACCAGGATCATCGGAATTTTGCGCTCGGCGCACGACAAAATGAGATTGGGCCACAAATCGGATTCGACAAACAGAGCGAGACCGGGCTGCCAGTGGTCGAGGAAGCGTCGCACGAAACGTGGCGCATCGAGCGGAATAAACTGGTGCAAGGCGCCGTCCGGCAGCCGTTGTTCCGCCAGCGCCGCGGACGTGACCGTGCCGGAAGTGACCAGCACGGTGAAATCCTGCGCGCGCAGCCGTTCGATCAGCGGCACGACCGCGAGCATTTCGCCGACGCTGGCGCCGTGCACCCAAATGAGGGGACCATTGGGCCGCGCGATGGTCGCCTCGCCACGGCGCTCGGCAAGCCGCTCGGGGTGCTCCTTGCCGCGATCGAGCCGGCGCGCCAGCACCTGCTGCGCCAGCGGCGACCCGGCGACGGACGCCAGCTGATATACGCGCAACGCCAACGGCACACGACCGGCCACACTCAAACTCCGCGCTACGGCTTATCGACAAGCTCATAGGCCCGCCGCGTGGCCGCATTGAGCCGATCCTCCAGGAGACGCCGCGCCGCTTCAAGCCCCGCGTCGTCGGCATCGGCCGGCACGCTGATCGGCTCGGCGGCGACGCCGGCGCCGCGGCCGAACGGCAGGTTGATCGTGGTGCGATCCCAATTGTCGAGCACGATGCGGCGGCTGGTGGCGATCGCGCTCGGATAGATCGGGCGGCCGGAGGTTTGCGCGAGCTTGATGATGCCCAAGCCGGCAACGCGCGCGACCTTCGGCACGTCCGCCGACAGCGCGATCGATGCGCCTTCGGCGAGTGAATCGAGCATCGCCTGGAATGCCGCAACGCCGGCTTTATGCACGAATCCGCCACCGTGATTGCCGGAGCCGCGAATGGCGCCGACGCCGAGCCGCTGTGCGGCCACCGCATTGACCTCGCCGTCGCGGTGGCGCGACACCAGCATGTTTACCTTATGCTCGATCTTGCGCGCGACCGGCGCCAAGAGATGCTGGCCGTGCCAGAACGCTAGGATGATCGGCATATCGACTTCGCCGCGCGCATAGATGTCGGCCGGCTCCAGCGTAAAGCGGGTCGTCCGGCCGACAAAGCGCAGATACTCGGCGGCGACGATCCCGATCGTCACCTTGGCCCAGCGCTGCTGTCCGATCTGACGCCACAACCGCATGCGTGCCATTAACGTTGCGGCGCCTGGCTGTCCGGGTCGAGCAGGCGATGCATGTGAACGATGAAGTAGCGCATCTCGGCATTGTCGACGGTGCCTTGCGCCTTTGCCTTCCACGCCGCGTAGGCGCTGGCATAGTTCGGATAGACGCCGACGATGTCGAGCTTGTCGAGATCCTTGAATTCGGTCTTCGACACGCCGTCGAGCTCGCCGCCGAAGACGAGATGCAGCAGTTGCTTGGGTTTGGGAGTGTCAGACATGGTGTTCAATCCACGCGTTCAATACGCGATTTATGAAAACGCCAGGCGTCCATCCCCAAGGAGTTCGATGAGCGCCGCGTGCCGATCCCGGCCGGCCGCGACGAGCATCCCATGCCGCGGCACGGGACGATTATAGGTCACTGGTCCGCCCGTGATGGACGTCAGTGCGCCGCCCGCTTCGTGCACCAAAAGATCGGCCGCCGCAAGGTCCCAATCGTGGCTGTTGCCGCCGGCAAAGGCCACGTCGCAGGCGCCATGCGCGACCTGGGCGAGGCGGAGCGCCAGCGAGCGCATTCGCGGCATGGCCGTAAACGGCGGCATGACGGCGGTCAGCCGTTCGAGTAGGCCGCGCGGGCCGGCGATCCGCGCGCCGTTGAGTTCGGCCCCTGTGGTCGCCGCGATCGTCGTGCCGTTGCAGGTGGCGCCGGCATTGGCGCGGGCCACGAAGAATTGGTCCACGACCGGCGCGTAGAGGCAGGCCACGACCGGCCGGCCGTCCCCGACCAAAGCCGCCGACACCGCCCAATCCGGGAAGCCCGCAATATAGGCGCGCGTGCCGTCGATCGGGTCGACGATCCAGACGTAGCGGGCGGCAAGCCGCGCCGGATCGTCGGCGCTTTCTTCCGACAGCCAGGCGATGCCGTCGTTGCCGGCGCTGAGCCGCGTGCGCAGTAAATCGTCTACGGCGATGTCGGCTTCCGAGACCGGCGACGCTGCCGGACCCTTGGTCCAGTTCTTCAGCGACGCTCCGAACATGCCGCGCGCCAGCACGCCTGCTTCGCGGACGGCGGCTTCGAGCCGTGCCGAAATTTGCGAAAGATCGTCGACCTCAGTGGCCGGCAACAGTCAGGCCCTCCACGCGCGCGGTCGGCGCATTGGTGCCGAAACGGAAAACGAGGTCGTTGGCCGGGGTGAGCGTCGCGAACATTTCAGCAAGATGCCCGGCGATGGTGACTTCGCTTACTGGAAAAGTGCGCTGGCCTTTTTCGATCCAGAAACCCGCAGCGCCGCGGCTATAGTCGCCGGTGACCATATTGGTGCCCGAACCGATCAGATCGGTGACATAAAAGCCGTCTTCGATGTCGGCGATGAGTTCGTTGGGGCTCAGCGCGCCGGGCGCCAGATAGAGATTGCTCGGACTGGGCGAGGGCACCGAGGAAACGCCGCGCTGGGCGTGGCCGGTCGTTTGCAAATTAAGTTCGCGGGCGGTGGCGCAATCGAGGAGCCAGGTCTTGAGTTCGCCGTCCTCGACCAGTTTGAGCAAACGCGTGGCGACGCCCTCGGCGTCGAACGTGCGGGAGCGTTGCCCGCGCTTGCGCAACGGATCGTCGACGATGTCGATGCCGGGCGCGAAAATCTTTTGCCCGAGCTTTTCACGCAGAAAACTCGTCTTGCGCGCCACAGCAGCGCCATTGGCGGCCCCGGCGAGGTGATTGACCAGCGAGCCGGAAATGCGGGAATCGAACACCACTGGCACGCGGCGCGTCGCCACCTTGCGCGGATTGAGCCGTTCGACCGCGCGCTCGCCCGCGGTGCGGCCGACCTTGTCCGCGGCTTCGAGGTCGGCGGCATGCAGCGTCGAGGAGAAATCGTAGTCCTGCTCCATGCCGGTGCCTTGGCCGGCGATCGCCGACATGGAAACCGAATGCCGCGAGCCGAGCGTTGAGCCGCGAAAGCCGTGGCTCGTCACCAGCACCATGCCGCCGATGCCGGCCGAGGCCGAGGCGCCGCCGGATTTGCTTACGCCACCGACGCCGAGCGCGGCCGCCTCGGCTTGACGCGCGCGCCGTTCCAAGAGGTCGACGCCCGGCATGTCGGGATCGAGCAAATCGAGATCGGGAAAGTTGCGGGCGAGCAAGGCCGCATCGGCAAGCCCAGCGAACTTGTCCTCCGGCGCGGCGCGCGCCATGGCGATGGCGCGCTCGGCAAGCGCATCGACGCCATCGCCTCTGATGTCGTTCGTCGAGATCGACGCCTGCTGGTGCCCAACCAGAACGCGCAGGCCGACATCGTCTTCCTCCGAACGCTGCGATTCCTCGACCGCGCCGTCGCGCACCTCGACCGACAGCGAGACCGAGCGCACAGCGACCGCGTCGGCCTGGTCGGCGCCGGCGCGCCGCGCCGCGGCGACGAGGCGGGTGGCGAGATCGGTGAGGGCGGATTGATCGAGGAGCGAGGACATCTGCGGTTGGCAATCGGTTTATGTGGATGGAGGCCCCAAGACAAGCTGGATGGGCTGAGCCGAAGATGTGCCCGTCAGGCGCATGTTTCAACCGGCAACTTTCCAATTAGCGAGCGCTCGGCAACCACTCGTCAATCATGCGGGCGCGCTACCTCCCTTTAACCAGGATCCTTAAGCCGATTCCGACCGCGCCGTGGCATGGTCGGGACCATAACCGGGCGACAACAGCCCGGTGGGAGCAAGGGCGCGATCCGGAAAACGCTTTTTCCGCAACGACCGCGCCCCAACCAAAATCTTAGAGCGGCAATCGGTTCGAGCCGAAGCGATTGCCGGTCTGAATTTCGGGGCGTCAAATGGAAGCCGGCAGGATCGCTGCCGGGTCGGGCCGCGCGTGGGCATGCCCACAGCGGCTCGACCCCTTCTCTCTGCCCGTGCGTTTTGAAGCCGCCGACGAGGCGGCCGATGAGCGCCGCCGCGTCGTCGACCTGCACCGCGAGCGCGTGGTGCTGCGGCGCTCGGTGCGCGGCATGCGCATGGCGCTGAACATGCCGGTCACCGCCTTCCGCGGCGTCGCGATCCGGCTGTTCGGCGTTTCTCCAGGAAATTCCGTGCCGACCTCGATCGCGGTCGTGCTCGAACACCAAGATCCCGCATTGTCGCTGCCGCTGTTCTCGTCGCCGGAAGCCGACGACATCGTCGCCGAATGGCAGTCCTGGGGCCGCGTGCTCGGACTGCCACTCTTGGTCGCCGAGGGCGACGGCAGCCTGCGCGAGCCGTTCGCGCGAATGGGCGCGCTGCGCATCGAGACGCCGACCTGGCGCCGCCGCCGCCGCACGACAATCGCGCGGCGCCGGCCGTCGCGGCTCCTTCGCCGCCGACCCGGCAAACTGCCGGAAACGCCGCTCGTGCATCGGGGCGAGCGCGAGATCATCGCGCGGAATTAGGTTCAAGGCGTTTCCTCCTTTTTTCCTCTGTTATTTGTTCTGTCACCCCGAGGTGCGGGCAAGCGCAGCTTGCGAGCTTCGAAGGGCGACGGCCATCCAAGTCGGCTACAGTCGACTTGGCACTTAAACATCTCGAAATCGGGAGCGGATCGGTGATTTCGTGACGCTCGATCGGGGCGCGTTCGGCTAGCGCGCGGCGCGGAGTAGGGTGGGCAAAATCGCCGCGCGTGAGTAGCCGCGTCGGCCATAAGGGCGTTTACGCCCGTCTTCGACGAGCTATGGCGCTCAAACGATTTTGCCCACGCGGTTTTGTCCTCACGCCGCGGTGCCCAGCCTACGTGGACGTCGCGCTACGCGGTGCCCGCGAAACATCTCGCTCACTCCTCAGCCGATATGCGGCAGCGCCGCGTCCAGGAGGAGGCCGGCGAACAGGATCAATCCCGCGTCGCGGTCGGATTTGAACACGGCCAGGCAATTATCAGAATCGGCAATATCGAGACGCAGGATCTGCCAGGCGAGATGAGCGGCAAAGGCGAAAAGCCCAAGCGCGAAAACCAAGCCGGCACCCGCGGTATAACCGGCCGCGCCAAGGAGAATAACGGCAACGCCGTAGAATAAAGCGAGCATCGGCTTGGTGCGCGGGCCAAACAATAACGCGGTCGATTTGATGCCGATTAGCGCGTCATCGTCGCGATCCTGGTGGGCGTAGATGGTGTCATAGCCGATCACCCAGGAAATCGATCCGGCATAAAGCAGGAACGCCGGCAAATCGAGCCGGCCGAAGGCGCCGGCCCAGCCCATCAGCGCGCCCCAGGAAAAGGCCAGACCCAGCACGATCTGTGGCCAGTAGGTGATCCGCTTCATGAACGGATAGATCGCGACGATTAAGAGCGAGGCTATACCGAGCCCGATGGTAAAGCTGTTGAAGGTCAGCAGCACTGCGAGTCCGACCAGCGCTTGCAGGACCAGAAACGCCACCGCTTGCACGACGCTGACCTGGCCGGACGGGATCGGGCGGGACGCCGTTCGCTCGACCGATTTATCGAGATCGCGGTCGATAATGTCGTTCCAAGTGCAGCCGGCGCCGCGCATGGCAAAAGCGCCGACGAAGAACAGCGCCAAGAACGTTGCGATGTGCCAAACGCTTGGGTGCCAAACATTTGGCGCCCTGGCGTGGGCGGCGATGGCGGCCAGCGCCGACGACCACCAGCACGGCAGTAGCAATAGCCATGAGCCGATCGGGCGGTCGAGCCGGGACAGCCGCAGATAAGGGCGCGACCAGGCCGGCGCGATAGTGTCGACCCAATTGCCGGTCGCGTCGGCGACCGAACCGGCCGCGGGATTCATCTTACCCTGTTCGTCTTGCCGGGCTCATCGGCCCAGCGGATTACCGGTCAGCGTATCGAAAGTGCCGCCGTGGCCGGCCTTGGTATTGGCCGTTGAATTGACCGCCGGCGTCTTGATGGCGTCGCTGAGCGTCGGTGCTTTCGCGGCAGGGGCTTCGGTGCAGGCCGCGTCGCGGAACTTTATCGATTTTTCGTGATTGGTCTTGGCGGCGGCAACCGCCTGATCGGGCACGCCGCACCAGGTCTCGTTTTCGATCAGGAATTTGACCACGACGCCTTCAGAAGCCACGAACGCAGTCATCAGGCGGCAAATCTCTTTGCGATCGGCCTTGGCCTTCATCGCCGCCGAAACCGCATTCGCTTTAAGCTGGGTCGCCTGGGTCAGGGCCGGAAATTTTGCGCATTGCTGCGGCATGCCCGTTTGGCCCATTTGCGCCCATGCGCTTCGGGCGCCGAGCGGCACTGCCGACGCCAAGCACAGCACGATGGCGAGGCCGCGATTCATTGGGTAAGCCTCTGTTGCAAGCCTAGCTCAGGTCTGCCGATTTTAAGTCTGCCCGAAGTTGCGCGGCGATTAAAGACTAGCTGAATTCGGCGATTAGACGGCAAAAGTCCTACGCGGCCCTCTTTTCCGGGCCATAGTCTAGGGGCTAAACGAGACCGATGCGCAAGCTTTATGCGGCTTTCGCCAAATCCGGTCCAAAAATCGCCCTGTCATGAATCGGTCTGCCATGCCCGGCTATGATTTCCGCAGTCCCCGCCTTTTTGTCGACTCGCCGCTCGAAGCCGGAAATGCGGTCGCGCTGGAACGTGCCCAGGCGCACTATCTCAGCCACGTGCTGCGTTTGCGGGATGGCGACCGGGTCCTCGCTTTCAACGGCCGGGACGGCGAGTGGAGCGCGACGCTCGAGGCCGGAAAGCGCACCGCTTGCCTCCGCGTCGGCGCCAAAACGCGGCAGCAGACTGCGGCGGCGGACCTGCATTATCTGTTCGCGCCGTTGAAAGCGGCCCGGCTCGATTACATGGTGCAGAAGGCGGTGGAAATGGGCGTGTCGCGGCTTAAGCCGGTCCTCACCCGCCACGGCCAGGTGGCGCGGGTCAATCTTGAGCGGATGCGGGCAAACGCCATCGAAGCAGCCGAGCAGTGCGGCATTCTCGCGCTGCCGGAGATCGCTCCGCCAGTCGCGCTGTCACACTACCTCGCCAAACGCGACCCCGCGCGCTGGCTGGTATTTTGCGACGAAGATGCGGCCGCCGCCAATCCAGCGGCGGCGCTAGACCAGGTGTCCGCGCAAGGCGGGCTCGCGGGTGGGCTCGCGGTTTTGGTCGGGCCGGAGGGGGGCTTTGCCGAGGATGAGCGCGCGGCGCTCTTGCAACAGCCGAACGTGGTGCAGCTTTCGCTCGGCCCGCGCATTCTGCGGGCCGACACCGCGGCGGTTGCGGCGCTTGCTCTGGTGCAGACGGTGCTTGGCGACTGGCGGTGAAGAATTCAGTGGATCCGGCCCCGCCGATCGTAGCAGACGAAGCTAACGTAATCGCCGTAGCTGCGATGAATGCTGGTGACCTTGCCGAGACGGCCGTAGCGCGCACAAAAGCCTTCGGCGATTTCGTCGTAGGTGCCGGGGACGGCAGGGCGATAGGGAAAGATGCCGCCGGTATTGTTGCCGGTGATCCCAGGGCCGGGGCCGGCAAAGTCGGCGCCAAATGCCATCGCACTGGTGCTGGCCGCGGCGGCGAGCATTGCCAGGCTGCACGCGACCAAAAGCTGCCGGTAAATGGCCGAGTAATGCATAGCCGAGCCTCCCGCCCCAGATAGGCCAAGCTTAATTCTCCCCGCGGCGGAATGAAAGCGGCTATGCGGCGGCTCGGCGCAAGCTGCGAAGAAATTCACACCATCGAGTAGGCGCTCGCCACCATGCCGACCGGCCGCCGGTCGGCGGCATTGAGCAGCATGACGCGGCCGAAACTGGTATTGCGGCCGATCCGCACGACACGGGCGTCGGCGACGATGTCGAAATTTACCGGCCGCAGAAAGTGGGTGGTCTGGTCGATCGTGCTCATCGGCCGGTAGCCGTTCCACGCTGCGGAACAGGCAATGACCATGGCGGTGTCGGCGAGCGCCATCAGCGCCTGACTACACACCGCCGCGCCATCGGAGCAGATCTTTTTGGAGAACGGCAGCCGCACGGTGGCGCCCGGTTGCCAGTCGGGCAGCGCGCCGGGCGGACGCACCGCCTCCACGCTCTCAACGAGCAGCGCCAGATCCTGCACCCAGGAAGGAAATATTTCGGTCATCAGGCGCCCAGCCGCCTGCAGACCGAACGAAGGCTGCGGCTTCAAGAGCCGATGCACGTCGCCCATTGCCGTTCTCCCCCCAAAATATCCCCACTGGTCCGCCACAATCCGGCGGACCATCCCAAACTTCACCTACCCAGATTGAACAGGGCGCCGCAGATTCGCGGCATTGCTCTTGCGAGCACGCTGACAAACGAATCAAATGCAACGACAGAGAAGTGGTAGCATAACCTAAGTAAAATCCGGTAGTGCGCGCGCGCCTCCGTGCGGGCAGCCCGCCCGCGGTGAGGGGACCTTGACCGGCGACAAGGGGCGCGGCACGCTAATCCCCTTCAGCGGGGGATCGGGGAAGGCAAAATGTTGCGATCGAGGCTGCGGGCGGATTCCGGCCTTTTGGCGTGCGCCGCACTTGGCGTTGCGCTTGCCCTGGCGCTCACCGTCCTGTCATTCGCAGAGGCTCGCGCAGCGACCATCCTTGAGAAGAATTTCTGGATGTCCGGCCCGGACTACAATCGGGACCTGCCGAGCTGCGAGTCCCACCCGGCGCTCGACCGCATTATCCGGGACTTTCACACCAAGGAATTCCGGTTCTGGAATTCGGAGCTGCAGATCGTCGGCTTCGAGAACATCCACGAAATCGACACCATGCCGTGGGCGGCGCAGTCCATTCCACGCCGCTTTTGCGGCGGCACGGCGGTGATCAATGACTCCTCCAAGCACGCCATCTATTATTCGATCGCCGAAGATACCGGCATGATCGGCATCGATTGGGGCGTCAATTTCTGCGTGGTCGGGATCGACCGCGATTGGTCTGCCAATCCGACTTGCCGGTCGGCGCAGCCCTGATCGGGCCAAACCTAGTTCCGGACCGCTAGTTCCAGTTCCGTAACGCCTGCAGGACGCAGTCACGCAGCCGGATCGGGTCGCGCGCGCCGCGTTGGGCGAACTCGATCACGGTCTTGGCGACCGCATTCGTTTCATGCTGATCGCGATCGCTCACGCCGAGCATATGGCACACTTCGGCATAAGCGCGCGTCATGGTCGAGATCGCTTCGGGCTCAAACGGTTCGTTCTTGAACAACCGATGGATGGCCATGCATGCCCTCTTGAATGCAGTTTCGCCGAGGCAGCTCAAAGCTAGGGGTGGCGCCCCGGGTTTTCCAGCACGTCCACGAAAACGATCCCCGTTGTTCGTCACAAAGTCGTAAAGCTGTATCAGTCTCGCCACGATCCACAGGATGTTCTTGATTTGTTCTAGGAGCTTGGGCTAGCGTGAAATGTCCGGCCAGAGGGGCGATCATGGTCAAGTCTGTTGTCGGTATTGCGTTGGTTGCGTTGTTCCTCGCCCCTCTGCCGGTCACAGCGCAAAACGGCGCGGTGGCCACGCAGCAGGAGCCGGGCCAATTCGACTTCTATGTGTTGTCGCTGTCGTGGTCGCCGTCATTCTGCGCCGAGGCGGCCGAGCGTCACGCCGGCCGTTCGGTGTCGCTGCAATGCGGGGCGCGACCCTATTCCTTTGTCGTGCATGGGCTGTGGCCGCAATATGACAGAGGCTTTCCGGAATATTGCGAGAAATCCGGCGCCGCGGCTTAACCGCGATATTGTTTCATCCATGCTCGATCTAATGCCGGCGCCGCATCTCATCTATAACGAATGGGACAAGCACGGCACCTGCTCGGGGCTTGCGCCACGCGCCTACTTCGACACGGTGCGCCGGGCGCGCGCGGCGGTGAAAATCCCGACCGACTATAGCCGGCTTGACGCGCCGTTGGCCGTCAGACCGGGCGCCGTGGCGGGCGCCTTTATCAAGGCCAATCCCGGCCTGTCGCCGGATGCGATCGCAGTCGAGTGTGACAGGAAGCGGTTGACCGAAGTCCGGTTGTGCCTGTCCAAGGACATGTCCCAGGATTCCGAGAAAACGCTATTCCACGACTGCCCTAAACTCGCCAAGCGCAGCTGCCGGCGCGATCAAGTGATCATGCCGCCGCTTCGCGGCGGCTAAAGCGCTTGCGCCACGCCCGCGACGCTGCGCTACAGATGAATTGATGAACTATCAGCACGCGTTTCATGCCGGCAACTTTGCCGACGTGCACAAGCACGTGGCGCTCACGCTCATCCTCGAATATTTACGAGCCAAGCCCGGCGCATTCCGGGTCATCGACAGCCACGCCGGGGCGGGCCGTTACGATCTTCTCGGAGCGGAGGCGACCCGCTCGCCGGAATGGCGCGACGGCATCGAGCGCGTCATCGCCGCGGCGCCAGGTTTGCGGCAGAGTGGCGCCTATGCGCTCCTGAAACCCTACCTCGACATCGTCGCGGCGCAGAACGCTGCCGGTGACCTGCGCGTCTATCCGGGATCGCCGCTGATCGCCAAAGCGCTTCTGCGGCCGCAGGATCGCCTGATTGCGTGCGAGCTCGAGCCGCGCGCCGCGGCCCTGCTAAAGACCGCATTACGCGGCGATCCTCGCGTCAAGGTGTTGGCGATCGATGGCTGGATGGCGGTCGATGCCAACGTGCCGCCCAAGGAACGCCGCGGCGTTGTCCTTGTCGACCCGCCCTACGAAGAGGCCGCCGATTTCGACCGGCTGACCGGCGCGCTTGAGAAAGCGCATCGCAAGTGGCCGACCGGCATTTACATGCTCTGGTATCCGATCAAGGAGCGCGACGCTCCGGACGCGCTGGCGCGGCGGCTGCGCCGGCTCGGCGTGCCGAAAGTGCTGCGCTGCGAGATCACGCTTCGACCGCCGCGTGCAGATGCGGGGCTCGTTGGTTCGGGTCTCATCGTGGTCAATCCGCCCCACACCTTGGCGCGCGACCTGGAGGCGTTGTTCCCCGTACTTATACGGGTGCTTTCGCCGGACTCGGCGTACCGGCTCGATTGGCTCGCCCGGGAGGCGCTCGCCGAACGGTAGCGAAAAGATTGTTGGAAGCTGGTGCGGCGTGGTGAAAAGGCCCGCTTGCCACTTTTCCACACGTGCAAATTGGTCTAATTGACTCCTTGCTGGCTTAGACGTTCCGCCTCCTGTGGGGGGCCGGCGGAGTGACTGAGACCGTCTGGGGCTCACAACTCTTTGCTTGCGTGGATGTCCGGCTGGCCGTCGCACCGTGGGGGTGGCGGCGCAGGAACTACGGGGGAAGGAGTGTCTCGATGGCAATGACCGGTACGGTCAAATTCTTCAACGGTGAACGCGGCTATGGCTTCATCAAGCCCGACGACGGTGCCCGCGATGTGTTCGTGCACATTACCGCCGTTGAACGCGCGGGGCTCAAATCGCTGGTTGAGGGGCAGCGGATCAGCTTCGACGTTGAACCGGACAAAAAGGGCAAAGGCCCGAAGGCCGTCAATCTCGTCGTCACCGGCTAAGACGACGCCGCTGCGGCGCGCAATACGCCGCATGGCTTAGAAAACGGACGGCGCCGCCGCCGGCCGTCGGGCATCACTTTTTCTCGTTTCCGTGATCGTAACGTCTCCAATCGGAGTGCCGCGATGATGATCCTACGTTCTTCGCCGTCCTCGCCGTTCGGGCGCAAGGTGCGGATTGCCGTGTCGCTGCTTGGTTTCGACGGCGATGTGAAAATCGAACCGGCCGACACCACCGACGTCAACGACAGCGTGCGTGCACAAAATCCGCTGGGCAAGATTCCGGTGCTGATCGCCGAAGACGGCATTGCCTACTACGACTCGCGGGTGATCCTCGATTATCTCGACGATCGCTCAGGCGGCGGCAAGATCGTGCCGCGCGAGCCGAAGGCGCGCCTTGCCGCGCTACGGCTTGCAGGCGCTGTGCGACGGCATGCTCGATGCGTCGATCCTGACCATCTACGAAACGCGCTGGCGCAAGGCGGACGCGCATGAGCCGAAATGGCTCGAACACCAGGCCGGCAAGGTCGCGCGCGGGCTGGCGGCCTTGGAAGCCGCGCCGCCGGCGCTCGATGCCGGCCTGCCGAATGTCGGTCAGATCACGCTCGCCTGCGTGCTCGGCTACCGCGATTTCCGCTTCGGCGGCGGCTGGCGCAGCGATCATCCGCGGCTCGTCGCCTGGCTCGACGACTTCGCCGCGCTGGTGCCGGCCTACGCTGCGACCAAGCCGACGGGATAATGCTCGCGTTGCGCGGCGTCTGCCGGCTTTGAATTTCAAAGGCGCATTCAGTGCTAAATTGGGCGGCTTCTTCTCGCCGCTGTATGGCGTTGAAGAAAAGGGTCGGACATGCCGCTCTTTACCTTGGATGAACTTGAGGCCGCCACCGCGATCGTTCGCAGCGTCGTGCCGCCGACGCCGGCTTATGCGTGGCCGCTCTTGGCCAAAGCGGTGGGCGTCGAGGTCATCGTCAAACACGAGAACCACACGCCGACTGGATCGTTTAAGGCCCGCGGCGGGCTCGTCTATGTCGATGCGCTCGTTCGCGCCGGCCCGAAGCCCAAGGGACTCGTCACCGCCACGCGCGGCAATCACGGCCAGTCGGTTGCCATCGCCGCCGCGCGTAACGGGATTGCGGCGGTGATCGTCGTGCCGGAGGGCAATTCGAACGAGAAGAACGCCGCGATGGCGGCCTTCGGCGGCGAACTCGTCACCGGCGGCAAGGACTTCGACGAGAGCCGCGGCGTCGCCGCGGCGATCCAGCGCCAACGCGGCTATCATTTCGTGCCGTCGTTCCACCGCGATCTCGTGAAGGGCGTGGCGACCTATGCGCATGAATTGTTTGCAAGCCGCGCCGACCTCGACGTGGTCTATGTGCCGATCGGCATGGGCTCGGGAATATGCGGCCTGATCACGGTGCGCGATCTGTTGGGGCTCACGACCGAGGTCGTCGGCGTGGTCGCGGCGAATGCGCCGGCATTCGCGCTGTCATTCGAAGCGGGCCACCCAGTTCAGACCAATTCGGCGCGCACCTTTGCCGATGGCGTGGCGTGCCGCGATCCGCCGGCGCAAGCGCTCGAAATCATTATGAAAGGGGCCTCCCGCATGGTTCGCGTCAGCGAGGACGGGATCGCGGAAGCGATCCGGATCTACTACACGACGACCCATAATCTCGCCGAAGGCGCCGGCGCCGCGCCGCTTGCGGCGCTGCTGCAGGAAAAAGCGCGCTATGCCGGCAAGCGCGTCGGCCTCATTCTCTCCGGCGGCAATATCGACATGCCGGTCGTGGCGCAAATTCTGCGCGGCGCGACGCCGGCGGTCTGATAGGCCGCCACCGGCGCGCCGGCTCAGATCCCGCCGACGGCGACGTGTTGCTTGAGCCGGTTTGGCCGCACCGCCATTGTCGTCACCGGGCACAACGGAGTCGGGATCGGAGTCTTTTTGAACGTTGAGGTTTCGCTTCTGCCGCCCTCGATATCCACCCAAACCAGCCATTGCGTGTCGTCGCGGTCCTTAAAATCCTCGCGGAAGTGGCTCAGGCGCGACTCGGTGCGATAGAGCGACGCGCCCAGAATAAAGCGGGCCGCGAGCAACATGGCCTCGGTCTCCTTCAGTCGCACCAGCTCGTGCACATGGGGTGCGGCAAGTTCGCGAAACTCCTCGGCGAGGCGCTCGATCTTGCCGCACGCCGCCTGCAGCCGGTCGGCGCGTTTGAGAATGCCGATATCGTAAGCGAACATGATCGCCTGCAGGTCGCGCAGAATGCGGTCCGACTCGGCCTGGGCGGCGGGCCGTATCGGTTGCATGGCCTCGTCATGCATCGCTTCGACCTCGGCAAGATCGACGCCCGGCGCGGCGAGGCGGTCCAGGTCTTCAACGGCGCTGCGGCCGGCGACCCAACCGTTGCCGATGCACAGCCCGATGTGGAAGCCGGCGAAGTGATTGGCGCAACCGCTCTGCGCCAGTCCGGCGGCAAGCAGGCCCGGAACGTCGGAGCGGCAATCCGGTCCCGTACGGATCGCCATTTTGGTCATCTGGTTGAGCGCGTAATAGGGCGTTTTGCCGAACATGTCGGTGTTGGCCTCGGAGCCGAGCTTGCGGAAGAAATAGTCCATCCACTTGACCTTGCTGTGGATGAAGTGATCGCGCATGGCTTCGGGGATCGGCGACATGTCGAGATAGAGCGGATCGTTTCCGTTCATTTTCTCTTCGGCCATGGCGCGGGCGATGCGCGGCACATCGGCTTCGTCCGCCCATTCCGGCTCATAGCGCCGCATAAAGGCTTCACCTTTGGAGTTGGTGAAGCGCGCGCCCTCCTGGATCGCGAACGTGATCCCTTCGAAGTAAAACTTCGGCGTCCCCGGCCGTACGTAACTGAACTCCGCATTGCGCAGCGCGGCGCCGGCGCGATAGGCGAGCAGCGTGCCGGTGCCGGTGATGTCGCGCACGAAGCCCGACCGGAACGTGATCGCGTTGGTGGCGATGATCGTCGCGCGCGCCTTGATGAGATGAAATTCGCCGGTCCGGCTATGGATTGCGGTGGCGCCGACAATGCGTCCCGACGGGCCGCCGACGAGCCCGGTCACGAACAGCCGATCAAGCAGCGCCACGCCTTTTTCCTCGAGCGCAAGCCGCAGCCGCCAGCAGAATTCGAGCCCGCCGCCTTCCGGACACATCACCCGCGCCAGATCGAGGCCGCGCGTCGGCCGGCGCGCATATTTGCCGTCGACCGTGCGCGGGAATTTCATCCCCATCGCTTCGAAATCCGCGATCCGGTCGAACGAGTTCGCAAGCGACTCCCGCACCAGGAGCTGATCGGCTACGCCGTCATTGCCGGCGACGATTTCGCGCGTGATGCCGTCGATATCGTCGTCCGGCGAGGCGACGATCATCCAGGCATTGGAAAATGCGGTATGGCCGGTGCGGCCGGTCATCCATGAATCGGCAACCGCGACCTTGGTTCCGCGCGGCCCGTGGTGCTTGGCGCTTAACGCCGCAATCATTCCGCCGGCGCCGCCGCCGACGACCAGGATGTCGGTCTCAATCAAGGTCCCGTGCAAATTCGGCATGCGCTCACTCACCACGGCCGCGGGCGGTTCTTCACCGACGGATGCACGTCGACGATCTGCTCGGGACAAAAAATCTCGCAGCTGAAGCAGGTGATGCAATGCTCGCGAAACTTGATCACCGGCAGGAGTTTGGTTTCAACGAGACCGTCGAGCCGGGCTTGCAGCGACGCCGGCTCCATGTGGATCACGTCGGCCGGGCACACATCGTCGCAGATTCCGCAGCTCGTGCACTTTTCAATCTCGATATTTTCGATCATTCTGCGCCCAATATTTCCGACCGTCATTCGCTTAGGGGAAATAAAGCGGCAATGACGCACCTGCATCAAGCCGTCGGATTGCCCGCAATATGGACTTTCGCGCCTCGCGACGATAGTCCATACGCTATGAAACGTCATGAGCCGATTGCCCATCACCATTGCAACGTGGGACTACGATCGGGTGCGCGCACTCGTCGACGGACGCGTGCGCGTTGAAGGCTGCGACGTCAACTACCTGACGATGCCGGTCGAGGAGTGTTTCGAACGTGCTTTCTTTCACGGCGAGTTCGACGTCGCCGAGATCGGCTTTAGTCCCTATTTGATCGCGTTGTCGCGAGGGACGTGCCCGTATGTGGCGATTCCGGCCTTTCTGTCGCGGATGTTTCGTCACTCGGTGGTCTATATCCGAACCGATCGCGGCATCGACGGCCCCGCCGATTTGCGCGGCAAGCGGATCGGCGTGCCGGAATATCAGATGTCAGCCGTATTATGGTTTCGCGGCTACCTGCAGGACGATTACGGGATCGCCGCGAAGGACATTCATTGGGTGCAAGCGGGTCTGGAAAATCCCGGCCGTCGCGACAAATTCCCGCTCAATTTGCCCGACGGTTTCCCGCTGGTCTCACGCAACGATGTCACGCTCAACGAAATGCTCGTCGCCGGCGAACTCGATGCCGTCATGTCGGCCCGCCGCCCGCCTTGTTTCATCGACGGCTATCCGAAAGTGCGACGATTGTTCCCCGATTATCGCGCAGTCGAGCGCGACTACTACCGGAAGTCGGGATTGTTCCCGATCATGCACGCGGTCGGCGTAAAACGCGAACTTATGGAGAAGCACCGCTGGCTCGCCGCAAGCTTGTACAAGGCGTTCTTGCAGGCCAAGCGGCTTTCGGAAGCCGAGTTCGCCGAGACCACCGCGCTTAAAATCGGGCTACCCTGGGTTAATGCCGAGTACGAGGCGACCAGGGACGCGATGGGGCAGGATTTTTGGTCCTATGGCGTGGCGGAAAACCGCAAGGCGCTTTCCACCATGGCGCGGTACTCTTATGAGCAAGGCCTCGCCGTGCGAATGGTGGAAATCGAAGAAATGTTCGCCGACGGAAATATGAGCGAGACGCGGGTATAGGGGAGCGAGGACATGGCCGTCCAACTGATCTGCTGTTCGCACAGTCCGCTGATGGTCACCGGTATCGAAGAATCCGAAGAGAACGTGCAAGCCCAATTTTTCAGCCAATTGAACGAAGCATCGGCGGCTCTGCATGCGTTCCATCCCGATCTGGTCGTCGTTTTCGGACCGGACCATTTTAACGGCTTTTTCTACGAGCTGATGCCGGCCTTCTGCATCGGCACCGCCGCCGAGGGAGCCAAGGACTGGCATTTGGAAAGCGGGCCGCTGCGGGTGCCGCGCGAACTGGCGACATCGTGCGTGCGGTTTCTGCAGGCGCGCGATTTCGATGTCGCGATTTCGCACCAGATGAAAGTCGATCACGGCATCACCATTCCGTTGTTCAAACTTACCGGATCGCTCGCTCGCTACGACGTGCTACCGATCTTTGTGAACTGCGCCGCAGATCCGCGGCCGTCGTTTCGGCGCGTGCGCCGATTTGGCGAGGCCGTCGGCGAGTTTCTTGCCGACAAGGATTTGCGGGTGACGATCGTCGGCTCCGGCGGTTTGTCGCATGATCCGCCGACGCCGCGGTTGGAGAGGAGCCCGCCGGACGTAGCGCGCCGTCTGATCGTGCGGCAGACGCCGACGCAAGAAGAACTCGACGCGCGGGAAAATCGCGTCATTAAGGCGGCCCGCGACCTGACGGTAGGCAAAGGCCCTTGCTTGGCGCCCAGCGAGCAATGGGACCGCGATTTCCTGCAGACGTTCCTCGCCGACAAGCTCGAGGATTTCGACGCGATGACCGACGCAGAGATCGATCGCGTTGCGGGCTTCGGGGCGCATGAGGTGCGCACCTGGGTCGCCGCGGCCGCGGCGGCGCGCAAGATCGGCAAGCCGCATCCCGAATTGCGTTACTACCACCTGGTTCCGGAATGGATCACCGGGATGGCTATTGTTGTCGCGCAGTGACTTCGGCCGATACGGGGCGAGGAATTTCCATGGATATGCCGGCGCACACGATTGGTGAGGCTCGGTCGGCAGGCAGAGCCCGCGCCGAAATTCCGACGCCCCCTGGCAGCCGAAACGAGATTCTGACGGTGACAAATCTCGGTCAGGTCTTCGGCCCGTTGCGCGCTTTCGAGAACATCAATCTGTCGGTCCGCGAACGCGAATTTCTCTGCATCATCGGGCCGAGCGGCTGCGGCAAGTCCAGTTTGCTGATGTCGATCGCCGGCCACAACCATCCGACCGAAGGCGAAATTCGCTTCGGCGGGGCGCCGGTGCTCGGCCCGGACATCGAGCGCGGTCTCGTTTTTCAGGAATACGCGCTGTTTTTGTGGATGAACGTGTTCGACAATGTCGGCTTCGGTCTGCGGATGCTTCGCACGGCGAGCGGCGCCGAATACCGCCGAAAGGTGGAGGAACATCTGGCGCTCGTCGGCCTCACCGAGTTCGCCCGCTATTGGCCGCATCAGCTCAGCGGCGGCATGCGCCAGCGCGTTGCTATCGCACGCGCGCTCGCAGTCAAGCCCAGGGTCCTGCTCATGGATGAGCCGTTCGGTGCGCTCGATGCATTGACGCGGCGCGCGCTGCAGCAGGAACTGGTCCGCATCTGGCAGCTGACGAAGATGACAATCATCTTCGTGACCCACAATCTGCAGGAGGCGCTCTATCTCGGCGACCGGGTCCTGTGCATGTCGCGACGCCCCGGGCACATCAAGAAGGAGATTGCGATCTCCCTGCCGCGGCCGCGCGATGTCGAGGATCCCAACGACGAAATGAAACAAATCATCAGGGAGATGCAAGATGCCGTTTATTCGGAAGTGGATCCGCCTCGCGTGGCGACGGCCTGACTCGGCCCCTGCCGGACGCCCAATGGCGTGCCGGGCTGTAGCGGTCCTGGTCGCGCTCTGCGCATTCGTCCCGTTTCACGCCGCGGCGCAAGGCGCGCCCGACGTGGTGCGCTATGTCGATGTGCCGCTGCAGGACTGGCTGCCGTTCTGGGTCGCGCAGCAGGAAGGTCTCGGCAAGCGCTACAATATCGAGCTCAAGGCGGTGCCGATCACCGGCGGCACGCAGACGGCGGAGTTCGCGGCTTCAGGAAATGCCGATATAGCCACAGTCGCCGCCACGCTCTGCCTGCTCGCGGTGAAGCAGGGGCTCGTCCCGGACAGGATCGCGCTGGTGGCGCCGGTCGGCTCGTCGGCCGATCCGCAGCATCCCTTCGCCGGCATCATCGCCAGCGACGCGGTCAAGACCTGGAAGGACCTCGAGGGCAAAACTGTCGCAGTGCACAGCGTGCGGAGCCTGTTTTACCTGGCGCTCGTGACCCGGCTTGCTCGCGAAGGCGTCGATGTGAAGAAGATCAATTTCGTCGAGGTCCCGTTGCCGCAGCAGGTCGCGGCGCTCAAAGCCGGGCGCGTGGATGCGATCATGGTCGGAACCGATTTTGCCGCTCGCGCCGCCGCCGACCATGTCGGACATCTGCTCGACTGGGTGATCGGCAAGCCGCCGTTCGACCAATACAATCTTGCCATGCTGGTGGCCAATCGCGCCTTCGCCGACGGCAAGCCGGCGGTGCTTGAGAACTTTCTCAAGACCTACATGACAGCCGTCAAATGGATCGTCGATCATCCGCAACAGGCCAAGGAGGTCGCGGCGGCGAAGCTTGGCTTTGAGGATCCGGTGATCGCCAAGGGATTCCTGCTGGAGAATTGGGATCCGACTTTGACGCCCAACGCCGGGTCGCAGGCGCTGGACGTCGAGGTGATGAAGGGGCAGGGGCTGATCAGCGAGCCGATCGATCTCGGCAAATACCTGACGCGGATGGACCTGGTTGCCGATGCGCGTCGCGCGGCGCTCGGCAATTAGCGTGGCCGAGACGGGGCATCGGCCGCGCACGCCGCATCCGATGGCGCGCTTGATACGGCGGGCGGCGGTGCCGGTGCTTCTGCTCGCGCTCTGGGAGTTTGTGAGCGACACCGGAATCGTCGATTCCTACTTTCTGCCGCCGCCGCATCGCGTGCTCGAGGCGGGCTGGACGCTGCTGCTGTCCGGAACGCTGGTCGCCGACGTCGGCGTGAGCTTGTATAGGCTGCTGTCGGGCTACGTCATCGGCGCCATCGCCGGGGTCGCTGTCGGCGTTCTTATCGGCCGCAGCGCGCTGGCGAGCGATTTACTCGATCCGTTGATCCAGGCGCTGCGTCCGGTGTCTCCGATCGCGTTGTTGCCGCTGGCCATCGTCTACCTCGGTATCGGCGATTTCGAGAAGATCGCGCTGATCGCCTACTCGACTTTCTTTCCCGTCGTCATCAACACCTATTTCGGCGTTCGCGGCGTCGATCCCGTGGTGATCATGGCGGCGAAGACGCTCGGGGCGAAGCGCCGCCGCGACATGCTGCGCGAGATCATCCTGCCGGCGGCCATGCCGCACATCTTTTCCGGCCTGCGCGTGAGCCTCGGCATCAGCTTTATCGTCATTATCGCGGCCGAAATGGTCGCTGCGCATAGCGGAATTGGCTTTCGCATTCTCGACGCCGAGCGGATTTTCGAGCTTGACGTCGTCTATGTCGGCATCGTCGTCATCAGCCTGCTCGGGCTATGCTTCGATGCGGTCTTCATGCGCGTCCGGCAGCGCGTTCTGCCTTGGTATCGCGAGACGTAATGGCGACGTTCGTTCTCGTTCACGGAGCATGGCACGGCGCCTGGTGCTGGCAGCGGGTCGCGCGGCTCCTTGCGCGCCATGGCCACGATATATTTACGCCGACGCTGACCGGGCTAGCCGAACGTTCGCACTTGCTCACGCCTGCGATCGATCTCGACACTCATATTCTCGATGTCGTCAACGAAATGAAGTGGCAAGAGTTGAATGGCGTCGTGTTGGTCGGCCATTCCTACGCCGGCTTGGTGATTTCCGGCGTCGCCGAAAAAATGGAAAAATCGATCGCGTCATTCGTGCTCTTGGATGCGTTCTTCCCGGAATCCGGGCAAGCCCTCGTCGATCTGGCGCCGCCGCCGGTCCGCGAGACGTTCTTGGCCGCCGCCCGCGATGGCGCGACGACCATCCCGCCGCGGTCCGCCGCGATGTTCAACGTCAACGAACGGGACCGCCCGTGGGTGGATGCACAGTGCACGCCGCAGCCGGTCAAGTGGGCTTGCAGAAGGTGACGCTGACGGGTGCGCGCGAGCGCATCGCGACAAAGAGCTATATCCGCGCGACAGCGTATCCGAGCCAGCCGTTCGATCTGGCGCTTGAAAAAGCCCGCGCCAGGGGCTGGCGCAGTTATGAGGTGGCGTGCGGCCACGACGTCATGCTGGACGCGCCCGAGCGGCTCGCCGCGATATTGCAGGACGTTTCGATAGGACGTGTGTGATCGGAAGTGGAAGTAAAAAGCCCCGGGGCGTAAGCCCCGGAGCGCTTGCCGTCACGCCGGCGCAGCCGGATCAGAACTTATAGTTCACGCCGGCGCGCAGCAGGTTGGCGTTGAACGAGACCTTGTCGGTCGCCGACGCACCGCCACTGCAGACCAAGCCGCAGTTGAAGCTGCCGAGATCGACGTAGAGATATTCGACCTTTGCCGTCCAATTGGTGGTGAGTGCGGCTTCAAGGCCGCCGCCGACGGTCCAGCCGGTCTTGGTGGCGGAACTCGACGCAAAGCCGGGCGCCGAGGCGCGGATGTCGCCGAACGCGGCGCCGGCGGTCACGAAGGGCATGAAGCGGTCGGCGGCGTAGCCAAGCCGGCCGCGCGCGGTCGCCAGCCAAGTGTCGCTGGTCTTGCAGCCCGGCGGGCAGGCATTGGTGGTGCTGCCGTTGATGTCGGCCCAGTCGATGTCGCCTTCAAGGCCGGTGACCACTTGGCCGAACTGATAGTTGTAACCGACGGTGCCGCCGACGAGACCGCCGCTGATATTGCGGCTGCCGGTGGAATCCCAGTTCGAACTGCCAAAGGCGCCGCCGCCGTTGATGCCGACATAGAATCCCGTCCAGCTATAGGGCGGCGCAAAGACCGCGGCTTTCGGGTAATAGGGCACGGGTTGGGGCCGCGCCAGATCGGCCGCCCCGGCCGCTCCGGTGAGCGCCAAAAGACCGATCACAGTGAGACAAAGGCGTTTCATCTTGGACCTCCACTCGGGTCGCCGCACAGGCCGTGCATAGTATTCAGAAAAATATTTTCATCTAGTGTAGAAATACCACAGTCATCTAGTATTTTTTGCCTGTATTGTGGCGAGAATCTACTCTGTTATGCCACAGTTATAGTCATATAATTATTAAGTGGCGCAATTATAGTAAATTAAATATTAATTACTACTATTGTTGCTCGTCGCGGTGCCGGTCTAGAAACGATAGTTGACGCCGAGCCGCAACAGATTGGCGGCGAGACCGTTATTGGTCCCGGTGACCGAATAGCCGCGATTGCCGAAGTCGAGATAGAGCCACTCCGCTTTGGCCGACCATTGCGGCGTCAAGCCGACTTCGGCGCCGACACCGGCGACCCAGCCGAAGCTGGTATGGCTCTCCGAGAGATTGCCGGCGGTATCGGCGGTCAACTCGCCATAGGCGAGGCCGGCGGTGCCGAAGATCAGCACATTGTTGATGGCGACTCCGGCGCGGCCGCGCACCGTACCGAACCACGGATTGGAGAACTGCCACGGCGCGAAAGTGTCTTCAGCGCCAGACAGCTGGAAATCGGCCTCGGCGCCATAGACGAAATTGCCGTGCTGCCAGTTGAAGCCAGCCTCGACGCCGCCGGCCACGCCCGACGGATGCGTCGGGTTGTTGCTCACGCTGCCCCATTCATAGCCCAGCGTGCCGCCGAGATAAGGGCCGGCCCAGCTATAGGCCGAATACGAGGCCGGCGCCGTGTAGTACGGGTAGTGCGTTTCAGGCAGATCGGCGGCAACTGCTGCGCCCGCCATCGCCAGGGAGAGGGCCGTGCCGAAGAAAGTCGCTCGGATTGTTCTCATACAGGCCTCCCAATTGGAATCGGGCGGAAAGAATGACGCCGCGCGAGCACGCGTTGTTTCTGCAGCATCGAAGAATGCGCGCAGGCCGCCGTCCGATCGGTAGAATTTATCGCGATGTTTAAGTTAAACAGTGCTGAATCGTTAAGTCGTTCGAAGTTGATATCGTTAAGAAAATCTATATTTCACCGACATAGCCGATGAGCACTCCGAAACCAGAAATCGCGCCCGAGACCGAGATCGTCGAGGAAGACGACGAACAGTCGCTGCCGCAACCCGACGAGACCGAGGCCGCCAAGCTGTCCTTCGAAGAGGAGGGGGGGGCGCTTGCCGCGGGCCGCGCCGCGATCCTCCGCTATGCCAAGCTCGCGCCGTCGCGACCGGGCGTCTATCGCATGATCGATACGCGCGGCGACGTGCTCTATGTCGGCAAGGCCAAAAACATCAGAAAGCGCGTCGCGGCCTATGCGCGTCCGACCGGTCTCGACACCCGCATCGAGCGCATGATCGCCGCAACGCGCACGCTCGAATTCATCGTCACCCGCACCGAAACCGAGGCGCTGCTGCTTGAAGCCAATCTCATCAAGCGGCTGCGGCCGCGCTTCAACGTGGTGCTGCGCGACGATAAATCGTTCCCTTACATCCTCATCACGTCCGATCACTGGGCGCCGCAGATTCTCAAGCACCGCGGTGCGCGCACTCGGCCGGGTCACTATTACGGACCCTTCGCCTCGGTGTGGGCGGTCAACCGCACCGTTAACGCATTGCAGCGCGCCTTCCTCCTGCGTTCGTGCAGCGACCCCTTCTTCGAGAGCCGGACGCGGCCGTGCCTGCTCTATCAGATCAAGCGGTGCTCGGCGCCGTGCACCAAGGAGATCGATTTTCAGGATTATGCGGTCCTGGTCCGCGAGGCGAACGCGTTCCTTTCCGGCCGCTCAAAGACGGTCAAGGACGAGCTTGCCGAGGAAATGGAAAAGGCCTCGGCAGCTCTCGATTTCGAGCGGGCCGCGATCTACCGCGACCGCTTGGCCGCGCTGTCGGCGATTCAATCGCACCAAGGCGTCAATCCGCGCGGTGTCGAAGAGGCGGACATATTTGCAGTGCACCAACAGGGTGGCTTTTACTGCGTCGAGGTGTTTTTCTTTCGCACCGGGCAGAACTGGGGTAATCGCGCGTATTTTCCCAAGGCCGATCGCTCGCTGTCGCCCGGCGAAGTGTTATCGGCGTTCCTGGCACAGTTCTATGACGACAAGCCGCCGCCGCGCCTCATTCTGATTTCGCATGCGATCGCGGATCGTGCGCTGCTCGCCCAGGCGCTGTCGACCAAATGCGGACGCAAGCTCGAGGTGCTATTGCCGCAGCGCGGCGAGAGGAAGGATTTGATCGAGCATGCGCTCGCCAATGCCCGCGAGGCGCTCGGGCGCAAGCTTGCCGAGACGACGTCGCAGGAGAAGCTCCTGCGTCAGCTCGCTGAGACTTTCGGGCTGTCGCGCGTGCCGCGCCGGATCGAGGTCTACGACAATAGCCACATCCAGGGCTCCAATGCCGTCGGCGCCATGATCGTCGCCGGCCCGGAGGGTTTTCGCAAAAGCCAGTATCGCAAATTCAATATCCGTTCGACCGAGCTGACGCCTGGCGACGATTTCGCCATGATGCGCGAAGTATTGGAGCGCCGCTTCAAGCGGCTGCTGGCCGAGGCGCCATTACCCTCTCCCCCTGCCGGAGAGGGCGGCGAGCGGCAAAGCTGCACGTCGGGTGAGGGTCGGTCGAACCCGGATGTCGGGCCCTCGCCCGTTCTCGTTTCGCTCGAACGGCCTCTCCCGGAACGGGAGAGGGAAGAGGACGACTCCCCGTGGCCGGATCTCCTCCTGATCGATGGCGGGCAAGGCCAGCTCACGGCGGCGCGCGAGGTGCTTGAGGGGTTCGGCGTTGACGTGCCGCTCATCGCCATCGCCAAGGGACCGGAGCGCGATGCCGGCCGCGAAACCTTCTTTCTTCCCGGCCGCGACTCGTTCAAGCTGCCGCCGCGCGATCCGGTGCTCTATTTTGTCGAGCGGCTGCGCGACGAGGCGCATCGTTTCGCGGTCGGCTCGCATCGGGCGCGCCGCAAGCGCGATCTGCGGGAGGCCGGCCTGCAGGAGATCGCCGGCATCGGCCCGACCCGTAAGCGCGCGCTGCTGCACTATTTCGGTACGCTGAAATCGATCGAGCGCGCCTCGGTTGCCGATCTGATGCAGGTTGACGGGATCAGCGCGGAAACCGCGCGGCGGATTTACGAGTTCTTCCATGACGGGGCGGCGTGAGCCGGAAAAGCCCCCGGGCATGATCCGAGTGGGCATAACATCGTGCGACAACGAAAAATAAGCTTGATCCGCAAAAGTGACGGCAGCCGGGTCTGTCGGTTGCCGCAGAGCGGCGTTATGGTGGCGCCATGAACGCGACTACGACGAGCACCCCAGGCCGGCTGCGCGCCCATCCGCTCGCGCTGCCGAACATCCTGACCTATGGCCGCATTGCCGCGGTGCCGCTCGTGGTCGGCGCCATGTTCTGGCAGAACATCTTGCACGGCGGGCTGTGGCTGCGCTGGGTTGCGCTTGTCATCTTCATCGCCGCCGGCGTTTCCGACTTCCTCGACGGCTATTTCGCCCGCATCTGGGCCCAGCAATCCTCGCTTGGCCGCATGCTCGATCCGATCGCCGATAAGCTTCTGGTCGCGTCATGCCTGCTGATGCTGGCCGCCGAAAGCACTATTCACGGCTGGGCGTTATGTGCCGCCGTCGTCATTCTCTGCCGTGAAATCCTGGTTTCGGGATTGCGCGAATATCTTGCGGAACTGCGGGTGAGCGTGCCGGTGACGCGGCTCGCCAAATGGAAGACGACGCTTCAGCTCGTCGCCGTCGGTTTTTTGATCTGCGGCGAGGCCGGCGACGCCATCGTGCCGGCGGTGACGCGGATCGGTATTACGCTGCTGTGGCTCTCCGCACTTCTTACGCTTTACACCGGCTGGGATTACCTGCAGGCGGGGCTGCACCACCTGACGCAGGAGGATGCGTGAAGCTTCGCTATTTCGCCTGGATACGTGAGCGGATAGGCAAGGCGGAAGAAGACATCGCACCACCCGCCGGTATCGCGACGGTCGGCGACTTGGTGGCTTGGCTGACGCAACGCGGCGACGGCTACGCTTACGCATTCGAAAACCCGAAAGCGATCCGTGCCGCGATCGATAAAAGCCACGTAAAATTCGATGCGCGGATCGAAGGCGCAGCCGAGATCGCGTTCTTTCCGCCGATGACGGGCGGCTAAACGGCTCCTGCCATGGCTACGACCATCCGTCTTCAGAAGGAAACCTTCGATGCCGCCGCGGAGGCGGCGCGCATCACGCGTTCCCGCAAAGATATCGGCGCGCTTGTCACTTTCACTGGCATCTGCCGAGCCGACGAAAAAGGCGAGGCGATCGCTGCGCTCACGCTCGAACATTATCCGGGCATGGCGGAAGCCGAGATCGCGCGCCATATCGATGAGGCGCAGGCGCGCTGGCCGCTGCTCGACGTGACTGTGATCCACCGCTACGGGCGGATCGTCCCGGGCGAGCCCATCGTGCTTGTCGTCACGGCGTCGAGCCACCGCCAGGCGGCCTTCGCCGCGGCCGAGTTTCTGATGGACTATCTGAAAACGCGGGCGCCGTTCTGGAAGCAGGTCGAGAAGCCGACCGGCTCGACGTTTGAAAAGACTTGGGTCGAGGCGAAGTCGGCCGACGAGGCCGCGGCCGAGCGCTGGTCAGTGCCGCCAACCCGCGAAACGGCCAAGTAAAGCAGATCACGAAGCGGCAAAGTAACGCCGTTATCGCGAATTGACGCCGTAGGCATGCTTATTTCTCTACAAACGACCCGTGGCGGATCATTTCCCAATAAGGGCTACAATCTATCTATTCATTCTCAGCCTGCGGAAGTATTATTAGCCACCGGGCAGGCGTCTCGGTATGTGGCAATGGTGCCGATTCATTGGGAGTGGATAATGGCCGTAGGTACTGTGAAGTGGTTCAATTCGCAAAAGGGGTACGGATTCATTCAGCCGCAAGCTGGCGGCAAAGATGTTTTCGTCCACATCTCGGCGGTCGAGAGAGCCGGGCTTAGCGGTCTCAATGAGGGCCAGGTGATCGAATACGAGGAAGTCGCGAACAAGGGCAAAACATCGGCGGAAAACCTCAAGGTCCAGCGCTAGTTTTCGCCAGGCACCCGCCAACCGACGACCGTAGCTTCGATGCGGCTATTGGTATCCAAACTTTGCCAAGCGCCGTCGCGCCACCGACACAGGAACGGAATGACATAGGTCCCGACGTGATCCTCGCAAAGGAGCTCAAGCGGCTGATCCGTCGGGGGAGTTCCGTCGTGCGCGTAGGCGTCGATCCGCTGTTGCCGTGTCGCCATAACTTGCCTCTCGCGAGCCGCAGTCGCTCCGATCATTCGGTTCGGATCACGGCTCGTTAACCGCTGGCCGCCATGCTGCCAGCGGATTGATTTGGGGGTGACGCGTGAGCGCCGAAATACTGCGTTTCAGCGACTATCGCATGGACGATGGCGCTGATAGTGAGATCGATCTTGTTACTGCCGTCGATGTCGCGATCCGGGACTTGCGTGAGATCCTGCTGTGCTGGGGTTCTGAGGTAGCACGGCAGCGCGCGGAAGAGTGCGAGTTGATGTTGCGCCGCGCATTTTCCGGAGTTGTCGTTGACCGCTCACACACTCGGTAGGACGCGGATGGAAAAAGCCCCATCCTTCAACCCTTCAGACTATACGCTCGCCATCAAGAACAAAGGGCGACCGCCCAAGTCCTGGCGCTGGGAAATCTATGCCGCCGGCAAGAGCAAGCCGGTGCGGCAATCCGAGTTCTTCGCCACGATGTCCGAAGCCACCCGAGCCGGCAAGACCGCTTTGGCGGAAATCCGGGGCAACCAAGCCGCCTGACGCGGTTGGCCGTGAGCGGATGGGCACGGCCTAGCTCTATTCGGTCTGGCGGTTGGTCATCCCGAGCTCTATGCTTGCGAGCCGCGCCTAGAACAGAAGAAACTGCCAGGGAGACCGCCATGTCCGTGCAAGCCCGTAAGCTCGTTCATTCCGACATCAAGCCGGAAAATCCGCCGGGGCGCGCCGCGCACTATCTCGACGTTCCCAACATGCCGTGGGAGGCGACCAAATTTCCCGGCATCAAGATCAAGGTGCTCTATACCGACGGCGCCGGCATCACCACGGCGCTGTTCAAGCTCGATCCGGGCGCGGTCGTGCCGCTGCACGAACACACGGCGCTGGAGCAGACCTATGTCATCGAGGGCTCGCTCGAAGATCACGAGGGCAAATGCGGACCTGGCCAGTTCGTTTGGCGGCCGGCCGGCAATCAGCATGAGGCGGTGGCGCCGAACGGCGCCGTCCTGCTTGGTTTCTTTCTAAAACCCAACCGCTTCGCTTACGGCGAGAAGTTCTTCACCGAACAGGGCGAGCGCTAGATCGAGCGAGCCTGCAACTACGCCGCCGCAGCCTTGCCGCCCGGATGCACCGTGTGCTCATAGTCGCGCATCAATTGCGCGGTAATGCGGGCTGGCGTGAAGGTCCACTGCGCGATCTCAGACACCGCCGTGACTTCGGCGGCGGTGCCGGTGATGAAGCACTCGGAGAAGCCGGAAGCTCCTCCGGCATGATGCGTCGCTCGATCACCTCGATATTGTTGCGGTGCGCGAGCCCAATCACGGTCGAGCGGGTGATGCCGGCGAGGAAGCAATCGGCGATCGGGGTGTGGATCTTGCCGTCTTTGACAAAGAAGATATTGGCGCCGGTGCATTCGGCGACGCGGCCCTGCCAGTCGAGCATCATGGCATCGGCATAACCGCGTTGCTCGGCTCGATGTTTCGAGATCGTGCAGATCATGTAGAGACCCGCCGCCTTGGCAAGGCACGGCGCTGTTTTCGGATCAGGCCGCCGATAGTCGGCGAGGTCGAGCCGGATGCCCTTTAATCGCTGCGCCGGATCGAAATAGCTGGGCCATTCCCAGGTGGCGATGGCGAGATGAATCTTGTTCGACTGCGCCGAAACGCCGAGCGCTTCGGAGCCGCGCCAGGCGACCGGGCGCACATAGGCTTCTTTCTGATTGTTCTTGTCGAGAACAAGCTGCTTGGCGGCGTCGATTTCGGCGACGCTGTAGGGAATTTCGAAGTCGAGAATTTTTGCCGAGTTCTTCAGCCGCTCGGAATGCGCGGTGCCCTCGAAAATCTTGCCGCCATAGGCGCGCTCGCCTTCGAACACGCAGCTTGCGTAGTGCAGCCCGTGCGTGAGCACGCTGATCTTGCAGTCCGCGGTGGGAATGAACTCGCCGTCGAACCAGATCAGGTCGGATCGTTGGTCGAAGGGCACTGCCATGGCGTTGCCTCCCTCGCGTTATTGCCAATCGCGCCGTCAGCCCGGCCGCGCTTGGATTTTGCACCCGGACTGGAGACCCGCTATGGTCTCCGCCGCTTCAAGAGACGCGTCATGAGAGCGCGCTACGGCGCCCTGCGCAATGTCCTGAGCGGCCAGATACCGTCTGAGCTACCGAACGTTATTACGCACGCAGCTTAACAACCAAGCCGAAATATGTCAACATACCTGACCTAAATGGCGGACATCAGCATCACCACAACGAGCAAGCCGCGCGCCGCGGTTTCAGGTCAGGCTTCGGTCGAGGCTGCGCCGGCCGCCGGCGAGCCCTATTTCGACCTCATCGAGCTTTTGTTCTTCGCCTATCGCGACTTCGTCGGCGATCCCGACGAAGTGCTGGCCAAGCTCGGCTTCGGCCGCGCGCATCATCGCGTCCTGCATTTCGTCAACCGCAATCCCGGCATGAAGGTTGCCGATCTGCTCGACGTTTTGAAAATCACCAAACAGTCGCTCGGCCGTGTGCTTAAACAACTGATCGACGAGGGCTATGTCGTGCAGAAGGAGGGCGCCAACGATCGCCGCCAGCGGCTGCTTTATGTGAGCCCGGCAGGCGAAGCGCTGGCGATGAAGCTTGCCGGCCTGCAGACTGCGCGCATCGCCCGCGTGGTTGCCGAACTCGGCCCCGGCGCACGCGAGGCGGCGCGGCGCTTTCTCGCCGGCATGATCGACGCCGAGGACCGCGATCATGTGCTGCGGATGATCGCGCATTCTGATTCGCTTGACGCGCGGCGTCGCGCGCCGGCGCGAGACGATGCGCCGTGACGGTCGCCGGCGACAATCAAGTGGCAAATCCAGCCCAGAATCCGGCGCAAAATCCCGCCGACGACGCGCCGCATCTCCTCGTCGTCGATGACGATCGCCGCATTCGTGCGTTGCTGTCGCGCTTCTTGCTCGGCGAAGGCTATCGCGTCACGACCGCGGAAACCGCGCTCGATGCGCGCGCCAAACTTGCCGGCTTGAAGTTCGACCTTCTCATCCTCGACGTCATGATGCCGGGCGAAAGCGGCTTCGATTTCGCCCGCAGCATTCGCACAGCATCGACGGTGCCGATCCTGATGCTGACGGCGCGCGACGAGAAGGAAAGCCGGATCATGGGTCTCGAAATCGGCGCCGACGATTATCTGGCAAAGCCGTTCGAGCCGCGCGAGCTTTCGCTGCGGGTTGCCAATATCCTCAAGCGCGTGCGACCCGCCGCCGCTCCGCCCGTTGAGTCGGTGCGCTTCGGTGCGTTCGTGTTTCATCTGGCGCGCGGCGAACTGCGCCGCGGCGAAGAGGTGATCAGGCTGACCGACCGCGAGCGCGAAATGCTGCGCGTGCTCACAACGAGCGCCGGCGAGACCGTGCCGCGCCAGGCGCTCGCCGGCAACGGCGAGGCAGTCGGGGAGCGCACCGTGGACGTGCAGGTCAACCGGTTGCGCCGCAAGATCGAGCGCGATCCCTCCAATCCGCTGATCGTGCAAACCGTCCGCGGCGTGGGCTACCGGTTGGTGGCGGCGAATTGAGCGGCACCATGACCAGGCGCGATCATGACTAGCTTGGACGCGGGGATCGGACGCTTGCGCAACGCCGCCAGCCAGCTGGTCGCGGCGGCAAATGCATTGGCGAGCGCCGGCGCCACCGTGGTGCGGCCCATCACCGGACCGATTACGCAACCTTGGGACCGCTTCGGACGCTGGTTGAAGTCGGTAATGCCGAAAGGGCTTTATGCCCGTTCCCTGTTGATCATCATCGTGCCGATGGTGGTCCTACAATCTGTGGTTGCGCTGTTGTTCCTGGAACGGCACTGGAATTTGGTGACGAATTATCTTTCATCGGCGGTGACGCAGGAAATCGCCACGCTGATCGACGTCTATAAGACCTACCCGCAGGATGCCGACCATGCCCAGCTTCGCCGCATCGCGCAGGACCGGCTCGGCCTCGTCGTCGATTTCATTCCGAGCGGCCAATTGCCGCCGCCCGGGCCGAAACCGTTCTTCAATCAGCTCGACGCGGCGCTGTCCGACGACATCCGCAAGCAGATCGGCCTGCCGTTCTGGATCGACACCGTCGGTCGCTCCTCGATCGTCGAAATTCGCATCCAGCTTCCCGGCACGATCATGCGCGTCTTCGCGCCGCGCGCCGACGTGTACGATCCGAATTCATGGATCTTCCTGGTCTGGATGGTGGCGACCTCGCTGGTCGTGCTTGCCATCGCGATTGCCTTCCTGCGCAACCAGATCAGGCCGATCGTGCGGCTCGCCGACGCCGCCGAGGCCTTCGGCAAGGGCCGCGAGCCGCAGAATTTCCGCCCGCGCGGCGCGCGCGAGGTGCGCCGCGCCGCGGCCGCATTCTTGGAAATGAAGGGCCGCGTCGAACGCGCCATCGAGCAGCGTACCACGATGCTCGCCGGCGTCTCGCACGATCTGCGCACCATCCTGACGCGCTTTAAGCTCGAACTGGCGTTGCTCGGCGACGGCCCGGAAATCGAGGCCATCAAGAAGGACATCGACGAGATGGCGGCGATGCTCGAAGCCTATCTTGCCTTCGCGCGCGGCGACAGCGGCGAGCAATCGGCGCCGACCGACATCGCCGCCTTGCTCGAAGAGCTCAAGCTCGACACCGAGCGCCATGGCCATCGGGCGAGCGCGAGTTTCTACGGCCAGCCGGAAGTGACGGTGCGGCCGGCGGCGTTCAAGCGCTGCCTCGCCAATCTGGTCAGCAATGCCTCGCGCTTTGCTTCGACAGTCGCCATCACCGGCCACCGCGATCACCGCTGGCTCACCGTTACGGTCGACGACGATGGGCCGGGAATTCCGGCGCAAATGCGCGAGGACGTGTTCAAGCCGTTCCTCCGCCTCGACGACGCGCGCAACCAGGACGAAGGCGGCACGGGGCTGGGCTTGGCGATTGCGCGCGACATCGCGCGTTCGCATGGCGGCGATATCACGCTCGGCGATTCCCCGCTCGGTGGCTTGCGGGCGACGGTGCGCGTGCCGGTGTAAGGCGCAGCGGATAAGTCTCGCCCACGACGAACATACCGAGATTCAGGATATTTTGACGGGATATTCCGGGGCCTCGCGACGTCCTCGCCCTTGAAATCAGTCCCGCCTTCGCTCCATCTCCGGGCCAATAAATATTCGTGGGGAAACTGGCATGTCGGTGGCCGAAGACGACAAGGCAAAGAGCAAATCCGAGAGCCGTCCGTTCGAGGCGGATGTTGCAAAACTCCTGCACCTGATGGTGCACTCGGTCTATTCCGACAAATCGGTGTTCCTGCGCGAGCTGATCGCCAATGCCGCGGATGCCTGCGAGCGGCTGCGTTACGAGGCGATCGCCGAGCCGGCGCTGCTTGGCGACGATGCCAAGCCGCGCATCACCGTCGCGCTCGATCCCGAAGGCAGAAAGCTTAGCGTCGAGGACAACGGCATCGGCATGAGCCGCGACGAGATGATCGAGGCGCTCGGCACCATCGCGCGGTCGGGCACCAAGGCGTTTCTGGAGCGGCTCGAAGCGGCGCAAACAGGCGCGGCGCGGCGGCGAGGGCAATGCGCTGATCGGCCGCTTCGGCGTCGGCTTTTATTCGGCCTTTATGGTGGCGGAGCGGGTCGAGGTCATCTCCCGCCGCACCGGGACGGATGCGGTCTGGCAGTGGTCGTCCGACGGCAAGGGCGCGTTCGAGATAGCGCCGGTGGCCGGCGAGCAGGCGGCCCGCCGCGGCACCCGCGTGGTCCTGCATCTGATGGATGACGCCAAGAGTTACGCCGAGCGCGCGACCGTCGAGCCTTTGATCAAGGCGCAATCGGGCCACGTCCCGGTGCCGATCGCGATCGTGGAGAAGCCCGGCGCGGCTCCGGCCGAGATCACCGACGGCGCTGCTTTGTGGGCCAAGCCGAAAGCCGAAATCGGCGCGGCGGACTACACCGATTTCTACCGCAGCATCGCGGTAGCGTTCGACGAGCCGGCGCTGACCGTTCATTTCCGCGCCGAGGGCCGGCAGGATTATACGGCGCTGCTGTTCGTTCCCGGTTCGCGGCCGTTCGACCTGTTCGATCCGGACCGCGCCGGGCGCATCAAGCTCTACGTTAAGCGGATCTTCATCGCCGACGACGCCGACATCCTGCCGCGCTATTTGCGGTTCGTGCGGGAACTCGTCGACTCGGCCGACCTGCCGCTCAACGTCTCGCGCGAGAAGATCCAGGAGAGCCCGCTTCTTGCCGCGATCAGGAAAGGTGTGACCAGCCGCGTGCTCGCCGAGTTTGAGCGGCTCGCCGACAAGGAGCCGCAAACCTTCGCCAAAATCTGGGACACTTTCGGGGCTGTCCTGAAAGAAGGCATCTACGAGGATTTCGAGCGCCGCGATGCGCTGTTGAAGCTGGCGCGTTTTAAGACCACCGTGTCGCCCGACGCGTGGCGCAGCCTCAAGGACTACGTCGCAGCGCTCAAGCCCAATCAGACCGCGATCTATTATCTCGCCGGCGACGATTTCGCGCGACTGAAGGCGTCGCCGCATCTCGAAGGCTTCCGCGCCCGCGGCGTCGAGGTGCTGCTCTTGCCCGATCCGGTCGACACGTTCTGGGTCATGCCCGGCGTCGGGTTCGACGGCAAACCGTTCAAGTCGGTCACGCAAGGTGCAGCCGACCTGACGCTGATCCCGCGCCTTGATTCGTCGCAGGCGGCGGCGCCGGACGTCGCGCCGTCGGTCACGGATTTTCTCAATTTCGTGAAGACGACGCTCGGCGACGACGTGGCTGACGTGCGGGCTTCCGACCGGCTCACGGACAGCGCCGTTTGTCTGGTCGCGCCCGACACGGGACCGGATCGGGCGCTGGAACGCATTCTCGCGGGCGCCGGCCGTTTGTCTTCGGCATCGAAGCCGATCCTTGAGGTCAATCCGCAGCATGAGCTTGTCGCCGCCCTCGCCGCGCTCGGCGACGCCGAGCGGGAATTCAAGGAAGACGCGGCGCATCTCCTTTTCGACGAGGCGCGATTGCGCGACGGCGATCGCCCGGCCGACGCCAAGGCGTTTTCCGATCGCCTCGCGCGCGTGCTCGGACGTGGGCTGCGCCGGAGTCGGGAATAACTCTGTTCTCGGCCGATTATTCCGCCGGAGTGCGCATCTCGGCCGTGATCGGCGGTGCTTCGGCGTCGTGCGGCTGCAGCGACGGTTCGATCGGCGGTTTCGAGCCTTTCAGCCGGAAATAAATCTGCGAGCCGATCAGGATCACGCACATTGCGACGAAGACGGCACTGATCGGGCGCTCGACGAAGACGCCGAGATCGCCGCGCGAGATCAGCAGCGCCCGGCGGAAATTCTCCTCAAAGCGCGGGCCGAGCACAAAGCCGAGCAGGATCGGCGCCGGGTGGAAGCCGAGCCGCAACAGGAGGTAGCCGAACAGGCCGATGACGACGACTTCGCCGACCTGGAAGAAGTCATTGTTGGCGGCGTAGACGCCGATGCAGACGAAGAACAGAGCGCTCGGGTAGAGGAAGCGATACGGGATCGCCAGCATCTTCACCCAGATGCCGATGAGCGGCACGTTCAACAGCACGAGCAGGATATTGCCGATCCAGAAGCTGGCCACCAGCCCCCAGAAAATGTCCGCATGCTGCGAGATGAGCTGCGGGCCGGGTACGATGCCTTGGATCATCAGTGCGCCGAGCAGCAGCGCCATGACGGCGTCGCCGGGAATGCCGAGACTCATGGTCGGGATGAAATCGCCCTGCACCGAGGAGTGCGTCGCGGCTTCTGGGCAAACCACGCCTTCGATCATGCCGGTGCCGAATTTTTCCGGCGTTTTCGAAATCTTCTTTTCCGTCGCATAAGCGACGAAAGACGCGATGGTCGGCCCGGTACCGGGAATGAGCGCGCATAGGCTGCCGATGATGGTGCCGCGGAACATCGGGAAAATTGCCCGCTTAAACTCGGCCTTGGTCGGCCGCATGTCTTTGAGGCGGACATTGGTGTATTTGCCGGTCATCGGCGCGACTTGATTGATGCTGCTCATGAACTCGGCGATGCCGAACAGGCCGAGCGCCAGCGCGATCAGTTCGATGCCGTCGTCGAGCTCGGTCATGCCGAAGGTGTAACGCTCCGAACCGGTTTCGAGGTCGGTGCCGATCGAGCCGAGGAAGAGGCCCAATACTGTCATCGACACGCCCTTGATCGGCGAGCCGCGCGCCAATGTCGAGCCCGCAAGGAGCCCGAGCAACATCAACGAACAGACCTCCGCTGGACCGAATTGCAAGGCCGCTTTCACCAACAGCGGCGACAGGAAGATCATCTCGGTGATGCCCCACGAGGCGCCGACGAAGGAGGCGAAAACCGTCAGCCCGAGCGCAACGCCGCCGCGGCCTTGCTTGGTCAGTGGATAGCCGTCGAGACAGGTGACGGCATGCGGCGGGTGACACGGCAGATTGAGCAGGATCGAGCAGATCGCACCGCCGTATTGCGCGCCGTACATGACGCCGCCCAGCATCAGGATGGCGGCGACCGGCTTCATGCCGAAGGTCAGCGGCAACAGAATCGAGATGGTGGCGAGGGGGCCCATGCCCGGCAACACGCCGACCATGTTGCCGACCAGCACGCCGAGGAAGCAGAACATCAGGTTGTGCGGCTCAAGCGCGACGCCAAAGCCGTACATGAGATCGGTGATCGATTGTCCTATCACTGGCTACCCCACCAGCTGAAAATCGGCATCGGAACCTGCAGAAAGTAGGAGAACAGGCTGACGCCGAATATGGTAACGACAGTTGCCAATATGATCGTGCTTTTCCAGGTCGCCTGCTTATCGCCGAGCGCGGCAATACAGACGCAGGCGAAAGTGCCGGGCGCCATGCCGAAGTAGCGGCCGAAGAAGATAAACAGCACCGGGCTCATCAGGATGCAGAACCAGCCCCACCATTGCGGATGTTCGGGCAGGATGCTCTCGCCGTGTTCGCCGCCCTCCGCCGGTTGGACGAACGACACGGCGGCGATAGCGATGCCGAGGATAACCAGGAGGACGCCGAGCGCGGTCGGGAAGAAGCCCGGCCCCATATGCATGAGCGTGCCGGGCCGGTAGGTCGCGCCTTTCAGGGCGATGCCCAGTCCAAGCAAAAGCATGAGTCCGCCAGCGTAGAAGTCACGCTTGCCCATCAGCACGCGGAGAGGGCTGGTGGAAGGCCGCAATTTTTCCTCCCGGCCGTCTGCGGGGCCGTTACTGATCTCGCCCCGAATCTTCCTCGAAACGAGCAACTACTCTATAGGCCGCGATGTTCCGCAGTGACGCGGTGTCGCGGGGCTCCCCTCATTCTCCGCGGTGCCAAATGCGCACCATGGAGACCCTGCCATCGCAGATGCCGGACGATATATGGCACGGGGTTAGGGTGCAACTGCCATCTATAACCGCTTTAAGGCCACAGTATTCCCGATTTAGGAAGTTAAGCCGGCTGGCTGATGGGTGCGAACAGATCGGGCCTGTCGTTGCGCACATTGCCGACCCGCCGGTCGACCGGCCAGAACGTCATGCTGCCGCCGGGATAAGGTCTGAGCATGGTCTTGAGTTCGGCGTCGTTTACCGTGTTTTCACCGAGCCATGCCGGCCACCAGTCCGGCGCCAGCAGAACCGGCATACGCCCATGTAATGGCTCAAGAAGTTCGTTAGCCACGGTGGTGATAATAGTGAAGGATTTGAGCGTCGTGCCGTCCGGCGCCCGCCATTGATCCCACAGGCCGGCAAAGGTCATCGGGCCGCGATTGCTTAAGCTTACAGCGAAAGGTTGTCTGTCGGTATCGCGCCACTCGTAATAGCCGTCGGCGATGACAAGGCAGCGGCGGCCCGCCCGCCATGCGGATCGGAAGGCGGGGCGGTTGTCCACACCTTCGGCGCGGGCGTTGAAGGTCGAATAGCCGATTTTGGCGTCCTTAGCCCAGGCCGGGATGAGTCCCCAGCGCATCGCAGTGAGCGTCCGTTGGCCATGGTTCGAGACGACGACGGGAAGCTTTGACGTCGGCGCTGCGTTCCAGCGCGGCCGGTAGTCGCCGATCTCGTCGAAGTCGATTTTCAGATCGAGTTTTATTTCGGAAACGTCGTCGGGCAGTTTGGCACGGCCGCACATGGCAGTGGCTCCGTTGGTTTCGGTGGGTCGGTCAATGAAAATCGCGGCTCTTGAGAATGCGCCACGACCCTTCCTGATGCGTCGGGCACGAAGGGTTCGGCAGGAAAAGCTCACCGTCGCGCAGCGATGGCAGCTCGGCGGAAAGATCGACGAAATCTTGCGCGACCACGTGGATGATGAGGCCGGCGCGTTGCAGCCGTCCGCGCACGGCGAGGAAACGCGTCGTCATCACCGTGCGGCGGTTTTTTGCAAAGACTTTCGGCCAGACGATGATGTTGGCGATGTCGGTCTCGTCTTCGAGCGTCATGAACACGACGCCCTTCGAAGTGCCCGGCCGCTGCCGCACCAAAACGAGGCCGGCGACGGTGACCCGCGAGTCTTGCGCGACGGCGTCGCTGCGCAGTTGCGCGTTGCTCATGGCGCCGAGCGCGGTCAGGCGGTCGCGGAAAAAATGCACCGGATGCGCTTTCAGCGACAGCCCGGTCGCGACGTAATCCTCCACGACGTGTTCGCAGAGCGGCATGGCGGGGAGCGCGACGGCTTTCTCCGGGAAAAGCTCGTCGCTCAAATGCGGCGTGAGCAGCGGCAGCGCCAAGTCTTGTACTATATCTTGGACTATATTTTTCGCTTTGGCGGCGCCGCGCGGCGGCCGAATGCCGATCATGTCGAGCCGTCGCGCTGCCCATAAAGCGGCGCGCCGATCGAGCCCCAGCGAGCGGAATGCATCGGCTTCCGCCAGCCGTTCGATGGTGAAGCGCGAAACCCCGGCAATCGCTGCGAGCCGCTCGATCGAGGAAAAACCGTTGCCGCGCGCCACAATGAGTTTTTTCAGTTCGTCCTCGGAAAGCCCGGCAATGAGACGGAAGCCGAGCCGCACTGCATGACCCCCTCTTGCGAGGGAGGAATGGGAGGGGACGGTTTCCAGGGTGCAGTCCCAGGCGCTGAAATTAACGTCGGCGGGACGAATTTCGATGCCGTGCGCCCGCGCGTCGCGCACGAGCTGTGCCGGCTGATAAAAACCCATCGGTTGGCTGTTGAGGATAGCGGCGCAGAAAACGTCCGGATAGCGGCATTTGATCCACGCCGAGGCGTAAACCAGAAGCGCAAAGCTCGCGGCGTGGCTTTCGGGAAAACCGTATTCGCCGAACCCTTCGATCTGGCCGAAGCAATGCTCGGCGAAGCTGCGGTCGTAGCCGCGCCCGGCCATGCCGTTGATGAACTTGTCGCGGAACAGATGGACATTGCCGGTGTGACGGAACGTGGCCATGGCGCGGCGCAGCCCGTCGGCCTCGTCGGGCGTGAATTTCGCCGCCGCAATCGCGATCTGCATCGCCTGTTCCTGGAACAGCGGCACGCCGAGCGTGCGTTTGAGAACGTCCTTCAATTCGTCGGCCGGCCCATGCGCCGGAGCGGGGGAGGGGTAATGCTCCTGCTCGATGCCGTCGCGCCGGCGCAAGTAAGGATGCACCATGTCGCCCTGGATCGGCCCCGGCCGCACGATCGCGACCTCGATGACGAGATCGTAGAAGCATTGCGGCTTCAATCGCGGCAGCATCGACATCTGCGCCCGGCTCTCGACCTGGAACACGCCGACTGAATCGGCGCGCGACAGCATGTCGTAGACGGCCGCGTCGTCGGCCGGCAGCGTAGCGAGCGAGTAATCCTTGCCGTAATGCGCTTGCAAAAGATCGAGCCCGCGGCGCAGGCAGCTCAACATGCCGAGCGCGAGCACATCGACCTTCATCAGGCCGAGCGTATCGATGTCGTCCTTGTCCCACTCGATGAAGGTGCGGTCGTCCATTGCGGCATTGCCGATGGGGACCGTCTCGTCGAGAGGGCTGCGGGTGAGCACGAAGCCGCCGACATGCTGCGACAGGTGGCGGGGGAATCCGATCAGCTCGTCGGCAAGATCAACGGCTTGGCGGATCGCCGGATTGCTCGGATCGAGGCCGACTTGGCGGATGTGATCGTCCGGCAGACCGTCGCCATAGCCCCATACGGTCTTGGCCAGCGCCGCGGTGACGTCCTCGGTCAAACCCAACACCTTGCCGACTTCGCGGATGGCGCGGCGCGAGCGGTAATGCACGACGGTTGCGCAAATCGCCGCGCGATGGCGGCCGTAACGGGCGTAGATGTACTGGATCACTTCCTCGCGCCGCTCGTGCTCGAAATCGACGTCGATATCGGGCGGCTCGCCGCGGTTCTCGGAAATGAAACGGGCGAACAGAAGATTGCTTTTGTCCGGGTTCACCGAGGTGATGCCGAGGCAAAAGCACACCGCGCTGTTGGCCGCCGAGCCGCGGCCTTGGCAGAGGATTTCCTTTTCCTGATTGCGCGCAAAAGCAACGACATCGTACACGGTGAGGAAGTAGCGCGCATAGTCGAGCTTGGCGATCAGCTTAAGCTCATCGTGCAGACGTTTTTGCACGTCGGCGGGAATGCCTTCTGGATATCTGTCGAGCGAATAGCGTTCGCGCGCGCCCGCCCAAGTCAGGTCCTCGAGATGCTGCTGCGCGGTCTTGCCTTCCGGCACCGGCTCGTCGGGATATTCGTATTTCAATTCGCCAAGCGAGAAGCGGCAGGCTTCGGCAATCTTGACGGTGCGGGCGATGGCGTCGGGAAAATTGGCGAACAACCGCGCCATCTCCATCGGCGGCTTGATATGCCGCTCGGAATTGATGGTGAGCCGCAAACCGGCTTCGTGGAGCGTGCATTTTTCGCGCACGCAGGTGAGCACGTCGGCAAGCGGCCGGCGCTCCGGCACGTGGTAGATAACGTCGTTGACGGCAACGAGCGGCGACCCAAGCCGGGCGCCGAGTTCGGCCAAAAGACCGAGCCGGCGCGGCTCGTCGCCGTGATGATAATGCACGCCGGCGAGGAAGGTGCGGCCGGGCGCGGCGTGGGCTAAGGCCGAGAGATGAGGGGTGAAAGCATTCGTTTTCCGCTCGTCCCCGCGCAAGCGGGGACCCAATTCTGGATTCCCGCTTGCGCGGGAATGAGCGGAATCCGAGAACAGCGCCAGCGCCAGCGGCGGCAAGGCGATAAAAATCTGCCCTTCGCCGGCGCTGAGAATTTGCTCGAAGACGAGCTCGCATTCGCCTTTCTTGGCCTTGAGATTGCCCGCAGTGATGAGGCGGCAGAGCCGGCCGTAGGCCGCCCGATCGGTCGGATAGGCCAGCACTTCGAACCCGTCGTTGGTGACAAGCCGCGTGCCGACGAGGAGCTTGATGTTTCGTTTGCGGGCTTCGTCGTAAGCGCGCACCACGCCGGCAAAAGAGTTGCGGTCGGCGATGCCGATAGCGGCGAGCCCAAGTTCATCGGCGCGCGCCACCATTTCCGGCGGATGCGAGGCGCCGCGCAGGAAGGAAAAGTTAGTCGTGACGGCGAGTTCGACATAGGCGCTCATCGGATTTACTCACGCAAAAAACCCGTGCACGAACCAGCATGCGGCCGCCGTTTCGCGCCCGTAAAGACCTTCGCGGTAGAGCCAGAAGCGATGTCCGCCCAAATCCTCGATGAGGTAATAGTCGCGCGTCGGAGCTTGGTGCTGCTCGCCCCCACATGGATCGTTTCCGCCTTCGCGCTCCGCGCTTCGACGATCTCGCCCGCTGTTCGCGGGAATGAGCGAACAGACGCGGCTTACGCCACCATTCGGCGCCGATGCGTTGCGGTCCTTGCGCGCCGGCGATGTCGTAGGTCACGCCGCGCCAGCAAAACCGCCGCGGCGGACCGTCGGGCACCAGCGCGGTGACTTCGGCCGGTTCGGCGCGGGGCAAGAGCAGGAGCGGGCGTTCTTGCTCTGGCGCGGGCCAAGCAGAGACTTCGCCGTTAACAGGCGGCAGGATTTCGGCGCGCTCGGGCAGATGACTGGCGACGGGCGCGAAACGTCGCACGCTCGCCGGGCCGAGACGTTGGCGTAGCGCATCGATCAAGGCCGCGCACCGCTCGGTTCGGTCGTCGTCTTGCCCCCATCCCGACCCTCCCTCAGGGGAAGTCAGTTCGGTCTGCCGCGCCGGCATCGGTTCGGCGCGGATGACGGCAAGCCCGATGGTCTCGAAGCCGAAGCCGGCATCTTCCACCGCCGCAAGCGCTTCGAGCTTGAGATCGATCAGACGCGCCACATGGGCAACGCTGCGCGTCGGTGCGGTAAGACCGATAGCGATGGTTTCGACCGCGCCATCGACGCGATAGAGGCAAAGCCGCAACGCCCGCGCGCCGACATCGTCGCGGGAGAGCACATGGACAAGGTTTTGCATGAGCCGGCTGGCGCGGACGACGACCGCCGCCGCCGTGACGATCGGCTCGAGCAAATATTGCAGGCTGTGATAGACCGGCGGCGCGACGATGGGGACCAGCGGCTCGTCGACGCGGCCGAGCGCCTGGTCGAGACGGCGCAAGAGTTCGGCGGCAAAACGCGCGGCGAAAGGCGCGCGCGGCTTGTCGATCAACGCGCCGATGGTTTTGAAGCCGAGCCGGCGTAGCGCCGTGCGGGTTTCTGACGATAGCCGCAAGGCTGCAATGGGCAGATCCGCGAGCGCCGCGGCTTCCCGGCCCGGGGGCAAAACAAACAAAGGCGTTTGGTGAAAGCGCGAGGCCGCCCAGGCGGCGCCCGGCGTGTCGGCCACCGCAAGCCGTGCCGCGAGCCCGAAACGATCAAGCCTTTCGGCAAGATCGGCGATCAATCTTTCCTCGCCGCCGAACAGATGGGCTGAGCCTTCGATGTCGAGGAAAAAACCATCGGCGCCATTGTCCTCGCTCCAAAAATCTCTGCACAAGGGCGAAGCGGTCGGCGTGTAACGCGTCGCCCACAAAGCCAGCCGGCGCAGCGCGGCATCGTCGGCAGCGGCATCTACCGCGCGCACTTGCAAAAAACCCGCTTGCGCCCGCGCGTCGGCCAAAGGTTCGCCGACGGCAAGCCCCGCCGCCTCCGCCGCCTCGTTCAAGGCGGCGATGCGCGGGCCGCCGGCGCCGGCAATAGTAAGGACGAACGGCCGGTCAGGATCGACCGGCTTGCAAGACTCTTTGGCCTGCGGCGCCGTCGCCTGCGCCGCGAGAAAGCGCTGGATCGGCCAGCGCGGCAGCCAGACTGAAACGATGCGCGACATGATCGTACTCCACTACCCATTCGCCCGGTCGTCCGTTGCGAGCCCGTTCAAGTTGCAGATGCCATCGGGGGCGCGCGTAAAGACCGAAGCGGTCGCGCGCGGCTTCCGCCGTGCCGACGCGCCAGCGCGTTGCCGCGGCGCTTGCTTCCAGCGTTGGCGCCGGCCGCAACAGCAACAGCGGCAGGCCGGCATCGCCGGCGGCGAGATGCAGCTTTTGACTGGTCTTCAGATCGAGCTTGTCGATCATCCCGGCGACGGCGACCGGCGCCGCCGAACGCAACGCTTCGGCCATCGCCCACAGCGTGTCTTTGCGATGCGTGGTCTCGATGAGGATCAGGCGTGCCGGATCGAGGCCGAGCGCGTTGAGGCCATGTCCGGAAAGGCGGCCATGCTGGCGTTGCGCATAGGCCGGCAGGACGAAGACGATCTTTTCCCTCCCCCCACCCGGGTCGCGCTGGCGCGCGCCCGAGTGCAAGCGTGTTGGGGGAGGGGAGTTCACTGAGGTGCGGGCCAGCAATGCCACGATGAAGCCGAAGGCGGCCGGCAAAGCCGCCTGCATTTCGGGCACCACTTCATGCAAGGCGCCACAGGCCAAGCCGCCTTCCGCCAAGCGGGAATCCACGGCGGCAAGGCCGAAAGGCAGGATTTTGTGCAAACCTTCTCGCCGCGAACCCTCATTCGCGGAAAGAAGCCGCCGCAATTCATACATCACGGCGGCGCGGCTTCGCGTCCGAGAAGGGTGCGCTTGGAAGCGTACCGGAAAGAGTAGCGGGCTCCATCATTTAGCTAGCCTCTCGAACCCTTTCTTTTAGGCCACTTGGCCGTGGATAAGGGTGTCAATGTTCGATGTATGTTCTAGGAGGTAGTTAGAACAAAAAGAGAACATTGCCAAGAGGGACGAGCAGGAGTGGGAGACGAAGAACAGTGCTCCGTCACCTAAGCCATACGGTCCTTCGCATTGCTTTTCGGGTCCGGCCGCCTAAACTGCCGCAGTGCAAATCACCCTTCGCAAACTGCTATTTGTCGCGGCTTTAGTGGCAGCGGCGCTGTGCCTCGGCATTCCGGCGAGTTCCGCTGGCACTTATGGCGACGAAAAATGGTGCGCCGTCAGCAACGACGGCGGCGATAGCCTCAATTGGGACTGCGAATATGCCACGGTTCCCGATTGCGAGCCGGCCGTCACTTCCGGCAACCGGGGCTTTTGCGCCATCAATCCCTATTATCGCCAACCGCAGCCGCCGCCCCAGCCCCTGAGCCCGCAACGTTGACGACTGAAACAGGCAAGGACTGACGACAATGCCGGAAGCCGACAAGGAAGGCGAACGCTACTCCCTCGACCGACCGCAACAGACGCCGGGCTTCTATCTGAAGGGCTCGCATCAGCTCGACTGGGGCATGAAAAATCGCATGGCGCGGGTGTTCGATCCGTCCTCGGGCCGCACCGTGATGCTCGCCGTCGACCACGGCTATTTCCAGGGCCCGACCACCGGGCTCGAACGCATCGACCTCTCGATCGTGCCGCTATTGCCCTCCTGCGATGCTTTATTCTGCACGCGCGGCATCTTGCGCACCGTCATTCCCGCCGAGTGCGGCAAGCCGATGGTGCTGCGGGCGAGCGGCGGTCCCAGCATATTGCGCGAGGAACTCTCCGAAGAAGAGATTGCCATGGACATGGACGACGCGGTGCGGTTGAACGCCGCCGGCGTCGGCATCCAGGTTTTTATCGGCGGCGAGCACGAGACGCGCTCGGTGCACAATATGACCAAGCTGGTCGATGCGGGCTTGCGCGCCGGCATACCGGTCATGGGCATCACCGCCGTCGGCAAGGCCATGGTGCGCGACGCCAAATATTTCCGGCTGGCCTGCCGCATCATCGCCGAGCTCGGCGCACAATATGTGAAGACCTATTACGTCGACGAGGATTTCGAGACCGTCACGGCGTCGTGCCCGGTGCCGATCGTAATGGCCGGCGGCAAGAAGCTCCCCGAGCTCGACGCGCTCACCATGGCCTACAATGCCGTCCAGCAGGGCGCCTCCGGCGTCGACATGGGCCGCAATATTTTCCAGTCCGACGCGCCGCAAGCAATGATCGCGGCGGTCGCTGCGGTCGTGCACAAAAACATGAAGCCGAAAGAGGCGTTCGATCTGTTCAATACGCTCAAGACGAAAGGCGCGATGCGCGCGGCGTAAGTTTTAGCCGTAAGTCCGCACCGGGCCAGAGCCGATCAGAAACCAGGCGACTGCGCCCGCGGCGATTGCGCCGCCGAGCGCGGCCAGCACCTGCGCGATCCACGAGGCGCTGCCGACCGTAGCTGCGTTTTGACCCTCTTGCGCTTGCACAGGCGCGGCGAGGGCGGTTTGTGTGGTGGAAGCAGGCGCAACAGCCGCCGGATCGTTTGGCGGCGTCGCCGGCAGCGCGCCGCGTTGAACGGCAAGATCGAGCGTGTTGACTTGGTCCGCCGACTCCGTCTGCTCCGTTTGACCGCTGACCACCATCGCATCGGGCCTGGGATCGACGTTTGACGGTGCGGTAGCGGGCGCCGTTGCGGCGGCACTAGCGGTCCGGCGACACCGTATCAACCGCGGGCGTGTCGCGGATCAATGCCAAGTTCGGGGCAGTTTGCGCCGACGGTTCTTCGGCGAATGCCGATGCGGTGATGGCGCGTTCGCGGTATTGGTGTTCCTTCTTCGCTATGTTTCTGGCTGAGATGTGGCGTCTGTGCTCTGCGGCCGTTCTAGCGTGGCGCGTCTTTTTGGCGGCTGTTTTCCCCATCGTTGCGTGCGCGGTTTTCGCGTGGACCGAATGCCTCCCTCATGGGGCGGCCGCAGACCCACAAGCAACGCTGGCTTGCCGACTTGCTGGCCCGGCGCGGTCTGCGCTGCGCGCCGCCGAGCGCCAGTGCCACGGCCATTGCCGCGACTGCCCCTGCGCAAACGATACGAAAACGACGCATTGCGTACTCCATTACCTAATCAGGTCGGCATTGGGCACAGCCGGCGTGACCGCAGGGTGGCGCAATTGCGGATTTTTTCGCGCAAAAAGCGGACAAAAAGCGGCGCTGTTAATGCTACTGCGACTTCAGCCCAATTCGGTCAGCGCTTCGGGAAAATGGTGCAAGCGTTCGCCCGGGCCGTTCGGTCCGATCAGATAGTTGTCGCAGAACCACGACAGCATGCCGCCTCGCATATAGGTCGGATGCACGACGATGTTCATGTCCTTTTCGATGTTCATCGGCTCGTCGCTGCGGATAAGCGGGCGTTCGACGAGATCGTAGCCCTGGCCGTGGCAATGCAGGCGCTTCTCTTCCGGCCGACCGTTCTTGCGCATGAAGTCGTTATAGACCTCGAATACGTCCTTGCACGGCGCGCCGGGCTTTAAGAGGCCGAGATTGAATTTGCGGGCTTCGAGCGCGAAGGCGTACTCGTCCTTCATCTCTTGCGACGCCTTGCCGACGACGCAGGTGCGGCCGAGCTCGGTATACATGCCGCCGGGTCCGGCATCCTCGACCAAAAGCGCAACAGCATCGCCTTCCTGGATGACGCGGTTCTGATAATGGCGCGCGGCGAATTGCGCCGGCTTGCCGGGCGGCATCGAGGCGCACAGATAGATGCCGTGCTCGCTGCCGTGGCGCTGGCTGTAGCATTGCGCGATTGCCGCGACGTCGCGGTCGCGCATACCGGGCTCGATCGCCGCGAAGGCGGCGCGCATGGCGCCGTCCTGCATGGCCGCGGCGCGCCGCACCAGGTCCTGCTCCTCGGCGCTTTTGATGACCTTGATGCGATCGACCAGATCGGACGCCTCGACAAATTTGGTGTTGGAGAAGCGTCCCTTCTGCATGTAATCGACCATTGCAAACGACATCTGATAGGTGCCGACCAGGCCGATAGTGCCGCCGGCATAGGGCGCCAGCGCCTTGGCCGCGAGTTCCGGATCGTAGGGCGCGGTGTAATAACAGGAGGCATAGCTCGGCGTCGTGAACCACTGCTTGACGCCGCGGCGGGTGCCGTCGCTCTTGCCGTTGAGATTCATTGACGCCGCCGAACGGGCCTTGGCTGACCAGCGTCATCAGATCGTCGCGCGGGAATACCACGGTCAGCGGATAGCCGTTGGTCGCCGGCAGGTCGGTGAAATATTTGACGTAACCGCCCATCTGGTCGCTGTTGTTCTGCATCAACAGCACGTCGATTTTGTCCCGTTCCATGGCGGCGCGCACCGCGGCCCAGCGCCGCTCCAGTTCGGCGGTCGAGATCGGCGTCTGCAGGCGTTCGGACAGCTGTTCCATCGCGCTTATTCTCCCTAAGTCCCGAGGCACTCACGTTGATCATGTTGCCGAGGTCGCCCGTAAGAAAGCATCGCATATTGGCCTCGACGGTCGGCAAGGCATAGTCGATATAGACGTCGCAGAAGCCGCCCTGATGCGTGGTGATCAGCACGTTCTGCATCGACCAGAACGGATGATCGGCGGGCAGCGGTTCCTGGTTGAATACATCAAGCGCGGCGCCGGCAATGCGGCCCGATTTGAGCGCCTCCACCAGCGCCGGCTCGTCGACCACGCCGCCGCGCGCGAGATTGACCAAAAAACTCGAAGGCTTCATCGCCGCGAACACCTTGGCATCGATGCTGTTGCGGGTGGCTTCGGTCAGCGGCGTCAACAGCACGAAAAAATCGAAGTCGCCGAGCACCCGCAAAAGCTCGTCGCGGCCATGCATGCGGTCGAAGCCGGCGACCGGACGCGGCGCCGAACTCACACCGACGACCGTCATGCCAAACGCTTTGCATTTCGGCGCCAGCGCCTCGGCGATCAGCCCGATGCCGAAAATGCCGACCGTCTTGTTGTGCAGAAGCTGCGCCGGCCAGCGCCGCCATTGCGCGCGTCCTGGGCCCGCACCGCGCCCGGCAGATCGCGGGCCAGCGCCAGCATGGTGCCAAGCGCGGCCTCCGAGACCGGCGGGCCATGAATGCCGCGGACATTGGTGACGATCACGTCCTTGCGTAGCGTTGGCTGGTCGATGAGGTTGTCGACGCCAGTGCCCAGCGTCTGGATCCATTTCAGGTTTGGCGCCTGCTCCAGGATTTTGGCCGTCATCATCGGCGTGAACGTGATCAAAGCGTCGGCGGCCGCAATATGGGGCCCGACCTTGGAGTGGTGATCGACCAGCGTCATCGGCACGCCGGGAAAGCGCTCTTGCAAGCGGTCGCGGTATTGCTTGCGGATCGTCTCCGTCAGGCCGAGCAGAATGAGGACATTGGTCATCGAGGCGGGGTACCGGCACCGCGCTGGGGTGACGTCATGGGCGGGTTGCGCAAGCCTTATATCTTTTTGTGCGAAGCCTCGCCAAGGTGTCGCGCGCGAGAACGACCTCGGATAACATCGGACCGAGCCTATCGGGATCGGGTGCCTATCGGGGAGCCACTTATGTCGATTGACCTGTCCACCGTGAACTGGACTTACGTCGCCTTGATGGCGGCCTTCGTATTCGTCGCGGCGTTCGTGGGAGGCATCATCTCGTTTCGCAACCGCGTCGGCACCGCGGTGGTCGCGGCAATCCTGTTCGCCGCTATGTTTGTGGCGTGGAACTATTATCCGCACCCGCAGATCCAGCTTCCCATCATAGGGACATACACCACGCCGAGCGGTGGTTGACCTTTCCGCCGGTCCCGTTATGCGTATGTGAGTTTTGCCGGGGGAAATGGAGCGGTCATGAACAAGGTCTATGCGGATGCGCGATCCGCACTGGCCGGGTTGCTTAAGGATGGCATGACCATCATGGCCGGCGGCTTCGGCCTGTGCGGTATCCCGGAAACCTTGATCCTTGCCATCCGCGATTCCGGGGTCAAGAACTTGACCCTCGTCTCCAACAATTGCGGGACCGACGGCAAGGGGCTCGGCATCCTGCTCGACACCCGTCAGATCAAGAAGATGATCTCCTCCTATGTCGGGGAGAACAAGACCTTCATGCAGCAATACCTCGCCGGTGAGCTCGAGATCGAATTCAACCCGCAGGGCACGCTAGCCGAGCGCATCCGCGCCGGCGGCGCTGGCATCCCCGCCTTCTTTACCAAGACCGGCTACGGCACCAAGATCGCCGAAGGCAAGGACACGCGCGAATTCGACGGCGAGCGTTACGTGATGGAGCGTGGGCTGGTCGCGGATCTGTCGATCGTCCACGCCTATCGCGGCGATACCGAGGGAAACCTTGCCTATCGCAAGACAGCGCGCAATTTTAATCCGCCGATGGCGACCGCCGGCAAGGTGACCGTGGCCGAGGTCGAGCACCTGGTGCAGCCCGGCGACATCAATCCCGACCACATCGTCACGCCCGGCATTTATGTCAAACGCATGATCCATGTGCCGATGGCGACCAAGCACATCGAGCAACGCACGGTCCGCAAGCGTCAAAAAGCCGACGCGCCGGCCGGAACAGGGGAGGAAGTCTAATGCCTTGGACCCGCGATCAGATGGCCGAACGCGCCGCAAAAGAGCTGCGCGACGGGTTTTACGTCAATCTCGGCATCGGTATTCCAACGCTGGTGTCGAATTACATCCCGGACGGCATGAGCGTGCAGCTGCAATCGGAGAACGGCATGCTCGGTACCGGCCCGTTCCCGTTCGAGGGCGAGGAAGACCCCGACCTGATTAATGCCGGCAAGCAGACCGTCACCGAGCTGCCGACCACGAGCTATTTCAACTCGGCCGACAGCTTCGCCATGATCCGCGGCGGCCATATCGACATCGCCATCCTCGGCGCCATGGAGGTCGCGGAAAACGGCGACCTCGCCAATTGGATGATCCCAGGAAAAATGGTGAAGGGCATGGGCGGCGCCATGGACCTCGTCGGCGGCGTCAAAAAAGTCGTCGTCGTCATGGAGCATGCGGCCAAGGGCGATTCCAAGCTCAAGAACCGCTGCACGCTGCCGCTCACCGGCGCCGGCGTCGTCGACATGGTGATCACCGACCTCGGCGTCTTCACGCTCGACCGCCACGGCGGCGGCTTGACGTTGATCGAGCTGGCGCCCGACGTCACGCTCGACGATCTCAAGGCCAAGACCCAGGCGAGCTTCAAGGTCGCCAATACGCTGCAACAGTAAACAGCACGATTGCGCCTTAGGCGCGCAACGGATCGATCACTTCGAGAAACGGGAACCGGTTGAAATCGGTGTCCCGTGTGCAGATTTGCCTGATGCCGTGCTCGCGCATGAGAATAGCAGTGTGCGCATCGTGGAGGATATTGCCGGCAAGATGCGGCAGCTCCTTAAAGACCTCGGCTGGCGACGTCCGCATGGCGCTGCGTGGAACGAGAACGTCAAGGCCGGGCGAGGCGAGGAACACAGTTATAAACTTCCATGCGACCTGAGTACTGCATGGCCGCCGCGCGATCCGCGGATGGGTCGACACGCGCAAGAATTCGTAGACGATCGGCCAAGTGATGTACCACGCGTCGGGGCTGTCGGCTGTTGCCGATTAAGCCAGTCCTTGCAGGGGCAATAGAATTGGGAATGCTCGTCGGCTGCATAGACCAGCACATTGGTATCCACCGCGATCACTCTCGGTCTTTCTTGCCATCATAAAGACGCTGATCCCGATCGCCTTCCATTGCGTCATAAAATGCCTCGCGGTCGGCAATATCGACGCGCATGCCGCCGCTGTTAAACGTTGGCAAAGGCGGTATTTTCGCCGGCTTTCGCTGCGCGCGCAGCAGCAGCCGCAGCGCCGTTTCCACCAATTCGGACATGGTGCGGCCTTGCCGCGCCGCCTCGCGCTTAAGCTCGGCCATGACGCTGTCGTCAATATTGAGGGTCGTCTTCATATGGCAAACCATATCGTAGATATGGCTATATGGCAACGTGCAGAACCGAAGCAAGACTCCAGGGCAACCTTCCGGGACAAGCTTCAAGGTCGCCAATGCGCGCTGAAGCAGCAGTTCCGGCGGCTTACAGCTCAAGCAGGCTCGCCGACCCCGCGCGAAGCCTCGAACAAGAACCAAGTGCGGCGCTCGGCCTCGTCGATCCAGATTTCGATCAGGCTTGCGGTCGCCACATCGCGGTGCTCGTCGCACAGGTCGTGAGTTTCCCTTAAGTTGGCCGCCAGCTGTTTGTTGTCGTCGCGCAGCTCGGCGAGCATATCCAATGGCGTGACGAAATCGGCGTCGTTGTCCAGCACCCGTTGCAAACGGCCGATATGGCCGATCGAGCGAAGCGTCGTGCGGCCTATCTTGCGGATGCGCTCGGCAATCGCGTCGGTGGTGGCGAAAATCTGATCGGCTTGCTCGTCGAGCATGAGGTGATAGTCGCGAAAATGCGGACCAGAGACGTGCCAATGGAAGTTCTTGGTCTTGACATAGAGCGCGAACATGTCGGCAAGCGCGATATTCAACGCGCCGGCAATGTCCTGCGTGGCATTCGACTTGAGGTCCGTCGGTGTCGCGAGCGGGCCAGTTTGCAAAGCTTTAGCATCGCGCGGATTCATCTTTCATCTCCCGATTTTCAGGCTGTCGGCGCGAAAGCCGGATGAAACTTTCGCACCGCGAAAAATCCCAGCAGAACGAACAGCACCAGAACGACACCCTGAGCGACGAGAAAGGGCGGTTCGGATTGTGTCGGCGCCAGGGCGTGCAGTGACGGTATTTTCATGAACGATTGGACGACGCCGACGAACACGTCCAGGTAAAGCGCCGCCAGCGCGGCGACGACATAAATCCAGCGCCAGACGCCGGCGAGCCGGAACAAATAATAGCCGATCACTGCGATGGCGAGAAGGACGAGGGTGAGGATGCCGATCGCGCGGGGCGGATCGAAGCCGAATGGCGGCAGGGGGAAGCCGGTCAAGCTGGTCAGGACGGCGGTGGCGAGGAACAGCACGGTCCATGCGCCGAATGCTCTTCCGGTCAACAGGCCGTACAACACGATTAAGCCGGCAGCGATTTCGACAAGGCTGATAAGAACGTGAAATTCGAGAAGCGTCATGTCAACCCTCCGCGATTTTTCCGGCTACCAATGAAGACTTGATCAATTTTGGTTGCGTCAATGACTGCAAGCGATAAGGGACACCGTACTTTACACGATGGCGCTCTTGCCGTGGCGGCCTCAATGAAGATGTGATGGCTAAGACACCAATTTGTGACATCGCTTGGCAGGTTTCGATCCAGGACCGGTGGGGTGGGTTTTTAGCCCGAAGAGCTGCCATGCGCTAGTTTCGGCCTTAAGCGGCCTTTGCCCAAATGACAGCGGCCGCCTTTGCCGTTATTGCTCGACGCTCAATCCGTTGGAAGGACGCCGCGCTTGTCGTGGTGTGAATTCGCTTCATGAATGACGAGCGCAGCGAAAGCGTCATATGGGCGCGCGGGGAGGCGATTGTCGCGCAGCAGGGACCTGCGGGTTTTGCCGCGCCGCCGGCAGCTGCGGCCGCGCCGACACTTCATACCGAGCCGAAACCGCTGACGCACGGCGAAAAGCGGCTGATCGTCATGAGCATGATGCTGCCGGTGTTCTTGGGCTCGGTCGATCAATCGATTCTCGCCAGCGCGCTGCCGACCATCGGCCGCGTCTTCGGCGACATCAACGAGCTGCCATGGGTGATCACGTCGTACCTGATCGCCGCGACCGCGCTCACGCCGCTCTACGGCAAATTCGCCGACATCCACGGCCGGCGCGTTACGCTGTTGATCGCGCTTGTGATCTATATGGCCGGTGCGTTCATCTCGGCATCGGCGACCAGCATGCTGATGCTGATCTGCGGCCGCGTCGTGCAGGGTATGGGCGGCGGCGGCATGATCTCGAGCGCTCAGATGGTGCTCGGCGACATGGCCCCGCCCAAAGAGCGCGCCAAATACTACACCTATTTCTCGATCGCATTCACCACGGCGGGCGGCTGCGGTCCGGTGCTTGGCGGCTGGATTTGCGATCACCTCTATTGGTGGATGATTTTTTTATGGAAAATCCCGTTCAGCGTCGTTGCCATGGGGCTCGCCGCGAGAACGCTGCGCCGACTGCCGCGACACGGCAGGCCGCACCGGCTCGATTTTCTCGGCGCGGTTCTGGTGATGGCGGCAAGCTCGTCCTTCATGCTGGCGCTCAATCTTGGCGGCGTGCGTTATCCGTGGCTGTCGGCGCCGATGCTGGCGCTGCTTGGCGCCGCTCTGGTCCTGGGCGCCGGATTCGTCGTGCGGCTTCTGACCGCCGTCGAACCGCTGATCCCGATCGCCATCCTAGCCGATCCCGCCGCACGGCTGACCATTGCGGCGCATTCGTTCGGCTGGGGCTCGATCGTGTGCCTCAATATTTTTCTGCCGATGTATCTGCAAAGCGCGCTCGGCTGGTCGGCGACCTCCTCGGGACTGAGCCTGATAATTTTGATGGTCACGCTCAATATCAGCGCCGGACTATCCAGCCAGCTGATCGGCCGGGTGCGGCGTTACAAACTTTTGCCGCTTTGCTTTCTTGTCGTCGGACTCGGCGCGGTCGTCGCACTCGCTTTCTCGGCCGGGGGTATGAGCTCGCTGAAATTCGAGATCATTTTGTTTCTGATCGGCGTCGGTTTCGGACCCACGGCGCCGCTCACCCAAGTGGCGCTGCAAAACACCGTTTCCATTCACAATCTCGGCGCGGCAATCGGCACGATGAACTTTGCGCGCACGCTGATGGGCACGATGCTGATCGCCGGTTTCGGCGCGGTCATACTGGCCAATGCGCCGGTCGGGGCGGCACCGGGTTCGCTCGGCCACACGTTTTTGGGCAGCGCGTCGGTGGCGACGTTCCAAACGGTTTTCCTTGCCATTGCCGGCACGCTTGCGGTTTCCTTCCTGGCGGTGATCCTGCTTGAGGAAAAGCCCCTCGGCGAAACCCTTCCCAACCCCGGCCGCTAGGCTCTTCACCGGCAATTAACGCAAAAGCAGCCGCATTCCCCGGGGCTGCACCGAATGCCCTTGCGCGGCGGCGCCGTTCGGGGGCAATTTGACCTCGGGTGCTGGGAGCTGTTGGGTCGCCGGGGCTAAGACTCTGAGGAAATGCGGGAATTCACTCTAGTCCGTGTGCCTCGCAGCATCAAAGATTTTTCCCAGGCATTTGAACCATTTGGTCGTGAGCGGCGACCAATTCGCGAGCCGACTCTATGGCGATGCACGCACCGGCTGATGAAGCGCTGATCGGTCGAATTGCCCGAGGCGACCGGCTGGCGATGCAGGTGCTGTTCGCGCGGCACCATGTGCGGATCTATCGCTTTGTGCTGCGTTTGTTGCGTGACGAGATGGCGGCGGAGGACGTCATCGGCGAGGTGTTTTTGGACGTCTGGCGGCAGGCCAACCGGTTTGAAGGCAGAAGCGCCGTCTCGACTTGGCTCATCGCCATCGCTCGTTTCAAGGCGCTGTCGCAGTTGCGCAAGCGGCGCGAAGACGGGTTGGACGACGAAGCGGCGGAATTGATCGAGGAACCATCGGATGATCCGGAACTTGCCCTGGCAAAAGTCGATAAGGGCGAAAAATTGCGCAAGTGCCTCGCCGGACTGTCCCGCGAGCACCGCGAAGTCATCGATCTTGTTTATTACCACGAGAAGTCGGTGGAGGAAGTCGCTCGGATTATCGGAATTCCGGAGAACACAGTGAAGACGCGAATGTTCTATGCGCGCAAGAAGCTTGGAGAATTATGCCGAATGGCGGGAATCGATCGAGGTTGGCCATGACGGGCAGCGATACCGCAGGCAATCCGGGCCAAGACATCGAGCCTGGCGAGATTGAGGCGCTGCTGCCCTGGTACGCGGCCGGCACGTTGCGTCGCCGCGACCGTCAGCGCGTCGAGGAGGCGTTGCGGCAAGACGCCGAGGTCGCACGCCATGTCGATCTGGTCCGCGAAGAGATCGTCGAAACCATTCACCTCAACGAAACTCTCGGCGCGCCGCGGCCGCATGTCGCCGACCGGCTGATGGCGGCGATCGACGCCGAGACCAATGCCGCGCATAAGCATCTTCGTGGCGCGGCCGCCGGGTGGTTGACCGGATTTTTCGCCAATCTGCCGCCGCGCACTTTGGCGGTGGCCGCGTCCTTTACCGTACTCGCAATCGCGCTGCAGGCTTTCATGATCGTCGACATTTTCACCAAGCCGCAAAGCTCGTCCCAATTAGCCTCGCTCGGCAGCGCGCATCGCCATGGCACATTTGCGATGGTGCGCTTCGCGCAAGCGGCAAGCGCCGCCGAGATCACGAATTTCCTGCATAATTATCAGGCCGCGCTGGTGGACGGTCCGACCGAGGGCGGCCTCTATCGCGTGCGTATCGCGATGAAGTCGCTCGCCAAAGAAGAGTTCGGCAAGATCATCGCGCGCATGCGGCAGGAGCGCGTCGTGGAGTCGGCCGAGCCGGCGGAGACCGCTGAGCCCGCCGAAGCTCCCGAAGCCGCCGAGCCGGGCAAATAACCCGGCCGTCTAAGCTATCCTGTTGTCGGTACAGGCTTTTCCCTCGCTTGAACCTTTCTTGCCGCGGTCCGACGAATGATTGGTGGCGCAATCAAGCCCCATCGGCGCGCTACTCCCCGACGCCAGCGCCGATTTTCAGACCCGCCCGGACTCGTCCCCTCCGGGCGGGTCATCGTTTTCAGGGGCCCAGCTCAAGCACGCTGCATCCGCCGCTGCGGCATGGATAGTTTTCGGACGCTAATGTCCCTTTGCGCCTGTGCCGAAGATGGCGGAGAATGGCGATGGTGGGGGAATAGTAAGTGCGTGGCGATACCGTCCTCGAAACCGAGGACCTGACCAAGGATTTTGCCGGTTTCGTCGCGGTGCGCTCGGTCAACCTGCGCGTCGCGCGCGGCAGCATTCACGCCATGATCGGCCCGAACGGCGCCGGCAAAACCACCTGCTTCAATTTGTTGAGCAAATTCCTCACCCCGACCCGCGGGCGCATCGTATTCGATGGACGCGACATCACCGCGCTCAAACCGGCCGACGTCGCGCGGCTCGGGCTGGTGCGTTCGTTTCAGATTTCCGCCGTGTTTCCGCATTTGACGGTGCTCGAGAACGTGCGCATCGCGTTGCAGCGCCGGCGCGGCGGTTCGTTCGATTTCTGGCGGAGCAAACGCGTGCTGCATGCGCTCGATGAACGCGCGTTAGCGCTGATCGCCGATGTCGGGCTTGCTGCTTATGCCAATGCGCTCGCCGTCGAATTGCCCTACGGCCACAAGCGCGCGCTCGAAATTGCAACCACGCTCGCGCTCGATCCGGAAATGCTGCTGCTTGACGAGCCGACCGCGGGCATGGGTCATGACGACATCGGCCGCATCAGCGCGCTCATCAGAACGGTCGCCGCCACCCGCACTGTGCTGATGGTCGAGCATAATCTCAGCGTGGTCGCCGATCTGTGCGATCGCATCACTGTGCTCACCCGCGGCCAGGTGCTCGCCGAAGGCGACTACCAGACCGTATCGGCGGATCCCGCCGTGCGCGAAGCCTATCTCGGGACTGGCCATGATTGAGAAGCAGCTTGCCGGAAAAGAGTTCGCCTGCCGCCCGCGCCATGCTGGCGGTGAATGGGCTCGAAGCCTGGTACGGCGAGTCGCACATTCTGCACGGCGTCACCTTCGACGTGCAGCCGGGCGAAGTGGTGACGCTGCTTGGCCGCAACGGCGTCGGCAAGACTACGACGCTGAAATCGATCATGGGCATCGTCGAGCAGCGCCGCGGCTCGGTGCGCTTCGAAGGCCGCGAGCTCATTGGCATGTCCTCGGATGCGATCGCCCGCACCGGCATCGCGTTTTGTCCGGAAGAGCGCGGCATTTTCGCCAGCCTCGACGTGCGCGAGAACCTGCTGCTGCCGCCGCAAGTGCGCCCGGGCGGGCTCGATCTCGATCGCATCTTCGCCCTGTTTCCTAACCTGCGCGAACGGCTATCAAGTCAGGGCACGAAGCTTTCCGGCGGCGAGCAGCAGATGCTGGCGATCGGGCGCATCTTGCGCACCGGCGCCCGCTTGCTGTTGCTTGACGAGCCGACGGAAGGTTTGGCGCCAGTCATCATCCAGCAGATCCGCGAGACCATCGGCTCGCTGAAGGCGCAAGGGTTTACCATTCTTCTGGTCGAGCAGAATTTCCACTTTGCCGCCGCGGTGGCCGATCGGCACTACGTCATGGAGCATGGCCGCGTCGTCGATGAATTCTCCACCCCGCAACTAAAGGCGAATACAGCTAAGCTGCACGACTATCTCGGAGTTTGATATACCGAACACAGGGCCAAAAAAGCCCGCATAAAGGGAGGTGCGTAATGCGATTTACAGCGAGTCTGGCATTTGCCGCCGCCGTGTTGATAACGACGGCCGCGCATGCCCAGCCGATCAACGTCAAGATCGGCATTCTTACCGACATGTCGAGCCTTTACGCCGATGCGACCGGCCCCGGCTCGGTGGCCGCCGCTAAATTGGCGGTGCAGGACTTCAATCCCGCCGCTCACAACATGACGGTCGACATCGTCAGCGCCGACCATCAGAACAAGCCGGACGTCGGCTCAAACATCGCGCGGCAATGGTTCGACGTCGACCACGTCGACGTCGTCGTCGACGTGCCGAATTCCGGTGTCGCGCTTGCCGTGAGCGACGTCACGCGGGAGAAGAACAAGGTTTTCCTGGTCTCCGGCGCGGCGATCTCCGACCTGACCGGGCCGAAATGCTCGCCCAACACCATCCACTGGACCTACGACACCTGGATGCTCGCCAACTCGACCGGCAAGTCGGTGGTGAAAACCGGCGGCGACAGCTGGTTCTTTCTCACCTCCGATTACGCCTTTGGCCATGCGCTCGAGCGCGACACCACCGCGGTCGTCCTCGCCAATGGCGGCAAGGTTCTCGGTCACGTGGCCCATCCGCTCAATACCCAAGACTTCTCGTCGTACCTGCTGCAAGCGCAAGCCTCGAAAGCAAAAATCATCGGGCTTGCCAATGCCGGCGGCGACACCATCAACGCCATCAAGCAGGGTGCCGAATTCGGCATCACGGCTGGCGGCCAGCACTTCGCCGGGCTTCTGGTCTTCATCAGCGACGTCCAGGCGCTCGGGCTGAAGGCGGCCCAGGGCCTCGTTCTGACCGAGACGTTCTATTGGGACATGAACGATGCGACGCGCGCTTGGACCAAGCGCTGGCAAGTCGACCGGCCGGGCAAGTTCCCGACCATGAACCAGGCCGGCGTCTATTCGGCCGTGTTGCATTACCTCAAAGCGGTCGCCGCGCTTAAAAGTGCCAGTGACGGCAAGGCGGTGGTCGCCGAGATGAAGAAATTGCCGACTAACGACCCGCTGTTCGGCAAGGGCATGGTCCGCGCCGACGGCCGCAAGATTCATCCGGCCTATCTGTTCGAGGTGAAGTCGCCGGCGGAATTGAAATATCCGGGCGACGATTACAAGCTGCGGGCCACCGTCCCGGCGGATCAAGCATTCCGCCCGATGAAGGACGATAACTGCCCGCTGGTGAGCGGGTAAATTTCTGCCTTACCCCGCCGGGGCCGTGCTTGCGCGCGCCCGGGCGGGGAAAGGAAGCGCGCGGGCTGTTGAGGACGAAACGAGCGTGTCCGCATGTTCGAAATATTCGGCATCCCGTCGCAAGCGTTGTTCGCACAGCTTTTGCTCGGGCTCATCAACGGCTCGTTCTACGCGCTGTTGAGTCTCGGGCTTGCCGTCATCTTCGGCATGCTCAACATCATCAATTTCACGCATGGCGCGCAATACATGATGGGCGCGTTCGTCGCCTACATGCTGCTGCAATATCTGGAGATCAATTATTGGGCGGCGCTCGTCATCGTGCCGATCCTGGTCGGCGCCACGGGGATTTTGATCGAGCGGCTTTTTCTGCAGCGATTGCAGAAGCTCGACCATCTTTACGGATTGTTGCTCACGTTCGGCCTGGCGCTGATCATCGAAGGCCTGTTCCGCAACTATTACGGCTCCTCGGGTCAGCCTTATGACGTGCCGGACGCGTTGCAGGGCGGACACAATCTCGGTTTCATGTTCCTCCCCAATTATCGCGCCTGGGTAATCGCGTTCTCGCTGGTCGTGTGTTTCGGCACCTGGTTCGCCATCGAGCGCACGCGGCTGGGCTCTTATCTGCGCGCCGCCACCGAAAATCCGACGCTGGTTCGCGCCTTCGGCATCAACGTGCCGCGCATGGTGACGCTCACCTACGGGTTCGGCGTCGGGCTTGCGGCGCTCGCCGGGGTGATGGCGGCGCCGATCTACAATGTGTCGCCGCAGATGGGCTCCGACATCATCATCGTGGTGTTTGCCGTCGTGGTGATCGGCGGCATGGGCTCGATCATGGGCGCGATCCTCACCGGTTTTACCCTCGGCATCGTCGAGGGGCTAACCAAAGTGTTTTTTCCGGAAGCCTCGAACACGGTGATCTTCGTCATCATGGTGATCGTGCTGTTCGTGCGGCCGGCCGGTCTGTTCGGACGGAGCGCCTGATGGCGAGCGCGGTCGATACGCCGGCGCTGCAGATTCCCCGCGAGGCGGACCGCAGCCTCGCTTTGGCCGCCGTCGCGATGATCGTATTTCTGGTCGCAGCGCCGTTCGTGCTCTACCCGGTCTTTCTCGAGAAGGCCTTGTGCTTTGCGCTGTTCGCCTGCGCCTTCAATCTTCTGATCGGCTACGTCGGGCTGGTGTCTTTCGGCCATGCGCTATTTTTCGGCTGGGCGAGCTATCTTGCCGCTCATGCCGCAAAATCCTGGGGGCTGCAGCCGGAATTCGCGGTTATCGTCGGCACGGCGACGGCGGCAGTGCTCGGCTTTGTCGGCGGCGCCATCGCCATTCGCCGCCAGGGTATCTATTTCGCCATGATTACGCTGGCGCTGGCGCAGATGATGTATCTGGTCGCGCTGCGGGTAAAACTCACTGGCGGCGAGGACGGCATCCAGGATGTGCGCCGCGGGCAATTGTTCGGCGCTTTCGATCTCAACAACGAAATGACGATGTACGCCTTCGTTCTCGTCGTCGTGCTCGCCGCGTTTTTCCTGATCTACCGTATCATCAATTCGCCGTTCGGCGAGGTGCTCAAAGCGATCCGCGAAAACGAGCAGCGCGCCATCTCGCTGGGCTATCGCACCGACCGCTACAAACTCGTCGCTTTCGTGCTGTCGGCGACCTTGGCCGGGCTCGCCGGATCGCTAAAAGCTTTGGTTTTTCAGCTCGCCTCGCTGACCGACGTGCATTGGACCATGTCGGGAGAAGTCATTTTGATGACGCTAGTCGGCGGGCTGGGCACCATCTTCGGCCCGGCGGTCGGTGCCTTTATCATTGTCGCGATGGAAAACTATCTGGCGCCGTTCGGCCAATGGGTGCTGGTGATCCAGGGCGTCATCTTCGTCGCCTGTGTACTCACCTTCCGCCGCGGTATCGTCGGCGAGCTGGGAAACCGGTTGCGTGTAAGACTTTAAACCGAATCAATTTTGCACGCTGTTATCCACAAACTAGAAGTCAACAAATAGTCCGCGTTTTCGCCACATTCATTTCGATTGCCGAATCAACAAACACACGTTGTTTATCCGAAAGCGCCGATTTTCACGGCGTTTTTGACTTTGCGCTTCTGGTTGCTCTTCCATGTCGGAACCGCAATTCGGTCGGTACGACAATATCGCGCGCCGCTGGCTCGCATTGATCGAGCGTCGGCAGGAGCATTTCCTCGATTTATGCGACAGCGGGCGCTGGCGGCACTACTTTACCGAGGCCGAGTTTCTCGACGAAATGCGCAAGGTCTTGCGCGTGCGCGACCAGTGGGCGGCGCTTGCCGGGGTCCCGCTCAACGGAGAGGGGCCGGGAGAGGACGATGCCGGCGAGCCGCCACCGCCGACGGCGCTCTCTGCGGGGGTCGCGGCGCCTGCTTGGCGTGACTAAATTCCGGGCGCGGGACGCGTTATCCACAGCCTGAAACTGCCAGCGGCGGCTGCGCGGATCTTCCGTCATACGCCGTGGTCCCGCATCGTCTTCCCCCTCCAGCCGCATGTGAGCATCGATGCCGAGCGCTTTGTTCTCACCGATAAAACTTGCCGATCTCAGTCTGCCGAACCGCATCGTCGTGTCGCCAATGTGCCAATACAGCGCCGACGACGGCGTCGGTAACGACTGGCACATGACCCATCTCGGCATGCTGGCGAACTCCGGCGCCGGCATGCTGGTCATCGAGGCCACCCATGTCGAGCGGCGCGGCCGCATTACCCATGGCTGTCTCGGCCTTTATTCCGATGCCTGCGAGGCGGCGCTGGTGCGCATCGTCGATCATTGCCGCCGCATCGGCGGCGCCAAGCTCGCTATTCAGCTGGCGCACGCCGGCCGCAAAGCGTCGTCGCAGCGTCCCTGGGAAGGCGCCAAGGCGCTCACGGATGCCGAAGACGCCTGGCCGACGATCGGACCTTCGGCAGTGCCATTCGGGCCGGGCTGGCACACCCCACGCGCCATGACCGAAGACGACATGGCGCATGTCACCGCGCTGTTTACCGACTCGGCCAAGCGAGCGCTGCGGATCGGCTTTGACGCGATCGAATTGCATTTCGCCCACGGCTACCTGCTGCACAGTTTCGTTTCGCCGCTGTCGAACAGGCGCAATGACGCCTATGGCGGCTCATTCGAAGGCCGCATGAAATTTCCGCTCGAAGTCGTTCGCTCGGTCCGCGCCGCGGTGCCGCGCGCCGTTCCGCTCGGCGCGCGCATCACCGGCACCGAGTGGCTCGAGGGCGGGCTTACCGTCGACGATGCGGTTGAGATGGGCAAGGCGCTTAAGGCCGCCGGCCTCGATTACATCGATGTCTCTTCCGGCAATATCACTCCCGAAAGCCGCTGGCCCAGCGATCCCGGATTTAACGTTCCGGCCGCGGAACGGGTGCGCCGCGAATGCGGCATCCCGGTGCGCGCCGTCGGCATGATCACGACTGCCAAGCAGGCGGAAGCGATCGTTGCCGAGGGCAAGGCTGATATGGTCGCCTTGGCGCGCGGCGTTCTCGACGACCCGCATTGGGGCTGGCATGCCGCGCTGGTGCTCGGCGCCGACGTGCCGCGTCCGAAGCAATATGCGCGCGCGGCACCGAAGCTATGGCCCGGCGCCGCCCTGCACGGGTGACGAGGGAACGGACCCATAGCGCAGCGCGAGCCGCGCCGGCTCGACGCCAAAGTAATAGGCAAGCCGCAGCCGCCACATCAGCACGATGGTGCGGAGAACGCCGTAATGCTCCCAGCGCCGGCCGGACGTGACGACCGGCGCGCCGATGCAGTACGGCCGGCACAGGCGTTTGAGCTGTCGCGACATCGCGATGTCCTCCATCAGCGGCAGTTCGGGAAAGCCGCCAACCGACACAAACGCCTCGCGCGTGACGAAGATCGCCTGATCGCCGGTGGCGATGCCGGTTAACCGCGAACGCCAATTGATCATGCGGGCGACGATCGCCAGAAGCGGATGCCGTCCGGCAATCCGCAGATCGAAGCGGCCCCAGCCGCGGTGGATGAGGGCTGTGGCAATCAAGCGGTCGGCGTTTTGCGGCAGCGCCGTATCGGCATGCAGGAAAAGCAGCGCATCGCCGGTGCCGAGTACGGCGCCCGCATTCAACGGCGCACCCCGTCCGCGCGGTGCGGCGATCACCCGGTCGGCGAACGGTTGCGCCAGATCTGGCGTGCCGTCGCTGGAGCCGCTGTCGACGACAATGATTTCGGCGCCGCGGGCGCGCAATGGCGCGAGCGCAGTGAGCGCGTCAACAATGATTGCGGCCTCGTTGAGCACCGGGACAACGATGGTGAGCCGACGCATGGCCTACGCCTTGAAGAGCGAATAAGTTGAAATGCAAACTTATACTCGCGAACCAATATGACCAATCCGATTCTTGTCGAAGTAACGCGCGGACCGCTGGTAGAGAGCCGCCACCGCGGCGCCGTCGCGGTGGCCGATGCCGAAGGCCGCAACGTGCTCGCCGTGGGGGATGTCGGCGCGCCGATATTTCCGCGCTCAGCGATCAAGGCGTTGCAGGCCATTCCTCCTGATCGAGAGCGCGGCGCTGCCGAACGTTATGACTTTGGCGATGAGGAACTGGCGCTCGCCTGCGCCTCGCATAGCGGCGAGCCCGCGCACGTTGCCGGCGTCGAGCGTATGCTGGCGAAAGCCGGGCTTAAGCCATCGGCACTGCGCTGCGGCGCGCATTGGCCGATTGCGCAATCTGCTGCTTATGCGCTGGCGCGAACCGGCACGGCGTCGGCGCTGCACAACAACTGCTCCGGCAAGCACGCCGGCTTTCTCTGCCTCGCTTGCGCGATGGGCGTCGAGAGGGACGAATACTTCCGTCCCGAACATCCGGTGCAACGGCAAGTCCGTGCCGTGCTGGAAGATTTCACCGGCGCCGTCCTGGGACAAGAGGTCTGCGCCATCGACGGCTGCTCGGTGCCGACCTGGGCGATGCCGTTGCAAAATCTCGCCCACGGTTTCGCCAAATTCGGCACGGGATACGGGTTGTCGCCGGCACGCGCCGCCGCAGCGGCGCGGTTGCGGCAGGCTTGCGCTACAAAGCCATGGTTCGTCGCCGGCACCGGGCGGTTCTGCACCGAGATCATGCAGCTCTTCGGCGAACGCGTCTTCGTGAAAACCGGCGCCGAAGGCGTCTATTGCGGCGCGCTGCCGCAACAGGGGATCGGCATCGCCGTCAAATGCGACGATGGTGCCAGCCGCGCGGCACAGGCGATTATGGCCGCCGTGATCGCCCGCCTTTTGCCGCTTGACGGGGCAGAGCGGGCGGCGCTGGCGGCGTTCATGCAGCCCGTCTTGCGCAACTGGAACGGCTTTGAGGTCGGCGCAATCAGGGTGACGGAGGCGCTTTAACCGGCATTACCGCACGCGGTTGCCGTCGATCGACAATTGGGCATAGCGCTCGGCGCCTTCCTTGCTAAGATCGCCGGTGACCGTCTTGCCCCATTCTCTGCCGACAATGGCGCCGAGCCGTGCGCCAGAGACAAGATTGTTGGCGATGACCGCCGCACCGGCTCCGGACACGACGGAAACCGCAATGCCGAAGTCCGCGTCGCGCACGATGTTTGCGGTAATAGTGACGTCGCGCAGATAGGGACCCCAGCCGGCCTGAATGCCGACGCCTTTGGCGCTCTCGATGACATTGCCGGTGACAACCGTGTCGGCTTCGACGCCGATGCCGATCGTGTTGTTGGGATCGCTTCCGGGCGGTTGTTGGCGCACCAAGTTGCGGATCAGGTTGCCTTGCACGATGCCGAGCCGGCCGCCTTTGTCGAAGTTTGTCACCGAGATGCCGACTGCCGCGCCGTCGACGATATTGTTGGCGATCACCGCGCCCACGAAACCGAACTCGGCGTAGAGCGCGCATTCGCCGAGCCCGCTGCAGGTATTGCCGACGATCTGCAGGTTGGAGGCGCTGGTGCCGCGCACCGCGGAAAACGCGGCGTTACGAATGCGATTGCCGCGCACGATGACGTTATCGGCGCGGAATACGTTGATGCCGTTGCCGTACTGGCCGGAACCGCCGGCTTTATTGGCGACGTCTTCGATGCGGTTGTCGAGGACGAGCGTGCCGTCGTCGCCGGGCTTGCCGCGCCAGACCAGGATGCCGCCGTTGCCGGCGCGCTGCACCGTATTGCCGGCGATGCGCAGGCCTACGGCATCGTTGGAGAAAATCGCGTAGTTGGCGGTGTCGATGACGGTGTTCCCCGTCACTTCGCCGGCGGTCGCGTCGAGCCTTATGCCATCGCCGCCGGCATTGACGATCATGCAGTCGGTCAGACGGAGCGCACGGCCTTGCGTCAAGTGGACGAGCCCGCGCCCGTCGGGCAAAGCGACGTGATTGCCATCGAGAACGAGACCGCTGATGCTCACGTAGTCGCTGCCGACCGAGGCGAGCAGCGACGGCCCACTGGTCATGACCAGCCGCGTTGAACCGATGACTCCCGCGAGGGCCGCATAGGGCGGCAATTGTAGTGCGCCGGCGCGATAGACTCCGGGCGGCAGCCGCAGCAGCGATCCGGCCGCCGCCGCGCGCGTGATCGCGCTTTGCAGAATTGCCGACTGGTCGAGATTCGCATTCGGTCGAACGCCAAGCGTGGTGGCGTCGATTTCGGCGCGCGGGGGAGGCGGAGTCCCGATCATTTCGCGTGCCGCCACGGGCGGCGTCGCGCCGGCAGAGGCGGCGCCGGCAAAGGCGGCAAACAAACGGCGGCGATCGAACTTCATTGCGGACATTCCGGCGCAAATGGCGGGGCAAAACTGGCAAAGATTGATGTGCGAAGACCCCCTTCGGGCCCTGCCGCGAATGCCGTTTTCACCCGCAAGGTTAACGACGGCTTGCGGCCAAAAGCGCGATCAGCAGCGCTTCGGCGGCGGCGACAAGCGGCGGCAGTGAAAGTGAAGGCCGTTTCGAACGCCGTCGCCGCGGCGTTAGTCTGACCGGCGGAATGTGGATGAACTGAACGAGGGAGCCGCCGTCCCGCGTTCGCTTCAAAGCCCGCCAATAGGCATAGTTGCAAAGATAGCGGCCGGCGTCGCGCGACAGCCGCGCCGGAACTTGGGTCGGCCGCACCGCGGCAAGAAGGCGCGTGACTGGCGCATTACCGCGACGCGATCGCGGCTCGCCTATCCCTATGACGTCAGACTGCGGACGGTTCCCGTGCGCATCGGGAAACAAGACCGAGACGGCATTGCGGGCGCGAGTCTCGACGCAAAGCTCATGGCGGCGCCCGGCAAGTCCGAAAATCACCACGATGTCGGGCTTCATCGCGAATAGCTTCGGCAAATCGCGGTCGACCGCCGCATAGGCGGTGGCGAAAATGTGCGTGCTGCGTTTGATGCCGGCCAAAGCCGGGCGTCGTCTGCGCGCGAGCGCTTCGACCAGCGCCGCGCTCGGATTGAACGACGCTCCGGGAAACGGACCGAATCCCGCGAGAACAACGCGCATATCGTCAAGCGCCGAGCAGGGCGGCAATTTGCTCGACCGCCGTGCCGGGCGCCATGCGGCCGGCGGCGACATCGGCCTCGATCCGCGGCAGGGCCGCCTTGAGCGCGCGGTCGGTCCGTAACGGCTCGAACAGCCGCTCTTCGAGCATGGTCCACATCCATCTCACCTGCTGCTCGCCGCGGCGCGCCGCAAGCTCGCCGGATGCCGTCATACGCTGGCGATGGTCGAGAATATGCTCCCATAGCGCTTCGATGCCTTCGGCTTTGAGCGCCGAACAGGTAACGACCGACGGCGACCAGTTCGGCGAGCGCGGCGAGAGGATGTGCAGCGCCGCGCCATATTGGGACGCGGCAAGTTTGGCGCGGGGCAGATTATCGCCGTCCGCCTTGTTGACCGCGATCATATCGGCGAGCTCGACCACGCCTTTCTTGAGCGCCTGTAACTCGTCGCCGGCGCCGGGCAGCGCCAGCACCAGGAAAAAGTCGGTCATGTCGGCGACCGCGATTTCCGATTGGCCGACGCCGACGGTCTCGACCAGCACCACGTCGTAGCCGGCAGCCTCGCACAACAACATGGTTTCGCGGGTCTTGGCCGCGACGCCGCCGAGCGTGCCGGACGAACGGGGAGGGGCGGATGAACGCGTTGGCGTCATTGGCGAGATGCGCCATGCGCGTCTTGTCGGCAAGGATCGAGCCGCCGGTGCGCCGCGACGATGGATCGACCGCGAGCACCGCAACCCTGCGGCCCTGGCCGGTGAGCATGTGGCCCAGCGTATCGATTAGCGTCGATTTGCCGACGCCCGGCGCACCGGTAATGCCGACGCGCACCGCCTTGCCGGTTTCGGCCAATAGCGCCTGGGTCAGCGCGGCGGCAGTGTGGCGGTGGTCGGCGCGCTTACTCTCGACGAGCGTGATGGCGCGCGACAGCACGGTGCGGTCGCCGCTGCGGACATCGCGCGCGAGCCGTTCGACTTCAGGAAGCGGGGGAAGTGAGGCCATGCGGTGTCATCGGCGGAATGAATTGGCGGCCCAAGTTCTGGTGGTCCAAGTTCTGTCGGGCCAGGTTTTGGTGGATGAAGCTTTGGCGGATCAAGTTTTGGAGGATGAGGCGGACCGTGTTTTGACGTCGCAGTTTAGCGAATTGCAACCACGACGACGCGAAGAAAATTGCCCGGCGCTGGAATAGGAGCATTCTGAATTGACAATCCAAATCCGCCCGAGGAGCGCCAAGATTGATCTCGGAAAGACCCCGCTGCCGCCGAATTGAAGCCGCATCGCACCGCTGACATCACGTGCTCCAGAGCGACGCGGTGAGCTGCGTCATTTGTCCATCCTCCAGCAGGGAGACAATCGATGAACTGGGATCAGATTCAGGTCAATTGGATGCTATTCAAGGGCAAGGTCCGCAACAACTGGGTCAAACTCACCGACGAGGACGTTACCCGCATCGGCGGTCGCCGCAGCGAACTGGTCGGCCGCCTGCAGGCGCGCTACGGCTTTGCCAAGGCCGAAGCCGAACGCGAGATCGAAGCCTGGATGAAGGCGCAGCGGCACGCTGCGTGATCATCGGTGCTCGGCAACCCCCTCCGGAGGGGGGAGGGGGTTGTCACCATGTGTCTTTGTCGCTTTTTGGCCGCGTCCCGCCGAAGATCGACGCGCCTTCGGGCGACAGGTATTGCCGGAAGTCCGTCCACGGTAAGAATACGGTATAGGGACCCTCGACATAGGGGCCCACGGCGTAAGGCGAATAGTGAAACGTCAAACCGGCGCTTTTGCCGCGTTCGGCCGACGGAGCGGGCGTCACCGGCCCGATTTCGAGCAAGGCCGGTTTAATCCCGTTATTGATGAAATTGTCCTGCCGCAGTTCCTGCTCCGGCGACATCTTCGATGCGGGCGTTTCGTCGTCGCCGTAACCGTTGATTCCATTCGCGACCTTTTTGGCCGCGACGGCGAGCTTCGCCAGCCGCGCCAACGCGGTCATGGTCGGACCGTTATCGGTTGTCTCGGTGAAGAACCGACGGATGCTGATGCGCCTCTGCGCTGCGGCATCCCATAAAATCGTGTTGATCTCCTGGTTCGGATGGGCGCCGCCCTCGAAAGTGCCGTCGCTGCGCACGACGCTGATATAGCGGCCGACCGCCGAGCGCAGGTCGCAAACCCGATCGTAAGACCACTGCAGGCCGCGGAACGATTTGGGATTGTCATGCCATGCCGCCGATGCGGCGGCGCTTGCTTTATCCGCCCACGACTTGCCTTCGCTGAGGCAATTGGCAAACAGGCCGGCAATGGGTTTGAGCGCGTTATCGACGACAACGGAAATCTCGACGTACTTTTTATCGATAGAAATCTGCGGCGGCGTGTCGGCGAAGGAACTCCGCGATGCCGAGAGCTGCAATGCAACGGCTAATGCCGCTAACGCAAGACACCTGCCGCAATTGGCCGCCATTGCATGGTTCATTTATCGTCTCTGAATAGATTGACCGCCCATGCTTGCATGAGACGCAGCGAGCGGCATTTGCGTTCACGGCAAGATCGCAAAGGCGCGCGCCGGAAAGCCGAGGCCGTTTTTCACCTTGGGCCAGGTCACCACGATAAGCGCGCCCGTCGGCGGCACCTTGTCGAGATTAGCCATGACCTCGATCTGGTAATGGCCGTGCTGCAGGATCCAGGTTTCTGAGTTCATCTTGTCGGTGATGTCGGTATCCATGGATTCGTGGCCGGTCGCTGTCACGCCACGCTTCTCGTAAAGATATTTGATCGTGTCGAACGACCAGGCTGGAAACGGCTGGCGCTTAAAACGTTCTGGATTGCTGTCCCAATCCTTGTACATGTCGGTGCGCAGCGCGGCGAATGCACCCTTCGGCACACGGCCGTGGTCGCGTTCCCAAGCTTTGAGATCGGTGACCGAGAAGGCGTGGTTCGGGTCCTTGGCGAGATAGGGCGTGTCGTCGAGCACGACCAGGCGCAAAATCATCTGCTTGAGCGGAATTTGATCCATGGTGATGCCGGTTTCGGCAAAATGCGCCGGCGGATCGACATGGGTGCCGTATTGCCCGACCATCTGATAATAGGTGGCACGGAATTCGTCCTTGGCGATTGTGTAAGGCTCGCCGGTCTTGGGATCTGCGGCGGGTGAGAATTTCGCCTGACCGAAGCCCGCCCAAACCGGCGTATCCGGGCCGAATGAGTGGGTGAGATCGACGAACTTTTTCCCGGCAATGATGCGATAGGCGCGCTCAAGGTCGGATGCGGCCCAGGCCGGCGCCGCAATTGCCGCGCAGATGCAGATAAATCCGGCAAGCAGGGCCGGAATGCGGCGTTCAATCAAGCGAGTCATCGAACCTTCTCCTTGCCGGAAATGATCGGGCGCTGCGCCGCTCCTATATCAATCCCGAGGCACGAAAGGCCTCGACGTATCGCTTCATCGTTTCGGGGGAGGACCAGACCGCATTTTGCTTGATCCAGCTTTGCGACATTTCGGGCGCCAGCCGGCGCAGCTTTTGCAGCGCGTGCCGCGCTTCATGGGATTTGCCGCCGAGCGCGAGGTTGATGATGAGCGCCCGATGGGCCGTCGGCGAATTCGGGCTGTAGATGGCGGCGTTGCCGGCAAATTCTATCCCACGGCGATAGTTTTCGGTGGCAAACGACGCCGTCGCACGCACATTATCGTGCGCGCCGGCATAACCGCGGGCCAGCAAATCCCGCGGCGCCAGCCGTTCCGCCAAGTCGGCATGCGCGAAGGTCGGATCGTGGTGGCCGGCATAAGTCGAAGCGAGCGCCAGGAAGTAATGTCCGACGGCAAAGTTCGGATTGAGCGCGACTGATCGCCGGCACGGCAGGATCGCGTCCTCAGGCTGCCGCCAAATCGAGGCGTAGCCGAGCGCGGCGTGGGCCCAGGGCTCGTCGGGATTGAGTGCCAGCGCCGCGCGCGCAGCCGCCAGCGCCGTCGGGATGACGTCGCGCCGGTCCGCCCAGCTCATATGCACGCGCAATGTGGTCACGATCGACAACAGGCTGCGAATTTGTGCCGACGCTGGATCGATCGAAACAGCCTTTTGCAGAAGCTCGTGCGCGGCCGCCACATTGCCCTGATCGCGGGTATTCATCAGCGACAAGGCGCGCACCACGCATTCCCAGGCGTTCAACTGCATTGCCGATTTCCGCTGCGCGCGGAAATGCTCGGCGAGATAGAGATGCGGCTCGACGGCAGTCAGAATTTTTTCGCAAATCCGGTCGTAAAGTCTGAAATTGGCGTCCCCGTCCAGATCGTAGCGTTCCGCCCAGATTTGATGCTCGGCGAGGCCGTCGATGAGCTGCACGGTGACGCGGATGCGGCCGGCCAAGCGGCGGATGCTGCCGTTCACGAGGTAGCGAACGCCAAGCTTGCGGGCGATCTGGCCGGTGCCGAGCGATTGCCCCTTGCAGGCAAAGCATGACGCGCGCGTAGCAACGTACAACCAGCTGACTTTTGCCAGCGCGGTAATCAGATCTTCGGTCAGGCCGTCGCTCAGCGAGTCCTGAGCGGGATCGCTGCTGAGATTCGTAAACGGGATGACGCCGATCGTCGGGTAATCGGCGAGCGCGGCGCGATTGCGGATTTCTTCTGCCGTGCGTGAAGTTCCGGCCGGGCTCGTCTCTTCGATAAGGCACCCGACAAACCGAAATCCCTTTTTGCGCACGGTGCGGATGAGGCGCTGCTCACCGCCGTTGTCGCCGATGGCCGCCCGCGCCGCGCTGACACGCGTATCGATCGCGGCCTCGGACACGATGCGGCCGCTCCAGACCGCTTTCCATAGTTCGTCCCTGGTGACCAGGCGGGCGCGGTGGCGGATCAGATATTCCAGGACGTCGAAAACCTGCGGCTCGACCGCGCATAACGTTTTGCCGCGGTGAAGTTCCCGCCGCCCAATGTCGAGTGCGTAGTCCTCAAATCGGTAGATCAAGACAGCGCAGCCTTCGTCACGCGGCGGACAATAGCGAAAAATAAAGAAGGACCCAAGCCAACCTTTAGCTATTCTTAAGGCGCGCGCCTGCGCAGACGGCTAGCTTCGAATTCTTCCGTCGGGGCGCTTCACCCCGTGCCAGCAGGAAGACGCGAAGCAGGAGTTGGAGATGGCGCAGCTCGCTGCGGTCGGTTTGGTCGGCGTGTTGCTAACCGTCGCTGCAATCGTTTGGCGAAACCGGTCACTGCAAACGGGCAAAAACAGAAGTCGCGTTCCGAGCTTCAGTTCGGTAGGCGACCTGCTCCGTGTGGTAGGCGGCAGGTCCTTACCCGTAGAGGGATTCGAGGACTGGAAGCTGCATTATCTTCGGATCGCCATCTCCGTACTTCCTTCCCAGCGTCGGCTGGTTTTCCGGCCCAGTTTCCGGCCCGGTCACGACGGCGCGGCATTGGTCGTCGCGCAAATCGTCAAACGGCGAGGAATTAACCTCCAAGGGACTTGGCCATGCCCATGAGGGGGGAACTCGCGCCTCCGGCGTTGCGCAGCAATTGGAAGGTAAACGCGAACGACGAACAGACTTGGCACCAGACTTGGCAGCAAGTCTGCGATGCAGTCGGCGCAATCGATCCAATCATCCTGCTGTTTTCAGGAACCGGCCTCTTGCTCTCTCTATGCCAGGCTATTCTTGATCCATCTTCTGCCGGTATCGCGGCGGCGCTGGCTCAGACATTCTGACGGCGGCGAGCGCGCTGCCTGGCCGTCGCAGGGCATGATAGACTAAGCGTCAGGCAGCGGGATGAACTCGGCGGTGTCCCCGGGAACGGGCTCAAAGCGGCCGGCCTTCCAATCGGCTTTGGCCGTTTCGATACGTTCCTTGCGCGAGGACACGAAGTTCCACCAGATGTGGCGCGGTCCGTCCATGGCAGCGCCGCCGACTACGACGATATGCGCGTCGGTTGCGGCCTTCACGTCGATGCGGTCGCCGGGCTTGAGCACCAAGAGCCGCTCCGGGCCGTGACGGTCGCCGGCAATCTCGATTTCGCCGGCGATGACGTAAATGGCGCGCTCCTCGTGCTCGGCGTCGACCGGCAGGATGGTGCCGGCCTGCAGATGAGCTTCGGCAAACACGGTGTTCCAGCTGGTCACGACCGGCGAGCGCAGCCCGTGCATCGTTCCGGCGACGACGCGCAGATGGAGGCCGTCCTCACGCAGTTCAGGAATATCGGCCGCCGCGGTATGGGCGAAAGCCGGCGCGGTCTCCTCGTCCTTCGCCGACAACGCGACCCATAATTGTAGGCCGTGCAGCGGCTCGCCGCCGTCGCGATGGTCGGGCGCGGTGCGCTCGGAGTGCACGATGCCGCGTCCGGCCGTCATCCAATTGACGGCGCCCGGCCGGATCGGCAGCGCGGTGCCGAGGCTGTCGCGATGCACGATTTCGCCGTCGAACAGGTAGGTAACGGTGGCGAGCCCGATATGCGGGTGCGGCCGCACGTCGACGCCGTCGCCCGCTTTGAACACGGCCGGACCGAAATGGTCGAAGAAGATGAACGGTCCGACCATGCGCGAGCGCGCCGACGGCAGCGCGCGATGGACCTGAAAGCCGCCGAGGTCGACCGAACGCGGCACGATCAGCTGTTGCACTGCATCGCTTGCGGGTGCATCGCCCAAAGCGGGGTCTTTGCCGGGAAAGAAGCTCATCTGTCCCTCTCTTCTTAGATTGCCTGGAACGGCTGCTCCTTCACCGAATTGACCAGGCCGTAGAACACCTCGTTGACCTTGGGCCAGCTCGGCAGCTTCTTCACGTTGTTGAGCCAGCGCTGGACATTGGGATAGGCCGAGAAGTCGCAGCGGATGACCTCGCCAAGCGTCACCAAAGCGGCGCCAAAATAGTCGGCGATCGTGATCTGGTCGCCGCATAGATATGGCTTGTTCGGCCCGATCCAATAGTCGTTGAGGATTTGCAGCCAGCGCTTGGCGTTCTGCTGACCGAATTCGATAGTGGCCGCCTGCGCTTCATCGCTGCGCCGCTTGAGATGCGGAAACAGCTGCGGATAGCAGAGATTGTAGGCCCATTCGCGATAGAAATTGGTGTTAAGCCAATCCATCACCTCATTGACCTTGGCGCGCTGTTTCAAGTCCTTCGGGTAAGCTGGCGAGCCGATCTTGTCGGCGAGATATTTCAGGATCGCCGAGCTTTCGGTCAAACGCAAATCGCCATCCTCGATCATCGGCACGAGGTTGTTCGGATTCAATTCCGAATAGGGCGGTTTGTATTGCTCACCCGTAAATAGGTCGACTGTGACTTCGTCGACCGGAATCTTATTCTCGGCGATGAACAACCGGACCGGCCGGCTCGTCATCGACACCGGATGCATGTACAGCTTCATGGCGATATCCTCCCGCGCACGCGTCATTGTCGGGCTAGTTTAAGAACCGGCCGTGGCCTGCGCCATTCACGATTGTTTTAGCGCACCCATCTTAGCGCGGCGACTATCTAAGTGGGCGGCCTGTTGGGCGGTCTTGTGGGCCGTCTAGCGCCGCGGCTGTTCCGCCTTTGCCACCAAATCGGCGATAAAGCGCGGCTGCGCGAAGGCGGCGACGTGGACCTCGGGGGTCCAATACTTCGTCGGAAAGCTGCCGGCCTTGCGGTAACGTTGGGCGATCGTCTTCACGCCGTGCCGGCGCAGCCGCTTGTTATCGGAGGCAAAACCAATGGCCATGTGGCCGCCGACATAGACCGGGATGGCGGCGACATAGCAGGTGGCATCCGCAAACAGCCGCCGGAATTTCCTCATGGTCGAGGTCAGCTCGTTCTTCTGAAAAAACGGTACCCCATTCTGGGTCACCAATACGCCGCCCTTGTTCAAACAGCGCGCACAGCCGGAATAAAACCTCTCGCCGAACAGGATTTTCCCGGGTCCTTGCGGATCGGTGGAATCAACGATGACGATGTCGAAGCGACGGTCGGTCTTGGCGACATATTTCGCGCCGTCGTCGATCACGGATTCGAAGCGCTTGTCGGAAAAGACCGGCCCGGTGAATTCGGGAAAATGCTCCTTGGCGAATTCGACCACCTTGGCGTCGATTTCGACCTGGGTGAGGCGCTTGACGGCTTTATGCTTGAGCACCTCCTCGGCGATGCCGCAATCGCCGCCGCCGATGATGAGGACGTCGCGCGCATAGCCGTGAGCGAACAGCGGCACGTGCGACATCATCTCCTGGTAGATGAATTCGTCTTTCTTGGAAATCTGGGTGGCGCCGTCGAGCATCAGCATCTTGCCGAAGAACGGCTGCTCGAACAGCACTAGGTGTTGGTGCTCGGTCTGCAATTCGTAAAGCACCTTGTCGACCTGAAAACTCATGCGAAAACCGAGATCGTCAAACAGCGTCTCGGCAATCCAACGCTTCTCGGCCATCAAAACCTCCCATATGAAAACGGCCGGGACTTGGCCCGGCCGCTCAACATTCGTTCCAAGCCGCCGGGCTCAGGCGTTTTGACCGCGCAGCAGTTCGTTGACGCCGACGCGCTTGGCCGAAAACGCCTCGCGCAGCACCGGAATGCACGCGTCCGGATCTGCCGAGCCGCACATGAATACGTCGAGCGCGGCATAGCCGATTTCCGGCCAGGTGTGGATGGAGATGTGGCTCTCCGCCAGCACCGCCACGCCGGAAACCCCGCTCGGCTGAAAGTGATGCAGATGAATATGTAAAAGCGTCGCGCGGGCAGCCTCGACACAGCGCCGCAGCGTCGCCTCGATATGTTCGATGTCGTTGAGACGCTTGGCGCCGTGCAGATCGACGATCAAATGCACGCCGGCGCAGCGGACGCCGTTGCGCGTGGCGAAATGATCCTTGCAGTCGGCTCCACGGTCGTCCTGGCGATCTTCCTCCGGTGCCGGAGTCGCCACTTTTAGTCTGGTCTTCCTGTCTTCCTTTCGGGCGGTACCTGGGATCCCCAAGCCCTTCACCGATCGTAAGAGGGCGTGTTGGCTCATGCCGTCCTCCCCAACCTAGATCAGAACCCGAGATGCCGGCGAGCCGGCGCCACGGAAAGCGAAAGCCGCTCGATCAGTCCACGCGAACCGACCAACAGCGGCTAATTCCCCACATAAATGCAATCAGCATGGAGTCAAGAAGATTCTGCAAGAAAACCTTTAACGCTTCGTCACGATCATTGCGCGGCGCCGCGCGAAATCGATACGCGCGACGCGGTTCGCTCCGATCGCCGTCGTTGGCGGCGCGGCGCCGAGTGCACGCGGCGCCCAAGCTCATACCAAGAGCCGGCTGCGATGCACGCCAGCAAAACGACACAGGTTGCATCCGCGCAACGACCGAAGCAGTCGTAAAAACGCCTATGGTTTGGCGCTTTCTCGCCCGCGCGAGATGCTGAGCGTCGGTTTTGCCGCCGCGGACCGATAGCGAGCCACTCGGACATTCGTGCGCGATGTTCTATGATCCGCCCAGTCTCAACGCGCCGCCGAAGAAGATTTTGCGGCCGAAGCCGGGCGGCAGACCAGAAGGGAGAACGAACATGCGACGCATGATTGGAGCTGGAGTATTTTTGATGCTCGCGGCGTTGTTACCGGCGAAGCCTGCGGCGGCGCAGGATCCGGTCGCCGGCGCAATCGTGGGCGGCGCGCTCGGCGGCATTATCGGCGGCGCGGTCGGCCATGGCGCCGGCGGCGCGGTTGCGGGCGCGGTGATCGGCGCCACCACCGGCGCGGTGATCGCCTCGGAAGCGCAACGCCGGAACGGCGGCTATTATTGGTGGCGCGGCGGCTGCTATTACCGCTATCCGAACGGCAATTGGCTGCAGGTGCAGCCGGGCTATTGCTCGTATTGAGTTTGGATCGCGCCACCGTGAGGGCGGGTTGCAAACCCGCGCTTACGAATAGGCGGGTGCTTGGATCAGCCGTTAACGGCGACCGCCGGGGGGACCATCGGCGCGGCTGGTTTTTTCACACGGGTGCGGAAGAAGCTGAGCACGCGCCGGGCCGTGTCCGGCTGTAATCGGTTGAAGCTCGACAATGCGTGTTCGAGGTCCTTCGCCGACATGCCACGATCGGCCGCGCGCAACAGCAGGACCGCTTTGGTCGTCGTCGTCGACAGGCCGGCCACCTTGGCGAGAATAAGGATGATCTCGGCGCCGGGATCGAGCAACGCGCGCTCGACGACGTCGATCGGTGTGTCGCACATGATCGATAGCGCGATCGCGGTCTCTTCGAATTTGCGGTCCCGCGCATATTGGTAGATTTCGGACTCACCGATCCGCCGGATGCGGTTCTGCCGCTCGACGGTCGCTTGCGCGGCGGCAAAGTCTGGCGAGGCATTGCGGGTCTCGTTGCGGATGCCGCCCACGACCTCGGCCACGACCCCGTCGATGGCGGTGCCGGCTTGGGGATTTTCGGCGGCCAGCCGTTCGCGCACCGCGCTGGAGGCCCGGTCGAGGAGCACGAGAAAATGCTGCCTCGGGATGTCCGAACGCAGCCCCACTTCGGTCGCCAGCGCGTCGTCGCCGGTCGAACGTTTGACCAGCATGCGAAACCCGGAGTCGGAAAACCGCGCACCGACGTTCCTGACCACCGAATGAACCACATCGCGGTCGCCGCGCTCGACCAGGACGTCGGTCACGGTCTCGCTCAGCGACGGGCGTTGCGCGATGGCGAAAAGGTGCTGCTGGCTCTTATTGTTGCCGGCGCTGACGAGGTCGCGATCGTCAAGCCGCGGGGAATGCGCGAGCACGGGGCTTGCGACCTCGATGTCGTCATCGAAGGCCAACATGTGGATCACGTTAGTCGGTGCGTTGGCGATCGGCGCCAGCTGTTGCGCCAGCTTGGCGCGCGCCTTGGCCTCGATGGTGTTGACCAGGCGCGCCATGACGTCGTCGAAAACGCCGATCTGGTCCTCGGAATAGTGCTCGGCGCCGTTGATGAACAGGTCGGTGATACGGCTGAGGATGTCGATCCGACGATTGATGTTCCCAGATGCGAGGGCGCCCTCGAGCTCGTCAAGAAGAGGAAGGGTACGCATCACAACTCCGGGCGCCGCCACGCCGTTGAATTGCCGGAAACAATGCATTGAGAACGGTGAATAAAGCCTTTCACGCGGTCTCCGCTGGCGCCGGGAGCCGGGTTAAGACAGTGCTAACCGGGGAGGCGACGCCGCAATTTGCGCGGGTTGGTGGCGCGGTGGCGGGCGGAAGCTCAGGCCGAGCCGGTGCGGCGCCGGCCGACGAAGATGCCCATGCGGTTTTGCACCTCGACGGGGACGCGGTAGTCGCGCAGCACAGGCCGGGGGTCGCGCAGTCCGCACGCTTCGCGCTGGACCAGGAAGCACCATAATGCGTCGCCGGCGTCCTGCGCCAGACGTGCGCGCGTTGCGGTCGGCTCGCGATGGACGCGGTCGTATTCGACGAGCGCTGCGAGCGCCGCTTCGAGCGCACGGCCGAGCCGGCCGAGCGCGGAGGCCTGCTCCTGCGCGATTTCGTAATCGAGCGCAGCGGCGCGCTTAGACGTCTGCGGGGCCGGTCGTAAGTTCATGGCGATACATCTGACGCAATCATAAGACACATTTCCAGGCTAGTCAGCGCTGACGTTCCCATGTCACCACCGAGACGCCGGCGGAAGCGTCGAGGTCGCGCCGCGCGCCCGGCGTGAAGCCGCGTTGCGTGAGCACATCTTCCGGCGTGGCATTCGGGCCGACTTCGGTGAAAACCGCAAGGCCACCGGGAATTTTTGCCCTGGCCGCGCGGGAGAGATGAAACGCGTCGTAGAGCGGCAGAAACAGGCTGAACACTTCGGGGCCGCCGATGACCGCGATCGTGCCGTCACTGACGCCGATCCGGGCAAGCGCCTGGTCGAGGCTGGCGCCGAGCGGATTCCATAGGAGCGCATTGGGATGTGTCGGATCGGGCGCGATGGCGGCGGTTTGGCGGGTCACGATGAGCCGCTTTCGCCGCGCGGCGCGCGGTCCGCCTTCGTGGGAATGGCGGCCGTGCACGACGACCGCGGCACGATCGAGCGCGCTCTGAAAGGAGCGCTGATCGGCCTCATTGCGGATCGAATCCGGCATCTCGCCTTTGGCGTCGGCGAGCATGCCGTCGGCGGAAACGATGACATAGCCTTCGATGCGGCGCACCGGTCGATTTTAGAAGACCGCCAGGTACCGCAGCAATGAAATTAACGCGCGTTCCGCGGGTTCGGGTCCGCGCCGCGTCGCGGGGCTGCATGCGATCGCGTTTTGCCCTATATTGCAGCTACGATGGAGGCTGCGATGTCCTATTCGCCCAGCCTGATCATGATCCAATTCCTCGCCTGGGTGGCGGATCGTTCGCGTACGCGTGAACAGGCGGTGGAAGCCTGGCACAGTTGTCCGCATATTTCGGTATGGGAAGATGCGGTTGTCGACGGTCTCGTGCGCACCGAGAACGATGGCCATCGCACGATCGTGCTGACCCGCCGCGGCCGCGCCATGCTCGAACAGGCTAAAACATCCGCAGCTGAAGTGACGGCTGCTTGCGCTTCTAAGTCAGCACCTCGCCGCCCGGCTGCGGTGGCACTTCGAAGGCGTTGAGCACGAAGCCGACCATGCCGTAGAAGCCGGCGCAGCTGACCGCCTCGACGACGCCTTCGCGGCCGAAGGCGGCCACTGCGCGGCCGAAGGTTTCGTCGCTCACCGTCTTGGTTGTGAGCAATTCGGTGACGAGGTCATAGATCACCCGCTCGTCCTCACGCGAGAAAGCCGGCCGCTTATTGGCGCGGATGGCGTCGACGGTTTGCGGTGACAAGCCCGCTTGGCGCGCCAGCGGCTCGTGCACCGACCAGGCATATTTCACGGTGGCGCCGCGGCACATCAACAACGTGATCAATTCGATCAATCGTTTGTCGAGCCTGGGATTGACGCGAAAGCAGTTGGCCAGCCCGTTGGCGGGCTCGGCGATGTCGGGAGTGTGCATCCACACCGAAAACGGGCCGCTCAGCTTGCCGCGCGGCCGCGTGCGCATGATGTCGTCATAGAGTTGCTGCTGGCGCGCGTCGAGACCTTCTCGTTTGATGTCGTCGATGCGGGCCATCGCGGTCCTCCTATTTCAATTCCGCCGAGCCGTCGCCGCGGATCGCGGTAACGTAGCGCGCCACCGAGTTCTGCACGATCGCCTTGCCGTCACGAGGAACGATTCGGTCAAACCAGGCGCCGTAGATGATGTCGAAGGGGTAGGGCTCGAGCAACATGCCGATCCGCTCGACCGCAGGCGCCGATAGCGGAAAGAAATTCGGATAGCTACGCATGAAGCTTACGAAATTACGGTTGGGCAGAACCTGCACGATGTCGCCGGACAAAAGCGCGCCGCGACCCGCGGCGCCTTGCGCCCAATGCAGCACCGTGCCGCCGGCGAAGTGGCCGCCGCAACGGATCAGCGTGACGCCGTCCGCCAGCGGCAGCGTATCGCCGTCCCAGAATTGAACGGCCGGATCGGTCCGCATGACCCATTGACGATCGCCGGCATGCAGATGGATCGGCGCTTCGAAGGCGCGCGCCCACTCGACCATTGACGCATAATAATGCGGGTGCGAGATGGCGATGCCGATGAGGCCGCCCAGCGCCTTCACGATCGCGACGGCAGCTTGATCGAGGAGAGATATACAGTCCCACAGTACGTTGCCCCGCTCGGTGGCGAGCAGCAGGGCGCGCTGCCCGATGGCGAACGCTGGCATTGTGCCGATGCCGATCAGATTTTTTTCGTGCTGACGGAAACAGTTGAAGTGGCTGCGCGTAAGCGCCTCGTGCGTCGTCCAGGCCTGGCCGGCCGGCGGCACATATTGGCGGTCCTCGTCGCAGATCGGGCAGCGCGCGGGCGCTTTCTCCGAGGGGGCGAACTGGGTTCCGCAGGTGATGCAAATGAAGGCCGGCATTGGCCTAATACACATGAAAAGCGCGGCGCGGCAAAGCGCCCTTGGGCAACGGCGAGATTGGCAATGCGGCAAACGGACGATTGCATTGTGCCCGCCAACCCATTATCTGGAATTCAAACGCAGGTTTGAAAATCGGAAAGGCAGAGCGCCGATGACGCGACCATCCGAGGTTACGCGCGAACGGATCACCAAGGCCGCCGAGCGGCTGTTCGCCGAACGCGGGTACGACGGCACCAGCATTCGCGCTATCGTCGCCAAGGCGCGGGTGAACCAGGCGGCCATCAATTACCATTTCGACGGCAAGGACGGACTTTATCGCGAAGTGCTGCGCGCCGCCTTTCGCGCCATGACGGACGATCAGCTCGCGCATGCGGCTGAGGTCAAGACCATGTCGCGCGAGGAGGCGCTGCGCGCATTCATTCGCCGCCAGCTGCATCCCTTGATGGCGCGCGACGAGTTCAGCCGCCACATGCGGATTTTCAATTGGGAGACGGTGCGCCCGACGCCGGTATTTCGCAGCCTGGTCAGCGAGGAGGCGGCGCCATTCATGGGCTTGGCGGCGGAAATCGTGGGCCGCTTCCTGCCCGAAGCCGATCATCGCACGGTCACAGTCGCGGCCATCTGGCTGATCGGTCAATGCAGCGTATTCCTGCGCAATCGCGAACAGCTGGCGCAGGCCCCGATCGGGCTCAACCTCGACGATGCGGCGGTCGAATGGCTGGCCGGGCTGATCGGCCAATGGCTTGTCAGCGGTCTCGGCCGGCAGGCCTGAACATCGTGGCGGGGGCCGAAAACGGGGGAATGCCGCAAAAATTCCTTTTTCCCGGCCTGCCCGCGCCCAGAACGGCTGTTTGAAATTCAATCGCTCGTTTGAAATACAGGAGGCCGGTTATGTCGCTGAGCGGGATCAGGACGATGCAGCAGAATTGGGTGACGCGGACCGAAGCGCCGTGGCTGGCGCGCTTCCTCGGCAAACTCGCGCTCGACATTCTACCCGCGGCCTTGGCGAGCCTGATCGGCGGGTTCCTATTCACGCAATATCATTTCGGTCACGCCGCGCCGCCGCAATTGGTCGACGTGCAGCCGGCCTCGCCCGAGATGATGGCGATGGTCCGCGACGAGCACGCCCTGATCATGAATTACCTCAAGACCCAGATGGCAGCCGAGAAGCGTCGCGACCTGGCCGAGGACGCCGATACCGCCCGCGCCGCGGCGGAGGCCCGCGCAGCGGCGGACGCCAAATTGGCGGACGTCTTGTTCGCGTCGCAGGCGAGGGCCCAGCAAAACGCCGCGTCTGCGGTGCCGCCGAAAGCGCCGCACGCGCATGGCAAACCGGCCGCCGTGCTCGCCGCGGCGCCGCACGCACCGCTTACGATCGCGCAAGCAAATCCTGTCCAGAATGATGCTGTCGCGGCTGACGCCGCCGCTGGCGAAAACGCGGCGCGCGAGCCGGATGCGCTTCTCGACAATCCGCTTGTCGCCAAGACGCTCGACATCAAGGACCATGTCGTCGCCGCGACCCGGCATGTCGTCTCGGTCATCGGCGAAATGTTCGCCTCGGTCGGCGACAGCATTGGCGGTGCGATGTCCGGCAGTCGACAATTCAACTCGGCATCATGAGCCCACGTCGCAGGCGCGGACGGCGTAGAATGAATAGGCACCTCCCCCCTATGCACAGGACCTGTGCACAACCATCCAAGAGTGTGCCAATATGTTACTGAATTACCGTCAATTTGCGCTGGAAATGATGCCTTTTGGCAACAGGCCTTTGATTTCCGACTGGCCGAGTCTTGCCGGGTTCCGTCACCATCGGTAAGCCATAAAACATGGACGGGGAACTGCCACCGCGGCACCGGGTTTTGCGCATTAGGACCAGATCGAAGGTCGGGATCCGGACGTCGGCTAGGCCTTGTAGTTTAAGACGTTTCGTGCGGACAGGAATTGTAGTGTCGGGAGAATGCAATGCGTTCGGCCGGTAATTTCAATTCGGAATGGGGCTACCTCGCTCCCGCGCCGAGTTTTATGCGCACGGCCCGCGTTGTCCTTGTCGCCACCGCCATTGGCGCGACCGCCGGCGCGGCCGTAGTCCTGTCACTGATTGATCGCCCGGCGGCCGAACGCGACAAGATGGCATCGATCACCGCGCACGCCATCGTGACCAGCGTGCAGGCCGCCCCGGCCACGGCAATTCCGGGGTCAAGTTCGGCGTCTGCCGCATTCGTCGCGCCGGTCAAAGTTACAACGGCTGTCCCGCCGGCGGCCGCGCCTGCGGCGCAGGTGCCGCCCGTGCAAGCGCGGGCGCCGGTTGCTTCGCAAGTCACGCCGATCACCGCGCCACCCGCCGCACCGCCAGTCGTGATGCCGCCGCCCGCCGCGATGCAGTCGGCGGCGATTGCCCCGCCCCGCCCGGCGGCGATCAATCCGTCCGTTTCGGAAAGCGCCGACGTGAACGGTGCCAGTACGGCTCCGGCTGCGGCGCAAAAGCCGGCGACAGGAATTGCCTCGCTGTCGGATGTGCCGCGGGCGAGCGACGCGACGCCTGCCGAGGCGCCGGATCAGGCGATGATCCCGCCGCAGACAGTGCCGCCGGACAAGAAGCTAAAGCATCATGCCGCCTATGCGTCGAACGGCAAATACAAGCCGGCGGCCGGCCTTGGCACGGTATTGCGGCGGCTGTTCAGCCCCCACACCGGAACGTCATATTATCCGAGCCGCTGATAGCGGTTGGTCGTCTTAGCCAGGACTTCTCGCCAGGGCTTCTCGTTGCGGCATCAGCCGGACGACGTACGACGCGCGCTGCCGTGCACATTCAGCTTGCGGCGCAAACGAACTACAACCGCCCGCCGAGGCTTGGCGGGCGGCAGCAGGAAAGCCGAACGAAGAAGGTTAGGTTACTTGCACTTACCCTTCTTGACGGCGGCGCCTTGAGCGGCCCAAGCGCCCTCGAAGGTCGGCGCCGTCGCGACGACGGCCCAACCGGTACCAATCGGCTTCGCGCTGGAATCCCACCAGATGCGGCAATAGCCGAGCTCGAATTTCACCACGGCGAAGTCAGCGCGCGCCGGTACGGACGCGGCAAAGCTCAGCCCCAAAACGCCAACGGCAAATGCCAAACGCTTCATTGTCAGCTCCCTGTTGTGCCTACCCGGGAACTTTCCGATAGTACGGGCTCGAACTTGAGGCAAGCCCATACCGGGTTCGGTGTGCGACTAATGATCAAGTGAGGCAGGCGGGCAACATTGGAGAACAGACTATGCCGGAAGTCGTCGTCTATATTCTGGAAGGCCGTACGCTCGAGCAGAAGCGCGGCTTGGTCAAAGACATCACCGACGCCGTGGTGAAGAATGCCGGTACGACGGCCGACCACGTCACCGTATCTCTGGTTGAGACGGCGAAGACGTCGAAAGGCAAAGGCGGCGTGTTGTTCAGCGAGATGGCCCCGCGCTAGCAAGCATTACGGCTGGATTTTCGCGACGCTCGCGGCCGCGCCGCCGCGGGCGCGGTCAGGCTTTTTGGGCCGTTAAAATTGCTGTGAGTGCGTTGCACAATAGACTTGCTGCAATGCGGTAAATATCTGATAATTGGTGTTGAAAGTTCAAAAGCCGAAACAACGGCAGGTCGAGGTGCGGCATGAGCGAGGTATGGGATACGAAGGATGGCCGGCGCCGGGTACGGCGCGATCCACCGACCCTTGAGGATGCCGTCCTGGCGGCGCAGGGGCTGAGCGACGATGTCGACGCCCAGATCGAGATCGTCATGTCGCTGATGCAAGTGTCCGCCGAAGCGGCGCGCGGCGCGGTCCTGAAAATGGGTCAGCGCAAGGATACCAGCCGTTTTACCATCGTCGGCCGCGCCGGGGCGCCGCGCGCCGTCGTGGTGGAGCGCCGCCCGTCGCGCGCGGCGGCGTTGCGGCCTAAAGCCAGCGTCGGTTACCGGGGTCGGATATAACGCGCGCCGACACCAACCGGTGCCAGATGAACAGGACCAGCACCGCGCCGATGACGGCGCCGATCAGGCCGGCGCCTTCATCCGGTTGGTAATGGCCGATTGCTTGGCCGATAAACGTCGCGATGAATGCCCCGGCGATGCCAAGAAGCGTCGTCAAGATGAAGCCTGAGGGATTGTTAGGACCGGGCGCCAAGAAGCGCGCGATGATTCCGGCGACGAAGCCGATAAGAATGATGCCGATAAAGTGCATGACGATCCTCGCAATGTTTTCGCTGCGACGACGTTCGCAGTTATGATCCTAACAGATCGGGCGGTAGTCAATGCCGCCTGACGTCGGTCGGTTCCGCGACGCCGGCGACCGAGGCCGCTGTGACGGCGCGCCCCGATGGATTATATTGTGACCGCGCTTGGATGACGCCCAAGTGTACATTGCGCGTGCTATTGTTGACACCTTATCGGGTCCGCCATGACAAAAACCATTGTCAAGCCGCGCACCAAGGTCAAAACCAAGACGCAGCGGCCGCCGCTTTATAAGGTGATCCTGCTAAACGACGATTACACCCCGCGCGAATTCGTCGTGCTGGTGCTCAAGGCGGTCTTCCGCATGAACGAGGATCAGGCCTATCGGGTCATGATGACGGCGCACCAGCGCGGCGCCTGCGTGATCGCGGTCTTTACGCGCGACGTCGCCGAGACCAAGGCCAAGGAAGCGACCGAACTCGGCAAGAGCAAAGGCTATCCGCTGTTCTTCACCACCGAGCCGGAAGAATAGCGGCCGATTGCCGGGAGCATCGCCGGCATCAACGCGTTGTTCGGCGGCGGCGGGCGCTACGAGGATCAGTGACGGCCGGTTATTTGCCTTGGATCGACAGTCCGCCGGGGCCGACATTGATATGCAGGCCCTCGGGCTGGTGGCGATCTTGATAGAGCTGATAGCCCATGACGGCGACCGCGATCACTAAAGCACCGATAATCAGATAGAGAATATTGCTGCGAGTCACGGCCGGAACCCTCTCAGAATAATCGAAGCGCGAACTTAGGATATGACGGCGACGCGCTATTTGATCTTGAGCAATTCGACGTCGAAGATCAGCGTGGCGTTCGGCGGAATGACGCCGCCGGCACCGCTTGCGCCATAGCCGAGACTGGATGGGATGATCAGCGTGCGCTTGCCGCCGACTTTCATGGTGGCGACGCCTTCGTCCCAGCCCGCTATGACCTGGCCTTTGCCGATGGGGAATTCGAACGGCTGGCCGCGGTCGAGCGAACTGTCGAATTTCTTGCCCTTCTTGCCGCCCTCATAAAGCCAGCCGGTGTAATGCACGACGACGGTCTGGCCGTGCTTTGGCGAGGGACCGGTGCCGACCTTGGTGTCGATGATGCCTAATCCCGAGGCCGTGGTCGTGACCGGCTGCGCGCGAGCCGGCGCGGCGGCGGCCATGCCGATTGCGACGATGACGGCAAAAGCAACGAAGGCGCCGGCGCGCGGGACAGCTCGCATTGTTTTTCTCCTTGCGAAAGGTCGGCGCCGTTAAGCCACGTCTGAACTGGCGTTGCAAGGCGAGCCGCGGGCGTAAAATGCATCAGGCCCGCTGCCGGCAGGCATGACGGAAAGCAGCGTGTTTATCACGGGTCGCTCGCTAAGCGCGCCGCCGTGCTGGCACCCGATAGGCCATGCGGGCATGGCCGGCGCAGTAGGAGAAGCCCGCGATCGCCTCGTTGCCGCAATAGGCGAAATCCGCGGTGCAGGGATCGCCGATCGGCCAGTGACACTTGCCTTGCGCCAGCTCGACGAGCGAGCAGCGCTGCGTCGAGTCGATCGCCGCGGGCGCGGCGGCTTCGTCGCCGGCGAGGCTCGGCGCTGGCGCAAACATCAGGCGTAAAAACCGGCGCTGCGGCGAGTGCCGCGGCTGCCGGACGCGTGGAGGGCAGGAACGCGCCGGCGCAGCCGCGGGCCGCCCCGGCGACAGTCCGAGGCGATGGATTTTGCCGATGACGGCGTTGCGGGTGACGCCGATTTCGGCGGCGATCTGACTGCAGGACAAGCCGGAGGTGACACAGTTGCGCAGTTGTTCGATCCGCTCCGGGGTCCAGGGTGAGTGAGCCGGCGAGTGAGCCGGGGTACTGGGAGAGTCAGTTGTTGCGGTGGTCGTGGTGTTGAGCATGAAACGGCCTCGTAAAATGCCGCGGCCTGTCCTGGGCCGCCGACTGGGTGAGGGCCGCGCGCAACGGTGTCCGCGAGGGCCGCTAGTCGCAGCTACGCGCATTCGGCGCGCGGCACGCATCACGCCGCGATCACCGAGCCGCATCCGCGCTGAAGCGATTGCAAGCCCGCCGCTTTGGGACCCGTACGCCGGACTGACCGGGGCCGCTTTAGTTGTTGTGCGAAGAACCCTCGCCAGCGCCCACCGTTTCACGATTCGAGTCGCCTGCCAAGAGTTTTAACTATATTATAACTAAGTTTTAACTGCGAGGCGTACGGTTCCAAAGTACGATTGCCAAAGATGGCGCGACCCGAAAATCGCTCGGAAGCCAAGGCCTTAAGCCTGACGCTACCGCTCGAAACTTTCAATTACCTGGCTTTACTGGCCACCCTCGGCAAGCTCGGCCGCACCGAGAACGAGGTGGCGACCCACATTCTGGTGCGCGAGGTCTATGCCATGCACGCCGCGCGCTTCCACGAAACGCGCATCCCGCCGCCGCCGGATGAGGGCGGGTGAGGGCGATGGTGGATGGGTGGAGCCAACGGGTCGGCGCAAAGCGCCGCCCGATGACAAACTCCGCGATACCCATCAATGCGCCGAGAGGCTGCGTGATGGGTTTCGCAAGTGCTCAACCCATCCTACAGACTCCACATCACGCCGGCGGCCCGGGCGGCACCAGCAAATCTTCGTCGGCGAGCAATTCGCGCAGGTCGCCGATCGCCTCGATGGCCTCTTCTTCGCTCGTCACCACTTTGAGCCGGCCCCACACTTCGCGCCACGGCGCCGGCCGGCCGAGCCGCATCGCCCCGTCGACATAGGCGCGCGCCTCTTTAAGCGTCACCAGCCGGCGCGGTTTTGGCGTGTCTTTCACCACGATGGGCGGAGCGATCGGGAAGTCGTCCATGACGGACCTGGGGTTTGGGCGAGCAACTTGGTCTCTGTTGCAGAATAGCACGGATGCGCTGCGCGGGGAGGCGCGCGCGAACCTATTGTTCTGCGGGCCTCCACGGTTGTTTCTGCCTGTTCCGTGCCGCGGGCAATCAGAATGTTGTGAAGTGCGCGTCAGCGCGAATTCGCCTACATCGCCTGTGGGGCGATGACAGGCACAGGTTACCGAAAATGAATCGTCCCGCCGCGCCCGCCGCTTTCGCTTCAGCATCCGCAAATGTTTCCGCCACGGGTTCCGGCCCCGCCGCGGCGTTCGAGCGCTACCGGCCCTATGTGCTGAGCATTTTGCGCATCATGGTCGGGCTGCTTTTCCTCGAACACGGCCTGTCGAAGGTGTTCGGCTTTCCGCCGCACGGCCACATGCCGGTGTTCCCGGAGACCGAGTGGTTCGCCGGCCGGATCGAGGTCTTCGGCGGCACGCTCGTCGCGCTCGGGCTGTTCACGCGCGTGGCGGCCTTCATCGTGTCGGGCGAGATGGCGTTTGCTTATTTCATCAGCCACGCGCCGCGCAGCTTCTTCCCGCTGATCAACGGCGGCGAAGCCGCGATCCTGTTTTGCTTCGTATTTCTTTATCTGGTGTTCGCCGGCGCTGGGCCGCTGAGCCTGGATGCGCTGTTGTGGGGGAAGAATCGTAGGATGGGTGGAGCGAAGCGATACCCATCATCGATCCGGTAAGCTGCACGATGGGTTTCGCAAGGGCTCAACCCATCCTACCGGCTGCGCTATCCCGCCACGCTGCCGAGGTGGCCGAGCACAGTGGCCACGTTGACCAGCCAGGCGACGATAAGGGCGACGACGAGCATCGCGTTCATCGCAGGACTTCGAGGCGCGACGGACGAAAAAAATCGCCCGGCGAATAGGTCGCGGAGCTTGAACGAGACTCAGGTCAAGAGTCCCAAACTTTGTTTTTTCACGGATTCATATCTCGTTTACGGAATCCGGCGCGATTCTTGCGGGCGAGGGCGGCGTCATGCCCGCGCTTGTCGCGAGCATCCACGTCTTCAGTCTCTGTGGAGCAAAAAGACGTGGATGGCCGGGACAAGCCCGGCCATGACTGTTGTGGTGGCGTCAGCGAATGAGCGGATTGTCTGGATTGCCCGACTCCCCTATTTCCTGTTGGGTGGGAACAGGCGTTCGGACGAGCAACGGAACTTGAGGAGATCGGAATGGAGGCGACACGGTTTGAGCGTCCGGCGGCGGCGCTTTTCGCGGCTGTTTCGCTAACCGCAATGATCGCGGCTTTCGCCATCGGCCAAGCCCGGGCGCAGCAGACGGTCAATCCCGTGCCGCCACCGCCGCCGCCGACTTTCAATCCGTCAACGCCATACACGGTGCCGCAAGCGCCGTATGTGCCGATTTCGCCGACGGCGCCCAGCGGCCTGTCGGGCTCCGCGCCGGCGGCACCGGCTTCGCCTGTCATCGTGTCGCCGCCTGCCGTGCCTCCGCAAACGGCCAATGCGCCCGCGGCGGCAAAGCCCGCGTCTATCGCGGAAGGCATGCCGGCCATCACCGCGGTGTCCGCCACCGCTGGAGCAAGCGCCACGCCCGATTCCATGCCGCGCGCGTGCTAGGCCCGTCCTACTACCCGGGCTTGGGCGAATTCTATCCGCCCTATCCCAATCCCTGCCATTTGCGCCACGTGTGGGCCGGCTATTACGCGGGATTGTGGAGTCCCTACAGTTGTTGGTGAGTGCCGGAGGCGGATAGGCGAAGGAAGCCGTTCGTCATTGCGAGGATCAATGCGACGAAGCAATCTAGCCTCGACGCGACTGGATTGTTTCGCTCCGCTCGCAATGACGACCAAGAGTAGGGTGGGCAAAGCGAAGCGTGCCCACGTGCAGCATCGACGATGTTTCGGATGAACGCGTGGGCACGGCACTTCGCGCCATAGCCCACCCTACGCTTGCTACGATGAGGGCAAGCGCGAGAGCCATTTGATTATTTATCTGAAACAATACTCGTGACACGAAAACCCTTGCGTTGTTGCGCGCGCAGGAATTCTGCCACTCCTTGAGGTAATTGTCGTAGCTGTCCAGTTGCGCGGCGTTGAATGCGTGCGAGCTCCTTAGCCCGCACCCTTGCGGCTGACAAGCTAATGTCGAATCGTTCCGCGATTTCTTCTGGGGTTAACGGCATATCACACGGCCAAGTAGGCTGGAGCAAGAAACGCGCCTGCAAAACGATAAGCTTCACGCTCTTCTTGCCTAATTTGCTTTACGAGTTTCTCTTGAAGCGCTCCCGCAGCTCCACGATGCCGGATTCCGCTATGCTTCAACCAGACGTGTCCCACCTCATGAGCGATCGTGAATCGTGCGCGTTGTCGATCGCTTTCTCGAGCAAACATGCTATTCGCGGCACAAAAGGTGCTCTCGCGAAGATAAAGAATCTGGTCGAAAGGATTAAAATACGCTTCTCCATCGAGCATTTGTTCGTCGGGGACGCGTTGATAGTTCTTTATCAGTCCTTCGTGTTTCAACTTTATCACGACAGTCATCATGTCGGGCCGTGGATCGAACTCAAGCGCGAGGAGCTTTCTTAGGGACCGAGCTGAATTCTCGAATTCTGCGTCTTCGTACATCGCCATTGGGCTGCCCCTCGTGCCTCAACTACACCCCGTCGTCCCACCGCACGTATCGCACTTCAAACACGTGCCGTTGCGCACCAGCGTGAAATTCCCGCACTCGCCGCAAGCCTCGCCCTCATACCCCTTGGCTCGCGCCTCGGCGCGCTTCTCCGCCGCGGCCTGCTTGGCGTGGCTGCGGGCGTCGACGCGGTTGACCTGCTCGAGCTGCTGCGCGGGCGAGAGTTTTTGCTCGGGCTCGGCTTTGAGCGCGGCGGAGCCGGCGATTTCGCCGCGCGGGGCGGAGGAGGAAAGGGCGGTGATGTTGCTCACCCCACCCCGGCCGCCTTCGGCGGCCGACCCTCCCCCTGCAGGGGAGGGTGAAGTGGTGTCCGCTCCGCCCGACATGATCTTGAGCTTGTCGGTGCGCGAGCGAGTCAGGCCCTTCGATACAAAGCGTGTGTCGCGGTCTTGCCCTCTTCGACACCTTTGCCAAGTGCATCGAATCTTGGCCGCCTTCGGCTCAACATGGGCCAAATCGAAGCGCGACAGATAGCTCACCGCCAGCTCGCGGAACACGTAATCGAGGATCGAGGTGGCGTATTTGATCGAGTCGTTGCCCTGGACGGGGCCGGACGGCTCGAAGCGGGTGAAGGTGAAGGCGTCGACATATTCGTCGAGCGGCACGCCGTATTGCAGGCCGAGCGACACCGCGATGGCGAAGTTGTTGAGCAGCGAGCGGAGCGCGGCGCCCTCTTTGTGCATGTCGATAAAGATTTCGCCGAGCCGGCCATCCTCATATTCACCTGTATGCAAATAGACCTTGTGGCCGCCGACTACGGCTTTCTGAGTGTAGGCCTTCCGCCGGTCGGGCAGACGTTCTCTGCTCCGAACTTCAACGATGCGATCAATGAACTTCTCGACGACCTTCTCGGCAAGCCCCGCGGCGCGCGCCGCCGCCGGCTTGTCGAGGAAGGCCTCGATGACGTCCTCGTCCTCTTCCTCGTCGGCGATGAGCTGGCTTTGCAGCGGCTGCGACAGTTTCGAGCCGTCGCGATAGAGCGCGTTGGCTTTCAGGCCGAGCTTCCACGACAGGATGTAAGCATCCTTGCAGTCCTGAACGGTCGCCTCGTTCGGCATGTTGATGGTCTTGGAAATGGCGCCGGAGATGAACGGCTGCGCCGCCGCCAGCATGCGGATGTGGCTGTCGACCGACAGGTATCGCTTGCCGGTGCGGCCGCACGGATTGGCGCAGTCGAACACGGCATAGTGCTCGGGCTTCAGATGTGGCGCGCCTTCGACCGTCATGGCGCCGCAGACGTGGATATTGGCCGCCTCGATTTCGCGCTTGGAAAAGCCGAGGTGCGAAAGCAGATCGAAACTCGGCGCGGCAAGATCGGCCGCGTCGACGCCGAGCTGGTCGCGCAGGAAGTCGACGCCAAGCGTCCATTTGTTGAAGGCGAATTTGATGTCGAAGGCGGTCGGCAGCGCCTTTTCCACTTTCTCGATCGCCTCGGGCGTAAAGCCCTTGGCCTTGAGCGTGGTGTGGTTGATGCAAGGCGCTTGGCCCATCGACCCGTGGCCCACCGCGTAGGCGATGATCTCGGCGATCTCGCTTTCCTTGTAGCCGAGCACGCGCAGCGCCTCCGGCACGGCGCGGTTGATGATCTTGAAATAGCCGCCGCCGGCGAGCTTCTTGAACTTCACCAGCGCGAAGTCGGGCTCGATGCCGGTGGTGTCGCAATCCATGACGAGGCCGATGGTGCCGGTCGGCGCCACCACTGAGGCTTGCGCATTGCGATAGCCATGCGCTTGCCCGAGCTCGACTGCGCGATCCCAGGCGCGCTTGGCGTGCTCGATGAGCTTTTTGTCCGGGCAGGCTTTGTGGTCGAGCGGCACCGGCGGCGTCGTCATCGCTTCGTAACCGGTGCGGTCGCCGTAGGCGGCGCGGCGGTGGTTGCGCATCACCCGCAGCATCACGTCGCGGTTTTCGGCAAAGCGCGGGAACGCGCCGAGCTCGGCCGCCATTTCCGCCGACGTCGCGTAGGAAACTCCGGTCATGATCGCAGTGAGCGCGCCGCAGATGGCGCGGCCGGCTTCGGAGTCGTAGGGAATGCCCGACGACATCAGAAGCCCGCCGACATTGGCGTAGCCGAGGCCGAGCGTGCGGAAGTCGTAGGAGCGCTGCGCGATTTCCTTCGACGGGAATTGCGCCATCAGCACCGAGATTTCGAGAACGACGGTCCACAGCCGCACCGCGTGCTCGTAGCCTTCGACGTCGTAAAGCTCGCTCTTGAGCGTTTCGCCATTGGCGACGGCGGGAAGGGCAGGGGTGTGGAACGCGAGCAGGTTCAACGAGGCGAGATTGCACGCCGTATCGTCGAGGAACATGTATTCCGAGCACGGATTAGACGCGATGATCGGCCCCGACGCGGCGCAAGTGTGCCAGTCGTTAATGGTGGTGTGGAATTGCAGGCCGGGATCGGCGCTGGCCCAGGCGGCGTAGCCGATCTTCTCCCACAGATCGCGCGCCTTCACGGTCTTGGCGATCTTGCCTTTCTTGGTGCGCCAGAACAGGTCCCAGTCGCGATCGGCGTCGACCGCTTTGAGGAATTCGTCGGTGACGCGCACCGTGTTGTTGGAATTCTGCCCCGACACCGTGAGATAGGCCTCCGAATCCCAATCGGTGTCGTAGGTCGGGAAGTTGATGTCGGTATAGCCTTGGTGGGCGAACTGGATAACGCGGCGGATGTAATTGTCCGGCACGTGGTTCTTGCGCGCCGCCTTGATCTCGCGGCGCAGCACCGGATTCTTTTCCGGATCGAAGCAATCGTCGCCCGAGCCCTCGCAGTTCACGCAAGCTTTGAGGATCGAGCGCAGGTGCTTCTGGTTGATTTTTGAGCCGGTGACGAGGTTGGCGACTTTCTGCTCCTCGAGCACCTTCCAGTCGATGAACTGCTCAATGTCGGGATGATCGACGTCGAGGATCACCATCTTGGCGGCGCGGCGCGTGGTGCCGCCCGACTTGATCGCGCCGGCGGCGCGGTCGCCGATCTTCAAAAAGCTCATCAGGCCGGACGACTTGCCGCCGCCGGACAGCTTTTCGCCCTCGCCGCGCAGCTTGGAGAAATTCGAGCCGGTGCCGGAGCCGTATTTGAACAGCCGCGCCTCGCGCACCCATAAATCCATAATGCCGCCCTCGTTGACGAGGTCGTCGGCGATTGACTGGATGAAGCAGGCGTGCGGCTGCGGATGCTCGTAAGCCGTGGCCGACTGCACGAGCTTGCCGGTCTTGTAGTCGACGTAGAAATGGCCCTGGCTCGGACCGTCGATGCCGTAGGCCCAGTGCAGCCCGGTGTTGAACCATTGCGGCGAGTTCGGCGCCACCATCTGCATCGCCAGCATGTAGCGGTGCTCGTCGAAGAACGCCTGCGCATCAGCCTCGGTGGTGAAATAGCCGCCCTTCCAGCCCCAATAGGTCCAGGTGCCGGCGAGCCGGTCGAACACCTGCTTGCAGGAGACTTCGCCGGTAAAGCGCTCGGCTTCCGGCAGTTCCTTGAGCGCGGTTTCGTCGGCCACGCTGCGCCACAGCCATGAGGGGACCGTCTCCTCCTCGACCTTCTTCAGGCAGGACGGCACGCCGGCTTTGCGGAAATATTTTTGCGCCAGCACGTCGGAGGCGACTTGCGACCATTGCTCCGGCACTTCCACGTTCTCGGCGTGGAACACGACCGAGCCGTCCGGATTGCGGATCTCGCTCGTGGTCAGACGGAACACGATGTCCGCGTAGGGCGATCGTCCCTCTTTGGTGTAGCGCCGCTCGATCCGCATTTTTTTACCCCCACCCTTTATATGGCGCGTTTAGCGCCGATTTCACGTATCTTTTGGTTCCGGAACCCCGCCGAAATCTCCGTCGGGATGGAAGTCTCCAACCCGCTCGGAGTTTTTGCAGCAATCTCGATTTCCGACCGAACACCGTGGATGCCACTCGCCACAGATCGGGCACCACACATTGGTCTCACTAGTGCCTCCAGGGTGTTCAACAACGCTATCCAACTCGGACATGAATTACTCCATTACTAATCACTCTGCTGACGCCACAATTCGGCTGACTTCGTCGCGACTGCGATAGGTCGCCGATACTCTTCTATTCGCGGACGTGTTCCCGACCGCGTCGTCCCTCACCCCTGTTTCTGTCTGCCACCCAACCCGTCCGGCTTGAAAACCGGGTCTTTTGTTTAGGCCGTCCGAAACTCGTCCTTAGGGCGCAAAAATCCACGCTCGCGCCACGGCGGCACGGAGCACTCCCGCAAACCCTTTTTGGGGAGCCCGGCGGACTTCGCTACCTGCGCGCCGAACTTGATAAGGCTAGGCCAAGCCGGTCGCGTACGTCAAGCTTTAGTATGAAAATCTGAATCAACCACTAAATGTGGGGATTACGGGGAAGAATCGGGGAGGGATGCGCAAGTATCGGAGATTCGTAGGGAATCCGAAAGAGGCATGCTGCGGCGAACCGGATTTTGGCGTTCGCAATCCAACTCTGGCGTGCCGAATGGGCGCCTGCGCGTGCCGGGAATCGCGGCCGATGGGAGGGTCGGGTATCCACCTACGGCCAAGTTGTCACGCTTGTGTCACGCAATGGCGGGGGTTTTCTGCCGATTCCGAGTGAGATAGTCCGGAAAATCGGGGGTTTCTCTGCTTTCTGCTCTGGGGCCTCGCGCTAAGGCCTTGGAATCGCTAACGAGACTCAGGCGCTCGCGTTTTGCGATCGCGGCCGTCCACAGGAATCGCGTTCTACCCAGCCGCTCGGCCCGCCGCCGTCACCACTTCTCCTGCCGCGGGCGGCCCCTTTTCAATTAACCTTAAAGAAGTCTTACTTTTCGCTTCGGCTGTGGTTTGCTTGACGGGGCAGAAGGGGCCGCCAATAACCTTTTGGTAATGTGTGGGGCTTTGTTCCAGCGTGCGATCCGCGCGGGGCGCGTCATTGCCTGTGCCGCCCTGGTGGTGGGCTGTACCCAAACCATCCGCAACGATCCGATCAATCAGCCGCTCACCGCCAATCCGGCGCAGGTCGAGGCGGCGCTTACGCCCAGTGTTCCGGACAATTACGACGACATGGTCGTCGCGCTGTCGTTCTCCGGCGGCGGCATGCGCGCGGCGGCGTTCTCCTATGGCGTCCTGACCGGCTTCGACCAGACGCGGGTGCCGACGCGTTCCGGTCCGGTATCGCTGCTTGACCGGCTCGACTTTCTTTCCGGCGTCTCCGGCGGCTCGGTGCTGGCGGCCTATTACGGGCTGCGCGGCCGTGCAGCGCTGGCCGACTTCAAGCAGCGCTTTCTCGACGTCGATGCCGAGCAAGCGTTGCAGACCAATCTCAGCCTCGGCAATATCGCTCGCGGGCTGCAGGGCGGTGTCAACGACGCGACGGCCTTCCCGGTCTGGCTCGACGCGCATTTGTACAACCACGCGACGTTCAAGGACTTGCTCAGCCGGTCGCGCCCGCGGGTCTGGATCAATGCCTCCGACATCTATAACCGCACCGCGTTCATTTTCGCGCCGGTGACGTTCAGCGCGCTGTGCAGCGATCTGTCGAGCTATCCGGTCTCGCTCGCGGTTGCCGCTTCCGCGGCCGTGCCGGTCGTGTTCGCGCCGATCGTCATTCAGAACTATCCGGGCGGCTGCCCGGTCGGGCTGCCGAGCTGGGTGCAGCGGGTGCACGACAATCCGAGCGCGCCGCCGCTGATCAAATCCTACGCCGACGCGCTCGAACGCTACCGCTCCGGCGAGATCAAATACGTCAAGCTGCTCGACGGCGGTCTTGTCGACAATTACGGGCTCGCCGGCTTTACCATTGCGCGGCTTGCTTCCAGCACGCCTGACGGTCCGCTGGCGCCGCAAGAAGCAGTCAAGCTGCGGCGCTTCCTGTTCCTGGTGGTCGATTCCGGCCGCGCGCCGGAAGGCAAGTGGTCGCAAACCATCCCCGGTCCGTCAGGCGTCGATCTCATCATGGCGACGTCCGATACCGCCACCGATTCCGGTGCGATCGGCAGTTATTCGGCATTCGACGCCACCATGAAGGATTGGCGGGAACAACTGATCCGCTGGCGTTGCGGTCTGTCCGAAGCCGAGCGCAGCCGACTCGGCGCGCCGCCCGGCTGGAACTGCCGCGACGTCGAGTTCTTCATCAGCCGCATTTCGTTTGACCAGCTGGGTCCGCAACGTTCGGCGGCGCTCAATGCCGTCGCAACGCGATTTAAGCTGCCGCCGGATCAGGTCAATATGCTGATATCCGCCGGCCGCGACGCGCTCGCCGCCAATCCCGCCTTCGTCTCGTTCATAAGATCGCTGCCGCGCGCGCCGCCGCCGCGGTTGCCGCCTCGGTCGGCGCCGGTCGCCACTGCGCCGGAATTGCCTGCCACGCAGCAGGCGCGGGCGAACTAGATTTATTCCGCCGCCGCCTTTGAATGGCCGAGCCGGCGGTTGAGCGTCGCGAGCAGCGCTTCGGCGGCCTCGGCGATCACCGTGCCGGGCGGAAAGATCGCTTCGGCGCCGGCTGCTTTGAGCGCGGCATAATCCTGCGGCGGCACCACGCCGCCGACCACGATCACGATATCGCCGCGACCGAGTTTTTCGAGCTCGGTCTTCAGTTCCGGCACCAGCGTCAGATGCGCGGCGGCGAGCGAAGACACGCCGATAATGTGCACGTCGTTCTCGACCGCCTGGCGCGCGGCTTCCGCGGGCGTCGCGAACAGCGCGCCGATATCGACGTCGAAACCGAGATCGGCAAAAGCGGTGGCGATCACCTTCTGGCCGCGGTCGTGGCCGTCCTGGCCGATCTTGGCGACCAGGATGCGCGGGCGGCGGCCTTCATTATCCTCGAATTCGGCGACGAGTTTTTGCACCCGTTCGACGGCGTCCGTCATGCCGACCTCCCGCCTGTAGACGCCGGAGATCGCCTTGATCTCCGCCTGGTGACGACCGAACACCTTTTCCAGCGCCAGTGAAATCTCGCCGACCGTTGCCTTGGCGCGCGCCGCGTCGATGGCGAGCGCCAGCAAGTTGCCGTTGCCGCCGGCGGCATTGCGCGTCAGCGTCTCCAGCGCTTCGGCGAGCGCTTTGGGATCGCGCTCGCGCTTCAAGCGCGTGAGCTTATCGATCTGCAATTGCCGCACCGCCGCATTGTCGACTTTGAGCACGTCGATGGGGGCTTCGTCGCGCGGCCGGTATTTGTTCACCCCGATCACCGCCTGCGTGCCGGAATCGATGCGTGCCTGGGTGCGCGCGGCAGCCTCCTCGATGCGCAGCTTCGGCAGGCCTGCCTCGATCGCGCGAGTCATGCCGCCGAGCTCCTCGACCTCGGTAATGTGGCCGGAAGCCTTGGCGGCGAGATCGTGAGTGAGCCGCTCGACGTAAAACGAACCACCCCAGGGATCGATGATGCGGGTGGTGCCGCTTTCCTGCGCCAGTACGATCTGGGTATTGCGCGCGATGCGGGCGGAGAAATCGGTCGGCAGCGCGAGCGCCTCGTCGAGGGCATTGGTGTGCAGCGATTGGGTGCCGCCTTGCGTAGCGGCCATGGCTTCGATCGCGGTGCGCGCCACGTTGTTGAAGACGTCTTGCGCGGCAAGCGACCAGCCGGAGGTCTGACAATGGGTGCGCAGCGACAGCGAGCGCTCGTCGGCCGGATCGAACTGCCGCATCAGATTGGCCCACAAGACGCGCGCGGCGCGCAGCTTCGCCACCTCCATGAAGAAATTCATGCCGATGCCGAAGAAGAACGACAGCCGCGGCGCAAAACGGTCGACCGCCAAATTCGCCGCCATGCCGGCGCGGACATATTCGACGCCGTCGGCGAGCGTATAAGCGAGCTCGAGATCTGCCGTCGCGCCCGCCTCTTGCATGTGATAGCCGGAGATTGAGATCGAATTGAACTTCGGCATATGCGCCGAGGTGTAGGAAAAAATATCGGAGATGATGCGCAGCGACGGTTTCGGCGGATAGATATAGGTATTGCGCACCATGAATTCTTTGAGGATGTCGTTCTGTATGGTGCCGGCGAGCTTTTCCGGCGGCACCCCTTGCTCTTCGGCGGCGACGATATAGAGCGCCAGCACCGGAAGGACCGCGCCGTTCATGGTCATCGACACCGACATCTGGTCGAGCGGAATGCCGGAAAACAGCGTGCGCATGTCATAGATCGAATCGATAGCGACGCCGGCCATGCCGACGTCGCCGGAGACGCGCGGATGATCGCTGTCGTAGCCGCGATGGGTGGCGAGATCGAAAGCGATCGACAGGCCCTTTTGGCCGGCGGCGAGATTGCGCCGGTAGAACGCGTTGGAATCTTCGGCCGTCGAGAAGCCGGCATATTGCCGGATCGTCCACGGCTGCGTGACGTACATGGTCGGGTAGGGGCCGCGCAGAAACGGCGCGATGCCCGGATGGAATCATGGCCATCGAGGCCGTCGCATTCGGCCGCGCCATAGACGCTTTTGACGGCGATGCCTTCGGGCGTCTGCCAGGGCGCGTTCTGCACCGGCGCCGCGCCAGGCGTGTCGGCATAGGCAACTTGCGAAAAGTCCGGGATGCGGCTCATGGTCCGTTCTTGCGTTCACCCGTTCTGGGTCAGAATATCGTAAGCGGCGGTCAGTGTCGCCAGGGCGTTGCAGCCCTCGTAAATGAAGGATTGCGCGCCCGCGGTCCGTAGCGCCGCCTCGCGCTCGCCCGGTCGCCCGGCGAGATAGACGCGCTTTGCGCCGGCCGAGTGGAGCGCCGTTAGCGCGGCGGCGGCTTCTTTTTCGTAGATTTTGTCCGATGAGCAAAGACAGGCCAAAGCAGTGCCGACGGTTTTATAGACGGGCGCAAAGTCGGGCCCCGGGCTGCTAACCGCCTCGATGCCGCCGATTTCGAAGAAATTCTTGGCAAAGGTCACGCGTGCGTTGAACTCCGCGGGCGGACCGAGCGTCGCCAGGAAAATCTTCGGCCGCGCGCCGGTCCTGGCGAGAATTTTGTCGGACCGTTCCCGCAGTTCCTCGAACGGCTCGGCAAGCCGGATGAGGGGCAGCGCCGCCGCGGTCACAGTGGCGAGTTCGTCGTCCGGCACCGTGCGCGGCGCGACGTCAAGCACGGTGGCTGCTGTTTCGTAAATGTCAGGGAATGCATTGGTGCCGATCAAAACGTCTTTGCCGCGGGCGATGGCTTTCTGCCGTTCGGCGCGCATCGCGCCGACACTGTTTTGCACCAAACCCAATTCCAGCGCTGCCCATACGCCGCCGGCTTTTTCCAACTCTTGAAATATCGACCAGGCGGCCGCACAAAGCTGCTGCGTCAGCGCCTCGATGGCGCCCGAGCCTGCGGCCGGATCGGCGACGCGCGCCAGGTTCGATTCTTCGAGGAGAACGAGCTGCGTGTTGCGGGCAACGCGCCGAGCAAACGCGTCCGGCAGGCCAAGCGCCGCCGTGTGCGGCAGGACCGTAATGGCATCGGCGCCGCCGAAGTCGGCCGCGGCCACCGCGATCGTGTTGCGCAGCATATTCACGTATGGATCACGCCGGGTCATCATTCGCCAAGCGGTTTCGGCTGTGAGCAGAACCGGTTTCGGCGCGAGCCCGCAGGCCGCCTCGATGCGCGCCCAGAGTTTTCGCACCGCGCGGAATTTCGCCATGGTCAGAAACTGATCGGCGTCCGCCGATAACCGGAAGTAAATGGCGTTACGCGCCGCGTCGAGCGCCATCCCTGCCGCTTCGAGCGCGCGCAAATAGGCCAGCGCGCTCGCAAGCGCGAAAGCGAGCTCCTGCGCCTCGGAGCCGCCGGCATTATGGATGATACGCCCATCGCCGACGGCAAACGGTCCGCGAAAGCCGACGCCGGCAATCCTGCTAATCACGGCGGCGAAGTCTGGCGCCATCTCGTGCCAGGATCGTGGGCTTTTGCCGGATGCGGCAAAGCCGCCGATCGGATTAAAACTCGTGCGCAAATCGACTGAAGCCGGGGCGATGCGTTGGCCCTTGATGAAATCCGTCAACTCGCGAACGACGCGCCGGGTCTGCGGAGAAAGATTAAGGTCAATGGCGACACCGGCGGTCAGATCGACGCCATCAAGCAGTCGCGCAAGCGATACCGACGCGTCGAGACCATAACCGTTGGCGCTTACGGAGCCCGCGAAAACCAACACCAAGCCGGTTGCCCCGCTCTCCAAATCCTCGCGGGCCTGCGCATTGGCCGCTGCCGCGTCGGGATGGTCGACGCGCTGCATCAGCGTCCAGGCGGCGCCGGCGGCGCGCTCTGCGACGGGCTGCGCGTTGCGCGCCGGCTCGTACAGCGGCTCGATAGTCAGCCCGTCATAGGTCCGGCTTTCGAGCCGCGAAAACGGCGCGCCTTTGAGCGCGGCGTCGACCAGCTTGCGCCAATCGTCGTGCGTCGCTTTCGGAAAATCGCCTGCAAGCCACTGGGGTTTGGAAGCCGTCATAGCCACAAAATGCCACGCTTACGGCCGATGGGCCAATCGTGCTGGCCGTGCAAGTGGCGTGCCGTGATCAGCCCGCGCCGGCTGGCCGGGAGCGGGGGCCCAATTTCTCGATGCCGCTTCGGTCCAGGCGAGCCAGCGCGTCGCTCACGCTAATGCCGGCGATGACCCGCCCGGGCGCGATTTCGGCAAGCGGCACCAGGACGAATGCGCGTTCGAACAGCCGCGGGTGCGGCAGGACCAGGTCGATGTCGTTGAGGATGAGATCGTCATAGGCAAGCAGGTCGACATCGATGGTGCGCGGTCCCCAGCGGCGCTCGTTGTTGCGGTCGCGTCCGAGCGCGCGCTCGACCTCGAGCGCGCGGGCGAACAGATCGCGGGGCGGCAGCGAGGTGGCGACGGCGACGACGGCGTTGATGAAAGGCGGCTGATCGGTGACGCCCCTCGGCGGCGTGCGGTAATCCGACGAGCGTGCCTTAAGCTGCACCGCAGCGCCATCGCACAGCATTGCCGCCGCCCGGTCGAAGGTCGATCGCACGTCGCCGACGTTGCCGCCTAGCGCGATCAAGGCTTCGGCAAAAGTCGCAGTCGAACACTCAACCATGTCTTCCGGCGCGGGCGCGCTCGATCGTGATGCCGACGTCGTCGAACGTGGCGGCGATCGGCGCGTGCGGCTTGTGGACGGTGACGCGCACCGTGCGAACGTCCGGGCAGCGTTCGAGCAAAGCTTCGGCGACCGCGCCGGCGGCGGCCTCGACCAGCCGGTAGCGGCGCGCGCAAAACGCCTCGCTCACCGTCTTCACCACCATGTCGTAGGACACCGTGTCCTTGAGCTTGTCGCTGCGCGAGGCCGCGGCGAGATCGACATCGAGGACGAGATCGAGCCGGAACGTCTGGCCGACCTTGGCTTCGTGCTGCATCACGCCGTGATAAGCGTGGAGCGCGAGCCCGCTGACGAAGATCGCGTCGCTCATCGCGCGCGCCTGATTGCGGCGGCGACGGCGAGCGCCTGCACCGTGGCGGCGACATCGTGGGCGCGGATGATGGCGGCGCCGTTTTCCGCCGCGATCAAGTGCGCGGCGAGCGATCCGCCGAGCCGCTCGGTCGGCTCGGACGGCGTGATCGAACTGATGAAGCGCTTGCGCGATGCGCCGACGAGGAGCGGCAGGCCGAAGCTGCGAAACTTTTCCAGCTTGGCGATGCAAGCCATGCTCTGCTCCGGGGTCTTGCCGAAGCCGATGCCGGGATCGAGCACGATCCGGTCGCGCGGGATTCCCGCCGTCCAAGCGATTTCGAGCGAGCGCGAAAAGAACTCATCGACGTCGGCGATGATGTCGATATTCGGATCGGCGGTTTCGCGATTGTGCATTATCACGACAGGGGCGCCTTGCTCGGCGACGACGCGGGCCATGTCGGCATCGCGCTGCAGGCCCCAGACGTCATTGACGATGGTCGCACCGGCCTCGAGCGCCCAAGCCGCCACGGCGGCCTTGCGCGTATCGATGGAGACCGGAATGCCGATCGTGGCGACCGCCGGCAGGACGGGTTCAAGCCGCGCCCGCTCTTCGTCGAGCGAAACCGGACGCATGCCGCCATAGGGGCGGGTCGATTCCGCGCCGATATCGATAATGTCGGCGCCCTCGGCGACGAGCCGCCGAGCCTGCTCGATCGCCGCCGGCGGCTGCAAGAACCGGCCGCCGTCCGAAAACGAATCCGGCGTCACGTTGAGAACGCCCATGAGCAACGGACGCGCTAGCGGCCGGGCTTTGGCCAACAGCTGCGTCAGCACATTTTCCGGCGCGGAACCGGCGCGGCGGGGTTCGCTTGTGGCCGCCGTTTTGGCCATCATCCGGGTCATCCCAAGCGGTAATTGCCAAGCGGTACTTGGCCGTCGCTTTGCGCGGTCGCTGAGTTTGAGTCAAGCCGCAGCGCTTGGGCGTCCGGCGCGCGAAAAGCTGCCGACTCTAATATCGGATGATGGGCTGCAGCCCCTTGGCGTCCTCGATCCAGCGTATCACCATGCTCACCGAGGGCAGGACGCCTACCAACTGGCGCTTGCTGTTGGCTTCCCTCATGGCGAGCGCAAGCCGCTGCGGATTGCGGAAGCGAAGTTCGTTGGCGGTGCGCACGCCGACGACCCGAAGCAGTTCGGAATATTCCCAGCCGACGCCCTTGATGCGCATGCGATCGGCGGCGGTCACCCAGTCGAGAACGCGCTTCTCGTCGGCGCCGGTCATTTGCGCAAGCTTCAGCCGCTGCTTTGGCGTTTTGGCCGAGCGCAACAGCCCGACGGTAGTGCGGATCCCGTCCGACTTGAGGATCGCGGCCAAGTCCGTTCCGATCCCCTGAATTTCGGTAATGGGATACGCCATCGATGTCTTCCCCCTCAACGCAAATCTCGTCTCGGCAACTAGATTCGTACTCAAACGCACTCAAACAAACTGCGCCAAACCGGGGATTGCGGCGACAATTTCGCCGACGGCATCCTCGCCAGCCTTCTCGCGGGTATAAGCGATGACTGCCCGGGTGACGCTCTGCACCTGACCCATGGTCAACCCGGCCGACATCAAGCGCATACCCGCGCCCATTACCCCACCCATCGCACCGCCGAGCCCACCGCCGCCTTCACTCGCGGCTTTCTGGATCAAGGCTTCGGCTCCGGGGAGTTTGGCCAATAGCGGCTGCACTTTGTCGGCCGGTCCTTCCTTGGCCAGGAAGTCGAGGATAATGCCGACCGCCGTTTCAGCGGCAGCACGATCTATCCCGACGTCGGCGACAAGCCGTTCGATGAGTTCGTCCATTGCCCCACGCCATTCCCGCCCTTTCGGCAGGTTTTCGCCATATTGTACGCTTGGCATGGGCGTGACAAGCAGATGAGGCCGATTTGCCACACAAGGGACCCGACAAACGTTTCGGAGCGTTGCAAACATGCAACGGTTTGGTGGTGTGGCGCGATGGAATTGACGAAAGATGCTGATTATAAACAAAAGCTGTGATCCGCAGGCTCGGCGGCGCGAATTCGCAAGGTGAGGCCATGACGCCAACGGACGCTCTGCCCAAGGTCCTCGATCGCGTCGACCGCGATCTTCAAGCAAGTCTCGATCGCTTATTCGCGCTGTTGCGCATCCAATCGGTGTCGACCGATCCGGCCTATGCGCCGCAATGCCAAAAGGCGGCTGAGTATGTCGCGGCCGACCTGCAAAGTCTCGGCTTCGAGACCACCGTGCGCCCGACGGCGGGCCATCCGGTGGTGGTCGGCAAAAGCGGCAACGGCGAAGCCGCTCCCATGTCCGGCGGCCGCGCGCCGCGCGTCCTGTTTTACGGCCATTACGACGTACAGCCCGTCGACCCGCTCGACCTTTGGCAAAGCCCGCCATTCGAGCCGCGCATAAAGACGCTGGACGATGGGCGAAAGATCATTGTCGCCCGCGGCGCCTGCGACGATAAAGGCCAGGCGATGACCTTCATCGAGGCCTGTCGCGCTTTTAAGGCGGTCACCGGCGCGCTGCCGCTCGACATCACGATGATGATCGAAGGCGAAGAGGAATGCGGCTCGAAAAATCTGTTCGGTTTTGTCCGCGACAATGCTGTGGAGCTCAAACGCGATCTCGCTTTAGTCTGCGACACCGGCATGTGGGACGGCGAGACGCCTTCCGTCACGACATCGCTGCGCGGGCTGGTCTATGAGGAGGTCAAACTCACCTGCGCCGATCGCGATCTTCATTCCGGCCTGTTCGGCGGCGCAGCGCGCAATCCCATTCACGTTCTTGCCGATATCATTTCAGCGCTGCACAAACCGGATGGCTCGGTCGCCATTCCCGGCTTCTACGACGGCGTCCATGAACTGCCGGACGACATCAAGGCCGACCTCGCCGGGTTGGGCCTCACGCCGGAGAAATTTTTGCAACCGGTCGGACTGAAAATTCCGGCCGGCGAAAAAGACCGCATGCTGATTGAGCAAATTTCGACGCGGCCGACCGCCGAGGTCAACGGCATCATCGGCGGCTATACCGGGGAGGGGGCCAAGACCGTCATTCCGGGCAAGGCGATGGCCAAGGTCTCATTTCGTCTGGTCGGCGCGCAGGACCCGGAAAAAATCCGCAGCCATTTCCGCGACTTCGTCCGCGCGCGCGTTCCGGCCGACTGTACCGTCGAGTTCGGCAATTTCACCAGCGCGCCCGCGTTCGAGGTGGCGTTCGACAGCCCGGCGCTCGCCAAAGCGCGCGCCGCGCTCGGCGAGGAATGGGGCAAGAAAGCGGTGACCGTCGGCGGCGGCGGCTCGATCCCGATCGTCGGCGATTTCAAGACCGTGCTCGGCATGGATACGCTGATGGTCGGCTTCGCGCTCGACGACGACCGGGTGCATTCGCCGAATGAAAAATACGATCTTAAATGCTTCCACAAAGGCATTCGCAGCTGGGCGCGGATTCTGGCGGCGCTGGCGGGGTGAGTTGACATATCGGTGCGCAGTGAGCTGCTGCGGCTGACGACGGGTTATGCCTGCGCGTCCGTCGAATCTGCTTTGGGCTCTCCGATAATTCGGTCGGCGTCGCGCAGGGCGACATAGATCGCCGGAATGACTAAGACCGTCAGCAACGTTGACGACGCCAAGCCGAACAACAGCGAGATCGCCAGGCCCTGAAAAATCGGATCGACCAGAATCGTGGCCGCCCCGATCATGGCGGCCAGCGCGGTCAGAAGAATGGGCTTGAAGCGGACGGCGCCGGCCTCAAGCAGCACCTCACGTAAAGTCTTTCCCGCCCCCGCGCCGTGGCGGATGAAGTCGACCAGCAGGATCGAATTGCGCACGATAATGCCGGCGAGCGCGATGAAGCCGATCATCGACGTGGCGGTGAACGGCGCGCCGAACAGCCAGTGGCCGAGGATGATGCCGATCAAAGTCAGGGGAATCGGCGTGAGGATCACGAGCGGCAGCTTGAAGCTGCCGAATTGCGCAACCACCAGGATGTAGATGCCGACGATCGCCACCATGAAGGCGGCCCCCATGTCGCGGAAGGTCACGTAAGTGATCTCCCACTCGCCGTCCCATAATACTGTCGGTTTGCTCTCGTCCTCAGGCTGGCCGTGAAAGCGAACAGTCGGCCGCTCGAGCGCGCCCCAGTCGTGCGCCGCGATCCGGTTGTCGACGTCGAGAATGCCGTAGATCGGCGCTTCATAGGCCCCCGCCAGTTCCGCCATGACCATGTCGGTAAAGCGTCCGTCGCGGCGGAAGCTGGTGGGCGAGCCCATCTCGTCGGTCACGCGCACGACGTCGCCGAGCTCGACCACTGTCTTGTTGCCGGGCACGCTGTTGGCCGGCACCGGCGTGGACGCCAGAAGTTCGCTCCATGACAGGTCGCGCTTCGGCAGCCGGACGATGATCTCGATCGGATCGCGATCTTCGCCGCGATGCGAGTAGCCGACCCTGGTGCCGCCGAACAGCGCCTGGATCGTGTCGTAGACGTCGCGCTGTTCGACGCCGAAAAATTCCAGCCGATCCTGGTCTATCGAGATGCGCAGGCGCGGCTGCGGGGCACCGATCGAGTCATCGATGTCGACGATGTAGGGCACCGAAGCGAAGATTTTTTTCAATTCCGCGGCGACGGCGCGGCGGGTGGTCGAATCCGGCCCATAAACCTCGGCGAGAAGCGTCGCCAGCACCGGCGGGCCGGGCGGCACTTCCACGACGCGCGCCACGGTGCCGGGCGGCAAGGTCACCGACTTCAGCCGCGCCCGCAAATCGAGGGCGATGGCGTGGCTGGTGCGTTTGCGTTCGCCGCTCGGCGCCAGATTGAGATGCAGTTCGCCGAGTTCAGGCGCTTCGCGGATATAATAATGACGGACCAGGCCGTTGAAGTTGAACGGCGCCGGCGTGCCGGCATAGGTTTCGATCGAACGGATTTCCGGCAGCTGCCGCGCCACGTCGGCGATCGAGAACAAAGTTCGTTCGGTATCTTCCAGTGTAGCGCCGTGGGGCAGGTCGACAACCACGGACATTTCCGACTTGTTATCGAATGGCAAGAGCTTCACCGTGACGCTCTTGGTCGCGAACAGCAGGCATACCAGCAAGGTCGCCACGCCGACGCCGATCAGAAAGCGCCAGGCCGACCGGCGCGAGCGCACCACCGGCGCGGCGAAGCGGCGATAGAGGCGGCCGAGAAAACCTTCGCCATGGGCGGCTTCGTGCTCATGCGGCGAACTGCCCTGCGGGTGCAGCCGCAGCATCAGCCAGGGCGCGATCACCATGGCGACGAAGAACGAAAACAGCATGGCCGCCGACGCATTGGCCGGTATCGGCGCCATGTAAGGTCCCATGAGGCCGGAAACGAACAGCATCGGCAACAGCGCCGCCACCACGGTCAGGGTGGCGACGATGGTCGGATTGCCGACCTCGGCCACCGCTTCGACGGCCGCCGTCATCCGCGCGCGGCCGTCCTTCATCGCCCAGTGCCGGGCAATGTTCTCGACCACCACGATGGCGTCGTCGACCAGGATGCCGATGGCGAAGATCAGCGCGAACAGGCTGACGCGGTTTATGGTGTAGCCCATCACCTTGGAGGCGAACAACGTGAGCAGGATGGTGGTGGGAATGACGACGAGGGTGACCAGGGCCTCGCGCCAGCCGATGGCAAAAGCGATGAGCACGACGATCGATACCGTCGCGAGCGCCAGATGGAACAACAGCTCGTTCGCTTTGTCGTTGGCGGTCTCGCCATAGTCGCGGGTTACGGTGACGTTGACGTCGGCCGGGACAAGCCGGCCCTCGACAGTTTTGAGCCGTGCCAGCAAATCCTCCGCCACCACGACGGCATTGGCGCCGGCGCGTTTGGCAAAGGCGACGCTGACCGCCGGCACGCGGCTCCAATTGCCGCCTTCCCCGGGGGCCTCCATCCAGACCCGGTGTTCCTGCGGGCTCGGGCCGATCACGACAGACGCCACGTCGCGCACATAGACCGGACGGTTGTCGCGCGTGGTGACGAGGAGGAGCCCGATATCGGGGATTCCAGCGAGCGTTTGGCCTCCGGCGACATTGCGCATGGTGTCGTCGTCGCGCACGCTGCCGGATTGGAATGAGCGATTGGCGCCCCGCACCTTGTCGACGAGCTGCTGCAGCGTCACGCCGAAGAGCGCGAGTTTCTCCGGATCGGGTTCGACGCGGATCTGCTGCGGATTGCCGCCCGAAATATAGGTCAGGCCGACATTGTCGGTCTTTATCAGTTCGGTTTGCAGCTTTTCCCCGAGCTCATAAAGATCCTTGTCGGTCCACCGTGCCGCTGCTTGCGGCTTCGGCGACAACGTGAGCACCACCACGGCGACGTCATTGATGCCGCGGCCGACGATCAGCGGCTCCGGGATTCCGACGGGAATACGATCGAGATTGGCACGAATCTTTTCATGCACGCGCAGAATAGCGTCGTCGGCGTTGGTGCCGACCAGGAACCGCGCCGTCACCAGGACGCGATCGTCCACTGTCTGGCTGTAAACGTGTTCGACCCCATCGATGCCTTTGATGATGGCTTCGAGCGGCTTGGTCACCAACTCGACGGCGTCTGGCGCCTTCAGCCCATCGGCAACAACGCGGATGTCGACCATAGGCACGCTGATTTGCGGCTCCTCTTCGCGGGGAATGGTGAGAAGCGCGATCAAGCCGATGGCGAGCGCCGCGAGCAGGAATAGCGGCGTCAGTGGCGAACGGATCGTCGCCCGGGTAAGCCGGCCCGACAATCCGAGTTTCACGGCCGCACCAATACGTCGCCCGCCTTTAGACCGGACAGGATTTCAAGCGCGTCCGGCAAGTCCGGCCGCGGCAGTTCTCGCCCGCGCTGCACCGGCACGTCGATGACGGCATTGGCGCCGGCGCGAATGCGCGCATAGTCGATGCCGAACCGGGTGACGATGAACGAGCCGGGCACGATGATGCTGGTGCGCTCACCGGCCGATACCCACACGCGGATGCGTTCGCCGACGAAATAATCGCCGAGATTAGCGACCCTTGCATCCGCGATCACGCGGCCGTCTTCGATCTGCGGATAGACAAGACTGATCGTGCCGAATTCTGCGCCGCTCTTGCCGAGATCTTCGCCGTCTATCCGCACCGGATCGCCGGCTTTGAGAAAACGAGTATGGCGCTCCGGAACGCGCAGCCGCAGCACGAAATTTTGCTCTGCGATGGTGGCGACGGGTTCCCCCGCCAGTATGACCGTGCCGGTCGTGACCGGCACGGTGAGCACGCGGCCCGCGGTCGGCGCCAGGATTTTGCCTTCGGTGACTTGTTGTTCGATTACCGAGCGCTCGGCCGTGCGCGACTTCAACGAATTGCTGGCGACATCGAAAGCGGTCTGCGCCGCATCGAGGCTGGCCTTCGCGGTCGTGCCGTGCGCAAACAGTTCCTGCGCCCGGTCGAGATCGGTCTTGGCTTTGGCAAGCTCGGCCTGCAGGCCGGCGATCTGTGCGTCGAGTGCCTTCATCTGCAGCGCGAGCTTCTGGTCGGCGACGGTCGCCACCACCTGATCCTGCTCGACGTGGTCGCCGCGCTGCACCGCGAGCTCCACCACGGTGCCGCCGATCCTCGCGCGGGCCGGCTCGATATTGGCGCTCTCGACGGTGGCGAAGACGGCCTTCTCTTCGGCGACCGTCTGCGGCGCGACGGTAAAGGTCTCCTGAGCTAGCGCACGCTGGGACAAACAACAGGAGCGCGGCAGCCGTGACGATAGCGGCACGCATCGGAGTTCTTCCCCTCGTCATGCGGGACTTTGCCATGATGGTCCGTGTCACCCGGATCGCGGGTGCAGTCATTGATCTGCCGCAAGACTCCGGCGCCGTGCCGGCGATGCCGCATTGCGTCGGGCCTTGGGAACACAAGCCGCGGCCGGCGCGCAGTAGACTCGATAAAGGGTGCGCACCAGTTCGCGCGCTTGCGGGCTGCCGATCGAATACCAGATGGTCTGCCCGTCGCGCCGTGCGGTGACCAGTCCGTCCTTGCGCAACAGCGCCAGATGCTGGGACACGGTCGAGTCGCGAATGTTCAAGAGCGCGGCCAGTTCGCCCACCGAGCGCTCTTGCTCGATCAGCTGGCAGATGATGATCAGCCGGTGCCGGTTGGCCAGCGCCTTCAGCATTGCGCTCGCCTCATCCGCCGCGGCAAGCATGTCAGCTACCTGTATTTTCATAGTTGCGTATATACGAAGATTCGAATATATAGTCAATGCCCGGCTGAGGATGATCTTCAACTCCCGTCCGGCCGCGCCGCCGGTTCGCAGCCAGTTACGTCAAAGCCAGCACCGGCACAGCAACTTGGAGGTTCTCGTGAACGTCGATCGCGCCGTATTCATTTTTGCCGGCAGCGTGTTGCTTCTCAGTCTCGCGCTGACTTGGCTCGTCAGCCCGTATTGGCTGCTGCTCGCTGCATTTGTCGGCCTCAACATGATCCAAGCGGCATTCACCGGGTTCTGTCCGGCGGCAATCGTCTTTCGCAAGCTCGGAGTGAAGGAAGGTCCTGCCTTCCAGAGCCCGTCTGCCAAAGCCTGACCGCGAACGGATGGGCCTCGCCGCCGGCGCAGCATAGTTGCGCTGGATCAATGCGGACGAACGCTTGGGGTGGTGGGCTTAGTCAAAAATGCGAAGAGGCTCGCGAAAAGGCCCAATAATTGAATATTTCAGGAGGAAAAGATGGCTCAGATCGTTGTGCTCGGCGGCGGCATCGGCGGCGTTTCGTGCGCTTACGAGCTGAAACAGGCGGTCCGCAAGGAAGACCGCATCATTCTTGTCTCCAACAAGCCGTTTTTCCAATTTACGCCGTCCAATCCTTGGGTGGCGGTGAAGTGGCGGTCGAAGGACGACATCATCATTGATCTTGCCTCGGTGTTGTCGAAGCACGGCATCGAATTCAGCGCCGTCGGCGCCCAACGCGTTCATCCAGAAGAAAACCGCGTCGAGCTTGGCGATGGTTCGTCTGTGACCTACGATTATCTGGTCATCGCCACCGGTCCGGAACTGGCCTTCGACGAGATCGAGGGGCTTGGCCCAGAACACAACACCGCTTCGATTTGCGACGTCGATCACGCGATGCGCGCGAACGGCCGCTGGGACGAGTTCTGCAAGAATCCCGGTCCGATCGTTGTCGGCGCCGTCCAGGGCGCCTCTTGCTACGGTCCGGCCTACGAATTCGCCATGATCATGGACGCCGACCTGCGCAAGCGGCGCATACGAGACAAGGTGCCGATAACCTTTGTCACGGCGGAACCCTATATCGGCCATCTTGGCGTCGGCGGCGTTGGCGACACCAAAGGCATGCTCGAATCCGAGATGCGCCAGCACCACATCAAGTGGATTACCAACGCCAAAGTCGACAAGGTCGAGACCGATAAGATCCACGTGACCGAGATCGACGAGGACGGCAAGCCGAAGAAAGCGCATGAGCTGCCGTTCAAGTTCTCCATGATGCTGCCCGCTTTTCGCGGCATCGCCGCGGTGCGCGGCATCGATGGCTTGGTCAATCCGCGCGGCTTCGTCATCGTCGACAAGCACCAGCGCAATCCCAAATTCGCCAATGTGTTTGGAATTGGCGTGTGTATCGCGATTGCGCCGGTTGAACAGACGCCGGTGCCAGTGGGCGTGCCGAAAACCGGGTTCATGATCGAATCCATGGTGACCGCGACCGCGCTCAATATCGGTGAGCTTGTTCGTGGCAAAACGGCGACGCATGAAGCGACATGGAACGCAATCTGTCTCGCTGATTTCGGCGATTCCGGCGTCGCCTTCGTCGCCATGCCGCAAAATCCGCCGCGCAATGTCAACTGGGCCTCAAGCGGGCGCTGGGTGCATGTCGCCAAGGTGGCGTTTGAGAAATACTTCTTGCATAAGGTTCGCGCCGGCACGACGGAGCCATATTATGAAAAGGCCGTGATGAAATTTCTCGATATCGGCAAAATCAAACGTCCGGCTGCGTAACGCGCACCAGAGTCGCGGCCGCTAGCATAAATTTGGCAACCGCGTTTCGCTTGTTGTCAGACGAGGGCGACGTTGGCGGTTTTCTTACCCGGCGGATCAGTGCGGCGCTTGCGATTTTGCAGGAGCGTGAGTTGCTGGCTTGCTGAATCGTCACGCCGCACGATGCGGAGGATGTGCTCGTAGAGCGACTTCGGCGAGACCGGCTTGACCAATAACTCGTCCGCGCCCGAGCTTCTTACCGTCAGGGCCGCAGCTTTGGTCAGATATCCCGACAGGACGATGATCGGCGTCTTGTGGGCGGGCGATTGCTCTTCCTTCACCATCCTGATGAAGCGAAGTCCGTCGAAAATGGGCATGACAAGATCGGTGATGATGATGTTCGGCATTACACTGCGCGCGAGCTCGAAAGCCTCAACGCCGTTTGCCGACTCGTAAAGCTGGCGGCCGCCAAAGCCGAGCAGCATCGAGTGGATCAGCCGCCGGGAAAACGGCTGGTCGTCCACGACAAGAAAACTTGTCCGCGAAAAATCCAGCGGAAATGACGAGCGGCTGACGGACAAGGACATGGTCTAATGCCGGCGCGTTATAGCCGCATCACAGGGCATTGACGGCACGAGCGTCCGGCTGATTTCTCGCCGCGACGTTGAGGTCGTCGACAATTCGGGAAACGCCGCTCCTGGCGTTTGCCAGCGCGGTGCAGATGCGGCTTTTACTGGGTGATTCCGGCCAATGAGACAGCGTGCTCTCCTGCTGTTCGAGAGCGATCATCAGATTTTGCAGTTTGGCCAAGACCTCTTGCGGCTTGGCATCGAGGAAATGCGCCTGCAGGGTGCGCGAAAGAAAGCGTAGGAGATGCAGGCGTTCGCGCGCCGCGCCGGAGGTCAACGCGTCGATCTCGTTGAGTTCGAGAATGGCGGCGATCAAGCTTTGTCCGGCTTGATCGTGCAGCTCGTGCGACAGGCGCAGTCGCTCGTTTTCCTCGGCCATCGACAGATGGCGGCGCAGCCCGGTCACCAAGTGCGATTTACTTTCATCTCGCTCCGTCAGCAATGCGGCCGTTGGCAGTGACCAGAACGAGGTGATGGCGAGGAAGGCCTGCAGGGCGAAGATCCGCTGCCATAATTTGGGCTGCGTAAGCAATAATGGGTTGGCCTATACCCTCGACCACGAATACGCTGGCAATAATCGCAACCAAAAGGGTCGCCGCCGTAGCGCCGATAATGCCGAACCGCACCGTGGCCAGCAAGATTGCCGGCGCGATCACAAAAACAATGGGCCGAAATAAACCGCACATATACTGACGGCGATGAAAAATCCGAAAATGGCGGCAGCCTCCGAAAGGCGCTCCTTTATTCGCAGCGCCTGCCATTCTTTGGACATGACGCTCGCCAGGAACGGCACCAGAATGATCATTCCCAGGGCGTGGCCGGGATACCAATTCCGCCAAACCGCCGCCCAAGTGACGCCATGGGCCGTCCCAAGTGCGCTGCCGCTGATGAGCGTACTTCCAATTGGCGCCACGCCTCCGGCGATGGCGATGAAAGAGAGCACGCCGTTAAACGAAGTCAGATTGGCTGGACTGATTTTAAATGCCGCCAATACCGCCTGCGCAATAACGATCTCGACGCAGTTCGCGATCGTCAACGTTCCGCAAAGCGCGAGGTCGTTGCCGGCAAGCAAGCTCGCAACCGCGGTTGCAACGGAACCGCTGATGATGATCGAAGCGTAGTTGGTGAGGCTGCGCGCATGACACAGCAAAACGGCCACCATGATAGCGTTCGCCGGCCACAGCGTGGCAACGAAATTCGAGTGCCGCGATATTGCGATCGTGAGAGCCGAGACGATAAAAATCGCGGCCGGGACCGATAAATGTCCGGCCAGCGAGAGATCCGGGGGCGGTTCTCGGACGTCCGCATCGAGCGGTGGCGCATTCGGTCGCGGCTGTACGCAAGGCATCGCGGCCAAGGGCTGACCCTGGGCGAGAGTGACAGGAGGATGCGGAGGCAGTATCGGCATGGTCACCGTACCACGGCTCGCCCGACCTGACGGCCGCAGATGCAGTCGAATCGGCCCGGCTGAGCGTTCGAATAACTCACGCAAGGCAGCCGCCGCAATGGCGGAACGCAGCCAATCCTTAAGCCTTACTCCGTCGCGGCGGCGATCAGCCGTGGACTCACAAAGCGCTCCAGCCGGCCGGCATGGGGATGCAGCAGCGACCAATCCTCGACCGGCAGATCGATCACGACGAGCCCCGAAGTAGGCAGCTTCTCGTTGAGCTGTTCGCGCATATCCACGTCGCCCGAGGCGATCAATTGCAGCGCGAGATCGTGAAGCCCCGGATTATGACCGACCACGACGAGCGTGTGCGCCTTGCGCGTTTCGCCGATGACGCCGATGAGCGTTTCCGGAATGGCGTTATAGATGCGCTCGTCGCTGACTGTCCGCGGCGCTTTGGCGAAAGCTGCGGCGACCAGCGCCCAAGTCTCCTGTGCCCGTTTTGCCGGAGAGACCAGGGCGAGATCGGGAACGAGACCGTGGTGCGCCATATAGGCGCCGACGACCGGCGCATCGGCGCGGCCGCGTTTCATGAGCTTGCGGTCGCGATCGCGCTCGCCCGGCACGGCGCGCTCGGTTTTGGCATGGCGGAGCAGCATCAGACGGCGCATCGCAGTAATGTCGCTTTCCGGGCCTAACGTGTCTAGTGCTGCGGAGACGAACTCCCTACATTGCAACGGCATGCCGCGGGAAGAGCGTCGTAAAGCGCCGTCATGAGCGAACCGGATACCAACGCCTATGGCGACAGCTGGTACGCCGCGACGATGGTGGACGCGCCGCCGCGGCCGCCGTTGTCGCTTGATCTCGACGTCGACGTCTGCGTGATCGGCGGCGGCCTCGCCGGCCTGACGACGGCGCGGGAAATCGCGCGCAGTGGCTGGTCCGTCGTGCTGTTGGAAGCCGGCCGACTGGCGCAGAGCGCATCGGGCCGCAATACCGGTTTCGTGCTGCCGGGTTTCGGCACCGACGCCGACAAACTGATCGCCCGGGTCGGTTTCGAGCGCGCCAAGGATTTGTGGTCGCTGGCACAGGCCGGTCTCGATTATGTCCGCACCACGATCCGTGCCGAAAACACGTCTGGCATCGACCCGCAGAATGGCTGGCTTTATGTCTCCAAAAAAGACAACAGCGATGAATTCTTGAGCTATGTCGGACTGCTCGGGGAATTGGGTTGCGAGATCGAGGGCTGGCCGACCGAGCGGCTGCGCTCGGTACTGCGCAGCGAACGCTATTTCTACGCCATCAACTATTTGCAGGCGATCACCGTCCATCCGCTCAATTATGCGCTGGCGCTTGCCGCCGCCGCCGAACGCGACGGCGCGCGCATCTTCGAACACACGCCGGCTCTGTCGATCGATCCGACCGGCGTGCGTAAACGCATCGTCACCGCCGGCGCGCGATTGCGCGCCAACCATGTCGTGCTGTGCGGCAATGTGCAGCTTGGGCGGCTGATGCCGCGCCTTGCCGCGACGCTGTTGCCGATGACGACCTATGTGATCACCACCGCGCCGCTCGGCGATCGTCTCGCCGGCGCAATCGGCTATCGCGGCGGCGTCAGCGACAGCGACCTGGCCGATAATCACTACCGCGTCGTCGGCGGCGACCGCTTGATGCTGTCGGGCCGCTCGACGGCGTGGCTAAGAGATCCGCGCCGCTACGTCGGCGCACTGACGGCCAATATCAAAAAAACTTATCCGCAGCTCGGCGACGTCACGGCCGACTATGCGTGGGCCGGCACATTGGGCATTACCATCCACCGGATGCCGCAGATCGGCGAGCTCGGTCCGGGCGTCTGGTTGGCGAGCGGCTTCGGCGGGCATGGTCTCAACACCACCGCGATGGCCGGCAACATCATCGCGCGTGCGATCGTCGAAGGCGACGAGACCTGGCGGCAATTCACGCCATTTGAATTGGTTTGGGCGGGCGGTGTGTTTGGCCGAGCCGCCGCGCAGGCGCGCGTTTGGATCAAAGGGCTGCGCGACCGCTTCGAGGAGCGCCGAGCCAAGGCGCGCGAGCTTGCGCATCGCCAGGCGCGTGAAGCCGAACTAGCCCAGGCGGCGCAACAGGTCGCGCCGGAACCGGAGCCGGCGGCGCAGAACCTGAATGTGCCGGAAGCTGTGGTATCTCCGGCGGCGGATTTGGCCGGACGTGAAGAGCCGGTTACCGCAGCGGAGTCCATTATTCCCCCGTTTGGCGACGCGGACGCCGCCCGGCGATCGGAGTTGCCGGTGCAAAACTCCACCGCCGCGAGGCGGCCAAAGCGAAGACGGCGTCGCGGAAGCGCGAAAACCGGCGCCGGCGGCGACGCCAGCCAGGGCGCCGATCAGGACGCCAAGCCTTAGATCGGGTCTGGCCGAACAAATCGGCAACAGGTTCGCTGCAAATTCACCATTCGGCATTTCCCGCCTTCGCTCCGTCGCGCTGTTTGCGATATGATAAGTTTGGGCTTGGGACAGCCGGACGGGGTGGGTGGTTATGGCATTGCCTGGTTGGCGCTTTGCGCTTGCATTGTTTGTCGTCGTCGTGCCGGGCATCGCCGCGGCCGCCGATCTGCCACAGCAAGCGCCACCACCGCCGACTGCACCTGCGGCCTATGTGCCTGCGGTTCCGGATTGGATCGTCACAATCGGACTCGAGGGACGGATTATCCCGGCATTTCCCGGCGCGGCCGACAAAAAGCTCGGCTGGTCCGCGCTGCCGCTGTTCAGCATTCGCAAAGCGGGCACGCCGCCGGACTTCTTTGGTCCGCGCGACAGCTTCGGCTTTAACCTCATAGACACCGGGATGTTTCAGTTCGGTCCGGCGTTGCAGTTCGTCAACCGGCGCAAAGCCTCGGACTATGCCGAACTGAACGGCCTGGCGGATGTCGACTACGCCGCGCAGGCAGGCGCCTTCGCCAATTTCTGGCCGGTCTCGTGGCTGCGGCTGCGCGGCGAAGTCCGCCAAGGCATCGGCGGCGAAACCGGCGTAACCGGCGACGTATTTCTCGATGCCGTCGTGCCGGTCGGGCAATGGACGTTCTCGGCGGGGCCGCGGATGACGCTGCAGACGTCGGCGGCGACATCGCCCTATTTCAGCATCACCGCGGCGCAGGCATTCGCGGCTAATACTTTACAGCCAAGCCTGGGAAAGTTGACCCCATACAATGCCGGCGGCGGGTTCTACTCCTACGGTGCCGGTGCGCAGGTGCAGTATGCATTCAATGCGACATGGACAGCTCACGCCTTCGTCGAATACCAACGGCTGACCGACTCGGCGGCCGATTCGCCACTGGTGACGCAGCGCGGTTCGCCGAACCAGCTCACCTACGGTCTCGGCGCCACTTATTCCTTCAATATGCACCCGCTGTGGTGAGGCTTGTTGATTTGAGCATGATCTTATCCGAAAACCAGATTCCACTTTTCGGGATCATGCTCTAGCGCCCTTCGCGCCGCGTCATAAAGGCGAGCCGCTCGAACAGGTGCACGTCCTGCTCGTTTTTGATCAGCGCGCCGTGCAGCGGCGGAATGAGCCGTTTCGGATCGCGCTCGCGCAGCGTCTCCACTGAAATATCCTCGACCATCAGAAGCTTCAGCCAGTCGAGCAGTTCCGAGGTCGAGGGTTTCTTCTTCATGCCGGCCACGTCGCGGATTTCGTAGAACAATTTCAGCGCTTCGGCGACCAGGCGATGTTTGATGCCGGGGAAGTGCACCTCGACGATCGCGCGCATGGTGTCGGGATCGGGAAAGCGGATGTAATGGAAGAAGCAACGCCGCAAAAACGCATCCGGCAATTCTTTCTCGTTATTCGAGGTGATGACGACGATCGGGCGGCGGCGGGCATGGATGGTTTCGCCGGTCTCATAGACGAAGAACTCCATCCGATCGAGCTCTTGCAGGAGATCGTTCGGAAATTCGATATCAGCCTTGTCGATCTCGTCGATCAATAGAACGGGGCGCTCGTCGGCAACGAATGCGTCCCATAGCTTGCCGCGCTTGATGTAGTTGCGGATGTCTTTGACGCGGGCATCGCCCAGCTGACTGTCGCGTAGCCGCGTGACTGCATCGTATTCGTAAAGTCCCTGCAATGCCTTGGTGGTCGATTTGATGTGCCACTCGATCAAGGGCGCGGCGAGCGCCTTGGCAATCTCGATCGCCAGCACGGTTTTGCCGGTGCCGGGCTCGCCCTTGACCAGCAACGGCCGCTCCAAGGCGATCGCGGCATTGACGGCAACCTTGAGATCGCCGGTGGCGACATAGGCGCTGGTGCCTTCGAAGCGCATGCGATTCCGTTGGTTCGTTTGACTCCCAATAGCGCATGTTACCTTGGCGCCTGCAAGGCTTTGGCGCTTGCGTACGGCACCTCAGCCACTTGGGTTTTTGGGTTCGTTCTGCCAAGGCGATTAGGCAGGATGGATTTTCTTTGGGAACCTAACTTGTGGGGACAAGCGGCCCCTACTGTCAAGTCCTGCGTAATCGCCTTTGCAGATGCAGCCTCAGGCCACATTAATTCGAGGTCACCATGGATGCTGCGGATGGCCTCCACTCTGCAACCGTAAATCCAATCAACAGCCAAAAGGCACCCACGAGAAAGCCGCCAGCGATGTCTGTGACATAATGCACGCCCAATGCTATCCGGCTTAGCCCGATCATTCCGATCAGTACCGCCGTCCAATACGGCTGTCATGCCACTGCGGTTTGCTCCCGGGTCCAGCGGAACTCGGTGCCGTCAACCCAGATGCGATGCATCACGGCCAGCCGCGGGCGTCCGGCATGCTCGGAGTTTCAGTTAAAAGACCAATGCTCTCCCGTTCAACTGTCGACCCTTCAGACCGACATCGGCTAAGCGATGTCCTTGATCACTACGAAATCCGCCGACGTTTCAATCTCTAGGTGCTGCTGGCATTTATCTGAGTTGTGGAGTGCAAGGAAATTCATTCCGACATCGAACACCGAATAGTCAAAGCGCTCTAGCCACGCGCGCAATTTACTCTTGTCAGTCTTGACGGTTTCGACGAGCAGAATCGGATGATGAGTAGCTATACACTTCGCCGAGCCTGCTAATGCATCGAGCTCCATCCCCTCAACATCCATCTTTATAAAATCGAGACGCGGTAAGTTATATGAATTGAGTGTGGTGGTCTGGACCGGCACCATGCTACCTTCGGAATAGTCGATAATTTGTCCGATAAATTCAGTGTTCTCCCGCTTTTTTAGTTCCAAGCTTCCGAAACTCGCTGCAGCGAAATAATTTGGACTTGGTATTTTCATCGTTCCCAGCTGGTCTGTCACGGCTCTGTGAAAAGCGCGGGCATTAAAGCAGTTGTTGATCGCGATGTTTCCAGCCAGCGCGTAGTAGATTCGTTCCTGTGCTTCAAATGCCAGCACTATCCCCCAGCCGGTCATGCGTTTGGCCCACTCGATCGTGTGGACTCCGATGTTCGCTCCGCAATCGATAGCGATTGCGCCGTCCCCATAACACCGGCGGCGTAGCTCGAGGAGCTTGAGTGCCAGTGCAACTTCACCGGGGTCATAGCAACTCGCATCCAAAAGCTGATAGCCCACGCCGTAACCCGTGGTTTGATCAACCATGTGCTGATCAAAACGGTTGACGATCAGGGTCCCATGCTCGGTCGCCACCGTGATGAATGCTATCTTGCGAGGCGGTGCCATGCTTAGACCATAGCTGATTCGCAACTGGGTGGATGCCGCCGGGACAGTGCAAAGCTGCGTTTGCTCGGCACAGGAATTCTATGGTGTTCTGGACTGGACTAGGCCACCAACATGGTCATGCAGTGCATCGCGAATGCGCGCAATAACGTTATCCCATCTTCGGGTGTCGTCCTGTCGAAATAAGCGCATCGTTGGGTACCAGGGGCTGTCTTCGCGATCGAGCAGCCAGCGCCAGTCAGGGATGAAGGGCAACAACACCCAGACTGGCTTTCCCAGCGCGCCGGCGAGGTGGGCAACGCTCGTGTCCACTGAAATAATCAGATCCATGTTAGATATCAGCGCTGCCGTATCCGCGAAACTTTTCAGCTCGTCGCCGAAATGCAGAATGTCGGCCCGGCTTTGCAGCGCCACCAAATCACGAGCTCGTACTTCCTGCTGCAAACTGACAAATGTAGCTTCGACGTTTGATAAAGACGGCAAGAATGAGCCAAGCGCAATTGATCGATTGTGATCGTTTTTGTGCGTCGCGGCGCCAGCCCAGGCGAGGCCGATTCGGGGGCGAGTACCAAAGCCCAGTCGACCGTTCCAGCTCGTCACTGACGTGTGGGATGCGCGCAAATAGGGCGTCTTTGACAGTATAGTCCCAACCACCAGCGGCAGGCTGAGCAGCGGGCAATGGAAATCGACATCCGGCAAATTCTCGCCGCTCGATACGATCTGCGCGACGCCCGGAAGATCACTCATCAGTTCGCAGAGCGGGCTTTGCACTTCCAGAATCACGCGCTCGGCGTGCTCGGCAATAAGTGGAGCATAGCGGCAGAATTGAATTGTGTCGCCAAATCCTTGTTCAGCATGGAGAAGAATGGTTTTCCCCGCGAGCTCGCCCGACCCAAGTCCAAGCCATGCCGGCCTTGAGAAATTCCGCTTCACGTTGTTCAGCTGCCTGGATTCCCATCGCCACTCGTGCTTTTCCCAGCCACGCCGAAAGTCGCCGATCAGAAGCCGGCACATCGCCTCGCGGTAATGGGCCTCAGCATAATCCGGTCGTACCGTAATCGCACGGTCGTAACTCGCCAGCGCCTCGTCGAATCGCTTCAGGTCATGCAACGTTACCCCGCGATTGGTAAGGGCTTCCACATAGTCCGGCCGCAGCGCGATCGCGCGGTCGAAGCTTGCCAGCGCCTCGTCGAACCGCTTCAGCTCAAACAGCGCATTGCCGCGATTAAGATGGGCTGCGGCAAAATTCGGTAAAAGCGCAAGCGCGCGATCGCAGCTCTCCAGCGCCTCCTCATACCGCCCCATCTCCTTGAGCGTGTTACCACGATTAGAGTGGGCCTCAGCATAGTCCGGCCGCATAGCAATGGTGCGGTCGCAGGTCGCCAGCGCCTCCTCGTAGCGATTCAGCTCATGTAGGGCCGCACTGCGATTGCAGAGCGCGTCGGGATAGTCCGGCAGTTCCGCGAGCGCTTGGTCGTAACTCGCCAGCGCCTCGTCGAACCGCTTCAACTCGAGCAGGGCATTGCCGCGATTGTTCAGAGCAAAAGCATTCTTGGGATCCCTTTTAAGGGCGAGGTTTATGTGACGAACCGCATCGGCATGTTTGCCGCGCTGATGAAAAATAACGCCGAGAAAATGCAAACAGTCAAAATGATCAGGCTGGATTGCGAGAACTGTATTGTAAATCTTTTCCGCATCTGCAAGCCGACCGGCTTGGTGAAACGCCAGTCCCTGGGCCGACAATATTGTCACTTCATACAATTTTGCTTGTTTTGTTTTCGTAAACCTTCGTGGCGATTTCCTTAGATTTGTATTCGACCGTGTCTTCATGATCGCCCTTCGCGTAGGAAAGCGTAAGGTCAGCTACGCGGCTCAGCCTCCCGACTCATCTTTCATTATTACCGAGCAGTTTGGAAGCCGGCCGTCAATGTGGAGATTCGAGCACAGTAGACAGGTAGATGGGTCACAGCCGATGACTCCGACGAAGGCACAGCGTTCGTGAGGCGCTTCTGACCAAGCCGATTGACTTCTTGACGCTTCTCGAGGTGGCCGAGGAGCAAGGCTCGACGACTTTCAAGCTGCCTGACCACCAGCCTTGCCCAATTATGAATGGATCGCGGACAGTTTGAGCGAGCCCGTCAAATGCTGATGTCGGCTTTGGAGCCGTTTTGCGACGGCTTCGACCCGCTCGACCTGAAAGAGGCCAAAGCGCTTCTCGACGAGTTGACGTAATGTGCCTTTTGTGTTCCGGCAACTTCTGGGTTTGGCCCATACCGGAAGTATCAGGTCGTGAGGGCGGGGGGCGCAACCTTGAGCCGATGCTTGGCAAATACCGGCAGTGTGCGGAATGCGATGTGCAGATTGTCGTTGAAGGACGCAGTCTGGTAGCCGTGGTGCTGCCAAGCGAGTACAAGGGCATTACGGCTGAACATTGAAACGTGGCCGTTGCGCGGGCCGACGTACCACCAATTGAGACCCAACTTATCGAAGTCCTGCGGCTGCAGCAGCGTCGAAAACAGAACCAGCCCAGGTTCCGCCACGCTTGCTAGGATGGCAGTGATGCCGGCCATTGGATCTGGCATGTGCTCGAGCGTCTCGAAGCAGGTGACGAGATCGAACGTTCCTTCCGGCCGCCGCGCGAAATCGGCAACGAATGGATCGTACGTCACGGCTATGGGATAACCTGCACCCCGCAACGCGGAGCATAGGACGTCATTTCCGCCGCCGTAGTCGAGCACACGCATTTCCGCCTTATGCGCACCGAAGAGTTGCTCCACCATGCCAGCATTGTTACGCGGTCGTTGTTCCGTGTATTCGGGATCGACCGCGAGATATCCGGCGTTGTAAATGTGCGTCTTGAATTCCGCTTCGCTCCAGCCGTCGAAAGCGTCAGTAAACAGGAAGCTGCAGGTCTCGCAGCGGCGATAATAGACCGGTATGCCCGATAGCGGCAGCCGCGTACCGCCCGGTATCTCGCAACACCTCTGGAAGTCGACGACTCCATAAAGCGGGGCCGAGGCGCCGCAGATTTTGCACCGCGTCGGAGTCTTCGAGACCGGTTTCAAGATTATCGCCGGCTCTTCTTCGGTCCATCGCGCGGTGTCATTACAGCCGAGCCTGTTGAGCGCGTTTCCACGGTTCTTCAGCGCATTGGCGTGGTCGGGCTTGAGCTCGAGCGCCCGGTTGTAGCTGATCAGCGCTTTCGCGTCTTCAGCTTGCGCTCGGAACACCAAACCGAGGTTCGACCAGGCATCGGCCGAATTCCCATAGGTCCGAAGCGCTGCTGCAATGAGGCGTAGCGCCTTTGGGAAGTTTCCGACCTGATACTCTAGCACGCCAAGCATATGCAGCGCGTCGAATTCGTCGGGCTGCTGCTGTAGCACCTCGGAGTACAGCCGTCCCGCCTTGTCGATGTTGCCCGCCTGGTGGGCGGCCAACGCTTGGCACAGTTTGCGCGCGAGGTCTGGTTCTAACTGCGCGGGCGTCCGGTTCGGAGCAGGGTGGCCGGTCATGTCTTCGCGCCAGTGAAACTCGGACGCTAGTGATGGGTGATTCGCGACAATGAAGTATTAACGCACGCGCACACCGGAACGAGGTAACCGATCCGCTACCTCGACCAGGCGAGAGTCGGCTCTTGGCCGGATTGTGTTGCAAAAGTCGAAAGTTGCAGGTGTAGGAATTTTCGCGAAAACACGAAACGGGAAGCAATCGCCGATTTGTATGACCTCAATCGCGTTACCGAAGTCGCCTGTGAGTTTAACGTGAGGCGATGAGGTCCCTCACATCTTTACAAGAAAGCCGCGTCTGTAGCCCGCAGAATTTTTGATCACCAGTGCAAAACGACTTTTGCAACACAATCGGCCGCAAAGCCGACGTGTCACTCGTGCCGCGGAATGTCTGTCTGGCAGCATCGGTTCGTCGGCAGCAAGCCGCACATTAGTGCTGCCCCGTCGTCCCCAGCTGCCGGACACCGGAACGAAGACGCTGGGAGCTTCCTGCATCCGCTGTGTTCGCTCATCGGGCGTAAGTTTGACCATGGGCCCAAGATCCATTGGGCTATCCTGAAGTGCGCCCCTGACGGTGGACAGATTGTAGGTTGGGAATTGACCGAGGCTGTCGGGCTTTCAGAGGATGGAAGCCATGGCCAAGCACCGCACCCACAGCATTGAATTTAAACGGCAGATCGTCCAGGACTTCATTGCAGGCGAGACGCTCCATGCTCTCGCCAGCCGACACGACATCTCGCGCAACCTCATCCGGATCTGGGTGCGCAAGTTTGAAGCTGGAGCATTAGATGATGATGCCCAGGCAGCTGATCTGCTTCAGGACTACGAGGCAAAGATCGCGGCGCTCGAACGCATGGTCGGTCGGCAGGCGCTTGAAATCGAGTTTCTAAAAGGGGCTCTGAAAAGCGCACCGCGGCCGAGAAGCGCGAGTACATCCGTCATCACCGGCCCCGTGGCCTCTCCATCGCCGAAGGATGCCGGCTGATGGGCTCCGTCATTGCCGACTGACGACGCCGCACTGGTCGCGATCATGATCGCAATCTGCGATGAGTTCGAAGCCTATGGCCATCGCCGAGTTGGCGCCGAGCTGCGCCATCGCGGCATAGTCGTCAATGCCAAGAAGATCCGCCGTCTCATGCGCGAGAACGACCTTCAACCCAAGCGCCGCAAGCGGTTCGTGGCCACGACCGACAGCGACCACGGCGGTCCGATCTTCCCTGACTTCGCCCGCCACAAGATCCTCGACGGCCCGAACCAGGTCTGGGTGGCGGACATTACCTACATCGCGATCGCCGCAGGCTTCGTCTCTATGGCCGCCATCCTCGATGCCTGGTCACGCCGGGTGGTCGGATATGCGATCAGCCGTTCAATTGATGCGCGCCTGGCCGTTGCTGCACTGAAGGCAGCTATCCGAGTCCGGCAGCCCCCCAAAGGCTGCATTCACCACTCGGATCGCGGCTCGCAATATGCGTCTGAGATCTACCGCAGCCTGCTCGCCGACCACGGTCTCGTTGGTTCTATGGGGCGCCGCGGAAACCCCTATGACAATGCAAAGGCGGAGAGCTTCATGAAGACACTGAAGGTCGAGGCCGTCTATCTGATGGACTACGAAACCTTCGAGGATGTGACAGCTGATCTTCCCCGCTTCATCGACGAGGTTTACAACACTCGTAGACTCCATTCCGCGCTCGGCTATCTGAGCCCGGCCCAGTTCGAGGATAATCACGCCCGGCAGACGGTCAAAACTGCCGCCTGATCCTGTTCGGCTCTAGGGGCGCACTCCATCCCCTCGGCAATTTTTGCCGACAATGCGGCACATCCGCACCAGGCATGCCGTCCGTCTGTTTAATAAGCTTTTGAAGAAACGTGATAATTTAATGGCATGCGGCTTGCTGCCGCCACTACCATGTGCGGCTGTCAGCCGCTGTCGCGTTGAGATCGAGTTGGAGACAAGTCATGGGTATCTTCGATGCGTTGACCACCGCAGTGGCTGGTCTACAGGCACAATCATTCGCCCTGCAGAATATTTCCGGCAACGTCGCAAACTCCCAGACCACAGGTTACAAGGAAACAAATACGGCCTTTCAGGACCTCGTGAACCAGGCTGTGATCAACCAGCAGGTTACGGATGGCGTCACCGCGAGTTCAGAGGCAACCAACACCGTACAGGGCACGATCCAGAGCACGCAGGTCTCCACCGACATGGCCATCAATGGAGATGGTTTCTTCGTAGTGGCGAAGCCGACCGGGTTTACTGACAACGCACCAACTTTTTCTGGTGTTACCAACTTTACCCGCGCCGGAGATTTCCAATTGAATGCCACCGGTAATCTCGTCAACAGCGCCGGATACTATCTCATGGGAATCCCAGTCAATCCCACTACCGGGAATCCTGTAGGGAATGTTCCACAGGTCTTGCAGTTCAACAAAAACTTCGTGCCGGCCCAACAAACTACGCAAATTCAATATCAAGCGAATCTTCCAAGTGCGCCGCCGGCACTCCTGAACCAAAGCAATTTCCAGTCAAATCCGGTCGCTGGCGCACAAATCATCGGCTCGGGTGCCGCACTCTCGCCGGATGCCCCCGCGGCCGGGAATAGTTCGCTGGCCTCGCTAAGCAATACTACGCCCTTAACGTCAGGTGACACCTACACGGTGAATGACGGCACCAACACAACAAGTTTCACGGCCGGTGCCACCTCTACGCTTGCCGATCTGATGGCTGCGATTAATACCGGCAATGCAAACGTGCACGCCGCCCTAGTCGGCGGTCAGCTTACCATCTCCGGCACCACACCCACGGCCTCAATTACTGTCGGTGGCACGGGCGCAGCCTCGATTGGGTTTGGGGCCGGCAATACTTCCTTTCCTCCGACCAATCTATTGACCCAGGGTGTTACTCAGGGTCAAACCATGACTGTCACTGTCGGTGGTGGCACCCCGCAGACGATTACATTTGGAGCCAATGCTGGTCAGGTTGCAACCCTCGCCGAGTTGCAGGCCGCGATCCAAAACCTGTCCGGCGTCGTCGGATCAGTCAATACCGCGAATGGCAATCTAAATCTGACGGCCACCAACTCGCTCAACAATATCGTCATTGGGGGCACCGTGTCGCCCGCCGTGTTCGGCATTACGAACACAACCGCTTTGCCGACCAATGCTACCGTGATCGGCAACGATCTGACTACTTTTAATAGTGAGTTCGATCAGCGGTGGATCGATTACCGCCTACGATGCCAACGGCAATCCGGTAAACGTTGATTTTCGTTGGGCGAAAATCAGCAGCGCTGCTAACGGCGGGACCGACGCTTGGCAGCTCTACTATCAGACCAACACGACCGCGACTGGTACGCAAGCTGCGTGGCAGAATACTGGTCAGACTTTTACGTTCAATTCAACAGGTGAATTGGCTCCATCACTCTCCGGCGTGACGTTACAGAACCTAACGGTCAATGGTGACTCGCTTGGCAACGTCCAGTTACAACTGGGCAATAACGGTCTCACTCAATTCGCCGTGTCTGGCACCGCGGCGCAGGTGAGCCAATTGCAACAAAACGGATTTGCTGCCGGGCAACTGCAGTCAGTCTCGGTTGATACCCAAAACCGAGTAGTTGGCAGTTTCTCGAATGGCCAGACAATTCCATTGGCTGAAATCACGCTAGCGACTTTCAACGGCGAGGACTCCTTGCAGGCGCTCAGCGGCGACGCCTTCGCTGCGACGCCAGAATTGGGTCCTCCGAGTTACTCAGCGACAGGCAGCATTGAAGGGAGCTCGCTCGAGGCCTCCAACGTCGACATTGCAACCGAGTTTAGCAAGCTGATCGTGGCGCAGCAGGCCTATTCCGCGAACGCCAAAGTCATGTCGACCTCAAATCAGATGATCCAGAGTTTGATCACGGCCATCCAATGATGGGTCGATATCATCTCGCGGTTAAGGCGTGAGCCGCGGAGTCCATCGCATCCATGAGCGTGAACCAGGCTTTGTCGACTGCGTTGGCAGGCGTCGATGTGACGCAAAAGGGCCTTGCCGTTATCGCAGGCAATGTGGCTAACGCCAACACGCCTGGTTACGTCGACGAGACTCTCAATCAGACTGAGCTGGTTTCGTCCGGCACCCCGGGCGTAAGCGTCAACACAGACGGCATCAATCGGAACCTCAACACTTTAGTGCAGGACCAGTTGTGGACTGAGACCTCAGGCGGCTCCTACGCCGATAAAACTGCCAATCTTTATCAGCAGCTACAACAGATTTACGGCACACCTGGATCGGCAACGTCATTCGACGGAATTTTCAATAATTTCACTACTGCGTTGCAGGCGCTGTCGACATCGCCGAGCTCGTATTCAGCGCAAACCGCTGTGGTCAGCTCGGCGCAGGCTTTGGCACAAAATCTCAACTCAATGACCTCAGGAATCCAGCAGCTTCGCACTCAGGCGGAACAGGGGATCGCCACCGACGTTCAAACTGCTAACACGGCATTGCAGCAAATCGCCGATATCAACAAGCAGCTTGAAGGGGCGCCTTCGGACGGCGCCACGGCGGCACTTGAAAACCAGCGGGACCAGGATATCACGCAACTGACCCAGCTGATGAATGTCAACGTTGTTGAGAACACCAACAATCAAGTTGCCATCTTTACTGGCACTGGCCAGCAGCTGGTGTCGGAAGTGCAGGCTTCGCAACTCAGTTTCAATAGTGCGGGCACGCTGTCGGCGACATCGCAATGGAGCGCCAATCCCACTCAGGACGAGGTCGGCACGATCACGCTGACATCGCCAGGGGGGTCGACCACCGACCTTGTTGCCGGCAACGCCATCCAATCCGGCGAGATTGGAGCCTACTTGCAGATGCGCGATAGCATTCTGCCGCAGGCACAAGAGCAGCTTGACGAAATGGCGAACCAGATGGCGCAGGCGCTGTCCAACCAGACCACGAACGGCACGCCTGCCGGTTCGGGCAGCCAGGCCGGATTTAGCGTCAGCGTCGGCGGAATCTTGCCTGGTAACTCACTTCAGCTCGCATATACCGATTTGGGCAATGTTCAGCATACAATAACCATTGTCGCGCTTGGTCAGGGCGGCGCGCTTCCGACCCAACCACCCGGTTCGATTAATCAAACGATCGGCATTAACTTTTCCGGCGGAATAAACCCAGTTGTTTCCCAGCTTAACGCGGCATTCGGCGGAAATCTGCAATTCTCGAATGCGGGTGGCACATTGCAGGTGGTCAACGCCAATGGCAGCGGTAACGTCGTCAACTCACTATCGGCAACGTCGACTGTCACATCCCTAACGAGCGGAAGTCCCCAGTTTCCGATGTTTCTCGACGGCACCCAGCCAATCACCGCAGCAGTCACAGCAGGCGGCTCGCAAACAAAAGGCCTTGCCGGCCGGATAACCGTCAATAGTGCGCTCACGGCTTCGCCAGGCAGTTTGATAGGTTACGCAGTAAACACCCCCACAGGCGACTCGATACGGCCAAACTTTGTTCTGAATCAGATGACCAATGAGGTGTTGAGCTACTCTCCTGCGACAGGACTCGGCAGTGCACAGCAACCTTTCAGCGGTACGCTCAGCAACTATATGAGTGCCATAACGAGTTAACAAAGTCAGGCGGCGAATGCGGCGACGAATTTGCAGCAAGGTCAGGATGCTGTCGTGACTGCATTGCAACAGCGGTTCAACGCCGAGTTTGGCGTCAACATCGACACGGAGATGTCAAACCTCATTGCGCTGCAGAATGCCTACAGCGCTAACGCTCGGGTGATGTCGACTGTCGATCATATGATGACGACACTGCTGCAGGCGGTATCGTAATGAGCATCACCGGGCCCGGCTCGATTACTGCGGCCAGCGTGATGGCCCAGAACAATATGATGACCCAGCTCAACACGCTGGGTGAGCAGCTGGCGAGCGGCCAGGCGGCGCAGACCTATTCCGGCCTGCAATCGCAGGCGGGAGTGGCGTTGGCACTCAATGCGCAACTCTCGGCCATCGATGGCTATAGCAATACTGCGACGACGGTCGGCACGACGCTGGCTGTCGCCCAGTCTGTGTTGACCCAGCTCGGCGCAGCCGGCAGCTCGATGGTGCAAGCAATTAATCAGCAGAGTGCGTTCCAGCTCAATAATATTGGCCAGACGACTACCCAAGCGACCGCCGCGGCGCAGCTCGACAACATACTGTCGCTCCTCAATACCCAGGTTGGCAGTAACTATATTTTCTCCGGCAGCGGGTTGAATCAGCCGTCCGTCGCCAGCGCGACGGATATTCTTAACGGCAACGGCGCCCAGGCGGGCTTGACGCAGGTGATCTCGGAGCGTCAGCAAGCCGATTTGGGCGTGAGCGGGCTCGGCCGGTTGAGCGTGGCAACGGTCGGTTCTACCGTCACGCTGAGTTAAGACGGCTCGCCGTTCGGTTTTCAACTCACTGGCGTGAACTCCACTCTGAGCGGCGCGACCGTCACCGGGCCTTCGGGTTCGCCAGCGTCGGTCTCGGTCGCGCTCGCGTCCAATCCGAACCCCGGCGACTCCATCCAGTTCCAACTCACGCTTCCCGATGGCTCGACGCAGGCTATCTCGCTGCAGGCCACAACCAATTCGCCGCCGGGCGCCAACCAGTTCACCATCGGAACGTTACCGTCGGATACTGCGACCAATCTGCAGACGGCGCTAACGACCGCGGTCACTAATCTTGCGCAAACCGCGCTCCCGGCCGCTTCCGCCGTCGCCGCCGCCAATGATTTCTTCGGTTCCGATCCACCGCAGCGAGTCAATGGCTCGCCGCCCGACACCTCGACCGCTTTGGTGAACGGTACCGCCGCCAATACGGTATTTTGGTACGCGGGCGAGAATGGCAGCACGCCGGCGCGCCAGACCGCTACTGCACAGGTCGGACCTTCGATGTCCATCGCTTACGGCATGCGCGCCAACGAGCAGGCTCTCACCACTTTGGTTGCGAACGTCGCCGTGCTCGCGGCAACGACCTATACGGCAAGCGATCCGAATGCGAAAACCAACTATCAAGCGCTGAGCCAGAAGGTTGCGGCGAATCTCGCCGGCCAACCGGGCACACAGTCGATCAGCGATATTGAGGCCGACCTCGCTAATGCACAGATGACCGTCAGCAGTGCCAGCAAGCTGAACACGCAAACGCAAACGACTTTGCAGAACATGCTGCAGGGCATCGACGGTGTCGACCAGAATAAGATTGGCGAAGATATCTTGACGCTGCAGAATAGCCTTTCAGCGTCAATGTCGGTCACGGCGCGCTTAGCGCAATTGAGCCTGGTCAATTATCTCGCGCCGGTCACGGGATAAGCCAAACTATCGGCCGCCGCAGCCCTGACAAAGATCGAATCGGCTGCGCAGGTTGCGTTCCGTCCGAAATTGTCGGTAAAGCGTGTGTCCACCAGGTAGGCGCCGGGATGAGTGGCGACAAACTGCCGAAGTGTTTCGCGCTTTACGTCGCTATCTTCGACCACTAGATAATCGCCGGGCGACAAATATCTATGGAAATGCTCCAGCACCGCGTCGACGTTGTGATGGGCATCTTCTACGACGAGCCGAGGATGCGGCGCCGATTCGAGGAGCTCCTGATCGAAGAGCCGCCCTGGATCGGAGCAATCGCCCTGGAGGAACTCGACACGCGGGTGCGCGATCCCTGGCTTTACCCGATCGACCGAGTAAACCCGGCCTTCGATGCCGCAGAACTCGAGATGATCCGCGAACCAGATGGCACTCGCTCCCAAGCCCGACCCGACCTCGAAAATGGTTTTCGGGCGTAACTCGGCGATCAGCCGCGGGTACATCGCAAAATCAAAAACGTTTTTCATTAGCGGTATGTCGCGCCACCGCATGAGCGATGGAGCGCCCTGGCAGGTGAGCAGTACGTCGACACCGAACTCGGTGCCAAACCGTGGATGGTAATGCGCGGCCGATTGCTCGCGCTGGGAATATTCGACAAAACGCCCCTGTGACCAGCGGTCGAGAAACAGACGGAGCCGTTGCAGATCCCACTGCAGGCTTTGGCTTGGTCCGGGAAAACGCAATGCGTTTTCGCGGACGCTGTCCTCCCAGGGGCGAGCCGGGTCGAAGCTCATGAGTTGGGTGAGCACGCGGGTGAGCCAGCTGTCGAAGATGCTGCGGAGGCCTTTTTGCTCGCTCTCGATCCTCAGCCGCGTTTCGCCGATAAATCTGAGCGCCGCCGCTTTGAGGTCGTCACCGGCAATTAAATCCGCCGCGTCCGTCATGCTGTGTCCCTCGCGGCAAGCGCGCACCCGCCGCAGACCTTGAGGCATCATGAACCGTAAAAAATTGGTAAAGAAAGCACTTCCGCCCGCTGACGAGAATGTGTGCCGCAGGCCTTGCTTCGGCATCGGCCCCGACGCGAACCCGATTAGCTATTGAACCAACTGTTAACCTTACCGACCTACGGTGGCCTTCAAGTTTTGCTGGGATTGGCGATTAAAATTCTTGGGGGCGTCATGTGCGGTATAGCGGTCGCCGTCGATTGGGATGGCGCCGAAGCTGCTGTCCGGCGCTTGATCGCGGGCATGCTGCATCGCGGAGACATCACCGATCCGCTGGTCAGCGTCGGCAGCAATATCGCGATGTGCACGCGTCGCTTGCGAATTGTGGACGCCGCGCATGGCGTGCAGCCGCAGGCCTCTTTCGATGAGCGCCTTCTCGTCTCCTTTAACGGCGAAATCTACAATCATGACGTTTTGCGCCGGGAATTGGCCGTGCTCGGCGTACGCTTCCGTACCGCATGCGACACTGAAGTCGTCGCCAATGTGCTGCGGACGTGGGGCCAGGCCGGCATCCAACGCCTGGCCGGCATGTATGCCTTCGTTGCCGTCGATACGGCGACCGGCGAGTTTTTGGCCGCGCGCGACCCGTTCGGGGTCAAGCCGCTCTATCTGATACGATCAGCCAAGGGCCTTCTGTTTTGCTCGGAAATTCGACCGTTGCTGGAGACGACTGAAGGCGACGATATCCTGCTGTTGCCCCCCGGCTATTTGCTGACCCGCAATTTTTGCGGACGCCATTACAATCTGTCGCCGGCAAGAGCCTCGAGCGCAGCGTCCCCGCAGGAGCTAGATCGAATTCTATCGGAAGCCGTGCGCGTCCGTGTGCCTTCTGATCTTCCGGTTGCGGCTCTGTTCAGCGGCGGCGTAGACAGCACGCTGATCATGCACTACGCGCGGCGAATCTGCTCGACGATGCCGGGCTACATTGCCGTGGGGCAAAACGCACCCGATTACGTTTACGCCAAGCGCTACGCCGAAGAGACGGGTCTCGACCTGCGCGAAGTGGCCGTTGCCGCTCCTTGCGTCGAGAAGCTTTCCCTCATCGAGAGAGTGGTCGATGCCGTGGAAACGTTTGAACCGTCGGTGATCCGTCCCAGCCTTCACACCTATCTCCTGTCCCAGCGTATTCATCAGGACGGCTTCCGTGTCGCGCTGTGCGGCGAAGGCGCCGACGAGCTGTTCGCCGGTTACTCCCCGCTCGAAGACGCCTTTATGCAATCGAATGACGCGGGCCGTTATGTGCAAAAGCAATGTCTGAGCATGATGCACCGCGCAAATCTGCAAAGGGTCGATCGTTGCTCGATGCAATTCCAGCTCGAAATACGCGAGCCCTTCCTCGACCAGACGGTGGTCGGCTACGCGAGCGAGCTCGGTGAGTCCGCTTTGCTCAAGCGCCTGGGCGATGCGCCAGTCGGGAAGGCACCGCTGCGCGCGCTCTATGACTTGTATCCTTCGCAACTGCCGGCTTGCATTCGCGATCGGCAAAAAATGCTGTTTCACGAGGGCGCGGGAGGTGACGCGGAAGGATCCGGCTGGCTTAACCTGTTTGAAGCTGCCCTATCGGATGACGATTTGCACGACGGGCAACGCGAGTTTTCCGATTTTGCCGTTGCCACTAAGGAAGAGCTATTTTATTTACAGATACTCGCCGGCAAAATGGACGTGAAACGCATACCGCATCTGCGCGGACGGCTCCGATTGGATATGCCGCGCGCCGCTTGATCGTGTTGCCGCAGTTTTACTACGCCTTGCGACGCAGGCCGGCGGCGATACCGCGATTGATCTTGATGATCGACGTCAGGTGATCGGGCTTCGGGTTGGTCATCAGCGAGAACGTCTCCCCCATAACGAACATGCCGAGCCGCCTGAGATTGTCGCGGACCGCGATCGGCAACTTGTTGTCATCGCTCGTTACCGCGTCGAGAAATATCGTCCAGAGCCGGCGATTATACAACAGCGCGTCGTCGAGGCCTTGCGGCTTACGATCCTTCCAGGCGTCTTGAACCGCTTTCAATTTTGCCGCGGCTTGAAGAAGCAGGCTAGCCTCAAGTTCACGCGGAGCTGCCGTTTCGATGGCGGTCTTCGCGTAAGCGTCGGTGGCGTGGTGCATGTCGAGATGACCCTCTCGTACGCTGAGCTTGCGTGCTTTCTTTAGGGACGTTATATGACTTGGTGGTTAAAATTCGATTGTTGATGTTTTCAAGAACAGTCGTCGCGTTCGGCGCGACCTTGGAGGAATTCGCCTGATAGGTGGAAGTAAAGCCGCCGCGTGACCGTGTAGATGAACTGCACGGCAAGACAAGTGAGCTTTCCCAGACTTTCGGCGTGCCTCAGCGACATGAGGTCCTTTTCGCAGAACGAGTAGCGTTCCCTCGATGCATGCGCTGGTCGACGTCAGCTACAAGTAACCGCCTTGTGGAGCGAATCCATCATGGCGAATAGGGGTAAGCGTGGGTCAGCCGTGCGGAAAGTAGCGAAATGTGAATAGTAAGTGGGGCTGTGTGTGGCTATCGCCATAAAAAAGCAGCGGGGCTTTCGCCCCGCTGCCTTCACCAGAAGGCCTGTACCAGAAGAACCTAGCCGAACAGCTTAAGCACGGACTGGTTCGCTTGATTGGCGATGGACAGTGCGGAGATTTCCAGTTGCTGCTGGGTTTGTTCGGTCAACAAATTGGCGCTTGCCTCGTTTTGGTCCGCCACCACGAGGTTGCTAGCGCCTGTCTGCAGCGTATTGATGAGGTTCGTCGTGAATGTTTGACGCGTTCCGATGACTCCCGAGTTGGTGCCGAACGTCTCGGTCTGAGTTTGCACTTGTGTGATGGCGGCGTTGATGTCGGTGGCCGCAGTGCCAAGCGCAGAGTCATCGTGGAAAGAACCAGCGCCAGCGCCGCTGATCGTCCCAAGCCCAAGACCGGCGGCGTTAAAGGTCACGCCGGTGATAGTCAACGCGCTTGTGCCGGCGGAATTGAAATCAATCGTCAAACTGTCGCCGTAGAGAAGGTTTACACCATTGTATTTCGCGTCGCCGGCGAGTTGATTGATTTGCGACAGCAACCCATTGTAGTTTGATTGCAAAGTGGCGCGCGTGGAGCTCGTGCCGTACACCGCGTTGTTGGTACTGGTGCTGGTGGTCAGACCAAGCGTCGTGGAAGTAGCGTTGGCGACAACCGAGAAGGGTGTGCTGCCCGAATTCGCCGTGAGCACAATCTCGCCGGGGCCGGTGTCGCTTGCGGTAACTGCGCCGCTGCTACCAAGACCAGTCGTGGCATTGATCGCGGCTTCGATGGCGCTGGCCGTCTCGCTCGTCGCAATCGCGATCCCATAGGTGGTCGTGCCAACGAGGATGTCGAGAGTTCCAGCTGTTGTCACGGTCGAGGCGGTCACAGTGACCGATCCGGTCGTCGCACCTGCGGTTTGGCTCGACTGTTGCGCTTGTTGCACCGTGGCTAGCGCTTGCTGCAGGAGGCTGGATATTCCGGTGAGGCCGTCAGTCGCGGCGTTGATCGTCTGTTGGCCCTGGCCGATCTGGTCGAGCAAGGCGCTCAATGAATTGGCGTTGTTGGTCAGGTTCTGCGAGGTGAAATAGGAGCTCGGGTTGTCGGCGGCCGAGTTTACCTTCTTACCTGTCGCCAACTGCTCCTGGGTGGTGGTCAGATCGGCGGACGTCTGCTGCAACGACAGCAAGTTCTGTCGAATGCCCGCAGTTAATGTGATGTCAGACATAGTGCTACCCTTCTGGTTACAGACCGTACTGGCTGACACTCGCGTACGTATCGTACTTGCGAGTGTTTTCTCCGATCCACGTGGTCGGCTGATGGAGAATTGCCTTAATTCGCTTAAAGACGTGTAAATCTGCGGATTTCTCGCTTTGGCCAACATGTTGAATACAAGGTAGCGGACGATGCGGTCGGCGCCCCCCTTGCCTGCGCCCCAGAGGTTTTCGCCTATTCATTTGCGTCCCCTTAGTCAGTCGTTAACCGTTTACGTTTGCGATTGATTAACCATGATTTGAAATGACGCGTTTCTCGCACTTGGCAAAATCGGAACGCACGTTGGATTTGGCGTCGCGGTGAACGCTGGGGACTGCCCTCCGGGGCGACAGCCGCGGCGGCAGGTTGCGTGAGCAGCGCGCCAGGGCGTCCAAGAACAGCGACACCGGCAAGGCCATCGAGTACAGCCTCGAGCGCTGGGCTGCGCCGACCCGCTTTCTCGTCGACGGCCGTCTGTGCATAACAAACAATGCTGCCGAGTGTGAGCTACGCGCCGTCGCGGTCGGACGCCGCAACTGGACCTTGGCCGGTTCCGACGACGGCGGCCGGCGGGCAGCTGCCCTCTACACCCACATCACACCCACATCACACCCACATCGCCACCACCAAGCTTAACGACCTCGATCCGCAGGCCTGGCTCGCCGAGGTCCGGGCACGCACGCAGGATTAAGGCCCAAACTTTGTGAATTTCAGCGATTCGTCAGTTATTCGCGCCGGCAAAAATGAAGACTTCGGCGAACGGGTAAAGCCATTTCAAGGGGTGGCTTATTTACAAGATTCCAGATCGCTACCGCGGAAATTCGGCACCGATACCGACTGCCAGGAAGCTCGCGGCGCGTAAGAGCCCTCACCGGATGCGTATGACGGCGCGGAAGCTTAGCCTGTTTCACGTCAGCATATTGACGAGGGTGCCGCTGACGCCGGCTCCGCTGAGTATTCCGGCGGCCGAGCTCAAGTTCTGTTCCGTGAGCGCCGCAAGGTCCGTGAACGCCATCGACGTGCTCGCCGATCCGCTGCTCGATGGAGATAAGGAGGAACCGGTCGACGACCCGAAAGAACTCGAGGACGTTGAAGAGCTTGGAGAGCTCGACGATTTCGCAGTGCTCGACGACGGCTTGGTCGGCTGGAAAGCGGAATTGCCGCTGCCGAAGCCGATGGCACTCGCGTCTGTGCCGCTGCCCACGAGCGCGATCGAGTCTTTCTGGTTTCTACTGCTAACAACTAGCCTGCCGCTGCTGTTGAGCGAAGCGGTAACTTGCGCGTTAGTTGGAAGATCTAGGTTGATAGCATCGATCAGATCGCCGACCGTATCGGTGCCGGTCGATGTATATGTCGTCGCGTTTAAACCGGCACTGATCGTAATCGTGCCGCCGGGCAGGATACCAAAACTCGATAGTGGGGTGCCCGTCGTCAGCACCGCCGAGCCGATGCCGGTGGCCGGCCCGCCGGACGTGCTAGTTGTGCGAGACGTGCCGGGCGATCCGGAGTTTGAAGAGAATGATGCAGCCGTTGCGCTCGACGATGACGAACCTGAATGGCCTTGCAACAGGCTTTGGACGCCGGCCACGAGCTGGGAATTGACGCGTTGCAAGGCCTGACCGTTAGCGATGCTCGCAAGCCCCTTTCCTAAATTGGTTTCGGCCGATTGTATGGCGCTGATTACATTGTCAGTGGCCGCAATCGTCGCGTCCTGGCTCTGAGCCTGGTTCCAATAGGCTTGGTCCTGCTGCCAGAACGAGGACGTGCTGCCGATGCTTCCGATGCTTCCGAGGCTCATGTGCTGTCGCGATAAACGGGTGTTCGTCACCTTGATGCCCTGAGGCGGTTAATACGGCGTATCCGAAGCCGAGAAATTCACGGTCAGTTAACCATCTTGAATGATCTTGCCTCATCGACTTCGATTGCAAACTTCGGGTGGCGCACCTATGGCGAAGCACGCAGGCACACAGCGCTCGCCGGCCGCACCCTCCATCCAACAGGCCTTGACCATGCACCGGCAGGGCCGGCTCCTCGAGGCGGATCTTCTTTACGGTGCCATTCTCGCGAATGATCCAGCGCATTTCGATGCCCTGCATCTGAGCGGCGTGCTTCACCACCAGCAGGGCCACTCTGCGGAGGCACTCCGGCTCGTCGCTGCAGCGCTCGAGGCGCAGCCGAACTCGGCCGACGTGCTCAACAATTATGGCATCATTCTCGATGCGCTTAGACGCCACGAGGATGCTTTGGCGAGTTTCGACAAGGTCTTGGCAATCCGCGCCAACGATGTGTCGGCAAATTACAATCGCGGGAATGCTTTGAAGGGTCTCAAGCGCTATCTCGAGGCGCTGGCGAGCTACGACCGCGCGTTGGCGCTGGCGCCCGACCACGTTGATGGCCTTTATAATCGCGGCAATGCCCTTTGCGCACTCGGGCGGCATGAGGAGGCGCTGGCCGACTACGGAAGGGTGCTCACGCTAAGACCAAAGCACGCCCAGTGCCTGAACCGCCGCGGCATCGCGCTCGGAGCGCTTAAGCGATTCGAGGAAGCGCTTACCGCCTATAATGCGGCGTTGGCGATTGAACCGGGCAACGCGGAAGTGCTCAACAATCGCAGTGTGGCGCTGGCGGAACTCGCGCGTTTCGATGAAGCGCTGCAAAGCTGTGAACGCGCTCTCACCGAGAAACCAGGCTACGCCGACGCTCTTTATAATCGTGGCAATGCCTTGATGGGACTTGGACGTCTTGAGCAGGCCCGCGCAAGCTACGAGGCGGCGCTCGCTGTGGAACCCCAGCGCCTCGATGCGCTCAACAATCTTGGTCTGGCGCTGCTCCTCGATCGGCCGGATGAGGCGCTGGCGACCTACGCCAGGGCGCTCGCGATCGATCCGACCCATCTCGAAGCGCTGCACAACAGCGCCAATGCGCTCGCGGCATTGAATCGCTTGGAGGACGCCCTTGCGGCTTGCGACAAAGCGTTGGCCAAAGATCCCGGCCAGGTCGATGTGCTCAATACCCGTGGTGTCGTGCTCGGGAAACTTCGTCGTCCCGCCGAGGCCTTGGCAAGCTACGATGCGGCGCTGGCGGCCGCTCCGGATCGTTCCGACATTTATATCAATCGTGGTACAATTCTACTGGAGCTCGACAGGATCGACGAGGCCCTCTCAATCTTCGATAAAGTCATAACACGCGAGCCCGATAACGTCGCGGCTTTGGCTAACCGCGGCAAGGCCTTTATCAAAAACAGGCGATACGTAGAGGCATTGGAGAGTTACGATAGGGCGCTTGCGATCAAGCCCGACGAGGCGGGCATACTCTCTGATCGCGGTGCAGCCCTCGCCGAAATGAATCGATTCGACGAAGCGTTCGCGTGCTACGAGCATGCGCTTCGTGTCAAACCCCAAATCGTCGCAGCTCTCGTTAACCGTGGGAATGCGTTCCTCAAGCAAGTGCGGATGGACGAGGCGCTGGCCAGCTATGGCGAGGCGCTTGCGTTCGAACCAGACAATACCGACGCCAATTTCAACGCGGCCATCGCGCGGTTGATCATTGGGGATTTCGGTGCCGGCTGGAAACAGTATGAGTACCGCTGGAAAAGAAAGGATCTGGCGCGGCAATACGGCGACTTCTCTCAGCCCCGCTGGGATGGGGAAAGGGACCTGCATGGGAAGACCATCTTGCTTCACGCTGAACAGGGTCTGGGTGACGCGATCCAGTTTGTGCGCTATGCGCAGCTCGTTTCGTCGCTTGGTGCCAAAGTGCTGCTCACGGTCCAGCCGGCGCTCAAGATGCTTATGTGGTCGGTTCCGGGCGTTACTGCAGTTTTCAGCGATGGCGACGTGCTGCCCGATTTTGATCTGCATTGTCCGCTACTCAGCCTGCCGCTAGCGTTTGGCACTGAACTCGCGACGGTTCCGGCGAACATTCCGTATCTGCGGCCCTTTCAGGAGCGCATCGATATGTGGCGGCCGCGGTTGTCGAACAGCATGCGTCCGCGCATAGGACTGTGTTGGGCCGGCAACCGTGTACACGCGAATGATCGAAATCGCTCGATGCAGCTTGAGCGACTGACACGCGTGCTCTGCGTACAGGGTCTCGACTTCGTCAGTGTGCAAAAAGAAGTGACCGAGGTCGAGGCTGCGATTCTCCGCGACTATGGCGTTGTCCAACTCGGCCAAGACTTCACCGATTTTGCCGATACCGCTGCCGTCGTTGCGATGATCGACCTTCTCGTCTCGGTCGACACTTCCGTTGCACATGTTGCCGGCGCCATGGGTAAGGCAGTCGCATTACTTTTGCCGTTCTCGCCCGATTTCAGATGGCTCCTCGATCGCACTGATAGCCCCTGGTATCCAAGCATGCGGTTGTTTCGGCAGACCAGGATCGGCGAGTGGGACGGGCCTGTCGAACAGCTTCGCCAGGAGCTTGCCGAGCTCGCGTGCCGGCCGCCGAAATTCGGTTAGAAGTTGGACGTCATTACGAGGAACAAATCACCGAGCGATCCATAAATTTGCTTGAAGCAGGACGGCATCCACCAGTCCTATAGCGCGCGGCTGACCGCGAGCGGCCGGCCATGTTTGGAGTTTGGCGCCGCGGTTCGTCCGCTGGCGCCATAGACCTGTGGTGCGGCCTTGCGGGCGAGATCGCCGGACAGCCGGCGCATAATTCCCTCGGAGACGGCATGCGCGGTCGCGAGTACGATCATGTTCCTCTGCAGGATGCCGCGGAAAGTTTCTTGCAGCCGCAACAGCGCTGTGCAACGGCCGGGCATCGACTGCCGCAGGAAATTCGCGCTTAGTCTTAGACGCTCACCGGCTGCGAACAGCCGGCCCGCCAGTTCCGCCTTAGTCGGCTCGAGCGCGGCTGCACTGCGGACCTTACCGGCGTGAACCAGCCGTGTCTCCTGTTCGAGGAGGGTGGCGAGCATTTCCACGAGTGCGGTCATATCGTCAATCGCCTGTTCCGCTTCCGCGGCCGTCGTGATCGGACTCATGTTTTCAAGCCTTGTTCCTTGAGCAAGGTGCTGTACACCATCGGCGCGATGCCGATGCCGCCGGCCTTGGCAAATGATTTGGCTATCTGCTCGGTCATAAACGAGCGCCAGATTTTCAGTGCGCCGCTGCCGCCAAACGGACCGTCGCCGTCGATGCCGGTGAACATGTCCTGGAACATGCTGCTGAGAAAATTGGCCTCGAAATTCTGCGCGGCTTCCTTGGCCTTGCCCTTGAGCCGGAGCGCGGCTTGCGCTTGCGCGCTCGCCACATCCCCAATCGAGGACAGCGAGGCGCCGAGATCGACGGGGCTTAAGCTTGTCATCACATCACCTCAATATCGGCCTGAATGGCGCCGGCGGCCTTGATCGCTTGCAAAATCGTGATGAGGTCGCGCGGCCCGATGCCGAGCGCATTGAGCCCGTCGACGATCTGTTGCAGCGACACGCCTTCGTGGACCATTGCGAGCTTTTTGCCTTCTTCTTGCACGCCGACTTGGGTGCGCGGCACCGCGACGGTGCGGCCGCGCGACAGCGGCGCTGGCTGACTCACTTGCGGCGATTCCGAGATCGTGACGGTGAGATTGCCTTGCGCGACCGCTACCGTCGACACGCGCACGTCGCGGCCGATGACGATGACGCCAGAGCGCTCGTCGATGACGATCTTGGCTTCTTCGTCCGGTTCGACCTGCAATTGCTCGATCTCAGTCAATAGCTGGACGATGTTCTGCGGAAATTTCTTCGGCAGCGTAAGCTGCACGGTCGAAGGATCGAGCGGCTCGGCAATCGGCGCGCCGATATAGTCGTTGACCGCCTCGGCGATGCGCTTTGCCGTGGTGAAGTCGGCGTTGCGCAAGGCGAGGCGTAGCTGCCCGACGCTGTTGAGCGCAAATTCGATCTCGCGCTCGATGATGGCACCGTTGGGAAGCCGCCCGACGGTCGGTACGCCGCGGGTGATGCTGGCAGCTTGGCCCTGGGCCTGAAATCCGCCAATGGAAAGCGAGCCTTGGGCGACCGCATAGACGTTGCCATCGGCGCCTAAGAGCGGCGTAACCAGAAGGGTGCCGCCCTGCAGGCTTTTGGCGTCGCCCATCGCCGAGGCGGTCACGTCGATGCGCGTGCCTTGCGTGGCAAAGGGCGGCAGGTCGGCGGTGACCATAACGGCGGCAACATTGCCGGTGCGAATTTGCTGGCCGCGGATGTTGACGCCGAGCCGTTCCAGCATCGCCTGCAGCGATTGCTTGGTAAAAGGCGCGTTATTGAGCGTATCGCCGGTGCCGTTGAGCCCGACGACGAGGCCATAACCGATCAGCTGGTTCTGCCGCACGCCCTCGATATTGGCGAGGTCCTTGATGCGCGACATCGCCGCCGCTGGCGTTGCGGCACAGGCAAAGATGACCAGCGCGGCAAGCGCGGTTCGACACGTCCCTCTCATCTCTTGCTCCCCAAGAGGCCGGACGGCGTTAACAATGCCAATTGCGTGCCATTGGCGCGGTACCGATAAGCCTTTGAAATAAAATGACTATATTTGGAGAGCGCGCCGAACGGCGCGGCGGCGGCCAGCATCCCTTGCCGGTTCGGGCAATTCTTGCCGGTTGGGGTTTTACCCGCCATTAACCATAGGAGCACACCATCTCCTTATGCGGGTTGAGGGACCGAACCGGACGGCACTGGCGACGGCGCCCACCGCGGCGCGACAGGCGTCAAGCGGCACATTCTCGCTCGCCCAGACGGACGCCCCGCAAGCGCACAGCGCGGCGGTGGCGCTACGAACCTTGGGCGGTATCGACGCTTTGATCGCGCTCCAAGGAATCGAAGACCCGGTAGAACGCCGGCGCCGCGCGGTCAAACATGGCCGCCGGGCGCTCGATGCGCTGGATGAGCTCAAGATCGGGCTCCTGGCGGGGACGCTGGATCAGGCCACAATGCTGCGGCTCAAATCCGTCGCGGCAGATCTCCACGACGGCTCCGGCGACGAACGACTGGACCAGGTCCTGGCGGAAATCGACCTCCGGGTAGCTGTCGAACTGGCCAAAGCCGGCATGGCCTGAGCTCTGGCCCGAGCTCTGGCCTGAGCTCAGAAAATCCGCGATTTTTGCCCGCTTCTGTTACGGCACCGGCGCCGCGGCACGCGCCGCGGCGTCATTTATGGCCGCTCGATAACGGAATCCGGCCGACCCGCGCTACGCCTGACACGATCTTTGTTGTCACTGTCATGGACCTTGGATATAAGCCGCCGCGCGAGGGGGGCCTCGCGATTGTAGGGGTGCGGGAGTAAACGAAAAATGCAGTTGTTAAAGGGCAAAAACGGTCGAGCCGCCGACAAGCCCGATAAGAACGGTAAGGGCGAGGGAAGCATTCGACTGGAAGAAAGGCGGTATCGGCCAAGCGACAAAGAGCCGTTCATGAACGAGCGTCAGCGGGACTATTTTCGGCTGAAATTGCTCGACTGGCGGGAGGACATCCTCAAGGAGGCCAGGGAGACGCTGCAGCATCTCCAGGATGAGAGCCAAAATCATCCCGACCTCGCCGATCGGGCGTCGTCGGAGACCGATCGGGCGATCGAGCTGCGCGCTCGCGACCGCCAACGTAAGCTGATCGCCAAGATCGATGCTGCGTTGCAGCGCATCGAAGACGGCACTTACGGCTATTGCGAGGAAACCGGCGAGCCGATCACGCTGAAGCGGCTGGAGGCGCGGCCGATCGCAACTTTGTCGATCGAAGCCCAGGAACGCCACGAGCGGCGCGAGCGCGTTTATCGCGACGATTGAGCGGTAGCCGGCATTTGCTAAAGCCGGGCGACAACCGGCTGCACCGATTTTCAGCATTTATAAACCGTCGCCGCAACGGCAGGCGGTCATCTTGATCTGCGTCAATACCGTTTCGCTTCATCGCGGCTCTTAGTTCGGCGGATTTTTACTCGGCCGACGCGCGACGTGCGTAAATTCCGGCGAAGAACCGCTGTCGCCCCGGCGACGTGGAATGCGGAAAAGGCCTCGAATGGTCAAGAGCGATGACACCGTCGCCGCCGCTCGCCGGCTTTTGGTGGAGCGCAGACGCGGCTTGATAAAATCGTTGGGTTTCGCGCATCAGGACGAGCAATTAGAAGCGCACATGGATCTTATCGTCAGGTTCCAAGCCGTTATCGAGTGATCGATCGGGTCACGCGCGAAGAGGTCGTCGTGCAATGATCGAGCGCCGCGCGCATCCCCGGCATAAGACTTTCATCAAAGGACGAATCTATTTCAACAACCGGCTCTCCAGCATGGATTGCATCGTGCGCGACATCGGCGAGCATGGCAGTCGGCTCGAATTCTCCGAGAACGTTGCACTGCCGGACGTGTTCGAGCTCTATCTCCCGAACAAAGACGATTACTTCCAAGCCCATGTCATATGGCGCAAGGGCAATAACATCGGCATCACCTGGACGCCCGAGGCTATCTTGAATCCGCGCTCGGAGTTCGGGCCGCACCGACTATCACCTCGCCGATCGCGTGACGAAACTCGAACGCGAGGTCGCTCTGCTGCTAAAACGGATCGACGCGCTGGAACGCTAAGCGCGTCACAGCGGCCTTCTCTCTGCGGACCGTTAAGTTTTTGTTTACTGCGTTCGTTTACCGATCGTTAAAGATCGGGCGCGGAGTTCGATGTCGAACGGGCCGGCACAGCAGCACTCGCAAGCAAATTCAACGCGCCTCCTGCGACGGGCGCTGCGAGCGCATGACAGCGGCGATCTCGCCAAGGCTGAGCGGCTCTACAACGCGCTACTGCAGTATCATCCCGAAAATTTCGAAGCGTTGCACGGCCTCGGGCAGCTGCAGTGTCAGCGCGGTCGTCTCGATACGGCACTGGCGCTTATTCAGACAGCGCTCAAGAACGACATCGGCCGCGCCGAAGGATTCGCGAGCCTCGGACTTGTTTTCCATTTGCTGGGTCGATTCAAGGATGCGCTATTAAGCTACGAGGAGGGACTGGCGCTCGATCCGGGCCATGTGGAGCTTCTCAACCGCCGCGGCGTGGCGCTGCTCGAGTTGCGCCGGCCGCTTGACGCACTGGCGAGCTTCGAACGCGTGCTTGCCGTCGATCCCGATCACCTCGATGCGCTCGGCAATTGCGGTAATGCGCTGATCAAGCTCAATCGGCCCGAGGAAGCGATTGCCGCTTACGACCGAGCGCTCGCCATCGTGCCCGAGAATGCCAACCTCTTGACCAACCGCGCCGTTGCCCTGCGGCGGCTCGACCGGCCGCGCGAAGCGCTGATGAGCGCAAGCCGTGCACTCCTCAACAATCCGAACTTCGCCCAAGCAAGATTTGTCGAGAGCGTTGCGCGCTTGACGCTCGGCGATTTTGCCGCGGGTTGGCAGGGCTATGAAGCGCGTTGGTCGGTCGGGCTTTTGGCCTCCCAGCGCCGCAGCTTCGCGGCGCCGTTCTGGTCGGGCAAAGAACCGCTCGACGGCAAGACCATATTGCTGCACGCGGAGCAGGGATTCGGCGACACTATTCAGTTCGTGCGCTATGCGGCGCTGGTCGCCAGGCGCGGCGCCGGGAAGGTCATTGTCGAAGTGCAACGTGAGCTTGTGCCGTTGCTGACGGGCGTTGCCGGCGTTGCGGCGGTAATGGCGCGCGGCGAACCGCTGCCGGTTTTCGACGTGCATTGTCCGTTACTCAGCCTGCCGCTGGCTTTCGCAACCGAGCTAGCCACAATCCCGGCATCGATCCCGTACCTCGCGCCGCCGAATGCCAGGGTTGCGGCTTGGCGCAGCCGGCTCCCCGAGCGCCGGCCGCTCATCGGCCTGGTCTGGTCCGGGGATCCTATTCACGACAACGATCTCAACCGGTCGATCGGTCTTGCAACGCTGGCGCCCTTGCTCGATTTGCCGGACCTCGCGTTCGTCAGCCTGCAGCATGACATCCGCGAGCGCGACCTGCCGGTTCTGCAAAAATTGTCGAACTTGCATCGGCTCGAATCGAGATTTTGCGATTTTGCCGATACGGCGGCTGCGATCTCCCTGATGGATGCCGTCATAGCGGTGGACACGGCAGTCGCGCATGTGGCCGGCGCGATCGGGAAACCGCTCTTGTTGCTCTTGCCGTTTGCCGCGGATTTTCGCTGGTTGCGCGAACGGCAAGACAGCCCTTGGTACCCATCCGCGCGGCTCTACCGGCAGCCAAAATTCGGCGACTGGGAGAGCGTGATCGCCACGGTACGGCGAGACTTAATGCGGGCGGAGTTTTTTCCGCAGCGCAAGCTCTCGGCGTAACCGGAACGGTTGCGGCCTCCGGCGGGGAGCTGCCGGAGGCCGCGGCGTGTCGGGATCGACGTTACACATACGCGACGCGGATCCCGGGGAGGGCGGGTATTGAGTAATCAACCTAGAACGGTAACAGCACGTTCAGCGCTTGCTGGCCCCAAGGCGGCTGCTGAATGTCGGACAGGGTGCCTTTGCCGCCATAGGCGACGCGCGCCTCGGCGATCTTAGCCAAGTCGATCTGGTTGTCGCTTTCGATGTCCTCCGGACGCACCACACCAGCCACCACAAGCACCCGCATTTCCGAATTCAGCCGGACTTCCTGCTTGCCTTCGATCACCATGTTTCCGTTCGGCAACACTTGCGTCACCACCGCCGCGACATTCGTCAACAACTGATCCTGCCGGTTGATCGTGCCGTTGGCGTTGCTCTGCGAGTCGGTATTCGCGGTGATGATGCTGCCCGGCAGGATGGCTTTGGCCGGATGGACGATGGTGTTGGCGCCGATGAAATTGGTGATGCCGGAATCCTCGGTCGAGGTGCGTTGGACCTGGGTCTGATCCTGAAATTGCGCCGTATCGTTGATGTTGACCTTGACCGTCAATATGTCGCCGACCTGATGGGCGCGCTGATCCTTGAAAAACGCGCGCGAGCCGTTGCGCCACAGCGAGTTGGGATTGAACGAGGCAGGTTGCGGCGTAGGCATCGGCATTTGCACGGGCTTATATCCGGGCGACGTCGTTGGATTGGACACCGGCGATAGCGGCGGCGGATTGCCTATATCTTTAAGCCTGTCGAGCGATGCGCAGCCAGAAACGCCGATAGCGACCGACGACAACAGAGCACAACGCAGCAGCAAAATGCGTTTCGACATTGAACAACCTCTCACTCGCGACACCCGCACAACTTACTCAGACAGCTCCGTCGAATTATCGACGACTTGCGCCGTAACCGGACCGATCGTTACGCGGTCCGGCCCGGAAACGACGGCCTGAACCACGCGCTTGGACTCGATGTTGAGAACGCCGATCGTGTCGCCGAGCGCGCCGGCATCCTTGGCTTGACCGCGCAGCGTGAGCATAATGCCCGGCACTCGATAGACGATGGTCACGGTATCGTTGCGGGCGACGATTTCGGGCTTCATCAGATCGGCGGCGGCGAGCGGCTGGCCCGGACGCAGGGCGTGCCGCGCCGCAAGCCCGACCGCGGCGTTGCCGTCCGTGAGGGCGATGCTGCCTTCCGCCTTGGGCCGTCGCACCACGGTGAGATCTGACGCCTTGAGCACATCGCCGCGCTCGATCGGACGATCGACGGCAATGGCATCGATGGTCTCGACGGCGGTGCCGCTATAGCGCGCCGGTTGCCGGTGCAGCTCGATGCTCTCGGGCATATCGAACGTCACGTCGAAGCGCGTCGTGCGCGGGTCATAGGACAGCGCGAGCACCTGCAATTCGCCGGTCACATTGGGCTCGATTTGCAGCGTGCGCACGTCGCCGTCGAAGTTGATCAAGATATTGCGCGCATTGCCGAAGCCGTATTGGCCGGACAGCGCCTGAGCGATGCGGGCGGAGATTTCCCGCGCGGCGATGGTGCGGCTGGCGCGCGTCACGATGACCTCGGCAAGCCCGCGGGTGTCGATGCCGATGAGCTGGTGCGGCCGGATGGCGTCGATAATGCGATCGGTCGGCACCGCCCCTGTCGTGCCGAGATCGGGCGCGCGGAAGATCGGCACGGCGGCGACCGGACCGGCGTTTTCGACGAGGTCGCCGATGGTGACGATATCGCTTGCGACGGTGACGTTGGCCTTCAGCGCCGGCATCGGCGCGGGCGCCGGGGCTCTGTGCGGCCGCTTTGCCGCCGAGCGCCAGCAGCAACGCGAAGCATGCGATCATGATCCGGGTCATGGTCGAGACCTTTCTCATTTCATCAGTTGCGAGGTCGTCTGCAACATTTCGTCGGCCGCGGTGATGACCTTGGAATTCATCTCGTAGGCGCGTTGCGCCGCGATCAGATTGGAGATTTCGACCACCGCTTCGACGTTGGATTGCTCGAGGTAGCCCTGTTGCAGCGTGCCGGCGCCATCCGTGCCGGCGAGCGTGTCCTGCGGCGTGCCCGAGGCCGGCGTCGCCGAGAACAGATTGTCGCCGTTGCCCTGGAGGCCGGCATTGTTGGAAAAGCGTGTAATGGTCAATTGCCCGAGGATGCTGGACGTGGTGCTGCCGGGCAGTTGTACGGACACTTGGCCCTGCTGGTTGATGGTGAGTCCGCTTGCGTTCGGCGGGATGGTGATGCTGGGCTGAACGACATCGCCCTCGGCGTTGACGATGCGGCCCTGCGCGTCCTGCTGGAACGAGCCGTCGCGCGTATAGCTGAAAGTGCCGTCCGGCATCTGGATCTTGAACCAGCCGTCGCCCTGGATGGCGACGTCGAGCGTATTGCCGGTCTGCTGCAGCGAGCCCTGCGTCATCAGACGCGGCGTGCCGACGGTCTTGACGCCGGAGCCGAGCTCGATGCCGACCGGCAGGATGTTGCCCTGATCGGAGGCTTGCGCGCCGATGCGCTGGACGTGCTCGTAGAGCAGATCCTGAAACTCGGCGCGTTGGCTCTTGAAACCGGTGGTCGTCATGTTCGCGATATTGCCGGCAATGACCTGGACCTGAAGGTCCATGGCCGCCATTCCGGTCGCCGCAGTATCAAGCGCACGCATCTTGCCGTCTCCCGAACCTTAACCCTTACGAACTCGGCGTCTGCGACAGCTGCGCCAGCGCGCCGCGGCGCTGGTCGCTCTGTTGCTGGAGAATGTTGGCGATATCGGTATAGCTGCGCGTGATCTCGATCAGCCGCGCCATTGCGACGACGCCGTTTACGTTCGATTTTTCGATCGCGCCTTGAACCACATAGGTGTTGGCCGGCGTCGGGTCGGGCGTGACGCCGGCCGGTGCCGCAAAGGTCGAGCCGCCGTCCTTCTGCAGAAGCTGCGGCTGGGCGAAGTTGACGAGCTGAAGCGTGCCGCGCGGGGAATCGGCGGCGCTGTTGCCCTCACGCACGGTGATGATGCCGCTGCGGCTGATGATGACGTCGTGATCGGTGGATTGGAAGGTGATCGGCCCGGAATCCCCGATCACCTGATTGCCGTCGCTGGTGACGAGCTGGCCGGCGGCATTGATCGAAAGCGCGCCGTTTCGCGTATAGCGTTGCTGCCCGTTCGGCGTCTGCACGACAAGATAGCCGTTGCCATTGATGGCGACGTCGAGCGGGTTGCCGGTGTGCTCGACCGCGCCCTGGCTCATGTCGATCCAGCTGGCGCGATCTTCGACGTATCTGATGCGCCGATCCTGGCCAGTGAAATTTTGATCGCTGGCCCGCGGCATGAGATATTGCTCGAACATCGCGTTGTCGGCCTTGTAGCCCGTGGTGTTGATATTCGCGATATTGTTGGCAATGACGTCGAGCTCATGGGTGAGCGCCATCTGCCGCGACAGGCCGACGAGAAGGGCGTTCTCCATCGGTACTCTCCCCTGGTGCGACGAAAATGCCGTCCGCCGGCATCTTCGTCTGCGCGCCAAAGCTGCTCTCCCAAGCCGGCTTGCAGCGCCGATTACGGAGAAGTGGATTGCAGAAGCCGTGCCAATGGAAAAAGCGTTGACAAAACAAAGAGATAATGTTCGACGAGGGGACCGAGGAGCGGGCAGAAAAGGCCGCCCTCAGTGTCGCACCCGGCAAATAATTCCCGCCGCGGCGATGGCGGCAAGTATCCGTTAACCATTACTCCCTAGCTTCAAAACGACGGCGCTACATCCGGCGCCGAGTAGCGCTCGCAACATTGGTATTGCGTTCTGTCCGGCCAGCTGCGTGCGCCCTCACGCGAGCGGGAGCGGTGATGGCAACGACGAACGAAGCTCAGACAGAAGACGAAAAAACCGAAGCCGAAGGCGAGGAAGGCAAATCGGCTCCCGCCAAGCGAAAATTGTCGCTGAAAGTCATCCTGATCGCCGTGGGCGGACTGGTCGCCATCGGCGGCATTGGTGGCGGCGCCTATTTCTTCTTCTTTGCGCACAAGAGCGAGGCCGCGACCGCTGCCAATCAGGTCAAGCCACCGGTCTTTCTCGACATGCCCGACGTTCTGGTCAATCTCTCGAGCGGCGGAAGCAACGAGCGCACCCAATATCTGAAAGTCAAAGTGGTGCTCGAACTGCCGGATCAGGAACTGTCGGCGCAAATCCAACCGGTTATGCCGCGCATCATGGACACCTTTCAGACTTACTTGCGCGAATTGCGCCCGACCGATCTGGACGGCTCCGCCGGATTATACCGCTTGAAGGAAGAGCTGACGCGCCGCGTCAACGCCGCGATCGCGCCGAACCATATTAATGCTGTGCTGTTCAAGGAGATCGTCATCCAGTGACGGTCGCAGCCTGAGATTTACCGGACATGCCCGCGAAAGATCAGATCGATAACGACGCGCTCGCCGCCGAGTGGGGCGTCGCGCTTGAGGCCGAGCAGAATGCGGCGGCTGCGGCCGCGACCGAAGCGCCGGCGGATGAACAGACCACCAGCGAATCCATGGCGTCGCAATGGGCGACCATGGCCGACGACGGTCATTTCATCCAGACCACCAAGGGCGGCGCCGAGCGCGTCCTCACGCAGGACGAAATCGATTCGCTCCTTGGCTTTAGCCTCACCGACATTGCGCTCAACGATAATTCCGGCATCCGCGCGATCATCGATTCGGCGATGGTCTCCTACGAGCGGTTGCCGATGCTGGAGATCATCTTCGACCGGCTGGTCCGGTTGATGACGACCAGTCTGCGCAATTTCACCTCCGACAACGTCGAAGTATCGCTCGACCGCATCACTTCGGTCCGCTTTGGCGACTACCTCAATTCAATTCCGCTGCCGGCGATCCTCGGTGTGTTCAAGGCCGAGGAGTGGGACAATTTCGGCCTCGTTACCGTCAATTCGAGCCTGATCTATTCGATCATCGACGTGTTGCTCGGCGGCCGGCGCGGCCAGACCGCGATCCGCATCGAAGGGCGGCCCTACACCACGATCGAGACCAATCTGGTCAAGCGCATGATCGAGGTTGTGCTTGCGGATGCCGAGCTCGCGTTCAAGCCGTTGTCGCCGGTGAAATTCAACATCGACCGGCTGGAGACCAATCCGCGCTTCGCCGCCATTTCGCGGCCGGCGAACGCTGCGATCCTGGTGCGGCTGCGGATTGATATGGAAGATCGCGGCGGCACCATCGAGTTGCTGCTGCCGTACGCCACCATCGAGCCGATCCGCGACGTGCTGTTGCAGATGTTCATGGGTGAAAAGTTCGGCCGCGATCCGAACTGGGAAGGACATCTGGCGACCGAACTGGGCCAGGCGGAAATCGCCGTCGATGCCGTGCTTTACGAGGCGCGGCTGCCGTTAAAGCAGATTATGAAACTCGATGTTGGCGACACGCTGATGCTCGAGCTTAAATCGGACGCGCCGGTGATCGTGCGCTGCGGCGACGTCACGCTGACGGAAGGGCGCATGGGGCGCGTCGGCGACCGCGTTGCGGTGCGCGTCGGCAAGCCGTTGCGCAAGCCGAATATGACTTTCGCGATGTTCGAATCCGCGGCCGGCTCCGGCAACCGGATGGAGGCACCATGACAAACGGCATCGGAATAATCATCGACGGCTTGGTGGCGATCCTGCTGATGCTCACGATCGGCTACTGCATGATGCTCAATCGCCGGCTAAAACTGTTGAAAGCCGACGAGCAGTCGCTGCGGGCGACCATATCGGAACTGGTCACGGCGACCGAAATCGCCGAGCGCGCCATCGGCGGATTGAAGCTTACCGTGCACGAATGCGACACCGGCTTGGGTGAGCGGCTGCGCAAAGCGGAGCGCGTCACCATCGAGATCGAGCGCACCGTCGTCGCCGGCAAGGAACTATTGGGCCGGCTGTCGCAGATTGTGACCGCCGGGCGCAGCAATGAACATCCGGTCGCGCCGCTCGACGAGGCGCGTCGCAACGCGGTCCAAGCTGACGCCAAGATGGAACCCAACACGGAGATCGAGACGGGCGCCAATAGCAAACCCAATAACCGGACCGATGCAAGGGCGGTGGCCGCAGCGGCGGAAGCCTTCGCCGCGAAGGTGCGCACCAAAGTGCATGGTCTTGCGGCATGATTCGTTACATTCGGGATTTGCGGCTTATTCCGATTGCGCTGATCGCGAGCGCGTGCCTGCTGACGCTCAAGGTCGCCGATATCGCTCTGCATAGTTCCTATTTGTTTTCGGGCAACAATGCGGTGCCGGGCGACGGCGACGTCTCGGTCGTTCGTCCGGTGCCGGACGCAACGGCGCCGGCCGGATCGGCGCTGTCCTGGGCGCAGCAGATGTTCAACTTTCCCGACGGCGGCGGCTCGGCTCCAATGCCATCGGCAGCTCCGATCGTCAGGCCGCAAATCGCCGAACGCGACAATCCGGATATAACCGGCTCCGTGAAGACCGAGCCGGCGAACACAAAAACCGGCCCGGATGCGGGCAGCGGACCGCCGCCGCCGCTCGGTAAGGACGGCAAGCCGACGCTGCCGCCGAGCGGCACAGTGATCCCGACCGACGGCGCCGCGCTGCCCACCGGCGCCGAGCGCGCCATTCTCGAGCGATTGCAGCAACGCCGCGGGGAGCTCGACAACCGTGCCCACGAGCTCGATATCCGCGAGAGCCTGATTCAAGGCGCGGAAAAGCGGATGGACGCCAAGCTTGCCGAGCTCAAGGACGTCGAGGCGCAAATCAAAGCAGCGACGCAGCAGAAAAATGACGCGGAAAAAGCGCGGCTAAAAGGCCTCGTCACCATGTACGAGAATATGAAGCCGCGCGACGCCGCAAAAATCTTCGACGGACTCGATCCCAATGTCCTTCTCGAAGTGGCCGCCGAAATCAATCCGCGGACGATGGCGGACATCGTGGCGCAGATGTCGCCCGACGTCGCCCAGCACTTGACGGTCGAGCTTGCCGACAAGGCGCAACACCAGGCCAAGGACAGCGACGCCAGCGCCGCCAACCTGCCGAAGATCGAAGGCCAGCCGACGACGCAATAGGCAAGCGCTCTGCCGCGCCGCTTGGGCGGCTTGGCCGACCGGATCCAAAAGGCGACAGGCACTGTTACATAAGCTCCTGTAATCATTGAGTTAAGCCGACATTAAGCACAACAACTTACTGTGACGGCCGTGGCCGGCATCGGGGACGGTGCAGCGGCCGCGAAGGCGCGTCCGCCTGGCTGTCGGTCGAGTTCGGTTGAGTAGGCTTTGAGTTCTTCATGGCGTGCGGTCGCACCACCCAAAGGCTTGGTCTTCGCCGCCGCCTTACGCGCTGCAGCAACACCGCGGCCGCTCTTGCTGCTTTGATCCTGGCCCTTGCCGCGCCATCCGTCGCGGCGCCATCCGCTCCCGCGCCGGTCAAGACGACGCTCGCCATTACCACCAGCGACGGCTATGCGCGGCTGGTATTCACGGCGAGCGAATATATCGACGGCGCCGCGCGCCAAGCCGGCAATGTGCTGATCATCAGCTTCAAGCAACCGCTCGATGTTTCGGTCGGCCGCGTGGCGCAACAGGCGCCCGATTATATCGGCGCGGCGCGGCGCGATCCCGACGGCAAGGCCGTTCGCATGGCGCTGGAGCAGAACGTCACCATCCACAGCATGGCGGCCGGCGAAAAGTTTTTCGTCGATTTGCTGCCGACGACATGGAGCGGCGTGCCGCCGGGACTGCCGCAGGACGTCGTCGACGAGCTGGCGCGGCGCGCGCGCGAGGCCGAGAAATTGCTGGAGCGTCAGCGCAACGCCGTGCAGGCCAAGAAACTCACGCCGATCCGCGTCCATGTGGCGAACCAGCCGACCTTTACGCGCTACGTCTTCGCCGTGCCGAGCCAGACCGCGGTGTCCGCCGATCGCATCAAGGACAAGCTGGTCCTCAATTTCAATGCGCCGGTTACGTTCGACCTTGCCGACGCCCAGGCGGCGTTGCCGAAAGCGGTGCAGGAAATCTCAAGCGAATTGGACAATGGTTCCTCGCTGGTCCGTTTCATCCTCGCCGCCAATGTCGATACGCGCACCTTCCGTGACGAGTTGGGCTTCGTCGTCGACGTGGTCAATGCGCCGACCGATGCGGACGCATCCGCCGCGCCGGAAACGGCGCCGGCGACGCAACCGGCGCAGCAAGGTGCGGCGGGGGAGGGCGGTACCGCGCCGAGCCCCGCTGCCAAACCCTGCGCCAAGCGGCGCACCAAGTCTCGCCGACGCAGCGGCGAAAATTTCGGCCGCCGCCGCAAAGCCGGGACCGGCCCCGGCGCCGCCGAGCATAGCGCCGCCGCCGCAGCCGGCGACGATGGCGCCGGTTGCAGCGCCGCCGAAACCGACAACGCCGCCGCCGCCCGCAGCCGCCGCAACTGCGGCCCCGACCACGCCAACCGCGCCGCCGCCGGCAACGGCAGCCGCTACGCCGCCGCCGCAGCCGCCGTCACCGCCACCGGCAAAGGCCGCTGTTGCGCCCGCCTCACAGTCGCCGTCGCCGCCACCGGCGCAGGCCACCACTGCGCCGGGCTTGGAGCAGCGACCCGTCGTGCATGGCGCGCTGCCGATGCCGTCATCGGCCGATGCCGCCAAAAACGACGCACCGGTTCCGCCGGCTCCGGCCGCCGTTCCGCCGCAAGCCGCGCCCGCTGTGTCGAACAAAACAAGCGAAGCCGCGCCGTCGCATCCGTCCGCACCGAGCGAGGCCGACAGCGCCGGGAAGATCGCCGTCGAGCTCAGCCAGCAAGGCGCCGACCTGAAACTGTCGTTTGCCTTCAAGACGCCCGTCGGAATGGCGGTGTTTCATCGCGCCGATACGCTGTGGATCGTGTTCGATTCCAAGGCCGCGATCGATTTGAGCGCGCTCGACGGCGAGCCGAGCCGCACCGTTCGCAGCTACGATTTCAGCCAAAGCGGCGACGCCGACATCGTGCGGCTCAAGCTCGATCGGCCGCGCTTGTCCAGCGTCGCCGCCGACGGCGCGGAATGGACGCTGGATATCGGCGATACCGTCCTTGAGCCGACGCACGCGCTCGACATCACCCGCAATCTGATCGGGCCCAATCGGTCGAGCGTCTCGATCCCGTTCGACAACGCCCAGCACGTGCACGAGATCGCCGATCCCGACGTCGGCGACAAGCTCTTCGTCGTCACCGCGCTGGCGCCGGCGCGCGGCTTTATCGACGAGCAGGATTTCATCGAATTCCATGCGCTCGCTTCGACCCAGGGCGTGGTGATCGAACCGCTCGCCGACGACCTCACCGTGAGTCTGGTTCCCGACAAAGTCATCGTCACCCGTCCCTCCGGCTTGACCTTGTCGACGTCGCTGCAGACCTTGCTGCAGGGCTCGGGCGTGCGGCCGACGATGTTCGATTCGCAAGTCTGGGGCTCCGATCGCCAGGGTTCCTATTTCCAACGCCAGTCGCATCTCATCGATATCGCCGCCGCGGCGCCGCCGCATCAGCGTCTGGCGCCGCGGCTCGAACTGGCGCGCTTTTATATCGCGCGCGGCATGTATCCGGAGGCCAAGGGCGTGCTCGACGTGGCGCTGGCCGACGAACGCAATGCGGCCGAGAGCGTCTCCGCTTCGGTGCTGCGCGCCGTCGCCGAGATCATGATGAACCGGCCCGACGATGCGCTCAAAGATCTGGCCACGCCCGGCGTCGGCGACCAGCACGACGCGCCGCTGTGGCGGGCGCTTGCCTTTGCGCGGCAGGGCCGCTGGGCCAAAGCGCGCGAAGCGTTCAAGACCATGGCGGCGGCGGTGGCGACGCTGCCGGTCGAGCTGCAGCGCGTCGCGCTCAAGGACGAAATGCGCTCCGCCATCGAGGTCGGCGATTTCAACGGCGCTTCCGACGACCTCAACGATTTTCAGACCATCGGCATACCGCACCAGATGGAGCCGACCATCGCCGTGCTGATGGGGCGGCTGGCCGAGGGCATCGGCCGCAAAGAGGACGCGCTCGCCGCCTATCGGACGGCTGCCGATTCGTGGGATCGGCCGGCCGCCGCGCAAGGCACGTTGCGCGAAGCCGTGCTGCGCTACCAGCTCGGCGATCTCAAGCGCGACGATGTCATTTCGCAGCTCGAATCGCTGACCACGATCTGGCGCGGCGACGAGACCGAAATCGAGGCATTGAAAGTCCTGGCGCATCTCTACACCGAGGAAGGCCGCTATCGCGACGCCTTCTATGTCATGCGCAGCGCCATGGCGGCGCGCCCGGATTCGGCGCTGACCCGGCAGATCCAGGACGAGGCGGCGGCGACCTTCGACGCGCTGTTCCTGACCAACAAGGGCGACACGATGCCGGCCATCGATGCGCTTGCTTTGTTCTACGACTTCCGCGAATTGACCCCGATCGGCGCCCGCGGCGACGAGATGATCCGGCGGCTGGCCGACCGGCTGGTGTCGGTCGATCTGCTCGATCAGGCGGCCGATTTGTTGCAATACCAGGTCGATCATCGCTTGCAGGGCGCCGGCCGCGCCCAAGTGGCGACGCGGCTTGCCGTCATTTATCTCATGGACCGCAAGCCCGACCGCGCCTTGGCCGCGCTGCGGGCAAGCCGCGCCGGCGCCCTGTCCAACGATTTGCGCGATCAGCGGCTCTTGCTCGAAGCGCGCGCGCTGTCCGATCTCAGCCGCCATGAACTCGCGCTCGAAGTGATCGCCGACGTGACCGGGCGTCCGGCCGAGCGGCTGCGCGCCGATATTTTGTGGGCGGCGAAGCGCTATGACGAATCCGCCGAACAGATCGAATTGATGTATGGCGACCGCTACAAGGATTTTGCGCCGCTCGACGACGACGAGCGTGCCGACATCATGCGCGCCGAGATCGGCTATGCGCTGTCTTCGGACCAGCTCGGGCTCGGCCGTTTCCGCGACAAATATGCCGCCAAGATGGCGGCGACGCCGGACGCGCGCAATTTCGCGATCGTCTCCGCGCCGCTCGGCGCCGACGGCGGCGAATTTACTTCCATCGCTCATGCCGCGGCCTCCGTCGATACGCTGGAAACGTTTCTGCGCGAGATGAAGGCGCGCTATCCGGATTCGAGCGCGGTTTCGCCGGCAACCGAACCGCCGCCGCCGCCCGGCGCGCCGAGCGCGTCATCCGTGCCGCCGCCGCAGCCCGCGCTGCCGGATCTGGGCCCCGATCTTGGGTCCGCTGCCGCCCGCCCGCGCCGCCGGCCACACCGCGGAGCGGTAGGCGGCCTGAACGCGCTAAGCCTCGACGTATTCCGCGATGCTGGTCGGCGCTGGCACAGCCGAGCCGTCGGCTTTAAGACCGTCGATGTGAAATCGGATCGCCTCGCGGATTTCCGCTTCCACCTCGGATACCGTTGCGGCGGTGGCGACGCAGCCGGGTAGATCAGGCACGTAAGCGGAATAATTGCCTTCGGCCTTTTCGATTACGATTGCGTAGCGCATCACTTTTGCTCCTTCAGGCCGGCTTGCTTGCGCACGCTGTTCAGCGTGCCAGGCGCCATATCGTCGGACGGCTTTCCCGCAATGGTAACCCGGCCGGGCTTTATAGGATGCTTGTATTGCCGATGCGAGCCTCGCGTGGCGACCAAGAACGAGCCGTCTTGTTCAATAAGACGGATGACTTCGCGCACTTCATGCCCATAGCATCCGCCACTTCAATTCGACCGGCAAGCCGCGTAAGAATTTTTTGGGCATCCACGTCTTAAACGGCGAGTGGAAACAAAGGCGTGGATGGTCGGAACAAGTCCGGCCATGACGGGTGGGGCAGGGGAAAGCAGTATATTTCAACACCCATCGAAATAACTATTGACGCCCGGATCGTATTTCAATAATCATTGAAATATGAAAAAGGCCGATGCCGTGGCGGCTTTGGCCGCGCTGGCGCAGGATAATCGCCTGGATGTGTTCCGCCTGCTGGTGCAGGCGGGGCCGGCGGGGCTGCCGGCGGGCCACGTGGCGCAAAAGCTTAAGCTCGCGCCGAACACGCTGACATTTCATTTCGACCGGCTGCGCGACGCGGGTCTGGTGACGGTGCGGCGCGATGGGCGTTCGATGATCTATGCGACGCGGTTCGAGACCATGAACACGCTTCTCGAATTCCTCACCGAGAATTGCTGCCAAGGCTCGCAAAACGGCGGCGCGGAGTGCGCGCCCGTTGCGGCCTGCGCGTCGGCGCCCGCGCCGCGGGCGCGCCGTAAGGAAAACGTGGCATGAGGCTTTATCTGTTCGAGCACTGTTCGCTGTGCTTTCGCGTGCGCATGACGGCGGCGCTCAAGCGCCTGGCTTTGCACGAAAGCGTGGTGCGCGACGACGATTCCGCGACCATGATCGATCTGGTCGGCAAGCGGGTGATCCCGATTTTGGTGAAGGATGACGGCGTGCCGATGCTCGAAAGCATGGAGATGGTCGCGCATATCGAGAACTTCGGCGCGCCGGTGTTGACCGGGCCGCAGCGCGGCGACGTCGCCGCCTGGGCCGAGCGCGCCGTGGCCAAAACCGCGCCGCTCACCATGCCGCGCTATCCGCTGCTCGGCCTGCCGGAATTCTCAACCGCCGCGGCGCGCGATCATTACACGGCGCGCAAGCGCAAGACATACGGCGATTTCGGCGAACTGCGCGCCAAGACGCGCGAGCAGATCGACGCGCTGATGCCCGAGCTCGAGACACTCGACCGTCTGATCGAGAGCCCGGACGCGGTCAACGGCACGCTGTCGCTCGACGATATCCGCGTGCTGCCGCTCCTTCGCTCCGCCGCCGTCGTCAAGGGTTTGAGCTTTCCGAGCAAGGTGCGGGACTATTTCGAGACCATGATGCGCCGCATCTGCTATCAGCCGCTGCCGGCGGTGTGAGGAGAAAATTATGAAACGCATGCATGTCCACGTCGCCGTCGACGATCTCAAGCACTCGATCGGCTTTTATTCGGCGCTGTTTGCAACGCAGCCGGCGGTGGTCAAGATCGGATTATGCCAAATGGATGCTCGACGATCCGCGGGTGAATTTCGCCATCTCGACGCGCGGCCGTGCGCCGGGCCTCGATCACTTGGGCATTCAGGTCGAGGACAAGACGGAATTGCACGAGGTCTATGCCCGGCTGCGCCAGGCCGGCGGTCCGGTCGTCGAGCAGGGCGAAACCGCCTGCTGCTATGCCAAGTCGGAGAAATCCTGGATCGAGGATCCCGCCGGCATTGCCTGGGAGACGTTTCACACCACGGGCGAGACCACCGATTACGGCGACGGCACCGGCGAGCGCGACGCGCGCGTGGCCAATGCCAAAGCCTGCTGCGTGCCCTCGGCGGCCGTTGCCGCCGAAACCGCATCGGCCTGTTGCAAATGAGGATGGCAGAGCGGCCGGAAAGCGCCGTTCATAAACATGTTGTCGGGCGCCGTTATACCAATGTCATTTTAAGGCTGGCGCCCAACACAGGGAGGGGCAAATGATTGAAGTGGTGGAGAAAAAGGTTGTCAACGTGTTGTTTCTCTGCACCGGAAATTCGGCGCGCTCGGTCATGGCCGAGGTGATCCTCAATCGGGCTGGGCAGGGCAAGTTCAAAGGCTTTTCGGCGGGCAGCCAGCCCAAGGGCCAGATTCACCCTTACACCCTCGATCTGTTGAAGAAGCTGCATTACGACGTGACCGGGCTGCGGTCGAAGAGCTGGATGGAATTTTCACGGCCGGACGCGCCGAAGCTCGATTTCGTGTTCACCGTCTGCGGCGATGCCGCGAAGGAAACCTGCCCGGTCTGGCCGGGTCAGCCGATGACCGCGCATTGGGGCATCCCCGATCCCGCCGCCGCCACCGGCACCGAAGCGGAAATCCGCTTCGCCTTCGCCGATGCGCTGCGCATGCTGACCAACCGCATCAACATTTTTGTCAGCCTGCCGCTCAGCTCGCTCGATCAGCTCAGCTTGCAAAAGCGGCTCGACGCGATCGGCACGGCGAAAGAAGCGCCCGGCAAATCGGAAGCGCCCGGCACACCGGCCTCGGCGGCTTGATGAGGGAGGCGCCCGCTCCGCTGTCGCGCCGGCTGCTCGCCGAGGGTCTCGGCAGCGCGATCCTGGTGGCGACCGTGGTCGGCTCGGGAATCATGGCGGAGCGGCTCGCCGGCGGCAATCAAGCCATCGCGCTTCTCGGCAATACCATTCCGACCGGCGCCATCCTGGTGGTGATCATCACCATTTTCGGCCCCGTTTCGGGCGCGCATTTCAATCCGGCGGTGTCGCTTGCTTTCGCCACGCGCGGCGAAATGCCGTGGCGCGAAGTGGCGCCCTATATCGTCGTGCAATGCGCCGGCGGCGTCGCCGGCACCATGGTCGCGCATCTAATGTTCGACCTGGCGCCGCTTGCGATCGGCATCAAGGCCCGCGAAGGACCCTCGCAGTTGTTTGCCGAAGCGGTCGCCACTTTCACGCTGGTGCTGACCATCTTCGGCGGCTTGCGCTATGCGGCGGCGGCGGTGCCCTGGCTGGTCGGGCTCACCATCACCGCGGCCTATTGGTTCACCTCCTCGACCTCGTTTGCCAATCCGGCGGTGACGCTGGCGCGCGGCTTTACCGCGACTTTCGCCGGCATCGCGATCGCCGATGTTCCGGGCTTCATTCTGGCGCAACTCGTCGGCGCTGCGATTGCCGTGCCGGTGTCGCTGACGCTGTTTCCGGCGCCGCAACGAGCCGCGGCGGGCGAAGAATTGGCGCGCGAAAAATTGGCGCCCGGGGAATAGAGTTGCTTGAACCTGAGTCGCTGCGCGCGATCCGTCATCCTGAGGTGCGAGCGGAGCGAGCCTCGAAGGATGCGGCCGAGGAATCACGGGCCGCCGCCCTTCGAGGCTCGGCGCTGCGCGCCGAGCCCCTCAGGGTGACGGGCAACGCTCTAGCTGTGAGCTTTCATTAGGTTGTCCACCCGGTCCTGGCCGAGGAAGCTGGAGTTGCGACGCTTCAGCGATTCTCGGGAGGACCGGATGAACATGCACAAGAATGCCCGGCTTACGCCGCGCGGTCGAGAGCGGATTGTACTCCAGGTGGAGAGCGGGCAGACGCCGGAGGCCGTTGCGGAAGCCGCAGGCGTCTGTCCGCGCACGGTTCGCAAGTGGGTGGATCGATATCGTCGGGAAGGTTTGGCGGGATTGCAGGATCGGTCATCCCGGCCGCATCGGCTGCGGCAGCCGACACCCCATGTGGTTGTCGAAGAGATCGAGCGGCTGCGCCGGCAGCGCTGGACGGGCAAGCAGATCGCCGCCGCGACCGGGGTCTCGCCAGCCACTGTCAGCCGTGTCCTGCGGCGGCTGGGATTGAACAAGCTGAGCGCGTTGGAGCCGGCCGAACCGGTCCGGCGCTATGAGCGCGAGCATCCGGGCGAACTCATCCATCTCGATATCAAGAAGCTCGGCCGGATCGGCTCCGTCGGGCACCGCATCACCGGACGATATCCTGGCGCCGTCAACCGTCACCACGGCATCGGTTGGGAGTTCGTCCATGTCTGCATCGACGATGCCTCGCGCGTCGCTTTCGTCAAGGTCATGGCCAACCAACGCAAGGAAAGCGCCGTCGCCTTCCTGGAGGCTGCCGTCGCTTATTACGCTGAACTTGGAATCCGCATCGAGCGTGTGATGACGGACAATGGCTCGTGCTACCGATCAAAGACGTTCCGATCTGCCTGCAAACGCCTCGGCCTTCGCCAATTCTTCACCAGGCCCTACACCCCGAAGACCAATGGAAAAGCCGAGCGCTTCATCCAAACCGCGCTTCGCGAATGGGCCTACGCTCGTGCCTATCAGAGCTCGGATCAACGATCGGCCGAACTCTGCTATTGGCTCCATCGCTACAATTGGCACCGGCCGCATAGTAGCTTGAAAGCCAACACTCCAATCAGTCGTCTCGGTCTATCCGAGGACAACCTGTTGAGGCTCCACATCTAGCTACGTCCGCCGGCCGGACAAAATCGCGCTCTTCTTGTCCTCGTATTCTTCTTTCTGAATCTCGCCCTTGGCGAAGCGCTCGTTGAGAATCTGCAGCGCGGAATGGCTCGGATCGCCCCACGCCGACGAAGCCGGGCCCCAATGATGCGGGCCGCCCGGCGAGCGGGCGAAATAGAAAATGAGGATGCACACCACGATCACCAGCAGGATCAGCATCGGAAACATCTCCCAGGACGAGCCGCCATAGGCGCCGCCCCAATAGCCGTCGCGCCACATCATGTGGCCCGGACCGGGCCAATAATAATCGGGCGACGGACCGCTCGGCGCATTCGGTTGCGCTTGCGTCTGCGCGATCGCGTGCAGCGGGGCGGCGAGCAGCGTGAACGCCAAGATGGGAAGGGCGGCGAATTTCTTCAACATGGTTGCACCTCTTTGGCCGCATCTTTTTCGGGCAAGTATGCCCGGCGCGGCGCCGCTTGGCATTGACCTACATCAAACCGGCGGTGCGAGGTCATAGCCTCTGGCTATGAGCAAAATTTCGATGTGCGCGCCGCCGCGCCGCATGATGACGCGCGCCGCAAGCATGATAGAACGCGCGCGGAGTTTTTTTGTCACGGAGACGAATATGAAATTCACGTCATGGCTTGCCATCGCGGGTTTGCTAGGCGCCGCCGCGCCGGCGATGCTTGCCGCGCGTGCGGCCGAGCCGACCACGCTGACGATTTTCGCCGCCGGCACGCTGGCGGTGCCGTTCAAGCAAGCGACCGCGCTGTTCGAAAAGCAAAATCCGAACGTCACTGTGCAGGCGCAGTTCGGCGGCAGCGTCAAAATGGCGAAGCAAATTACCGACCTGCATCAGGACGCCGATATTCTGGCGGTCGCCGATTACAACGTCATTCCGAAATATATGTTCGGCACACAGCCGCTACGCGGCGTGGTACGCCGGCTTCGCGCGCAACGCCATCACCTTCGTCTATACCGACAAGAGCAAGTTCGCGAACGAGATCGACGCAGAGAATTGGTACAAGGTGCTGGCGCGGCCAGGCGTCGAGATCGGCCGTTCCAATCCCGACACCGATCCGTCCGGCTATCAGACCGTGCAGATGCTCAATCTCGCCGAGAAATATTACAAGGCGCCGGGCCTCGAAGACGGCGTACTGAAAAACGCGCCGCTTGCCAATATGCGCGACACCGAAACCGCGCTGATCGCGGCGCTGCAGCTCGGCCAGATCGATTATCTGGCGATCTACCGCTCCGACGCGCTTGCAGCATCATCTGAAATTCATCGACCTGCCGGCGCAGATCAATCTCAGCGATCCGGCCGATGCGGCCGCCTATAAGCAGGTCGTCGCGCATACCAAGAACGGCGATCTTGCCGGCACGCCGATCGTCTATGCCGTCACCATGGTCAATGGCAGTAAGCAGGCGAATGCGGCGGCGAAATATGTCGCGCTGTTGTTGGGACCGGCCGGGCAGGGGATCATGAAGGACAACGGCTTCGGCACGTTCAGCCCGGCCTATGCGGTGCACGCCGAAGCGATGCCGGCGGATTTGCGCAAACTGGTCCAGCCGTGGCCTGGTTCGTAACGGCGGCAGCGCCAGCGCGCGAGCGCGCCGCGCCGAGCCGGCCGCGCGGGCTTTATCTGTTGTGCTGGTTCCTCGGCAGCATTTTGACGGCATTCCTCGTCATTCCGCTCGCCGCGCTGACATTCTCGCAGCCCTTTTCGAATGTCGCAGAGGTGGCGCGCATGGCCGACGTGCGCGATGCCATCGTGCTCAGCCTGGAAGGCGCGTTCTTGTCAGCGACGCTCGCCGCTTTCGCCGGCGTGCCGCTGGCTTACGGCTTGGCGCGCACGAATTTCGCCGGCAAAGGCGTCGTCGCCGCGCTGATCGATCTGCCGCTCGCGGTGCCGCATACCGTCGCCGGTATCGCGCTGCTGATGGTATTCGGCCGCCAGGGCGTGCTAGGCGAACCGCTCCAGGCGCTGGTCGGGCTCAAATTCTGGGGGACGCTGGCCGGCATCGTGGTGGCGATGCTGTTCGTCTCCGCGCCTTACACCGTCAACGCAGCGCGGATCGGCTTCGAGGCAATCGATCCGCGGCTGGAGAAGATCGCGCGCACGCTGGGCCTCAGTCCGTGGCGGACGTTTCTGCGCATCACGCTACCGCTCGCGCGGAAGAGCATCATGACCGGCGTCACGCTGACTTATGCCCGCTCGATCAGCGAGTTCGGCGCGGTCGTTATCCTGGTTTATTACCCGATGACGGCGCCGGTGAAGATCTACGAGCTGTTTCTGCGCTTCGGGCTCGATCAGGCCGCCGGCGCCGCGGTGCTGCTGCTCGCTGTCTCGCTCGGACTGTTCTTGATCTTGCGCGCGCTGTCGCGCAACGCGCCGGAGCGCGAGAACCGATGACGACCGGCGTCGCGGTCGAGGCGCTCACGCTTGACGCTCGGCGCCTTCCGCCTGGATGGCATCGATTTTTCGCTGTCGCGCGGCGAAATCCTGGTCGTCCTCGGACCGAACGGGGCGGGAAAATCCGTCACGCTGGAGACCATCGCCGGATTTCATCGGCCGGACAGCGGCCGCGTGCGCATCGGCGGCCGCGACGTCACCGCGCTGGCGCCGGAGCGGCGCAGAATAGGCTTCGTCGTGCAGAACTTCGGGCTGTTTCCTCATCTGACAGTCGAAGAGAACGTGGCGATCGCCCGGCGCCGTCGAGTCGCGATAGCCAGTGAGACCGCCGTGCCGCTGCAAGGCGACAACGCGGCGCTGCTCAACTATTTCGGCGTCGCGCAACTGGCGGGCCGGCTGCCCGCGGATTTAAGCCCCGGCGAGAAGCAGCGCGTGGCGCTCGCTCGCGCGCTCGCTGCCGCGCCCGACCTGTTCCTGTTCGACGAGCCGTTCGCGGCGCTCGATGCGCAAAGCCGCGGCCAATTGCGCGACGAGCTGCAAACGTTTTTGCGCGCGCTTACGATCCCGACGATTTTCGTCACCCACGACCACAGCGACGCGCTGACGCTTGCCGACAAGATCGTGGTGTTGCGCGACGGCGTCATGCTGCAAAGCGGGCCGGCGGCCGAGATTTTCCGAAAACCCGCCAATGCCGTGGTCGCGCGCTTCGTCGGCGTGGACAATATCCTCGACGGCCGCATCGTGGAGGTAAGCAGCGGCATTGCCACGGTTGCCGTCGGCGCGTGGACGCTGCGCGCGCCCGCGCCGATTCAAAATGATGCCGCCGGAAAAGCGGTCCGGCTGAGCATTCGCGCCGAGGACGTGACGATTTCTCCGTCCTCAGGCAATGGCGCGCCGATGCCCGAACGCAATCGCTTGGACGGCAAGATCGTCGGCCTGCGCGCCCTTGGTCCGCTCGTCACTGTCGAGATTGACGCCGGCTTTCCGCTCAAGGCCTACCTGCTCGGCCCGCAGGCGCGCGCGATGGATCTCGGCGTCGGCAATCCGGTCGCGGTGGAGATCGCGATGGATGCCATCCATCTCATGACGGAATGATCGTTATCGACGTCGCGTCCTAGCGGATCTTGAACAGCGCCGTGACCGGCTGCTTGATCTGATCGAGGATCAGGGTGAAGACCGCTACCGCGCAAAATATCGCCAGCACCAGCCGCCCCGGCAGCGGCGCCATTAAGGTGCCCGACAAAGCGAGAACGGCGACGATGCCGATATCCGTGGCGGACGAAGCGAATACCCATTTGCTCGGCAGCGACGACCACAAGTGGTGGCGCTCGCGCAGCACGTAAATGAGGCCTTGCGAGCCGAACAGCACCGTGGCGAAGGCGAACGTCTGCAGCTGCGTTGGGCCAAGCCCGAGCTTGAATTTTCCGACCCAGAGCATCGCCGTCGAGAAGGCGAGCTTGCAGGCGCCGAGAATAATGGCGGCGCCGGTCACGCTGCGCATGCGCCATTTGCTCGGCGACGGCGAGGGGCTCGCCCGATCGGTGGTCAGCGACATGGCGAGAACGTCATTTGTCACCAGCATCAGCACCATCATCACAGGCGTCATGACGGCGTGGCCGGTCAAGACCAGGCCGATCGCCAAAAACAGTACGATCTCAATCTTCTTGGTCAGCATGTTGAAGGTGTAGGTGAGAAGCCGCCGGAAGCCGATGCGGCCTTCGCGGACGGCAAAGACGATGCCGGCCAGTCCCGGCTCGGTCAGCACCATCGCCGCCGCCGCCTTGGCGACGTCGGTGGCGGAGGCGACGGCGATGCCGATCTGCGCCTGCCGCAGCGCTGGCGCGTCGTTGACGCCGTCACCGCACATGCCGACGACCTTGCCGGTACGCTGCAGGGCCTGCACCAGTTTGAATTTCAGCTCCGGCACCACGCGGGCGAAAATGCTGTGATTTTCGATGCTCGCTTGGTCGGACAGAGTGTCCGCCGAGCAAACATCCCCGGCGATGCCGACCGCGTGGGCGATCGCTGCCGCGGTGGTGGCCGAGTCGCCGGTGATCATGACGGTGCGAACGCCCATGTCGCGCAGGTCGGCGATCAGGCTTGCCGAATCCGCGCGCGGCGGATCGCTGACGGCAATGAGCCCGACGAGACGCAGCGCATCCGTGGCGCCGTAGGCGACGGCAATAACGCGATGGCCTTGGCCGGCGAGGTTGTCCACTAAAGCGCGCGCGTTATCGGGCAGCGCCGCCGACTTCGAGACGATTTCGAACGCCCCTTTGATGACGCGGCGTTCGCTTCCTTGCGGATCGACGATAAAAGCCTCGGAACTCTTGGTCGCCGGATCGAAGGGAACGAACCGTAGCAGCCGCTCGGATGCAGGCCGCGCCGCGGCTTTGGCGGCGGCACAAATGGCCGCGTCGATCGGGTCCTGATCGGCTTCCGAACTTGCCAGCGCCGCCAGCGCCAGCACGCGCGCGCGATCGAAGCCGGGCAGCGCCACGACATCGACGACATTTAACTCGTTGCGCGTCAGCGTCCCGGTCTTGTCGGCGCACAAAACCTCCATGGCAGCGGCCTCGTGCACCGCCGAGAGGCGCGTCAGCAGCACGCCACGCTGCGCCAGGGTCTGCGCGCCGAAGGCAGCAGATAACGTGAATGTCGCCGGCAGCGCAGCTGGAATCGTTGCGAGTAGCACGGTCAGGCCAAGCGGGACGAGATCGCTTGGCGGCAATGCCATTACATAGGCGTAAGCGACGATGCCGACCGCCACGCTAGCGTTGACGAGCGCCAGATTGCGTGTCGCGGCAAAAATCGCGGCCTGCTCGCTGCTGGCGGAATGGGCCGTCGCGCACCAGTTCGGCGGTGCGGCCGAAAAAAGTCCGCGATCCGGTGGCGGTGACTTCGGCGATCGCCTGACCGCGCCGCACCAGCGCCCCGGCATAGACCGTGTCGCCCGGGTTGGCATCGGCTGGAACGGATTCGCCGGTGAGCATGGATTGATCCACCATCACGGCGCCGGACACAATGCGTGCGTCGGCGGGCACCAGCGCGCCAAGGGGCAGCCTGATGGCGTCGCCGGGCACCACTTCGGCTGCCGGCAGTTTGATCCATTTGCCGTCGCGGCAGGCGAGCGCCGTCGGGGCAAGGCGTTTTTTGAGTGCTGCGAGCGCCGCGCCGGCGCGGCCTTCCTGGATAAAGCCCAAGGTGGCGTTGAACAGGAGCAAAGCCGCGATCACCGCCGCTTCGACATATTTACCGAGCCCGACCTCGATTAAGAAGGCTGCTTCGAGCAGCCAGGCGATCGGCGACCAGAATTTCGCCAACAAACTGCGCCAGCGCGGCGCCGGCGCTTCGCTGACCGCGTTGGGACCGAACTGGGCGAGGCGGCGGCGGGCTTCGTCGCCGGTCAGGCCGAGCGGCGTGTCGATCGCCGTTTGGCGTTCGGCGGGTTCGAGAAGGCTGGCATCAACCATGATGCTCCGTCCGAGAGCTGCAAATGACCGAGCTTACGAAGCGCGCTGTACCAGTGCCTTGTAATGCTCCGGGCTCTGTCGCTGCTCATCGAGCGTCAACAGACCCGCGGCGTCGCACCAGGTACGTTGCGCATGATTGCGGGCGGATCGTCGGTATGATGCAGCACCATGGCGACCAGCGCGGCGTCGAGCGCGACGCCGGGAAGCTCGAGTGTGGCGGCATCCGCGACAAAGGTTTGGATATTGGCGATGTGGCGTTCCGCTTGCAGGCGCTGCAGATAGTCAAGCGCTGCGGCGGACGGATCGACGGCATAGATAAGCCCAGTGGGACCGACGCGGCCGGCCAGCAACAGCGTCACAAAACCCGGACCGGGGCCGACATCCAAGACGCGATCGCCCGGTTTAAGCTGCAGCGCGTCCGTCCAGTCGCCGACGAGAACGCCCCGCTGCACCTGGCGAGCATAGACCTCGTCCCAGGTGAGATGGCTTAGATCCTTCTTATACGCCGCTTCCTGCATTGCATCCCCGTCGCGGTTTCATCGATTGCGCGGCGATCGACCGCGGTTCGTCCTATGTCGTGGTAAGAACCCTTCGCCGCTCTTCATATTCCTCGCGGCTGATTTCGCCGCGGGCGAAGCGCAGTCTTAATTCTTCCAGCGCGTCATGCGGCTTGTGTTTGCCGCCGGTCATACGGTGCACGACAAACATCACGCCCATCACCGCTACCATGATGCTGCCGGCGACCAGATGCGGGGAAATGCCTTCGATGATCGAGTTCCACATGGCTTTTTCTCGCCGCATCGTCTCAATAAATAATATCATCGATCGGCAATCTGACGTTGATTCAGATCAAGACCCTTCGGGAACCGACATGCTTTTTGATTTTACGGGGCCGCTTGGCAAGAGATAGACGGCGCGGGAAAGGGCTACGGATTAGTCGCGGCGCCCGCGCCGCGTCATTTTGCGCTCGATCATCGCGGGCCTGGCCGGCTCGATCATTCATTTCTTGTTCATGCATTTCAAGTCGCAGATCGGCTTGCTTCCCGAGTTTCAACCGTACCAGAGCTTTCAGGCCGCGCTCAGCCGCTGGGTCGGCACGAACGTGCCGGCCATTGTGCCGTGGGCGCTGACCTTTCTGAACGGCATGACCATTCTTGGATTTTTGTTTGCGCGAACGCATCGCTTATTACCCGGCCGCACTGGCGCGACCAAGGGACTAGCTTTCGGCCTGATCGGCTGGGTGTTGATGGGGCTGATTTTCTTCCCGCTGATCGGGCTTGGGCCGTTTGCGAGCGGCGTCGGGCTTGGCATCGGGCCCGCCTTGCTGTCGCTTGTCATGCTGCTGACCTACAGCATTGTGCTGGGCACGGTCTATGTCGCGCTCGATTCGCGAAGCCGGTGACTTTGCGGCGCGTTACGTTCCGTAGCTCTGGATGAGCGAGCCGGCAACCAGCGTCCAGCCGTCGACGAGGACGAAAAAGATCAGCTTGAACGGCAGCGACACCACGACCGGCGGCAGCATCATCATGCCCATCGACATCAGCACCGAAGCCACCACGAGATCGATGATCAGGAACGGCAGGAACAACAGAAAGCCGATTTCGAAGGCGCGCTTGAGCTCGGAGATCATAAACGCCGGGACCAGAACGCGCATCGATAAATCTTCGGGCTTTTCCGGCGCCTTGTCGCCCGACAAATCCACGAACAGCTGCAAATCTTTTTCGCGGACGTTCTTTTCCATGAAGGCGCGCAGCGGCACCGAGGCGCGCTCGAACGCCTGATCGACGGTGATCTGATTGGCGACCAGCGGCTTGACGCCGGTATTGTAGACATTGGTGAAAACCGGGCCCATCACGAAGGCGGTGAGGAACAAAGCAAGCGAGATGACGACCGAATTAGGGGGCGCGGTTGCCGTGCCGAGCGCGGTGCGCAATAGCGACAGCACCACGACGATGCGGGTAAACGACGTCATCATGACCAGGATGGACGGCGCCAGCGACAGCACCGTCATCAGCGCGATCAACTGGATGATGCGCTCATTGAGCCCACCGCCGCCGCCGGCGGCGTCCTGGCCGAAATTGATGCTGATATCCTGCGCGGCGAGCGGCGTCGCCGAGAACAGAAGCGCCGCTACTGAGGCCGCTACGGTTGTGAACCGGACGCGGCGGCCCCATGCTGCGAGCGTCAGGGTTTGGTCGGACGGCCTAACAAACTTGCCATCTCCTGTTCGAGGCTGTCGTAGAGCGTCGTCTTGCCCTGGTTCGGCTTAGCTTCGGCGCGCGCGGTCTTTCCCTCTGCAGGACGCGGCATGCGCGGCGTGGGTTCGCCCTGAGTTGGCTCCACAGCCGGCGCCGGACGCGTCGTCGCCGCGTGTGGGCGGCCTTCCGTCACCGGCTTGCGCAAGGCAGCCTCCAGGCGTTGCGCCATGTCGGCCAGGCTTTGATCCGGCGTGGATGCGGCTTCCGCAGCGGACGCGGGAGCATGAGGCGGCGCCGGCGGCGCTGTTGCGGCGATCGGAGGGGCAGGCGGTGCGACGGGCTTGCGCGGCGGTTCGACGCGAGGTTCCGGTCGCGGTTCGATGCGGGGTTCTTGGCGCGCTTCTTGTCGTGATTCTTGCCGCGGCTCGGGACGAGATTGGCTCTTCGGTTCCGCCGGCAGCTCGTCCGCTAGCGGACGCGCGCCTGCGGGACGGTTGCGTGCCGGCGTGGCGGGCCGTGCGGTGAGTTCGTCGGCCAGCGCCGCGAGCGTGTCGCGCTGCGGACGCGGCGGCGGCTCGGCGACGGACTGGAACGGCCGCGGCAATTCGTCCGACAACGGCTCAAGGCGCGGGGTAGGGCGCGCCCCGCCCGCCGGTTCCGGCTGCAACGGCCAAGACCCACTGCCATGACCATTGCCGTTCTCCGGCAGCGGAATGGCGCGCGGCAGCGCCTCGATTCCGGCGGCCGGACGCGTCGCGAGGTCACGCGGTGTGGCGACTGCGCGCACGATATTCGGTTCCACGACAACGTCGGTCGGTCCGCCGATCATCAGCAAATGCTCGACATTGTCGCGCCGGACCAGGATAAGCCGCCGGCGTCCGTCGACGCTGGCATAGTCGATCACGGCAAGGCGCGGCTGCCGGCCGCGCGCGCCGCCGCCGCCGCCGAGCCGGCCGGTTCCGAACCGGCGCACCGCCCACGCCAAGCCAAGTATGAGGCCGAGCACAACAAGGAATGCGAGGAAGAATTTTACGGCGAGCGGCATTTCCGCCCCGAACAATGTATCAAACATCCGTACAACTCCCCGTTTCGCCGCGGCGCGCCGATAAACTTTCAAAGGTTAACAGCGCGGGCAACATTTGCCGCCGTGATTACTAACAAAGGATTAAAAATACTAGCCGATTTCGCCGCCAAAACCGACGCCTGAAGCATTGTCATGGTAAACGGCGGATTAATGGCAAAACCGGCGCCAACGGCGTTTTAACCGGCCATTAACCATAGGCCCGGCAAAGTCTGCCGGGTCGCAATGGGGACGCCGCCGATGCCGATCAACGACATTCCGATACTTGCCATGCTGCGCGAGCGCATGCAGTGGCAGCAGGCGCGCCAGCAGGTGCTCGCCGAGAACGTCGCCAATGCCGACACGCCCGATTACCAGGCGAAGGACCTCGCGCCGCTGGATTTCTCGCGCGAATTGTCGACCGCATCGGTGGCGCTGGAACGGACCAATCCGAACCACATCGCCGCCGCGTCCGGCGGCGCGCAATTCGCCACCGACGAAAGCGGCCACTACGAGATCAGGCCGCGCGGCAATTCGGTGAGTCACGAAGACGAGATGATGAAAGTGGCGTCGAACCAGATGGATTACGAGGCGGCAACCGAGCTCTACACGCACAGTCTCAATCTGATCAAGCTTGCGGTCAAAGAGTGACGCAAGCGGCGAAGCTTCATCGCCGATAGACCCGCGCAGGACTCCCCATGAGCATGGACTTCATGAAATCGCTCACCATCGCCGCCTCCGGTTTGCGGGCGCAGATGGGACGCATGCGCATCATCACCGAGAACATCGCCAATGCCGATTCGGTGGCGGAGACGCCAGGCGGTGATCCCTATCGGCGGCGGATCGTGACCTTTACGTCCGAACTCGACCGCTCGATCGGCGCGGACGTGGTTAAGCTCGGCCAGGTGCAGACCGATAATTCCGATTTCCAGGTCAAACACGAGCCCGGCAACCCAGCCGCCAATGCCCAGGGCGACGTCAAATATCCGAACGTGAATTCGCTCGTGGAATTGACCGATCTGCGCGATGCGCAACGATCCTATGAGGCCAATCTCAACGTCGTCACCGCGACGCGCAAGATGCTCCAGCTCACCATCGACATCTTAAAGACCTGATCATGGCCACACCGACCATTGCCGCGAACGCCTATGCCGCGCTGGCGAAGATACGCGACGACACGGCGAATATCGCCGGCGGCCTCAACAAGGGACAAGATGCCGGCCCGAGCTTCGGCTCGGTCCTCAAAGACGTGATCGATGCCGTCTCGGCGGCGGCGCAAAAGTCGGACGCGCAGGCGCAAGCCGTCGCCGCCGGCAAAGCCAATATGGTCGACGTCGTCACCGCGGTTGCCGAGACCGAAACGGCATTCCAGACGCTCGTCTCGGTGCGCGACAAGGTGATCGCGGCCTATGAGGACGTTTTGAAGATGCCGATCTGAAAAAGGCCATTCCCGCGTTCGGGCGAGAAGAAAAATGGAGTTGAAATGACGGGCCCTGAAGTTTTGGACGTCTCGCGCGATGCCATCGTGACGCTGCTATTGGTCGCTTCGCCGCTAATGCTGGTCGCGCTGATCGTCGGCGTCGCCGTTTCGCTGTTGCAGGCGCTCACGCAGATCCAGGAATTGACGCTGGTGTTCGTGCCCAAAATCCTCGCGATCTTCCTCGCGCTCCTCGTCGCACTGCCGTTCATGGCCGACGCGCTGCATTCGAACTTTCTACGAATTGCCGCGCACATCACCAGCGGCTGAGCGGGTTTGTTATTGCCTCCCCGCAAGGGGGAGGGGAAATCGGAAGAGCGCCAGCCGTGACGATCGATATTTCCAACCTGCCGGCGCTCGGCGCGACTTTTCTGCTGGTATTCGCGCGCACCGGCACCATGGTTATGCTGCTGCCGGGGCTGGGCGAGCAAACCGTCTCGGCGCGGCTTCGTCTCACCATCGCACTGATGCTCGCCGCCGTGCTGTTGCCGCTGCATCGCGACGACTATCATATCGATCCCGGCGCGCTGGCGCCCGCCATCGTCATGCTGGTCGAGGAGATTATCATCGGCGCCGTGCTCGGGCTGACCGCGCGGCTGACCATTTCGGCGCTGGAAGTCGCGGGCTCGGTGATCGCCCAGCAGCTCGGTTTGGGCTTCGTCACCTCGGTCGATCCGACCCAGGGCGAGCAGGGCGTCATCCTCGGTACCTTCCTGACCATGCTCGGCATCACGCTGTTCTTCGCCACCGACATGCACTATCTCGTCATCGCCGCGCTCAACGACAGCTACACTTTGTTCGCTCCGGGCGAGGTGCCCGCCGTCGGCGACGTGGCGGCGCTGATGACCAAAACCGTATCCGGCGCGTTTCGCGTCGGCATCCAGCTATCGGCGCCGTTTTTGGCGTTCGGTCTTCTGTTCAATCTCGGGCTCGGCGTGCTGTCGCGGCTGATGCCGCAGATGCAGGTGTTCTTTATCGCGCTGCCGCTGTCGATCCTGATCGGCTTTCTGTTCCTGCTCTTGGTGCTCGGCTCGATGATGGGTTTGTTTCTCGATTATGCCGGCGGCGTGCTGTCGCAGCTCGCTCCGCACGCCTAGGCGAAGGTCAAAATAAAAAACCGCGATGGCCGACGAACGCGACGATACCGAACACACGGAAGACCCCACCCCGCGGCGGCTCGAGGAAGCCATCAAGCGCGGCGACGTGGTCAAAAGCATCGAAGTCAGTACCTGGTTCACCATCGGCGGCGGAACATTGATGTTGATGGTGTTTGCGGGCCCGATGGCCGGCAACCTGCAATCGATATTCCGCGGCTTGCTCGAGCATTCCGGTGAAATCCCGGTCGATGGTCCGGCGCTCGATCAACTCATCAAGGCCTTGGCGACGCATGTCCTTGCCGCGCTCGCCATTCCCATACTCGTGCTGGCGCTCGCCGCGTTCATGGGCAACGCCATCCAGCACCGCATCTTGTTCTCGTTCGACCCGATCATGCCGCAGCTGTCGCGAATTTCGCCGGGGGCGGGCTTGCGCCGCATGTTCTCCAAACAGGCGCTCGCCAACTTCGCCAAGGGGCTCGCCAAGCTCACGTTGTTCGGCGCGGTCATCGGCGCGCTGTTATGGCCGCAACGCGAGCGAATCATCGGTTTGATTGCCGTTGACCCGGCGATCATCCTGCCGTTCACCCGCGCGCTGGCGCTGAAGATGCTGGGTACGGTCGTGGCGATCCTCGCCATCGTCGCGGCGGCGGATTACCTGTTCCAGTACCGGCAATGGTTCGAACGGCAGAAAATGTCGGTGCGGGAGATGAAGGAGGAGTTCCGCCAGAGCGAGGGCGATCCCGCCATCAAGGGCAAGATCCGCCAGTTGCGTATGGCGCGCGCGCGTAAGCGCATAATGGCCGCGGTGCCGAAGGCCTCAGTCGTCATCGCCAACCCGACCCACTTCGCGGTCGCGCTGCAATACGAGCGCGGCATGAACGCGCCGGTCTGCGTTGCCAAGGGCGCCGATCTCATCGCCCGCAAAATCCGCGAAGTGGCGGAAGCCCACGATATCCCAGTGGTCGAAAATCCGCCCTTGGCCCGAACCTTGTACGGGACGGTCGAGATCGACCAGGAAATTCCGCAAGAGCACTACCGCGCGGTGGCTGAAATCATCGGCTACGTGATGCGGCTGCGCCATTCGGTCTTTGTGCCGGGCTAATTCTTGGTGTCGGCGTAATTGTGTACGTCTTTGCAAAGCCCCTTGCGCGATTCAATGGCGCGAGGCACTGAGAGCGGGGCATGACCGAGCAGGCCAGGATCGAACGGGCCACGACTGAGCAGCTCATGACTGCAACCCCGTCTGCTGCAACCCCGTCTGCTGCAACCCCGTCTGCACGCCTGACCGCGGCCAAAAATACCCCCTTAGCTGCGGGCAAAACCGCGGTCGACCGAGCCTCCTTTGCCGAGACGCCGGGTGGCGTCGCGACGCGTTCCTCGATCGATCGCAGCGCCGCAGGCTCAAGCCGCGGCAGCATCATCCTCGTGCTTCTGGTCGCCGCCGTCCTGGTCGCCGCCGCAACCGGCATCGTATTGGTCGGCGGCAACAATGCCGAACCTTATATCCTGGCATTCTTGGCTGTGCTCGCTACGGTTGGCGTCTTTTCGCTGTTCGCGTTGGCCTGCGGCATCTTACGGGTCTCCGCGGCGGCAGCTCCGCATCCCCTGATCAAAGCGATCGTCGACGGCGCCTCCGAGGGCACCGTGGTCACCGATCACGACGGCCGCGTCATCTACGCCAATGCGGCCTATCTCGATCTGATCGATGCCGCCGATGCCAACGACTTGCGGCCGGTCGAGCGCGCCTTCATCGGCGATGCGGATGCGTCCGAGGCGATTTATCGGCTCCTGAAAGCCGCTCGAGAGGGCAAGCGCCTTGACGAGGAGGTGCGTATCGCCGGGCTACGCGGCCGCCCGGCGCGTTGGTTGCGGTTCAAAATCCGTCCGCTCGGCGCCAGCCGGCGGGACGCGCGGCTAACGGTCTGGTCGCTTGCCGACGTCACGGCCGAGCGCGACCGGCAAGAGAATGTGTTTCAGGTGCTGCAGCATTCGATCGATTATCTCGATCATGCGCCGGCAGGCTTCTTCTCGGTCGATGACAAGGGCGACATCGTCTATCTCAATGCGACGCTCGCCAATTGGCTCGATCAGGATCTGGCGCAGGTCGGCTCCGGGGGGCTGAAGCTTGCCGATCTGGTCGCCGGTGACGGCGCGGCGCTGTTGACGACGCTGCGCGGCGCGCCGGGCGAAGTTAAAACCGAGGTGCTCGATCTCGATCTGCGCACGCGCTCCGGCCGTACGCTGCCGGTGCGGGTGTTTCATAAGCTCGCTTACGGCTCCGACGGCACGCCTGGCGCGTCGCGCACCCTGGTGCTCAATCGCGCCCGCGACGACGGCACCGATCCGCAGCGCGCGGCGGAGATCCGCTTCATGCGGTTTTTCCACCGCACGCCCATGGCGATCGCGACCATCGACAAACATGGCAGCGTGGTGCGCACCAATCCGCTGTTCGCAAAACTGTTCCAGGGCGTGCGCGGCGAGGAAGGCGAAGATCGCTCCATTCTCGCTATCGTCGCGGCAGGCGATCGCGAGGCGCTGGCCGCCGCCATTGCGCAGGCGGCGCTCGGCAAGGGCGACATTGCGCCGGTCGACGCCACGCTCGCCGTCGACAGCGAGCGGTTCGGGCGCTTCTATGTGACCGCGGTCGAGGAGGAGGAGCGCGACCAGGAAGCGGCCATCGTCTATGCGCTCGAGACCACGGCGCAACGCGAACTCGAAAATAAAGTCACCCAGCAGCAGAAGATGGAGCTGGTCGGCCAGCTGGCCGGCGGCATCGCCCACGATTTCAACAACGTGCTCTCCGCCATCATGATGGCGACTGACTTTCTGCTCAACGCGCACAAGCCGACCGACCCGTCGTTTGCCGACATCATGCAGATCAAGCAGAACGCCAACCGGGCGGCGAGCCTGGTGCGGCATCTGCTCGCCTTCTCGCGCAAGCAGACGCTGCGTCCGCAAGTGCTCGATCTCGGCGAGGTTTTAAGCGACCTCACCATGCTGTTGCGCAGGCTGATCGGCGAAAAAGTCACGCTCGAAGTGGTGCACGGGCGCGACCTTTGGCCGGTAAAGGTCGATATTTCGCAATTCGAGCAGGTGATCGTGAATCTCGCGGTCAATGCGCGGGACGCCATGCCCAACGGCGGGCGGCTCACGCTGCGCACCGCCAATGTGACGGCGCCGGAATGCGACCGTTTCCACGCCAAGGGCATGCCGGCCGCCGATTACGTGCTGGTCGAGACGGCCGACACCGGCACCGGCATTCCGGCAAAAATCGTCGACAAGATTTTCGAACCGTTCTTCTCGACCAAGGAGGTGGGCAAGGGCACTGGCCTCGGTCTCTCCACGGTTTACGGCATCGTCAAGCAGACCGGCGGCTTCGTCTATGTCGACTCCGCGGAAAATAAAGGCGCCACGTTCCGCATTTTCCTGCCGCGCCACGTTGCGACTGCACGCGAGCTTGCGGCCGAGCGCGGCGCCGAGGCCGAAGCGGCGGCGGGCGATTCCGGCAAGCGCCCGGTCAATGCCGATCTGACCGGCGAGGGCACGATCTTGCTCGTCGAGGACGAGGAGGGGCTGCGCCAGCTCAACGCCCGCGGCCTTGCCTCGCGCGGCTACACCGTGCTCGAGGCCGCCAATGGCGTCGAAGCCATCGAGATTTTGGAGCGCCACGGCGGCAAGGTCGATCTTGTGGTGTCGGACGTGGTGATGCCGGAAATGGACGGGCCGACGCTGCTGCGCGAACTGCGCAGTCGCGATCCCAGCCTGAAAATCATCTTTGTCTCCGGCTATGCCGAAGACGCCTTCCAGAAGCATCTGCCAGCCGATGGGCAATTTGCCTTTTTGGCGAAACCTTTCACCCTCAAGCAGCTCGTTAATGAAGTGAAAGAGACGCTGGCGGCCTGAGCGGGCGTCCGGCTGCGCCGCCTTTCACCCAACGCATGCTCAAATGACGGAGCTGCGGTGCGACATCCGCGCGTGCGACGCTTTGCGACAGGCCGCCGCCGACCAGCGCGGGCGTAAACAGATGCAAGCGCAAGCGCGGCTTCCTCTCTGGTCTCGCGCCGGGCGCATGCGAGGGACCTACTGCGGTGCACCGATTGGTCGGAACTCACGGTCTTATGCCGGCGCGATGGCTGCCGTCGTTCGCCACTTTTATTGCGCTAGCGCTCAGTCTGATCTGGACCGAGGCGGCCGATGCGCGCCTCGAGGGCGGATTAAGCTTCGCCCGTAGCAGTGCTTTTGACTCGATCAACTTCGACGACGTCTTCGCGTTCGATAATTCGCTCCTTCCCGCTGCCGCGCAGCCGACCTATCCGGGAGGTTCGCTCGGCGGCTTGTTCAACCGCGGCGACCTGATCGGCGGCTTCGCCGCGGGTTTCCTCGGCTCGGGCGTGGTCGGTCTCTTGTTCGGTCACGGCGTGGTGGGCGAATTGAGCGGGGTTGCTTCGGTGCTCGGTCTTCTGTTCCAGCTTGCGCTGATCGCGATGCTGGCGCGGCTGATCTGGACCTGGTGGCATGACGATAAGGTGGATGCCTCGGCCCGCCTTTCGCCGCGACAATTGGCCGACGCCTATGGGCGCCCGCGCAATGAAATGTTGCGCAACGTCGATCCGAGCTCAGCCGGCGACGATGCGCTTAGGAGCGAAAGCGACGCCCCCGCCAAGACCGAGCAGCCGCACTCCTGAGGCGATTTGTGATGCGACCGTGACACGCTTGGCTTCTGCTATTGCGGCGACGGACCCGTCGTGGCACGATTGCGGCCCGGCTTGATGGGGCAACAAGTTCGGCACGTCGCATTTGGAGCAGGCGCCAAGCGCAAGGCCAAGCCCTACCAGGGCGCCGAGCATGGCGAGAGGCCGCGCCCGGAGTTGGGGCGCAATACGCATGATATAGGACACGGTGTTGATCATAAGCCGCCTTGCTTATAACGCTAAGCCGCGCGCTGACAAAACATCGTTAATTTGTGCCGGGGCTCAGCGTTGGAGAACGCCGATGACTCTGCTGGCGAAACTCAGCCGCTCCGCCATCAGGCCGATCACATAGGTAAGCAGCGCCTGCACCAAGGAGGGATGCTCGACCTTGAGACGCTCAAACGCATCGGCCCGCAGCTCGTAGGCCACGCTCGCGACTTCAGCCTGCACGGTGGCGCTGCGCGGACGCCCGGTGAGCAGACCCATCTCGCCGATGGTGGTATGCCGCCCGAGACTGCGCACGCGAATCGAGCTGCCGTCCTCCAAGCTGACGATGATCCCGACGCGGCCATCGATAATAAAGTGCATGGAATCGGAAGGCCCGCCTTGCTGCGCGATGACGTCGCCCGGCGCGAATTCATAGCGTCGGCAGTTATCGGCCAATGTGTCGGCAAACTCGGTGTTGCCTAGCGCCTCGGCGAGCCATTCGCGCAGCGAGCGCACCCCGCCGCCGGCGTCACTATGGGCGGTAATGATGGCGTTCTCGCAGAACTCGAGCGCGCGGTCGATCTCCGGAAAGACCGGGACACTTTTGGTGATGACTTGGTTGTCGCCGAAAGCTTTCTCGATCGAGGGCGTGAGATGCACCAGGACCAGGCGCGCGCCCAGCGCCTCCGCTGCCTGCTTGATTTGCGTGAAACTATGGACGGCGGACGAATCCAGCCCGGTGACGAGCCGAAAGTCGAACAGCAGAAATCGGCATTCCGGCCTTTCCGCCAGCAACAGCTTGACATGTTCGTAGAGCCGATTGGCGGAGCCGAAAAACAGGTAGCTTTGCAGGCGCAGGCCCTGCAATTCGCGGCCGTGAGCCGCGAGCAGCGAAAGCTCCCGCGGGCCTCGATCGAGCGAGCTGCGATATTCCGAACTGTCGAAGGCGAGCTTGACGACGTTGATGCGGCCGGCGCTCAAGGCGAACGTGGCGCAGCCGAAGATCACCCCAATCGACACGCCGGGCAAAAAGCCCCACCAAACAATGATCAGAGCGATCGCGAGTAGGGACAAGTATTCCAGCCGCTCGAGCTGGCGTGCGCTGCTGACGAGCTAGCGCTTGGCCGAATCATAGCCGATCGTCACCAAGAGCCCGCCGAGCGCGCATTTGGGCATGTAGCCGAGAAATTCGGGATTGACGAACACGGCGGCCGCGGACATTGCCGCGATCATCAGGCCGGAGACCCGGTTGTTCTTGCCGAGGATGAAGTTCAGCCGCGACCGTGTGCTGGTGAGGCAGGACACGTAACCGCCCAGTGCCGCGCAGAGAAGATTGGCGATGCCCTGCACCTTGAGCTCTCGATCGAGCACCGCCTCGCGTTTGGTCGACATTTCGATCGAGGTGATATTGAGCAAGATGCTGATCGTGCCCACGAACATGACGGCGATAAAATCGGCGCCAAGCTCGGGCAATGCCGTCCACGGCACCCGCGCAAATGTGAGCGACCACGGCGGCGCAAAGGCCCGCGCCGACGGCATCGTGAACATCCAGCGCCCCGCCTGCGCATCGGCAATCGGAATTCTCAAAAGAAGAAGAACGAAGTAGAAGCAGACGATACTCACCAAAAGCTGGGCCGGCATCGCCAGCGGCGATTTCCAATACTGCCGCCCGATGATGAGAAAGGCCGCGACTGCGGCTCCTGCCATTAATTTTTCCGCGGCGTCGAGGTCCAGGAGATGGACGATGTTGGCAACGCGTTGGACCTGTATTGCTTCCGCCTTCGCGCGGAATCCCGAATGCGCCCTCAACTACCATGATTTGGCGGCAAGATCGAGTAAGTGCCCGCAAAGTTCGCCTGTGAGCGAGGGATTATTGCCTTGCTGTCACCGCTGAAACCGGCCCACGCCGAAGGCTCGATTTGCCGGAGTATCGCGCCGGGATTTCCATTATCTTACCGTCGGCCGGCCGCTCAGCCCATCGGGCCGGCGTCAATAGATAGGGAGAGAAATAATATGAACATTCAGCCCTGTGGCTCGGTGCCGTCGCGGCGCGGGCCGGCCGACAGCTTCACCGGCGTCGTCTGGCAGGAGCCGATCATCGAGGCGCCGGCCCCGGCGCGGGTGCGTTCCGGCCTGGTGCGCTTCGAGCCGGGCGCGCGGACCCATTGGCACACCCATCCGCTCGGCCAGACGCTCTTTGTCGTCTCCGGCGCCGGCCGGGTGCAGACCTGGGGCGGCAAGGTGCGCGAGATCAAAGGCGGCGATGTGGTGTGGATTCCGCCCAACGAAAAGCATTGGCACGGCGCGGCGCCGACGACCAACATGGTTCACGTCGCCATGCAGGAAGCGCTCGACGGCAAGCACGTCACCTGGATGGAACCGGTCACCGACGAGCAATACAACGCCGCGCCGTAATCCCATGCGGTACGAGCTTTACTATTGGCCCTCGATCCAAGGTCGCGGCGAATTCATCCGGCTTGCGCTGGAGGAATCCGGCGCCGACTATGTCGATGTCGCGCGGGCCGGTAAGCGCGGCATGGCGAAGACGATGAAGCTGCTTACCGGCAAAGGCGTTGCGCATCCGCCTTATGCGCCGCCTTTTCTCAAGGCCGGCAAGTTCGTCATCGCGCAGACCGCGGAAATCCTGTTCTTCCTCGGCCCGCGCCTGAAACTCGCGCCGCGCGACGAGGCGGGGCGGCTGTGGGCGCATCAATTGCAGCTCACCATCGCCGATCTCGTCGTGCGTATCCACGACACCCATCACCCGGTGTCGGGCTGGCTGTTTTTTGAGGAGCAACGGCCGGCGGCGAAGCGGCGCACCAAGGATTTTTGGCGCTATCAGGTGCCGAAAATGTTCGGCTATTTCGAGCGGGTGCTGCAAAAGAACGGCGGCAAGTACGCGGTCGGCCGCAGCATAACCTATGTCGACCTGTCGCTATTCCAGATCGTCGACGGTATGCGTTACGCGTTCCCGAAACGCATGAAACGGTTCGAGAGGAAGATACCGGGGCTCGTCGCGCTGCACGACCGCGTCGCAAAACGGCCGCGTATAAAGGCCTACCTCGCCTCGGAGCGGCGCATTCCGTTCAGCCAGTGGGGCATCTACCGCTATTTCAAGGAGCTCGATGCGTGAGCCGCGCCTTGCGGCTTCGCCGATGGCAATATTGGTCCGGTCAGGCTATGTAGGGCTCAAAGGCAAGCCGGGGAGGACCAAAGGGGGCCATGTCGGGCTATTGGCAAAATTTCGATCTCACCCAGGGGATCAATATTCTGCGACTGATCTGCGGGCTGTTCTTCATCCCGCATATCTACGCCAAATTCTTCGTTCCCGAGGCGCTCGGCTTCTTCAAGGCGGCGAAGTTCAACCCGCCGTCGCTCTATATGTACGTCGCCTGCGTTGTCGAGATCTGCATCGCGATCGGACTTATCTTCGCGATTTTTCCGTTTTATGCCGGCTTGCTTGGCTTCGTTCACTTGCTGATCGCCGGTGGGGCGGTGTGGAAAGTCACCGGGGGCAAGTGGCTGTGGAACATCGGCGGCCACGAATATTGCGTGTTCTGGGCGATCTGCTGCCTGATCGTGGCGATGCATTATTCGGCCGACGCCATGCCGTTTCTGCCGTTCAGATAGCCAAAGTTTCGGCAAGGAGTATTGCCAATGATCAAAGCGGCTATTGTCGGGCTTGGCTGGTGGGGGAAGACGGTCGTGGAATCGGCCGAAGGGAGCGGCGTCATCCGCTTCGTCGCCGGCGCGACGCGCACGGTGACGCCTGACATCGAGGCCTTTTCCAAAAAGCACGGCTTTAAGCTTGAGGCAGATTACGGCGCCATACTCGCCGATAAGAACGTTGACGCCGTTGTTCTTGCTACGCCGCATTCGATGCACGGCGCGCAAGTGGTTGCCGCCGCCTCAGCCGGCAAGCACGTGTTCTGCGAGAAGCCGTTCACGCTGACCAAGCGCGAGGCGGAAGATGCGGTCGCCGCCGTGCGCAAGGCCGGGGTCACGCTGGGCTTGGGCTACAATCGCCGGCTCCATCCCGAAATCGTCAAGCTGCGCGAAATGATCCGCAGCGGCGAGCTCGGCACCATCCTGCATGTCGAAGCGACCATGACGTTTCCCAATGTGCTGTTCATCAATCCGAGCCACTGGCGCGCCGACAAGAAGGAAACGCCGTGCGGCGGACTGATGCCGATGGGCGTGCATGCGGTCGACGGCATGATCGATTTGTGCGGGCCGATCGACCACGTCTTTGCCCAGAGCTTTCGCCGCGCCGCCCCGATCGATGCCGACGACACGACCTCGATCCTGTTCCGGATGAAGGAGGGCATGTCCGGCTATCTCGGCACCATGACGACGACCGGGCCGGGTTTCTCCTTCCAGGTGTTCGGCTCAAAAGGCTGGTTGCGGCTCGAAGGCGTGACCCATGTCGCCGGCGCCTCCTCCGAAGAGCGCCGCACAAAACTGTTCGGCTCCTGCAAATTCCAGCCGGTGAAGGGCGAGGCCAAGACCTGGCAGGCGGCGACAATGGATGTCGCGCGCGCGGCGCTTGAAGCCTTCGCCAGGGCGGCCGAGGGCGGGCCGGCCTATCCGATCCCGTACGATCAGATGATCCATGGCGTTGCCGTAACCGAGGCCATCGTGCGCGCCGCGGCTTCGGAGAAGGTTGAGAAGGTGCTGTGATCTGACAGCGCCTAATTCATTTCCGTCATCCTGAGGTGCGCACCGAAGGTGCGCCTCGAAGGATGAATCGGCCCGGGCCGTCGCCCTTCGAGGCTCGCTGCGCTCGCACCTCAGGGTGACGGATAACAGAGAGACAGGAAAACCACACATGGATCTCGGCAACGGCCTCGGCCATCTGACCTATTCGACGCTCGTGCATCCCGGCGACAACTGGGAGCAGATGTGGGCGTCGCTCAACACTTATGTGCCGAAGGTGAAGGCGCGGGTGGCCGGCAACAAGGCGTTCGGCGTGTCGCTGCGATTGTCGGCGGACTCGGCGGCGACATTGGTCAACAGCAAAGCCGAGCGCGAGAAGCTGAAGAAATTTCTCGGCGACAACGACATGTACCTCTACACCGTCAATGCCTTTCCTTACGGCGCGTTCAAGGGCACGACGGTGAAGGAGCAGGTCTATGAACCGGATTGGCGCTCGGAGGAACGAACCCGCTACACCATGAATGTCGCCGACGTGCTGGCCGATGTTTGCGGGAAAGATATTTCGCCGTCGATCCAGAGCGCGCCGCTCGGCTTCAAGCCGCGGGTGACCGACAAAGCGGTAGTCGATAGCTATACCGACCACGTGATGCGCGTGGTGGCGCACCTCGTCGGACTCGAAGAGCGCACCGGCCGCGTCGTGACGCTGGCGCTCGAGCCCGAGCCTTATTGCTTCCTGGAGACCACCGACGAGGCGGTCGATTATTTCACCCATCATCTTTATTCCGGCGCCTCGGCGGAAAAGCTCGCCAAGCTCGCCCATATCCCGATTTCGGAGGCGCATGTGGCGTTGCGCCGGCATCTCGGCGTGGTGTTCGACATCTGCCACCAGGCGGTGGAATACGAGAACATCGCCGAGAATTTGCAGAAGCTGGTGGACGCCGGCATTCCGATCTTCAAGCTGCAGGAAGCCGCGGCGCTGCACATCCCCGAAGTAACGCAGTCGATCGTCGATACGCTCAAGCGCTATTCCAAGACCATCTATCTCACCCAGACGGTCGAGAAGAAGGACGGTAAGCTCACCCGCTTTCTCAATCTGGAAGATGCCTTTGCCGCCTGGGACAAGAATCCGGGGCCGCGCGAATGGCGCACGCATTTCCACGTGCCGGTCTTCCTCGACGATCTCGGCCCGTTCCGCACCACGCGTTTTGCCATCGAGGAGGCGCTGGCCTTTCACAAGAAAAAGCCGCTGTCGCGCCAGCTCGAAATCGAGACCTATACCTGGGACGTGCTGCCCGACAATCTGAAGACCGGCGACATTGTCGATTATGTCTGCCGCGAACTCGAATGGGTGCGAGGCCAACTCGTCTGACGGGGATTGCCAGGAGTTAAAAATGAAAGTCGGATTTATCGGGCTTGGCCGGATGGGCCAGGCCATGGCGCGCCGCCTTCATCGACGGCAGCCACGACGTCGGCGTCTATAATCGCACCGCCGAGAAGCTTAAAGTCCTGACCGTTCTCGGCGCCAAGCAGCTGGATTCGATTCATGCGGCGGCGAATTACGGCGAGGCGGTTTTCACTATGCTGGCCGACGATGCTGCGGTGCTGGAAGTCGTCGGCAAAACGGGCGGACTCTTGGGCTCGCTGCCGAAGGGGGGCATTCATATCTGCGCCGGCACCCACAGCGTCGCCGCGATGCAACAGCTTAAAAAGCTGCACGGCGACGCGGGCCAGGTTTTGCTCGCGACCCCGATGCTTGGCCGGCCCGAGGTTGTGGCTTCCGGACAAGCCGGCATGGTGCTCGGTGGCGGCAAGGAAAGCCTTGATCGCTGCCGTTCACTGTTCGTCGCCATCGCGCGGCGCGCCTTCGAAGCCGGCCCCGATCCGGTCGCAGCCGCCGCGATCAAGATCGCCAATAATTTCGTGCTCGGCTGCGCCATCGAGGCGATGGGCGAAGGATTCTCTCTCATCCGCAAATACGACGTGGTGCCCGACGTCTTTCTCGACGTGATGACCGACGGGCTGTTCGCCTGCTCGGCCTACAAGATCTACGGCAAGATCATTGCCGAGGAGCGCTACCAGCCGGCCGGTCAGCGCGCGATATTGGGATTGAAGGACGCCAATTTCGCGCTCGAAGCCGGCGGCGCGGTCGGCGTGCCGCTGCCCTCGGGAAATGTTTGGCGCGATCGCCTGGTCGGCGCGGTGGCGCATGGCGAAGCCGAGCACGATTGGGCGGTGATGGCGAAGGATCAGGCGCGGGCGAGCGGGTTGAGTTAGGCCATAGGGCCGTTGCGAGGGGCGATTCATCCTCGCAGCGAAGAAAATGGCGCAATAGCGGCGAATCGAAATTCTTGCTCGGTCAACGCGCAATTTGCCCACTAATCGAAATCTCAATTTTCAAGTGCACGGTGATGACTCTTTTTCGGCCATCGTGCCCGTTTTGACGACAGCGCGTAATCGGTTGATGCGTATTGCAGAATATCACGCACCACGAAGTGATGACAATTTCGCGAAAGTTTCCGCGCGATGGCACACGATTTGCTGATGCTCAAGTGCGCATGTTTTATTCATGCGCCTGGAAGTGATAGCGCAAACAATGGTGCGCACATCGCGGTGTCAAATCTTCGACGCAAAGGGTGCGTAGGAATAGCGCAACGCCCGAGACGGGTTGCCGAGTTCGTCATCGGTACTTCACGGTCAAAGGCGATTTTAAGAAAAGCGAGGGACGGAATCGCCCGTAAACGTTGCACTGTTACGGGAGATCATCGTGACCACGCATTCGGTTTCTTCTCGCGAAAATGTTTTCGTCGCGCCGGAACAAATCGGCTCGTTACGCCGCCGCATCATCGACACGCTTTGCGAGTGGCGCCGGCGCATGCGCTCGCGCCGTGAGCTCGCGCTGTTGTCCGCGCTCGAATTAAAGGACATCGGCTATCCGGCGCGCGTCGAAGCCGAAAAGGCCAAGGCCTTTTGGCGCGCGTGATCTGGCGCGGACTTCGCGAGGTAAATATAAAATGTTGTTTACCGTCGTGGTTGCGGTTTGGCGCACCCAGCGCGATCCGTCGTTCGAGGCGGTGTGCCTGTTTTGTTTGCTCGGGCTGACGCTCACTCTGGCGTTCCCCGGGCTGATGGCCGGCTGATTAGCCGAGCGGCTTGTTACGCGAGTGCCTTGGCGCCCGCTTGAGCAATCTGTTCGTCCTCGTGCGACTGCACGCCCGATACGCCGATGCCGCCGACGCATTCGCTCTCATGCAGCAGCGGCACGCCGCCCTGGATGAGAGTGCCGGGAAAGTCGACGAAAGCCGGGCGAACCTTGACTATGTCCTCGAAAAACTTGCTCGGCCGTCCGGTCATGGCCGAGGTGCGGGCCTTGCCGATCGACACTTCGCCGGAAATCCGCGGTGCGCCATCCATGCGGTGAAAGCCGAGCAAAATGCCGCTATCGTCGACGACCGAAATCGCCACCGCCCAGTTGTTCTTTGCGGCCTCGACCTCGCAAGCGGCGATGAGTTTCTTCACGTCGGCCGATGTCAAAGCGGGCTTGGTGCGCATGCACAGAACTCGTCAGCGGTTGGTAAAGTGGAGCGGAAAATCGAAATATTCGTCCGGCTGGGACATGGTCGAGGGGAAGGGTGGGAACGGCTGCGCGCGATCGATCATCGCCAGCGCCGCGCTATCGAGATCGGCGTGGCCGGAACTGCGCAGGATATGCCGCTCCAGGACATGGCCGCTCCGGTCGATTTGGAACTTAACGAGCACGGTGCCTTCTTCCGCTTCATTCGGATAGGGTGGCCTGAAGCGCTCCAGATGCTTGACGATGGCTGTCACATACGACGGCGCGACCTGCGGGGCGCCGCCCTTGACGCGGGCCTGCACGGCAGGCGTCGGCGGCTTCTGCTCTTGGACTTTTGGCGGCGGCGGCGGCTCCGGTGGAGCGACGACGGCTTGCGGCTCGGGAGGCGGCGGTGGCGGCGGTTTCTCGATTTGTTGCGGCGGCTGTTCCGGAACCGGCGCGATTTCGGGCTGATCGATGGTGTCGTCGGTCGGCGCAAAATCCACCGCTATCGGCGCCGCGTCGTCGCCGATTTCGTCCGGCTTGTGGATGTAAACGTAAGCGGCAATCGCCGCGAGGTGGATGCCGAGCACCACCAGCGCGGCGATGGCCCAGCGGCGCAGGTCGCGCGGGTCGTCGTCGTCGAACCAGGTGAACGAAGCGGCGGTCATTTCGCCTCACGCGTTTCCATTCCGACCAAGGCGATTTTGAGGTAACCGGAATCGCGCAAAACGTTCATCAGTTGCATGACGTCGCCATACGGCACGGCGCGGTCGCCGCGCAGGAAAATGCGTTCCTCCTTGTTACCGCCGGTGGCGCTGGCGAGCACGCCGGGCAGCGCATCGCGCGACACGCTGTTGTCGCCCACCGCCAGCGTGCCATCGGCCTTGAGCGTGATGTAAACCGGCTTCGACGGCCGCTGCTGCTGCGGCGCGGTGGAGGAGGGCAGATCGACCGCCACATCGACAGTCGCCAGCGGCGCCGCCACCATGAAGATGATAAGCAGCACCAGCATCACGTCGATGAACGGCGTGACGTTGATGTCGTGCACTTCGGTGAGTTCGTCGGTGCCGTGATCGAGGCGAATGGCCATTGGACTTAGCTCGGGACTTGGCTCGGGACTTAGCTCGGGACCTGGCTGCGGCTACTCGGCGGCTTGAGTCATCGGCATTTTGGCGCGGTCGAGATCGCGGCTGACCAGCCGCATCACCTGCGCTGAAGCGTCGCCCAGATAGGCGCGGTAATGCGCGGTCTGCCGCGCCAGCACGTTATAGATCATCACCGCGGGGATGGCGGCGACCAGGCCAAACGCGGTGGCGAGCAAGGCTTGCGCGATGCCCGGCGCTACCACCGCTAGATTGGTGGTGTGGGCGTTCGAAATGCCGATGAAGCTGTTCATGATGCCCCACACCGTGCCGAACAAGCCGACGAACGGCGCCGTCGAGCCGATGGTGGCAAGCACGCCGGTGCCGCGCGAGACTTTGCGGCTCACCGCCATTTCGATGCGTTCGAGCTGAAGCGCGATGCGTTCCTTCAATCCTTCCGCGCGCAGATTGGCGGAGAGCCGGATTTCCGCAGCGGCCGACTGCATCAGCTGCGCGACCGGGCCTTCGCCGTCGCGCAACTGCTCGTGCGCCTGGGCGAAGGTGGCCGCGCCGTTGAGGACGCGGATATCGCGGCGGACTTCGCTGCGCGCGCTGCGCAATTCCAGCGTCTTGGCGAGCCATACCGTCCAGGTCACGAGCGACGCGAAGGCAAGCCCGATGATGACGCCCTTCACGATCAGGTCGGCATTCTCGAACATGCCCCACGGCGAAAGATCTTCGGGCAAATCGGCGCCGCTGACCATGTGTTCGCCCGGCAAGGGTTGCCCGGCCGCCGGCGCCATCGCCTCTGACGGAGTTGGCGTCGCTGAGGCCGGAGCCATCGCATTCGGCGAGGCGGCTGGCGGCGGCGCCGCTGCGCTCGATGCCCCCGTTGTCGGTGCGACCGGAGCGGCGGCGGCGGACGGCGCCATCGGCGGTGCGGGCGATGCAGGTACAGTCGGCGCGGCGGCTGGAGCGTCCTGAGCCGGTGTTGCCGCCGGAGCGGGCGCCGCGCCAGTAGCGGAATTGCCTTGCGCGAACGCCGAAGGCGAAAGCGCCATCGCGGTCAGCAGCGCGGCGACAAGGGCCGCGGCCGCAAAGCCTGCAAAGGCGCGGAGCGGAGTTGGTCGCTGCCGGCGAATACGATCCTTCATCTCATACGTTCCATTTCATGGTTCCATTTTCGCTAGCCGGTGTCGCCCACGCGGGATTCACGGTGTCGAGTGAATATGACGTTATAATGTAACATTATGGCTGGCTGGGTCCAGGCGGCGGCGTGTTGTTTTAGTTTGGAATAAAGAAAAACTGCCGTCTTTTCAGTATCTTGCGTCACCGTATTCGGTGCGGTCAAGAAAATATCACGACGCCAATTCAAAGACACTGGATGTCAGTCCCGAGACAGGATGCCGTCCCCGGCTCGGCTGGCCCTTGCGCCGTCGTGTAACATCGGGCGCGGGCCGTCGTCCACGGCGGAGAGTCGCACATTACTATGTCACGATGCGGGCAAAATCCTGACCTCGATCACACCGGCTCGGCGTCGATCAGCACAAACGCGACGATCGCGGGCTCGGCGGTACGATTGCTCCATGCATGATTGGTGCCGCGCTGGACGAGGATGTCGCCGGCCTTCAACAAAGCCTCGCCCTCATCCATCATCGCGTAGATCTCGCCTGATAGGACGATGGCGTAATCGATCGTCGCGGTCTTATGAAAGCCGGGATGGCGCGGATTGTGCGGTCGGTAGCCGCCGCGCGTCCGGAATCGTCGGGCAGCACGTTCTCGCGCGCGATGGCCGCGAGACGCTCGGAATCCGGCGGATATTCGATGACGCGGAACACCGAGCCGTTTCGCGGCGGCGGCAGGCGATGACCGCGCGCGACGGCGTCAGCATTGCCGCGATTGTCGGCCGGCGTGCCCGTCGTCTCCCAAAGCTCATGCACGATAGCGCTGCCTTTGGTGCGGCTGAACACGTGCGGGGTCGGAGCGTCGATGACGAAAATCGATCGCCCGGCCGCATCATGGCCGGTGACGACGCGGCGAATTTTCTTGGTCATGTTTGTTCCTAATGTCCGGCCCGCATGCGGGCGAGCAGCTCGGGCGTGGGATAAGAATCCGCCGGCAGGCCGTATTTCTGCTGCATCGCTTTCACTGCTTGCCGGGTCTTTAGGCCGAGAAAGCCGTCGATGACGCCGACATCGTAGCCGGCGCGCGCGAGCATGGTCTGCATCGCTTTCACGTCGGCAAACGGCAGCGCCGGCGGCGGATTGCCGCGGTGGAGCGGGGCCGCGCCGGCGATGCGGGTCGCGAGATAGGCGGCCGTGGTCGAATAGACCAGCGAATTGTTCCACTGCAGATAGACTTGGAAATTCGCATAGACGAGGAAGGCGGGGCCGAGCCGTCCCATCGGCAGCAGCAAAGACGCCGGGAGATTATCCGGCGGCAGCGGCCGCCCGTCCGCGAGCGTAACGCCATAGGCTGCCCATTTGGCGCGCGGCAATTGGATATCGAGGTCGGCTTGCTGCCACGGCAGATTCGACGGCACGCGCACTTCGGTGAGCCACGGCTCGCCGCGTTTCCAGCCGAGCCCGACCAGATAATTCGCCGTCGAGGCGAGCACGTCGGGCACGCTGCGCAACAGGTTGCGCTTGCCGTCGCCATCATAGTCGACGCCGTACTTGTAATATTCCGACGGCATCATCTGGGTCTGGCCAAGTTCGCCGGCCCAGGAGCCGATCATCTCGTCGGGGCGTAAGTCGCCGCGCTGGATGAGGCGGAGCGCATCGAGCAGCTGCGCCCGAAAGCGATCGGCACGCCGGCAATCATAGGCCAGCGAGACCAGCGAAGGCAGCGAACGGTAATTGCCCATATTGGCGCCGAAATCGCTTTCCAGGCCCCAGAAAGCGACGATCACTGGCGCCGGCACGCCATATTGTTGCTCGATGCGGGCAAAGACGGGCGCGTATGTCTTGATCAGCGTCTGGCCGCGCTGGATACGGTAGGCGGCGGCCATGCGGTCGGAGAATTCCAGAAACGTCTGCGTGAAGACGCGTTGGCCGCGGTCGATATTGACGATGTGCTGATCGTAAGTGAGATACGGCGCGGCTTGCGCGATCGTGCTTTGCGAAATGCCCTGCGCCACGGCCTCGCGCTCCAGGTCGGCGAGCCACGCATTGAAGGGGCCGCCGGTGCGGCATGGCGCGGCGGCGTGGGCGGTGCCGGCAGCGACCAAAAATGCGAAGACAACGGCGGCGCGGATCATTTCGCGAGCGCGCTTTTCAAATACCAGTCCAGAATCTGGTCGCCGGTCCAATACAAAACGCCGTCGAAGCGGCGCGTGTAGTCGTAGATCGCTTCGAGATATTTGATGCGATGCGGCTGGCCGCTCAAATACGGATGGATGGCGAGCGCCAGAATTTTCGCACGCTTTTCGCTTTCCGCATAAAGCCGGTCGAACTGGTCGATGGTGCGCTTGAACAGATAATCGGCCTCGTGGTGGGCCACCGCCATCATCGGAATGTCGTTGAGCTCCATCGTATAGGGCAGCGTCACCAAGGGTCCGTTCACGGTGCGGATCGTGGTCGGTTCGTCGTCATAGACCCAATCGCCGATATATTTGATCCCGGCCGCCGTCAGGAGATCCGGCGTCTCCAGCGTCTGCGTCAAGCCCGGGCCGAGCCAACCGAGCGGCCGCTTGCCGCAAAAGCGCTCCAGCACGCCGAGCGAGCGTGCGATCATCGCTTTCTGATTGGGTTCTTTGTGAATCGGTCCTTGTTCGTAGGAATGGCCCATGAATTCCCAACGGTCGTTTTTTGCTTCTTGTGCGACGCGCGCATAATCCTCGCAGACCCGCGCGTTGATCGCCAGTGTCGGCCGGACGTTCAGGCGCTTGTAGAGATCGAAGAAGCGCCATACGCCAACCCGCATGCCGTATTCGTGCCAGCTCCAATTCGGCACGTCGGGAAGCTGCGTTATTCCGGTCGGCGGCGCCAACACTTGGCGCGCCATCGGCTTGCCGATATCCCAGACTTCGAGATTGACGATGGTCCAGAATACCATTCGCGCGCCGTTCGGGAGCTTCAGCGGCGGACGATCGACGATTGCGGAAAAATCCGTTCGCTCGCGCGGCAGCATCGGTTTCGCGCTGGTCTTTTTCTTAATGCGTTTCGTCATCCCCGTTGCCTCATCCGTCGCTTCGCGCTGTTACGCGGCGCTGCGATCGATCGGGTCCGACTGCATGGCCGAACTGACGGCAAACCATACGTCGGCAGATGGACTTAAGCCAACTTTGCTGCGATTGTCGCTCGATTTCGGCTGTGCAATCACATCCGCGTTAGGCGCGCGGATGGGCATTGCAGTCTGCGGCGGATCGATCATCTATGGAACCAACCCATCGGGGACTGATTATCTCCCTAGCTTTTGAGATTCTCTAGTAAATCCCGCCTTTTGCGGACATTGATCAATGCCAGGCTCCGCCCTTTCCAAGCGCCTTCGGCTTGCCGGTTCGGCTTCTCGCCTTACAGCGAGCGATGTTGCCGTTGCCGAACCGCCGTCCGCCGAGCTACGGCATAAATGGCTCCAGGCCTTTCGCACCGTGCGCGCCGAGACGGAACGCCGCGCCGCTTTGCTGTCGCCGGAAGATCAGGTCATCCAATCGATGCCCGATGCGAGCCCGACCAAGTGGCATCGCGCCCACGTCACTTGGTTCTTCGAGCAATTCCTGCTGAAGCCCTATCTCAAAAACTATGGTCCATTCGATGCGCGCTTCGCCTATCTGTACAACTCCTATTACGTCTCCGCCGGGCCGCGCGCAGCGCGGCCGCAACGCGGTCTGGTGACGCGGCCGAGCGCGGCCGAGGTTGCCGCATATCGCGCGCATGTCGACGCGGCGGTGACGCAGCTGATCGAAACCGCGAGCGATTTCGCCGAACTGGTTCCGATCATCGAGATCGGACTTAATCACGAGCAACAGCACCAGGAATTGTTGCTGACCGACATTTTGCACGCCTTCTCGCTCAACGAGACGCATCCGGCCTACGATCCGGATTGGCAATGGCCGCGGGCGGACGAGCGCGCCGTTACCGCTGCGACGCTGTCGGGGCTCGATACGATCGGCCACGACGGCGATGGCTTTTGCTTCGACAACGAAGAGCCCGCGCATCAGATCGTGCTGCGGCCGGTGTGGCTTTCGCCGCAGCTCGTCACCAATGCCGAATGGCTCGATTTCATGGCCGACGGCGGCTACGCGACGCCGACGCTGTGGTTGTCGGACGGCTTCGCGACCGTCGAGGCGCAAGGTTGGCGCGCGCCGGGCTACTGGCGCCAGATCGACGGCGCCTGGTTCGCGATGACGCTTGGCGGCCTGCGCCGGGTCGATCCGGCGCAGCCGGTTTGTCACGTCAGCTATTACGAGGCCGACGCCTTTGCCCGCTGGTCCGGCAAGGATCTGCCGACCGAAGGCGAGTGGGAAGTAGCGGCAAAACGCGGCGCCATTGCCGACGCGTTCGGCATCGTCTGGCAATGGACGCGCAGCGCCTATTCGCCCTATCCCGGATACAAGGCGGCGCCGGGCGCGCTCGGCGAATACAACGGCAAATTCATGGTCAATCAAATGGTCTTGCGCGGCTCCTCGCTGGCGACGCCGGCCGGCCATTCGCGCGTGACTTATCGCAACTTTTTTTATCCGCCGGCGCGCTGGCAGTTTTCCGGATTGCGGCTCGCCGAATACCAACACTGAGCAATTCCATGGCAAGCGCCCGACAAGCCGCGCTGCGCGCGGCGCCGTCCATCGAGACGGCCGATCCATTCGCCGCCGATGTCCTCGCCGGGCTCTCGGCGAAGCCGAAGCGGCTGCCGCCGAAATATTTCTACGATTTGGCCGGCTCGGCTTTGTTCGAGCGCATCACGCAGCTGCCGGAATATTATCCGACGCGCTGCGAGCTTGAGCTCTTGCGCGACAATGCGCCGGCGATCGCGTCCTTGTTTCCGCCGAACTGCGCCTTGATCGAATTCGGCGCGGGTTCGAGCCGGAAAGCGCGCATTTTGCTCGGCGCCGCGGCGACGGTGGAGGCCTACGTCCCGGTCGACATTTCCGGCGATTTTCTGCAGCAGGATGCGGCGCAGTTGCGGCGCGACTTTCCGCGCCTTGCCGTGCATCCGGTCGTCGCCGACTTCACGCAAAGCTTCGACATTCCGCCGGCCAGCGCCATGCTGCCGCGGGTCGGATTCTTCCCCGGCTCCACCATCGGCAATTTCGAGCCGCATGAGGCGGCCAAGTTTCTCCGCCATGCCGGCGTCATTCTCGGGGCCGGCGCGGTGCTGGTGATCGGCGTCGACCTGGTCAAAGATACGAAAATCCTGTGTCCGGCCTACAATGACGCCGAAGGCGTGACGGCGAAATTCAATCTTAATCTGTTGGCGCGCATCAATCGCGAGCTCGGCGCCAATTTCGACCTGACCACGTTCGAGCATCACGCCTGCTACAATCGCGGGCACAACAGGATCGAGATGCACCTCGCCAGCACCAAGCGACAGAAGGTGAGGGTCAACGGCAAGGCGGTCAGTTTTCGTGCCGGCGAGACCATCCATACCGAAAACAGCTACAAATATTCGATCGAGTCGTTTCAGGCGCTGGCGCGCGGCAGCGGCTGGTCGCCGGTGCAGGCCTGGAGCGACGGCCTTTTTAGCGTGCACGCGGTGCGCAAGACCGGCGACAGATGACAGACGACGGATTTAGGCTTTTATTATCCGACCTCCGTCGTCTGTCCTCCGTCGTCTGACCCCATGCCCATTTGCGAAGTCGATCCGTGGCGCCTGCAATATTTTGCGCATGTCGACACCGCCGCCAATATCCCGACCGAGGACAGCGATGCCTGGCAATGGTATCCGGCGCATCGCTTCGTCTACGACAAGCTAAAGCTGGCGCTCGGCCAAAAACTCGATGCCGCGCCGCACGGGGTGCCGCCGCCGTCTTATCCGGTGTTTTCCAAACCGATCGTCAATCTCAAGGGCATGGGCGTCGGCAGCCGCGTGCTGATGTCGGAACCCGATTACGTCAAACATTACGCGCCGGGCCATTTCTGGATGACGCTGCTTAACGGCCGGCACGTCTCCTCCGACATCGCCGTGGTCGGCGGCGAGCCGCACTGGTGGCGGCACGCCACCGGCAAACCGGCGGGCGAGGGCACCTTCGATTACTGGACCGTGCATGCCGAACCGGATGTCGGCATCGAAACCCGTTGCGGCGCATGGGTGCAAGAAAATCTTGCCGGTTATACCGGCATGCTCAATCTTGAAACGATCGGCGCAACCATCATCGAGGCGCATTTGCGCTTTTCCGACCAATGGCCCGATCTCTATGGCCCGGGCTGGGTCGATGCCGTGGTCGGGCTCTACGAGCGGCGCCAATGGGATTTTTTCGACGACGATCGCAGTGAGGGTTATAGCGTCGTGCTGTTCGGGCCGCACGGCCGCAGCTATCGGCATCCGCCGCCGGCGCTGGTCGACGACGTCAAGGCAGTGCCGGGCGTCACCAGCGTCCAAATCACCTTCCACGAAAACCGCGCGCCGGAGCAGCACGCCATGCCGCCCGGCGGTTTTCGCCTCGCCATCGTCAACGGCTTCGATCTGCGCGCCGCCATGGCGGGGCGCGAGCGGCTGCGCGAATATTTTCTGCCACCCTCTCCCGGAAGGGGAGCCTGAACTATAGTCTCCGGCGCCGCGGTTGAATTCGTCCAGAACGGGTCATTTATATGGTGCTGCGTAGTCTTATCGCGTTTTTGGCACTCGTCGCCACGCTCGTACCGGCGTTTGCGCAGCAACAGATCAAGATCGGCATCGGCTACGGGCTGGCCTTTCTGCCGCTCTATATTTGCGAAGATTTGAAGCTGGTCGAGAAATACGCCAAGGCGGCGCAGCTTGACGTCAAAGTGAGCTTCCCGCGGCTTAGCGGTGCCGCGCAGGTGCAGTCGGCGATTTCCTCCGGCGCCATCGATATGGGGCCGTTCGGAACCGCGCCGCTGCTGGCGGCCTGGGCAAAGGCCAAGGACACGCCGCAGCAAATCCTGGCCGTTTCCGGCATCACCTCGCTGCCGCTCACGCTTTTGAGCAATCAGCTGGACGAGCATTCGCTGGCCGATCTCAAGCCGGGCGACCGCATCGCAATGCCGACGCTGACCTCGCCGCAGATGCAACTCTTGGAGCTGCAATCGGAGAAAATCTTCGGCCGCTACGACCGGCTGCGCGACCAAGTCGTCGCGCTGTCCCATGCCGATGCCGTCGACGCGCTGGGCGAAGATACCAGCAAAGATAACGGCGCCGTGACGGCTTATTTCTCCTCGCCGCCCTACACTGAAATCGCATTGCGTGACGCCAACGTTCATCCGATCCTGAAGTCGTCCGACGTGGGCCCCGGCAGGTTTTCCTTCCTCATCATGGGCGCGACTAAGGCCACTATCGAAGGCGAACCGCAAATGCCTGGCGTTGTCGACAAGGCCATGGATGAGGCCGCCCGCATCATCCACGACGACCCGCGTCGCGCGGCGCAAATCTTTTTGACCCATGAGCCGTCCGGTACACTCAGCGGCGCAGCGATGGCGGCGGTGATCAGCGACATCAAAGACGAGTTCGGCAGCGCGGTTTACGGCGTGCAGGCAATGGCCGATTTCATGGGCCGGCACGGCGAATTGAAGACACCGCCGCACAGTTGGAAGGACATCGTGGCTCCGGCATTGTTGAATTCATCGAGCTCATAAACAGCAAGACACTTAAGAGGATCGGTATGGCCGACAAGACACTCAACGTCATCAGCATTTGCGGCAGCCTGCGCAAGGCTTCCTACAACGCCGCCCTGGCGCGGACGCTGCCGTCACTGGCGCCGGTCGCAATGGCCATCGCGCCGGCGCCGGCATGGGACAGGTTTCCGATTTACAATGCCGATATTCAAAACAGCACAGGCTTTCCGGCCGACGTCACCGCCTGGGCCGACGCCATCCGCGGAGCCGACGGCGTGATTATTGTCTCGCCGGAATACAATTGGAGCATCCCCGGCGGTTTGAAGAACGCGATCGACTGGGCGTCGCGCTTGAAAGAAGTGCCGTTCACGAATAAGCCGGTCGCGCTGCAATCCTGTTCGGGCGGCCTGCTCGGCGGGGCGCGCATGCAATACCATCTGCGCATGGCGCTGACCACGCTCGACGCGATTATGTTCGGCAAGCCGGAAGTGTTCGTCAACTTCTCGGCGAAAAAGTTCGACGAGAAAACGCTGGCGCTCACCGATCAACCGACCATCGACATGGTCAAGCAGCAACTCGCCGCTTTTGCTAAGTTCATCGAGCGGCACGGCGCTAAAGACTGAACAACAGCTTCACATAAGGGGAGGGTGCACATGGCACGTCTCGACGGCCGCGTGGCGATTTTAACCGGCGGCGCCAAGGGGATCGGCCGCCACTATGCGGGGGCGCTTGCCGCGCAAGGCGCGCGGCTGATGATCGCCGATGTCGCCGACGGCAAGGCGGTTGCCGAGGAATTGGCGCGCAAGCACGGCGCCAATTCGGTCGAAAGCGCCGTCACCGATGTCAGCGACGAGGGCGCGGTCAAGGCGCTGGTGGCGAAGACCATGGACCGCTTCGGCAAGATCGACATTCTGGTCAACAACGCCGCTTTGTTTGCGCCGCTACAAGAGCAGAAGGTCACCGAGATCGATGTCGCGCTGTGGGATCGCGTGATGGCGATCAATATCCGCGGCGTCTTTCTGATGACCAAACACGTCGCGCCGCAGATGATCGCGCAAAAGTACGGCAAAATCATCAATATCAGCTCGGGCACGGTTGCCCGCGGCATTCCTCAATTTGCTCACTATGTGACGTCGAAAGGCGCGGTGACGGCGTTCACGCGGGCGACGTCGCGCGAGCTTGGCGAGCACAATATCTGCGTCAACAATCTGGCTCCCGGCTTTACGCTGAGCGACAGCGTGATCGATGAAAATCCCCAGCATCTGGAGCATTCGCGCGCACCGTCGATCCTGCGCCGGGCGCTCAAACGCGACGAATACCCGGAGGATCTCCTGGGCGCACTGGTGTTCCTGGCCTCGGCCGACAGCGATTTTATCACCGGACAGACCATCGCGGTCGACGGCGGCGCCACCAATAATTGACGCGCCAAGAGACGCGCCAAGAGACGCGCCAAGAGACGCGCCAACACGGCCGGCTACTCAGCCGCGACAGCACCCGGCCTGGTGCCCAAATGGTCGCGCAGCAGGACGCCGAGCCCGTTTAACGGCTCGCTGCCGATTATCTTCAGCGCGTGCCACAGACTGACCTGGTTCGTCGTCAGCACCGGCTTGCCGAGATCGCGCTCCAGCCGGTCGATGATGGCAAACGTGCTCCAGTTTCCGCACGCCAGCATGACCGCGTCGGCTCCCGGCCTGTCGATGCGGCGTCCGACGTCGTAGGCGGTTTGCGGATCGAGCAGGCCGATGTCCAGATTGCGGACAAGGCCCAGCGTTTCCTGCGCCAGCACGTTAAAGCCATTCGCTTCGATAAACGCCGCCGCGGTCCGGTTGATGGCGTCACTCCAGGGCGCGCCGAGCACGACGGTTTTGGCGGACAGCGCACGCAACGCTTCGAGCAGCGCGGTCGAGGCGGTCGTCGCCGGCTTGCCGCTTGCCGCTTCGATGCGCGCGACCAGCTCCCGATCGTAGCCGATGCCGTTGCGCGATGACGGTGCGGTGGCGGCAAAGAAGATGACTTCGACGTCGACGTCGGCCAGCTTCCGGCTCTCGGTCTCGATCTCCTGGACGATGCGCAGCGTGGAATCGGCCTCGACCTGGGTCAGCCCCATGCGCGCGACGTGCAGCGTGATGTGCTTCGGCAGCACGCTCCAGAAATCCGGCTCCTGCACCGAATTTGAGGACGGAAGCAGCACGCCGATGCGCCGAAAGTCCGCTCTCCGCGCCATGGGGACCTCCTCGAGGCGATCGATCCTTGGCGGCAAGCCTATGCCGTTGCCCCGGCAGGTCAATGTCCGCACCTGCGGCGTCTCGGCGTACGCCATCCTGCATGGCAGCTGCGCTGTTCGCTCGTTTTATCGCTATTTCCGCGCCCAGGCGCTTTGACTATATTGCGCGAAAGCATCCAGCTTCAGAGATTCCTTGGAGGACGCCATGCCGGCGAAAAATTTGGCGGTCGCCGCCGCGAAGAAAACCAACGGCAAGCCCGGCCCGAAACACAATATCGAGGCGGTCCGGCAGGCCTATTACGAGCGCATCGCCAAGCACGACATGACGCCGTTGTGGAAGGTGATGAATTCGATTGTCACCAAGGAGCCGGTGTCGCGTTGCGCGCCGGTGGTCTGGCACTTCGACGACGTCAAATCGCTGGTCATGGAATTGGGCAGCCTGATCACCGCCGAAGAGGCCAAGCGCCGCGTCTTGATCCTGGAAAACCCGGCCTTGCGCGGGGAGTCGCGCGCCACCAATACGCTGTTTGCCGGCATCCAGATGATCCTGCCCGGTGAGCATGCGCCGGCGCACCGCCATGCCGCGGCGGCGATCCGCTTCGTGCTTGACGGGGAGGGCGCCTATACCGCGGTCGAGGGCGAGAAAGCCTTCATGGCGCCGGGCGATTTCGTTATCACCGCAAACTGGGCGCCGCACGATCACGGCAATCCGTCGAACAAGCCGATGCTGTGGCTCGACGTGCTCGACGTGCCGGCTGTCAACTTCTTCGAGACCTCGTTTTCCGAGAGTTTCGACGATCCGATCCAGGAAACGACGCGCCAGGACGGCGACTCGCTCTCCTTCTACGGTTCCGGCGTGCTGCCTGACGGCACGCCGGCGATGAACCGCACGCCGGTGATCAATTACACCTATGCGCGCACGCGCCCGATCGTCGCGCGCATGATGGCGGCGGGCGACATCGACAAGCGGCACGGTGCGCGGGTGCGCTACGCCAATCCCGTCACCGGTGGCTCGGTGCTGCCGACCATGGGCGCGTGGCTCGCCATGCTGCCCAAGGGATTTAAGGGCGAGCCCTACCGCTCCACCGACGGCACGATTTTTGTCTGCGTCGAAGGCCAAGGCTCGACCGATGTCGACGGCAAAATACTGCAATGGGGCCCGAACGACGTTTTCGTCATCCCGCCGTGGAAGCGCTACTCCCACATCGCGGGCAAGGAATCGGTGCTGTTCTCGATTTCCGACCGCCCGGCGCAGGAAGCGCTCGGCATCTGGCGCGAGGGGAAGTAACCTAAAACCGCCGACGGTACTCCACCGGCGTGGTGCCGACTTGGCGGGCGAAGGCGCGGCGCAGCCGCTCCTCCTGGCCGAAGCCGCATAGCGCCGCGATTTGTTTGATCGGCAGATCGGTTTCTTCGAGGCTGCGGCGAACCGCTTCGATGCGGATCCGCTCCACCATGCGCGCCGGCGTCACCCCCATCTTCGCCGCATAAACCCGCGCGAATGTGCGCGGGCTCATGCCGGCCTGCTCGGCGAGCCGCTCGACGCGCAGATCGCCGGCGACGTTCTCGGCGATCCAATCGTGCAGCGGCGCAAAACGATTGGGCGCGTTGCCAAAGGCGGCGGCCGTCTGGGCTTCGAGCGGCGCGGAAAACTGCGACTGTCCGCCGGGGCGATTGAGAAAGACGACGAGGTGGCGCGCGACGGTCATGGCAACCTTCCGCCCCAGGTCTTCCTCCACCAAGGCAAGGCTGAGATCGATGCCGGCGGTAACGCCCGCGGATGTCCAAATGCGGTCGTTGTGCAGAAAGATCGGGTCGGGATCGACCTGGACGGCCGGGTACTGCTGCTGCAGGCGGCTGCAGAATTTCCAATGCGTGGTGACGCGTCGGCCCGCCAGTACGCCGGCCTCCGCCAGCAGGAAGGCGCCGGTGCAGACCGATGCGACACGGCGAGAGCTCGCGGCCTGGCGGCGAACCCAATCGACGGTGTTTGCGTCCACTACGGCACGGTCGACGCCCGGCCCGCCCGGAACGATCAGCGTATCGATGCGCCGCTTGCCGACGGCGCGGGCGATCGGCTGGGCCAACAGCGGCAGCCCCGACGACGAGCGGATACGACCGCCGCGGCGCGACGCCACGACGATACGATAGGGCGCGCCGCGCCTCGGCTCGCCGCGGGTTCCGCACACGATTTCGTTGGCGCTGGCGAAGGTTTGCACCGGCCCGCAGACATCGAGCAATTGTACGTTGTCGAAGGCGAGCACGACGACCAAACGTGGGGCTTCCGGTGATTTGCGCATCGCGCCGCTCCGGATGAGGTTGGCAGAAAATAGCATGTATAATGACATTGCTGCCAAGCGCTGTCACGGGCAAAAACGAGGCGATGACTTGAGGATGCTGCAACAGGATCGCGCCCATGCCTGCCATGCCCACCACCCCGCCGCCATGCCATATCGGATTTCTGATCTTTCCCCAGATGACGCAACTGGATTTCACCGGCCCCTACGAGGTCTTTGCCCGGCTTCCGGACACCGTGGTGCACGTAGTTGCGAAGACCGAGGGCCCGGTTCGCACCGACCGCGGGCTCGTGATGATGCCGACGATCACATGCGACGACTGTCCGCCGCTCGACGTCATCGTGGTTCCGGGCGGGCCGGGCCAGCAGGCCTTGATGGACGACGAGGCGGTGCTCGGGTTCGTCCGCCGGCAGGCGAGGCAGGCCCGCTACGTGACTTCGGTCTGCACCGGCGCGCTGCTGCTGGGAGCGGCCGGATTGCTCAGAGGCTATCGCGCCACCACGCACTGGCTCAGCCTGCCGCTGCTCGAAGTGTTCGGCGCCATTGCCGTGGACGAGCGTGTCGTGGTGGACCGCAACAGGGTCACGGGCGGTGGGGTCACCGCCGGCATCGACTTCGGCTTGCGCCTCGCCGCGCTGCTGCGCGACGAGAGGACGGCGCAGCAGATACAATTGCAATTGGAATATAGCCCGGCGCCGCCGTTTCAGAGCGGCTCACCGGCAACCGCGCCGCATGCCGTCGTCGAGGCGGTCCGCCGCGCCGCCGCGCCGCTCCAGCAGGAACGCTGGAAATTTGCCAACACGTGGCGGAAGGACTGGATGGCGGTCCCCGATCCTCTCCCCAGCAAGGCGTCCGGTTAGCATCGGACGTCAAGACCGTTCGAACGCCGGAGGGAACACCATGCTCGAACTACGCCCGAGTTGCGAATGCTGCGACAAGGATTTGCCGCCGGCGGCCGCCGACGCGATGATTTGCACGTATGAATGCACGTTCTGCCGCGATTGCGTCGACAATAGGCTCAAGGACGTCTGCCCGAATTGCGGCGGCAATTTTTCGCCGCGCCCGATCCGGCCCGCGGCAAAACTCATCCGCAATCCGCCAACAACGCAACGCACATTCAACCCGGCGGGCTGCGGTAACGCGGTTGACTAAAGGCGGGCCCTTGCGCCCGACGTCACGCGTCGAGTTCCTCCATCAGCCGGCCGAGATTTTGCGGGATTGCCGGATCGTCGCCGAGCTTGTCCTTGAGCCGCTTCAGGCAGCCCCACAGCACCGCCTGATTGCTGTTGACCACGGGCTTGCCGAGCGCCGCTTCGATCGCGGCCACCGCCTCGATCTGCGTGGTATTGGTGCAGCTGAGGAAAATTCCATCCGCCTCCGGCGTGTCGTTTTCCTGCGCCAGTTCCAGCCAGCGCTGCGGCGTCACGGTCTCGAAATCGGCGGGGGTTTTGCATTTGAGCGCGACGTCTTTGACGACGGTGAAGCCGGCCGCGCTGAGATAATCGATGATGTTGGCGTTCGACATATAGGGGCTCAACACCACGAGCTTCTTGACGCCGAGCGCGCGTAACGCGTCGTTGACCAGGCTCGACGTCGACAGCGCCTCGATGCCGGTGGTGCGGCGGATGAGATCGATGATGCGCGCTTCGCCGTCGGCGCCTTCCTTCATCGAGGTGTGGGTGCAGTGGAAGACGATGAGGTCCGGTGCGGCATCGGCGAGCGTGCCGGCGGCATGCGCGATCTCGTCGGTCAGCTCGGCGACCGTTTTACCGGGCTGGCCGGCGACGCGGCCGCGCGCGACAAGGACGCCGAGGCCGTCCGGCGCGTAGTGGTTGAACTGCGGCTCGGTCATCCGATTGACCGACGGGATGATCAGGCCGATGCGCGCGCGGGGCTCCGCCAATTCCGCGACCAGGCGATCCTTCTCGGCGACGGCGTCCATGATATCCTCCACGGCGGCTGCACTGTTGTCCCGGACATCCTAGCAAGGCGATTTCGTAACTGCGATGCCTTGCACCTCGGTTCCGGAGATGTAAGATAATACCGGGCGTCAGATTTGGGGGATACCATGCGTGTGATGTCGTTCGTGAAGATCGCAGTGCTGGCGGCCGCGGTCGCGCTACCGTGGATGGCCTTGGCCAAGGCGATGAAGGCGCCGCCCGGCTCCTGCGCCGTCGACAAGAAGCACTTCGTCGCCACCAACACGATCTGCTCGTTCAACTGCAATCCGCAGACGCAGTGGTGCAGCCAGCAACTCTGTGTGAACGGCACGTTCACGGCCATGCTGCCCTGCTATACCGGCTTTTGCACGCCGAAGTGCGGCGGCTGATCGTCTTCGACGATTCGCGCTCCCGCCGAGGCGCGGGTCTTGCCGTGTTTGGCAGAAGCGCGTAACCGGTTTGGCAACGCAGACCGCTACGGCTCAATCGCGCGATGGACGCACCGGCGAAGAAATCGAAGCTGATCAAGGGCATAACCGGCGACTGGGAAGTCGTCATCGGCCTGGAAGTCCATGCCCAGGTCGCCTCGCAAGCGAAATTGTTCTCCGGCGCCTCGACCGAGTTCGGCGGCGAGGCCAACTCGCATGTGTCGCTGGTCGACGCCGCCATGCCCGGCATGCTGCCGGTGATCAATGCCGAATGCGTGCGCCAGGCGGTGCGCACCGGGCTCGGGCTTAAAGCGCAGATCAACCTCAAATCGGTATTCGACCGGAAAAACTATTTCTATCCGGACCTGCCGCAGGGCTATCAGATCAGCCAGTACAAGCAGCCGATCGTCGGCGAGGGCGAGGTCACGGTCGACATGCCGGACGGCGAGACGGTGCGGGTCGGCGTCGAGCGGCTGCATCTGGAGCAGGACGCCGGCAAATTGCTGCACGAACAGCATCCGAATATGTCGCTCGTCGATCTCAATCGCTCCGGCGTGGCGCTGATGGAGATCGTGACCAAGCCCGATCTGCGCTCCGCCGACGACGCCAAAGCCTTTCTTGTCAAGCTGCGCAGCGTGCTGCGCTATCTGGGCACCTGCGAAGGCGACATGGAAAAGGGCAATCTGCGCGCCGACGTCAACGTCTCGGTGCGCAAGCCCGGCGGCGCGCTCGGCACCCGCTGCGAGATCAAAAACGTCAATTCCATCCGCTTCATCGGCCAGGCCATCGAGCAGGAAGCGCGCCGCCAGATCGATATCGTCGAGGACGGCGGCAAGATCGAGCAGGAGACGCGGCTGTTCGATCCGCTAAAGGGCGAAACGCGGTCGATGCGATCCAAGGAGGAAGCGCACGACTACCGCTATTTCCCCGATCCGGATCTGTTGCCGCTGGAGCTTTCGCCTGCGCTCATTGCCGACCTGCAGAAGAGCTTGCCGGAACTGCCGGACGAGAAGAAGGCGCGCTTCATGCGCGACTACGCGCTGTCGGGTTACGATGCGGACGTGCTCGTCGCCGAACGCGAAATGGCGGAATATTTCGAGACCGTCGTCAGCGGCGGCGATGCTGGGTCGCGCCGCGATCCGAAGCTTGCCGCCAATTGGGTGATCAACGAACTCTTCGGCCGGCTCAATAAGGAAGGTGCGGAGATTGCCGCCGCGCCGGTCTCGGCCGAGCAGCTCGGCGTCATTCTCGATCTCATCGGCGACGGTACGATCTCGGGCAAGATCGCCAAGGACGTGTTCGAGATCGTCTGGACCGAAGGCGGCGATCCGCGGGCGATCGTCGAGCAGCGCGGCTTGAAGCAGGTGACCGACCTTGCGGCGATCGAGAAGATCGTCGACGACATCGTCGGTAAAAATCCGGACAAGGTCGCCGACGCCAAAGCGAACCCGAAGGCGATCGGCTGGTTCGTCGGCCAGGTGATGAAGGGCTCGGGCGGTAAGGCCAATCCGCAGGCGGTCAACGACCTGCTCAGGAAGAAGCTCGGTCTCTGACTGCAAAGTTCCGTGTCGTGACTTTGCGGACGCCGCCACACCTCTCGGCGTCCCTCAAGACTGTCCGCGAAGCCGAAATCGGAATCGAAAATCGCGCGCGCGGAGGCGCCGTCGAGCGCCGAACCGGCGCGCCGGCGGCGCCTCGCGCGCGAATTGGTTGGCACTGATTCGGGCGTTTTGCGCCTTCTCGGAACGACAAACGCGTCCGCGGAGCCGTCCGGTGCATAATTTTTTTCGACGCGCGGCAGCGCGCCGCATCGCCCGTCATTGCACCGGTGAAAACACCTACGCGTTCCGCGGTCCGCCGTGTCGATGTCGCCAAATCAAAAACGGTGACGTCATGGAAACCCATATTTCATCGGCATTTTCGCGCCATGTGGAAAATTTATCGAGAAAATACGCAAGCCAGAAAGTTTTCGACGCGACGGCGCTGCCATGTGCGCCGGGCGTTGCGCGCGCGGCGGCGGGCGGCGGCGCTTACACACAAAATTAAGTGGAGTCACTGTTATTTTTTTCCCTGTGTAGTAATCGGGATGTAGTGCGGATCGATTCGCGACTGCACTGACCGATATCGCCATCCACTCAAGCTAGGAGGGCAGCAATGGCGAAGAAGAGAAAAGCGAAAGCTAAGGCGAAGAAACCGGCAAAGCGTCGGAAGAAGAAGTAACTGACGCTGCAATCGGTCTTCGACTTCGTTTAGTCGAAGATCGCGTCACACGGGCCGGCCGTCGTCGAGGATGGATCGACGATCTTCCGAGGCGGGCCGGTTCCGGTGGGCGACGGGGGGCGTCGGCGGGACGGAGGTGCAAGCTTCGCGATCGCGTTTCATCGATGCGGCAGCGGAGGCGAGAGATGGGAAGCCGGACCTCACGCTGGCAAATACAGTCAGCGTACTTGCCCTTCAGCCATCTCGCCGACGCCCTCGGTGTTTTGGCAAATTCCTCCCGAAACTTTCACCGGCGTCGTGGAGCACATCCGCGGCGCCGTTTTTCTTTTTTGGTGAGATGAAGCGCGCGCGCAAGATCTTGAAGAAAAAGAAGGCGACCGCCGCAGCCAAGCGAACGGCGGCGGCACGCGAGGCGTCGCGGCGCCAGAGGCCGATCGAGCTTTATTACTGGCCGACGCCGAACGGCTGGAAAATATCGATCATGCTCGAAGAGTGCGGTCTGCCCTATGTCGTGCGGCCGATCGACATTTCCAAGGGCGAACAATTTGCTGCGGAATTTTTGGCGATCTCGCCGAACAACCGCATGCCGGCGATCGTCGATCCGGCCGGCCCGGGCGGCCGGCCGATCTCGGTGTTCGAATCCGGCGCCATCCTGCAATATCTCGGTCGCAAGAGCGGAAGATTTTATCCGCGCGAAGAGCGCGCCCGCGTCGCCGTCGAGGAATGGCTGTACTGGCAAGTCGGCGGGCTCGGTCCCATGGCGGGGCAGGCGGTCCACTTCCGCCGTTACGCGCCGCAGGAGGTTTTCTACGCGATCGCGCGTTACACCGACGAGGTCAATCGGCTCTACGGCGTCATGAACGCGCGCCTTGCCCAGCACGAATTTCTGGCCGGCCGCTATTCGATCGCCGATATGGCGGCGGTCGGCTGGGTGCGGCTTGCCGAGCGGCAAGGCCAAAATCTCGACGACTTCCCGCACCTTAAGCGCTGGTTCGAGACCATCCGCGCCCGGCCCGCGGTCAAGCGCGCCTTCGCTATCCGCGTCGCGGCGGCGTCCGCGGTCGATATGCGCGATCCGAAGGTGCGCGCCGTGCTGTTCGGCCAGCGCGCGAGAATGTGACCGCAGTTCCACCGGCGGCGGAAATGCGATAATGTGCGGATCACTCGACCATGGAACGCTCAATTCCGCGATCGCAGCAGGTCCTCGCGCGCGCCTTCGCCGCACATCAAGCCGGCAATATCCCGCAGGCCGAGGTTCTTTATAAGCTCGTGCTGCAGGAAGACCGGCGGCAATTCGATGCCCTGCACATGCTGGGCGTCATCGAAGCACAGCGTGGCAATTATGCCGCCGGGGTCGCACGCATCAACGAGGCGCTGCGGGTCCGGCCGGATTCCGTGGATGCGCTGATCAATCTCGGCCGCATGCAGAGCGAACTCGGCAGACATGCCGAGGCCGCCGCAGTCTATCAAAAAGCTTTGGCACTCGATCCGCGCTCTGCACTGGCGCACAACAACTTGAGTATCGTGCTCCGCCGGCAGCGGCAATACGGCGACGCAATCGCGCATTGCGACGCCGCGCTGAAGCTCGCGCCGAATTACGCCGATGCATGGAACAATCGCGGCAATGTCCTGTTCGACCTCGGTCGTTTTGACGAGGCTGTTGTCGACTATGACCGATCTATCGCGCTGAACGCGAATATTGCCGATGCCCATTTGGGGCGAGGCAACGCTCTCAAGGAATTGAACCGGCACGATGCGGCGCTGGCAGCCTACGATCGCGCGCTCTCGATCAATGCAAGGCTCGCCAAAGCCTGGTTTGGGCGCGGCAATGTCTTGGCTGAAATGCAGCGTGACGAAGAAGCGCTGCTTGCCCGCGACAAGGCGTTCGCGCTGATGCCCGATCTGGAATATGCCGAGGGCGGCCGGATTCACTCAAAGCTGCACCTTTGCGATTGGACAAATCTTGAGGAGGAAATAGCGCATCTTTTAAACGCCATAAGACAGCAAAAACCGGCCTGTTTGCCATTTATGTTCCTGCCAATGGCGTCATCGGCGGCGGATCAGCTGAAATGTACCGAGTGTTATGTGAGAAATCAGCCATCCTTCCCACGGATCTGGCGCGGCGAACCATATGCGCATGAGCGCATTCGCATTGCTTACGTATCGTCGGATTTGCGCGAGCATCCGGTCGCGCATCTGACGGCCGGCTTGTTCGAACATCATGACAGTTCGCGCTTCGAGACGATCGCAATATCGCTGGGGCCGGTACAGGATTCGGAGCTATATCGCCGCTTGAGCGCGGCGTTCGATCAATTCATCGAATGTCGTTTGCAGAGCGACCAAGAGATCGCCGATCTCATGCGCAGCCTTGAAATCGATATTGCTGTCGACTTGAACGGTTACACCCAGGGCGGCCGTCGCGGCATTTTCGCGAGGCGTGCGGCGCCCATTCAAGTTAATTATCTCGGCTACGCCGCGACCATGGGCGCTGATTATTATGATTATATTGTCGCCGACCAGACCGTCATTCCGCGGGAACAGTTCGAGTTCTACGACGAGAAAGTTGTTTGGCTGCCCGATAGCTTTATGGTCACCGATGACGCCCGGATTATCGCAGAGCAAACGCCGTCGCGCGGCGAGTTGCAATTGCCAGAGACGGGTTTTGTGTTCTGTTGTTTCAATCAATCGTACAAGATCAGCCCCGCGATCTTCGACGTCTGGATGCGGCTTCTACGGAAGGTTGACCGCAGCGTATTGTGGCTTCGGGAATACAGTGCCGTGACATCGCGCAACCTCCGGCGTGAGGCCGAGCGCAGGGGGGTGGTGCCGGAGCGGCTGATCTTTGCAGGTCGCGTTCCGCTGGCCGAAGATCATCTGGCGCGGCAGCGCCAAGCCGATCTGTTTCTCGATACATTGAGCTACAACGCTCACACTACGGCGAGCGATGCGCTCTGGGCTGGTGTACCGGTTCTGACGTGTCTCGGTTCGACGTTTGCAGGGCGAGTGGCGGCCAGCCAGCTTCGCGCTGTTGGGCTTCCTGATCTCGTGACAGAAAGTGTGCCGGACTATGAAGCGTTGGCGCTGAAAATATCCACCGAGCCGACCTTGTGCTCTTCGCTCAAGGATAGACTCGCGCGCGACCGAAAAACTTGCCCGCTATTTGATACGCGGCGCTTCACGAGAAATATCGAGGCTGCTTACACGACGATGTGGCGGCGCGTTCAGCGCGGCGAAGCCCCGCAGAGCTTCGCGGTCGATCCGGCATAGAGGGCGCAACGGCGGTCGGCCTCCGAACCGCCGACGGTCATTTCGCCCGGGTCCAAGCCTGCGATTTGCAGAGGATGGCCATCACGCAGCCTTTGAGATCGGCGGTATTGTCGCCGGTCATGGTGAAGGAGCCGGTATAGATCTTGCCGTCTGACGCATTGTAGACATTGCCGCCCCACACATTGGGTCCGCTCGGCTTCATGCCGAGCACGATCGGAACGCCGATGAGGGGCCGGCTTTGCTTCGAGGCATCGGCATTGTGCTTGTCGAGCTTCGGCTTGCCGGTCGCCGGATCGTTGGGTTCCTTCAGCCATACCAGCGTACCGCAGATGGCACTGCCGCAATTGGCGATGCGAACCTGGCTGTCCTTTTCGGCGGTGTACCAGGTGCCGAAGCGGACTGGCGGCAAGCGCGGGCTGAATCATGTACGAGCCGCCCAATAGTCACGATCGTTACGAGCCAAAACGCCGCCGCCACCCTGCGATAGGTTCTCATTGCACCCTCGATGTTTGTGTTGTCCGGAAGTCGGCGAGAATAGTCGATCGCGGCGCGCTATTGCCTAGCGCCTTGCCTAACGAAGCGTTGCCGCAAATGCGCAGATCGCGCCGCGCAATTCAGAATTCGATTCATCGCATTACTTAAACCACCATTCAAATCTTCTGAGGATTATCGCGTATCGGCTGGGGCAAAAGAGCCGGCGAAAGCAGCCGGCCAACAGGGTAGGACAGGGGAGTTCGCTATGGCTCGTTATGAAATTCTCGATGTAAACGCGGCGCCGCTCGGCGAAGGGCCGGCCGCAGTGCGACATGCTATTCGAACTCGGAATGATGTATTCGGTCGGCCGCGATGCACCGATCGATCTCGTTGCCGCGCATAAGTGGTTCAATCTCGCGGCGATGAAAGGCAATATCGACGCCATCCGGCTGCGGCGTGAAATCGCCAACCAGATGTCCGACGTCGACATCGCGGCCGCCCAGCGCGCGGCGCGCGATTGGCTGCGCAGCAACGAAGCGATCGCGGCGCCGGCAATCGCTGCTTGACCTCACAGTCGCGACCAGATTTCGGTCTACGGGTCTTGCTTAAACTCGCCGCGGCGGCTTGCGGACTTGAAACTGATACATGCCACGGAATGTATCCGGCGCTTCGGCTTCGAACGCATGCCAGCAATCGAGATCGGCGAGTCCGCGTCCTGGAAAGCGCACGGCGAATTTTTGCAAAACGGCGGGCTCCAGGTTAAAGCCGCCGAAATACAAATCGTTCGCCGCGACGAACGCTTTAATTTGAGGCAGCGTTATCCGGAGCTCCTGCACGTGAAATAGCAGGTCGCGGCATTCGCTGGTAGTGTAGAAGTCCTGCGATCCGGTCAATGACTTCAATAAAGCATCGTCGGACGCGATGATGTCCTGTCGGCAGAGCCTGATATCTTGCGGGATCGGCCGATAGCCGCGTTGGGCGATCAAGTCGCGCGCCGCGGCGACATTGCGGCGCGCCAGATCGCTGTATAGGCCGATGTTCATGGTCCCACCGGGCCGCAGCAGCGACAGCAACACGCGCCAGCCCTGCCACGGATCTGCAAGATGATGAAGCACGCCCGACGCGTCGATGAAGTCGAATTCACGTCCGATCGAGCCTAGCTTCAAAATGTCAGCCTGCGCGAATTCGATGTAGTCGAGGCCGAGCTTTTGCGCCATGCGCTTGGCATAACTCAAGCTGGCGCGACTGAGATCTATGGCGAGAATGCGCGCCGCGACTGGCGCGCGCGATATCTCGGTGAGTGAAAGACCCGTTCCACAGCCGGCAATGAGTATGTCCGGAACTGGCCCCGCGCGCTCGTCGTCACGGGGTGCCTTTTCGGGTGGCATCGCTATGTGCCAGCGCGGGTAGGGATTCTCCTCGTATTGCCGGCGTACCGCATCCGATACCTCGTCTTCGATGGCAGTGAGAGTGGGGAGTAACGCGGCGATTTCGTGTTCCTCGGCCGGCTCCGTGATTTGCTGGAGGATCAAGGCGTCGACGCATTGCGGCCATGGCCGCTGGCGGAGCGACCAAGCATTAGGCAAGGCATGCAGCGGAAAATACGCGCCGACAGTCACGAGCCAGTGCTTCGGAACTGGCTCCGCAGCGTTGATTTTATCCCCGAGCAGCCGCTTTCAACTCGATGGCCTGAGCCGCTTCGCTTTCGGACAAGGGGTAGACATATTCGTTGAGAAAGCACTGTCGCGCCACCGCGCAGAAAAACTCGAGTAAATTCTCGTTCGATTCACCCGCACTCGTGCCGCACAGCGTCAGCATAGCGTAGCGTACGTTGGTCAAGAGACGCTCGAGACCGATGTCGGTGATAGGCTCGCGTTCGAGTAAACCCCGAAGCAGCCGATCGCCCGACAGTTCCGCCATCCCCGGCAGATCGAGCAATTCCCCAGCCGGCAGCCGCGTCGGCCAGGCCGAATTGACGCGCGCGATGCAATCGTTGATGCCGCCACCAAGTTTGATGAGACTGAGGAATGCGCGCGTGAGCGTGCGCGGCGGCGCCCAGTCTTCCAAAAGCGCCCGCAACATCAATTGCCGCGCCCGGCCATCTTTGTCTGATCTGAACACCGCGTTGCGCGCGCAGCGAGCAAACAGCGTCTTGCCCAGGGACGTTTCACGCAATTCGAGGGCGCGATAGGCGGCTTGGACGGCCTTCACATCCTGTCCCGTGGCCAGATAAGCTTGCGCCAGATTGCCAAAAGCTTCAAACAGGTCAGGATTCAGTGCGACTGCGCGTTCAAGCTGAATAATGGCTTGGTTGGCCTTGCCCTGCGCCATGAGCACTGCGCCAAGACGGCTTTGCGTTTCGGCATGATTGGGATCGAATGTTAGAATATGCCGATATTGCTGCTCCGCTTCGGCAAGGGCCCCCGACTGATGAGAGCGAACGGCGGCGGCGAAGACGCTGGCGAGGTTGTTAGGGTTTCCGGCGGCCGCCGCGCCAGACGCGGTTGTGCCTGAACGACCCGGTGCTCCACGCTGTTTGCGATCCATCGAACCAATGCTCAAGAATTGGAAAGCCGTCTGCCAAGCCCAAGGGTGGGGATGGCGGAGAGGAAGGGATTCGAACCCTTGATACGGCTTTGGACCGTATAACGGTTTAGCAAACCGCCGCCTTCAGCCACTCGGCCACCTCTCCGAACCTAGAAATACTTGTATCTACAGGATACTTGACTTCCGCTGTGGGGCCTCATCTGCCCTCGGCCGGCCAGGGGTAACATTGAAGGCAACCCCGTTCCGAAGTAGTTTTAACCTCGTTCGCGGTCAGCTGATCTGTCAAGCTGGAATGCGACATTAGCGCCACATAACAGCGCCACACAACGCTACATTGAATGTGATGCAAATGCTTCGGCGCGAGCAGCGAAACTGGTGGTGAAACGTCAATATGGCGAATGTGCAAAGAACATTCAATGATGCAGTCGCGGCTTTAAATAATCAGAAGCTTCTGGAGGCGGAGCGTCTATTCAGGGAAGTACTAAAGGTTGAAAAAAAGCACATTGCGTCGCTCAACTTGCTGACCATTGTTTTGATGAACATGGAGCGTTTCCGTGAGGCTGAGGAGTTTATTGCAAGAGCCGTAAAATTGAATCCGAACTCCGATGTGTCTTTCTATAACTATGGACTGATATCAAAGCGCTTGAATAAGCCGCACGAGGCTCTTGAGCATTTCAATAAAGCGCTGCGACTTAAAAGAAACGTACCGGAAAGCTGGAACAATCGCGGAACGATCTTGAATGATCTAAAGCGCTACGAAGAGGCGATCTCAGATTTTGAGCAAGCTATTGCGTTAAATGCGAATTATTCGGAATCATACGCGAATAAGGCAAAGGCACTTTTTGAACTCAAGCGCTATGACGAGGCCTTTGCTGCTTATGACAAGGCGCTGGCGCTCAAACCCAACTTGGCGGAAGCGTGGCTAGGTCGCGGGAATGTCTACACTGAACTAGAACGTTATGACGAAGCCTTTGCTGCCTATGACAAGGCACTGGCACTCAAACCCGACCTGGTGGAAGCGTGGCTTGGCCGCGGCAAGACGTTCGCCGACCTTAAGCGTTATGAGGAAGCTTTAGCTGCGTATGAAAAAGCTTTAGCGCTCAACCTCGATTTGGCGGAAGCGTGGCTTGGTCGCGGCAACGTCTATACTGAACTCAAGCGCTATGACGAGGCCTTTGCCGCTTATGACAAAGCGCTGGCGCTGAAGCCGGACTTGGCGAGCGCTTGGCTTGGTCGCGGCAACGTCTACACTGAACTCAAGCGCTATGACGAGGCCTTTGCCGCTTATGACAAAGCGCTGGCGCTGAAGCCGGATTTGGCGAGCGCTTGGCTTGGTCGCGGCAACGTCTACACTGAGCTCAAGCGCTATGACGAGGCCTTTGCCGCTTATGACAAGGCGCTGGCGCTGAAGCCGGACTTGGCGAGCGCTTGGCTCGGTCGCGGCAATGTCGACGCTGCACTCAAGCGCTATGACGAGGCCTTTGCTGCTTATGACAAAGCGCTGGCGCTGAAGCCGGATTTGGAGAGCGCTTGGCTCGGTCGCGGCAACGTCTACACCGCACTCAAGCGCTATGACGAAGCCTTTGCCGCTTATGACAAGGCGCTGGCGCTCAAGCCCGATTTGGAGAGCGCTTGGCTCGGTCGCGGTAATGTCTTTGTCGACCTTAAGCGCTATGACGAAGCCCTCGCTGCATATGACAAGGCGCTGGCGCTCAAGCCCGATCTGGCGGAGGGCTGGCTTGGTCGCGGTAATGTCTTTATTTGCCTTAAACGCAATGACGAAGCCCTAGCCGCGTGCGACCAAGGCGCTATCGCTCAAACCTGATCTGGCGGAGGCGTGGCTTGGTCGCGGTAACGCCCTTTATGGACTCAAACGCCATGATGAAGCCCTGGCGGCTTATGACAAGGCGTTAGCGCTCAAGCCTGATTTGGAGGGCGCCTGGTTTGCTCGCGGTAATGTCTTTACTGAATTCAGGCGCTATGACGAAGCCTTTGCGGCTTATGGCAGAGCGCTGGTGCTCAAGCCCGATCTGGCGGAGGGGTGGCTTGGTCGCGGCGGCGTGTTTTACGCACTCAAACGCCATGATGAAGCCCTGGCGGCTTATGACAAAGCGTTGGCGCTCAAGCCCGATTTGGAGGGCGCTTGGTTTGCTCGCGGCAATGTCCTGACCGAATTCAAGCGCTATGAAGAAGCCTTTGCCGCCTATGACAAAGCCTTTGTACTAGACCCTGATTTAACGGGCATTGAGGGCATTCGTCTTCACACTAAGATGCATTCCTGCGATTGGAGTGATTTCGACAAAGACACTAAGAGCTTACTCGCCTCGGCGAAAAACAAAAAAGAAATCACGCGTTGCCATGGGTGCTTCTGAGTGTCAACGCGAGCGCACAAGAGCAATTTGAGTACGCAACGCTGTGGGCGTCAAAAAATTATCCCGTATCGTCACGCGCCGCTTTGGAAAGGCGAGATTTACAAAAACAAGAAGATCCGCATAGGCTACCTTTCATCCGATTTTCGCAGTCATGCTGTCGCCTATCTGATGGCGGGCATATTTGAAAGCCATGACCGTCAGCGCTTCGAAACCTTCGCGTTTTCGACGGGTCATGACGATAAAAGCACGATGCGGGATCGGCTAACGCATGCCTTTGACGAGTTTATCGATGTAAGCGACAAAAGCGATCGATCCATCGCTGATCAAATCCGGGCGCTTAATATAGATATACTGGTTGATCTGATGGGCTACACATCGGACACGCGTACTGCGATTTTGGCAGAGCGGCCGGCTCCGGTTCAGGTCGCTTATCTGGGATACGCGGGAACGACGGGCGCAAGCTTTGTCGATTATCTTATTGCCGATCGCACGGTGATTCCGCCATCGCAGCAAATGCATTACATGGAGAAGATCGCTTATCTGCCGCACTGCTTTCTGCCGCACGACATCAAGGGGCGGCAGATTTCCGACAAGCCTCTCATTCGATCCGACTTTGACTTGCCTGAGAGTGGTTTCGTTTTTTGTTGCTTTAATAATGCATACAAGATCAATCCGGAAGTGTTTCAGAGCTGGATGACAATCATGAAGGCGATCGATGGCAGTGTTTTGTGGCTGTCGGAACTCCATGAAACGGCCCAAAGCAATTTGAAGAGAGAAGCTCAAGCGGCAGGCGTGGATCCGAGCCGGCTGGTATTTGCGAAACGTCTTGCCTCGGCAGCGGAGCATCTTGCCCGTCACCAATTAGCCGATTTGTTCCTGGATACGACGCCTTATAACGCCCATACCACGGCAAGCGACGCGCTTTGGGCCGGCCTGCCTGTTTTGACCGAGATTGGCGAAACGCTTCGCAGGGCGCGTTGCCGCAAGCTTGCTGAATGCTGTTGGATTGCCCGAACTTATCGCTCGATCAAAGGCGGAATACGAAAAGCTCGCGATAGAACTGGCTAATAACCCTGCGAAGCTTAGAAAAATAAGAGAGAAGCTGAAAGCAAACCGGCTCACGTCGCCCTTGTTCAACACTCAATTATTCACGCGACACTTAGAAAGCGCATATGAAGCGATGTATCGTCGGTACCAAGCCGGTCTCGCGCCTGACCATATTACGGTTGAGGCGATTGAGAATCCGGAACCGGCGACCAGAGGCGAATTGGTCGTGAACGAAGTCTGAGTGAATGGCGTGCATTGATTTGGCCTCGACGCACACGGCAAATCTCACGAGCAGCGGAATGTTTAGATGAGACGAGACGGGCTCCTTGCCGCTCTGGTTCTCATCGCGTCGACGCAGCTTGTTTGTGGCCAATCGAATTTAATCGATCGCGCGCTCGGGGCGGCGCCGGGCCAGAACGTGCGCGTCGGCATCTACACCAGCATTCGGCCGGATTGCACCTCCGGTCCGCTGCCGGGAATTCGGCTCGCCCAGGCGCCGGCGCACGGCACCGTCAGCGTCAAGCGCGCCATGCTCAAAGCGACCAATGTCAAACAATGTCTGGCGATCGACGTGCCGGCCTTCGTGGCTTTTTATCGCGCGGCGCCGAATTTCACCGGCGCCGACGAGTTCGAGCTGGAAGTTACTTTTGCCGGCGGGCGCAAGGAAATTCAGCATTTCCGAATGACCGTCACCAGCGCTGCGAACGGCGGCCAAGGAATATAGCCGAGCGGATGCCGCATTCTCGGAAGCGACGATCTAAAAATATCGCTCGCAAAGAAAAAATATCGCGGGCAAAAATTCCGAAGGGCATTGGCGCCGGATTAAAGCGCGAATCGCGTCCTGCCGATGCGCTGGTTGAACGAAAATTGACGCTGCCAGACCGGCGCAGCGCCGCCGCGCGAATCCTGAATCGGGGTTGTCAACAAGCTCAACCGCACAAGCTGGCGACGAGCGACCCGGTGGCCACGTCCGTTTCGCGAGATTCCGGCCGAGTACGGGCGCCGGACCGTTGGGGGTGGCCGTGCCTCCACCGAGGTCAATCCAGAGAGCATTGATTTTACAGCGGAAATAATGCCCGGGGCCGAAAACGGTTTGGCGTCGTCGCCGCTTAGTAAGGCATCATTGATTGCGTGTTTTTTACGCAACACTCCGCCGAAATCGGTCAAAGCGGCCTGTGACTAGGGCAGTTCTCCATTGCCAGGGGGAACCCGTCGGTTAAGGTGTGTGTGCGACGGAGGGGGGAACCCCAAGTCGACTCGTCCGGTGTTTTCGGGAAGTGGAAAGACCGGGTGGTTTTGGGGACTAAGGGGACCTTCTTTGGGGTGCGAGCCACCCGGCGGAAAGAACCCTCCCACGGCAAACAATTGGAGGTTCAAAATGAAGATGGTGAAAAGCCTCCTCCTCGGCTCCGCGGCCGGTCTGGTTGCGGTTACTGCGGGGCAGGCAGCTGATCTTCCCGTTAAGGCCAAGCCGGTCGAATACGTGAAGGTCTGCAGCCTCTACGGGGCGGGATTTTATTATATGCCGGGCACCGATATGTGCATCAAGATCGGTGGCTGGGTGCGTGTCGAAGCGACCTGGGGCAACAACAACGGCAACATGACCTGGGGGCCGTGGGCCGGGCAGGAGAACGTCCGGAACACGAGCAACTTCGTCGTGCGCGAGCGCGGTTACATCACGGCGGATGCCCGCGAACAGACCGCTTACGGCACGGCGCGCGCCTATATCGACGTCGGCCTGTCCGACAGCGCCATCGGTGAAAGCGGCGGCGGCCAGGGCACGTTCAGCTCCAACCGCGCCTTCCTGCAGTGGGCAGGCATCACTGCCGGTCTGACGCAGTCGTTCTATGACTTCTACAGCGCTGCTGCGTCGGCCTATCGCGCCGCGTTCATGCCGATTGAAGACACCGGCGACGGCGGGCAGTGGGTTGCCGCCTACACCGCGCAGCTCGGCAACGGGCTGTCGGCGACGATCTCGGCCGAAGACCGCCGCGATACCCAGATTATCGGTATCAACGGTGCTGAAATCGTTGGGCCTACCTCGGTTTCGGTCAACACCACCGGCACAATAGTCGCCACCTCTGCTCTCATCGGCGCCGGGGCGATCATTAACGGCGCCACTTTCGGAGCCGGACTTAACTCGCAGCTTGGGTACGGCGGTTACCAAGTTCCCGACATCGTCGGCAATCTCCGCGTCGACCAGACGTGGGGCAGCGCACAGGTCATGGGTGCGTTGCATGACGTCAATGCCACCTTTACTACAACACCAGCATTACGGCCGGTAACGGTCTCGGTCATCCGGGCGATGCGTGGGGTTGGGTCGTGGGCGCAGGCCTACGGCTGAACTTCCCGATGATTGCGCAGGGCGACTACTTCCAGAGTGAAGTCAACTACACCCAGGGTGCGTTGCGCTATCTCAACCAGCCGACCCAAGGCAACTACGAAGCCGAGCAAAGCAACAACGCAGCCTATGGCATCATGTCGGACTGCGTTTATAACTCCGATGCGGGTGTGCCATCGACCGGTCCGGCTACTGCGACGACATCGTGCCAGCTGACGACGGCATGGAGCGTCAACGCGGCCTACGAACACTACTGGACGCCGTCGGTGCACGAGTCGTTTGTCGGTGCCTACGAGGCGGTCAGCTACAACAGCCAGGCCAATGGCGCCCTCTGCTGGGCAGAAGGGGTGACGTCGGCAGGCGGCGGCAACAACCAAGCCACTATCGTCGGTGGGGTCGCTCGGTGCTCTCCCTGGCTGCAACAACAACTGGTCGGTGTGGGGCGTCAGCTCCCGCCTGCAGTGGGACGTGACCAAGTCGTTCTATCTGGGCCTTGAAGTCATGTATAACCACCTGAACAGTGCGACGTCGGCTACTGGCGCGGTGCCGGGAGCCGGTACGACGGGCTTATACCCAGCCGCTTTCCCTGCGCCAGGGGCCGGCCCGGCTTGGTACCGTGGGGGTCGGTGGCTCGAACGTGGAAAACGCCTGGAACGTCACCGTCCGTATGCACAAGGACTTCCTGCCCTGATCGTTTGATCGAGGTATGAATTCGGAAATCCCCGGCGGTTCTCCGCCGGGGATTTTTCTTTGCCAGCCGCGATGCAGCAAAAGCGCATGGGAGGTGAAGAGCCAACCAGCCTTCGCTTGCCTCGTCATTGCGAGCGAAGCGAAGCAATCCAGACGGCGACGCCGGGCTAGATTGCTTCGTCGCGAGCCTGTCATCGGGCCGGCCACTTCGGGCCGGGCCCGTTGCGCTCCTCGCAATGACGACCCGGCATCACATCTAGCGACAAATTCCGCGATACGCCGCATGATACCCGGACTATCGAGCGTGGGTGCGTGCCCTGTTCCGCAAAGGCGTCAATTCTTCAGAATCGTGAATTGATACATGCCGCGAAATGTCTGCGGATTATCCATTTCGAAGCGATGCCAGTTGCCGAGATCGGCGAGCGCGTCAGGACCGGGAAATTGCCGCTCAAATCTTTCGACAATCGAGGGTTCGAGATCAAACCCCAGGAAAGTCAATTTCTGCTCGCTCAAGAACCCTTTGATTTTCGGGATCGTGAACCGGTGCTCCATCGACGTTGAATAAAAGATCTCGGCACCCGCTGGTGTTATAGAAATCGATTCGATTGGACTGTCGTTCTCCAACCTCGTTCATCGTATATTCGCAGGATTTCGTGCCGTAGCTTGCGGATATCCTCCGGCGTCGGATGGTATCCGCGTTCCGCAATAAAGGTCCGTACTCCGACAATGTCTCGCCGGCCGGCGTCGCTGTACAGACCGATCCTCATGTTGCCGTTTGGCCGCAGCAGCGAAAGCAAAACCCGCCAGCCGCGTTCGGGCTCAGCGAGATGGTGCAACACGCCGACCGCCTCGATGCGATCGAAACTACGATCGATGGCGGCGAGCTTGAGAATGTCGGCCTGCGCGTATTCGACGTTTCGCACGCCAATTTCGCGTGTCCTTCTGCGAGCATAAGCGAGACTGGGCAAGCTCAGATCGACCGCCAATATCCGCGCTTCGGGAAAATGCCGGGCGATTTCGACCGCATGCTGGCCGGTGCCGCAGCCCGCTATCAATATCTCCTTTGCTTCTGGAGTGTCGTCGGCAGAACCGGTTTGCGGGTTTTCGGCGAGCGCGGCAGCCGGGTCGACGGTCCAGCGCGGATAGGGGTTTTCCCGGTATTGATCCATAACGAGAAGCGAAACGTCGTCGTCGACGCTGGTCAGGACCGGAATGGAGTTGCGATCCGCGATCTCCTCCAACGGTTCCTGCAATTGCTGGCGTACGAGTTCCGCTATCACTTCCGGAAGGTTTCTCCGCAAAAGCGCCTGCGCGCCGGGAAGCGAATGGAGAGGAAAATAGGCCGCGACCGCGGCCACCAAACCGGGCGTCAGCGTCTCTCCACCAGCTATTCTGTGCAGCAGGAGCTCGCTCAGCTGAAGAGATTGTCGCGTTTCTTCATCGCTTTGGGCAAAAACATACTCGTTGATGAAGCACTGCTCCGCGAGAGCGCAGAACAAGCGGACAATGGCAGGGTTGGCAATACTGCCTTCACTTAGGGCTTTACGAAGCAGGATAGAGCGAATCGCGGTCAGGAACTTTTCCAAGGGCGCGTGATGTAACGGAACGGTTTCTAGCGCACAGCGCAGGAATATATCTTCGGCAATCGTTTCCAGGCTGAAACGCGAAAACAACTCCTCCGTCTTTATCGGCAGGGGCCATTTGCTCTCGACGTAGTCGACACAAGAGACGATAGCGGGGTTTTGCAGAATCAAATCTTCGGCGCTCTTCAGCCGAACGCCTAGCTCGATTGCTTTCTTAAAATGAGTCGCCGCTTCGTCCTGGCGATCCAATGCTTGGAAGGAGGCTGCAAGATTGTAGTGACAGGCCGGGTTAAAAGCGTCGGAGGCGACGGCCTTCGCCAATATTTTTGCTGCCTGCCTGTGCCGCCCAGACGCTTGAAGAATTAGTCCGCTAAGGTTGAGGGCGTTAACGTCCGATGGTTCGCGCGCCAATATCTTGTCACAGATGTCCTGCGCTTTTTGCAACTGGCCCCGCCGATGATGCCAGTTTGCCTGCGCCATAAGGTCGGTAGTCGTTAACGCTTGATCGCCCTCGGCCGAGGCGGCCTGTGAAGCGAAAGCGCTTTGCTTTCGATTGGCCCTTCGTGCTTTTCGGTTCATGGGAAACGGTGATCAACGTAGGTTTGTGGCAAGATAAGTTAGCAAAACCGTTGCGATGCAGTGGCTTGCGATCCGACAAATCCTGCACTTTTCCGCTCCGTGCCGGCTCGATTGGCGTGGGCGTCGCAGCCGGCGACAAATTCGGCGATGCGGCGAATCAGGTCCGGACCGTCGAGCATCGGCACGTGCCCCTGGTCCGCGACTTCGATGGCGTCCATGCCGGGGCGATGCTGACGCATAGCGGTCACCGTGGCGGCCGAGAGGATGTCGGAGTTGGCGCCGCGGATCGCCAAAATCGGTACGCGCGACAATGCGTCGAACTCGTTCCACATCGACGGCAGCGGCCGCTCGATGTCGACTTCAAGAAGCGTGCGGGCCAAGCGCACGTCATAGGTTGGCACGAGCGCGCCGTCATCCAGCTTCCAGGTGCGTTGCGCGGCGGCCAGCCATTGCTCGGCCGTGAGTTTGGGAAACTGTGCGTCGAACAAGCGGCGAAGAATATCGGCACCTTCGGCAAAGCTGCGCGGCTGCGGCAGCTTACCGACATAGCTCTTGATGCGCGCCAGGCCCTTCGGCTCGATGACCGGCCCGATATCGTGCAGCACGGCGCCGGCAACCGCGGTCGGATGCGCTACACCGAGCAGCATGGTGAGGAGGCCGCCGCGCGAGCTGCCGACGAATACGGCTTCGCCGATTTCGAGCGCGGTCAGGACCGTGACTACGTCGCCGAGCTCGACCGCCAGATTGTAGTTTTCCGGATTGCTGTCGTAGTCCGATTGGCCGCGTCCCCGCGAGTTCGATCGCGATCGCCCGGCGCGGCGGCGGGCCATTCGCCAGCGCCGGCGCCAGCGCGTCGAAATCGGCGACGGTTCGCGCCAAGCCGGGCAAGCACACGATCGGCAAAGCGGGCGCGATGCGCGATCCATATTCGCGCACGTGCAGGCGCAATCCGTCTTGCGCGGTGACGAAGATATCTGCCGGCATGATGGGCATGCTCCGCTCAATCTACTTGCTCGGGCGGTCCGCTGCTTGGGCGGCACAACTTAATGGCGGCTTTCGCGCCACGCAAATACCCCTGCCGGTTACCGGGCGAAGCCATTTTTATATGTGTTGTCAATGGCTTGTGGGGATGAGCGAATTCAAGGCGCTTGCCGATGACGACACATCGCACTTTCAATGCGGGCCGCCCTAGCCGCCGCGGCGCAAGTCGGCTTCGATCGACAGCTTCGGATTGTTTTCGACCAATGCGCGATAGACCTGCATGTTCTCGACCACGCGCTGCACGTAATTGCGCGTCTCCGAGATCGGAATACGCTCGATCCAATCGATCGGATCCGCCTTGGGATCGCGCGGGTCGCCATATTGCTCGATCCACTCACGCGCGCGGCGGGGTCCGGCATTGTAGGCGACGAAGGCAAGGATATACGAGCCGCGCCAAGTGGCGAGATCGTTGCCGAGCTCCGCCGTGCCGAGCTGAGCATTATAGACGACGTCGTCAGCGAGCCGGCGCTGATTGAACGCCACGTTCAATCGCTTGGCGGTATCGCGGCCGGCTTCCGGCGTGACCTGCATGAGGCCGTAGGCATTGGCGCTGGACACGACGTGGGGATTGAACGCGCTTTCCTGGCGCACGATCGAATAGACCACGCAAGGCTCGACCGCGGGTCCGATCTGCTGGTAGTTCGGCACGCCGAAGTCGGGAAACGCGTAACGTTCGAACGGATAGCCGCGGCCAAGCATGGATTTGCCGATCAGCAATGTGGCGCGTGCGTCGTTGTGGTGCGTGGCGATGTCGGCAAGCGTCGCCAGCGCCGTGGCATCGGTCGCCTTGCCGCCGAGATCGGCTGCCATGGTGGCGACGAGATCGCGCTCGTCGACGGCGTAGAGGATCTCGAACGCGCGGGCGATTTCGAGCGTGCGGTGCTCGGCCGGCGCGCGCGGCAGCGCGCGCAGCGTGACTTCGTCGAGACCCAACCGGGCGCGTGCGAGCTGGCCATAATAGGCGGTCGGATAATGCGCCGCCTCTTCGTAAAACGCGCGCGCGTCCTGCTCGCGCCCCAGGGCTTCCGCGGCGCGGCCCTGCCAGTAAAACGAGCGCGCCAGCGTGATCGGATTGGATACGCCGTCGGCGATCCGGGCGAAATGCGCAAGCGCGATGGCCGGCTGGCGCAGAAAACGCAGCGCAATCCAGCCGGCGGTAAAATGCTGCTCGGCGCGGTAGTTTTCGTTCTCCGGCGGCGCTGCGCCGTTGGCGACCTCATAGGCCAGTCTGGCGTCGCCGAGATCGAGCAGTTTTCGCGACACCAGCCGCCGTTCCACCCACCACCGGTCGACGTCGATCAGTTTGGCCGGATCACGCGGCGCGGCGTTCAGCCATTGCGCGGCTTCCGCAATCTTGTCGTTCCGCCGCAGCCACTGGATGCGGCTGAACATGTAGCCTGCGTCGCGGCGCGCCGCCTCCGGCACCGCGTCGAGCAGCGCCTTGGCGTTGTGGGCCTGGTTGATGACGGCAGCGCGGGCTTTGGCGACGGCGAGCGCGGTGGCATCGAGATGATGCGCCGCCCGCAATCCGGCATCGTCGTCCTCGGCATAGAGCCGCGCTTGCATGCGCACTTCGTCGTCGGCCGGCGTGATAAGTCCGGTGAAGGTCTCCCGCGCCTGATCCTCGAGATCGGCGGAAAAACCGTCATTGCGCCAAGCTTGGCGCACCGCGGCCGCCGCGCCAGCAACGTCGCCGCGCGTGAGCAGCGCGCGCGCCAGCGCGAAGCGACCTTTGGCGGTATGCGGCTGTTCGGAGCGGAAAAAATCGATGACGGCGAGCGGCTCGATGTGTTGCTGCCACATCACCGCTTCGGCCCGCCGCCGCAACGTCTCGATGCCGGGCCAGCTCGGATTGGCGGCGATGAATGCGGCGTAGCGCGAAAAATCGGGCGAGCCGTCTTCGCTGTGCAGGATCACCCATTCCACAAGCTTGCGCGCGACCGGATCGGAAATAGTGCCCTCGATGTCGGTCGCTTCACCCTGGCGGCTCTTGCGCACGAGATCGATGGCCTGTTTCACCGCCGACAGATCCAGCGGCGAAGTCGTTGTCGCCGTCGTGGTGGGAAAGGGCGGCGCCGCGTGCGACTGGCGGCTGTGCCGCGCATTCGTCGGCGCCTCCGCGACCGGAACCTCGCGCAGTGCCGAAGCGAATGGCAGGCGCGATCGACAGCGGGGCCGGCCGTTGCGCACCGGGCTTCTGCGCGTCAGGAGTTGGCGTCTCAGGGTTACCGAGCTTTTCGCCTTTGATCGCCGGCCGGTGCCGCGGCAAGGGGATTTGCCCCGACGGCGGCGCGGCATGCGCGTCAGCCGTCAGGACGCATATGCAGGCAAGGACACGATGGTGCGGAAACCCGGCACGTTCCCTCCCGGTGGGCGTGTTCGCTGATTTGCGGCGAATCTCTTCGGCCGGTTCGGTTGAAGAAACCCTAACCTGGGGAAGCGGCTGCGACAAATTGCAGTTTTGCGGCAAAAGCAGGGCTGACAATACCGCAAACGACCGTGTCGCTTCGGACTGGTCGCCGATTATGCGCTAGTTTGATGGCTTTAGCCTGACGTAATAGTGGAATGCATCCTCCATCCCCGTCCACCGTTTAAGGCTGGGAAAGCGGTAGACGCCCTCGATCAATTCCTTGAGCACCAAAAGTATCGGCAATCCGAAAGGTGTAGCGTAAGCGCCTGCCATTCCAATTCCATTCGATCGTGTCGCCCTCGGCCCACTTATCATTCTCAATCATCGACATGGCAGGAACCGCGGGATAGCGGAATTGGTGGATCTCTCCGAGGTCTGGAAAATCATCAACCACGACGTGTCGGAAGCCCCGGTCGTAGCTTTGACGTATTCGCATGCAGTTGTTGATGTGATCGTCAAAAAAGCACAAATCCGAGGCGCTCTGGGCGCGGACATTGTCCGTGCCCCAATCATGTTGGCGATAGTCCACGCCATCCAACCTTGAAAGCAGTGTGGTGAAGTTGATATCAAAGGCGAATATTTTCGCCTCCGGAACGGCTCTTCTGAAAGTGAAGAGCGAAGAGCCGTGATAAACGCCGCTTTCGACAATGACGCTTGGGTTCAACATTCGCGCCAGGAGAAATAGCCAGATTGTCCCGTTGCCCGGTGTAGTTCCGCGGATGCCGAAGGCCCGATTTTGAGTCATCGCACGAAAATAGTCTTCCAAGTCGGTCATGGATGCAGAACCGGACAAACCGATCTTGGTCGTGAAATCATGCACGCAGTCCAATAATTCCTGCATGTTTCGCGAATGCAGCGCCGAAGTCGCGCGATATGTGATGAATGCCGGCTCCGGCACGGCCGTGCCGATATCTTGAACCAAAGAAACGGAGTGCATGTCGTAATTCATCGCTGCGCCTTAGCGGACTTTCATGTGTGCGCTGTCGTTATTTCGACTTTAAATTCGTCGACTTGTGCGGGCCGCCATAAACGCAGTTGAACGTGCGGTTTCACGAACCCACGACGGATCTAGTATCGATGATTGGGCCGCAGAAGCAAGTCGGCTCTGATGCGCCGAGACGGCAGAGGGTTGAACAGACTACTAATGGGATATAAAAATGCCCCCATGTCCAGGGGTCGCCGGACCTGCGCTCAGTCATAAATGACCGAGTAAATCATAAAGCAACCGAGTAGCTCGTGGAAGACATTTCCTATATCGCGGCTTTCCCAAAATCGGGCATTACCTACCTGAATTTCATGCTGTTCCACATTTTGTTCGACCGTCCACAAGACGTTCGACGCATCGATAGCGACTATATTTTCGATGTGCACGAGTCCCTGGCGCGGGTCCCGCCGCCAAGCGACGTGCCCCGCTACGTCAAAGTTCATTTTCCTTACAGTCTCCGCATTCCGCTTCGTGAGCGCGCCAGCCGCGCAGTCTATCTGCTGCGCGATCCCATCGATGTCATGATGTCGGTATGGGATTTCAAGCATTTGACCGGCGAAGATGGGCTGTTGGAGGCGTCGCCGGCAGATCGCGCAGCGTTATTTCAACGCTTCTGTCAGCGCTGGGTGACCACAGGCGGCTTGATTTATCCGTGGGCGGGAAGCTGGAAGGACAACGTCGCCTCCTGGCTCGATCAAAATGATTTGCCGGTTCTCGTTGTCCGCTATGAGCAACTCAAGGCGCAGCCGCTTGCGGAACTGAAACGGATACTGAGTTTCCTCGGCCGCGAGGCAACCGAGCAGCGCATCGCGGCGGCGATCGAAGCGGGTAAGCCCGACAATATGCGCAAGCTGGAGGCCGAAGAAATCAACAAGGGCGTCGCAGGCGTCTTTTATCGTCCCGAATTGGCGAAAGGCTACACCCAAGGCTACCGCTTCGTGGGACGGATGCACGGCGGATCGTCCGAGAAAGTCCTCAGTCCGGCGGGACGGCAACATGCCAACCAGATTTTCGGCCCGGTGATGGAGCGCGCCCGCGCCCGCGCTGGATGATCGCGACGCATGACGAGCTTTATCCGATAGCGGTGGCTGAATGAACGACATTTACTGCACCTATTTCGACCACAACTATTTGAGCCGCGCGATGCTCACGATCGAGTCGCTGCGGCGTTTCGAGCCGACTGCGCCGATCTATGTCCTAACTCTGTCGGACCTCTGCGAAACCATTTTGCGCGAGCTCGCTCTGCCTGATGTCGAGATCATCCCGCTTGCGGAGATCGAACACGCCTATCCAGAGCTGGCCCCGCTCAAGCGAACCCGCAAGCTGATCGAATATTACTTCACGCTATCCCCTTTCCTTCCCCATTACTTGTTCTCGAAAACGGCAGCCGACCGCATTACCTATATCGACGGCGACCTTTATTTCTTCTCATCACCGCGGCCCGTGCTCGATTCGCTCGGGCAGGCATCGGCTGCGATTACCCCACACCGTTTTTCGTTCGATTATCGAAACCATGTGCGGTACGGTCGTATTCAATGTTGCTTGGATCACTTATCGGCGCTGCGCTGAAGGCCTCGATTGCTTGAATACTTACAAGGCCGAGTGCACGGCGTGGTGCTACGACAGGGTCGAAGACGGGCGCTTCGGCGATCAGAAATATCTCGATGCTTGGCCTGCGCGCTATCCAAATTTAAAGATCATCGAACACAAGGGTTTCAATCTCGCGATCTGGAACGTAAACAACTATATCATACGCATTAAGAATAATATTGTGATGATCGACGATGATCCTTTAGTATTTTATCACTTCGCGTCCACGCAGCTGTTACCCAACGGCGAAGTCCAAGCATTAGTCCTGCCTCGCGGCGGTCGCAGCCAAGCTGTGCTGGTCGAACAACGTCATTCGGCCGTATGAGCTCAGGCTGAAAGAAGAACGACAGCTTATTGCAGCAACGGTTTCCCGCGCTAGCGGCGGCGAGGAGCGATATCAGGTACCAGTCGGCGGATTAATAACGATATTTTTTCGGACAGTTGCATCGCAACCTTCCGCACTAGGCGGCCACCGCCGTCTGTTTGGCACGGAAGATCACGCTGAGACCCTGAACCTGCTGACCGCGAATCTCATACGTCGAACTCGGCGAAATGGTCGTCATCACGATCTCGTAACCAGCGAAAATTCGCATGACGTCGTCGAAGCTCGTGAAGCTGACCGGGTAAGTAATCATCCGGTCAGGAATATTCGGCGGCATCGGACCGATGCCGTTCGCCGCCAGCGGAGACGTTTGCAGGCCGACGATCGGTGGTCTTCCCCACGCGGGAAAACGGAGAAGTCCGAAATATCGCGGCCGCAGCGCCGCCAGCGTTCGCAAAGTTTCGAGTGGGTCCGGTACATATTGGATTGAGCTGGAGGCGTGAATGAGATCGATCCGGCCCAGCATGTCTGCGGCGGCGGCGACATCGGTGAAGACTTGGAAGCGGCCCTGCGAAAGCTCGCTCGCACGCTCTGCCATCGTCGGCGTCTCCACAATGGCCCAGCGCAGCGGTGTGCGAATTGTCGGAATAACCCTAAAATAGTGAAAGCCGCAGCCGCCGCCGAAGTCGAGCACCATGAGGGGCCGGTCGCGGATTTCTGCAGCAGCAATCCCAACGGCCAAGATCGAATTGATCGCCTGTTCCGGCGCAAACTGTCGTTGGTCCACGGGGATCGCGGTCTTGTAAGCGATGACGTCTGCGATGTCGGAATTGTTGTAACCCGGTCCGCAGGCGGCCAGCGCCGTCGCAAAATCTGGGAAGATTTCTCTAACGCTAGCCAATTGACTCTCCATGGCCCGCTGGGAGGTATTCGCCAAGCCATGCTTGCAGATTCGCTGCAAAGCAGGGACATGTCTACCCCACTGTAGGGATCCGCGCGTAGCGCAATTGGGGCTTCCATGGCGGGCTGTGACCCGATATTTATGCTGCCTAGCGCGGCAGCCGGGAGCGGAACCAGGGGCATTCCCGTAAGCCACCGTCGCTGAGCGTTACATGGAGCGCGCGATGCCCGCCAAGACCAATTTTCGAGGCTCATTTACTGCGCTCGTCACCCCGTTCAAGAACGGGGCCGTCGATCAGAAAGCGTTCCGCGAGCTTGTCGATTGGCAGATCGCCGAGGGCACCAACGGGCTGGTCCCGGTCGGTACTACGGGCGAAAGCCCGACGCTTTCCCATGCCGAGCACAAGGACGTCGTGGAATGGTGCGTCGACGAGGCGCGCGGCCGCGTCCCGGTCGTGGCCGGCGCCGGCTCCAACTCGACCAAGGAAGCGATCGATCTCGCGCAGCATGCCGAAAAGGCCGGCGCCGACGCAGTGCTGGTGGTCACGCCCTATTACAATAGGCCGACGCAGGACGGCCTCTACGCGCACTACAAGGCGATCAACGACGCGATCGGCATCCCTATCATCATCTACAACATTCCGGGGCGGTCGGTGGTCGATATGTCGGTCGATACCATGACGCGGCTGTACGAACTGAAAAACATTGCCGGCGTCAAGGACGCCACCGCGAACATGGCGCGCGTCTCGCAGCAACGCGCGGCGATGGGCGAGGATTTCAATCAATTGTCCGGCGAGGACATCACCGCGCTGGGATTCATGGCGCATGGCGGCCATGGCTGCATCTCGGTGACGTCGAATGTCGCGCCGCGGCTGTGCGCCGAATTCCAGGCGGCATGCTTGCGCGGCGATTTTGCCGCGGCGCTGCAATTGCAGGACAAGCTCGCGCCGCTGCACATCAATTTATTCGTCGAGACCAGTCCGGCGCCGATCAAATATGCGCTGTCGCTCATCGGCAAATGCGCCAACAACTTGCGCCTGCCAATGGTGCCGGCGACCGAAAAGGCGCAGACTGCGGTGCGCCAGGCCATGGTCCACGCCGGTCTGATCAACTGACGACGCCCGTCTTCGCGAGCGCGAAATTTGACTGGGCGACCGCGCTGCACGCGGCATTCGATCAATCTAGGGTGGGAGCGATGCTCGAAGAATTCAAAAAATTCGCCATGCGCGGCAACGTCGTCGATCTCGCCGTCGGCGTAATCATCGGCGCGGCATTCGGGGCGATCGTCAATTCGCTGGTCGGCGACGTCATCATGCCGCTGATCGGCTCCGTTACCGGCGGGCTCGATTTTTCCAACTATTTCATTCCGCTATCGGCGAAAGTGACCGCGACCTCGCTCGCCGAAGCCAGAAAGCAGGGGGCCGTCCTGGCTTGGGGAAATTTCATCACGCTGGTGATCAATTTCCTGATCATCGCCTGGGTGCTGTTTCTGGCGATCAGGGGCATCAATCGGCTCAAGGCGCCGGAAGCGCCTGCCGCGGCGGCACCGTCCAGGGAAGTACAGTTGCTCGCCGAGATTCGCGACCTGCTCAAGGCCCGTTGAGCGCGGGGGCCTATACCGTGGCAGAAAAAGCGGAAAGGAAGCTTCGCGTCGTCGCCGACAACCGCAAGGCGCGTTTCAATTATTTCATCGACGACACGTTCGAAGCCGGCATTGCGCTCACCGGCACCGAAGTCAAATCGCTGCGCCAAGGCAAGGCCACGATCGCGGAATCCTATGCCGATGCGCGCGACGGCGAGATTTGGCTGATTAATTCGAATATTCCGGAATACCTGCAGGCCAACCGCTTCAATCACACACCGAAGCGGCCGCGCAAGCTGTTGCTGCATAAGCGCCAGATCAACAAGCTGGTCGGCGCGGTGGAGCGCGAGGGCATGACGCTGGTGCCGCTCAAACTCTATTTCAACGAAAAGGGCCGCGCCAAGGTGGAGCTGGCTCTGGGGCGCGGCAAAAAGCTCTACGACAAGCGCGAGACCGAGAAGAAGCGCTCGTGGGAGCGCGAGCGCGGCCGCCTGCTGCGGCTAAAGGGGTGAATGCGGAGGATATCGATATGTCCATCCCGACCAAGCTCGATCATTGCGTGATCCATGTCACCGACTGGCAGCGCTCGAATGCGTTTTATACGACCGTGTTGGGCGCCGAGCTGGTCGAACGGCCGGCCGGCTATGCCTACCGGTTCGGCGATAAGCAGCTCAATGTGCACGGCCCCGGGGTAAAACCCGCGGAGGTCGCTCGGCTGCCGGTCGCGCCCGGCAACAGCGATCTATGTTTCGAATGGATGGGGCCGATCGCCGACGCGGTCGCGCATCTGCAGCGTTGCGGCATTCGCATCGAAAGCGGGCCGATGCAGCGCTTCGGCGCCAAGGGGGCGGGCACCAGCGTTTATTTCCGCGATCCGGACGGCTCGCTGATGGAGTTCATGTCGTACAGCGCATGATCCCGAAAAGTGGAAGCCGATTTTCGGATAAGGTCATGCGCCAGCGAAAATCAGGAGACGCGAAATGAGAGAAGCGCCGGGGACGCACGATCCAACTCATCTTCCGCCCGATATCCCGGTCCCGCAGGATGACGGCGCCGCGCGGCATCTTTCTGGTATGACGCTGCCGGATTTAGCGCTGCCGGCGACCCGCGGCTCGTCGGTGAACCTGTCGAAGCTCAAGGGCCGTGCGATCGTCTACATCTATCCGCGCACCGGCGTGCCCGGCGTCGATGCCCCGCCGGGCTGGGACGATATTCCCGGTGCGCGCGGCTGTACGCCGCAGTCATGCGGTTTTCGCGATCATTTCGCCGAACTGAAGGCGCTCGGTGTGGCGAGCGTCTATGGCCTTTCGACGCAGGATACCTCTTATCAGCGCGAAGCGGCGGAGCGCTTGCATCTGCCGTTTCCGATTCTGTCCGATGCCGATCTCAAACTGACGCGCGCCATCGATCTGCCGACATTTTCGACCTCGGGGATGACGCTGCTCAAACGCATGGCGCTCGTTATCGACGACGGCGCGATCGTCAAAGTTTTCTATCCGGTCTTTCCGCCGGACAAGAACGCCGAGGAGGTCATAGCCTGGCTGCGCCGCGGTGAATAACGCCGCTACGCGTTGCGCGCATCGAGCGCTTTGCGCGTTTGGGCGATCACGTCGCGAAACATTTGTGGCGTCAGCACCCCGGTATTGGTGTTGTAGCGCGAGCAGTGATAGCTGTCGAACAAGGTGAGCGCGCCGAGCGCGTGCGCCCGGCCGTGGCCGAAGGCGAACTGCGACCGCCGCGCGCCGCTCGAGACGACGAATGTCTCGTGGGCGACGCGGCCGAGCGCCAGCACCGCAGCAAGCCGCGGCATTTCCTTCACCGTCGCGGCAAGAAAATCGCGGCAGCTGGCGATTTCTTGCGGTGTGGGCTTGTTTTCCGGCGGCACGCAGCGCACGGCATTGGTGATGCGGCAATCGAGGAGTTCAAGCCCGTCATCGGCGTTGGCCCGATAGTCGCCGCGGGCGAAGCCGAATTCCTTGAGCGTCGCGTAGAGCAGATCGCCGGCATAATCGCCGGTGAATGGGCGGCCGGTGCGGTTGGCGCCGCGCAGGCCGGGCGCCAGTCCGACGACGAGCAAACGGGCTTCGATCGGTCCGAACGAGTCGACCGGGGCGTTGAACCATTGCGGCTCGCGCTGGCGCCAGCTGTTGCGAAACGAAACCAGGCGCGGGCAGCGCGGACAGTCGCGGCCGGGCATCCCGCTCGGGCGCGTCATGACTTGTTCCTCGGGTCGATCGCGGCAGTCAACTTGCCGGTTCAGTTGGCGATTAACGCGTCGATGAACTTTGCGATTATTCGTCTTCGAACTCGTCACCTTCGACTTCGAGGCGCGGCGAGGCGGGGCTGCGCTGCAGGAATTGCGGGGTGTGGCGCGGCTCGCCGCGCGGCTCGCGCGGTTCCCTCGGCTCACGCATCGGCCGTTCTCCGGGATCGCGGCCGATCTTATTCTGCAATTCGACGATATCGACGAACTGGTCGGCCTGGCGGCGCAGTTCGTCGGCGACCATCGGCGGCTGCGTCGAGATCGTCGAGACGACCACGACGCGTACGCCGCGGCGCTGCACCGCCTCGACCAGCGAGCGGAAATCGCCGTCGCCGGAGAACAGGACCATCTGATCGATGTGCGGCGCGAGCTCCATGGCGTCGACCGCGAGTTCGATGTCCATATTGCCTTTGACCTTGCGCCGGCCGGTCTGATCGACGAATTCCTTGGTCGCCTTGGTGACGACGGTGTAGCCGTTGTAGTCGAGCCAATCGATCAACGGGCGGATCGAGGAATATTCCTGATCCTCGATCACCGCGGTGTAGTAGAACGCGCGCACCAGATAGCCGCGCGACTGGAATTCGCGTAACAGCCGTTTGTAGTCGATGTCGAAGCCGAGCGATTTCGCCGTGGCGTAGAGATTGGCGCCGTCAATGAATAACGCGATTTTTTCCATCTGTGCCGACATGATGCTCTCTGTCTCTCGTGATGAAACCGGATCGACTGCAATGAATGAGACGATACCGGCGTTCTTTAAATCTAAGTTCTCGCCGTCGGAAACGTTCGACGGTCGATGTTGCTGCGCCACGAAGTAGTATCGCCGGATTGAGCCGTGGCAAGCGTCAGTACGGCGAAACGGCTTGCGGCACGCCGTCGCGGCATTTCCGAAAGATGATTCGGAACTCCGCACAGCGCCTCGCGAAATTTTGGGTAACAGAGCCGCGCGCCTGCGCCAAGTTAAATATCAAGTTAAATATAGCGCCGGCGTTCGGATCCAAACTCGCAAATAGGGTGGAAATCACAAGCAAAAATCGGACTTGCGCTTGGCGGCCCGGGACGATACCTAAGCGCCACATTGCGGACAACGTCCCGTTGCGGGACCCCGGACAGCCTTAAGGAACCTCGCTCAATGGCCCGTGTCACCGTTGAAGACTGCATCGACAAGGTTGAGAACCGCTTTGATCTGGTTCTCTTGGCCAGCCATCGCGCGCGCATGATTTCGTCGGGCACGCAGATCGCGGTGGAGCGGGATAACGACAAGAATCCGGTCGTGGCGTTGCGGGAAATCGCCGAAAAAGCCATTTCGCCCGAGGACCTTAAGGAGGAACTCGTCCATTCCTTGCAGAAATACGTCGAGGTCGACGAGCCCGAACCCGAGGCTGTGCCGCTGATCGGGGCGCCGGGCACCGGGGTCGACGCCGACGATACCGACGTCACCACCGACCGCATGTCCGAGGAAGAGCTCTTGAAGGGTCTCGAAGGCCTGACGCCTCCGGAAAGTCAGCCCGAGCCCGACGTTGGGGACGAAGAGGAGTGAACCGCGCTTTGCGCGCGGCTCGTCCGGTCCACCGCTCCAGGCTCTCTTAACCAAGACCGGCTTTGCCCGGGGTTTTCGTCGGCAAGCTTCGCCATTTCCGTATGGCGTGGGGAGAAGCGCATTGTGGCGCGGGCGCCGCGCCATGATATCTTTGTAGCGATTTTGGCCGACTCTCGCCGGCGAGACCGGCCGCCAAAGCTTCGCCAAAGGGCCGTCATGGCGCGCTCGCCGATCGATCTGCCGCGGATGCAGAATCAGCCGAGACCTCGGGTGCCGGCGGCGCGCGCTCCGAATTTGGCGCCGCTCGACGGGCAAGCGCCCCCGCCGAAAGCGCGCAAGCGCCTGATGCGACAGTACGATCTGATCGAGCGGGTCAAGCAATATAATCGGAGCGCCAACGAGGACCTGCTCAACCGCGCTTATGTTTACGCCATGCGCGCGCATGGCGAGCAGAAGCGGGCATCGGGCGACCCTTACATTTCGCACCCGCTCGAAGTCGCCGCGATTCTGACCGATCTCAAGCTCGACGACGCCACCATCGCGGCGGCGCTGCTGCACGACACGATCGAAGATACCGACGCCACCCGTGCCGAAATCGACCGCCTATTCGGCCACGAGATCGGACTTCTGGTCGAGGGGTTGACTAAATTAAAACGGCTCGAACTCGTTTCCCGCGAGGCCAAGCAGGCCGAAAACCTGCGCAAGCTTCTGCTCGCCATCGCCGACGACGTGCGCGTGCTGCTGATCAAGCTCGCCGATCGCCTGCACAATATGCGCACGCTGGCCTATCAGCCGCCCGAGGCGCGCCGCCGCACCGCCGATGAGACGCTCGAAATCTATGCGCCGCTGGCCGGCCGCATGGGCATGCAGGAGATGCGCGAGGAGCTGGAAGACCTGGCGTTCCGCGAACTCAATCCGGACGCTTACAAAGTCCTCACCGAACGGCTCGAAACGCTTGCGGCCCGTTCGAGCGGCTGGATCACCGAAATCGAGCAGCAGCTCACCAAAAAGCTTGCCGATCGCGGCATCGCAGCCGAGGTCTCCGGCCGGCGCAAGCGCGCCTATTCGATCTGGCGCAAGATGGAGAGGAAAGCGGTCGGCTTCGAGCAGCTTTCCGATATTTTCGGATTCCGCGTCGTCGTCGGCAACGCCGCCGAATGCTACCAGGCGCTCGGCATTGTGCACACGACTTGGCCGGTGGTTCCCGGGCGGTTTAAGGACTACATTTCCACGCCGAAGCAGAACGATTACCGCTCGATCCACACCACCGTGATCGGGCCTGGCAAACAACGGGTCGAGCTGCAAATCCGCACCCGCGATATGCAGCAAATTGCCGAATACGGCATCGCCGCGCACGCGCTGTACAAGGACGAGCTGGGCTCGCCGACGGAAATGCTGGCGCGCGAGTCGAGCGCTTATGCGTGGCTGCGCCGCACCATCGAGCTTCTTGCCGAAGGCTCCGACCCGGAAGAGTTTTTGGAGCACACCAAGCTCGAATTGTTCCACGATCAGGTGTTCTGTTTCACGCCGAAGGGCATGCTGATCGCGCTGCCGCGCGGGGCAACGCCAATCGACTTCGCTTATGCGGTGCATACCGACGTCGGCAATATGGCGATCGGCGCCAAGATCAACGGCAAGATCGGACCGCTGAGCTCGGCGCTGCAAAACGGCGACGAGGTGCAGATCTTGACTTCGAAGGCGCAGACCGCGCCGCCCACTGCCTGGGAATCGATCGTGGTGACCGGTAAAGCGCGCGACGCCATCCGTCGGGCGACGCGCGATGCGGTGCGCAGTCAATATTCCGGGCTCGGCCGGCGCATGGTGGAACGGCTGTGCGAGCGCGCCAAGATCGAATATTCCGACGAAAAGCTGCAAGGCGCCTTGCCGCGGCTGGCGCGCGCCTCGATCGACGACGTCATGTCGGCGGTCGGCCGCGGCGAGATGAAAGCTTCCGACGTCGCGCGGGCGATGTATCCCGATTACAAGGACGAACGCGTCGCGCCGGTCGTGCCGAAGTCGGAAAGCGGCTGGTTCGGCCTGAAATTCGCCAGGGCATTGAAATTTAAAGTGCCGGAGGTCGACGAATACGGCGCGGCGATCCCGATCCGCGGCATCAACAGCGATCTGCCGGTGCGTTTCGCGCCCAAAGGCGGCGCCGTTCCGGGCGACCGCATTGTCGGCATCATGACGCTGGGGGAGGGCATTACCATCTATCCGATCCAATCGGAAGCGCTCAAGCAATTCGAAGACGAGCCGGATCGCTGGCTCGACGTGCGCTGGGACATCGACGATAAGGCGCCGCAGCGGTTCCCGGCGCAGCTTGCGGTGCAATCGGTCAACTCGCCCGGCACGCTGGCACAGATCGCGCAGGTGATCGCCGAGCACGACGGCAACATCGACAACATCAAAATGACGCGCCAATCGCCGGATTTCACCGAACTGACTATCGATCTCGAAGTCTATAACCTCAAGCACCTCACGTCGATCATTTCGCAATTGCGGGCGAAGAAGGTGGTCGCGAATGTCGAGCGCGTGAATGGGTAATTGCTTGCCCTCTCTGGTCTTGGCACCTTGATTTCACGCCTCCGTCAATGTATATACATAGTCGGATATACGGAGGAAGTTGATGGCAACGGCTCGGGTATTCAAGTCAGGGAACAGCCAAGCCGTCCGGCTGCCTAAGGACTTTCGCTTTCGCAGCAAGGAAGTGGATATCTACCGGCGTGGCGACGAAGTGATCCTCCGGGAGAAGTCAAAAGGAATGGAGCGGGCATTCTGGCTCATCGCCAATCTCCCGATTGATGTTGATGCGATCGAGGCGACGCATAACGAACCGCCGCAAAAGCGAGACGGGCTGTAATGGCCCCACGGTATCTGCTCGATACGAATATCTGCATTTATGTGCGGCGCCGTCGGCCCGTAGAAGTCCTCGCGCGGTTTTCTCGGCTCAAATCAGGCGAGGCAGCGCTTTCACTCATAACATACGGCGAACTCATGTATGGCGCGGCAAAGATGGATTCGCCTCCACCGCGAGCATCGGAGCAATTACAGGAATTTCTGGACATGATCGAGGTCTTGCCACTGCCCATTGAAGCCGGACGGACATATGGAGAGCTGCGAGCTCTTCTAGAGTCAAAAGGTCAGATCATCGGGAATAATGATTTGTGGATTGCGGCTCACGCCATCTGCGCGAATCTGACTGTGGTCACGAATAACGAACGTGAATTTCAACGTGTGCCAGATCTGAAAATCGAGAATTGGGCCAAGTAGCCGAGGAGCAGAATTTTATGCCCGCTCCTCCCATCCGCCTCGGTGTCAACGTCGACCACGTCGCCACCGTGCGCAACGCGCGCGGCGGGCATCATCCCGATCCGGTCAAGGCGGCCGAGGTCGCCATCGCCGCCGGCGCCGACGGCATCACCGCGCATTTGCGCGAGGACCGCCGTCATATCGTCGACGACGACATCCTCCGTCTCAAGGACCGCATCAAAAAGCCGCTGAATCTCGAAATGGCGGCGACGGCGGAAATGGTTGGCATTGCCTGCAAGCTCCGCCCGCACGCCGCCTGCATCGTTCCCGAGCGGCGGGCCGAGCGCACCACCGAAGGCGGCCTCGATGCAGCGGGTCAGCGCAAGGCATTGCGCGTGGCGGTCGGCCAGTTGGCGGCGGCCGGTATTCGCGTGTCGCTGTTTATCGCCGCCGAACCGGCGCAGATCGAAGCGGCGCGCGTAATCGGCGCGCCCGTCATCGAAATCCACACCGGCGCCTGGTGCGAGGCGCTTGCGGCGGGCGATGCCGCGACCGCCGCCGCCGAGTTCGATCGCATTATGCGCGGCACCGCGCAGGCGAAAAACGCCGGCCTTGAAGTCCATGCCGGCCACGGCCTCGATTTCGTCACGGCGGAAAAAATCGCCGAACTCGGCGACATCGTCGAGCTCAATATCGGCCACTTTCTCATCGGCGAGGCGATCTTCTCAGGCCTGGGCGCGGTGGTGCGCCTGATGCGATCGGCCATGGACCGCGGCCGGTCGCGAACCGGAGCCGCATCATGATTCTCGGCATCGGCTCCGACATCACCGATGCCCGCCGCATCGCCAAGGTGATCGAGCGCCACGGCGAGCGTTTCCTCGATCGCATCTTTACGCCGACCGAGCGGGCCAAGGCCGACAAAAGGCGCAACAGGATCGAAACCTATGCCAAGCGTTTTGCCGCCAAGGAGGCCTGCGCCAAGGCCTTGGGAACCGGTCTGCGCGCCGGGGTGTGGTGGCGCGATATGGGCGTCGTCAACTTGCCGGGCGGCCGGCCGACCATGGAGCTGACCGGCGGCGCCAAGCGCCGGCTGCAAAAGATCACGCCGCCGGGATACGAGGCGCGGATCGACGTCACCATTACCGACGAGGGCCCCATGGCGCATGCCTTCGTCGTCATCTCGGCAATTCCCGCGGGCAGTTGACCGCGGCAGGAGGCGTTGAAACCGGGGCGCTGAAACGGCGATGAAAATTTCGTCACGTGCCTAGCGCTGGTGGTAAGCGCATGGGATTCCTAGATAAAACCAGTCTGCCCGGGACCCGCGGCGAAATCCCCATGCAATTGCTTTGTGGGCGTCCCAAAGGCTACAAGGTCGCGGGCGGGCGCGTGGAATGCGGGACGATAGGCTGATGAGCGTGCAAACAGGAACCAAGCGCAAAGAGGGTGGCTTCGCCGAGACGGTACGCGTGGTGTTCCAAGCGCTGATCATCGCCGTCGTCATCAGGACATTTCTCTTTCAGCCCTTTAATATTCCTTCCGGCTCGATGATCCCGACGCTTCTGGTCGGAGATTATCTCTTCGTCTCCAAATATTCCTATGGCTACACGCACTACTCGTTGCCATTCTCGCCGGATATTTTCTCCGGACGGATACCTTCGACCTGGACGCCGCAGCGCGGCGACGTCGTGGTGTTCCGGCTGCCCAAGGACGACTCGATCGATTACATCAAGCGCCTCATCGGGCTGCCCGGCGACCGCATTCAGATGATCGACGGCGTGCTCAACATCAACGGCACGCCGGTCAAACGCGAGCGCATCGACGATTACGTGACCGACGACGACGGCGTCGTGCAGCGGGTCAAGCGTTTTCGCGAGACGCTGCCGAACGGAGTGAGCTATACGACCATCGATCTCACCGATAACGGCTTCTACGACAATACGCCGGTCTACACGGTGCCGCCCGACCATTATTTCATGATGGGCGACAATCGCGACAATTCGACCGACAGCCGGGTGCTCAGCCAGGTCGGCTACGTGCCCTACGAGAACCTGATCGGCCGGGCGCAAATCATTTTCTTCTCGATCCGCGACGATACCCACGCTTGGGAAGTGTGGCGCTGGCCCTGGGCGGTGCGCTGGAACCGCCTGTTCACGCTGGTACGATGAGTGGCCCGCAAGAAAGCCAAGCCCCCTATAGTTCGCGAACCGCCGGCCGGAGCGCCGGTTGCGGCCGACGCTGAAGTCAAAGCTCACAAAGAGCCGCGCCGCCGCAAGCGCGCCGCAACCGTTCTGGAAGACCGCATCGGCTATCGCTTCACCGATGCCGCCATGCTGGAGAGCGCGCTTACCCATATTTCGGCGCTCAAGGGCGCGCGCAACCGCGCCAGCAGCTATCAGCGGCTCGAATTCCTCGGCGATCATGTTCTCGGCCTGGTTATTTCCGACATGCTGTATCGCACCTTCCCCAAGGCTGACGAAGGCGAGCTGTCGCGGCGGCTCGCCGACCTGGTGCGCAAGGAAACCTGCGCCGACATCGCGCGCGCGATCGATCTCGGCGCCGCGATCCGAGTCGGCTCCTCGGAAGCCAATGCCGGTGCCCGCAGCCGGCCGGCGATCCTCGCCGATGTCTGCGAAGCGGTGATCGGCGCGGTCTATCTCGACGGCGGCTACAAAGCCGCCGAGGGACTGGTCGAGCGGCTCTGGGAGGTTCGTCTGCGCGCCACCGCGCAGCCGCAGCGCGATCCGAAAACCGTCCTGCAGGAATGGGCGCAAGGGCGCGGGCTGCCGACCCCCGTCTATCGCGAAGTCGCGCGTTCGGGTCCCGACCACAATCCCGAATTTCGTGTCGCCGTGCAGCTCCCGGCCTTTGCGCCCGCGGAGGGCATCGCCCGTTCCAAGCGCGCCGCGGAGCAAGCGGCGGCGGCTGCAATGCTGGCGCGCGAGGGCGTCAAGACCGCCAAGCGCGATGGCTGAGGCGGCCGAGCACGAGAAACGCGCCGGCTTCGTCGCGCTGATCGGCGCGCCGAATGTCGGCAAATCCACGCTGCTCAATGCGCTGGTCGGCGCCAAAGTCTCGATCGTCACGCCGAAGGTGCAGACGACGCGGGCGCTGGTGCGCGGCATAGCCATCGAGGGAGCCTCGCAGCTGATCTTCGTCGATACGCCGGGAATTTTCTCGCCGCGGCGCCGGCTCGACCGCGCCATGGTCGGCAGCGCCTGGGGCTCAACGCAGGATGCCGATCTGGTTGCGCTGTTGATCGACGCCAAAAAGGGCATCAACGACGACGACGATGCGATTCTCGGCAAGCTCAGCGATGTCCGCCCGACGAAATTGCTCGTTCTCAACAAGGTCGATTTGGTCGACAAGCCGACACTGCTCACGCTGACGCAGAAGCTCAATGAGCGGGCGGGCTTTGCCGCGACGTTCATGATCTCGGCGCGCAACGGGGACGGCGTCGCCGATCTCAAACATTGGTTTGCCGCGCATGTGCCGGTGGGGCCGTGGCTATATCCCGAGGATCAAATCTCCGACGCGCCACTGCGCCAGCTCGCCGCCGAGATCACGCGGGAAAAACTCTATCTGCGGCTGCACCAGGAACTGCCCTATCAGTCGACGGTCGAGACCGAGGTCTGGAAGGAATTAAAGGACGGCTCGGTGCGCATCGAGCAGACCGTCTATGTCGAACGCGAGAGCCAGCGCAAAATCGTGCTCGGCAAGGGCGGTCAGACGATCAAGGCGATCGGCGCCGCCGCCCGCGCCGATATCGCCAAAGCCGTCGAGCAGCCGGTGCACCTGTTCCTTCACGTCAAGGTCCGCGAAGGCTGGGGCGACGATCCCGAACGCTATCGTGAGATGGGCTTGGAGTTTCCAAAGGAATGACTTGTCATGCCCCGCGAAGGCGGGGCATCCAGTAGTCTCGGCATTGTGTCTACTGGATCATCCGCCTTCGCGGATGATGACAGGCATACTAAATACAATCCATGCAATGGACCGACGAAGCCATCGTGCTCGGCGTCAAGCGCCATGGCGAAACGAGCGTCATTCTCGAACTGATGACGCACGGTCACGGCCGGCATCTCGGCCTGGTGCGCGGCGGCGCCGGCACGCGGTTACGCGGGGTGCTGCAGCCGGGCAACCAATTGCGCGCCACCTGGCGCGCCCGGCTCGACGAGCATCTCGGCCAGTATTCAGTTGAAGGTCTGAATTTGCGGGCGGCGCGTTATTTGTCGGCTGCGCATGCCGTGCACGGCGTGACGCATCTGGCGGCGCTGTGCCGGTTGCTCGCCGAGCGCGAGCCGCATGCGGGGATCTATGCCGCGCTCGATGCGATTCTGGATTGTCTTAACGATCCTCGCCTCGCCGCGCCGATGATCGCCCGGTTCGAGCTGAATTTCCTGGCGGAACTGGGGTTTGGCCTCGATCTGTCGTCCTGCGCCGCAACCGGGGCGACCGAGGATCTGATCTACGTGTCGCCGCGGTCGGGCCGCGCTGTATCGCGCGCCGGCGGCGAAGCCTATCGCGACAAGCTGATGCGGCTCCCTGCTTTCCTGCATACGCAAGCCGAACCGGAAACGGCGAGCGATCTCGCGGACGCGTTTGCGCTGACCGGATTTTTTCTCGACCGCCATGCCTATGCACCGCGCGGCCTCCCGGTGCCGGAGGCGCGCGCACATTTTGTCACCGCGCTGACGCGCGCTGTTCAGTAAGGCGCGAAATCGATAAGGCCGCCAGATCAATCACCAGCGGCGCCAGCGATGCCAGCCCCAATAGGGATGATGCCATCCCCAGTACGGACCGTAGTACGGGTGGTAGTAGCCCCAATACGGACGAGGCCCCCAATAGCCCGGCCATACCCGCCGGCAGCCCCAGTAGCCGCAAACGATGGCGGCTTTTTGCACGAGGCCGGCATCGGCGCTCGAATGGCCGAGTTCCGTCGGCGTCGCAGCCGACATGGCTGCGGCCTTCTCAGACGGGGCTCCGATGGCAATAACGGCGGCGACAGCTGCCGCAGCAAAGATAGTTCTACGCATGCAGGTCCTCCGTAACGTTCCGGCGCGAACCGAGGTAGCGTGCGACCATCAACGTGATGGTACTAACTCAATATCGGTGTCGATCATGGCAACACTCGGTATCGCAACAGCATTTTTTTGGCGATGAGCGGGGCACGTTCATCCCGCATTCAGGGACCTTGTTCGCACGCCGCAACGGGGGTAGCGCTCTTAAGCCATGAATAAGAAAGTGATTCCCTCCGAACCGAGCGGCATCCAGGAAATTCCGCTGCGCGAGGCGCTGGAAGAGCGCTACCTCGCTTATGCGCTGTCCACCATCATGCATCGCGCGCTGCCGGACGCGCGCGACGGGCTCAAACCGGTGCACCGGCGCATCCTCTACGGCATGCGGCTGTTGCGCCTCGATCCCGGGGCGGCGTTTAAGAAGTCGGCGAAGATCGTCGGCGACGTGATGGGCAATTTCCATCCGCACGGCGATCAAGCGATCTACGATGCGCTGGTGCGGCTGGCGCAGGACTTTTCCTCGCGCTATCCGCTGGTCGACGGGCAAGGCAATTTCGGCAATATCGACGGCGATAACGCCGCGGCCTATCGCTATACCGAGGCGCGCTTGACGGAGGTCGCGCGGCTCCTCCTCGACGGCATCGACGAAGACGCCGTCGATTTTCGGCCAAGCTACGACGGCGTTACGCAGGAACCGTTCGTGCTGCCCGCGGCGTTTCCGAACCTGTTGGCCAACGGCGCGCAGGGCATTGCGGTCGGCATGGCGACGTCCATTCCGCCGCATAATGTCGCCGAGCTGTGCGAGGCTGCGCTTTATCTGATCGAGCAGCCGAACGCGCGATCGAAGACGCTGCTCAAATACGTGCCCGGCCCGGATTTCCCGACCGGCGGTCTTGTCGTCGATCCGCCGGCGGCGATCGCCGAAGCCTACGCCACCGGTCGCGGCTCGTTTCGTGTGCGCGCGCGCTGGAAGACGGAGGATACCGGGCGCGGCACCTATCAGATCGTGGTCACGGAGATTCCGTGGCAGGTGCAGAAAATGCGCCTGGTCGAGCGCATCGCCGAATTGATCAACGAGAAGAAGCTGCCGCTGCTTGCCGATATGCGCGACGAATCGGCGGAGGACGTGCGCGTCGTGTTCGAGCCACGCTCGCGTTCGGTCGATCCGGCACTATTGATGGAAAGCCTATTCAAGCTCACCGAGCTCGAAAGCCGCGTGCCGCTCAATATGAACGTGCTCATTCGCGGCCGCATACCGAAAGTGGTCGGCCTTGCCGAAGCGCTGTCCGAATGGCTGGCCCATCGCCGCGACGTCTTGCTGCGGCGCTCGCGCTATCGGCTGTCCCAGATCGAACACCGGCTCGAAGTGTTGGGCGGCTATCTCGTCGCCTATCTCAATCTCGATAAGGTTATCAAGATCATCCGCAACGAGGACGAGCCGAAGCCCGTCCTGATGAAGACGTTCAAATTGTCCGACGTGCAGGCCGACGCCATCCTCAACATGCGGCTGCGCAACTTGCGCCGCCTCGAAGAGATGGAGATCCGCCGGGAAGACAGGGATTTGCGCGCGGAGAAAAAATCGATCGAGGAATTGATCCGCTCCGAGAAGCAGCAATGGAAGAAAATCGCGGACGAAATCAAGGAGGTCCGCGACAAGTTCGGACCAAAGACCCCGCTCGGCAAGCGCCGCACCGGCTTTGCCGAGGCGCCCGCGCACGATGAGGCGGCCATCGAGGAAGCCTTGGTCGAACGCGAGCCGATCACAGTGGTGGTTTCCGAGAAGGGCTGGATCCGCGCGCTGCGCGGCCAGGTCGCGGACTTGTCCGCTCTCGCCTTCAAAGCCGACGATGGCCTCAAGCTTGCGTTCTTTGCCGAGACCACATCGAAGCTTCTGATCTTCGCCACCAATGGGCGCTTCTACACAATCGAAGCGGCGAAATTGCCGGGCGGGCGCGGCCACGGCGAGCCGATCCGGCTCTTCATCGAGTTTGAACAGGAGGCGGACGTCGTTACGGTGTTCCGCTATCAGGGCGGCCGCAAGCTCCTCGTCGCCAGCCGCCAGGGCAGGGGATTTGTCGTGCCCGAGGATGAGTGTCTTGCCAACACGCGCAAGGGCAAGCAGGTGCTCAACGTCAAATTGCCCGATGCGGCCGCCGCCGTGGCGCCGGCCGATGGGGAACTGGTCGCCGCGATCGGCGAGAACCGCAAAATGTTGATCTTTCCGATCGAGCAGGTGCCGGACATGACGCGAGGCCGCGGCGTGCGCCTGCAGCGGCACAAGGACGGCGGGCTCTCCGACATCAAGACTTTCGAGGTGGAGAAAGGCCTGACCTGGACCGACTCCGCCGGCCGCGCCTTCAATCTGACGCTGAAGGAACTTGCCGACTGGCGCGGCAACCGCGCCGACGCCGGCCGTCTGGCGCCGAAGGGCTTTCCGAAGACTAATAAATTCGACAATACCGACGGTCTCCCGGCGAATGGCACGGGCGCAGACGGGGCGTAAACGCCGATACGCGCAATCCGCCTTCAGCCGTTAGCCAAGTGTCAATCTTGTTGTCGGAATTGCGCGGCGTCGCGTTTGCCGCCGCATCGGTTGGATCTGGAAATCACCGAAGCCGTCCTCATGCAAAACAGCGAGGTCAACTTGCGCACGCTGCATCAGCTGCGCGCCCTCGGTATCCGCATCTCAATGGACGACTTCGGCACCGGCTATTCGTCGCTGAGCTATTTGCGCAGCTTTCCGTTCGACAAGATCAAGATCGACCGCTGTTTCATCAAGGGGCTCGGCGACAGTTCCGAGGCCGACGCCATCGTCCATGCCGTCGCCGGGCTCGCCGAGAACCTGGGCATGACGACGACGGCGGAAGGCGTCGAAACCCGACAACAACTCGATCTCGTGCGCAACCTCGGCTGCACCGACGTGCAGGGCTTTTTCTATAGCCCGCCGGTACCCGTCCGCGAACTCACGGAAATCCTGGCCAAGAAAAACGGCAGGACGACCGCGGCCGCCTGACCACGGAAGTCCCCGACCCAAGCCGTCCGCCAGGAGGCGTTGAGTATAGTCGGTTTTGCGCCGAATATTCGCCGCCAAGCCGGCTGCACCTGTGTCGGGAATTTTCGCCATCCAAAGCAGTCCTATTGAATGGCCTTGATCACCTAAGGCTCGGAGTGCGGGGATGAATCCGGATTTTCGACAGTGGCGAGCATGGCTGCGGCTCACGAGCGGGCTCGTGATGCTCAGCTTCGTCATCTGTCACTTGACCGCGCATTGCCTCTTGCTCGTCTCTTTCGAGGACGCCGAGGCGACGCGCAATGTGCTGATGTATCCGTGGCGAACCTGGATCGGCACCGGCGTCCTGATCGTGGCGTTTCTCGTCCACTACGGCAACGCCTTGTGGTCGATCTACATCCGCCGCTCGCTGCGTTTGAGCCGCTGGGAATGGACGCAGCTCTGCCTCGGCCTGTCCATTCCGGTGCTGTTGATGTTCCATGTGGTTGCGACACGCATCGCCGAGGAGGCGCTCGACGTCACGACCTATTACACCACGGTCTTCATCGTTCAGTGGCTGATGTTCCCGTGGCTTGGCGCCGTGCAGATGATCGCGGTAGTGACGGTGTGGACCCATGCCTGCATCGGCATCCACTATTGGCTGCGCACCAAGCGCTGGTATCCGAACTGGCGGCCGTTGTTTTTCGGCTTCGCACTGCTGCTGCCGACGGTCGCGCTCGCCGGCTATGTCACCGGCGGCAATCAAGTGTTGCGCGAGGCCAAGGCCGATCCCGATTTCGTCAATTCGTCGCTCGGCGATTCCAATCTTACGCCGCAGACGGCAGCCGCGGTCGATCGCATGGTCGATATCGGCTGGGATATCGCGATCGGCCTGATACTTTTGCCGTTTGCCGGCCGTGGCATTCGCGCCTGGCATTATCGGCGCCGCAAGCCGCCGATCCTGTCGCACGCCAACGGCCGCAGCGTGCCGATCCTGCCCGGCGCCACCGTGCTCGAGACGTTGCGCGCCCATGGCATAGCGCACGCCTCGGTGTGCGGCGGGCGGGCGCGCTGCACCACCTGCCGGGTCTTGGTGACCAAGGGCCTTGACCGGCTCCCCGCACCGGCAGGATTGGAGGCCAAAGCGCTGTCGCGCATCGGCGCCACGCTGGGGATGCGGCTTGCCTGCCAGATCCGCCCGACTGCCGACACCGCAGTGATGCCGCTCTTGGCGGCCGACGCCAGTGCCGCCGATGGCGCCGTGCGCGGCGGGCTGGAAGGCAGCGAGCGCCCGATCACGGTCGTCTTCGTCGATATGCGCGGCTCGACCACTTTAGGCGAAGCCAAGCTGCCCTATGACGTGCTCTTTATTCTCAACCAGTTCTTCCATGAAATGACAGCAGCGCTCGCCGCCACCTACGGGCATTATTCGCAATTTACCGGCGATGGATTGATGGCGCTGTACGGCCTCTACGCCGCCGATCCGGCGACCGGGGCCGCCGACGCCGTGCGCGGCGCTCGCGAAATGCTGACCCGGCTCGATCAGCTGAACTACCGGCTGCGCGCCGATCTGCGCGAGCCGTTGCGCATCGGCATCGGCATTCACCACAGCGAAGCGATCGTCGGCGCGATGGGACCGCCGCGGTCGCAGATCATCACCGCGATCGGCGACACCGTGAATACCTGTGCGCGGCTGGAAAGCCTGACCAAAGACTATGACTGCGTCGTCATCATATCGCGCCAAGCGGCCGAAGCCGCCGACCTGCGGCTCGTCGGCCGTCCACTGCATCAAGCGCCGGTGAAGGGCCGGATGGAGCCGGTTGAATTTTATGCCTTGAAGACGCTCGCCGACCTGCCAGTTTAGCACCGTTTACGGCGCGGCGATGTGCCAGACGTTGTTGACGCCGTCGCCGCTGACATCTCCAGGCTTGGCATCCTTCTTGAAGGCATAGACGGGTTTACCTTTGTAAGCCCATTGTTTGCCGCCGTCTTTTCGCGTGATGACGGTCCACTGGCCGGATGGCTTAGCATCGGCGGATGCCATCAGCGGCGGCCAATTGGCGGCGCATTGGTCGTTGCAGTTCGATGTGCCGGCGGCGTCACGGTCGAAAACGTAGAGCGTCATGCCTTTGCCGTCGACCAGCGCCTTGCCTTTGGCGGTGTCGGCCGTCGTCGCCGGCGCCGTTTGCGCAAACGCGCCGCAGACACCGATCGCCAACACGGCGGCCACAAACAAGGCTGAGCTGTATCTTCGCATGACAAATCCCTCTGAATGGTCGAGCCGACCCGGCACTGACCGCGGGAGTTTACTCCACTCGTGCCCAGCCGTCCGGCATCAGCCGTTCCTGCGGCAGGAAGCGACTCTTGTAGTCCATTTTGCGCGAGCCGCGCACCCAATAGCCGAGATAGACGTAGGCCAGCCCCATGCGTCGCGCGCGCGCGATGTGATCGAGCACCATGAACGTGCCAAGCGAGCGCGCCGCCTGGTCCGGTTCGAAAAACGAATAAACCATCGAGAGCCCGTCGCCGAGCACGTCGGTCAAGGCGATGGCGATGAGGTCCCCGTTGCTGCGTTCGCCGCGCCGGTATTCGATGATGCGCGTCTCGATATGGCTGTCCTCGACCATCATGGCGTAGTCGAGCACGGTCATGTCAGCCATGCCGCCGTCGCGGTGCCGGGAATCGAGGTAAGCGCGGAAGATTGCATATTGCTCGGAGGTTGGCACCGCGATCCGCATTTCGCTGCCGATGTCGGCGTTGCGGCGCACGATGCGGCGCATGCTGGGGCTCGGGCGAAAATCCTTGGCGACGACGCGCACCGAGACGCAGGCGCGGCAGCTCTCGCACGCTGGACGGTAGGCGATCGATTGGCTGCGTCGAAAGCCGCCTTGGGTAAGGATATTGTTGAGCTCGCCGGCACGCTCGCCGACGAGATGGGTAAAGACCTTCCGTTCCTCCTTGCCGCCCAGATAAGGGCAGGGCGAGGGGGCGGTGAGATAGAATTGCGGCGTATCTCGCGAGTGCTGGGTCACGACGGATTATAGCATGGCAAGGCGACCGGCAGCCGAATCCGGCCGATCCTCAGCATTGCGCCTGCACGTCCCGGCGTCAAAGGCCGTTTTCGACGTTAGCCGGGGCCGCGCCGCCGCAATGAAGCCGCTCGCGTCGCATTATTGATCAGGACGGTGCCGACCAGCATATCGTGCAGCAGTCGCCGCCGGGCATTGAAGAAGCCGACCACCAGGATAAAGGGGGTCAGCACGCTGACGCTGATCCAAAACACGATGGCGTGGACGGCCCCGAGCACGAAATAGGCGGGCGCGCCGTACCAGGTGCGCATTTCGATCTCCATGGCGCGCATGCCGATGGTGGCCGAAGCCGGGCCCCCCAGCGTGACCCCGTAATAGACCAGCGCCCAGATCACCGAGCCGGGCGACATCAGCCAGAACAGCGCCCAGCCCAAGCCGAAAGTGATCAGGCCGAACACGAATATGAACATCCATCCCACGATGAGAGGGATGGCGATGATGATGACATCGATGATGAAGGCAACGACCCGGCGGGCGAGCACGCCCTCGAACAGTTCCGGCTCGGTCGCCGGATCGTAGGCATGCGGTTTGACGTCGAGCGAGACGCCGATCCGTCCGGGACCTGGGGGCTCGGAATCTGAGCTTGCAGGACCCGCGTCTGTGCCTGCGGTTGGGCCAGAATTTGTCATGATCGATTTGGCACTATACTGCCGCGGCCATGACCCAACAACGACCATTGCCACCGCTCGCGTCTGGGATAATCCGATGAAGGTCACGCTTGCCGATATCGAAGCGGCGCGGCGCACCATCGCCGGCCATGTGCTGCGCACGCCGCTCCTGGCGGCGCCGCCGCTTTCGGCGCTGACCGGGGCCGAGATTTTCGTCAAATACGAAAATCTGCAGGTCACCAATTCGTTCAAGGAGCGCGGCGCATGCGTAAAACTCGCAAGCCTCACGGCCGAGGACCGCCGCCGCGGCGTGATCGCCATGTCGGCCGGTAATCACGCCCAGGCCGTTGCCTATCACGCCCAGCGGCTGGCGATACCGGCGACCATCGTCATGCCGGAGACGACGCCGTTCGTGAAGGTCAAGGCGACCGAAGCGCTGGGCGCTGCGATCGTGCTTGACGGCGAGACGCTTGCGCAAGCCCAAGCGCGAGCCGAGGCGATCGCCGCGGAACGCAATCTGGTGTGGGTGCATCCTTTCGACGATCCGCACATCATCGCCGGCCAAGGCACCATTGCGCTGGAAATGTTGGAGGAGGTACCGGATATCGAGGTTCTGGTGATTCCGATCGGCGGCGGCGGCCTGATCGCCGGCAACGCTATTGCGGCGTGCGCGGTCAAGCCGTCGATCGAGATCGTCGGCGTCGAATGTGCGCTCTATCCGTCGATGTGGAATGCGATCCATGGCGCCGCGCGGCCATGCGGTGGCGCCACGCTTGCCGAAGGCATCGCCGTGAGCAAAGCGGGCGCCCTGACCTTGCCGGTGGTGCGCGAACTCGTGCGGGACATTGTTCTCGTCGACGAGCCGCTGATCGAACGCGCGGTGAACGCCTTTCTCACTTTACAGAAAACCATGGCGGAAGGCGCCGGCGCCGCGGGACTTGCCGCCATGCTCGCCGAGCCGGCCCGATTTGCTGGGCGCAAGGTCGGACTGATCCTGTGCGGCGGCAATATCGATCCGCGCATTCTCGCCTCCATCATGGTGCGTGAATTGGAGCGCGACGACCGCATCGTCTCCTTCCGCCTCACCATTCCCGACCGGCCCGGGATTTTGGGTCACATCGCCAGCCGCCTCGGCGAGCTCGGCACCAACATTCTCGGCGTCGATCATCACCGCCTGTTCCTCGACGTGCCGGCCAAGGGCGCCAAGCTCGACATCACCATGGAGACGCGCGACGGCGCCCATGCCGAGCAAATCTTCCGCGCGCTAAGGGACGAGGGTTATCAGCCGGTGCGGCTGGAAGGCGGCGCAGCGTTGGAGTGAAGCCGGCGCGGTCGAATTCCGCGCCTAGTAATGCCCCGGCTTCATGCCCGGATCGTAGCTCGGCGCCACAGCGTCGGTCGGCGCAGCGGGCGCGGCCGCGGGAGCGTCCGCCGGTCGTGGCCGTGGCAGCGGGATTGCGCTCTGGACCATGGCGAACAGCATCGGCCGCCGCGGCGGCAGCGGCACCCTGCCGGCGATCGGCTCGCCGGGAGGCATGTTCTCGCTCGCGGCATCGCTCGACGGGGACGGCTGCGCCGCCGTGACCCTCGGCACGCGCGGTGCTGGATTATTCGCAAAATCGGCGCTCGATCCTACGGCCGGAGGCGCGTTGGTGTTTGGATTAGGCCAAGCAATATTGCTTGGAGCGGTCGGCTGAGGCGCCGCATTCCGGGACTGCTGGCGGAGGCCTGCATTGCACTCGTCGTCGGTGGCGTCGGCATTGTCGGAGCGACAGACGCCGGAATAGGTGCAGCCATCGGCGGGGCGGAAGCGACCCCTATTGGTTGCGCCGCCGTCGGTTTTGTTGGTGGCGCCGGAACCGGCGCGGCCAGCTTTGGGGCTCCAGCGGCCTGTCCTCGCCGTCGCAATCTGGGGCTGGGCTGCCGGCGGGGAAGGAGCAGACAGCTCGCGTCTTGTCGGCGGGCTTTCTGATATCCAGAAGCGGGGTATGCGCGTCGGAGGCCGTGGCTCCGGCATCGGCAAGCTGAGCCGTCGGTGCGCCAGCTTGAGCTTGCTCCGCCGTGGGTGCGGGCGCCGGGACCGCCGAGGCGGCAACGGACGCGGTATCCGACGGCGGCGGGTTCTCTGTTGTTAGCCGTTGGAAGGTCGGCACCTTGGGCGGCGCGACATAAGTGCGGACCATGGTGGTAATGGTCCACATCACCACCGGCACGGCGATGATCACCGCCAGCAGTATGATGACCCGTTGCAAAACCGGCGTGTAGAGCCGGATATTCTCGTCGTCGTACTCGCGCATCACTTCCGCCTCGTCCTTACGTCCCGGGCGGGGGCGGTTTGTCAGCTGCCCTTGTTCAATTTTTCCGCGACCCTTGCCGCGAAATAAGTCAACACCCCATCCGCACCGGCGCGCTTAAACGCGATCAGGCTTTCCATCATGGCCTTGTCGCCGTCGAGCCAGCCATTTCCGGCGGCGGCCATGATCATCGCATATTCCCCGGAGACTTGGTAGGCAAAGGTGGGCATTCCGAAGCTGTCCTTGACCCGCTGCAGAATGTCGAGATAGGGCAGGCCCGGCTTTACCATGACCATGTCGGCGCCCTCGGCGATGTCGAGTTCCACTTCGCGGAGTGCTTCGTCGGTGTTCGCCGGGTCCATCTGATAGGTGCGCTTGTCGCCGGTCAGCGTGGCGCTGGAGCCGACTGCGTCGCGGAACGGGCCGTAGAAAGCGGACGCATATTTCGCCGCATAGGCCATGATCTGCACGTCGCCAAAGCCGGCCGCATCGAGCCCACGTCGGATGGCGCCGACGCGGCCGTCCATCATATCGGAGGGCGCGATGATGTCGCAGCCGGCTTCCGCCTCGACCAAGGCTTGGCGGATCAAAACCGCGACCGTTTCGTCGTTGAGGATGACGCCGTCGCGCAACAGCCCGTCATGGCCGTGGCTGGTATAGGGGTCAAGCGCCACGTCGCACAGCACGCCAACTTCGGGGACCTCCTTCTTGATCGCACGAATCGCGCGGCAGACCAGATTGTCCGGATTGAGCGCCTCGGAGCCCGCCTCGTCGCGCCGGCCGGTCTCGGTATAGGGAAATAAAGCGATACAGGGGATTGAGAGCTTGGCGGCCCGCTCGGCGGCGCGCACCGCCTCGTCGACCGACAGCCGTTCGACGCCCGGCATCGACTCGACGCCGGCGCGGATCCTGCTGCCGTCGACGAGGAATAGCGGCCAGATCAGGTCGTCGGTGGTGAGCACGTTTTCGCGCACCATGCGCCGCGCCCATTCGGCGCGGCGGTTGCGGCGCGGACGGATTGCCAGATCGAGGCGCTCGGACCGCGTGTCGGTCTCGACCGGGGCGAGCCGGCGCTGTTCCAAGGGCCGACCGAATTTGATCGCCATAGCAGTCTCCGTTCTTCCGTCTCTTTTACCCCGTCCATGCCTAAGGTGCCACTAAGCGCCAGCCGCGGCTTTTAGGCCCCTGTCCGCGGCGTTGACCGGCATCCGGCCGGCCTCTAACGCTTTCGGGTCAGGCTTTTCCTGCCACGAAATCGCCGCGTGCCTCTGCCTCTTGGTCATCCGGGGACATCATGAGCGATCAATCGCAGCGGCAGCCGACCCGGCCGAGCGACCTCCTTGAGCCGGTGCGGGCCACCAAGGCCGGCAGCCGGGGCACTTGGACCGAATATCTCGTCCTGTTTCTGCGCATCATGGCGGCGGTGTCGCTGATCAAGGGGCTTTATCATTGGGGCCAGGTGTGCGGCATCGGCGCGGGTTCCGACGGCGGTTTTGCGACCCACACCATCGCCTGGCAGACCTCCACCGTCTTCTTCGCCGTGCTCGATCTCATTGCCGCGGTGGGACTATGGCTCGCGGCGGCGTGGGGCGCGGTGGTGTGGCTCACGTCGGTCGTCTCGATGGCGGCGGTCGAGCTGTTTTTTCCGCAGGTCTATGGCGGCGGCATTTTCATCGTGTTCGTCGAGATGACGCTGCTTGGCGTGTATCTCTATCTCGCGATCGTCTCGGCGCGCGAGCACCAGTGATAGCGCGCCTACTGGTTCGTGATGGTGAATGGGTCGCCGTTGAGAAGCGTGATCGTCAGCTTGACCTTTTCGCTATAGCCAAAAACCTGGTCTTGCAGGAACCTGAGAGCGACCTGCTCGCCGAGAATAATCGATTGATCGGTGTCGCTGCGCCAGTGAATGCCGGCATGGATGCCGTGACCGAACGAGATGTTGTGCGCGAGCTTGTGCAGCTCGCCGTTGACCGTGAGATCTTTGGTGCCGGTATAGGGTTCGAGCGCCAAGCCGTCGACCGACGGCATGACCGGATGCTGGAAAACGTCGTCGCCATCGAAGAAGAATTTCAAGACCGTAATGCACGCGCCGGCGACGGTGCCGTGCCCGGTCGAGTAGGCGGGATGGGTCGGCGAGCCTTCCGGGAAGGCCTGCGACAGCAGAAAGCTGCCGTGGGCCGCCGACTGGCCGAAGTCGTGATTGACGAATTGGCTGAAATAGAGCGCGGCCGAATCCAGCACCGCCTGACGCACTTGCGCTTGCGGTAGCGGAATTCCAACTGGCTTTGTCATCGCCAGATGAACGAGGCCGCCACCCGCCTCCGGCCGGTGATGCAGGTGCACGATCCATTTCTGATACCAGACGGCGTTCAATGCGGCTTTGGCCACGGCGCCGAGCGTCGCAGCGATATCCGGCCCGCCGAAGGTGCCGAACGGCTTTTGATTTTTATATGCGGCATACGGATTTGACGGATTGCGCGCCATGCCCAAACTGCGGAGCACAAGATAGGCCGTAAAATAGGCCTGATAGAGTTCGTCGATATGGGTGTAGGTCGCGAGCGCCCGGCCGTTGCGCATATAGCGACGGACGCCGTCGGCGACAACTGGTCCGCTGACTTTGCCGTTTTGCGCAGCATACCAATCGTCGAGATCGGTCAGATAATTGACCCCCGCCATGTAGCTCAGCATTTTCTGATCGATGTGCTGCACGCCGAGGTGAGTGGGCTGAATGCACAGCTACGAAATATAGGGCCCGAGGTCCTCGCCCGCGAAATAAATCTTGTCGCCGATCTGCCGCGGGCCGCCGCGGAACAACAAATCCGGCGTCACCATGTCGGAGTCATTGACCGGTCCGTAGTAATGGCCGTTATACTTGGCGCGCAGCTTGGTCAGTCCGTTGGCGGCCGCGATGGCGGTGGCGTTGATGCGATATTCAGTGAACGGCACATCGCGCAACAGCGACGCCCAATAAAGCTCGATCAATTCCAGCGCGTAATCGATGCTGTCGACCTCGAATGCAGGCGGCGCGGCGAAGTTTTGCGAGTCGCCGCCGGCGAGCGGCAGAGCAAATGCGCCCGCCGGCCCGTTGAGCTGCGTGTAATACGGCGGCGTCAGGTGCCCCCGCGAATAGCCGCCCAGAACTATCTTCGGGTCTTCGAAATTCATCGAGCCGACGGTCAGGCCCTCGCTCGTGCCAAAGCGGCGCGAAACGCTTTGAACGCATCCGGATCGACGACGCCGTAACTTTTTTGCTTGAGGCCTTTGGAATAAGTTGCGGATTTGTCGGCGTATTTGGCTTCGTCGCCATTGGGCGTCTGCGCCAGGCGAGCAGGGTTCGCCTCGGCAGCGGCGGTTCCGTAGCGCAGCGCGAAAGCGGCATTGCCCCGGGCATCTTGCTTGTCGATCGAGCCCGGTAGACACGGTGCCGGGACGGCAGGCAGGTTTGTGAGAATTCCACATGAACAACGCCCCCTCTGGGCGGAACTCGCCCATAACGAGCTTATGCTAGTAATAACACTCTGTGGTTGGCTTTGCCGCAATTCGGCAACTAGGCGCGTGAGCCTGCCGCGCGCAGCGCCGCCCGGATGCGCTGTGGCGTCGCCGGAATTTGGTCGATCGAGACGCCGAACGGCGAAAGCGCGTCGTTGACGGCATTCAAAACGGCGGCCGGCGCGCCGATGGCGCCGCCTTCGCCCAGACCCTTGGCGCCGGTGACGGAAGACGCGGCCGGCGTTTCGATGTGGTGCAGTTCGATCGGCGGAATTTCGCAGGCCGTCGGCGGCAGATAGTCGGCGAGCGTGGCGGTTTGGATATTGCCGAGCGCGTCGTAGACGATTTCCTCGAACAGCGCGTTGCCGATGCCCTGCGCGATGCCGCCATGCACCTGGCCGTCGGCGATCAGCGGATTGATGATGCGGCCGGCGTCCTCGACGGCGAGAAATTTTTCTATTCTCACGCGGCCGGTTTCGACGTCGACCTCCACGATGGCGACATGGCAGGCATTGGAGAAGGTGCCGGGCGGATCGTAATGCGCCGTTTCGGTCAATCCCGGCATCGATGCCCTTGAAGCGGTGGGCCTGATGATAGGCGGCGCGCGCCAGCGCGGCGATGGCGATTATACGATCGGTGCCCGATACTTTGGCGCTGCCGTCTTCCAGCACGATATCGTCCACCGCCGCTTCCAGAACATCGCCGGCGATGACAAGAAGTTTTTCGCGGATTTTTCGCGCCGCAAGGAGCGTGGCCCCGCCGGAGATGACCAGCGAGCGGCTCGCGAAGGTGCCCCAGCCATAGGGCGTGCGATCGGTGTCGCCGTGCACGATGCGCACGTCGGCCGGCGCGACGCCGAGCTGATCGGCGACAAGCTGCGCCAGCGTGGTGCGCAAGCCTTGGCCGTGCGGACTGGCGCCGATGCGGGCTTCCACGCGTCCCGATGGGTCCATGACGATCTCGACGGTTTCCCAGCCCGGCGTGATCTCCATGCCACGCGCGGCGAAGGCCGGGCTGCCATAGCCGGTGCGCTCGGAAAAAGTCGCAAAGCCGATGCCGAGATAACGGCCGGCGGCGCGCGCCTTCTGCTGCCGGACGCGGAACGCCGGCAAATCCACATGCGCCGCCGCCTTGTCGAGGGTCTCGATATAGCTGCCTTCGTCGAACACCAGCCCCGTCGCCGACGTGTAGGGAAAGCGGTCGATCAGGTTGCGGCGGCGGATTTCGACGGGGCTCAAATCCGAACTCGGCGGCGGCCTTGTCCATCAGCCGCTCGACGGCAAAGTGATGACCGGCCGCGACACGCCGCGATAGGGCGCCATGGTGCAGGTATGCGTCGCGACGCCGCGCGCGCGGCAGCAATAAGCGCGCACGTTGTACGGCCCCGGCAATTCAGCAAGAGCCATCAGCGGCTCGACGGCGCAGGTGGTCGGAAAGCACGAATAGGCGCCGATATTGGCGATCACGTCGGCGGACAGCGCAATCAGTTTGCCGCGCGCGTCGAAGCCGCCTTCGATCTCGATATGCTGGTCGCGGCTATGGAAGGCGGCGATCAGATTCTCGCGGCGGTCCTCGCTCCAGGCGACACTGCTGCGGAGCTGCCGCGCCAGCCAGACCAGCACGACATATTCGGCGGGCAGCGACATTTTCTGGCCGAAACCGCCGCCGACGTCGGGTGCGATCACGCGCAGATCGGATTCCGCAAAATCGAGCACGTCGGCGATGGCGGTCCGCGTCAAATGCGGCATCTGGGTCGCGCAGGTCAGCGTGGTGCGGCCGCTTGCCGGGTCAAACGCCGCGTGCGCGGCGCGTGTTTCCAGCGGCGTCGCGTTTTGCCGCCGCGAGCGCACGTCGAGCCGAATGCGGCGGTGCGCTTTCCCAAGTGTGGCATCGAAATCCGCGGTCTTGACGTTGGCGTCGACCACGACATTGCCGGCCCCGTGCACGCGCGGCGCATCGGGTGCGAGCGCGGTGCGCGCATCGACCACCGCCGGCAATTCGTCGATCTCGATCTCGACGCGATCGGCAATGTCCTCGGCTTGCGCGGCGCTCGGCGCATAAACGGCGGCAATCGGCTCGCCGGCAAAACGCACCACGTCTTTGGCCAACAGCGGCTGCTCGATCGGCCGGTAGCCGAATTTGTGCAGCATCGGCCGGATCGGCCGTGCGCCAGCAAGTTCGGCAATGGTGATGATTTTCGCGCCGGCCGGCGCGCTGACGCGGACGATACGCCCCGAGGCGACTGGACTGCGCACGAAACGCAGATGATGCGTAGCGGCAAGGTCGGCGCTGAAACGCCCGCGCCCGGTGACCAGCGCCGGATCTTCCAACCGCCGGAGGGCGCGGCCGACCCATTTCATTCCCGAGCCGGCGGTTACGCTCTTCATGAGGGCAATGTATCAGAAACGCGGCGGCTCGCCCGCGTAGGCCTGCGAAATGATGTTCAACAAGTCGGCCTTCGACACCGGCTTCGGATGGGTGATCTCGACCGCCGCGACCACGTCGACGGCCTTGCCGATATCCTCCTCGCGCATGCCGAGGCTTTTCAATCCGGTCGGCAGGCCGAGGCGGACATTGAGGTCGTAAAGGCCGCGCGCGGCGTTGCCGACGCCGAGCGCGCGCGTGATGCGCCGCATCGCCTCAGGCGCTGCGTTGGCATTGAAGCCGATCGCATAGGGGGTCGCGATCGCGTGCGTGTGGGCGTGGTCGAGATCGAACCATTGCCGCACCCGTTGCGCGATGGCGTGTTCGAGCCCGATTTCGGCGCGGAAATTCGCCGCAAGCCAGGCGCCGTAGAGCACGTCGGTCCGCGCTGCGAGGTCGCGCGGATTTTGCACGACGCGCGGCAGGCTCGCGCCGAGGAGGCGAATGGCTTCCTCGGCCATGGTCTGCACCACCGGATTGGTGTCGACGCCGTAGAGGCTTTCGACCGCATGCGCCATGGCGTTCATGCCGCTTGCCGCCGACACCCGCGGCGGCAGATCGAGCGTCAGTTCGGGATCGTAGATCGCGGTCGCCGGCAGCGCCGCCGGGCCTTCGCCGGTCATCGCGGTCGGCGGCGACGCTGATGCGCCAGCGCGCCGCCATTTCCGAGCCCGAATAGGTGGTGACGACCGCGATGTAGGGCAGTTTGGTGGTCGCGGCTGCGGCTTTGGCAAGCCCGATGGGCGAGCCGCCGCCGATCACGATGAAGCCGTCGGCATTATACTGCTTGAGGTCGGCGAGAAATCGCTCGAATGCCGCGCGCGGCATATTCGGCTCCGACGCGTCGCAAATGCCGACGCAGCGATCGGCGATGCCCGCGGTGGCGCGGCGGGCGAACTCGGTGCGCGATTTCGAGCACAGCACGACGAACCGCGACATTTTGTGGAAATCGACTTCCGCAGCGAGCGCGCCGAGGGCGCCGGCGCCGAATACAATGCGCACCGGATCGGAGTGGTAGGTAAAAGGCTTGGTGGGCGTCATTCGGCGCGCATCTCCCGCACTTCCTTCGCCTTCGCCGCGCACGCCGCCAGCAAAAAGCCGAGATCGGTGCCGGCCGAGACGTAGCGCGCGCCCATGCGCACGAATTCGGCGGCAAGCTCGGGTCGCGACGACAACCCGCCGACGCCGACATGCTTACCGTGTTTGCGGCAGGCGGCAATCGTTTTGGCGTAAGCCGCGCGCAGCCGCGCGTGGTCGTATTGGCCGGGTAGCCCCCAGTCGGCGAGGAGATCGTTCGAGCCGATCATCACCATATCGACGCCGCCGACCGCGGCGATCTCGTCTGCCTTCGTCAAAGCCTCCTCGCTCTCGAACTGCACCATCAGCAAGGTTGCGTCATTGAGCGCGGCATCGGCTTCGGCGGCCGGGAACGAGCGGTAATGCAGATGGGGCAGGGGACCGGCGGCGGAGCGGTCGCCGAGCGGCGGGAATTTGGCCGCACGCACGTAGTCCTTCGCCTCGGCGGCCGAGCGGACATGCGGGGCGATGATGCCGAGCGCGCCGCCATCGAGCACCCGGGACACTTCGGCGAGGCCGGGCACCCGCACCAAAGGGGTGATGCCGGCTTCCAGCGCGGCCATGCAGATCTGGCCGGTGGTCTCCAGCGAAAAACTGGAATGCTCCATATCGACATAAAGGCCGTCGAAGCCCGCGGTCTTGGCGATGCGCGCGATCTCAATGCCGCGAACGAGCCGCACCGTCATCGAGGCCACCACCTCGCCGCGGGCGAGCTTATCTTTGACTTGATTGCGTATGATTTCGTCGATTTTGACCGGCATCCGATGAACTCACTTAAACTGGTTTCTTAAGAAGCGCTTCGAGTGGATTCTTAAGGCGCGTTTCGGCTGACTTCCGGCCTGACATCGCGCACCGGGGAAGCTATGCTGCGGGAATGGAGGACCGCCCGTGAATTACGCGACAGACTTCAAGTCAATCCGCAACGAGGTGTCGGCGCAAGAGTGGCAGACAAGGCTCGATCTCGCCGCCTGCTACCGGCTGGTCGACGCCTACGACATGACCGACCTGATCTATAACCATATTACGGCGCGCATTCCCGGCACCGAGCATCTCCTCATCAATCTCTACGGCCTGCTCTACAAGGAGATCACGGCGTCGAGCCTGGTCAAGATCGACGTCGAGGGCAATATCGTCGCCAAGCCCGACACCGATTATAGCCTCAACGTCTCCGGCTATGTGATCCACGGCGCCATCCACAAGGCGCGGCCGGACGTCGCCTGCGTTCTCCATACCCATACCCGCGCCGGCATGGCGGTGGCGGCGATGAAATGCGGGCTGTTGCCGCTGTCGCAGACCTCGATCCGCTTCGTCGGCCATATCGGCTACCACGACTACGAAGGCCCGGCGATAGACACCGACGAGCGCGCGCGGATCGTCGCCGATCTCGGCCCGCACGATGCGCTGGTCATGCGCAACCATGGGCTTCTCACCTGCGGCCCGACTATCCAGCAGGCGTTCAACACCATGTATCAGCTCGAAATGTCATGCCGCTCCCAGGTCGACGCCATGGCGGCGCGCGCCGAATTGACCATGCCGGGCGAGAACGTGCTCGCCCACACCGCGCATCTCTATCAGCCCGGCACGCGGCGACCCTACGGCGTGTTGGAATGGCCGGCGATGCTGCGGCTGCTTGTGGCGCAGGAGAAAACCTCCGGCTATCCGCCCTATTGGCATTAGCGCGCCAATGCCATCCGATATCAGAAGACGGAATTTCATCTCATTGCTCGGCAGCGCGGTGGTCGCATGGCCGCGCGCATCACGCGCGCAGCGAGCAACGCTCCCGCAGATCGGCTATCTATCCCAAAGTTCGGCTCCCCACCCAAGTGAAGACTTTCTCGCGCGTCTGCGAGAGCACGGCTGGATTGAAGGCCAAAACGTCGCCACGCAATGGCGTTTCGCGGCTTGGCGATTGGACCAGCTCGCCCCGCTCGCGGCCGATCTGGTTCGGCTCAAGGTCAATGTGATCGTGACGGCGGCTACGCCCGCGGCAAAGGCCGCGCAGGCCGCGACGCGCGATATCCCCATTGTCATTGTCGATCCCGGCGATCCGGTCGAGGCGGGACTCGTCGCAAGCTTGGCTCACCCCGGCGGCAACATCACCGGACAGACATCGATTGCTCCGGACCTCGCCGGAAAGCGACTGGAGCTGCTGAAGGAGACCGCTCCTACAATCACCCGGGTCGCCGTCCTGTGGAATTCCGCGATACCCCCTGCCGAAGTAGCGGTGAAAGAATTGCGCGCCGCCGCGACCATCCTCAAGCTTGAAATCCAACCGGTGGAGGTTCAGGGGCCGCAAGGTTTTGACGACGCATTCGCGGCCATCGCGCGAGAGCGCGCCGATGGGCTCTTGGTGTTTCCGGATCCCTTGACGTTCCAAAACGCCAAACTGATTGTCGGCGTGGCGAACAAGAACGCGATCCCCACGCTGTTCGGGGCGCGGGAATTTGTCGATGTCGGCGGTCTCATCTCCTACGGGCCAAGCTATGCGGCGATGTGGCGGCGTGGCGCCGACTATGCCGACCTTATCCTGCGGGGCAAAAAGCCGGCCGACCTACCTGTCGAGCAGCCTACCAAGTTTGATTTAGTCATAAACCAACGGACCGCGAAGGCGCTCGGCATCAGCCTGCCGCCGACATTGCTGGCGACGGCCGACGACGTCATCGAGTAACCGATCGAGTTGACCGCCGGTCGCAGAGCCAACCGACATCTTCACGCAATATTAACTGCGTCAACGGACGCCCACTTTCATCCGCAAAGATTCCGCTTGTCGTCCCATAAATCCCCGCAATTGCCCGGCTTTGTATAAGCGGGGAAACGTACGGTGGCGACGACGGGGACGTGTGACGTGAAAAAACTCGCGATCGCCGTTGCTTTGTGCGGCTCGCTGATCTGCACTCCGGTCGATGCCAAGACCTTCGTCGGCGTGTTGTGGCCGATGTTCGGGCCGTTGCCGGCGATCGGGCTCGTCGAATTGGTCGCCGAACTGAAAATGATGCCGGATGTCGAAGTCGAGACTTATGTGCATCAGGCCTGGCCGTCTTTGGTCGACGACATCGACCGTCAACCGCCGGGAACGCACACGGTCGTCGTCGGCTATAGCCTGGGCGCAAATAGTTCGGTTTTTGTCGCCAATAACGCGAAATACGTCGACCTAATCATTGCGCTGCAGCCTTCGATGCTGAGCTGGAATCCGCCGCTGACGCCGGGAAAAGTGGGGCGGATGATCGAAATCTATAATCCCAATCCGTGGATGACTTTCGGCGGGATGGGATCGAAGAAACTGGTCGGCGACAATATCGAATTCATCACCAACAACGACTCCCATCCGGGGGCGCAGTTCAATTCGCAGTTTCGGAGTTTGGTGAAAAGCGAAATCGCCAAGTTCACTGTCGAAGATCGCCTGGAAACCGCGCAAGCCGAAGTGCCGAAAGGCGAAATGCCGGAGCCGCTCAAGCCCGCACAGTCCTCGCCGTCGATTCAGCTCGAACCCGCAGCGTTCAGATACGAGCAGAGTACTCCGGCGGCCGAAGATCGTCCGCAAATCGCTCAAGCCGCAATGCCGAAGCCGCAAGCGCCGGCCAAGGTCGAGGCGGCAGGGCGGGCGAAGCAACGGCTTGCACGGTTGTCGGAATCGGTGCGGCACGAACCTGCAGCGGCGCAACCCAGCGATTCGCAGAGTAATCCGGCGGCCGACGATCGCGTGCGGATCGCCCAAGCGGAGGTACCGCGGTTGCCGGAGCCGGCCGGAACCGAAGCGAAGCCGCAGCCAAGCGAGATGACGGCTTTTATCGAGACGCTTTTGACTTCGGCAAATTCGGGAGACTTGTTCGCACAGCGGCGGCTTACGGTCGCAGACCTGAAAGACTATGCGCAGCGAACTTATCACGGCTCGCCGACAGCCGAATTGACGAGAACGGCATCAAATTAGCCGCGTGATGAGCTGTCGCTCGGCTTTCTCACCGGCCATGAGCGTATCAAAACGGGGCCTCGCCCGCGTAAATGAAAGAAAACGCCAGATACAAGACCACGCAAAAGCTGACGGCCGCCGCCAATGCCGAAACTGCGGCAGATAATTTGGCGCTCCAGGCGAGAAGATGTTGCCACCACGCCTCGCGCGGATAGCGCGATGCACTGCGGCATATGGCCACCGAGACAAATGGAATGGCGGCGCTCGATAGCGTGAACACCGCTATGATCAGCGTCGCGACAAACGGCTCGCCAACGCCAAATCCGGTGAGCATGCTGAGGCCGGTGATATCCCAAACGACGGCGAGCGGCGTACCTATCAGCCAAAACGTGCGCCACAGCGCGACGTCGCCGGTCGCCAGTCTCGCGAGGAATTTCATGGCTTCTAATTTACCAGAAGCGGATCGTCGCGGCAGCGAAACTCAGCGCTTGAACGAGTCAGTGCCGGTTTTACCCGCGATTCGCGAGAAATTTTGACCGCGCAGTCGCGCAGCGCGAGTTTTGCCACGAAAATGCCCAGACAATCTCCGATTTGTGCTAATCGATAACGCCGGTGAGGAGTTCCGGCGAATCGCGTATTTCGCCGTATTCCCGGAACAAGGCGGGTGACGTAACTCGTCTCTGCGACGCTTCGGTTGTCTGCTTTCAGTCTTCATCTCCTGACCCTTAAGGGCGCATGGTTCGAGCCAAATACGTCGCCGAGTGCATCGCAGCGGTCCTGATTGCGGCCTGCCTTGTCACGGCCGGCCAAGCCGCGACGCCGGCCGCCGGCGAAAAAGCCGCGACCAATGTACACGGCCGCGCCTATCTGTTCCGCGGCCTGATCGGCATGATCGATTGGGGCATGGACCAACTGGCGGCGCGCATCGATCGCTCAGGCGTCGCGGCCGACATCAACGGCTATTCGGCGTGGCGCTCCGTCGCCAATCAAGCCATCGTCGATTACCGGCGCGATCCCAAGCCGATCACCGTCATCGGCCATTCCATCGGCGGCGATTCCGCCGTGCAATTTGCCGAGACGCTCGAAGCCGCACACATCCCGGTGAGCATGCTCATCACCTACGATCCTACGCGCGCCGCCCACCCCATACCGGCGAATGTCGAGCGGTATATCAACCTCTACCAGTCCTCCAACATTTTGGGTGGCGGCGACCTTGAGCCCGGGCGCGGCTTCCACGGCCATTATGCCAGCTACAACCTGAAAGATCGGCCCGAAGTGGTTCACATCAATCTCGACAAGTTCGATCGCATCCAGGAGCAACTGGCCGCCAAGGTCAGATCGGCCGCCGCGCGCGGCGAGGGCGAGACGGTGCCGCTGCGCATTGTTATACCGCCTGCGGTGCCGATCGAATTGTGGGACTCGGGCGAGCCGGTATCGGCCCATGCCGGCGACACCCTGCAGACTGTTGCGGCGGCCTACCATGTGCCGCTCTGGGCGCTGATCCAGCTTAATCAGAAGTCCGAGCACGCGGCGCTGACGGAAGGCGAGCGCATCGTCGTCCCGCGCTACCTTGGTGCGAAAAGCCGCTAAGCGAGTGGGCGCGGTTCCGCTTCACCCTGTGTTAGGTAGGCGGCAGCATGGAATAGCCGACTCCGGCACGGATGTAGCCGGTGCCGATGGCGCTCAGCAATCCTTGGATCCTCTCGACTGATTTCTCGATCATGCCGGGCGGTTCGCCGGCCTCGATCTGGTCCTTCAGTTCAAGGAGCGCTTGGTTGGCGCCGTCGAGGCGCCGCGCCAGCACCATCGTCACGTAGAGAAGTGCGACGGGGTCTTGACCGAGCAGTGCGGCGGCGTCGGCGACGTGAAACTCCGAAGCTTCAACGGTGAGCACGTCGGCGCCATGCGGCTGATCGAGCAGCGCGGAAAGTTCGCCGAACACCGCGCCCGGTTCCGCCACCGTGGCAATCTCGGTGCCGCCCTTGACGATGCTGACCGCACCGCTTTTGAGAATCAGGAGCCGCCCGGTGCTGGTGCCTTCGGCAAACACGGTCTCGCCCGGCCCGTAGCTTGCCAGCGGCAACACGGCAAGCTTGCTTTGCCAGACTTCGGTGTCATGGATCAGCGGCATTCTGGCGTCCCTGTTTGCCGCGTCCGTTGCGGACCGTGCCCAGGCGGATCATTCGGCAGATACCATGACCATGTGTGGATTCCAATGTCGCTGCGGGCTCCCGGCGCCTATCGTTATTTCGCCGCCGCGGTTTCCGCCGGCGATCCGGCGATAGGCAGCGCTTCCCTATCGGCGCCGATGTCGGCTGCGATGTCGACGATCGTCGGGACCAGTTCTTTGCACAGCGCCGGCTTCCAGGCAGCCGCAATGCTGACGACGTTGATCGTTTCGAGGAGCGGCCGAAACACGACATCGCCGCCGCCGAAGCGCATCGCGCGGCTCGGCACCATGCCGACGCCGACGCCGCAACCGACATAGGCAATCTGCGAAACCACCGAATGGACTTCATAGAGCACATGCGGCGAGAAGCCGGCGCCGCGACAGGCGCTCGTGATCTGATCGAAGAAGCTCGGGCTGGAGCGCCGCGGAAATAGCACAAAGTTCTCGTCGGCGAGCTCGGCGAGGCCGATGCGGCCGCGGTGCGTCAAGTGATGATCGACCGGAAGAACGAGGACGAGGTGGTCATAAACGATGGGACGAACTTCGAGCGACGCGATCCGGTCGTCGAAGCGCGCGAACGCGATGTCGGCCTCGCCGCTCTGCACCGCGGACAGAGCTTCGGCGCTTCGCGCCTCCATAACGGACAGAGAAAGTTGCGGATAGATCCGTTTTGCAGTCCGCATCAGCCGCGGCATGATGTCGAACATCGCAGAGTTGATGGCGCCGATGGTTACGACGTCGGTGCGGCCCTGGCGTGCGTCGGTGACCGCCTGTTGCAGCCGCTGGGCGTGCTCCATGAAGCGGTGCACCGGGGCGAGGATGGCGGCGCCTTCGCGGCTGAGGGCAACCCCTTGGCGCGAGCGCTCGAACAGGCGGACGCCGAGCGATCGCTCCAGCACCTGGATTTGCTGGCTGAGCGGCGGCTGAGACATTCCCAGCCGTTTCGCCGCGTTGCCGAAATGCCGTTCGTCGGCCACGGCAAGGAAATAGGAGAAGTGACGCAAAAGCCGGAAATCGATCATCGGGCATGTTTCCTATATCGCCTGTCGGCACAGAATGATGGGACTTGTGAGCGTATCCGCGCCCCATTCGGTGTTTTTGAGACGATTTCTATATCAAGTCGAGAGGCTAATCGGAATGGACTAAAGGCGCGGCTTGACCAAGATCGCGGCCAAAATCGGCGGATGGATAACTTCAGGTTCGCCGAAACAATGACGCTGCCGGAGGAACGCATGCTCTCTCGCCGCGATATTTTACGCAGCATCGGTGCGGCGGTGATCGCCGCAGCCATGACGGCGACATTTGCCGTTCGCGCGCAGGCACAGGCCAATTATCCGGACCGGCCCGTCCGCATCATCCTGCCTTACGGGCCCGGCGGCGTTGCCGACGTCTCGACCCGTCTCGTCGCCGCGAAGCTCAGCGAGCGCATGGGTCAGAACTTCTTCATCGACAACCGGCCGGGAGCGGGCGGTATCGTGGCCGCCAAAGCTGCGCTGAGCTTTCCGGCGGACGGCTACACCATGTACCTGTCCGGCAATGGCGCCGCGATCAGCGAAAGCCTGTTTGCCTCGCTGCCGTTCGATATCACGCGCGACTTCACGTCCGTGTCGCTGCTTGCACAGTTCGACATGCTGTTGGCGACGAAAATGGATACCCAGTTCGACACCGTCCAGAAGCTCGTCGCCTATGGCAAGCAGAATCCGGGCAAGCTTAATTTCGGCACGATCGCGGTGGGCAGCACGCAAAACCTTTCGGCCGAACTGTTCAAGATGGTCACCGGAGTGAACGCGGCAGTCGTCACATTCCGCACCACGCCGGAACTGATGACCGCAATCGATCGCGGCGATGTCGATGTCGGTTTCGATTATTACGCGGCGTTTAGTCCGATGGTGACCGGCAAGCAGATCAGGATTATCGCGACGTCCGGCGATAAGCCGTCACCGTTGTTTGCGGGCGTCCCCACGGTCAAGGACTCTGGCTATCCGGACTATGTCGTCACCAGCTGGAATGCGCTCTCCGTTCGCGCCGGCACGCCGGCCGACATCGTCGCGAAGCTCAACAGCGGGATCGGCGCGGTTCTGCAAATGCCGGAGATCCGCGCCAAGATGGCCAATCTCGGCATGGAGCCGCTGCCGAGCACGCCGGAGGCGCTGACGCAACGCTTGAAAGCCGATGCCGCGAAATGGCGCACGGTCATCGACAAAGCCGGTATCCCGAAACAGTAAATCGGCAAATAGGACAGTGACGTGAACGTACAGGCAGCAAGCAGCAGAGTTCCAGCCGGCGCCGACAGACCGCGGCTTAAGATCGCGATCGGCAGCTACGGTCACACCGCGGCGATCAAGAAGGGCGCCATTCCAATCGAGGGCGTGGCCGCGGATTTCGTCGAAGTGGTGCCGATCATCCAGGCGTTCCGCCGCATGGTTCGCGACGTCGAGTTCGACATCTGCGAGATGGCGCCGACGACCTACATGATCGCGCGCGCCCGCGGTGCGCCTTACATCGCGCTGCCGATCTTCGTCATGCGCCGATTTCATCACGGCGGCTTCGTCGTTCGGCCGGACGCCGGCATCCGAGCGCCCAAGGATCTCGAAGGCAAGAAGGTCGGCGTGCGCGCCTATTCGGTGACGACCGGCGTCTGGACGCGCGGCATCTTCGTCTACGAATACGGTCTCGATTCGTCAAAAGTGACCTGGGTGGTGGACGACGAGGAGCATGTCACCACGCTCGAACTGCCGCCCAACGTCGTCCATGCCCCGGCGGGCAAATCGCTGCAAAGCATGATGGCGTCGGGCGAGATTCAGGCCGGCTTTACCGGGCCGGCCGGGGTTGGCCGCGCCGGGCCGCCGATCGGCAATTGGGACATGAACGCGCCGACCGGCGGAGCCACCGGCACCTATCCGGAACTGTTCGCCAATGTCGATCAAATCGAAGCCGACTGGTTTCGCCGCACCGGCATCTATCCGATTCACGGCCTCATCGTGGTGAAGGATGAGCACATCGAGCGCTATCCCTGGCTGGCGCGTTCGCTGATGAACGCATTCGTTGCGGCCAAACGTCCCTATCTCGATGAACTCAAGCTCGGTCGCGGCGATGCTGCGGAGGACAAGCGTTATCGGGGCTTCTTCTCGCTCATGAGCGATCCCTTGCCCTATGGCATGGCCGCGAACGGACCCAGCATCGAGGCGCTCGTCACTTATGCCTTGCAGCAGGGTCTCATTCCGTCGCGTCCCAAGCTCAATCAGGTCTTCGTCGATATCAACCCGTAAATTCGCTCCCGCGTCGCGCGAGGTACCATGTCGCCAGTCATCGATATTCATCCTCATATCGTTTCGCCGGATGCCAAGCGCTATCCGCTGGCGCCGCTCGGCGGCAAGCAATCGACGTGGTCAAGCGAACGGCCGACGACCTACCAAACTCTCCTGAAAGCGATGGATGAGGCCGGCGTTGCCAAAGCCGCGATCGTGCATTCATCGACGGCCTACGGATATGACAACAGTTACGTCGCGGATGCCGTCGCAGCCGAGCCATCGCGCTTTACCGGCGTTTATTCGATCGACGTCATGGCTCCGGACGCAGTGAAGACATTCGACTATTGGCTCGGCCGCGGTTGCACCGGCATGCGGCTGTTCACGACCGGCAGCACGCTGCCGGATCAAGCCACCTGGTTTGTCGATCCGAAAACCTATCCGTTTTGGGAGCATGCGGCGGCGAAAAACATCCCGGTCTGCATGCAGATGAAACAGGAAGGCATTCCGCTGTTGCGCCAGATCATGGACAAGTTTCCAAAGGTGACGATGATCCTCGACCACTTGTCGCGCGCGCCGTTCGAAGACGGGCCGCCCTATGGCGCTGCAGCCGACCTGCTCGCGCTCGCCAAGTACAAGCAGGTTTACCTCAAGATCACGCCGATCAACGTGACCCCGAAATCCTGGGGCAAAGGCACGCCGGAGACCTTCTTCGGCAAATTGATCGATACATTCGGCGCGTCGCGGATCGCCTGGGGATCGAATTTTCCAAATTCGGTCGGGACGCTGTCGGAAATTCTCGGCGCGGCGAGAAGAGCATTCTCGTTTGCCAAGGATTCCGATCAGGAGTGGATCTTCGGCAGGACTGCGCTGACGCTTTATCCGGTGCTTGCTGATCGATAAGGAGCGTGCAATGGCGGCTGGGTCGAAACTCACTTTGCATACGATGCTGGGCAATTATCCGAATGTGGCGCCACTCAAAAGCGGGGCGGTGCATTCCGATCTCGTCGATTTCGATTTCGTCGAGGTCAAGGTCGCAAACAACCTGTTCAAACAGGTGGTGCGCGAGGCCAAATACGATCTCGCCGAATTGGCGATCGTCACCTATCTGCAGGCCAAGTCGTACGACAAGCCTTATGTGTTGATCCCTGCCGTGGTGGTGAGCCGCGGTCAGCATCACACCATCGCCTATAACGCCGATCGCGGCACGCTCAAGCCCGCCGATCTGAATGGCAAGCGCGTCGGCGTCCGCGCCTACACCGTGACCACCGGCACCTGGGTGAGAGGCATTCTGGCAAGCGACTACGGCGTCGATCTCGATAAAGTGGAGTGGATCACATTCGAGGATCCGCATGTTGCGGAATACCGCGATCCCGACGTCGTCAAACGCGCGCCGCCCGGCAAGGAGCTGCTGCAAATGCTTCTCGATGGCGAGATCGACGCGGCGATTGTCGGCGACAAGCTCCCCGATCCGCGGCTCAAGCATCTCATTCCGGACGCCGATGCCGCCGCCCTGAAATGGGCCGAGCGTCACCACGGCGTGCCGATAAATCACATGTTGGTGGTGCGGACCGAGCTATCCCGATCGCGGTCTGACGTGGTGCGGGACGTTTTCCGGCAATTCCAGGACAGTAAACGCTCGGCGGGCCTGCCCGATGGCGGCGCCCTCGATCCGTATCGTTTCGGGGTCGAAGCCTGCCGTCCGACTTTGGAAATCATCCTCGAGTTTTGTCGGCAGCAAAAACTGATCTCACGGCCGATGTCGGTCGATGAGCTGTTCGACGATACCACCCGAGCGCTGGGCGCAAGTTGATAAAGCTGCAAGTGGGACGGTTGGATCGGCCGGAGGCATCGAAGTGGGGAAGATGGTGAGTTGCAAACCGCGTATCGCAGTCGCCCTTTCGTTACTCTGTCTGTCATGGGTCATGCTGGCGATGCCGCTGCGCGACCAAGCGCGAGCCGAGAATGCCTATCCTTCGCGGGCAATCCGGATCGTAACACCCCTAGCTGCGGGATCGGCCTCCGATGTGGCGTTACGTATTCTTGCTGCGAAGCTGTCGGAGCGCTTCGGCGTACCGGTGCTGGTGCAAAATCAACCGGGCGGCGGTGGCGTAATCGCTGGACGCGCGGTGACCAATGCCCCTGCGGACGGGTACAGCATTGCTTGGGCCGGGAACAATACCGCGATCGGCGTGAGTTTGTTCCGTGAACCGATCGATCCGCGGCTGGAGATGACGCCGATCGTCGGGGTCAGCGAGTTCGCTTACCTTTTTGTCGACGCCGCGGCGTCGCAGTACAAGACTCTGCAGCAATGGATGACTGCGGCGAAAGAGAAGCCCGGCACGCTAAACGTCGGAACCTCGAGCGTCGGCACCAGCAATTACCTGGCGGCGCTGTTGTTCAAATCCACGCAAAATCTGAATTTTACCGTCGTGCCTTATCGAGGGCCCGCCGAACTCTCGGTCGCACTCTTGCGCAACGAAGTCGATCTCGTCATTAACGCTTACGGCGGCCTTCGCTCTGCGATCGAGGCCAAGCAGGCGCGGCCGCTCGCCGTGACCTCGGCCGAGCGACTTCCGGAGCTGCCGGATGTCCCGACGATGAAGGAGGCCGGCGTTGCCGATTTCGATGTGACGTCGTGGAATGCGCTCTATGGCCCCAAGGGGATGCCGCAACAGGCGATCGACGTGCTGGCTCGGGCGACAACCGAGATCCTGCAACGGCCGGACGTGATCGCGCAGTACAAGGCGATCGGATTCGATGCCCGGCCGATCGCCGCAGCCGCGCTGGATCAACGCATGCGCTTCGAGATCGATCGGTGGGCGAAGGTGATTGCGCAGGCCGGCATCAGCAAACAATGAACGAGCGGAGCCGCCGCCGGATATATGAGACCGCAGCGTAGGACACCGGAAAACTGAGGAGAGTGGCGATGATGATCATCGATTCGGGCGTTCACATTTGGCTGCCTGAAGGGCCCGATCGGCGATGGATGCCCGGCCGCAAAGCACACCTGCCCGAGCCGCTCACCTATGAGAAATTCAGCGCGATGATGAAGGATGCCGGCGTCGAGCACGCCATCCTGGTGCCGCCGTCGTGGGAAGGCGATCGCGTCGATTACAGCCTCGAAGCCGCGCAGAAATATCCCAATCGCTTTGCGGTGATGGGCCGCTTTCCGATCAATGTACCGGCGGAGCGCGGCAAGCTCGAAACCTGGCGTGACCAGAGGGGCATGCTCGGCGTGCGGCTGACGCTGCACCACGAATGGGATCGCGTCTGGATGCAGGACGGCACCGCCGACTGGTTCTGGCCCGCCGCCGAGCGGCTCGGCATTCCGGTGATGCTGAACGCGCCCTATACGCACAAGGAGATTGGCGAGGTCGCGGCGCGGCATCCGCGGCTGCGCATCATCATGGATCATCTCGGCGCGCGCACGACACAGAAGGATGATTTGCTCAAGACCGCGACCGAGAGCACGGCGACGTTGGCGAAACATCCCAATGTTTCCGTCAAGCTGACTTTGGTGCCGGTGTTCTCGACGGCGCCATACCCCTATAAGAACATCCAGCCCTATATCCGGCGCTTGGTGGAAGCCTTCGGGCCGCAGCGTTGTTTTTGGGGAACCGATGCGTCGGCGATGCTCGAGCGCACCAGTTGCAGTTATAGCGACTGCGTGAAACTGTTCACCGAGCACATGGATTTCCTGTCCGCCGCGGACAAGGAATGGATCATGGGCCGAGGGCTTGCCGAATGCCTCAACTGGCCGAACAAATCCTGAGAAAATGTGCAGCGGCGCGCGGACCGATTAGCTGGCAATCGAGGTCCTGGCGAAAGCGATAATTTCGGTTCCGAGAAGCTCAGCATAGTCATCAATGGGCATGGGCCGGCCCACCAGATAGCCCTGCACCTCGTCACATCCCCTATCGAGGAGCATCGCATGCTGCGCGGCGGTTTCGACACCTTCGGCCAGTACCGGAATGTTTAGGCTGTGGCCGAGATCGATAACGGCGCGCACAATCGCCATGGAATGCTGATTGTGTTCGAGATCAAGAACAAAAGTTCGATCGATCTTGATTTTATCGAATGCAAAAGAATGCAGGTACGACAAGGAAGAATATCCGGATCCGAAATCATCCAGCGCGACCCGGACGCCAAGGGCTTTGAGCCGGGAAAGGATGGATATCGCGCGTGAAAAGTCGTCGATGAATACGCTTTCGGTAATTTCAAGCTCCAGTCGAGCCGGGGCAAGGCCGGTGTCGAGCAGAATCGAATGAACGAGGTTGGGGAGATCCCCATATCGGAATTGCAGCGGCGACACATTCACTGCAATCGTCAGAGGGCGGCGCCAGGTTGCGGCTTCGCGGCAAGCTTCGCGTAAAACCCATTCACCCATCGGGATAATCAGCCCGCTCTCCTCAGCGATGGGAATAAACACGGCCGGCGATACCGAACCATGATGCCGGTCCTGCCAGCGCGCCAGCGCTTCAAATCCGATGGTCTGCCCAGACATTGTCTTTTGCGGCTGATAGTGCAGATGAAGTTGTTGGCATTCGACGGTGGAGCGCAGAGCGTCCTGCAAAGCGCGCCGCTCGCGAACCTGCTCGCCCATTTTTGTGTCGAAAAACAGCACCGACCCGCGAACCTCGGCCTTTGCCCGATAGAGGGCGATGTCTGCATTGCTGATCAAGGTCTTACTGTCGGAGCCATGATTGGGATATATGGCCGCGCCAATTGTCGCTCCGGTCTTTATCCGTCGGCCTTCGAGGCGGATTTCCTCCCTAAAGGCGTCGAGCAGCCGATCCGCAAGCGGCGCTGCGATTTGGCTTCCGCCATCCACGATCAACGCAAATTCGTCGCCGCCAATCCGCGCTACAAAAGCATCATCTGCCGCACCGAGCAAACGCCGCGATACTTCACGTAACAAGGCATCGCCGATGAGATGACCGTAGGTGTCGTTCGTTTCCTTAAAACCATCAAGGTCGAGCGACAAAATAGTAAACTGATCGCCACAGCCTGTGGCGTGTTTAATCGCCGCCTCCAATGTATCGTTGAATGTCCTTCGATTTGCGATATTGGTCAGATGGTCGTGATGCGCCATGCGGGCGATGCGTTGTTCCGTGCGGTTACGCTCGGTTACGTCTTGAAGAACCGTCACAAGAATTTGCGGCGTCTGGGCGTCGTCTCGCACGGCAACGGTGGTTGCCGTACAGATTCTTATACCATTGGTGGCGGTGTGGACCTCATGATCGGACAATGTGATCGGATTCGGCGAGCGCAAAGCATCGTTGTTTTCCGCGATGATGAAATCGGCACGTTCCTTCGGATATAGCTCGGTGATCGTCTTACCGACAATATTCGCGCGCGATACGCCAAACAGTTCCTCGAACGACCGATTGACCAGGGTATAGCGGCACTCGGCCACGTCGCCATTTGCGCTTGCGACATCTTTGACCAGAATTGGTGCCGGGACGTGCTCAATAATGGCATCCAAGAACTTTTGCGTGCGGCGAAGTTCTCTCTCCGCTTGCTTTGATTTGCTGATGTCATGAATCACAGTCAAGCGCGCGTTGCGGCCCGCATAGGTCAGCGCGCGTGAAGACACTGAAACATCAATTTTCGTTCCATCGGACGCTATATGTTGCCCGATATTTTCGGTAAATTGGCTCAGCTCCAGCGATCGCAAGAAATTTCCAAATCGCTCCCGATCCGGTTCGGGCCGAAGCTCAGGCACGGTCATCGACATGAATTGCTCGCGGCTGTAACCATAGCGCGCCACCGCCGCGTCATTGACCGCCAAAAAACGTAGGCTGTCACGATCGCAGACCCACATGGGCACCGGGCTGCCTTCGAAGAGTAGCCGGATCGACTCCTCCCGGCTTACCTGCTCCGTCACGTCTTTATGGGTTGCTACCCATCCGCCGTCATCCATCGGCCGGTGCGTGACCAAAATCAGACGGCCATCGCGCAGCTTATTTATGTGCTGGTATGCTTTTCCCGAGGAAACCGCACTCAGTCGCTGCGCGATGAACTTATCAGGGTCTTCCGACACGTTACCGATGGCATTTTGGTGCTCGAGAATCGATCTTAGGAAAGTGCCCGGTTGTGCTTGCTCTTTGCTCAATTCGTAAAGGTCGGCATATTGTTGGTTGCACACGATGAGACGTTGATCGCCGTCAAACATGCAAAGACCTTCCGGCATGTTTGCAAGTGCGGAGTCGAGATGGACTTTTTGCCTGGCTAAGAAATTTTCGCGTTCGGCAAGGCGAATGCGATGGCGAATGCTGACAAGAAATCCAATTATAAGCAGTGGGGTGAGAGTGCAGGCCGCCGCAAAAAATATGAGCTGGAGCGGGTTGCGGGGCGCGAAGATATCACGCTCAGCAAGGCCGACCATCGCAACGAGCGCCAGCCACAATGCAGGAATCATAAGCCTGTAAAGCAAAATCGCGGGCTGCAGCGCGGCCCGGAACCAATTGCGGCGACGGTGAGTAAATATGCGACCGCTCTTGATCATCGCCTTGCCCTTTCGCGACGGCAAGTTATCGCGAGGGCCATTCGTAAGTAGTTACTCCTATGCCTTTTGAAGGGGCAGTTGGTTAAGCACATCTAAACTTGAGATTGTGCGGCGCGAAGCGCGAGGCCTCATGGATCGCCCCCTGGTCCGCTAGCGCGGTCGCGCTTGCGGCGCAGGACTCTTTGCCCGGCCAGGCAGCTTGGCGACGATGCCCTCGACGCGTTCGATCACCGCGGCTGCGGCGACGTTCTGCATGCAGGCGTGGCCGTGCGTGCAGCGGCGTAGTTCGCGAAGATAGCAGGGCGAGCACGGCAGCTCGGCGCGCAGCACCGTGTCGGCGCGGCGGTATGGGCCGGCCCAGATCGGATCGGTCGGCCCGAATATGCTCACGACCGGCCGGTCGAGCGCGACCGCGAGATGCATCGGACCGGAATCGTTGCTGACGCTGATCGTGGCGCGGCGGATCAGCGCGGCAAGCTCGGGCAGCGTCGTTTCGCCGGCGAGGTTGATGACGCCCGGCGCAAGCTTGGCGATCTCCTCGCACAGCGCGCGCTCGCCGTCCGACCCGATCAAGGCGACGGCAAAGCTCTTTTGCAAAAAATGCCGCGCCACTTCGGCGAAGCCGTCGCGGCGCCATTGTTTGGTCTCCCAATTGGTGCCGGGCGCCATGGCGACGAGCGGCTTTGCTTTGCCGATGTCGTAGTAGTCCAGCAACGCCTCGATGCGGGTCGCGGCTTCCGGCGGGATGGGGAACGAAAAGTCGGGCGCGCCGTCGTCAAGCCTAAGCAGCGGCGCGACGCCGAGATAGCGCTCGACCGGATGCATATCGAGCGTCGGCAACGGGATGTGATGGGTGTAGGCGAGCCAGCTGCCTTCGCGCGCGCCCCGCCACGCGTGCTGCTTGGCTTCGTCCGGGATTTTTCGCGACAGCGTTCGCCACACGTCCTTGCGCGGTTTGTCGAAGCCGATGCGCACCGGCGCGCCGGAGGCGAAGGCGAAGACGGCGCTGCGCAATTGGCCTTGCAGATCGAGTACCAGATCGTATTGCGCGGCGCGCAGCCGCGCGATCAGCCGCGCCGCGCCGAGGTAGGGCGCCGCCTGCCACGGCTTCGACCATTCGTCGCGCGGAAATTCGATGACATTGGCGATCGCGGGATTGCCCTGCAGCAATTCTGCGATGTCGGACGCCACCAGCCAATCGATCCGCGCCTTGGGATAGCGCCGGCGCAATGCGTTGAGCACTGGGAACGAATGGACGACGTCGCCGAGCGCCGACAATTTGATCAGCAGAATGTTTTTAAACTCGCGGCTCTTGAGGTCGTCAGCTGCCACGGTTGCGTCCGTTCGCATGCTGGCCGTTGCGCGCCTGTTCGATCGCCCGCCATACCCGCTCCGGCGTCGCCGGCATTTCGACGTGGCGGACGCCGAAGTCGGAGAGCGCGTCGACGATGGCGTTGACGACCACCGCAAGCGCTGGGACCGTGCCGCCTTCGCCGGCCGGGCGGATGCCAAGCGGATGCGTCGACGACGGCACTTCGCTGAGCTCGGTGATGTAATTCACGAGATCGGAGGCGCGCGGCATGGCGTAATCCATCAGCGAGCCCGCCAGCATCTGCCCACTCTCCGGATCGTAATAAGCATGTTCGAGCAGCGCCTGACCGACCCCTTGCGCGATGCCGCCATGGACCTGGCCGTGGATGATGAGCGGGTTGACCGCGCGGCCGACATCGTCGACGGCGACATAATTGATCAGCGCGACCTTGCCGGTGTCCGGATCGACCTCGACCTCGCAGACGTGGGCGCCGTAAGGATAGCTCGCCTCCAGCACGGTCTCGTCGCAGGCGGCATAAAGCGGGCCTTGCAAATTTTGCGGCAAATCTTTGTGCATCGGCCGCGGCGCGCGCGACCTCGAACAGGCCGACGGCGTGGTTGGTGCCTTTTACCGCGAACTGACCGTTCTTGAATTCGATGTCGGCGACGGAAGTTTCGAGAAGCTGCTCGGCGATGCGCATGCCTTTTTCGATAATGCCGTCGGACGATTTTTTGATGACGATCGAGCCGAGCCGCATGCCGCGGCCGGAATGCGCGCCGCCGCCGACGGTGACGCGATCGGTGTCGCCCGAGACGAAGCGCACGCACTCGATCGGCACGCCGAGCCATTCGGTGATGAGTTGCGCAAAGCTCGTCTCGTGGCCCTGGCCCTGCGACACGATGCCGATGACGAGCTCGACGAAACCGTCGGGCGACACCGTGATCTCGGCCTTCTCGCGCGGTACGCCGGTCGAGATATCGACGTAATTGCCGACCCCGATGCCGCGATATCTGCCGCGCTTTCTCGCCGCGGCGCGGCGTTTCTTGAAGCCGGCCCAGTCGCCGAGTTTGAGCGCCAAGATCCATGCCGCCGATATAATCGCCGTTGTCGTATTCGACGCCGAACGGATTTTTGTACGGCAGCTCCGTTTCGGTCACCAGATTCTTGCGGCGGATGGCGACGCGGTCGAAGCCGCATTCGCGCGCGGCGAGATCGATCAGCCGCTCCATGACGAAAATCACTTCCGGCCGGCCGGCGCTACGATAGGGCCGCGTCGGCGCGGTGTTCGACAGCGTGGCGCGGGCGCGAAAATGCGCCGCCGGCACCCGGTAGATGCTCGACATCATCTGTACGCCCTTTTGCACCATGGCGAAATTGGTGGTGTGGGCGCCGAGATTGCCGAGGTTCGAGCCGCGCATGGCGAGGAATTTGCCCTTGTCGTCGAGCGCGAGTTCCGCCTCGACGACGAGATCGCGCGCCTGATAGTCGCTCAAAAACGATTCGTGGCGCTCGATGATCCATTTCACCGGGCGGCCGAGTTTCTTCGCGGCCCAGGCGACCAGCGCAAATTCCGGGTAGACCATGCCGCGGGTGCCGAAATTGCCGCCGACGTCGCCCATCAAGACGCGGACCTTCTCCGGCGCCACGGCGAGCATGGTGGCGAGATCGTTCTTCAGGCGGACGGCGCCGCCGTTGCCGGCGTAAACCGTAAATCGTCCCGTCGCGCCGTCGTATTCGGCAAGCGCCGCGCGCGGCTCCATCGGTACGCCGGTGACGCGCTGCACCCAGGTCTCGAACCGCGTCACATGCCTCGCGCAGGCAAAAGCCGCCTCGGTCGCCGCGGCATCGCCCAGTTCGGAATCGAAACAGACATTGGAGGCGCTGTCGTGGACATGCGGCGCATCCTGCCGGGCCGCGGCAGCGGTCTCCACCACGGCGGGCAGCACCTCGTAATCGATCTCGACGGCCTCGGCGCCGTTTTTCGCCGCATACACGGTGTCGGCGACCACCATCGCCACCGCCTCGCCGGCAAAGCGCGCTTTGTCGGCCGGCAGCGGAAAATGCGGCGCTTGGAACGGCGGCGCGCCGCCTTTGTTGCGCAGCATGGCTTCCGCCGGGTGCGGCGACCACGGCTTGTGCGGAATGGGTTTTAGCCCGTCGGCGATGACGTCGTCGCCGGTCAAAACAGCGAGCACGCCGGGCACCGATTTGGCCTTGGCGGTGGCAATAGCGCGCAATCGCGCATGGGCATGCGGCGAACGCACCATGACGGCATAGACCTGGCCGGGCAGATTTTCGTCCGCCGTGTAGCGGCCGGCGCCGCGCACCAGCCGTAAATCTTCGCGGCGGCGCACCGGTTGGCCGATGCCGGAACCATTCGCAGGTTGATTCATCGCTTGCTCCGCACGCGATGTTAGTGGAGGCGTCCGATCTTCGCCAGCGCCGCGGGCCGCGGCGTGCGTGCTGACAATAGCCGGTCACCGATGTAGAGAATGAGGCGGGAGGATCGCATGTCCGAGCAACTCGGCAAGCCGACGCTGCGCAAGGAGGACCCGTCGCTTCTCTCGGGCCGCGGCCGCTATGCCGACGACCTTCCGGTTGCGGTCGGCACTTTGCACGCCCACGTCATCCGCTCGCCGCACGCGCATGCTGAGATCGTCCGCATCGACGCGGCGCGCGCGCTGGCCCATGACGGCGTCTGGGCCGTCATTACCGGCGAAGAGGTCAGAAAGCTCACCGACCCGTTCCTCGCCCCGGTCAAGACGCCGGTGCGGCAATGGTCGCTCGCCGTGGAGCGCGTGCGCTATGTTGGCGAGCCGGTCGCGCTCGTGGTGGCGGAAAGCCGCTACGTCGCCGAGGACGCAGCCGAACTGGTGCAGGTCGACTACGAACCGCTCGAAGCGGTGATCGATCCGGTCGCCGCCTGCAAAAGCGACGCGCCGGTCATCCATCCCGAGGCCAAGACCAACGAAGTCTCGGTGCGCGAATTTTCCTATGGCGATCCGCAAGCGGCCTTCGCCCGCGCCGATCGCCGCATTGCCATGACCGTGCCGTTTCACCGGCTGTCGTTCACGCCGATCGAATGCTATGTCGTGGTCGCGCAGCACAATGCGGCCGAGGGCAGCTACGACGTGCTGGCGAATTTCCAAGGCCCGTTTTCGATGCATCCGGTGATGGCGCGGGCGCTGCGCGTGCCGGGACCGAAAATGCGGCTGCGCATCCCGCCGGATTCCGGCGGCAGCTTCGGCATCAAGCTTTCGGTCTTTCCCTATGTCGTGTTGATGGCGCTGGCGGCGAAAATCACCGGACGCCCGGTGAAATGGGTCGAGGACCGCATCGAGCATCTGGTCTCCGCCAGTTCCGGCCCGAACCGGGTCACGCAAATCGAGGCGGCGGTCGATAACGACGGCCGCATCCTTGCGCTAAAACTCGATCAGCTCGAAGATTACGGCGCGTTCCTGCGCGCGCCGATGCCCGGCCCGCTCTACCGCATGCACGGCGCGGTAACCGGCGCCTACGACATTCAAGACGTCGAAGTGAAAAACCGCGTCGTGCTCACCAACAAAATGCCGGCGAGCCTCATTCGCGGTTTCGGCGGGCCGCAGCTTTATCTGGCGTTGGAGCGGCTGATGCACCGCATCGCGGTGGAGCTCAAGCTCGATCCGCTCGAGGTTATCCGCCACAATCTCATCCCGGCGCAAAAATTTCCGTATCATGCCGCCGCCGGCGCGCTCTACGATTCCGGCGATTATGCGCGCGCCGTCGAGAACACCGTGCGACGGCCGGCTCGCCGAGCTTAAGCGCCGCCGCGACGACGCGCGCAAAGCGGGCCGCATCTACGGCATCGGCTTTGCCGCGGTGGTCGAGCCGGCGATGTCGAATATGGGCTATCTCTCCACGCTGATGACCGCGGCCGCGCGCGAAAAGGCCGGCCCGAAAAGCGGCGCGGTGTCGATGGCGACGGTGAATATCGATCCGCTCGGCGCCGTCACCGTCACCGCCGACGTCACGGTGCAGGGCCAGAGCCACGAAACGGTGCTGGCGCAGATCGTCGCTGCCGAGCTTGGACTGAAAACCGACGATATCGAAGTCGTTCTGGAAATGGATACCGCGAAGGACCAATGGTCGATCGCGGCGGGCACCTATTCGAGCCGCTTTGCCTCGGGCACCGCGGTCGCCGCGCACCTGGCCGCGGTGCAGATGCGCGACAAGCTCAAAGGCATCGCGGCGAAACAGCTCAATGTGCTCGCCGACGACGTCGAGCTTGCCGGCGGCAAGATCAGAAGCCGCTCCAATCCCGACAATGCGCTGCCGTTCGGCCGCGTCGCCGGCACCTCGCATTGGTCGCCGCTGCTGCTGCCCGAAAGCATGGCCCCGGCCTTGAGCGAAACCGGCGTGTGGTCGCCGCAAGAGCTGGAAGCGCCGTCGAGCGACGACCGCATCAACACCTCGCTGACTTACGGCTTCATCTTCGACATGTGCGGCGTCGAGATCGATCCGATCACCTATCAAGTGCGCGTCGACCGCTATGTGTCGATGCACGATGCCGGACGCATCATGAATCCGATGATCGCCGAGGGCCAGATCCGCGGCGCCTTCGCCCAAGGCATCGCCGCCGCGCTCTACGAGGAGTTTACCTATAACGAAGAGGGCGCGTTTCTCAGCGGCACCTTTGCCGATTATCTGGTGCCGACGGTAAGCGAAATCCCCGAGGTCGAAATTCTGCATTACGAATCGCCGTCGCCGTTTACCCCGCTCGGCGCCAAGGGCCTGGCCGAGGGCAATTGCATGTCGACGCCGGCCGCCATCGCCAATGCCATCGCCGATGCGCTCGGCGTACGCGATGTGATACTGCCGGCGACGCCGCGCCGCATCCACGCGCTGATGCAGCCGCCGCAGGCAGAGAAAGCCAACAAGAAATGAAGCCGCGTCCCTTCGATTATGTGCGGCCCGATACGGTCGACGAGGCGCTGGCGCTGCTCGCCGAGCACGGCGACGACGCGCGCGTTCTCGCCGGCGGCCAGTCGCTGGTTCCGATGCTCAATCTGCGGCTGATCGATCCGGCGATGCTGATCGATATTTCGCGCATCGCCGGGCTCGACGCCATCCACGACCGCGGCGACGCGATCGAGATCGGCGCCGCGGTGACGCAGAATCAACTGATGGCGTGGCCGCAGCTCAAGGCGAAGCTGCCGTTGGTTGCCGCGGCGCTGCCTTTCGTCGGCCACTTCCAGACCCGCAACAAGGGCACCGTGTGCGGCTCGATCGCGCATGCCGATCCGAGCTCAGAAATCCCGCTGGCGCTTGCCGTGGGCAACGGCGAGGTGGTGCTGCGCTCGCAACGCGGCGAGCGCGTGCTCAAGGCGGATGCGTTTCAGATGGATATGCTGACCACGGCGCGTGCGGCGGACGAATTGATCGCTGCCGTGCGGTTTCCGGTGACGAAAGGGCAGGGCGTTGCCTTCCGCGAAGTGGCGCGCCGCCACGGCGACTTCGCCATTATCGCGGTTGCCGCCGTGGTCGAGGACAAAAGCATGATGCGGTTCGGCGTCGGCGGCATGGCCGGGCGGCCGATGGTGCGGCGTATCGCGGCGGCTGACGCCGCGGCCGCCATTGCCGAATGGGCGGGACAGCTCGAAGGCTACGAGGATTTGCACGCGAGCGCCGCGCTGCGGCGCGATCTGTTGCGCAATCTCGCGCCGCTGGCGATGGAGGAGGCCAAAAAGATGCGCCGCGTAAAGCAAGACGAGCGCGTGCGCATCGCGCTCACGCTCAACGGCCGCAAGCTTGCGGCAGAAGCCGAGCCGCGCACGCTCCTTTCCGACTTCCTGCGCCAAGGGCTCGGCGCCACCGGCACCCATGTCGGCTGCGAGCACGGCATTTGCGGCGCCTGCACTGTGCTGATCGACGGCGTCGCCACGCGCTCCTGCCTCACGCTCGCAGTGCAGGCCGAAGGCCGCGAGGTCAAGACCGTGGAATTGCTCGCCGCGGCGGACGGCACGCTCAACCCGCTGCAGTCAGCCTTCCGCAGCAATCACGCGCTGCAATGCGGCTTCTGCACGCCGGGCATCCTGATGTCCTTCACCGACTATCTCGCCCGCAACCCGCACCCGACGACAGCCGAAATCCGCGAAGTGCTCTCCGGCCACCTCTGCCGCTGCACCGGCTATGCCGGCATCGTGAAGGCGGTGGAAGAGGTCGCAAAGGGGTAGGATTTCGGTACCCCGTCACCCTGAGGTGCGAGCGGAGCGAGCCTCGAAGGGCGACGGCCCGAGCGCCTCGGCCGCATCCTTCGAGGGCCGCTTTGCGGCCACCTCAGGATGACGGTACCGGAGGCGAGAGATGACGCTCGGCGCAAGTCTTGCTATGCCTTTCCCACACCAAGCCGGCCGGTCGGGGGCCGCGGGATCAGAGTCAGTTATCGGGGATCAGTCATCAGAACGCGGTTGTCCTGATTGGCGTATTCTGCTTGCTGACGTCCGGACCCCGTATTCTGATCACTGATCACTACCACTGGAACCTGGCATGAAAGACATTCTCGACAGGCTTGAGGACCGCCGCGTCAGCGCGCGCAAGGGCGGCGGCGATGCGCGCATCGAGGCGCAGCACAAGCGCGGCAAGCTCACGGCGCGCGAGCGCATCGAGCTATTGATGGACCGCGGCTCGTTCGAAGAGCTCGACATGTTCGTCGAGCACCGCTCGACCGATTTCGGCATGGAGAAGAGCCACATCGCCGGCGACGGCGTCGTCACCGGCTTCGGCACCGTCAACGGCCGCACCGTGTTCGCCTTCGCCAAGGATTTCACCGTGTTCGGCGGCTCGCTGTCGGAGACGCATGCGGGCAAGATCATCAAGATCCAGGACATGGCGATGCGCGCCCGCGCCCCGATCGTCGGGCTATTCGACGCCGGCGGCGCCCGCATCCAGGAAGGCGTCGCCGCGCTCGGCGGCTACGGCGAAGTGTTCAAGCGCAACGTCATCGCCTCCGGCGTCATTCCGCAGATTTCCGTGATCATGGGCCCGTGCGCCGGCGGCGACGTCTATTCGCCGGCGATGACCGATTTCATCTTCATGGTGCGCGACACCAGCTACATGTTCGTCACCGGGCCGGACGTGGTCAAAACCGTGACCAACGAGATCGTCACCGCCGAGGAGCTCGGCGGCGCCTCGGTGCACGCGACAAAGTCGTCGATCGCCGACGGCGCCTACGATAACGACGTCGAGACGCTGCTGCAGATGCGCCGGCTGCTCGACTTCCTGCCGGCCAATGCGTCGTCGGGCGTGCCGGAATGGCCGTCGTTCGACGACGTCGAACGGATTGAGCCGTCGCTCGACTCGCTTGTGCCCGACAATCCGAACAAACCCTACGACATCAAGGAGCTGATCTTAAAGGTGGTCGACGAGGGCGACTTCTTCGAGTTGTCCGAGGCCTTCGCCCGCAACATGGTCATCGGCTTCGGCAGGATCGGCGGCCGCACCGTGGGCTTTGTCGCCAATCAGCCGATGGTGCTCGCGGGCGTGCTCGACAGCGACGCCAGCCGCAAGGCGGCACGCTTTGTTCGTTTTTGTGATGCATTCAACATCCCGATCGTCACCTTCGTCGACGTGCCGGGATTTTTGCCCGGCACCGCGCAGGAATATGGCGGCTTGATCAAGCACGGCGCCAAATTGTTGTTCGCCTATTCGCAGGCCACGGTGCCGCTCGTCACCGTGATTACGAGGAAGGCGTTCGGCGGCGCCTACGACGTGATGGCGTCAAAGCACATCGGCGCCGACGTCAATTACGCCTGGCCGACCGCACAGATCGCGGTGATGGGCGCCAAGGGCGCGGTCGAGATCATCTTTCGCGCCGATAGCGGCGATGCCGAGAAGATCGCCAAGCGCACCAAGGAATACGAGGAGCGCTTTCTCTCCCCGTTCATCGCTGCCGAGCGCGGCTATATCGACGACGTCATCATGCCGCACGCCACCCGCTCGCGCATCGCCCGCGCGCTGGCGATGCTGCGCGGCAAGACGGTGGAGCTGCCGGGTAGGAAGCACGATAATTTGCCGGTGTGAGCATTCCCCTCCCCACCGCTTTGCGGGCGGAGGGAATTTAAATTTGCTCAACCGTGGGTTATGCCGCGGGCAAGACTGCCGAGATGCCGGGGCGCAAGCGCGGCAATTTGCCGGTGTTGAAATCTGGCCGGAAGTTATGAATTAATGGCGAATATTGGTTTAGCGGGACTGCTGTGTCGAACCACGACGGTGCCCGCGGGCGAGGCCTCATCAGCTTTGCTCCCGGGCGGTCCGGGCATCATGTCTGCCGGCATTACGACCGGCATGCGGGGTGCGTCGCTGGATGTGGGCTTAGCCGTCGGCGGAGTGACCCCCGCCCCTTGGACGGTTTGCCCACGAAGCCTGGCTCGGATCGCACCAAGGGGCTACACACCCCTTGGGCAGAGCCGTGGTGGAACGCCGGCAGGCGAGCGCGCCCGAGAGCGGAAGGGCGGCGCAAGCCGCTCCTTCCGTGGCGCGACCCGCGCGCCGTGTTTGCGTGCGGGAGGTGTTACCCGCGTTTGCCGGCGTTCCGCTTCCCTTATTTCTATTTCTACGTTCGAAACGAAAATTGCCGGACTTAACCGGAGCCCGATCCGTCACCCTGCGGTGGCCGCAAAGCGGCCCTTCGAAGGGCGTTCCGCCCTGCTCCGTCGCCGCACCTTCGAGGCTCGTCCGCTCGCGCCTCAGGATGACGGAAAAGAATGACATCGCTGTTTGACAATACTCGCGCGCAAATCGCGCTGCGAGAACGGAACGTCGTATATTCCGTCATCCTGAGGTGGCGGCCGGAGGCCGCCCTCGAAGGATGCATGGACCAGATGCCTGAGCAGCATCCCTTCGAGGGCCGCGGAGCTTGTTATCGGGCCGGCCACTTCGGGCCGGACCCGTTGGCGGCCGCCTCAGGATGACAAGTCGTGGGATTGAGGAGAGGAAAATGCCCAAAGCCTATTTCGTCGTCCGCGCCGTGGTCGAGGAGCCGTTGCGGCAAAAATTCGATCATTGGTATTCGACCGACCACCTGCCGAGCGCGATGGCCGTTTTCAAGGCGGAGAAGGCGTGGCGGTTCTGGAGCACGGTCGATGCGGGCGTGCATTACGCCGTCTATCAGTTTGCCGACATGAGGAAGCTCGAAGCCGGCGTGAATCCGCAAAGCCTAAAGCCGCTGATCGCCGACTTCGACAAGACCTGGCCCGCCGGCGTCACCCGCAGCCGCGATATCCTGACTATGGTCGAGGAGCGCAGCGCGGGATAACGCGCTCCGGGAACAGCATGCCGCGCAGTTTGGAAGACTTTGCCGTATTCGCGGCGCCGGCCGTGTTCGTGCTGCTGTGGGCCTCGGGCTTTATCGGCGCGAAATTGGGGCTCGGTTATGCCGAGCCGCTGACCTTTCTGGCACTGCGCATGATCACCGTGGTCGTGCTGCTCGCTATCGTCATTGCGGCGACGCGGCCGAAATGGCCGCACGCCAACGGGCTGATGCACAGCGCCGCCACCGGGCTGATGGTGCACGGCCTCTACCTCGGTGGCGTGTTCGTGGCGATCGAGAACGGCTTGTCGGCGGGGCTTGTTGCGCTGATCGTCAGCCTGCAGCCGGTCTTGACCTCGACCGTCGCCAATCGCTGGCTCGGCGAGCGCGTCGTCGCCCGGCAATGGCTCGGTCTCGTCGCTCGGGCTCGCCGGCGTTTATCTGGTGCTGCAGGCCAAGATCGAAACCGGCGAGGCGACGCCGCTTGCCTGGATCGCCGCGACCGTGGCGCTCGGCGGCATCACCGTCGGCACGCTTTATCAAAAGCGCTTCGGCGGCGGCATCGATTGGCGGCCGGCTCTGTGCATCCAATATGCGGCGGCGGGACTGTTGTTCTCGCTCGGCGCATTCGCGTTCGAAACGCGCGTCGTGCATTTTACGCCGCAATTTTTGTTCGCGCTCGGCTGGCTCGTGCTCGTGCTGTCGCTCGGCGCGGTCTGGCTTCTGTATTTTCTCATCCGCCGCGCGGCGGCGACCCGCGTCGTCAGTCTCTTCTATCTCACGCCGCCGGTGACGGCTTTGATGGCTTGGGCATTGTTCGACGAGCGGCTCACTCCGCTGTCGCTTCTCGGCATGGCGGTCTGCGTCGCCGGCGTGTTTTTGGTGAACTGGCGGCCGCGCGGACGTGACGGCTCATTGCGGCGGGATATTGAGACGCTTAATGGTATTCAATGTTTCCTTGATCTTGGTGATGCCGTCTTTCGTGGTTTCTTCTTCTCTGATGCGCGTCGTGGTGACGCTCACATCCCAGAACACCGCAAGCAGTACCGCAGCGATCAGAAACAAGCCGCCGACAGGTAGACCGTATGCCTTTGCCCCGCCGTATTGGAGCAACGGAATATTCGTGCCGAGGCCGGCTGCGAGAAACGCCGCGGCAATCAGAACCAGCAGTACAATGACCAGGACTTTGAGGACACGCATTGCCACCTCCTCGAATGGCGGACAATGAGAAATTATAGCCAGAGTGGGAAGGGATTTCTACTCCCACGTGTAAGGGGAGCCGCGACAGCCTTCGTTATCGCCAGCCGCCGCCGCCGTTCACATAGACGGTATCGGCGGTCATGAACGGGCAGGCGTCCGAGCACATGAACAACACCAGCTCGCCGATTTCCTCGGGCTCGCCGAAGCGCTTCATCGGCACGTCTTCGAGGAAGCGCTGCACCAGTTCCGGCGAGGAGCCCGCCGCGTCCTGGAACGGCGTCTTGATCGGCCCGGGCGAGATCGACAATGCGCGGATGCCCTGGGCGGCGAATTCGCGGGCGACCCCCATGGTCATCGTTACCACCGCGCCCTTCGCCGCGGCATAGTGGATCGAGGAACCGGGTCCGCCGCGCCGGTGCGCCATGCTGGCGACGTTGACGATGACGCCGAATTGGTTTTTCAGCATGTGCGGCAGCACCGCCTGCATGGCGTAGAAGGTGCCGTCGACGTTGAGCGCGAAGGTCTTTTTCATCAGTGCGTCGTCGATGTCGAGAAACTTGGCGCGGCGGAAGGCGGCGCCGGCCGAGTTGAACAGGAACTGTACGCTGCCGAAGGCGGCGAGCGCCCGATCAACCAGGTCGCCCACTTGCTGGCGCGAAGTGACGTCGGTCTTAACCGCCAGCGCCTGGCTGCCCTTGCCGTTGACCGCCGCAGCGGTGTCACGCGCGCCTTGTTCGTTGATGTCGGCGCAGACGACGTTGGCGCCTTCGCGCGCGAAAATCAGCGCCGTGGCGCGGCCGATGCCGCTTGCGGCGCCCGTGATGACGATGGTTTTTCCGGCGAAATAATCCGGCGTCTTCGGCATGGTGCGTGTCCTCCGTTTTTATGGGGGACAGTGTGCCCGCTCGCGGCAGCGGCGACAATCGGGTGCCGCTCGGGTCGTGTGACACGTTGTGTGACACTGTCATAATCGACCAGCGTCATGCAGCCACGACAATTCGTTCATCATCTGCCGCGTTGCGCGACAACAAGAATTTTCGCCGTCCAGCAAGTGCGCGGCAACGTCACAGCTAACAAGCAGCAAACACCGACGTCATATAACAGTCATGAACACAAAGTGGAGCGCATTTAACGCGATTTTATAAATTGCCGTCTATCGAATTAATCCAACGAACGGCTCGACCGCTTGCCGTTGAAAGAACCTTCGCCGCCACGTGCGTCAAACAAAGTCGTCAAACATGATCGCGTCGCTTCGCAAGCAAAAGGTCGAATGTCCGCCGCTGTTGGAGGACAAGACCGTCATCGGACGGATGTGGCGGGGTTCGATCCGGCTCGGCAAGAAGCTGCCGCAATACGAAGACGTCGTGCTCGGCAGTCTGGGACGGCTTGGCGATCATCTTATTCTATTTGAGGGCGGTTCGAGCGCGGAATTCAAGGTGCTCCGCGCCGGGCGGAAGGTCCATGAGCTGCTCGGCTCCGATCTGCGCGACAAGCGGCTTAAGGATCTGCCGCGCGACTGCGCCATCGCGCTTGACGACGTGCTGGCCCGGGCGATCGAGGCCGGCGCGCCGGTGCCGTATCGCATGTATCGCGTCGCCGAGGGCATGGTCGAGACTTACGAGATGCTCGCTTTTCCGATGGCGTGCCGCTGGGGCCCGCCGCTGATGGGCGTCTATGTCGGGGAGGCCGGAACCCGCTACAATCTGGTGGATACGATCTTCCGCTCGACCGACGAAGGGATCGTGGCGCTTGCGGCCGTTCGTAACGCCGCCGGTGCGGCGGTCGATTTCCAGATCGTCGCCGTCAATCAAGGCGCTGCGGAACTGCTCGGCGTCGACGAAACGAAATTACAGTGGTGCCGGCTGTCCGAGTTGCCGCTGGGATCCTCCGCGCGAAGCATGATCGAGCGCCTCATCGCCGGCGTCGGCACCGGGCAGTTCGAGCAGTTCGAATTCGCCTTCACGCGCAACGACAATAATCTCGAAGTCCATGTCAATGTCGGCATCGCGGCGGTCGGCGATCTGCTGTCGATGACGCTCACCGATATCGGCGATCTCAAGCAGCGCGAGGCGTCGTTTCGGCTGCTGTTCGACGGCAACCCGGTGCCGATGTGGCTGTACGATCCGAGCGATTTGCGGATTTTGAGCGTCAACGATGCGGCGCTCGCGCATTACGGCTATAGCCGCGCGCGCATGCAAGGCGTGTCGCTGCTCGATCTGTGGCCGCGCGATGAATGGGACATCCATCGCGAGGTGGCGCGGTCGGTGGGGGAGAAATACCAATCGGACCGCACTTGGCGCCATATCAAGGCCGACGGCAGCGAAATCGAGGTCCTCACTTACGCCCGCCGGCTGCCGTTTGCCAACAAGCACACCATTCTGGTCGCCGTGGTCGATGTCACCGAGCGCAAGCACGCCGAGGCCCGCATCGCCTATATGGCGCATCACGATGCGCTCACCGATCTGCCCAACCGCGTCCTGTTCCATGAGCGCTTGAACGAATTGCTCGGCCGGGTGCGGCGACACGGCGAGAACCTTGCAGTCCATTGCCTCGATCTCGATCACTTCAAGGGCGTCAACGATACGCTCGGCCATCCGATCGGCGACGAGCTTTTGAAAGCGGTCGCGCAGCGGCTGGGCAAATGCCTGCGCGACAGCGACATGGTGGCGCGGCTCGGCGGCGACGAATTTGCCGTCGTGCAGTTCCCGCTGGCCGGTCCGCATGACGCCAGCACGCTCGCGACGACGCTGATCGAGGTCGTCAGCAAGCCGTATGAAGTGCACGGCCACGAATTCGTCGTCGGCGCCTCGATCGGCATTGCGCTGGCGCCGGCGGACGACGGCGACGAAGCCGACGTGCTCTTACGCAATGCCGACATGGCGCTTTATCGGGCCAAGGCCGAAGGCCGCGGCACCGCGCATTTCTTCGAGCCGGAAATGGATCGCCGCATCCAGGCGCGGCGCATGCTCGAACTCGATCTCCGCAAGGCCTTCGCCAACGGCGAGTTCGAGCTGTTCTATCAGCCGCTCGTCAATCTCGATACCAATGCAATCTCCGGCTTCGAGGCGCTGCTGCGCTGGCGGCATGCCGAGCGCGGCATGATCGCGCCGGCGGAATTCATTCCGCTCGCCGAGGAGATCGGGCTCATTGTCTCGCTCGGCGAATGGGTGCTGCGCAAGGCCTGCACCGAGGCGATGCATTGGCCGAACGAATTGAAGGTGGCCGTCAATCTGTCGCCCGCGCAATTCCGCAGCCGCGGTGTGGTCAAGGCCGTGCTTACGGCGCTGGCTTATTCGCGGCTGCCGTCCGATCGGCTGGAATTGGAAATCACCGAATCGGTGCTGCTTGGCGAAACCGAGGCGAACCTCGCGACGCTGCACCAGCTGCGCGAAATCGGGGTGCGCATTTCGACGGACGATTTCGGCACCGGTTATTCGAGCTTGAGCTATTTGCGCTGCTTTCCGTTCGACAAAATCAAGATCGATCGCTCGTTCGTCAGCGAATTGGCGGAGCGGCCGGATTGCGTCGCCATCATCCGCGCCGTCGCCGGGCTCGGCATGAGCCTGGGCATCGCGACGACGGCGGAGGGCATCGAAACGCGCGAACAGCTCGAACGCGTGCGCGCCGAGGGCTGTACGGAAGTGCAGGGCTACCTGTTCAGTCCGCCGCGGCCGGCATCGGAAATCGGCAAGCTCATCGCCGCCGGACGAAAGCAAGAAGCGGCGGTCGCCTAGTTACTGGCGGGTTAGGCGGCCACGAGCCGCGCCGAACGCAATTGCAGCAATGCGGTTTTGGCGGCGGCCGGCGCGACATGGGTCGGCGCCACGGCGCAACCCGCGGCAGGCCGGACCACGGCATTGCGCAGATAGGGCGGCCGTTCGCACCACAAATATTCGAAAATGTGGCCGCTCGATTTGTGCGCCAGGCGAATGGTCGCTTTTATCGCATCTGCCGCAGATGGCGATTGCGTGGGAGAATCTTCTCCGCGCGGCGACGAGAACAGCTAAGCTGTGCATGCCAACTCAGGGGATTGCGCCATGCTGCATTGGACGGCTCTCGTTACCGTGCTCGCTATTCTATTTTACTTTGCCACCGGATTTCGCGTGGCGCGGGCGCGACGGAAATATGACGTGCCGGCGCCCGCCATTACCGGCAATCCGGATTTCGAGCGTGTGTTCCGGGTGCAGATGAACACGCTCGAATGGATGCCGATTTTCGTGCCGCTGTTGTGGTTGTTTGCCTATTACGTCAGCGATATCGGCGCGGCGGCGCTCGGGGTGGTCTGGATTGCGGGCCGTATCGTCTACATGATCGGCTACGCCAAAGCCGCCGAGAGCCGCGGCCCCGGCTTCGGCATTCAGGCGATTGTGTGTGTCATTCTGCTCATCGGCGCGCTCGCCGGAATCGCCTCGGCGCTGGCGCACAGCACTTAAGGATTTGGCCATGGCAAGCACTCCAATCGAATATCGCGACGCGTCGGCGCAAGTCCGTGCGGTGTTCGACGATATCAAGCGCACGCGGCAGGTCGCGGACGTCAACAATTTCTGGAAATATCTGGCCCACGATCCGGCGACGCTCGAACGCACCTGGGCGAGCATCAAGGAGATCATGACACCCGGCGCGCTCGATGCGCTCACCAAGGAGATGATCTACGTCGCGGTGAGCGTCACCAACGGCTGCGGCTATTGCATCGCCAGTCATAGTGCCGCGGCGCGCAAGGCGGGCATGAGCGAAGCCATGTTCGGCGAGCTGATGGCGGTGGTCGGCATGGCCAACGAAACCAACCGCCTCGCCAACGGCTATCGCGTGCCGGTCGATCCGGCGTTTGATTAGCGCGATTTCGCTCAAATGCAAAGAAAATGCGCGCCGCTGCTTTAGGCTCCCGGCAATGGCGGTTTGTTATTGCGTTGCCGAAGTCGGAATGAGTGCCGCCGAGGGGGCGGCCGCTGCACTATGGTGCTTATGAATTCAAGAAATCTTATCGACCGTCGCAAAGCCAGGCGGCGACTTATCAACCGCCTGGCAAAAATTCAGCTCGCTAACGGTGGGCTGCCGCGCGACTGTCTCATCACCGATATTTCGACTGGCGGGGTGCGGCTTCACGTCGAGGGTTTCGAAGTTCCCGACGACTTTGTTCTGCTCCTGTGCGGAGACGACTTGGCTAAGGAGTGTAATTATCAGGTCGTGTGGCGGCTCGGTCATGAGATCGGCGCGAGATTTGTCGGGCTTGTCCGCCGGGCGGGATTAGGCGTGCGCGGTTAGTGCTGGTCTGAGCGACGCGCAAACGGCCCCGGCGACAAACCGGGGCCGCTTCTATTTTCTGTTGCTGCCGGCGTTTCTTGCGGCGAGCCGGGTGCGCTAATGCGAGGCGTTCGGCTGCGCCGGATTATTTGGCGCCGCGGTGACCGGCGGCGTCGGGGTTCCCGGCGCAGGAACGCTGGCGGGTGGCGGAACCGCTGCCGGCGGCGCCATATGCGTGGCCGCGGGCGAGGCTATGTCGTTCGAAGCCGTATTGGTGCCGAGTTGTCCCGGCTTATGGCCAAAGCCGAAAGCGACCGCCAAAACCACCACCAGGAACACTGCAGCGGCAATCCAACCCCACGCGGCGCTTGGGGCGCGTAGATTGGGATCGAGCTGCGCGTCGTCGCGGAACGGATCCTCCGGGTTCCGGTAGTCGTAATTGGAGTTGCGATAGTCAGACATGATGGGTCTTCCTCCTCCATCGTTGGGTCTGACGGATAACCTTGGTCGGCACTGCGGCGTTCCCAGGCCCAGGCGGAATATCGCCTCAGCCCAGCCTGGCATGAGGGCGGAACTTCCCGAAGGTTCCGCCTCACAAAATCAATTTTTTGCAAACCCGCTTATTGACGAATTGGCATTCCGCACTGCAGCGCGACCACTGGCTGAATTGGCTCGCCGCACCAGCGCGGGTCACGCCGGACGCAGTGACATTTGCGGCAAACCGACTATTGTGCACGCGCCGCGCTCGTAGCTCAGCTGGATAGAGCATCAGACTTCGAATTTGAGGGTCGGGAGTTCGAATCTCTCCGAGCGCGCCAATATTGTTCGGCATTGCGAGGGAGGAAGAATGGCAAAGGGCAAAATAAAGGTGGCGGCCTGCGCAAGGAATATGGACCGGGCTTCGCCAAGCGCCGCCGTAAGGATTTGATGCTTAAAAACCTCCTTCGGGAGGCCGGCTGCGAATCCCTGCATCAATATCTGCGCCAGCATCACAGATAGCGTCGCGGGCGGCGGTTTTAACGCCGCCCGACTGCAAATTCTATTCCGCCGGTGTCAGGCGATCGGCTCGCTTGTGCGCGCCGGCGCGCCCGCATGCTCTTTGCCGCTCGTGTGGTGATGTGGCGCCGCAGGCAATTGCAGCACGGTTGCGGTTTGGCCCGGAATAAGTCGCGTCACCATCACGATCTGGCCGCCCGGAAATTCCAGCGCGTCATGATGGACATGCGGATCGTCCATGTTGACCTGACGGAAGCGGGCGACGCGTTGTTCGATCCGGGCCCGGCCGAACAGGCTGAAGGCGCGGTCATATTGCACGTCGTGATCGAAAGCGATCTCGGTGCCGGGAAGGAGGCACACCGCCACCTCCGGCTGGCCGACCGCGCTGAAACCGCGTGTGATCGCTTTGACGAAATCGGTGGAAACAAGGTTGTCAGCGACCTTGGCAGGTCGCGAGGCCATCAGATGAAGGCTGTAGTCGCACATGGCAAGGGACTCCTGGGAGGGCACTCTTAGCCGCTAAACGGCTCTTCTTTCCCCAAAACCCGCCGGCTGCGTAAATGTTCCTGCACGGAGCGTAGTTGCCGGCGGCTTTCAACCCCTAGTGGTCCAATTCTAACATTCGCATCCCGTTTCGGCACGCTCTCATGCGAATGTTAGAATCAAAGGACCACTAGCAATTATTGGTCCTAGTGGAGCTTTGGGATTTGACATTCGCTTGACGCGTTAGCGGCTGGGTGGGTAGCGAATGTCAAATCCGCTCCACTAGTGCCGTGTTTTGCAAGGAGAAGCGTCCGCTGGCTAAAATTTTACAACATGTATTCTAGGAAGTTTCACGTATGCCACCTACGCTCACCGCATCGGTTCCCCATGTGGCAAGCTTCATCCAAAGCAGAATCTTTTCTTCGCAAGGCGAAGCAGCAAACTTCGCAATACGACATCATTCAAAACCTCATTCAGGCAGTTGACGAACTGACCCGGGAAGTGAAGCGCCTAGAAAACGAAGTTCACAGGGTTCAGCGGGAGGTCCAGTTCAGGCGGCGATATTGAAGTATGTTCGGCCACTGGCGGTCGCTGGTTGTATCGGGCGGCCGTTGCCGGGGCACTCCCTGAAACGCTCAATTGCAAATCGATCGGCGGCGTCATAGACCGCTCTTTCGGGGATGGGCCCCGCGACGCTGATGGCGCGGTCGGGGGATGGACGATCTGGCCGGCAAAAAGCACGCGGACGGTTCCAGCGTATCGGTTGCCGGGGGCGCCAATCTCGCGCATATGCGGGGCCGAGAGGACGTGCCACGCGGCATTGTTCTGATGATTATCGCGACGGTGCTGTTCGCCAGCGCCTCGGCGGCCAGCAAATGGCTCGTCGCCATTTACCCGGTCGGCGAGGTTTTGTTCCTGCGCTCGCTGTCCTCGTTCCTAGCCTGCGCCGTGGTGATGCTGCCGGTTACCGGTTTGTCGGTTTTTGCAACACAGCGTCCGCGCGATCATCTGTTGCGCGGCCTGTCGCAATCGATTTCGCAGGCCGCCTTGCTGCTCGCCTTCAGCCTGATGCCGCTCGCCGGCGCCGTTGCCATCAATTTCTCCGCGCCGCTGTTTGCCGCTCTGGTCTCGATCGTCTGGCTTAAGGAGCGGGCCGGCTACGTGCGCGGCGCCGCGCTCGTCGTCGGTTTTCTCGGCGTGCTGATCGTCACCAATCCGGGCGCGAATTCACTGACGCTGGGCGCGCTGTTCGCGCTGGTCAACGCTATCATGTACGGCACCGTCACTGTTGCCGTGCGCGGCATGACCAGAACGGAATCGGCCCATACGCTAGTGATCTGGCAGTTGGCGGTGCTGGCGTTCTTTCACAGCTTTCTTTTGGTTTTCGGCTGGCGATGGCCCTCGGCGATCGATGCCGCGATGTTGTTCGGCACCGGCTTTGTCAATGCGATCGGACAATGGTTCTGGACCAGGGCGCTGCATCTGGCGCCGGCGGCAGCGGTGACGCCGTTCTACTATCTCATGCTGGTCTGGGCGCTGGCGATCGGCTTTATCGTGTGGGGCGAGGTTCCCTCGGTGAGCCTGCTGGTCGGCTCGGCCATCGTCGTTGCCACCGGGCTATTCCTGTTTCTGCGCGAAGCGCGGCTGCAGCGGCGCCTGGCCTAAGACGCTCCATTGCTGCGACGGTTCGACCTCTGCTGACAACGGGCCGAATACGGATATAGTGGCGGCAAGCGCCATAACAGTTGCGGCGTCAGCGCAATTGCCGGCATAAGGCAACGAGAATATCGGGGGAAGCGTGAAACGCCGCAATTTTCTAAAGTTGGGAGCGGGAGCAGCCGCTCTACCTTTCGTCGCTGGTCGCGTGTCGGCGGCGGATTATCCGACGCGGCCGGTGCAGGTGATCGTCGGGCAGGCCGCCGGAAGCTCGTCGGACATTACCGCGCGGCTGTTGACGCAGCCGGTTTCGCAACAGCTTCGGCAGCAGTTCGTCATTCAAGTGCGGCCGGGCGCGACCGGAAACGTCGCGACCGAGGCGGTCGTGCATGCGGCGCCTGACGGCTACACGCTCCTCCTGGTGAATTCGCAAAACACCATCAACCAAGCGCTGATTCCCAATCTTCCATTCGATTTCGTTCGCGACATCGAGCCGATCGTCGGGATCGACCGGGTGCCTCTGGTGATGGAGGTCAATCCGTCGTTCCCGGCAACGACCGTTCCGGAATTCATCGCCTATGCCAAAGCGCATCCGGGCAAGATCAACATGGCGTCGGGCGGCGTCGGCGGACCGCAACACGTTGCCGGCGAATTGTTCAAATACATGGCCGGTGTCGATCTCGTGCACGTGCCGTATCACGGGTCGACGCCGGCGCTGGTCGATCTGATGGCCGGGCAAGTGCAAGTGATGTTCGATGTCACGCCGTCGTCGCTGCCGCATATCAAGGCCGGCAAGCTACGGCCGCTCGCGGTCACCACGCCGGAGCGCCTGGACGTATTGCCCGGCGTTCCGGCGATGGCCGAGTTTTTGCCGGGCTATGAGGCGTTCGGCTGGATCGGCTTTGGTGCGCCTAAAGGTACGCCGCCCGCGATTATCGCCACGCTCAATAAGGCGTTCAATGCGGCGCTCGCCGATCCGAACGTGAAAGCTCGGTTATTGGACCTCGGCGGCATCGAGATGGCGCCGAATACGCCGGCCGAATTTGCGAAATTCATCGCTGCCGACACCGACAAATGGCGCAAGGTGGTGCAATTCGCCCACCTCAAGCCGGAATAAACAGAACCATGTTTGCCGGGATAAAACTTGGGGGAGAGAACTATGTCACTATCACGCCGAAATCTTCTTCGTTTCGCCGCGGGGGCTGGCGCCGCCGGCGCCTATCCGAACTTCGCCTTCGCGGCCGATTATCCGACCCGGCCGATCACGATCGTCGTGCCGTTTGCCGCCGGCGGCGCAACCGACGTGCTGGCGCGGATGATCTCCGATCCGATCGGCAAGGCACTCGGACAAACGGTTATTGTCGAAGATCTCGCCGGCGCCGCCGGCTCGATCGGCGTTGGCCGTGTCGCGCACTCGCCGGCGGACGGCTACACGCTGTGCGTCGGCACGCTGACGACGAATGTGCTGATCGGCGGCCTTTACAAATTGGATTTTGATCTGCTGAATGATTTGACGCCGATCGCCGAGCTCGCTTACGAGCCGCTGCTGATTTGCGTCAAAAATAGCTTGCCGGTGCACAACCTCAAAGAGCTGATTGCTTGGCTCAAGGATAATCCGGGCAAAGCCAGTGTCGGAATCCCCGGCGTTGGCTCGACTGGAAACCTTGCCGGCCTATCATTCCAAAAAGCCACCGGCACCACATTCCAGTTTGTGCCCTATCGCGGCGACAATCCGGCGGTGCAGGACATGATGGCCGGGCAGATCGACATGATGATCGAGCCGTCATCCAATTTCACGGCGCAGGTGAAGGCCGGCACCATACGCGCCATCGCGGTGCCGTCAAAGACGCGCATGACAAGCTTGCCGGATGTACCGACGACCGACGAAGCTGGGCTGCCCGGCTTTTACGCTTCGATCTGGTTTGGGATGTGGGCGCCGAAAGGCACGCCGCAGGATGTTCTCGACAAAATCCATGCCGCGACCGTGGTCGCCCTGAAGAACGAAAGTGTGAAAGACAAGCTCAATGCGCTCGGCCAGCAGATCGCCTCGCCTGATCTGCAGTCGTCCGCGGCATTCGCCGCGTTTCAGAAGGCGGAGGCCGACAAGTGGTGGCCGATCATGAAGGAAGCGGGCATCAAGTTGCAATGAGTCTGCCACGGCGTGAGCTTGTTCAGCCGGCGTAATCCGCCAGCTTGGTCTGCGCGAAGCGGCCCGGCGATCGCGATTCCGCCGGAGGTGGGAACCTCCCGGCCGAGCGGTGCTTATCACCGCTTCCGGTCGGACGCCTTCGGTATCGCGAACAGCAATGCAATGGTTCCGGCGGCGGCGAAAAACGCACCGTAATAGAATACGGCCGCGTGTCCAACGCGGTCCCACAATAGACCCGCGACGAGACTTGCCACGAGCTGCAGCAGTCCCACGGTCGTGTTGTACCAACCAATGCCGCTGGCGCGCAGTTCTTCCGGCACCAGATGCGAAGCGAACGTCTTGCCGGCGATCCGAAATATGCCCTGGAACAATCCGTAAAAGATAAAGAATGCGGCAATTAGCGCGACGTTCTGCGTCACGGCCAAACCACCATAGGCAATCAGGAAAATCACAAACGACACAAGCAATATATTCTTCCCTCCCCATTGGTCGTAGAGCGATCCGGCGGGATAGGAAATCAGAGCGGCGAGGAGGTTGAACGCCGCATAGATCAGGATGGTCGTTTCCAGCGAGGCGCCAAAGTCCTGCGTCCGCAATATCAGAAACGCATTGCTGGAATTGCCGATACCGAACAAAGCGATCACCAGGAGATAACTCCAGTAGGCTGCCGGAAATTGCCTCAGCCTGACGTCGATCTTAGCCTTCGCCGCCACCGCCGTGTGCGGGTCCTTGACGAAGAGAACCAGGAGGAAAGCCAGCAAGCCGGGGATAATCGCAAGATAGAAAATGGAACGGATGCCGACATGGAGGGAATAGAGAAGTAAGACGGCCAAGAGCGGTCCGAGGCAAGCGCCGGCATTGTCGCCAACCCCTTCGAGCCCGAACGCCCGACCGCGATTTTGCTCGGACACCGATGCGGCGATCAACGCGTCACGCGGCGGCGAGCGCATGCCCGCGCCCAGCCGGTCGAGCAATCGCGCGCCGAACACGACTTGCCAGACCGTCGCAAAGCCGATCAGGGGTTTGCCGATCGCCGCAAGGAAGTACCCGACAAGTGCCACGGCTTTTGGCTGCCGCAGTCGGTCCGACAGCGTGCCCGAAAAGCCCTGGACGATATTCTGGGTCGCCTGAGCGAAGCCGTCCACCAGACCGACGATGCTGCCGCTTGCTCCCAGCGTTTGCGTCAGAAAGACCGGCAGGACCGGATAGAGCATTTCGGTGGAAATGTCCGCAAAAAGGCTTGTGAGCGCGAGCAAGAACGTCGTTGTTGAAAGACCAGAAAAATATCGTCGGACAGTTCCATCGGGCATGCGTGAGTCTCCGGCAAGCGCGCGGTCAGGCGTAGTTGAACAGCGCCATGAAGCCGAAGTCCATGTGCAGCTGCTGGTGACAATGGAACAGCGTGAGACCCGGATTGTCGGCGACGAAATCGAATTCCACCTCCTGAAAGCCGCCGAGCATGACGACGTCCTTGATAACGCCGGCCGTCGGCTTGCCGCCGACACGCACCAGCTCGAAACTGTGCCGATGCAAGTGAAGCGGATGAATGTCGTCGCTGGCGTTATGGAATTTGAGCCGGTAGCGGCGGCCTTCATGGATCGTATACGTCGGCTTCATCGTTTCCATCGAAAAAGCAACGCCGTTGAGGAGCCACTGATTGAAGCCGTTGAGCGCGCCGTTGTGCTTGACGACGGTAATGTCGATCGTCTCATCCGGTGCCGCTGACGTGGCGCCTGGTTTGCCGAAAACCGCGTAATCCCATTTGAACGGTTTCGACTTGCTCCATTGCGGCTTGCCGGCGGCGCCCGCGTATTCGACCACAATGCCCATGCCGTGGCCGCGATCGTCGTCATCGAGATCGCCCATGACCCAAACGCCGGGATGCTTCATTTCGACGACGGCTGAGATGCGCTCCGCGGTGCCGAGCCAAAGCACCGGCACCTCCGCTTGCGTCGGCACGGGATTGCCGTCGAGCGCGACGATCCGAAAGACGTGACCCGGCAAAGCGAGGCTGCGGATTTCGCCGGCGCTCGCGTTGAGCACATGGAACAACACGCGGTCGCCTTGCTTGACGCGGATCGGTTCGCCGTGGCCGAGCATTTTCCCGTTGATGCCGAAAAGGTCGTAGCCGACTTCGTATCCTTTCGGTCCTTGGAACTGGTCGTCGGCTGTTTTGCCGATGTCTTGCAGCCGTTTGATCGGCTCGCCGATGAGAAAATCCATGTCCATGTCGCCGCCCTGGCTGAATGACGGCAGGAATTCTTTGAGCACTAGGAACACCTCACGGTCGTAGGCGCCCGGATTGCCGGCGGGCTCGATGTAAACCGGTCCAGCCTGTCCCGTGTAGGTGCCCCGCTGGAGATCGCCGCCGGCGACGACATGAGTGTGATAGAAGCGCAAACCTGCGGGCTTCGGCACGAAGGCAATACGGCGCATGCCGTGCGGCTCGATGTATGGCGTGCCTTCCTCCGCGGCGCCGTCGACGTCGCTCGGGATCGTCTGGCCGTGCCAATGCACCAGTTCCGGGGTGTCGGTGTCGTTGTGGACGTCGACGACGACCCGCTTGCCTTCGGTGAGACGCAGGAGCGGTCCCGGAAACTGGCCATTGTAGAGCGTCGTCGAAGCGATATGGTCGGGCGCCAGCTCGACGAGCCCATTGGCGATGCGGAGCGTGTATTCCGCCTTTTCCGGAGCTTGTTCCGCAGCCTGATCGTTTGCCGCCTTCGCCAGATACGGCGCTGCACTGAGCGCCGGGAATGTCGCGGCATATTTGAGCAGCGAGCGACGATCCATTGTCATGGCTTTATCTCTTGCGCTGCATAGGCCGCATGGGCGCTCTACGGCATGGCTTATATTACGTCTGAATGCGCAGCACATGCTAACGTTTCAGCGGCGCCGCCGAAAAGTCCCACACGAAAAATTCATCGAAATTGCCGCTTGCAAGATCGCGGCTGCGCGGGCAGCGCTAAAACACCACGACGCTCCGGATCGATTTGCCCTCGCGCAGCAGCGTGAAGGCCTCGTTGATGTCCGCAAGCGGCATGGTATGCGTGATCATCGGATCGATTTCGATCTTACGCTCCATGTACCAATCGACGATCTTCGGCACGTCGGTGCGGCCGCGGGCGCCGCCGAAGGCGGTGCCGCGCCAGACCCGGCCGGTCACCAGCTGAAACGGCCGCGTCGCGATCTCCTGGCCCGAACCGGCGACGCCGATGATGATGCTTTGGCCCCAGCCGCGATGGCAACTCTCCAATGCGACCCGCATCAGACCGACATTGCCGACGCATTCGAAAGTGTAATCGGCGCCGCCGATCTGGTCGGCGCCGCTCTTGGTCATGTTGACGAGATGGGCGGTGAGGTCGCCGCCGGTCTCCTTCGGGTTGACGAAATGGGTCATGCCGAAGCGCTCGCCCCAGGCTTTTTTCTCAGGGTTCAGATCGACGCCGATGATCATGTCGGCGCCGACCAGCCGCAGGCCCTGAATGACATTGAGCCCGATACCGCCGAGGCCGAATACGATGCATTTGGCGCCCGGTTCCACCTTTGCGGTGTTGATCACCGCGCCGATGCCGGTGGTGACGCCGCAGCCGATGTAACAGACCTTGTCGAACGGCGCGTCGTCGCGGATTTTCGCCACCGCGATTTCCGGCAGCACGGTGAAGTTCGAAAACGTCGAGCAGCCCATATAGTGGTGGATCTTTTTGCCCTCGATCGAGAAGCGCGAGGTGCCATCCGGCATGACACCCCGACCCTGAGTGGCGCGGATGGCGGTGCACAGATTGGTCTTGCGCGACAGGCACGACGGGCAGGTCCGGCATTCCGGCGTGTAGAGCGGAATGACGTGGTCGCCCTTCTTGACCGAAGTGACGCCCGGACCGATATCGACAACCACGCCGGCGCCCTCGTGACCGAGAATGGCGGGAAACAAACCCTCCGGATCGGCGCCAGAGAGCGTGAATTCATCGGTGTGGCAAATGCCGGTTGCCTTGATCTCGACCAAAACTTCGCCGGCGCGCGGACCGTCAAGCTTTACCGTCGTCACTTCCAACGGCTGTCCGGGCGCATGGGCCACGGCGGCGCGAACATCCATGGCATCCTCGCTCGCTTTTGCAAACGATGACACTGTGAGGCGCGAATGGCAAACCTCGAACCGACGGCTAATCCTTCACCGGCAGCATGACGATCTGGGTCTGGATCACCAGCGCACACAGCCGGCCGTCGTTGCGCGTGATGCGGGTCTGCCAAACCATCGTGGTGCGGCCGCGGTGCAACGGCGTGCATTCGGCATAAGCCGTGTCGCCTATGGGAATGCCGGCGAAAAAGTTGGTCTTGCTTTCGATGGTCGCGGTGCGGCCGCCCGGCGGCAGGTTCGCCATCGTTGCGGTGCCGCCGAGATTGTCGGCGAGCGCCATCACCGCGCCGCCATGCAGCGCGCCGAAGCGGTTGTTGAGTTCTTCACGCACCGGCATTTCGGCGAGTACCTTGTCGGGCAAAACAAGCGTGATCTTCATCCCCATGAATGCGGCGAACGGGGGCTGATTATTAGCGTCGGGATTCGTGCTCACCCTCAAAAGAAGGGCGCGGCTATTGCCGCGCCCCAACAATCAAATCAGAGACGAAAAGAACTTGCTACCGCGGCTGCGGCACCACGCGCATGTAGGGCTTTACCGTCTTCCAGCCGCCGGGATAAAGCTTCTTGGCTTCTTCGTCGCTCACTGCGCCGGTCAGGATGACGTCCTCGCCCTGTTTCCAGTTGGCCGGCGTGGCCACCCGGTGCTTGGCGTTGAGCTGCAGGGAATCGACGACGCGCAGCACCTCGTCGAAATTGCGGCCTGTGGTCATCGGATAGACGAGCACCAGCCTGACCTTCTTGTCCGGGCCGATGACGAAAACGTTGCGCACCGTCTGATTGTCGGCGGGCGTGCGGCCCTCCGAGCTTCCGGTCGTCGATGCCGGCAACATGCCGTAGAGCTTCGAAACCTTCAGGTCGGTATCGCCGATCATCGGATAGTTGGGCGCGAAGCCGACGACGTCCTTGATGTCGCCTGCCCACTTTTTGTGGTTGTCGACCGGGTCGACCGACAGCCCGATGATCTTGACGCCGCGCTTGTCGAATTCCGGCTTGAGCCGCGCCATGGTGCCGAGCTCGGTGGTGCACACCGGCGTAAAATCCTTGGGGTGCGAAAACAGCACCACCCAGTTATTGCCGATCCAGTCGTAGAAGCGGATTTTGCCTTCCGTGGTTTCGGCTTCGAAATCCGGGGCGGTATCGCCAATTTGAAGAGCCATGCAAATCCTCCGTCGCGTAGGCCGATCGTTCTGTGAGCTGATCCGAAGTTACGGAAAAGTTTTCACAGAGTTATGTACGGCTCGGACGGCGCGAATGCCAGTCTCGCAGCGGAATATTCCCTCGAGCCGAAAGTATTATTGGCTCTGTGGGGCAGCCAAAACGCGAAAAATCGCCTAGGCGGCTGGCTCATCCGGAAAGTTTTTTTTCAGAGGCCTTTTTCGAGCTTTCCGGCACTTCGCGTCAGGTCGAAGAGGCGGCGCTGACGCGTGCCCCGCCAAATCATTGCGCGGGGGTGCCGCGAGATTGCCGCACTGCCGCCCTTCGCGGGCCACCCTGGCATAGAACTTTGAACCCTTGGCGCAAGCCGCGCAACTCATACTCGTGGGAACGACCCGCGCTTCGGGCGCGGTTTGGGAACGACCGCGCTTCGCGCGAGTTTGCATCGGAAGGTTGGCCGGAGGCGGCAGTGGCAATTCCGAGACTGCAATGTCCCGATCTCGAGACGCTCGCCGCGGTCATTGCGCGCTCGCAAATCGTTGTCGTCGACCGGGCGCCGCGCCGTCGGCTGCCCGCCGGATTCGATGCCGCGGATGTGGCCGTTCTCGACTGGATTGCCGCCGAGGGCCGCCGCGCCGGCCGCAGCTTTATCCGGATGTAGTCGGCTCCGCAGCATCAGCCGCGGCCGGCGTTATTTCAGGCGATAGCCGTCGACCAGCGCGTTCAGGAACGCGATGATGTCGGCTTCGTCCTGCGCCGTCATTGCCGGCGCATCGCCCGCCTTGCGGTCGAACGGCGGATCGGTGACGTCGACATTGGCCCGATAGGGCGGCGGCAGATCGTTGAATTTGTCCACGGTCCCATCCGCGTCACGCGGATAGATGCGTTGCGGTTCGGTGTCGCGAAAGTCGTAGAAATCCAGCACTTGTTCGAGCCTCGAATAAACGCCGTTGTGAAAAAATGCGCGTCGGGTTGCGGCGTTACGCAAGGTCGGGGTCATGAACAGACCGCAATATTGGGTGTCGGCGGACATATCGCGACGATAGGGCCCGCAGATGCCGAGATCGAAGAAACCGGGATCGCCATTGACGGCGAGCGCTGCATTGCGCGGCGTGCCCAAGGCCTCGAACTGATGGTCGGTGAAAAGCGGAGGCAGGCCGTCGCGCGTCGGCTGGTCGACGTGGCAGCCGGCGCAATTGGCCTTGGCCGGATCGTTGAACAGTGTATAGCCGCGCAGTTCGCTGGCGGTGAGGCGCGCTTTGCCTTCCAGCCAGAAGTCGAACTTGCTGGTATAGGGGTGAAAACTGACGTCCTCGATCTGGTAGCGCGCCACGGCAAACAGCGCCTCGCTGACGGCCAGGCGCGTGTCGGACCACACCGAGCTCCCGAACAGCTGCACGAATCGCCCCGCGTAAGTTGCGCGCTGCAATTTGTCGGCGACAATTTCGATCGAGCCGCCGTCCATCTCGCGCGGATCGAGCAGCGGCGACAGCGCCTGGTCTTGCAGCGTGTCGGCGCGGCCGTCCCAGAACAGCCCGCCTTGCGGCACCATATTGGTCGCCGACCGGCTCGCCTGCGGCGCGGTTTTCTGCACGCGCACGGCGTCCCGGCTCAGCGCGACGAGTTGCGCGAGGCTGACATTTTCATTTTCCTCGTTGTCGGGACCGATCGCAAAACTCGGCTGTCGTTCCAGATAGGTCAGCGATGGCACCGCGCGGACACCGGGCCGCGACAGAAGCGGGCCGCCGCGCATGACCGGCAGATCGCCAGGCGGGCCGTAAGCGTGCTGTGGACTATGGCACGAGGCGCATGAGAGCTGGCCGGAGGATGACAGGCTGGCATCGAAGAAGATCAGCCGGCCGAGTTCGGCCATGGCCGACAACGGCCCGGCAGGCGGGCGTAGGAGCGCAATCGGATGCGCGTTCTCGCCTAAAGGTGTCTCAAGGCTTGCCGGCGATTGTGCTGCCGCGGCCGGAAGCGACTGCGATTTTAGGGTCGCCGTCGTGCCTCCGAGCACGACGGCACCGAAGAACCCCGTGGCGAAAAGCCTTCGCAATTGCACTCTTAGCTTCAGTGAGCGCCTCCTGACGCCGGCGGGGTTTTGACCGGCGCGCCGTTCGTCGGGTCGAGATAGAGCGCAGCAGTCTTGCCGGAGCCGGTGAAGTCGAACAAGCCATTGATCGATCCCGCCGTCGCGTCGAACGAGCCGTCGCCGAGCCGTTGTCCGTGCAACCAGTTGTCCTCGACGAAGCGGACGACGGAGGCGAATGAAATCTGGGCGTGGCCTACATAGTTTTGCTTCGCCCAAGGCGAAATCACCAGGAACGGGATCCGCGTGCCAGGGCCACAGCGGCCGTTGACCGGCTTGCCGCCGGCGCCAGGCAGCGCCGCACCGGTGCCGCACTTGCCCGGCCCGTCGAGTTGATCCGCTTCGGCGTCGAAGGATGGGCTCGTCACTTTGACGAAGGCGTGATCATACCAGCCGTCGGAGTCGTCCCAGGTAATGACGACGGCGGTATTTTTCCAATCCGGTTGCTGTTCGAGAAAGTTGATCAGCGTCGCCGTGCCGTTCTGCTCGTCGAGCGGGTCCGAATAGGCCGCGTGACCGTCCTGATAGGCCGGCATTTTGACGTACGACACCGCCGGGAAATTTCCCGCTTTCACCGCGTCGTAGAAGTCGGTCAGATCGTAATTGTGATTGGCCGGATCGTGCGTCGTCCCGTCATGCTCGAGACTATAGCCGATTGCGGCGAGCGAGCTTGGCCGCTCGTGTTTCGGATTGGCGGTCGACGCGTAATATTGAAACCAGGCGTGATGCGGGATGTAATCCACGACGTCGGAGCCGACCACCGTCGAATGCGTCGAGCGTTTGCAGCCGGTCGAGCCGTTGGCGTTGGCCATGTCGAGGCGGAACCCGCCCATGAATGAGCCCCAGGTGATGCCGGCGCCATTGAGAAGGTCGCCGATGGTCTCGCCGGACATCATCGCCTGATCTTTCGGATTCGAGCAAACATCGTAGCCGGGATCGACATCGTTGATCATGGTCAGGCCGCCCTGACCGTCATTGATGTAGTAGGAAACGGCGGCGACGGTGGACGGCTGCTTGGTCGTGGCCACGATCGTCATGCCGTTGGTCTGGCCGGACGAAATGTTGAGCATTCCCGGCGTCGACGGGCCATAGGTGTCGCCGAAGGCGGCATCGCTCATCGCAAAATGCTGCGCGTAGTTCCACATCGCGGCGACGGTATTGCCGTCATAATAGCCCATGACTTGGGCTTTGGTGCCGAAGGCGCCGGCGCCGCCACTGGTGGCTTTGCCAGTAAATTTGGGAAACAAGTCGGCCTTGCCGCCGTCATAGGCCTGCTGTTCGGCGGTATAGGCGTGATTTTGATCGGCCGTGAAGGCTTGGCTGCGGTCGAGCCGGAACGGCTCGGCGGCATCGCTGCCATTGGCCTTGTTGGTGAAATTCGGATTGTCGGTCAAGAGATGCGCATTGGCGAGATTGTTGACTTTCGGCGTGCCGGGTTTGGCCGTGAAAGCCGGCTCGCTCGGCGGGTTGGTGGCTTTGGGATAGGTTGCGAAATAGTGGTCGAACGAAACGTTCTCGTTGAAGATAATCACGAGGTGCTTGATCGGCGTCGCGGTCGGCGCCGTGTCTTGCGGGGCCGGAACGGATGTGCTGTCGGGCGCCGTCGATTCGGCGGCGATGGCGATGCTGCCTGAAAAGACGGCCAGACCTAGGGCCGCTATCACGGAAAACGCGACGCTCGAGAGCATTTTCTTGCTCATAGGATCCCCTCAACATTGTGCTGGCGTTCGAGGGGAAGCTAGTCCGCGATATATGACCTGCACGTGACAGCGCCGTGCTCTCTCGGCGACTATATCCGGGGCTACCGATCTTGCCGAAAAGGGTCCCGTTCGGGAACGGCCCATTCGCGAAAAAGTCAGCCTCGTCGGGGCCGCCAGCTCGCGAAAAAAAGGGCGGCCCCGTTGGGGGCCGCCATGGGTCCGCGCGACTAGAGGAGAGGCGCAGACCCAGACTTGCGAGCGGCCATCATGCTCGCAAGGGAAGTGAGGCGGGGAGTTATTCGCCCTCCGTGCCGATCGCGTAAGCGGTTTCGCCGTGCACCGCGTCGTCGCCGACTTTCAATGTGGCCTCGTCCATACGAAGGCTGACGAAGATCGAGATCACCTTGAGGATGATGAAGGTCGCGATAGCGTTGTACACGATGATAAACGCGGCGCCTTCGATCTGCAGCAGGACTTGGCTGGGATTGCCGTAGAGCCAGCCGGTGATGCTGACGCCAGGCGCGTCCTTGTCGGTGCCGATGTATTCGAGCATCGCAGGATTGGCCAAGATGCCCGTCAGGATGCCGCCCATAAGCCCCGCCACGCCGTGGGTGGAGAACACGCTGAGCGTATCGTCCACTTTCTGCATGAAGCCGAGCTTCTGGAACTTGTTCATGCTGAGCCACGGAATGATGCCGGCGCAGATGCCGATGATGATGGCGCCCCAGCCGTCAACGTAACCGGCGGCGGGAGTGATGCCGACGAGGCCGGCGATCATGCCGTTCACGGCGCCAAGAACCGACGGCTTGCCGTAGGCCATCTTGTCCATCAGCGTCCAGGTGAGAAGAGCAACCGCTGTCGCCGTGTTGGTGTTGAGCACGGCCGCGCCGGCGTCAGCGTTGGCGAAGTACGGGTCGCCGCCGTTGAAGCCGTTCCAGCCGAGCCACAAGATTCCGGCGCCGACCAGCGTGATCAACAAGCTGTTCGGCGGGAAATGATCGCGGTCAGCCTGAAGGCGCGGACCGATAACCCAGGCCGCAACAAAGCCTGAGGTGCCGGCGGCGAGATGGATGACGTAGCCGCCCGAGAAGTCCGCCACGCCGAGGGTTGCGAGCCAGCCGCCACCCCAGAGGCTGAACGCGCCCACGGTGTAAACGAGCGTCATCCAGATCGGGCAGAAGATCATCCAGGCCGTAAAGTTCATACGGCCGAGGACGGAACCGCCGAGGATGATGACCGTGATCGCCGCGAACACGAACTGGAAGAACATGAGCGTCGCCATTGGAAAGGCGAGCGGCGGCATGCCTGCCGCTGCGGCGGGAATTGTGCCTTGGCCTAATGTAAACGCGGCCGACACCGCCAATTCGGGCTTACCGAGGAACGGAAACCATTGTGGCCCGAACGCCATGTTGTAGTCGAAGAGAATCCAGACGACGAGAACCGACGCAAATGCGTACATCGACATGAAGGCAGAGTTGATCGCCCACTTCTTTTTGACGATGCCGCCATAGAGTACGGTCAGTCCCGGAATGCTTTGGAGACCGACGAATGTCGCCGCCGCCAGCTGCCAGGCATTATCGCCTTCATTGAGCCAAGTCGGTGATGGAACGATAGCCATGTCCTGTCCTTTCCCCCAATAACTGCCGCCCTGAGCGCCAATGTTGACTAGGCGAGCGGTGGGGAAGGGGCAAAATTTATGCCAGTTAATCGGTCATTGACTGAATACGTTTTCCCATGAAGGATTTGGTTGGGACTTGGCGGTGGTGACTAAAAAAATTGCACTGTGAACAGAAACTGGGCAGGGGCGTGATGCGACTTTTGGTTCTGGCTCGGCCACTGGCCGGGGGATTTGGGCTTCTCGCACTCGGTGTTGTCGTTTCCGCCATTGCCGCCGAGCCACAGCACGGCCAAAAATCAATCACCTGCACCAATCCAACCAGCGGTGCGAATTGGCAGATCCGGATCGACTTCGACCGCAACACGGTGGATACACATCCGGCCGATATCACCGAGGCGCAGATTTCCTGGCACACGGCCGACGGCGAAAACTACAAGCTTGATCGCAAGTCCGGAAATCTTACGGTGATCATCGCGTCAAGCACCGGCGGCTATTTCCTTCATGACACTTGCAAGCTCGACAATTGACACGGCAATCGCAGAATTGCCGCCCGCGCCGGGCGCGTCATGCCGGCGGCGGCGCCGGCTCCCTCTCAAGCCGGGGCGACGCTGATGGCGGAGCGGGTGACCGGCGTTAGGGCAAGTGCGGGTTTCGCCTCGGAGACCGGACCGCGCGAACGCAACGAAGATTTCGCCGGCGTTGTCTTCGGCTATGAGCTGCCGCAACCGCGCCGGGACGTTGTTGCGGCGATCGCCGATGGAATAGGCGGCGCCAAAGGCGGCCGAATTGCCGCCGAGACGGCGGTGCGCGGTTTCCTCGACGGCTTTTGCGACTTGCCCGAGACCATGGAAGTGCGCCGTGCGTCGGCGACGGTCCTCAATTCACTCAATCGCTGGATCTATTCGGAAGGTCATCGCAACGCTGGGTCGGTCGGCATGGGATGCACCTTCACCGCGCTGGTGCTGCGCGGGCGGATCGCGCATGTGCTGCATGTCGGCGACACGCGCGCCTATCGGCTGCGCGGCGAGCGGCTGGCGTGCCTGACCACGGACCACGTGCGCGAAGAGCGCGGCGCCGGACGGTCGAATATTCTTTCGCGTGCGCTCGGCGTCGAGACGGAAGTGCGGCTCGATTACGCCGCGCAGCCGGTAGCGCTGCATGACCGTTTTCTCCTGTGCAGCGACGGGGTGCACGGCTACCTGACGCCAGAGACGATCGCCGACATATTGCGCGAGCGCTCTGGCTCCGAAGATTCCGCCCGCGCGCTGGTCAACGCCGCGCTCGACACCGGCAGCACCGACAATTGCACGGCCTTGGTGCTCGACGTCGTCGATCTGCCGACGGCGGGATCCGCCGACATCGGCGCCGACATTATGGAACTGCCGCTGATCCCGGTGCCGATCGACGGCGAGACGGTCGATGGTTTCGTGCTCAAAGTGCTGATGTCGGACGGCCGCTACACCCGCCTGTTCGGCGCCGTCGATGAAGTCGAAGGCGGCGAGGTGGCGTTGAAATTTCCGAAGCCTCAAGTCGCGGCGGCCGCCACCTATCGCGCGGCTTTCGTTCGCGAAGCCTGGGTCGGCGCGCGCGTCCACAGTCCATGGGTCGGCCGCACCATCGTGCTGCCGCCGGGACGCCAGACCTGTCTGTACACGGTGATGCCGCTCTATTTGGGCGAGCTTCTGGAAACTCGGCTCGCTCGCCGGCCGTTGGTCGGTCTGGAAGAAGGCCGCAATATCGCGATCAAATTGGCACGCGGCGTCGCGGCGCTGCACCGCGCCGGCATCATCCATCGCGACATCAAGCCGGACAATGTGATTCTCGAGAGCGAAGGCTCGCTCAAGCTGATCGACCTCGGCGTCGTGCGCGTGCCAGGCCTAGAGGATTTCCCGCCCGACGATATTCCGGGGACGCCGGCCTATATGGCGCCCGAAATGTTTGCCGGCGAGCCCGGCAATGAGGCGACCGATATTTATGCGCTGGGCGTCACTCTGTTCCGCGCCTTTACCGGCGAGTACCCCTACGGCAACATCGACGCCACCAGCAGGCCGCGCCGTGACCGGCCGAAAGCGTTGGGCGAGCTGCGCCCGGATCTTCCGGCATGGCTGCAGGCTGCGCTTACTCGCGCCATTGCAATCGATCCGTCCCACCGCTTTCGCGACGTGATGGAATTTGCGGTCGAAATGGAAGAGGGGCCGGCGCGTGCGCCGCATTCAGGCGGCAGCTCGCAGACGCTCTACCAACGATACCCCGTTCGCTTCTGGCAGGGCGTGGCCGCGCTCCTTGCGCTCGCGCTCATTGCGTCGATGTTGCTGCGGCATTGATCGCGAATGTGCACCGACATTGACATTTCCACGCCGTCGCCGCAAAGCCAACAGGCCGGTTCGCGGGATCGTAAGCTTCGATGTTCAAGCGCATCCTGATTGCCAATCGCGGCGAGATCGCCTGCCGGATCATCAAGACCGCGCGTCGGATGGGAATTGAAACGGTCGCGGTCTATTCCGAAGCCGACCGTGACGCGCTCCATGTCGAAATGGCCGACGAGGCGATAGCGATCGGGCCGCCGCCGGCCGCGCAAAGCTATTTGGTGATCGACAATATTATCGCCGCATGTAAATCGAGCGGCGCCGAGGCCGTGCATCCGGGCTACGGCTTTCTTTCCGAGCGCGCGGCGTTTGCCAGTGCGCTCGACGAGGCCGGCATCGTCTTCATCGGGCCCAATCCTAAAGCCATTGCTGCGATGGGCGACAAGATCGAATCGAAGAAAGCCGCGGCCCGCGCCAAGGTCTCGACCGTTCCGGGGCATCTCGGCGTCATCGAGGACGACAAGCAGGCAATCGCGATCGCCGAAGAGATCGGCTATCCGGTGATGATCAAGGCGTCCGCCGGCGGCGGCGGCAAGGGCATGCGGATCGCGTTTTCCAAGGCGGAAGTGGCGGAAAACTTCGTCCGCGCGCGCTCCGAGGCGAAATCGAGTTTCGGCGACGACCGCGTCTTCATCGAAAAATTTATCAGCGATCCGCGCCACATCGAAATCCAGGTTTTGGGCGACAAGCACGGTCACGTCATCTATCTCGGCGAGCGCGAGTGTTCGATCCAGCGCCGCAATCAAAAAGTCATCGAGGAATTGCCGAGCCCGCTGCTCGACGACAAGACGCGCCGGCAAATGTGCGAGCAGGCCGTGGCGCTGGCGACGGCAGTCGGCTACGACAGCGCCGGCACGGTCGAATTCGTCGCCGGCCAGGACAAGAGCTTCTATTTCCTGGAGATGAATACGCGGCTGCAAGTCGAGCATCCGGTGACCGAGCTCGTCACCGGCATCGATCTCGTCGAGCAGATGATCCGAGTCGCTGCCGGCGAGCCGCTCAAGCTCAAACAGAGCGACATAAAGCTTTCCGGCTGGGCGGTGGAAAGCCGTATCTACGCCGAGGATCCTTACCGCAATTTCGCGCCGTCGATCGGGCGGCTGGTGCGTTACCGGCCGCCCGCCGAAGGCGTGCGTGACGGCATCACCGTGCGCAACGACACCGGCATCACCGAAGGCGGCGAGATTTCGCTCTATTACGATCCGATGATCGCCAAGCTCGTCACCCACGCCAAGACGCGGCTCGATGCGATCGAAGCCCAGACGGAGGCGCTCGATGCCTTCACCATTGAGGGCATTCGCCACAACATACCGTTCCTTGCCGCGATCATGCAGCATCCGCGCTGGCGCTCCGGCAGGCTCTCCACGGCCTTTATCGGCGAAGAATTTCGCGGCGGCTTCGAGCGCATCGCGCCGGTAGGCGAAATTGCCCACACCATCGCCAGCGTGGCCGCCGCGATCGATCACCTGCTTGGCGAGCGCAAGCGGAAAATCTCCGGACAGTTGAATACGACGCTGACGCGGGAGCGGCGGCGCGCCATCTGGCTCGGCCCCGACGAATACCAGGCCGACGTCGAGCATGACGGCAAAGCGATCGCGGTGACCTTCGAGGACGGCGCGCGGCACCTGTTGTCCTCGAACTGGGTTCCCGGCATGCCGGTCTGGGCCGGCACGATCGACGGCACCGCCGTCGCCATGCATGTGCGCATGATCCCGAACGGCTTCGAGCTCGCTTATCACGGCATCGAGGTCAAAGCTTTCGTCTACACCGAGCGCGAGGCGCGTTACGCGCGCCTGATGCCGGTGAAAAGGCTCTCCGACAGCGAGAAAGCGGTGCGCTGCCCGATGCCGGGCCTTGTCGTTTCGCTCGGCGTGAGCGAAGGCCAGGAGGTCAAGGCCGGCGAGACGCTGGCCGTGGTCGAGGCCATGAAGATGGAAAACATTTTGCGCGCCGAACGCGACGGCACCATCAAGAGAATCCGCGTCAAACCCGGCGACAGCGTCGCCGTCGACGCGGTGATCATGGAATTTGCGTAAGCTCGTTTGTCCCGTCATCCTGAGGTGCCCGCGCGCAGCGCGGGCCTCGAAGGATGCTGCTCGATGGCCGGGGCCGTCGCCCTTCGAGGCTCGCCGCGCTCGCACCTCAGGGTGACGGAAGGGGGCCGGAATGCAAGCACTGCAATTTCTCTTTTCGCCGAGCGGGCGGCTTAAGCCGCAGCCGTTCATCTATGGCGCGGCCGGCATTTATCTGTTCGGCGTCGCCTCGCATTTGCTCACCACGCCGGATGTGATCAGGCACGGCGGGCTGTGGCCCTTCGTCGCCGCGCAAATCCTGTTGATCTGGATCTGGTTCGTGCTGCACGCCAAGCGGCTGCACGATGCCGGCAGAGGCAGCGGCATGGCCGCAGCTGTCGGCCTGCTATACGTGCTTTCCGTCGTTCTGCTGTTGATCGTGGCCGATAGCTTCTTCAATACATCGGACGGCCTGATGGACAACGCGCCCGCGACCAGCGCGCTCGAACTCATTCTGCTGCTTTACGTCATTGTGACATTGATCGGTTCGCCGCATTACGATCTCGCCTGGCTCATGGTCGTGCTGCTGATGCTGATCGGCTTCGCGCCCATTGTCGTGGCCGTGGTTTTTTCAGTATGGACGGCGCGACGGGCGAGTTTTGCCGCCGAGATATAATGCTGCACTTCGCCTACGGCTCCAACATGCACCGCGGCGTTATGCGCAAGCATGCGCCGATGGCAATGCCGCTCGGCCTGGCGCGGCTTGCCGACTATCGCTTCGTCATCACGTCGGACGGCTATGCCTCGGTCGAGCCGGCGCGCGCGCAATCCGTGCACGGTCTTCTGTGGCGACTTACGCCACGCGACCGGGTTACGCTCGACCTTTGGGAGAACGTCGCGGCCGGGCAATATCGCGCCGAAATCCTGGCGGTGGATGCGACAGGCCGGCGCCGATTGGCGCTCGTCTATATCGCGCGGCGCCGGCCGGTCGGCCAGCCAAAGCCTGGCTACATGGAGATCATCGTCAAAGCGGCGCACCAGCGGCAAATGCCGGCAGGCTACATAGCTACACTGGAACAATGGCTGCCGAAGCGATCGTTGGGCGCAGGCTACCGCAAGCTAGGAGAATTCGCTTGAACGTGCACCGCTATGTCCTGATCCGCGGTCGAGTGCAGGGCGTCGGTTTTCGCGCCTGGACCGAGGTGACGGCGCTGGAGCGCCGCCTGCAAGGCTGGGTGCGCAATCGCCGCGACGGCGCGGTCGAGGCCTTGTTCATTGGGCTGGAAAACGACGTATTGGCGATGATCGAGGACTGCGGCTCCGGGCCTCCCGGCGCGCGCGTCGATTTCGTCGATCACCGCGAGGCCGGGCCGGACGAAGTGGCGCTGCGTCGGCGCGACGAACTATTCTCGGTGCTCGGCAGCGTGTGAGCGTCGGCGGTGGCGCCGAACAGCGGCGCGAACGCCGCGCGCAACGCCATGTCCACATCCGGCATCGATACGGTCAAGCCGAGATCGGCGAGCGAGGTGACGCCGTAGCGAGCGTCGGTGACGCCGCACGGCACGATGCCGGAAAAATGCGACAAATCCGGTTCGACATTGAGCGCAAAGCCGTGCAGCGTCACCCAATGCCGGACGCGGACGCCGATCGCCGCGATCTTGTCCTCAAAACCTTCGCCCTTATCCGGCCGCCGTACCCAGACGCCGACGCGATCGTCGCGCCGCTCGCCGCGGACATTGAAGGCGGCAAGCGCGTCGATAATCCATTGCTCGATGGTGGCGACGAAGCGGCGCACGTCGGGCGCGCGGCGCTTGAGATCGAGCATCACATAGCCGACCCGCTGACCGGGTCCGTGATAGGTGAATTGGCCGCCGCGCCCGGTCATATGGACTGGGAATCGCGCCTCGATCAGCTCGGCCGGCCGCGCCGAAGTGCCGGCGGTGTAAAGGGCAGGGTGCTCAAGCAGCCAGACTTGCTCGGCCGCCTCGCCGCGCGCGATCGCCTCGGCGCGCGCCGTCATGACCGTAAGCGCGGCGTCGTAGGCCATCGGCCGATCGCTCAGGTGCCATTCGACCGGCGGCGCGCCAGCCATGGGCAACAGTCCGACTGTCAGGTCGCCACGCGTGTTAACCACCTCGTAACCATAGCGTGGTCAACACTATGGACCGCCAAGTCGAAAACCGAAACAGGGGGCACCGTGCCGACACTCGACAACGTCTCGATCGATATTGCGGTGGTTTTGGGGACGAGCTCTATGCCGATCCACCAAGTGCTCCGTCTCGGCCGCGGCGCTATCATCGAGCTCGACGCCTCCGAGGAAGACGAGGTGAGCATCCTCGCCAATAACCTGCCGGTGGCCAAGGGCACCGTCATTGTCAGCGGCAACAAGATCGCCGTCGAGGTGAAACAGCTGCTGCCGCGGACGCCGGCGGGCACCTGAGCGGCCCCTTTGGCCGAGCCTCCCGCCCGGCCTTGTCCCGCAATAACCTAGCTGTTACATCGGCGCCGCGCGTGCTCTCGCGCGCGCCTACCCCACATGCGGCCGTGGCGGAATTGGTAGACGCACTAGCTTGAGGTGCTAGCGGGGCAACCCGTGGAGGTTCGAGTCCTCTCGGCCGCACCAGGGGTCGCGGAACCACAGCAAATTACTTGGATTAATAAGAACATTTTGCCAGTCCGAGTATAAAAGGGCGTTACAAATGCAGTTTTGCATGGCTACTTCCCGTCCCTTCACGAGCGCAGCGGCGGCGGAAGTCGTGACTCTGATACTCCGAGTCCTGCAGATGGACGGTACACCTCTGATGGCGTGGCTTGGAGGATTGTGCTCGCGCGGTCGTGCTGGCCAAATGGAGTTGTGGCTATAGCATTATCTGCCCTCGCTAATGATGGGGACATTTTTTTGCGGAAAACTAGGCCGACAGGAGGCGCGAATTCGAGCGGCGCACGATGTCACCGAATCCATTGCAGCAACTTGCCGTCACCCTCAGCACGTTCGAGTTTAAAACTATGGGCAAGATCGAGTGCCCTCTTCTGAAGGGCCTGCCAATTCGTCGTGGACTGGCTGAAAAGTATCGCAAACCCCAGTTCAGGTCCCGACACGATTGTAGCAACCGTCGCCGAACCGTTGTCGTCGCTAGCGTAGCAAACCCCCCGGCCATTCATTTCAGCAATGGTTATTGCAAATGTGCCGCAGACGGAGTTCGGGGACTCGGGCGAGAATTCTGATGGCTTGGTATCGGGACCTCTAACGGCTGGCGGCAACTGCAACACCCGCTTCATTGCGGCTTCGTCTTGAGTGCTGTTTTGCCAAGCCTCCTTCAATATAATCCACCCATCAATGCGCGGCTGACCTTCACACATTTGTTCTATGGGGCAAATGAAATGAAACGCGCCATCTTCGGTGAAGCGGACCTGTCTGCTGACATCATCCATTACCAATAGTAGGGATAGCACGCGAAGGCCACAGCCCATAAGCATGCCTGTGGGCTGCATGCGCAGGACGGTGCAGGCCGAATGTTCTATTATGGCATCCTGATCTGACTCGACAGCGAGGGACCCGTAAGGCCTCAAGCATGCGAGAGCTATTGCCATTACAACCGAAGCACTGCCTCTCGCAAAGCAATTTACGCGCACAAGCCACTCCCTTGAAATGAGTTAGAAAGATGTCATCGAAGCCTTACGCCAGCAAGGGAGTCTGCACTTTCGAAGGTCGCAGCAGGATCGACGTTTCAATTCGGGCGCCTTGGCTGAACCGCCTAAACGCTATAGCCTCGCGACTTCACAGTCTGGCCGCAACCGAGACATCCGTTGAAGCAAACGACGCAATCTGACATGAACATAGTTGAACCCATATTCATCCAATGCAGAAACAAACCGGCGGAAGTCGCCCTCTCCGCGCCGGGAACGCAATTTAATGTTGTCAGCTATGCCCGCTTAGCGCACTCGGTGAACAGCGTGTGCCAACGGATCGTTGCTCTCGGTCTTGCGCCTCGGAGTTGGGTCGCGGTGTTCATCGACGATCCTATCTTCCACGCGATCGTGTTGATCGCGTTGACGCGCCTCGGCGTTGTGACGGTTTCCGGCCGGAGCCGGAGCTTTTCCTGGCGCTTCACCATCGATGCCGTGATCACTGAACGTCCAATGCAAGTCCAAGCGGGCAGGCTCATTCTCATCGATTCCGACTGGCTTAGGGGGGATAGCCGCCAGCCGGATCAAAGATATCTTTATAAGGGGGCGCCCGACGATATCTGCCGCATCTTTCTCACTTCCGGGACGATCGGTGAAGAAAAAGCGGTGGCAGTCACCAATCACATGATGGTCGCCCGGATCGCTCGTCAAGACTTGTTTTTTGGCCCCCAGGCTCCATTCTGCGGGCGAACGTATCTCGATCTTTCGTTGACCACGTCGCTCGGATTTCAGGCGCTGCTCGCCACGCTGTGGCGCGGCGGCGCGCTGTTCATGACCGGCGATTCGGAGGCAACAATAAAGGCGCTTCCCATTTACAAAGTCCAGAATATGGTCGGCTCGCCGCGAAGCTTGCTGAATTTCGTTGAGGCGATTGAAAGACGTCAGGAATATAGAAGTGGATTGGAGGCGGTGTTCTCGGGAGGGAGCATGGTGTCGGAAGGATTGGCGGACCGGGTCCGCGCGCGAATCTGTTCCAATCTGACAACCGGTTACGGCTCGACCGAAGCGACAATGGTCGCCTCGATGCCGGCTCACTTTGCGCGGGGAATTGCCGGTGCCGCTGGCTATCTCCTGCCGGGCATCACGGTCGAGACCGTCGACGAGAACGGCCGCGTGCTGCGCGCTGGAGACGAGGGCGTCGTTCGCATTAGAAGCGAGTACGGCGTCGGCGAGTATCTGGAGGATCCGGAGGAAACGCAGCGCGTGTTCCGCGATGGCTGGTTCTATCCCGGCGATCTCGGTTACGTCACGAAGGACAATCTGCTTGTCATTTCCGGTCGTGCCACGAGCGTCATAAATTTGGGCGGCGAGAAGACGAATCCGGAGCGCATAGAAGAGGTCTTGTCGACGCACGCAAATGTCGTGCAGTGTGGCATCCTGGCTATTTCGAGCGAATCCGGCGTGGACGAACTTTGCGCTCTCGTCGTGCCGCACTCGTACCTGGATGTCGAAGCTCTTCGCAACTATTGCCAGGCGAGGTTGCCAGCCGCGTTTGTGCCCGCTCGTTTCGTCTCAGTCGCCCAACTGCCAAGAAACGAGATGGGCAAAATCGAGCGCGGCAAGCTGGCGGATCTGCTCAAGACCAAAATGAACTAGATACGGACGATCGTCTTGTTGTTCGCGTTGGGACTGTCATGAATATCGTCGATCCAATCCTGTTTCAGTGCCGGATCAATGCGGAGCAGCCGGCGATTTGCGCGCCGGGCACCCAGTTTGATCTCATCAGCTACGCGCAACTCGAATACATGCTCAACAACTTGACGCGCGCTTTGCTGCCGCTCGATTTCGAGCCGGGCCAGATCGTCGGCATCTTTTTGCAGGACAAAATCTTTCACGTTGCCGTCGTGCTTGCTTTGACGCGCATCGGCGTGGTTACGGTCTCGTGCAGCGGAGCGTCGCTGTCGCAGGAAATCCGCGCTGCAGCGATCATCACCGATGCGTCCGATCCAGTGACCGGCGCCACGCGCGTCATCCGTGCCAGACCGGATTGGGTCAAGGGCAGTGGCGATGCGGTGGTCGATCCGCGACTATTGACGGCGAGCGGCGATGAAATTTGTAGCATTTTCTTGACTTCCGGGCGCACCGGCGTTCCAAAAGGAGTTGCATTATCTCATCGCGTGCTGATGGGACGGAATGTCCAGTTCGCGTATGCCTTCGGCGGTCATTGGCCACAACACGCGCGCATTTATTGCGATTTGGAGCTGGCTTCGGAACCGGCGTTTCGTTTCATCCTTTACATGCTTATGCGTGGCGGCATGGTCATGTTCAACGGCAATGATCCGGTCGCCACCGAGCAATCTCTCGACCTGTTCAAGATCCAGAGCATGGTCACCTCGCCGCGCGGCTTGGCCGAACATCTGAAGTTCTACGAGCAGACCGGCGTTCGTTGCTCCTTGGAGCATATTCTTGCCATGGGTGGCAGCGTGCCCCCGGAACTGCTTGAACGAGTTTGGGCGCGGATGTGTACGGGCGTTTTCAACGACTATGGTGCGACGGAGGTCGGCTCCGTCGCATCCTCCGATCTGCGCGACGCTAACGATATACCGGGCCGCAGGGGCTATGTTGTGGCGCCGAATTCGGTTGAGATCGTGGACGAAGACGGAATTGCAAAAGCTGCTGAGATGGAAGGCATTGTGCGTCTTCGCACACCCTATATGGCCGCCGGATACGTCGGTCAGCCGGAGGCGTCTGCGCTGGTTTTCCGCGATGGATGGTTCTACCCCGGCGATTACGGTTACCTCACACCGCAAGGCCTGCTCGTGATCACCGGCCGGGTGGAATAGCAAATGTCGGCGGCGACAAGATCAACCCGGAGCTCATAGAAGAGGTGCCGAGAGCCTTCCCAGGAGTGAACGACGCCGCCGTGCTCACCGTGCCCAACGCGCTCGGCCTCGGGGATGTGTATGTCCTCGTTCAGACGGATCGCGTTGCCGAGAATGAGTCATTGCGCAGCTATTGCCAAGCGAAGCTGAGCCGCAACTTCGTCCCAGCTCAATTCGTTGCGTTGGACCGCATTCCGCGCAGCGAGGCCGGCAAGATTCAACGCAGCGAGTTGCTCGAATTGGCGAAGGCCAGATTGGTTTTGTCTTGATGAGCGGGGATCCATTTAACGTCGGTTCGGCCGAGGCCGCTTTGCCGGGCTTGGCTAGCCCGCTGCGTCGCGCTCTGGAAGCGCACGGCGCCGGCCGCCTCGGCGAAGCCGAGTTTTATTGCCGGCTGGTGCTGGCCGCCGACAAGAAGCAATTCGACGCGCTTCATCTGTTGGGCCTCGTCGAATTTCAGCGCGGCCGACTGGACGAGGCGAACCGACTGATCCGCCAAGCCCTCAAAATCAATCCGCGATCCATACATGCCCATTCCAATCTGGCGTTAGTTTATGCCCAGTCCGGCCGTTACGAGCAGGCACTGGCAAGCTTGAATAGGGCGTTGGCGCTCGAGCCAGATAATGTCCTGGCGCTCAACAACAAGGGGCACGTGCTGTGGCGGCTCAAGCGTCCGGAGGAAGCCCTGGAAAGCCTCGATCGGTTGCTGGTGATCAAGCCCGACTACGTCGATGCCCTGTGCAATCGGGGCAATGTCCTGATCGATCTGCAGCGTTTTGAAGAGGCGCTGGTTAGCTACAACGGGGCGCTAGCGATTAAGCGGAACGACGCACCCACGCTCAACAATCGTGCGAACGTCCTCTGGGCGCTCGATCGCCGGGACGAGGCACTGCAAAGCTACGATCAGGCCTTAGCGATTGACCCGGACGACCTTTCCACGCTCAAGGACCGAGGCACCGCCCTCATTTATCTGCATCGTGCCGAGGAAGCGCTCGCCTGTTTCGACCGCGCCCTAGCACTCAAGCCGGGTGATCTCTACTTCGTGTTCAAGCGCGGCAGCGCTCTTGCGGAGCTCAACCGGTACGAAGAAGCGCTCGCCTGCTTCGACCGAGCCTTCGAATCCGGTGACGCCGATGCACTCAATAGCCGCGGCAATGTTCTGGCGATATTGCAGCGGCACGCGGAAGCGATTGCGAGCTACGACCGCGCGCTGGCGATCACGCCGGAATCCGCCCTAGGTCATTGGAATCGAGGATGTGCCCTCCTGCGCGTGGGCGATTTCGACCAGGGCTGGAAAGAATATGAATGGCGCGGGAAGCTTGAGAAATCGTGGTCGAAGCCGCCGCGCGAGTTCGTCCAGTCGCGGTGGCGCGGCGAAGAGCCAATCGAGGGCAGGACGATCCTGCTTCATGCCGAGCAAGGCTTCGGCGACACTATTCAATTCGTGCGTTATGTACCGCTTGTTGCAGCGCGGGGCGCGAGAGTGGTGCTTGACGTGCAACCGGCGCTGAAAAGGCTGCTCGCGGGGATCGAGGGCGCGGCCGTTTTGACCGCCACAGGGGAGGAATTGCCGCCTTTCGATCTACATTGCCCGCTGCCCAGCCTCCCGCTCGCTTTCAAGACCCGGCTCGAAACCATTCCGGCGGCGACGCCCTACATTGTAGCCTCGCCGGAGCGCATCGCCGCATGGAACGAACGGCTGCCGAAATCGCAGATGCCCCTAATTGGCATAGGCTGGGCCGGTAACCCGAATTTCCCCCATGACGACGAGCGCTCAATCGGATTGGCGCGTTTGGCCCCCTTGCTTTCGATCCAGGGCGCGCAATTTCTCAGTCTCCAGAAAGACCTGCGCGATGGCGACGAGGAGATTTTGCGCCGACATCCCCACCTCATTCACTTCGGCGACAAGCTCGACGATTTCAGCGACACCGCGGCAATCATGTCGCTCATCGATCTCGTCATTTCTTCCGATACCGCGCCAGTTCATCTCGCCGGAGCGCTGGGCCGGCCAGTCTGGGTTCTGTTGCAGCACAGCCCGGATTGGCGCTGGATGCTCGATCGCAACGATAACCCCTGGTATCCGACCGCGAGGTTGTTCCGGCAGCCAACCTCAGGCGATTGGGACGAGGTAGTCAGGCAGGTTGCTCTGGCCCTAACGGCCTCGCTCGCTGGATGAAACCGCTCAGCAATCTTGATCGCGGTGCGCTTGCGCTTACGGGGCTAGTCAACTATGTCATTGATTTTAAAAACGATTTCTTACGCGAAGTTGCTTTGTGTACAGCGAGCAGTTTCCAAACGACTGTTGCATATAAGTTACAGACTCTCACTCGATTTTCGTATTAACTTTTGCTTAGTTTCACGACTATCATTTGGGGGTTGGCGATGAAGAAAATCCGAACGCATTTGCTCGCTACGGCGGCGGTCGCGGCGCTGAGTAGCTCAGCTTTCGCAGCCGACATGGGAATGCCGATGAAGTCCCCGCCGCCGGCGCCAATTCCAGTTGCGACTTGGGAGGGTAGCTACATCGGCGCAAATATCGGCGTCGCACGGCTTAATTCTTCGTGCACCGAGGTTACTCCGTCCTACGGCTACTACGGTTCGTGCACGCAATATTATGGTCAGGCCTCTACAGTAAACAGCGCGACCGGCTTCGCAGCCGGCGTCGAAGTAGGGCACGACTGGCAGCAACGCTACTTTGTGTACGGCGTTGCGGCCGACTGGACCTGGACCGATCTGAAACACACATCGATGAAGCAAAGCGACATAGCTTCGGTTACCCAACAGGGCTTCCAGTCGAAGGTGGACTGGCTTGCATCTTTCCGCGGCCGCATGGGGCTGGCAGTTGACGACACCCTCGTCTACGTCACCGGCGGCTTGGCGCTGGGCCAGGTGAACGACACCAACATCTTCTGCGACAGCTCTGGGTGCGGGAACTATGGCCATCTCGACAGCGTTAGGGTTGGATGGGTCGGTGGCGCTGGCGTCGAGCATAAATTGAACCAGAATTGGTCGGTGAAGGGCGAATTCCTCTATTATGATCTTGGCCACGCCACGGGTTCAGGATATCTCACCGCGTCCGAACCCGGTACCACTGAGTTCAATAACGAGGTATTAGAAGGTCGGATGGGCATTGCTTATCGCTGGTAGCCATCGCTAGACCTTAAAACGACGGAGCGGGCCTGAAACGCTGTTTCAGGCCCGCAAACTTTTTTGATCTAAGGCCGTAAATGTGTGCCTATCGCTACTGCGGCACGTTTCGCTGGCGATTATTTTGCTCCGGCGGAGGGGATCGCAGGGGAGAATTGATATCCCAAGCGTGTGCATGGGGCGCAGGTTAACTCGGGGAAATTTAATTCCCGAATCGCGCCATCGCCGATGCCGGTTATCGCGGCCACAACGCGCCGCCCGATTGCAAGTTTAGGGTCTTCACTGCAGGTCAAAAGCGCCGCGTCACGCTACAGATCAAACGCGAGTTCAGGCGACGTGCCGCCATCGAACCGGTGATCGGCCATCTCAAGGCTGAGCACCGCATGGGCCGCAATTTTCCGCGTGAATCTCCGAAGTGCGGCAATGCGCGGAGTCCTGATGACGATCAATCTTTGATGGCGGTCTATTGAGTTGGGAACGTTTGCACCCGATCGAGAGGTCGTGCAGTCAGCAATCTCTGTGCGCAAATTATGAGCGTCCGATGTGTCAACTTAAGTTGTGCCACCGTATTTCCCAATTAGCGACCCTCCGTAAATCTCGCCAAACCCAGGCGGTGCCGCCACCGAGGGAGTGTGATCGATGTGAATGGCACAGCGCGTTCCGTAGCTGACGCCAGCAACATGCACAGCAGCGACGATTTCGACCTGATTTTCGCAGTAAGTAGTTGTGGAACCCTCAGGCAGTATGATCCAGGCATCAGATAGTGGACCGCTTGTCGGACACTCGAGCCGGATCTTGATGAATCCAAAGGCTTCATGCCGAACCTGCCCGCGCATTGCCCCGTCTACGGGGAGCCAGGTCACTCGCCGCGTCCAGTAATCCGCACGAGACCTGTTCAAAGGTTGATCCAATTGGAGATTGATCGTCCCGAACGGACGACAGTTCTCGATCTCCTTGAAATGCTTGGCTAGGCGAGGGATGAGGACCGCATGATTGCGCTGTGCGTTGCCTTGACCGGCTATGATTGTTGCTGGGATGCTTGCTGCCATCTATTTGTGGAATTCAAAGTTGGAGCGCGGGGATGCGCAATCGCGTGCGCGTTGAGGTCCTTCTTCGCGGGCTATGGTGCGGGCGCGATTTTGCACATGCATCAAGTGAAATTTCGTACTGTTGCCCATCCTAAGGTTGCCGTCTTCCGATCGCATTCTGAATTTTCAATTCATATTCCGGTCTCGATGTCGTAGCGCGTATGCTCGTCAGCAAGTCGTAGTGGCTGGGCAAAGTCGCCAGCAGCCGCGTCTGTTCGGCGTCCAACCGCTGACCAAACGCTTTCCAGTCGTCAAAACGGATTATTCTTTCCAGGGGAGAACGAATATTGGCAAAGTATCCCTTCGGAAGCATCACGTATATGAAGTTGGAAAAGTCGAACAGCACGTTTTTGTGGGTGTCATCCAGATCGGGAAAGCGATGCTGCCAGAGTTCCAGTTTCTCGCACAGCCAGTCGGAAACGCGGGTCTCCTCGCGCACCGCGACCCAGTACGGTTCCGTGCGATTTGAGGTCAAATAGAGTGCCTGCAGGAAATCGACGATTTCCTCCATCAAGGCCGTGGAACGCGCGTTGTACGCTTTGGCCAAAGCCGGGCTGTACTCTTTGTCGGGGAAGTTCATGACCAGCCGAGTGGCGGCGGTATCGATCGCATAAATTGCGGTCGCTTCGAGCGGCTCGACGAAACCGCTGGAAAGTCCGATCGCCACGCAATTCCTGATCCAGGGTTGTCGCGTGTATCCAATGCGCATCTTAATGACACGCGTTTGCGGGTCGGGAGCATCGGCCGGCAGGTCACCAGTAGCGCGGATGTGGGCCAGAAATTCTGCCTGCGCCTGATCATCGCTTCGGAACGCGCTGGAATAGACATAGCCGGTGCCCACCCGACTGTAGAGGGGCACCCGCCAAACCCAGCCGGAGCCCAGCGCAGTTGCGCGTGTGCAGGGTTCGACCTTGCTGGGATCGCGATGTGGAACCTGGACAGGAATGGCCCGGTCGTTGAGCAGGCGATCGTTTGCGGAAATGAAGGGTTCGGCCCCCATTCGGCCCCAGATGAGGCTCTTGAAGCCGGTACAATCGATGACGAACTCTACTGGGTAATGTCCGCGCTGTTCGAGCTGCAATGCCGAAATTGCTCCCGATTCGGTGAAAAGCACGTCGACGACATCGTCTCGTATGTGCTTGATGCCACGGGCGAGCGCGAAATCCCGCATGAACTCGGCGAGCAACCCAGCGTCGACATGATAGGCATAATTGATGTCGAATACGTAATTGCCGCCATGCAGAGATCGCGGTCCCTTTCCGGCGGCGATCACGGCGGCATTTGGCAGAACGTTCTCTCCGTAGGAACTCCCGATCGAATGCGGCCCGAATTTGAGATAATGATAGGCCGGAGTAACTCCGCCGCACGCTGGAGGATTATTGAGGGGATGAAAGAATTTCGATGATGCTCCGCCGGTAGAGCGCGACCAATCGTTAAAATATACGCCTAGCTTGAACGAGCCGTTGGATCGACGAATGAATTCTGCCTCGTCGATTCCTATCTGTTGCAGCGTTACCTTCAGATTCTGGATTGTCGATTTGCCGACGCCGATTGTGGGCACATTAGGAGACTCGATCAGAGTAATTGCGAGATGTCGTTCCCGGACGTCTTTGTTGAGATACGAATTCAGTATCAGCGCGGTCAGCCACCCCGCTGTCCCACCGCCCACAATGGTGATTTGTTCAATCGGGCTGCTCATCGATTCCCCTCACGACTACTCGGCATCGAGGATGCCAACGTGACCCGCTTACGAGTGTTCGGCCAAGCACTCGCGCTCCTCAATAGCCGATCAAGGGGACTACGGCAATAAACCCAAGCCGCGCTGTTTATTATGGCAGCTTCGTGAGCCGCTGCGCTCAATTCTTAACGAAAGACCTGCAGTTTACTGCGGCACAACTAATCTTACGCGAGCGCCCGCATGATGGGCTCTAGGAACATCTCATACTTTCGCCACAGGTCGACAGAAGTCAGATTGATTGGCCCGCGGACCACGGCTGCATTTGTGGTCAGGACCGGGCGTTCGTTCCGACAAAAAGAGACGTAGGCGCGGTCCCACTCCAGACAACAATGAGCCTGCAAACTGGAGCGAGCAGCGCGATCCATATCGATCACCTCCCGTCGAGTTTGGCGGCGCGCGCCTTTTGACGATTTTATGGAATGTTCCTAAAAACAAAACTCGCGCAACCATGTAATACCAAATCTCTGAAGGCCCGACTCGTTGGGGATTCACAAATCAGCGGCGGTCTGATTCAAGGTGGCGAACCAAGGAGGTTCGCCATGTCGGTTCCGATACCATTGCGGCGAGACTTCAGCACATCTCGGCTGCGCAGTTTAGCAAAGAAGACCAAGGATGGGCCGCAGGCGCGGCGACTTCTGACCCTTGCCGCGATCTATGACGGAGCGACCCGCACCGAGGCGGCCAAGATCGGCGGCGTCGGCCTGCAGATCATCCGGGACTGGGTTTTACGGTTCAACGCGTGTGGCCCTGACGGGCTGCTGGACAGAAAGCCGCCAGGCCAACCCTCCAAACTCAATGACGGCCAGCGCCAGGCAATTGCCCAAATGATCGAGAGCGGCCCACTCCCGGCAGTCCATGGCGTGGTGCGCTGGCGGCTGATCGATCTGGCGCAATGGATATACGAAGAGTTCCGCATCACCATCGCCAAGCAGACGTTGAGCCGGGAGCTGCGCGCCATGGGCTATCGCAAGCTGTCGGCTCGGCCACGTCATCACGCGCAGGCCGCGGGTGCGATTGAGGATTTTAAAAAAACTTCCCCGCGCGTCTGGAGGCAATCGCGCGCGAAAGGGCGGTCGATAGCGACAAGATAGAGATCTGGTTCGCAGATGAGGCTCGTATCGGCCAGAAGAACAAGATCACCCGCCGATGGGCCAAGCGGGGCTCCCGTCCCAGCGCTCCCCGTGATCAACGGACCGCCTCGACCTACATCTTCGGCGCCGTCTGCCCAAAGAAGGGCAAGGGCGCGGCCCTGATCCTGCCGGCCTGCAACACCGAGGCGATGAACTTGCACCTCGCCGCGATCGCCGCGATCATCGCGCCCAGTGTCCACGCCGTCCTCTTGGTCGATCAGGCTGGCTGGCACATGTCGACGCGCCTCGTCGTGCCGTCCAACATCACCATTATCGCCTTGCCGCCGAAATGCCCCGAGCTCAACCCCGTTGAGAACGTCTGGCAGTTCATGCGCGACAACTGGCTCTCCAACCGTATATTCAAATCCTATGACGATCTCGTCGATCACTGCTGCGAGGCATGGAACAAGCTCGTCAATCAGCCCTGGCGCATCATGTCCATCGGCTTGCGCCAATGGGCGCACGGGTTCTGATCAAGGAGACTTGGTATAAGCATGCAAATCATCCAGGATTTCAACCCAAGCGAGCGCCGCTTGAGTTAGGCGTAACCGAACCGCTCGAGCCAACCACCGGCGCGTTTGCGAAATGCGGCATCGAGGTCCCCACTGAGGTGATTTTGCCAATCGCCGACTACACCTTTCCTGAAAAACGAAGTGCGGTCTTCCTTGCCGGCAGCGCGACCCCCGCTCAAGGTCGCGAAGGAGGCTTCAGACTGACACTCTGCCATTAGAGCCTCGGCGACCTCGACATTGAGAAAGTCGAAAATGCCGGCGAGGCTGCGCTCGGTATTGGCCACGAGATCTTCATAGCGAATCTGCCGAATGTGGCCTCGAGCCCTGTCGGCGAATGTCTGGACGGTAGCAAGATCCCTCATCCAGCTATCGGCGAAGCTAAGCACATAGGCATCCATGGAGGTGTGATCTTTCATCGTCAGATCGGGCGTCACTCTGAGATTGTGAAACCAACCTGACACAGCACAGTCCCGCCCATCGCGAACGATGTGAATAAATTTCGCTAACGGGAAGAGGGTTTGGAATACGTCGAAATATCGAATGTTATTCGGGCTCTTTTCACCAACCGCACGGACCGCGGATTTATGCTGACTTTGCCGCACCAAAAATAGACTAATCCATGACGCGAGCAGATACTGGAAATCGTCATCCTCTAAGCGAGGGTATCCCTCAAGTTCGCTAAAGATCGAAATGTTCTTCTGCGCGATCAATTGATTATGTTGATTGAGGCCATCCCACAATATTGATGCTAATGCGCTAAAGTGCGCCTCTCCATTGCAGCTCACTTGGGGATGTGCATTCAGAAGCAGTTGTAACCATGTGGTCCCGGACTTAGCTGCCCCGCCAATGAAAAAAATCTGTTTTTTGCGCAAGTCCGAAATTGCGGCATGCAGATGATCGTAGTCCAGCATTGCGCGGCACCTTACCATGAAAGGCGGACGACCGGTATCTGGTGAATCCGGCCGAGAGTCAATTGCCGATCGGACATGGGTTGACCGAGAAGTAGATCTGAATTTGAATTCTGGGATTCGAGAGAAAATTGACCCACCACGGGCACGGATCGTGGGCTCGAGACGGCCGTGTCAAGGATCGCAATTTTCTTGCCATAAAGGCCAGTCTTTTGAGGGATGCTATGAAGGTTATCTGGGCCGCCTTTGCTACTATGGCCGTGTTATGGACAGAGCCGTCGTTAGCCGCCTCGGCCGCCGCGCCAACACAGCAGCTCATCGATTGGTGCGCTAACAAAGGAAATGCATTTTCGCCCGAGCAACGCATCGCTGCCTGTTCAGGGTTGATCGAAATGGGCAAGGTTGTCGGTCGAGGCCTGGATTGGGCCTACGCGAATCGCTGCGTGGCGTATAACGACAATAATGAAAACGATCGCGCCATCGCGGACTGCAACCTGGCGCTCGAGTACGAGCCGACGGCTACCGCATTCATCGACCGCGGTATCGCCTATTATGCCAAGGGCGACGCCGACCGCGCGATCATGGATTTCAGCCAGGCGATTCAGCTCGATCCCAAAAACGCGTTTGCCTTAAGCAGCCGCGCCAAAATGTATTACGCCAAGGGCGATAATGAGCGGGCCATAGCCGACTACAGCCAAATCGTCCAACTCGAGCCCAGGGATGCCTACACCTATTTGGGACGCGCGCTGGCTGAGATTTACGTAGGCGCGCTTCCTAATGCACGGGCCGACCTCGATCGATCAAGCGCACTCGATCCCGGCGACAGTTACACGGCGCTGTGGATAGAGATCGTGAACAAGCGCAGTCATCTCGTAAGTCGCCTGGCGGAGGCGTCAAAATCGCTCGACATGACGAAGTGGCCCGCGCCGGTCATTCGCCTTTATCTCGGCCGGATGGCGCCAGCGGCCCTGCTTGCTGCGGCGGCAGATGCGAATCCTAACACGAACAATGGTCAGCTCTGCGAAGCTTATCTGTACAGTGGAGAATGGTCATTGCAGCGTGAAAAAAGGGACGAAGCAATGCGCATGTTCAGTCTCGCTGTCGCGCAGTGCCCGAAATCATTCCTGGAGTATGGCGCTGCTAATGCCGAACTCAAAGCGCTGCATGGAACACCGTGATGAGCATTCTTGCAATGCCCAAGCCATCCCTCGCGATGCTGTCGGAAGTGTGCGCGGCAAAGCAAAATTGAAAATTGATGATAGCATGGGAACTACGATATCGTCGCTGCGATAGCAATTCGGCCCGACTTCGCCGAGGTCGAAGCCGTATATGGGATTAAGTGATCGCGTGCTGATCACTCAAGCTCGATATTGCGCGTTTCCATGCCGTAACGGGCAACTAATCCCGCTGAAAGCGCAATGGGGAGGGCGAGCGCCACGGCCGCCGTCACCAGACCGGGCACCAGCGCTGCCACTGTGAGCGCATTAGCTACAAGTCCGCCAAGTTTGCTGCTGCCGGCAACCAATCCGGTGGCTCTCCCGCGCACTAGTACCGGATAATTCTCGGCGCTGTAGGGCAACAATACCGCTATGATTCCATTTACGCCGACCATCAGTATTGAGAACAACACCAGCGGATTGTTGCGGACGATGGCGAGCTTGGAATCCAGGAGTGAAAGGCCGACAAGCGCGACGGCGGTCAAGGTAGCAAGGATGAACAGCGTCCATTTGGTGCTCCACTGGCTGTAGATCCAGGCGACCAGCATTGTTGTTGGAAGCGCGAGCAATGACGAATAAAACAGCAGCTCATTGGAGCCTGAGACGCTGTAGCCGCGAGCGCGCAGGTCGGCCGGGAGCCACAGCAAAAGGCCGAAATTGACAAGCCCCCAGGCGGCCGCTGTCAAATTGAGCATTGCCGTCCTGGAACGGAATCGACCGTGGATCAATTCCGTCGCGCTATCGACCCGCGCGTCTTCCCGCAGTGCTGCATCGGCCCAATGACGCGGATCGAGCCCTACCCCAAAGCGTTTGACGAGTTCTCGGGCTTCGTCGATGCGGCCGCGCGCCAACAGAAAACGTGGCGATTCTGGAATGAATTTGTTGCACAAGATAAGTATGAGGCCGGTGGGAGCATTGAGAAACCAAAGGATCCTCCAGCCAAAATAAGGTTCGAACAAAGCAGCGCTGCCGCTTGCTGCAAACCAGCCGCCGACCAAGCCGAACGCACCCACTAGGACTAGCGTCCAGCCACGATGCTTGGTCGGCACGCATTCGGCGAGCAAAGCATAAGTGATCGGCAACATGCCACCGGCCGCCAAGCCCATGAGGAAGCACATCAGCAAATTCCATTCGAATGCCGGCATGGCACCGCAAATCGCCGTGCCGACGAACATGATGCCGGAGAGAAGAATTGCCGCGCGTCGGCCAACTCGATCGGCAATGATGCCCCAGATATAAGATCCGATCGTGAGGCCGGTGAGCGCACTGAGCGGAAATAAGGCGACCACCTCGCGGGACAGCCCATACTCCGCCGCCGTTCCCGGGATCACGAAACCAAGCGAGGCCGGCTTCATCGAATTGATTATTACGGCAAGCGTCAATACCACCAATAGCAATCGGTGGGCGCCGTTGAGCTCACCCGCTCGTCCGGGGATCTGTTGTTTCGATAGTTCGACGAGCTCGGCCGCAACGACGGGAGGCGGTGCTAGTTTGAACGTCGCCGGTAAGAGCCCGTACCAGGCCATGGCAGTTCCGGCGACGACGAAGGCCATGCCAACCAGCATTGCGCTATCCACAGGCATTCCAGCCACGTGAAAATTCATTGTCGCGGACTTGATGTACATCGGCAGGTGAAGCAAGACGCCGACCGTAACGGCGATTGCTCCCAGCCAGAAGAAGGCTGGATGCGCGCGTTCGCCACGAGTTAAAACCCCTGTCGTCATTCTCGTCGAGTCAGCAGTCAGTTGGTTTGCGGCTGCGGAGCTATGCGCGATGCCGATGGAGGCGCCGTTTGGAGTGGGCCAAGGCCGTTGATAAGTTTGCGTAATCGGGATGCAATTTCTTCCGGAGTGTCAGTTTCCTCGTGTGAAAACAGTGTGACATAACGTCCTTTGGGATCCATCAGGTAAATGTAAGAGCTGTGCTCCATGAAGTAGTGAGCTGGATTGTCGCTTGGCGTTTTTCTGTAGAACACGCGAAATTCCTTAGCAATGGCTGCAATTTCCGATCGTGTCCCAGTAAGCCCAATGATCCTTGGGTCGAACGAGTTGGTGTATTCCGCCATGATTTTTGGACTGTCGCGCTCGGGGTCGATGGTCACAAAAATGGGTTGCACAGCATTGGCGAGTTGGCCAAGCTGTTTGAGTATTTTGCTGATGCTCAACAATGTGGTCGGGCAAATATCGGGGCAATTGGTGTAACCAAAATAAACCAGCATCCAGCGACCGCGAAAGGCGCGATCGGAAACCGGTTTGCCATCGCTTGCCGTCAACACGAATGGACCGCCGATCGACCTGCTGCTAGCAGCGCCGGGCCGGAAATCGGATGTCAGCGCTACGAACAGCGCCATGCCGCAAACCGCTATAAGCGCAAAGGCGCCGACGACAATACGCTGTGTTGAAGTTGCCATCTGCACTCTCGCGAAGGGTTTAGGTTGATAGCCGCGGTGCCCCAGGCAATACGTCAGGTAGTGTTCGATGCCGGGATGATCGGGTTCCTCACTGAACACCTGCAGGAGCAATTCTGCCGCATGCGCCCGACGCTCGAGGCTATCATGGGCGGGGTCAGCGGCGAAATTGAGCGCCAGCGCATAAAAGATCTTGGCCTCGTCATCGTGCGGATACAGCCCCACCAGGCGTCCCATCGCGTTGGCATAGGCGAGTTGCCGCACCGGAAAGGAGGCGTCTACGGGATTGAACAGCTGATCCACCGCAGCGATATAGGCGTGTTCCCGCGGCGTTGCGGAGCCGGCACCGGCAGCAGCGGCAATCGCCTGACGGGCGACATTTTGATCGACCGCCGTTGGTAGCTCATAGAGCGGGTTTTTCAGCCGGCTCATTGCGAGGCCCCAGTAAGCAATCGCGCAATCGGGATCACGCTTAATGACCGCCCGATAGCCGTCTTCTGCATCGCTGATCTGGAAAAGGTGGAGGAGCGCTGTCGACCTAATGAATTCGCGCTGAACGCGCCAGCTGCAGGACGTCGGGAAACGCACCACGCCAAGACGAGCATCCTGGGCGAGGTACCAATTTGCAAATATCAGCACCAAGCTCATGACCATGACCGCAAGCGTCACGATCGCAAAGCCGTGGCGGTAACGCCGTAGAATGACGTGCAATGCCTCAACAATCACGCTGTCTACTGTTTACTGAGCGCGGTCGGTTATCACCTCGGATCGAGTTATACATGACGCGGTAGCTCTGGCGCCAGTCTTCGGCAGCGGTCGCATCTCCGGCGTAAAGCGGGTCGATCTGGCGATAATGTCCAGTTCCAATTGCCGCGAAACCGTCCGCATCCCGCGGCCCAAAAGCATGCCCCACGGTTGCGTCCATATAATTTTACAAGTCGCTTGCACTATTGCATTTTCATTTAAATCGGTCACGGCGTAGAGCAATCCGCACCAGCTCAGCCAGACAACAGACACGATCACCGCAATGCAGCCGCTTCGGAGAAGCTGCCGAGCTGAAAGACACGCCCCTCACTTCGAGTTAGAATGTCGCATGGGCCGCGAACAGTCCGGGCGAAAAACGCGCGGCGAAGGCTTGAATCCGGCCCATGAGATCGGCGTGGTGACCGTCGGCGCCGGCCCGCGCGTGGGCCCGCGGATGCCCGGATCGTCGCTCCCTTTCGACCCGGTTGTGATCGGCCGAGCGGGCGACGTCGAGCTTGCGGCGCTCCGGACGTTCCGCCATTCGCTTATGCCTGCCTCTCGCTATGGTCGCATCCGGTTTGGAAGAAGCCACGATGGACAGTGGAACGTCGGGCCAGCGCACCGCGCCGCCGTCATCCGCTAAATCGGCATCCGGTTCGAAAGCCGTCGCATCGGGGACCGGCAGCACGGCCGCATCGGGCGTCGGGTCGTCGGCGGCGTGCGGCCAGGTCGGCCGGACGCCGTCGTTATCGTCGATCATGAGCTCATCGGGGAGCGCCGAAGCGAGCATCCGCGCGGCGGGCTTGCGCGCCATCGCGATCTCATAGGCGGCGGACGGCACCACCTGCACGACGTGGAAGCCCTGTTCCTTGAGCTGTTGCAGCAGTCCCGGCAATGCCGCCACCGTCTTGGGGTGAATGTCGTGCAGGAGCAGAATGCCTTTGCCGCGCTTTTCGAGGCGGCTTATGGCCAGCGAAACGATCTTGGCCGGCGTGATATCGCGGTGCCAGTCGTCAGCCACCACGTCGGCGGAGAAGATGATCAGCCCGCGCTCGGCAAGCTCGCTCTCCAGGAGGTCGGAGCGTTCGAGGCCGGGGATGCGGAAGAACGGCGCCAGGTACCTGGAATCGCCGCCGAACGCCGCACTCACATCGGCAATCCCGCCGTCGATTTCGTGATGCATTCGCTCGATCGGCAATTTGCCAAAGCCGACCGGATGATGGTCGCTGTGGGTGCCGATGGTGTGGCCTTCCTCGTAAACGCGGCGCACGGTTGCGGGAAACGAGTGCGCCATCTCGCCCACCATGAAAAACGTCGCCTTGACGCATTGCGCGGCGAGAATGTCGAGGACCTGGTCGGTATAGGGCGGCAGCGGGCCGTCGTCGAAGGTGATGACGACTTCCTTGTCGTTGAGCGGCAGCGAGTCCGGATACTGCATGCGGCCGAGCTGCTGATAGGCGCTGAAATCGATCGGCAGCACGCGGCTCGTTCCGAGCGCGTCGGGATTGCCGGGACAGGCTTGGCTCGAATTTTGGATTTGGGCTTGGTCTTGCGCCTGGTTTTGCGCCTGGCCTTGGCTCTGCGCCGGGGCCGGATCTTGCACCGAGGCCTGGTCCTGGGCGCGAGCCGAGCCGACGGCGAGCGGTAGACCTACCGCCGCCGCAAGCGCTGCAGCCACTAAGCTCGCTGTGAAGCTTGCCATCCCCTAGCCCGCGAAAGGCAGGCCATCGACCTGCCCCGAAACGACCTGCCCCGAAACGACCTGCCCCAAAACGACCTGCCGCGAAACCCGTCCGCCCTGACAAAAGACTAAAAGTTTCCCTGGTTAATGTCATGTTAACACTGCGATTTGCCGACCGCACGCTGTTGATAACCGACGTTACACTTCGTCGCGCTCGCATGAATTGCGCCTTTCCTTGCCGTTAATCACGCCCGCTTACCTTGCCGCTTTGGGGTTGGTGAGGGGCGTGAGGAATGAAGGCCGCTGGGGGAGCCCGAAAAATCTGGGCGCGGCGGCGGTCGGGCGGGCCGATGGCGTCGCCCATGCCCGGCGGAACGATCGCCCGTATTGGCACGGTCGCTTCATTGATTCTGGCGCTCGCCGTCCTCACCTGCGCCGCGACCGGCTTGATCGAAACGCAGCGCAACGACACTCGCCTCGCCGCCGAACAGCACGCCGCCTTGCAGGCGGCGCTTGACGAGTTGCACGCCGGAGCCGGCGACGCTGGTCGCTTCGATGCCGAAGAGCTTAGCCGCATCGCGCGGCGCGCCGGCCTCCACGATCTCAAATTCGACGGCGAACTGACCGCCGACCGCGGGCGCGAGGTGCAGTCGCTGCACGACGCGCAAGGCCGCATCGTCGGCTGGTTCAACTGGGCGCCCGACCGCGCGTTCCTCGGCGCGATGAATTGGCTGTGGGGCTTGCTCGGCGCCGTCGGTATCGTGCTCGCCTGCGGCGCATACCTGACGATGCGGGGCACGCGACGGCTCACCGCCGCCTTCGCCCGCAGCCTCGAAGCGATACGCCGACTGACAACGCAGGACGCGCTGACCGGGCTGCCGAACCGGCGCATTGTACGCGAACGCCTGGACGGGATGCTGGCGACGCGCCGCTCGCGCTTCGTCGCTTTCGCACTGATCGATATCGACGGCTTCCACGATATCAACGACACGCTGGGCCGCGCCGGCGGCGATACCATGCTTTGCAGCATCGCCGAACGGTTCAAATCGGCACTGCCGCCCGGCGCGATATTCGGCCGTTTCGACGACGACGGGTTCGCCGTCGTTGTCGCGAGCGATGACGCGGGGCTGGCGAACCAACTCGGCGATAGGCTTTCAGGCGCGCTCGCCGCGCCGATCTACCTGGATCAAATGTGGCAGATCAGCGCCGGCATCGGCATCGCCAAGGCGCCTGAGGACGGCACCACCGGCGACGAATTGCAGCGGCATGCGGCATTGGCGCTGCGCACCGCCAAGCGCGGCGGTCGCGGATCGGTGCGCCACTTCGTGCCGCAGATCCACGCGGAGCATGCCGAGCGGCGCTTTTTCCTGCGCGAATTGGAAACCGCGATTCAACAGAAAGCGTTCGAAATTCACTATCAGCCGGTCGTCGCCGCCGAAGGCGGCGGCATGGTCGGCGTCGAGGCGCTGTTGCGTTGGAATCACCCGACGCGCGGGGCGATTGCGCCGGCGCTGTTCATTCCGCTTGCCGAACAGAGCGGTCTGATGATCAGGCTCGGCGAGATCGTGCTGCGTCGCGCGCTGGCCGACGGCGCGCGGTGGGCGAATATATTTGTCTCGGTCAATCTGTCGCCGGTGCAGATACGCAGCCGCGGGCTTATCGATTTCGTGGCCGCGGTGCTCGCGGACGCCGGCATGCCGGCCTCGCGCCTGGTGCTCGAAGTCACCGAAGGCGTTCTCATCGACGATCCGGAAGAAACCCAGCGCACGCTGGAAGCTTTGCGCGCGCTTGGCGCCTCGACCGCGCTCGACGATTTCGGCACCGGCTATTCGAGCTTGAACTATCTGCAAAAATTCCACTTCGACCGGCTGAAAATCGATCGCAGCTTTGTCGCTTCGCTCGGCACCACCGGCAATGCCGGCGCCATCATCCATGCGGTCGTCAACCTCGGCCACGCACTCGGCATGAAGGTGCTGGCGGAAGGCGTCGAAACCAACGAGCAGCGGGTGCTGTTGCGGCTGGCCGGCTGCGACGAGTTGCAGGGCTTTCTGTTCGCCAAAGCTGTTCCCGCCGAGGCGATCGACAAGATCCTGGCAAGGCCGCCGGGGACGCGCGGCATACGCCGGAACGGCAATGCGGCATCCTGACAGGGGTCGGCCGAGCCGCTATCTATAAAGCGTAAGTCCGGTCTCGTTCGGCCGCGGAAGGAAGCGCGCGATGCTTGCAAACAGCTTGCCTGGCCTCGATTTCGGCCTCGGCAGCGACCTTGAAATGCTGCGCGACAGCGTGCGCGGCTTCGCTCAAGCCAAGATCGCGCCCCACGCCGAGGAGATCGACCGTTCGAACAGCTTTCCGCGCGAATTGTGGCCGCAGCTCGGTGCGCTCGGTCTGCTCGGCATCACGGTCGAAGAAGAGTGGGGCGGATCGGGGCTGGGCTATCTCGCCCATTGCGTGGCGATGGAGGAGATTTCGCGCGCCTCGCCGGCGATCGGCCTGTCCTATGGCGCGCATTCGAACCTGTGCGTCAATCAGCTCCGCCGCAACGGCAGCGACGAGCAGAAGAAGCGCTATCTGCCCAAGCTCATTTCCGGCGCGCATGTCGGTGCGCTGGCGATGTCGGAGCCCGGCGCCGGATCGGACGTGGTGTCGATGCGCACGCGCGCCGACCGCAAGGGCGACCATTACATCCTCAACGGCTCGAAAATGTGGATCACCAACGGGCCGGTCGCCGACACGCTCGTGGTCTATGCCAAGACCGACCGCACCGCGGGCGCGCGCGGCATTACCGCTTTCATTGTCGAAAAGAACTTCAAAGGATTTTCCGCCGGCAAGAAGCTCGACAAGCTCGGCATGCGCGGCTCCGACACCAGCGAGATCGTCTTTGAGGACTGCGAGGTGCCGCGCGACAACGTGCTCGGCGTTGTCGGCAACGGCGTCAATGTGTTGATGTCGGGCCTTGATTACGAGCGCGCGGTGCTGGCGGCCGGGCCGATCGGGGTGATGCAGGCCTGCCTCGACCTCGTTATCCCCTACGTCCACCAGCGCACGCAATTCGGCCAGCCGATCGGCCGCTTTCAGCTCATGCAGGCCAAACTCGCCGACATGTATGTGACGCTCAATGCGGCGAAGGCTTACGTGTATGCCGTCGCGCGCGCGTGCGATCGCGGCGAGACGACGCGCGAGGACGCCGCCGGCGCCATCCTCTACGCCGCCGAGCGCGCCACCTGGATGGCGCTCGAAACCATCCAGTGCCTCGGTGGCAACGGCTACATCAACGACTATCCGGCCGGCCGGCTGTTGCGCGACGCAAAACTCTATGAAATCGGCGCCGGGACGAGCGAAATCCGCCGCATGCTGATCGGGCGGGAGATATTCGAGAAGACGCGGTAACTATTCATATTGACATATATCATAGGTTACGCCACATAGAGTAATACTTGGCGATATTGGAGACTTGCCATGGTATTTGAACCCCAGCGGATGCTGAAATTAACGGAGGGATTGCCCTCCAAATCAGAAAAAATGCGAGTGCTTGCTAAGGCTGGATATGGGCGGAAGGCGATCGCTGAATTTCTCGGCACTCGTTATCAGTTTGTGCGCAACGTCCTGGTCCACGACGAAGCCCGTCAGGCGAAAAAGGTCGCCGCGGAGACAGCCTCGGGTGGGGCCAAATTGGCCCCGGCCAAGTTGCGGCTGGGTCCGGACGGGCGTGTTGTTATTCCTGCAGCATTTCGCGAAGCGCTCGGACTGTCCGAAGGAGACATGCTCGTTGCGTCCATAGACGACGGCGAGCTCAATCTTTTGACGCGCCGTGCCGCCGTACGGAGAGCGCAGGCCATTGTGCGCCAATTTGTGCCGGAAGGCGTAAGCCTAGTCGATGAACTTATCGAGGACCGGCGCCGCGAAGTTGAACGCGAGCAGCAGAATGGCTAGCGCCGTTCTGGATTCGTCGGCGATCCTCGCCGTTCTTAACAACGAGCCCGGCGCTGATGCCGTCGAGGAAATGCTGGACGACGCGCTCGTCTCGACTGTGAACTATGCGGAAGTCGTTGCAAAGCTCGTGGAGCGTGGCAGCACTTCCGCGCAAGCCCAATCCGCCCTGCGATCGATTGCCCTAACGACGAGCGATTTCGATATTCTCCTGGCGCAGCGAACGGGGGCGCTGCGAGCCGAAACAATAAGGCGTGGACTCTCGCTCGGCGATCGAGCGTGCCTTGCACTAGCTGAACGGGAAGGTGTACCGGCCCTGACTGGTGATCGGACTTGGGTCGGCGCAGTATCCGGCGTGGAAATTCGGCTTATCCGTTGACCGGTTGCATGCTTGCAGCCTCACCCCAACCTACGATCAAACTCCAGCACCGCATTGAGCAACACCTGCGCGCCGGCGGCGCATTCGTCGAAGCTCGTCGACTCCGCCTCGTTGTGCGAAATGCCGCCGCGGCAGGGCACGAAGATCATGGTGGTCGGCGCGACGCGCGCAATGTAAGCGGCATCGTGGCCGGCGCCCGAGATCATGTCGCGCGAGGCGAAGCCTGATTTGGCGGCGCCGATGCGCACGCAATCGATCAGCTCGGCTGAGAATTTGACCGGCGGGCAATCCCAGATCCGTGCCTCGCTGTAGGTCAGCTGCATCGGCGGCAAAATCTCGGCGAGCGCGGCGCGCAGGCTCGCCTCCATGGCGTCGAGCACTTTGCCGTCCGGATGGCGGAAATCGATGGTGAAAAACACTTCGCCGGGAATGACGTTGCGGCTGTTGGGTCTGTTTTCGATCATGCCGACGGTGCCGACGGCGTCCGGGGCGTGCTCGCGCGCAATCGCATCGATGCGCTCGATCATCCGCGCCGCGCCGAGCAGCGCATTTTTGCGCAAGGGCATCGGCGTCGCGCCGGTGTGGGCCTCCTGGCCGGTAATTGTGATCTCGTACCAGCGCATGCCCTGGACGCCCTGCACGATACCGATCATGCGCGTTTCGTCTTCGAGGATCGGCCCTTGCTCGATGTGCAGTTCGAACATCGCGCTGAATTTGCGTGCGCCGGCTTTCTCCGGGCCTTTGTAGCCGATCCGCTCTAATTCCGCGGCGAACGTCTTGCCGTCACGATCCGTACGCGCATAAGCGTAATCGCGCGAGAACACGCCGGCAAAGACGCCCGACGCCAGCATCGCCGGCGCAAAACGCGCGCCTTCTTCGTTGGTCCAATTGACGATCTCGATCGGCGCATTGGTCTCGTAACCGAGATCGTGCAGCGTCCGCATGGCTTCGAGCGCGGCAAGCACGCCAAGCACGCCGTCGAATTTTCCGCCGGTCGGCTGGGTGTCGAGATGCGACCCCATGGCGATCGGAGACAGCGCCGGGTTCTTGCCGGGCCGGCGCGCGAACATATTGCCCATGTCGTCGACCGTAACCGCGCAGCCGAGCGCCTCGCACTGCGCCTTGAACCAATCGCGGACCTTTCGGTCGAGATCGGTCAAAGTCAGCCGGCATAGGCCGCCCTTTGGCGTCGCGCCGATCTGCGCGGTGTGCATCAATGACTGCCACAGACGCTGGGCGTCGATTTGGAGGTTCTGCAAGTCGAGGGCTCCCATAGCCGCGGCGGGGGAGGGCGGCGGATAATCTCCTGATTTTGCGATTGAACCAAGATCGGCGCGATCGCGACAGTTGCTCATAGAGGGAAGCGAGGCCGGCGATGGGCCGATGGCTATTTGCGGCAAGCGTGTTCGCCGTGTTCTCGATCGTCGTGAGCGGCAGCGCTGACGCCCAATCGCGGCAGCCGAATGCCCAAGAGATTAAGGCGATCCGCGATTGAGCGACGAAGAACCGCGATAATCTCGACGGCGGCGAGCAGGACTGCCTGTTCAAGCTCGTGGCCGACCCGTGCATGGGCGACCCCGGTTCGAAGAGCGACCACCAAATGGCGGACTGCTACGAAATCGAGGGCATCATCTGGGACGGTCTGCTCAACGACAATTACCAGACGCTGCTTGGCGCGCTTGACGCCGATCAGACGGCAAAGGCCAAGGCCATGCAGCGCGCCTGGATCGCCTATCGCGACACCACCTGCCAGTTCTATTACGACAAGATTCAGGGCACGATGGCGCAGATGATGATTGCCGCTTGCGTCACCCGCGAAACGGCGCGGCGGGCGATGCTGCTCGATTTCTTCAGCTGGCTATAGCCGTCGACTATCGGCCAATGGCTTATGGGCTATTGGCCGAATAGGCCGTTGACGCAGTCCGACGCGTCTATCGGCGTACTAACTCATTGAATCCATGACGAATCAGCTATGATGCAGCGAGCCCAAATGCCGGGGCAAGCGCGGGGGGCTGCGCATGCTGCGCGTGCGATTAAAAGCGGACGGACGTTTGGTTGAAGTGCTGCCCGACGGCAGCGAACGTGCCATCGCCAGCGATCCGAAAGCGATTGCAACAGCGGCGCATCATGCGGCGCGCGCCGCGGAGCGCTTCAATGACGCCACCTATGCCCGCAATGTGCGCGGCCAGACCGGGTTGACCCAAGCCGCCTTTGCGGCGCGGATAGGCGTGCCGGTCGAGACGGTCCGCAACTGGGAGCAGGGCAAGCGCTCGCCGCGCGGGCCGGCGCGGTCGCTGCTTAAGGTTATCGAGGAAGCCCCGGAGGCCGCTTTTGCCGTGCTCGGCAAAGGGCGCTAAGGCGCGCTGAGCCGTAGACCGGATTGCGCAACGCGCAATCCGGGTCTCACTCGCCGCAAATTTTTCCCCCGGATTGCATCCGCGATCCGGGCTACAATGGATGCGTGACGACGATCGGACCAATCCCCAGCATCGCGGCCAATGGCGCTAAAATCCCGTTGGTCGGGCTTGGCACCTGGGAATTGCGCGGCCGCTCCTGCGCCCGCGTCGTCGAACAGGCTTTGCGCCTTGGCTACCGCCATATCGACACCGCGGAAATGTACGACAACGAGCGCGACGTCGGCGACGGCATCCGCGCCTCGGGTGTCAAGCGCAACGAGCTGTTCGTGACCACGAAAATCTGGCCGTCGCATTTCGCGCCGCGGGCGCTGGAGCGCGCCGCGCACGACTGCCTGATGCGTCTGCGTTTGAGCGAAGTCGATCTTCTGGTGCTGCACTGGCCCAATCCGCAGATCCCGCTTGCGGAGACGCTCGGCGCCTTGGGCAAGGTCAAGCGCGACGGCCTCGCCCGCCACATCGGCGTTTCTAATTTCACGGTGGCGCTGATCGAGGAGGCGGTGGGGATCGCGACCGAGCCCTTGGTCTGCGATCAGGTGGAATGCCACCCGTTCCTCGACCAGTCGAAGGTGATCGCCGCGTGCCGGCAGCACGGCATGGCGGTGGTGGCCTATAGTCCGATCGCCCGCGGCAATGCCAAGAACGACAAGCTTTTGGCGCGCATCGGCGCCGCGCATAAGAAGACCGCCGCGCAAATCTGCCTGCGCTATCTGGTGCAGCAGAACATCGTCGTCATCCCGCGCACCAGCAAGCTCGAACGGCTGACGGAGAATGCAGCGCTGTTCGACTTTACGCTGAGCGAACAGGAAATGGCCGAGATCGCCGCGCTGGCGAACCCCGACGGCCGCATCGTCGATTGGTCCTATTCCGGCAGCGCCAAGTGGGATTAGGCGTGCAGACTCACGCCGCCCGGCTTTCCGCCGCGACGGTATGCGCCATGAAATCGGCGAAGACGCGGGCAATTTCCGGCTCGTAGGCGCCCCATTCCGGGAATGGGATGAGCGGCACGTCCTGATCGGTGATCGGCAACTGATGCAGCTCGCTGCCGGCGATCAGCCGATGCGCGGCAAGCCCGCTGGCGCTGGAATGGGTGTTGTCGTTGCCGGGAATGACGATCGTCGGCGTCTTGACGGCGCGTAATTGCTCCGGGCTCACGCCCATCACCGGATAATGCCCGCCGGCGACGAAAATCTCGTTCCAGCGCGTCAATACGTCGATGAATTGCTGCGCCGGCAATTTTGCCAGATATTCGCCGTTGCGCGGATTGGCGGCGATCCGCTCCTTCCAGGCGTCCATGGCGCAGACGGCGGCCATGCCGCCTTCCTTGGCGGCGCGGATGAACTGGCCGTAATACTGCTCGGGCAAGCGGCCGGCGGCAAAAGGACCGCCGGTGACGCGCAACAGCAGGAGCCCGCGAACCGCCTGCGGATAGTTCAAATAGAACAGGATCGAGGTGCGTGCGCCGGCCGAGGAGCCGCTGAAGAAGGCGGGCAGCGCCTTCTGCTCCGACAACAGCGCGTGCATGTCGCGCGTCCAGATCACTTCCTCGCCCTCGTCGCCCGCGATCAAAATGTCGGAGGCGCCGGTATTGCGGCGGTCGTGCAGCATGACGCGATAGCCGTAGCTCGCGATCTTTTCGGCAAGCGGGATGAATTCGTCGTGGCCGCGGCGGCCGCCGGTGGTCATCACCACCCACGGATGATTGTTTTTGCCGCGGTCGCCGACCGTCCGCCAATTGATGTTCACGCCGTTGATCTTGCTGACCGGCATCGTGCGCTCCCTCCAGTTTAGGGGCGCCACTTCATCATACTCGCGAGGATACGGAAAGCCGGGATCGGGCGAGGCGGCGCGTCAGAACTCGACGTCGAGCTCCTCGAGCTCGTCCGGCTCGGCCTTGGCGCCGGCGATCCATTCCGCCATGAACGGCATCGCCATGATAGTGCGGCAATAGTCCCGCGATGCTGGGTCGAGCTGGACGTCGTAAGTGACGAAACGCGAGCACACCGGCGCATACATGGCGTCCGCCGCACAGGGTTTTTTTCCGAACAGAAAGGGTCCGCCGTACTGCCCGATGCATTCGCGCCAGATCGCGGTGATGCGTTCGATATCGCCCCGCGCGCCGGCCCAGGATTTGAAACCGGGGAAATGCGCCTTGATATTCATCGGCATCGCCGAGCGGAGATTGGAAAACCCGGAATGCATCTCGCCGCTGATCGAGCGGCAATGCGCGCGTTGCGCCTGATCGGGCGGCAACAGCCCGGCCTCCGGATTGATCTCATGCAAGTATTCGGCAATCGCCAGCGTGTCCCACACCTTCATGCCATTGTGGACCAGGCAGGGCACCAGGAACGACGGCGACAGCAGCAGCAATTCCGCGCGCGTCGAAGGGTCGTCGGTCGAGACATGCTGTTCCTCGAAATCGAGGTTCGCCATTTTGCACAGCAACCAGCCGCGCAGCGACCACGAGCCGTAATTCTTGCTGGCGAGCGTCAGAGTGGCCTTGGACATCCCATTGCTCTCTTTGAAAATTTCATCCTGACTCAATTAGTTAGCGACCAGAACATGGTTTTGCGGCGGCCCGTTGGCTGTTATTTGGGCACTCCCGCGCCTTCGGCCCCGTCCCGAATGTGCAGGATGTTCATATTCTTGTCGCAGTGCAACAAAAAATGCACTAGCTTTCATCCGTTGGGGGGTCGAAGTGTGCCCGCCGCTAGGCGGGCCGCGGCGCCCGTGGACAACGGATGCTGTACCTCGCTTATCAGCTACAATCCGACATCATGACGCCGGTCCGCGCTTGGGCCGGCATGGCGGCCAGTTCCGGCGGAGCGCCGTTGTTGTCCGACCACCCGGCGATGCGCAACCTCACCGCGGTCTATGAATTGATCGCGCGCGCCGGCCTTACCCATACGCGGCCGCCCTTCGGCATCGGCCGCGTCACCGTCGGCAACCGCGAGGTCGAGGTGCGGGAAGAAGCCGCGGCGCGCACGCCATTCGGGACGCTGTTGCATTTCAAGAAGGATATCGCGACCGCCCAGCCGCGCGTGCTCTTGGTGGCGCCGCTGTCCGGGCACTTTTCGACGCTCTTGCGCGCGACCGTGCGCACCATGCTGCCGGACCACGACGTCTTTATCACCGACTGGCACAATGCCCGCGACGTGCCGTTGACCGCCGGCCGTTTCGGCGTCGACGAATATACCGACCACATCATCAAATTCCTCGAAACCATGGGGCAGGGATCGCACGTGCTGGCGGTGTGCCAGCCCTGCGTCGCCGTGCTCGCCGCCGCCGCGGTGATGGCGCAGGCCGGCAATCCGGCGCAGCCGCGCTCGATGACCCTGATGGCGGGCCCGATCGACACCCGGGTCAATCCGACCAAGGTCAACGAGCTCGCCAAGAAGCGCACCATCGAATGGTTCGAGCGCACGCTCACCGCATCGGTGCCGCTGCGCTATCCCGGCGCGTTCCGTCGCGTCTATCCGGGCTTCGTGCAGCTCGTCGCCTTCATGAGCATGAACGTCGAACGGCACGTGAAAGCGCACAAGGAGCTTTACGACGATCTCGCCAATGGCGAGTTCGAGAAGGCGGCGGTGACCAAGGCCTTCTACGACGAATATTTCGCCGTGCTCGATCTCACGGCCGAATTCTATCTCGAGACGGTGCGGCTCATTTTCCAGGAGCACGCGCTGCCGCTCGGCCAGCTCGAATGGCACGGCCAGCGCGTCGAGCCGAGCGCCATCCGCAAGACCATGCTGCTCACGGTGGAGGGCGAACGCGACGACATCTGCGCCGTCGGTCAGACCGTCGCCGCGCACGATCTGTGCAGCAAGCTGCGGCCTTATCTCAAGCGCCACCACATGCAGGCCGGCGTCGGCCATTACGGCGTATTCTCAGGCACGCGCTGGGAAAAGCAGATTTATCCGATTTTGAAGAACGTGATTTTGTCGAGCGATTAAGCGGCGCCGCATTCGCGCCCTTTATCGCAATGCCCTCTGCAATGGAGTAGTCTTGCAGCTGGAAGAATAAGGGCAGGAAAAATATGGCCACGACCGTCAAGCAGATGCTGGAAGCCGCCAACGCCGTGGTGGCGAAGATCACGCCGGCGCAGGCGAAGGAGATGATCGCCAAGGGCAACACGCTCGTCGTCGACGTACGCGATGCGCCGGAAATAGCTGCGAGCGGCAAGGTCGCTGGCGCCGTTCATGTCTCGCGCGGCATGCTGGAATTCCGTGCCGATCCGGAGCTGCCGTCTCACGACAAGAATTTCGCCAAGGACAAAACGGTCATCCTCTATTGCGGCTCGGGCGGGCGCGCGGCGCTGGCCGGCAAAATGCTCAAGGACCTTGGCTATGCGCAAGTTTATAATCTCGGCGGATTTAAGGATTGGGCCGACAGCGGCGGTGCGGTCGATGAAGCCTGAACGTTTAACTCACCGCATCGCCGCCGCAATATTGCCGCCGTCGACGGTGGTGACGTCGGCGGTGGTCTTCAGCTCCAGCGCCTGGTGCAGAAACGCTTGCGCCACGTCTTCGGCGGTGACTTCGCGGCCCAGCAGATTGCCGCTCATGTAATCCTTTTCGGAAAGACCGCGCGCCTTGGATCGCGAGGCGATCATTTCCTTTGTAAGCAGACCGGAGCGGATGCGGTCGGCGTTGACCGCATTGGCGCGGATGCCGTCGGCGCCGTAATCGAGCGCGTATTGGCGCATCAAGGCGAGCGCCGCCGCTTTCGGGATGCCGTAAGGACCGAAATTCGGTCCCGGATTGACCGCCTGCTTCGACACGTTGAACAGCAGGCAGCCGCCGGTGCCCTGCGCCAGCATGATTTTCACCGCGGCCTGCGCCACGCGCTGATGGCCGTAGAAATTGAGCTCGAAGCTTCTCTGCAAGATTTCTTCGTCGACTTCGCCGATACGGCCCTGCCACGCCGCGCCGGCATTCGAAACCATGACGTCGACGCCGCCGAAATGTTCGGCGATTTTGTCGAAGGCTACCGTTACCGAGCCAGCATCGGTCACATCGCATTCGAGCGGCAGTGCGGTTGCGCTTATCGCCTTTGTCTGCTCGCGCGCCGCGGACACGTTCACGTCGAGCAAGGCGACCTGCGCGCCCGCTGCCGCGAATGCACGTGCGGTTGCAGCCCCGATCGCTCCGCCGGCGCCGGTAACGGCGGCGACCTGTCCGGCGAGCGGCAGTTCTTTGCGCCTGCCCAGCTTGGCCTGTTCGAGCGGCCAATATTCGCAATCGAACATGTCGCTTTCGGTGATCGACTCGAAGCGGCCGATGGCTTCGGCGTCGCTGACGCCTTCGATCCAGGCCTCGGCGATATCGGCGGCGACGAGGGCGTCTTGTTTGGACCGGCCGAGGCCGAACAGGCCGAAGTCCCGGCACCAGCACGACGCGGGGCAGAGGATCGAGCTCGCGCTTGATGCCGTCGACGCGCTTGTTGTGGCGCGCAAAATATTCGTGATAGCGCGCCGCGAATTGACCCGCTTGTTCGCGCGCCGCGCCGGCGAATTCGTCGAGCTTGCCGCCGCCGGCCGCCGGCAGAACCAGCGGCCAATTCTTGGTGCGGATGGTGTGGTCGGGCGTGATCACGCCGCTTTGGCTCAGGCGGTCCAAATCCTTTGCGTTCACGAAATTCAAAACGGCGTCGCTCGAGCGAAATTCGAGAATAAGCCGCCGCCACGCGCCTTCGACCTTTTCATCCCTCTCGCTGCAAGCCCCACGCACGATCGGCGCGACTTGAGCGATCGCCGGCACGTTGCGCGGCGCGGCGACGGCAAAAGATTTGCGGTTGCGTGCGATAAAATCCTCGGCGCGCGTCACCATCTCGATCATGCGCTCGTAGGCTTCGCGCGCAGTCTCGCCGAAGGTGACGATGCCGTGCTTGCTGAGGATCAGCCCGTCGCTCGCCTTGGCACGCTCGAAAACCTCGATCGCTTTTTTGGCGAGACCAAAGCCCGGCATGACATAGGGCACGAATCCCAGACGGCGCCCGAACACCTCTTCGCACTTCTTCTCGCCGTCGGGCTGGTCGATCAGGCTGAGCACCACGGTGGCGTGGGTGTGGTCGATGAATTTGTGCGGCAGAAACGCATGCAGCATCATCTCGACGGAAGGATTCGGCGCTGTCGGATCGATCAGGTTGGCGCGCTCGATGGCGACTAGCTCTTCGTCGCCGATCGATTCGAGCGCGCGCAGCTTGCGCATCGGATGAAGCCGCACGGCGACGAAACCGTCCGGTCCGATCGACGCCATGTTGCAGCCGGAGGATTTGACGCGGAGCACCTCGATATCCTCGCCGAAACGGTCGCGCATGCGCGTCTTCAGCGAAGTATTGCCGCCGCCGTGCAAAACGAGTTTCGGATCGCGGCCGAGCAAGCGCGTGGTGTAGAGGCGCAGCGCCAGGTCGCGGCCGATCCCGGATTTCGCGCCCAACTCTTTCGCAATCTGGGCGACGAACGCCTCTGCGTCAGCATCGACCCAGGCGCTTTGCACGGTTTTCGATCCGTCGTTCAGCCGCCGGCGAGACGGCGCGACCACCATCCGGTACGGCGCGGCCGATCGGTCTCGGCAGCCTCGCTGATTTCGGTGACGACCGGCTCCGGCGTCGCTGTAACGGGCTGCTGCGTTTGCGGAGGCGGCAGCGTGTCTTCCGCGCCCCCAATCGGCGCGCGCTCCCGCACCGTGGAGCGCCGGCGCACCGGCTCCTCCGGCTGCGGCGGCGGCGGCGCTTCAGCAGCGACCGGCGCGGGCGAGACCGGGCGCGGCGCCGCATCGAGATCGGCGACGGCGTCCTTAAGTTCGGGTTCGGGCGGAGCCGCCTCGATCAAGCCCTCGGCCGGAGCAAACTCCTGTTGCGGCGCGTAGGACTCCCGATCGCTGCCGGCGTGCACCGCGTCGCCATTACGGTGGCGATTGCGCCGGCCGCCCCGGCGACCGCGGCGGCGCCGCCGTTCGCCATCGCGGCGCGGTTCGCCGGCCTGTTCCTGCGGCGCAAATTCGCCGGGCTCGACCAGCTCGTCCTCGGCCGGCGTCTCCTGATGCGCTTCCGCCGACAACTCATCTGTCGATTCGCCGACCGCAACTTGATCGGGGTGTTCATGCGGCTGCTGCTCGTAGTGCGCCTCTGGCGGCTGCTCCTGAGCGCCTTCGCCGCCATTGCGGCCGCCGCGTCGCCGCCGGCGCCGCCGCCGCCGCGGACCGGCTTCGTCCTGCTCGGGCGCCATCGCCGGCGCGGCCTCGCCCTCCACCTCCGCGGCCTCGACTTCTTCGCCTTCCGCCGGACCGAATTCTTCGAGGTCGTCTTCCTCTTCGAGCGGCGCGGGGAGGGCTTGCGGGCGCTCGGCGAGCGCTTTAGCCGCCTCCGCCGTATGCACCTGCTCGCCGCGGTCGATGATGAAGGCCTGTGGTGGGCGTACGGACTCATCCGCGGAAATCGTAATGGTGATGACGAACCGCTCCTCCAGGCCGCGCAAATGCGCGCGCTTCTGGTTGAGGACGTAGAGCGCCACGTCGGGCCGCGTGCGCACGATGAGATTGTGCGTGGCGCCCTTGATGAGCTGTTCCTCGAGCGCACGCAAAACCTGGAGCGCCAGCGAGGACACCGAGCGGACATGGCCGCTGCCGCCGCAATACGGACATTTCTCCGTCGAGCTTTCCAGCACGCTCGAGCGAATGCGCTGGCGCGACATTTCGAGCAGGCCGAAATGCGATATCCGGCCGACCTGGATGCGCGCGCGGTCGTGCTTAAGACATTCTTTCAGCCGGCGTTCGACGGAGCGATCATTGCGCTTCTCGTCCATATCGATGAAGTCGATGACGATCAGCCCGGCGAGGTCGCGCAGCCGCAGCTGACGCGCAATCTCGTCGGAGGCTTCGAGGTTGGTTTTGAGCGCGGTATCCTCGATGTGATGCTCGCGCGTGGCGCGGCCCGAATTGACGTCGATGGCGACTAATGCCTCGGCCTGATTGAGCACGATGTAGCCGCCCGAGCGCAATTGCACGACCGGCGAGAACATGGCGTCGAGCTGATTTTCGACGCCGTAACGCGACAACAGCGGCTGCGTCTCCGAGTAAGACTTCACGTTCTTGGCATGGCTCGGCATGAGCATGCGCATGAAATCCTTGGCCTCGTGATAGGCCTCGGGGCCCGCGACGATCACTTCGTCGATGTCTTTGGAATAGAGATCGCGGATCGAGCGCTTGACCAGCGAGCCTTCCTCGTAAACGAGTTTGGGCGCGGTCGATTTGAGCGTCAGGTCGCGCACCGTTTCCCACATCCGCAGCAAATATTCGAAGTCGCGCTTGATCTCGATTTTGGTGCGGCTGGCGCCGGCGGTGCGCAGGATCACGCCCATGCCTTCCGGCACTTCGAGATCCGCCGCGGCTTCCTTGAGCCGCGCGCGATCCTCGGCGCTGGTGATCTTGCGGCTGATGCCGCCGCCGCGCGCGGTGTTCGGCATCAGCACGGAATAACGTCCGGCGAGCGACAAATAGGTCGTCAGCGCCGCGCCCTTGGTGCCGCGCTCTTCCTTGACCACCTGCACCAGCATGACTTGGCGGCGCTTGATCACCTCTTGGATTTTGTACTGGCGGCGGTAGCGGGGCATGCGATCGGGGACTTCCTCCATCGCATCCGCGCCGCCGACTGACTCGACGATTTCTTCCGCGGCTTCCTCGTCCTCGCCGTTTTCCTCGTGCTCGCGGGCTTCGGCAGGCGCGCCGCCCTCGGCGTTTTCGGCCGCAAGCGCGTCCGCGGTCCGATCCGCCTCGTTTTGCTCCGTGTCGGGTTGCTGCGTTTCGGCGTGCTCGCCGGCAGCCTCAGCAGTCGTTGCCGATTCGACAGCGCCGGTAGGCGCCTCATCCGGCTCGGCATCGCTGCCCAGCGCGGCGTCGCCCGGAATCTCCACGACATCCACCCCCGGTTCGGCGCTGGCGGGAGCAGCGAGCGTCTCCAACTCCGTATGCTCGGCAACGGCCTCGCCGTGCCCGAACGATGGCGGTTGGTCTTCGGCGGCCGACTCGCCCGCCGATTCGGCAAGCTCGCTGCGCCTCATCGGGTCGCGGCGCGCGGCGGGATGGCCGCCAGGGCGACGATGTCGCCGCGAACGCCGATCGGCCTCGTCATCGGCGGCGCGCTGCGCGCGCTCTTCTTCGTCGATCAAGGCTTGCCGGTCGGCAACCGGGATCTGGTAATAGTCGGGATGGATTTCGCTGAACGCAAGGAAGCCGTGACGATTGCCGCCGTAATCGACGAAGGCGGCCTGCAGCGACGGCTCGACGCGCGTCACCTTCGCCAGATAGATGTTGCCTCTTAGCTGCTTACGGTGCGCGGATTCAAAGTCGAATTCTTCGACGCGGTTGCCGCGCAAGACGACCACCCGGGTCTCCTCGGGATGGGTCGCGTCGATGAGCATTTTGTTCGCCATTGGCAATTCTCTTGGGGGCCGGCATGCCCGCTCGCGCCACGCCGCATCGGCGAGGGGAGAGGGTGTGCGCCCGATTCTCGGTGAATGGAACGGATCGGAAACCGCGAGCGCGGCAAGTAGGCAGGGCACGTAGGCCGGCGAGCGCCGCATGGACGCTGCCGTGTTTCGTAAGGCGACCCTGGCCGATTTGAACGAAGACTTGCGCCTCGAACATGAACTCCAAACCGCGATGGGGCGGCAGCGCAAGGCGCGGCCGCAATTTCTTTCGTTCGCTCACGGCATGGCGCGACACCGATACCAGCAGCTTTGGCGCGCTACTGGCACACGGGTCGGGCGCGAGGTTCCGGCTGTCCTCATCTCCGAGGGCGTCGGCGTAGCTTTGCGCCGTATCGGCGCCCGGTCCGTTGGAGCCACAACCTGAAGTCATGGCTCAAAACGAACATCTGGCGCCGGAGCGGTTCGAAAGCGGCGTCCGCCTCGCTCCCGTCATCTTTCTCGGGGAGCCAAGCCCTGCGGACGTAACCGGATGCCCTAACGCGACACAACCGGAACCTTTCACCGTCAGCATCCTCTTCTTAAGGCCGCCGGCACTGAATTGGCAAGTCGCCTGTGGGATTTGGCAGGGTGGAAGTGAATTTGGCGATGGCTGAAGGACAATGTGCCGACGATTAGGTTTCGGTTAACCACGTGTCCGTAATGGAGTAAGAGGGGCTCGATGGGGTGGAAACCGATGCCTGTCCAAGCCGTTCGCTGGGCTCTCCTCGGTGTGCTCTTCGCCGGTACGGCGGCCGCAGCGGGAGCGCCGGCCACGGTTCCGGTTGCCGACTTATATCCTATGGCGACCGACGTGCGGCTGGGTGGGGACGGCACCCAGACGCGATTCGTCATGGACCTCGACCGCAAGATCGATTTGCGCGTCTTTACCCTTGCCGATCCTTACCGCGTCGTCCTCGATACGCCCCAAGTGACGTTCCAGCTGCCGCCGCATGCCGGGGAGGGTGGGCGCGGCCTGATCCAGGCCTTTCGTTTCGGGCTGGTCATGCCCGGCGGATCGCGGATGGTCTTTGATCTGACCAAGCCGGTGCGTGTCGACAAGGCATTCGTCATGGATGCAGCCCCCGGCGTGCCGGCGCGCCTGGTGCTCGAACTCGTCGCCACCGATCGCGAGAGTTTTTTGCGCAATATGGCGAGCGAGGAAAAATTCGCTCGCAGTGAACCCACGCCGGCAGCCGCGCCGCCGCCTCTGTCAAGCGATCCGCGTCCGCTTGTCGTTCTCGATCCCGGTCACGGCGGCATCGATACCGGGACGAGAGCGCCGAACGGCGAATGCGAGAAGGACATTGTGCTCGACTTTGCCAAAAGGTTGCGCGAACGCATCGAGAAGACGGGCAAATACCGGGTTCTGATGACGCGCAACGACGACACTTTCGTGCCGCTCGCGGATCGTGTCCGCATTGCACGCCAGGCCGGCGCCGCGCTGTTTGTCTCGATTTACGCGGATTTCTTGCCGCGCAAAGAAGGCGACGCGGAGGGCGCCACCGTGTACACGCTGTCGGACACGCCCTCGGATCCGCAAGCCGCGCGGGTTGCGGAGGAGGAAAACCACGCCGATGTCATCGCCGGCGTCAATCTCAAGGATGAGCCGGACGACGTTGCTGGCATTCTGCTCGACCTGGCGCAGCGTGAAACCAAGACCTTCTCGGTGCAATTTGCCCATAAACTCGTCGCCGACCTCAAGACGGTTACGCGCCTGAACAAGGACCCGGTGCGGTCGGCGGGATTCCGCGTGTTGCGCGCCCCCGACGTGCCTTCAGTACTGATCGAGCTCGGCTACGTATCCAATAAGCGGGATCTGCAATCGTTGGATTCGGACGGCTGGCGCGACCGGACGGCGGATTCGATCGCATCCGCCGTCAACGGCTATTTTGCGACCCACCTTGCGGGCGCCCGCGCGGGGGCCGGGGCTAATTAGGCTCGTCGGACTGGCCTCAGTTTGAACAAAAACCGGAGCGACGAGACGCAATGAAAAGAGTAGTGTATGCGGTACGGCTAGTACCGCCACGCTGGTCGGTCGGTCGGGCCGGTTCCTCGGCGCCGCGTCAATCCCTTAGACCGAGGCGAGGCGGGGCAATCGCAATGAAATCGGTGTCGCGGTGAAATTGCTTCTGCGCTTTTTGGGCTTCCTGTTCGCGGCCGGCACGATCCTGTTCATCGCCGGGATCGCCGCGACCGCGGGCTTATTGTGGCATTACTCCAAAGATCTGCCTGATTACACTCAGCTGCAGGACTACGAACCGCCGGTGATGACGCGCGTGCACGCCGCCGACGGCTCGCTGCTCGCCGAATATGCCAAAGAGCGGCGCCTTTATCTGCCGATTTAAGCGATACCGAAGCTTGTCACCAATGCTTTCGTGGCGGCTGAGGACAAGAATTTCTACCACCATCCGGGCGTCGATGTTTACGGCATCATTCGCGCCGGCATGCTCTACGTCGAGAACTACGGCAGCGGGCGACGCCCGCAGGGCGCGTCGACCATCACGCAACAGGTCGCCAAGAACTTTCTGTTGAACAATCAGGTGTCGTTCGAGCGTAAGATTAAGGAAGCGCTCCTGGCTTTGCGCATCGAGCGCACCTATTCGAAGCAGAAAATCCTCGAACTCTATCTCAACGAAATCTATCTCGGCTTCGGCGCCTATGGCGTGGCCGCGGCTTCGCTTCTGTACTTCGACAAGTCGGTGCACGAACTGACCATCGCGCAGGCTGCCTATCTCGCCGGCCTGCCCAAAGGGCCGAACAACTACAATCCGTTCCGCCGCAAGGACGAGGCGATCGCGCGTCGCAACTACGTCATCGACCGCATGGTCGAAGACGGCTTCATCTCGGCGGCGGACGGCGCCAAAGCGGAGAAAGAGCCGCTCGAAGTCACCGTGCGGACCGCCAGCCCGCACGTCTATGCCGCCGAATATTTCACCGAAGAGGTACGCCGCTATCTCTACGACAATTACGGTGAGAATAAGCTCTACGAGGGCGGGCTCTCGGTGCGCACCACGCTCGATCCAAAACTGCAAATGCTGGCGCGCAACACGATGGTCGACGGTCTTGTCAACTTCGACGAGAAGCAAGGCTATCGCGGGCCGGTCGCGAAAATGGACGTGAGCGGCGATTGGGGCGTCAAGCTTGCCGACATCAAATCGCTCGACGATATCGACCCCTGGCGCATGGCCGTGGTGCTCCAGGTGGACGATCAGTCGGCGCGCATCGGGCTGCAGCCGGGTCGCGATCCATCCGGCGCCGTTCTCAAGGATCGCGAAGTCGGCATCGTGCCGCTGGACGGCGTCAAGTGGGCGAAGCCCGCGAGCGGACCGTCGAAGCCGATCCAGCATGTCGATCAAGTTCTTTCCGTCGGCGACGTGATCTACGTCGACCCGATGGAGCAGCAGGGCCAATACCGGCTGCGTCAGGTGCCGGAAATCTCCGGCGCCATGGTGGTCATGGATCCCCATACCGGCCGCGTGCTGGCGATGGTCGGCGGTTTCTCGTTCGACCAGAGCCAGTTCAACCGCGCCACCCAAGCGCTCCGCCAGCCCGGCTCGTCGTTTAAGCCCATTGTTTATGCCGCGGCGCTGGACAACGGCTACACGCCTTCGACCATCATCATGGACGCGCCGATCGAGATCGACATGGGAGCAGGCGGCGGCATCTGGACGCCACAAAACTACGGCGGCAAATTTTTCGGTCCGTCGACGCTCCGCTTCGGCCTTGAGGAGTCGCGCAACGTCATGACGGTGCGGCTCGCCCAGGATATCGGCATGCCGCTGATCTCCGAATATGCCAAGCGCTTCGGCGTCTATGACGAACTGCCGCCGTATTTGTCCTATGCGCTCGGCGCCGGCGAAACCACGGTGATGCGCATGGTCACCGCCTATTCGATGTTCGATAACGGCGGCCGCCGTGTGATCCCGACGCTGATCGACCGCATCCAGGACCGCTACGGTCATACCATCTACAAGCACGATCAACGCCAATGCGTCGGCTGCAACGCCAAAGACTGGCAAAACCAGCCGGAGCCGACGCTGGTCGACAAGCGCGAGCAGGTGATCGATCCGATGACCGCGTATCAGATCACGTCGCTGATGGAGGGCGTGGTGCAGCGCGGCACCGGCGTTGCGCTGCGCGCGGTGGGCAAGCCGATTGCCGGTAAAACCGGCACCACCAATGACGAGAAGGACGTTTGGTTCATCGGCTATTCGCCCGACATCGTCTGCGGCGTCTATATGGGTTTCGACAAGCCGCGTCACATTGCCAACCGCGCCACCGGCGGCAGCGTCGCCGCGCCCGTCGTCAGGGACTTTTTGAAGGTCGCGCTTGTCGACAAGCCGCCGATCCCGTTTTCCGTGCCGCCCGGCATCAAGCTCGTCCGCGTCGACGCCAAGACCGGAATGCGCGCCGGGCCGGGCGATCCCCGCGTCATTCTGGAAGCGTTCAAGCCGGGTACGGCGCCGCCCGACAGCGAGACCGTGGTCGGGGCGGACACCACCAACGGCGTTTCCAACGTGCAGCAGGTCTCGCCTGACGCCGGCACCGTCGTGCGCACCGGCACCGGCGGGTTGTACTGAGTACAGGGATCAGGGATCGGGTGTAGAGATTGGAAAGGTTGCGATATTTCATTACAGACACTATTTGATTGCCACCACTCACTGATAACGGAACCCATATAACGGAAGTCATGCGCGCGGAAATCACGACCATCGTCGAAGAGATCAAGCAGTCGCTCGGGCTGCTGAGGAGGCATCTTTGACGTCGACAAGGCGCGCGCGCGGCTTGCCGAGCTGAACGCTTTAGCTGAAGATCCAAAACTCTGGGAGGATCCGCAGCGCGCCAGCCGCGTGATGCAAGAGCGCACCGCGCTCGACGACAGTCTCACCGCGCTTGCGCGCATCGAGCAGGAGCTCGACGATCAGGCGACGATGATCGAGCTTGGCGAGGCGGAGAAGGATCAAAAGGTCGTCGCCGAGGCGGAAGCGAGCTTGCGCAAGCTTAAGGACAAAGTGTCGCGCCGCCAGCTCGAAGCGTTGCTGTCAGGAGAAGCCGATAACAACGATTCCTATCTCGAAGTCCATGCCGGGGCCGGCGGCACCGAGAGCCAGGACTGGGCGAACATGCTGCTGCGCATGTACACGCGCTGGGCCGAGCACCACCGTTTCAAGGTCGACTATATCGAGGAGACCCAGGGCGAAGAGGCCGGCATCAAATCGGCCACGATCGAGATCAAGGGCCGCAATGCCTACGGTTGGCTCAAGACCGAAAACGGCGTGCACCGCCTCGTGCGCATCTCGCCGTTCGATTCCAACGCGCGCCGGCACACCTCGTTCGCCAGCGTGAACGTCTATCCGGTGATCGACGACCGCATCAAAATCGACATCGATGAGTCGGACGTTCGCGTCGATACGCTACGCTCCGGCGGCGCCGGCGGCCAGCACGTCAACAAGACGGAATTGGCGGTGCGGCTCACCCACATCCCCACCAATATCGTGGTGTTTTGCCAGAACGACCGCTCGCAGCATCGCAACCGCGCCCAAGCCTGGCAGATGCTGCGCGCCAAACTCTACGAAGCCGAACTGAAAAAGCGCGAGGAGAAGGCCGCAGCCGACCAGGCCGCCAAGACCGATATCGGCTGGGGCCACCAGATCCGCTCTTATGTGCTGCAGCCCTATCAGATGGTGAAGGATTTGCGCACCGGCGTTGCCACGTCCAATACCGCCGCCGTGCTCGACGGCGACATCGATCAGTTCACTGAAGCGGCGCTGGCGCAAAAAGCATTCGGCACTGCGCCGAAGCACGTCGAAGACGTCGAGTAGAGTGGTGCTGCAGCACCGGCCGGCTAATCCTGAATTTCGCTGCGGCCGCTGCGGACGATTTGCCCGTCGCCGAACAGCCTAGCCCCGGCTTCGAGAAACTTCTCCGGATTGACCGGCTCCCCGTCGATGCGCGTCTCGTAGTGCAGATGCGGTCCCGTCGAGCGACCGGTCGAGCCGATCAGCCCGATGATCTGGCCGACGTGGACTTCGTCGCCGACGTGAACATCGATCTGCGAGAGATGACCGTAGCGGCTCGCGAGCCCGTTGCCGTGATCGATCTCCACCAGATTGCCGTAGCCGCCGTCCCAGCCGGCGATGGTTATTTTTCCCGCCGCCGTGGCATGGACCCGTTCGCCCACCTCGCCGCGAATGTCCATGCCGGTATGCATCGCCGGCTGATGGACGAAGGGATCTTCACGGACGCCAAACGGCGAGGTTTCGTCAATTTCGCCGGTCACCGGCTGGCGCACGGGGACGGCGCGAAGCGTGTCGTTGAGCTGGGCTGCTTCGGATCGCGCCAGACTCACCTGGAACAACTCGCGCGCAAATCCGTCACTCGCCGGCGGCAGCTTGACGGGGACAAAAGGACCGCCGGCATGTGCAGCCGCGTCGTCCTTCACCCCGAGTTGGTTAAGCACGCCGCGGATCCGGTTTGCGGTGGCTTGGTAGCGGTCTTGCAGCGCGCCGAGCGCGATGGATTGCCGCCGATCGACGCGATCGAGCGAAGCCTCCATGCGGTCGAGCGTCGCTCCGATGCTCGATTGTCGGCCGCGATCGCTTCGCAGGGGCTGCACCGCCGGGTCTCGGCCTAGTCTCGTGCCGGCGTTTCCGATCGAGCCGGTGACCGCCGGGTCCGCGAAGTTGCCCAATGCGGCGGCGCGCGATTCCAATGTCGCTTGGCGGCGCATCACCTCATCGAGTTTTTGCTCGAATTGCGCTTGATCGAGCAATTGGCGGCTCATGGTGCGGTCGATCTGAGCGCGCAATTCAGCGATGCGGTCCTCATAGCCGAACTGCTGTTGCGCTTGCCGCGCGATCAGCGTCCGCAGCACATCGTCTCGAAACGCGAGATAGGTCGCCGCCGTGATCGACCACCCCGCCATGATGACGACGGTGCCGACCGCGATCCAAAAGGCTACGGGACCGAATTTGACCTGGCGTCCGGCATGCGCGATAGTATAGGTGCCACCGGCTGCCTCGGCGGTGCTCCGTGCTCGTGCCTCCTTGCGGCGAATGCCGTCACGCGAGGCGTGTGCCGCATGTGGCAAAGCATCGTGAGGCGTCGGATGCCGGACCGGATAATGAGTTGGATGATGAGCTGTTGCGGCCTGTGCCGACCGAGACGCTGTCCACTGCGACATTGCCGCTCCCACCCAAACCGGGAGCGGATTTGAACGGCTTATGGTTAATATTCAGGAAATTGCAGGCCTCAACTTGGCGTCATTTCGCTAACTTCGGTAAACGCTTCGGCAACGCGTCGACGCAGAGCTAGAGCGCCTTCACGGCGGCTAGAACCGCCGCGGCGTGGCCCTCCACCGAGACTTTCGGCCAGACTTGGGCGATGCGCAGATCGGGGCCGATCAGGAACGTGCTGCGCACGATGCCGAGGAATTTCCGGCCGTACATCGATTTTTCCTGCCAAACGCCATAGGCCTCGAGCATTTTGCGCGTCTCGTCCGACGCCAGCGCGATGGTCAGTTTGTGCTTTGATTTGAATGCATTCAACGCTTTGACCGGATCGGCCGAAACGCCGAGGATAGCGGCGCCGGCGCGGCTGAATTCCCCTTTCAGCCGCGAGTAATCGATCGCTTCCTTGGTGCAGCCGGACGTATCGGCCCGGGGATAGAAATAAAGAACGAGCTTGCGGCCTGCGAAGTCGGCGAGCGAGACGCTACTGCCGCCATCGCCGGGCAGAGTGAAACTGGGCGCTTTTGCGCCTATCGCGATGGCCGGCTTCGGTCCCGCTTTGACGTCTGTCACGTGCGTTATCCCCTTGCCGCGGGACCTGTTTCGGGCTGTCCGCCGCGCCCCCTTGCGTGCAGTCTTTTGCGCCATATGCCTTCCTTTCGACGCTTTCGCAGGGCCTTCTCTACCGCCAGAATACGCCCGCGGGCAGGGGTGTCGATCGCTCACAGGCGGTTATCTTGTTCGCTGCATTATCGTTATGACGGCGCCACGGACGAGGGGACGCCCGACCGGGCATGACGAACCAAGACAGGCAGAGCGCGCCGTTCCCGCGTTGGGAACGCACCGTTCACCCGCGACGCCGGGGTAACCTCGCAGCAGCTCACCGCGGTGAACGCTGGGGCGACGGCCGATACTTGGCCGCTTATCGGCGGCTTCTCGCGCGGCATCAACGCCTCATCCGGCGGGTCGGTATCGGCTCGGCAGTCGTTGTCGGCATTCTGGTGTTCGGTTGCGCCGGTCTTTGGTGGCGGCTGTCCACCGGGCCGATCCAGCTCGATGTTTTCACCCCCTGGCTGGTGTCGGCGATCGAGGAGAATTTCGGCAGTCGCGAGCACGTCGAAGTCGGCGGCACCCAGATCGAGCGCACCGAGAATGGCGGCGCCGCGGTGCGGGTGCGCGATATCGTCGTGCGCGACCCTGACGGAACCGTGGTCGCGAGCGCTCCGAAGGCGGAAATCCACGTCTCCGGCTTAAGTCTGTTCACTGGCCATATGCGCGCCGAAAGCCTCAACCTGGTCGGCGCCGCCATGGCCGTGCGTATCGAGCCGGACGGCGGCGTTACCGTCTTTGCCTCCGGCGCCGACAAGCATCCGATCGCCACGGCCGGAGCGCCGGTCCCCGCGGCCGCCCTCGTCACGCGTCAAGCCGCTAAGCAAGACAAGTACGACGCCAATGTGAATGTGGCCGCGCCCGCGCCGCCGGTCGTGGCTCCGCCGCGGTCCGCCCTGCCGCGGCCGCCGACCGACGGCATTGCCGCGCTGTTGTCGTGGCTGGACGGCATCGGCCAATCCGGGCTCGACGGTCATGATTTGCGCGAGCTTGGACTGAAGGACGGCACAATCACCGTTGACGACGCGCGCACCGGCAAGCGATGGACTTTTGAAGATATCAGCCTGAGCATCCAGCGGCCCCACAGCGGCGGCATTGTGGTCACGGTCGGCTCCGCGAATCCCGAACGGCCGTGGGGATTGACCGCCTCCATCAAGCCGATGGAGAACGGCTACCGCAGCATCGCGCTGGAGGCCCGGCAAGTTTCCGCCGACGATCTGTTGCTGGCGTCGCGGTTCGGCGACGGAACTTTGCAGGTTAATGTGCCGTTGTCGGCGAGTTTGCGCGGCGTCATCGACCCGAACGGCGTACCGCAATCGCTCACCGGCCGCGTCGTCGCCGACGCCGGCTATCTCAACGACGACGACGGCGCCGACGGCCGGCTCAGCCTCGACCACGCCGAGTTCAAGATCAATTGGGATGCCGGCAGCCGAGTTCTCACGGTGCCGTTCCAAATCCTTTCCGGCGGCAATCGGATCACGCTGCTTGGCCAGGTCGAAGCGCCGGCGCAGCCTCCGGGGACGTGGCAGTTTCGCATCGGCGGCGGCACCGTGGTGCTGAACTCGCCGGATGAACAGGGGGGCGCGCTCGTCCTCAACAATATCGCAGTGAGCGGCCGGTTTGATCCGGTGAAAAAGCGCTTCGTGGTCGACCAGAGCGAAATCGGCAACGGCGACGTCGGCATCGCAATGTCCGGCAACGCCGATTACTCGAGCGGGGAAGTTCGATTGGCCGCGGGTCTTGCCGCGACGCGCATGTCCGCCGATGCGTTGAAGCGGCTTTGGCCGGTCTTCATCGTTCCCAAAGTCCGCGACTGGTTCGCAGAACATCTGATCAGCGGCAACGTGGAGCGGGTGGTGATTGGCGTGAATTCGCCCCTCGAAAACCTCAAGGCGAGCGGCCCACCGGTCCCGGACGACGGGCTGACACTCGATGCGCTGGCGACCAATTGCGTGATCCGGCCGGTCGCCGGCCTGCCGGCGCTGCACGACGCCGATCTTACCGTTCATATCGTCGGACGCGACGCGCAGATTGCACTGAGCAAAGCGGCGGCCGACCTGCCCTCCGGACGCAAGCTTCTACTATCGTCCGGTCTGTTCGAAGTGCCCGACACCGCGCCACACGCGCCGCCGGCGCGCGTGCGCTTCAAGATCGACGGCCCGGTGCCGGCTGCTGTCGAGCTTTTGGCCATGGACCGCCTGCGCGACGCCTCGCAGGTGCCGTTCGATCCGGCGACGACACACGGCACGATGAGTGCGCTGGTCGCCTTGGCAATGCCGCTCAAGCCCGATCTGCCGCCGGGATCGACCAATTACGCCGTCACCGTCGACGCCACGAACTTTTCCGCCGAACACATGATCATGGGGCAGAAGGTCGAGGCGGCGGATCTGAAAGTCAGCGCCAATAACCAGGGCTTTGCGCTCAAGGGCGACGTCAAGATCGGCGGCTCGCCGGCCAATCTCGAATACCGGCAATTGCGCGGCGACAGCGAAGCCGACGTCCACATTCAAGGCATGCTCGACGAGGCGATGCGCAACACGCTTGGGCTCGATCCGTCGAACTCGATCAGCGGCGCCATCCCGATTGACATCACCGGCCGTGTCGGCACCTCGTCCGCGCGCGACGGCCGCTTTGCGGTCACAGCCGACCTGACGTCGGCTCAGATCGACGGTTTCCTGCCGGGCTGGGTCAAACAGTCGGGCAAGCCGGCGCGCGCCACGTTCACCGTGACGACCAGCCCGCAATCCGTCCACATCGGCGATCTATTGATCGAGGGCGCCGGCGGCGGCGTGAAAGGCACCATCGAGCTCGACGGCTCGGGCGCGCTGCAATCGGCCGATTTTCCCTCGTACGGTTTCTCCGACGGCGATCACGCCAGCCTCAAAGTGACCCGGGCCGCGGACGGCGCGCTCCACGCCGTTATGCGCGGTGATGCTTACGACGGCCGCGGTTTCATCAAGGCGCTGACCGGTGGAACGACAGATCCGCAATCAGAAAGCCATAAGCCGCCAGATATCGATCTCGACATGAAGCTCGGCGCCGTACTCGGCTTCAACGGCGAGGCACTGCGCGGTCTCGAACTGAAATTGTCGCGGCGCGGCGGCGAGGTCCGCAGTCTCGGCCTGTCCGCCAAGATCGGCCACGACGGATCGCTGAGCGGCGATCTGCGCGGTCCGGCGGGCGGGCGGCGAGCGCTCGACCTCGAGACCAGCGACGCCGGCGCGCTGTTCCGTTTCGCCGACGTCTATTCGCGGATGGATGGCGGTCAAATGACGACGGTGATGGACCCGCCGTCGGCGAATAATCCGGTTCAGCTCGGAACGCTAAGTGTCCGCAACTTCACCGTTCACGATGAGTCCCAGCTTGAGCAAGCGGTGTCCAACGGCAGTCCGCTGCCGCGCAACAACATGTTCTTCTCAGGTTTGAAGGTTGATTTCACTCGCTCGCTCGGGCGGGTCGCGCTGCATGACGGAGTCGTGCGCGGGCCGGTGCTCGGCGGCACCATCGATGGCTTTATCGATTATGCCGGCGACGACGTACGCCTGCGCGGCACTCTGATCCCGCTCTACGGCGCCAACAATTTGCTCGGCCAGCTTCCGGTGGTCGGTCTTTTCCTCGGCGGTGAGAAAGAGGGGCTGGTCGGCGTCACCTATGAAGTGATCGGCAAGCCGGGCGATCCGGTGCTCCGCGTTAATCCGCTGTCGGCGCTGGCGCCCGGACTTTTGCGCAAGGTGTTCGAATTTCCGGCCAATCCGATCGTGATGCCGCCGCCCGCCGACGACGCGACCGGCGCGGTCGACCGGACCATCAGCAACAATCATTAGCGTTGGTTTGGTCACACCGGCTTGAGCAGGACGTGACGCTTGCGGCCGAGCGAAAGCTTGATCACGCCTTCAGACGTAACATCATACAAATCGAGCAAGTGACTTTCGTTATCTATTAGTCTTGTCATTGACCTTGAGTCCCCGCCCCGGATGAGTCTCCTTGCCTCGCCGTTCGAAGAAACAAGGCCTGCGCGCACCGCCGCATCCAAAAGGCGCATGCGAGGGTGAAAATCGGGAATCTCAACTGTCGGCAGGGTCGCGCCGAGCCCGCCTTCTTCGAACGTCGTGCGAGCCGTATCCTCAATGCCTCTTCGCAATAACAGAATCATAGATCATTGTGGTCACTGCCGTGGCGAGAATCTTTTTCGCCTCGTTAATCTCCGCGATCGCGTAGCGAGCGAGACGATCAATTTCCTTCGAGTGGCAGAGTTGTGAATAGCTTCAGAAAGCGCGGAACGTCTGCATCCTCCACGTTTCGCCAGTATTGCCAAAAATCATTTTGACTGGTCATTCTTCGGGGTCGAGCCACACCGCGCCTGCCGCGGTCTTGCCCATCTTGGCGCCGGACGACGTGGTGATGAGCGGCGACGTCAGCGCGAAAAACTGCGCGTTGTGCAGACGGCGGCCGAGATCGATGCCGTTGACGATGTTGCCCCATTGGTCGGAGCCGCCCATTTGCAGCACGCAGCCGTAACGGCGGTAGAGCTCGACGAAATCGTAGGCCTGCAGGATCATGTAGTTGAATTCGAGAAACGACAGTTCCTGCTGGCGCTCCAGCCGCAGCTTCACCGAATCGAAGGCGAGCATCCGGTTGATGGAAAAGTGACGGCCGACGTCGCGTAGGAAGTCGATATAGTTGAGCGTATTGAGCCAGTCGGCATTGTTGGCCATAACAGCGTTGCCCAGCGCATTGCCGCCGGCATCGTCGAACTTCAGGAATTTGGTGAAGACGGCGCGAATGCCTTTGAGGTTTTCGTTGATCGCATCGTCGGTCAGCAAGCGGCGGCTTTCGTCCTTGCCCGACGGATCGCCGACGCGCGTGGTGCCGCCGCCCATCAACGCGATCGGCCGATGGCCGGTCTGCTGCAGCCAGTACAACAGCATGATCGGCAACAGCGAACCGACATGCAGCGACGGCGCGGTGCAGTCGAAGCCGATATAGGCGGTAATCGTTGACGACTGCGCCAGCGCGTCCAACGCATCGGGCTCGGAGACCTGATGGATGAAGCCCCGCTCGGCTAAAACCTTGAGAAAATCGGACTTGTAAGCGTTCATCGATGTCCGGCCGATCGGGTGGGATGACCTCCGCAAACGGCGGCTCGCCGCGGCGGCGCGGCTGGTGTAACAGGTCTGAACGGCGATTCAAAGAACGCCGCCGGAAGGCATTTCGATGTCCGAGCAAATATCACTGGACCTGCCGCAGGCGGCGTCGCCGGGCGCCTCGGTTCTGGCGATCGGGCTGATGAGCGGGACATCGCAGGACGGCGTCGACGTCGCCTTGATCGACACCGATGGGGAGCGGATCGCGCAATTCGGCGCCACCGCTTGCCGGCCTTACAGTAAGGCCGAGCGCACGCTGTTGCGCCGTGCCACCGCCGCCGCGGCGAACCTGACCGAGCGCACGGCGCGGCCCGCGATCGTCGCCAAGGCGGAGCAATTGGTCAACGACGCGCATGCCGCGGCGGTGGCGACCTTCCTCGGCGCCAACGATCTGCAATCCGGCAGCGTGGCCGCGATCGGATTTCACGGCCAGACGCTACTGCATCGGCCGGAGCGGGGGCTTACTGTCCAGATCGGCGATGGCGCCGCCTTGGCGGCGCGTCTCGGCATTCCGGTTGTCTACGATTTTCGCGCCGCCGATGTCGCCGCCGGCGGGCAGGGTGCGCCGCTGGCGCCAGTCTATCACCGCGCGCTGGTGCGGCGCTTGGGTCTGCCGCCGCCCATTGCGGTGCTCAATATCGGCGGCGTCGCCAACGTGACCTATATCGACGGCGAGACGCTGATCGCCTGCGACACCGGACCCGGCAACGCCTTGCTCGACGATTTTTTGCGGCTGCGCACTGGGCGGCCGCTCGATACCGACGGCCGCAAGGCGGCGGCCGGCACAGTCGACGAAGCGACGATCGCGCGGCTGTTGCAGCACCCGTATTTCGCGTTGCTGCCGCCGAAATCGCTCGACCGCAACGATTTCCGCGATTTCGTCGGCGATAGGCTCGACGGCGTCGGCGTCGAGGACGGCGCGGCGACGCTCACCGCGCTGACAGCAGCCTCCGTGGCGCGCATCGTGCCGCATCTGCCGCGCCGGCCTGAGACCTGGGTCGTCGCCGGCGGCGGCGCGCGCAACCCGACGCTGGTGCGCATGCTCGCCGAGCGGCTGAAACCCGCGCGCATCGAATCCGCCCACGAGGCCGGCTGGTCGATCGATTCGCTCGAAGCGCAGGCCTTCGCCTATCTCGCCGTGCGCAGCCTGCGCGGCCTGCCGATCACGTTTCCCGGAACGACCGGCGCGCCGCGGCCAATGACAGGCGGCGTGTTGGCAAGGCCGTAATTCACTGCATCAGAAACACGCCCTTGCCGCTGGTCTGGCGATCGAACAGCCGATAGGCCTCGTCGGCTTGGTCGAGCCGCCAGCGGTGCGTGAACAGATGATCGACGTCGATCTTGCGGTCGGCGACAAAGCGCGCGCAATTCGCCTGCACGGTGGTGGAAAAAGTCCACGACCCGATGATCGTGAGCTGCTTGCGCAGCATATGGGGACTGACGTCGATGGTGACGTCGCCGCCTTCGCCGACAAAGCAGGCCGTGCCCCAGGCCCGCGTGCCACGCACCGCGATCAGCCGTCCCTCCGCCGTGCCGGAGGTGTCGAGCGTCAGGTCGGCGCCCTCGCCGTGGGTGAGCGCCTTGATCGCGGCGACCGGATCGTCCGCCTTGGGATCGATCAATGCGTCGGCGCCGAATTCCTTGGCGCGTGCGAGCCGTTCCGCGCTCACGTCAAGCGCGATGACGCGCGCGCCCATCGCGGCGGCGAGTTGCGTCGCGGACAGGCCGACCGGTCCCTGGCCCACGACGGCGATCGTATCGCCGCCGGCAAGCTTCATCCGCCGCAGCGCCTGATAGGCGGTGCCGGTGCCGCAGGAAATCGCCGCGCCGGTGACGAAGCTCGAGTTCGTCCGGCAAAGGCACCAGCGTCGTCGGTCGGGACTTTCATGTAAGGCGCATGCGCGCCGTGTCCGGTGATGCCATAGACGGTGCTGCCGCTCGCGCACATTTGCGTCCAGCCGGTCCGGCAGTGCCGGCAAGTGCCGCAGCCGGAATAGTGATGCACCATCACGCGGGAGCCGATGCGGGCGATGCGCTCGTCCACCGCGCTGCCCACTGCCGCGACCACGCCGCAGGGTTCATGTCCGGCGATGACCGGGCCGCTGACTTTGCCGAGCCCCAAAGCGGCCGATCCGCCCGATGCGCGGTACGGCTTGAGATCGCTGCCGCACATGCCGGACGCCTTGATGGCGACAATGACGTCGTGCGGCCCCGGCGTCGGGTCCGGAAATTCGGCGAGTTGCAGCTTGCGCTCGCCGAGGAAGGTTACGCCGCGCATGGCCTGGCGCCGCGCCGCCTACTTCGCGGCCGCCTCTTTGAGTGGATCTTTCACCGCCGGGAAGGTTTTGAACTCGATCGCCCAAGGCTCGCCGTTCACCATCTGCACTTTGCGGATATAGATGTTCTGCACGATGTCGCGGGTCTGCGGGTCGATCGAGATCGGTCCGCGCGGGCTTTCCCACTTCATGCCCTTCATCGCGCCGATGATTGCGTCGGCGTCGGCATTGCCCTTGGTGGCTTTCAGCGCTGCGTAGATCAGATGCATGCCGTCATAGCCGCCGACCGAAATGAAATTGGCGCGATGGCCGGTGGCTTTCTTGTAAGCCGCGACGTAGTCCTTGTTGAACTGCGAGGGATGCGCCGCGGAATAGAGCCCCGCGGTGACGACGCCGAGGAGCGTGTCGCCGGTGGTGGGCAGATCGTCGTCATCGGCGATGTCGCCCGGTCCGATAAGCTTGATGCCGGATTTTTCCAGGCCGCGCTCGGCGAACTGCCGCGCGAAGGTGCCAGCCTGTCCGGCCGGGACGAAGACAAACAGCGTGTCGGGCGCCAGATCGTGGGCGCGCTGCAGGAACGGCGAAAAGTCCGGATTGGCGAGGGGCACCTTCAGCGTATCTAAAATCTGCCCGCCGCCTTTGGCGAAGTTAGCCGCAAAGACCTTGCCCGCTTCGGCGCCGGGCGCCCAATCGGACAGGATCATGACCGCTTTCTTGCTGCCGTTCTGGATCGCCCAATCGGCGATGATGCCGGACTGCTGACCGAGCGTGAAGCTGGTGCGCACGTAATAGGGCGACTTTTCGGTGACGACCGAAGTGCCCGATACCATGACCACCGTCGGCACCTTCGCTTCGGTGGCGATCGGCGCCATGGCCATGGCGCTCGGCGTCAGCCCGGCGCCGAGGAAACTGACTTTGTCGTTGACGATCAATTCCTGCGCCAGCCGTTTGGCGTTGTCGGGCACGCTGGCATCGTCTTTGACGATGAGCTCGATCTTCTTGCCGGCCACCGTATCGCCGTGCTGCGCCACATAGAGGTGGGCGGCATCGGAGATTTCCCGCCCGACCGCGCCCGACGTTCCGGTCATCGGAATGACGATGCCGATTTTGATGGTGTCTTGTGCAGTGGCGCTGCGGGCGCCGAAACCGGTCGTGATGCCGGCAGCCGCAATGGCTAGACAGCCGGCAATAAGATGCGTGTGACGCATAATAGTCCCCCCGATCCGTTCATTTTGGGCTTCTGATTGAAGCCATTGAACGACCGGGACGCGCCGATTGCAAGCGCGGCCCTGACAATAGGCCCGATTGGTTCACGCTGCGGTGTTGGCCCGTCCGCTCTTGCCGAGCCGCTTGTCGAGATAGGCGCTGATCGACTGCATCAGCGGCTCGACCTTGCCGTCGAAGAAATGGTTGGCGCCGGGCACGATTTTTTGCTCGATGACGATGCCCTTCTGCGTCTTCAGTTTCTCGACCAGGTTCGTGACATCGCGATGCGGCACCACGGCATCCTTGTCGCCGTGGATGATCAGGCCGGACGACGGGCAGGGCGCCAGGAACGAAAAATCGTAAAGGTTCGCCGGCGGCGCGATCGAGATAAAACCCTCGATTTCCGGCCGCCGCATCAAAAGCTGCATGCCGATCCAGGCGCCGAACGAGAAGCCGGCGATCCAGCAGCTGCGCGCCTCGGTATTGACCGATTGCACCCAGTCGAGCGCCGAAGCGGCGTCGGACAATTCGCCGATGCCGTGGTCGAAGCCGCCTTGGCTGCGGCCGACGCCGCGAAAGTTAAAACGCAGCGCGGAAAAGCCGCGGTGCACGAAGGCGTAGTAGATCTGATAGACGATCTGGTGGTTCATCGTGCCGCCGAACTGCGGATGCGGGTGCAGTACGATGCCGATCGGCGCGTTTTTCTGCCGCGCCGGATGGTAACGGCCTTCGATGCGGCCGGCGGGCCCCGTGAAAATAACTTCGGGCATCGTTAGGAACCTCGATCGGTGCGGCAGCCGCTCAGCGGCCTCTTATCCCGCTTCGCAAGCCGGAGAGAATGAAGCGCGGGCGGGTACGCTTGACGTTGCCGGTCTCTACACGTAACTATTTATAACCACTTCATTTTTTCGCAACTGGCGACGTGCTTGGACCGGCAAAAGCATTGGGTCGCGACTTCTAGCACAGGCCGGGGGCCAAAAAGCAAGCACAACCAGCATGGCGGAGCGCAGCTATTTCGATTGGAACGCTACGGCGCCCTTGCGGGATGAAGCGCGGGCGGCCTTTGCCGGGGCCCTTTCGGTTCCCGGCAATCCTTCTTCGGTGCACGCCGAAGGCCGCGCCGCGCGGCGGCTGATCGGGAACGCGCGCGAAGCGGTCGCTGCGCTGGTCGGCGCGCGTTCCGGCGACGTGTTTTTCACCTCGAGCGGCACCGAAGCCAATATGCTGGCGCTTACCCCGGCAATTGAGGTCGCAGGCGACAAGCGCCCGCGATCAAAACTTCTGCTCTCGGCCATCGAGCACGTCTCGGTGCGCACGGGCGGGCGCTTTACCCGCGATGCTGTCGAGGATGTGCCGGTCGACGCCCACGGCCGGCTCGATCTGGCGGCGCTGGGAAACGCCGTTGCGCAATCGCCGCGGCCGCTGGTTTCGCTGATGCTCGCCAACAATGAAACCGGCGTCATTCAGCCGGTCGCCGAAGCGGCCGCGATCGTGCATGCGGCCGGCGGTCTCTTTCATGTCGATGCGGTGCAAGCGGCCGGCCGCATCGACTGCGACATCGCGGCCCTCGGCGTGGATTTAATGACATTGTCGGCGCACAAAATCGGCGGGCCGAAGGGCGTCGGCGCGCTCGTCCGAAGAAGTGATGACATTCATATTGCCGATCCGCTTATTCGCGGCGGCGGGCAGGAACGGGGCCTGCGCGCCGGCACGGAAAATGTCGCCGGCATCGCCGCCTTCGGCGCTGCCGCCGCCGTCGCTCGCCGCCAGCGCGCAACCGAGGCCGCTCACATGCTGGCGTTGCGAAACCAGCTCGAAACCGGGCTACGGGCGATCACGCCGGGAGCGGCTATTTTCGGCGCCGATGCCGAGCGGCTGCCGAATACGGTGCTATTCACCGTGCCGGGCCTGAAAGCCGAGACTGCTGTCATCGCCTTCGATCTTGAAGGTATCGCGGTGTCATCGGGCGCCGCCTGCTCGTCCGGCACGGTGCAGCCCTCGCATGTCCTTGCGGCAATGGGGGTTTCGCCGCCGTTCACGCGCGGCGCCGTGCGCGCGAGCCTGGGCTGGAGCAGCGCCGAAACCGATGTCGAGAGGTTCCTTAATGCTTGGAGAAAGCTCGCATCTGCACTATCTAAGGAGCAGTCAGGCGTTGCCGCCTAAATAGCTGCAAGAATGAGCGATTTACCGGTGGTTTGAATGGTTCAAACGGCCGAACTAGGGGTACCCGAGGCAAGAACGTTCCGAGATAGGACATTGCCATAACCGACTTAATCCAACCCGCGGTCCTTGAAACCGTGAGCGGAGGGACCAATGCCGGCCGTACAAGAGACCGTCGATCAGGTCCGGCGCATCGACGTCGATCAATACAAGTATGGATTCGAGACGCTGATCGAATTGGACAAGGCCCCCAAGGGCCTGTCCGAGGACACGGTGCGTTTCATCTCGGCGAAGAAGAACGAGCCGGAATGGATGCTGGCGTGGCGGCTCGACGCCTATAAGCGTTGGCTCACCATGCGCGAGCCGAAATGGGCCAAGGTCGACTATGGCCCGATCGACTACCAGGACATCTATTACTATTCCGCGCCGAAGCAGAAGGACGGCCCGAAGTCGCTCGACGAGATCGATCCGGAAATCCTGCGCACCTACGAAAAGCTCGGCATTCCGTTGCGCGAACGCGAGGCGTTGCTCGGCATCCAGAAGAGCGATGGTGATGCCGGCGCGGAAGGCGAGAGCGGTAACGGCTCCGGTCGCATTGCCGTCGACGCGGTGTTCGACTCGGTTTCGGTCGCCACCACATTCAAGGCGGAACTCGCCAAAGCCGGCGTGCTGTTCATGCCGATCTCGGAAGCCGTGCATGAGCATCCCGAACTGGTGAAGAAATATCTCGGCACGGTGGTGCCGATCAGCGACAATTTCTTCGCCACGCTCAACTCGGCGGTGTTTTCCGACGGCTCGTTCGTTTACGTGCCGCCGGGCGTGCGTTGCCCGATGGAACTGTCGACCTATTTCCGCATCAATGAGAAGAATACCGGCCAATTCGAACGCACGCTGATCATCGCCGATCGCGGCTCTTACGTGAGCTACCTCGAAGGCTGCACCGCGCCGATGCGCGACGAGAACCAGCTCCACGCCGCGGTGGTCGAGCTTGTGGCGCTCGACGACGCCGAGATCAAATATTCCACCATCCAGAACTGGTATCCCGGCGACGCGCAAGGCCGCGGCGGCATCTACAATTTCGTTACCAAGCGCGGCGATTGCCGCGGCAAGAATGCCAAAATCTCCTGGACCCAGGTGGAAACCGGCTCGGCCATCACCTGGAAATATCCGAGCTGCATTCTGCGCGGCGACAATTCGCGCGGCGAATTCTACTCGATCGCCATTTCCAACGGCTATCAGCAGGTCGACTCCGGCACCAAAATGCTGCATCTCGGCAAGAACACGACGAGCCGCATCATTTCTAAGGGCATCGCCGCGGGCCACTCCAACAACACCTATCGCGGGCTGGTCACCGCGCACCGCCGCGCTGCGGGCGCGCGCAATTTCACCAATTGCGATTCGCTGTTGATCGGCGACCAGTGCGGCGCGCATACGGTGCCCTATATCGAGACCAAGAATTCCTCCACCGTGTTCGAGCACGAAGCGACGACGTCGAAGATTTCCGAGGAGATGCTGTTCTATTGCCGGCAGCGCGGCTTATCGGCGGAAGAGGCGACCGCGCTCGTCGTCAACGGCTTCGTCAAGGACGTGCTGCAGCAGCTGCCGATGGAATTCGCGGTTGAAGCGCAGAAGCTGATCTCGGTCAGCCTGGAGGGCTCGGTGGGGTAACCGTCACTCCGCTCGTCCCCGCGCAAGCGGGGACCCAGAAACTGGATTCCCGCTTTCGCGGGGATGAGCGGATAGACGGACCGGGCATTCACTTAAAGAATACAGGAATAAAATGCCGTTGCTTGAAATCAAAAATCTGCACGTCGAAATCGACGGCAAGGAAATTCTCAAAGGCCTCGACCTCACCGTGAATGCCGGCGAGGTGCACGCCATTATGGGCCCGAACGGCTCCGGCAAGTCGACGCTCGCTTACGTGCTGGCCGGCAAGGCCGACTACGCCCCGACCTCCGGCGAGGTGCTGTTTAATGGCAAGAACATCTTCGACATGGCGCCCGACGAGCGCGCCGCCGCCGGGCTGTTTCTCGCCTTCCAATACCCGCTGGAAATTCCCGGCGTCGCCACCATGACGTTCCTGCGCACCGCGCTCAACGCGCAACGCAAAAAGCGCGGCGAGGCGGAACTCTCCACGCCGGAATTCATCAAGAAAGTGCGCGACACCGCGGGCAAGCTCAATATCGACCAGGACATGCTGCGCCGCGCGGTTAATGTCGGCTTCTCCGGCGGCGAAAAGAAACGCAACGAGATTCTGCAGATGGCGCTCCTTGAGCCGCGCCTTGCCGTGCTCGACGAGACCGATTCCGGGCTCGATATCGACGCGCTCAAAATCGTCGCCGACGGCGTCAATAGGTTGCGCGCGCCGCATCGGTCCTTCGTTGTCATCACCCATTACCAGCGGCTGCTTGTCCTATATCGTGCCGGACATCGTGCACGTCCTTTCCGGCGGCCGCATCGTCAAGACCGGCGGCAAGGAACTGGCGCTCGAACTGGAAGCGCGCGGCTATGCCGAGTATCAAGAGGAAGCGGTGGCGTGAACGCCGAAGTCACCACGATCAAGACCGCGGCGGAGACCGAGCTGGCGCAAGTTTTTGCGCTCGCGCGCGAGTCGCTCCCCGGGAATGACTTCGTCGCCGCGCACCGCGAGGCGGCCTTCGGCCTGTTCGCCAAAGAAGGCCTGCCGCATCGGCGCGTCGAGGAATGGAAATACACCGATCTGCGCGCGCTGATGCGCGAGGCAAAGCCGCTGGCAGCCCCGCCGGACGCCGCGGCCAAGGCGCGCGCGAAGATGGCCGGTGCGCTTCTCGGCGACGTCGAGACGCGACGCCTCGTCTTTGTCGACGGTGCGTTCGTCGCTGAATTGTCCGATCTGGCGAATTTGGAGAAAGGACTCGCCGTCCGCTCGCTGGCCGAGGCGTTGTCCGACAACGACCCGGCGCTTGCGCTGCATCTCGGCAAGCTCGCGCCGGCAAGCGACGTCGCCGTTGCGCTCAACACCGCATTGATGGGCGACGGCGCGGTGATCCGCATCGCCGCGGGCTCGACCATCGAGCGGCCGCTGCATCTATTGTTTGTGGCGTCGGAAAAGCCCGCCGCGACTTTCGTGCGCTCGCTCGTCGTCGTCGAGCGCGGCGCGCGCGCCATGGTGATCGAGAGCCACGAGGGACCTGCCGGCAGCGATTATCAGGTCAATGCCGCGCTGGAATTGTTCGTCGGCGATGAGGCCCATGTCGATCACGTGAAGATCATCGGCGAGGGCGCCGATGCGCTCCATGTCTCGACGCTCGCCGCCGCGATCGGCAGCCGCGCGCGCTTTAATGCGTTCAGTTTCATGACGGGCGGCGCCGTCGTGCGCAATCAGCTGTTTGTCAATTTCGACGGTGAAGGCACCGTGGCCGGCATCCGCGGCGCCACTCTGATCAGGGGCCGCCAGCACGCCGACACCACGCTGGTAGCCAATCACGGCGCGCGCGATTGCCAGAGCCGCGAAGTCTTCAAGACGGTGCTCGACGACGAGGCCCACGGCGTGTTCCAGGGCCGCATCATCGTGCGGCGGCACGCGCAGAAGACCGACGCCAAGATGATGACGCAGGCGCTCTTGCTGTCGGAACGCGCCGAAGCCGACAATAAGCCGGAGCTCGAAATATTCGCCGACGACGTGCAGTGCGGCCACGGCGCCACGTCGGGCGCGCTCGACGACGAGCTGAAATTCTACCTCATGGCGCGCGGCATTCCGGCGGCGGAAGCCGATGCGTTGCTGATCCAGGCCTTTCTCGGCGAGGCCATCGAGGGCATCGAACATGCCGGGCTGCGCGAGGCTTTGATGGAGTCCGTCTCGACGTGGCTCAAGGCGCGCGAGTAGGTCGTGTCATGCATGAAGCGGTGATCACCGGCGCCTATGACGTGAAGCGGATCCGCGAGGATTTTCCGATTCTGGCGATGCAGGTCTACGGCAAGCCGCTGGTCTATCTCGACAATGCCGCGTCGGCGCAGAAGCCGCGCGCCGTGCTCGACCGCATCGAGCAAGCCTACACGACGCAATATGCCAACGTGCATCGCGGCTTGCATTATCTCGCCAATGAGGCGACCGAGGCCTACGAGGGCGCGCGCGAAAAGGTCGCCGCTTTCCTCAATGCCGGGCGCAAGGAAGAGATCGTCTTCACCCGCAACGCGACCGAGGCCATCAATCTCGTCGCCTACACCTTCGGGCGCGAGCGCATCAAGGCCGGCGACGAGATCGTGCTCTCGATCATGGAGCATCACTCCAATATCGTGCCGTGGCATTTTCTGCGCGAGCGCCAAGGCGCCGTCATCAAATGGGCGCCGGTCGACGACGAGGGTCATTTCCTCATCGACGAATTCGAGAAACTTCTCACCCCGCGCACCAAACTCGTCGCCATCACCCATATGTCGAACATGCTCGGCACGCTGGTGCCGGTGAAGGAAGTCGCCCGCATCGCGCATGCGCGCGGCATTCCCGTGCTGTTCGACGGCGCGCAGGCGGCGGTGCATCTTGACGTCGACGTGCGCGACATCGATTGCGACTTCTACGTCTTTACCGGGCACAAGCTCTACGGTCCGACCGGCATCGGGGTGCTGTACGGCAAATACGAGCATCTTGCCGCGATGCCGCCGTTCAACGGCGGCGGCGAGATGATCCGCGAAGTGTTCGAGGATCGCATCACTTATGGCGAGCCGCCGCACAAATTCGAGGCCGGCACGCCGTCGATCGTGCAGGCCATCGGGCTCGGCGCGGCGATCGATTATGTGGCTTCGGTCGGCAAGGCGCGCATTCGCAGCCACGAAGCGGGTCTGGTCCGCTACGCCCACGATCGGCTGCGCGAGATCAATTCGCTGCGCATCCTCGGCACCACCAAGGACAAGGGGCCGATCGTCTCCTTCGAGATGAAGGGCGCCCATCCGCACGATGTGGCGACGATCATCGACCGTTCGGGCGTCGCGGTGCGCGCCGGCACGCACTGCGTTATGCCGCTGTTGACGCGGTTCGGCCTGACCGCGACCTGCCGCGCCTCGTTCGCCATGTACAATACGCAGGACGAAATCGAGTGCCTTGCGCAAGCTTTGCTGAAAGCGCAGGATTTTTTGTTATGATCGACGAACCGAAACCGGTTACGGCAGAAACGGCTGCGCCAGTCGCGCCGGTTTCCGCGGAACGTCCCTCGACCATTCCCGCGGACGAGATGGCGCGCCTGACCGACGAAATCGTCGGCGCGCTGAAAACCGTGTTCGACCCTGAAATTCCCGCCGACATCTACGAGCTCGGCCTGATCTACAAGGTCGACATCGACGACGATCGCATGGTCAACATCGATATGACGCTGACCACGCCGAATTGCCCGTCGGCGGCGGAATTGCCGGCGCAAGTGGAGAGTGCGGTGTCCGGCGTACCGGGCGTGCGCGAGGCCAAGGTCAACATCGTCTGGGAGCCGCCGTGGGATCCGAGCCGAATGTCGGACGAGGCGCGCACCGTGCTCAATATGTGGTGAGGCAATGACGGTACGTTGCATGCGCAATTGGCGCGCATTACATCAGACAACGTGAGGTCGTTAGGATCCGTGAGTTATTATTGCTCGTAACAGGCGAGTTTGCCGGATTGCCCGGAAACCCGCGGAGGACGTGAAGATGGCCACTGCCCGGCCGAGACCTCAAGTGATGCGGCTGACCGAGGCCGCAGCGGACCGCATCAAGGCGGTGATGGCGAAGGCCGAGCGCCCGATCGCAGCCGTGCGCGTCGGCGTCAAGAACGGCGGCTGCGCCGGCATGGCCTACACCATGGAATATGCCGAAACCGTCAACCCGCTCGACGAGGTGATCGAGGACAGGGGCGTGCGCATCCTGATCGATCCCAAGGCGGTGTTGTTTCTGCTCGGCACCGAGATGGACTACAAGGTCGACAAGCTGTCCGCGCAATTCGTGTTCAACAACCCGAACCAGACCTCGGCCTGCGGCTGCGGCGAATCGGTGCAGATCGAACCGGTGAAGGGCGAAGCCGCCGAGGCACGGTAGTTCGCCGGCCGTATCTGCCGCAGGCAAGCGCGGGAGCCGGCATGGCCGAGCGCGTTCACCGCTATCAGGCGCACCTGACCTGGACCGGTGCCGGCGCAAGCGCCGACGCAAAAGCCTTCCGCAGTCACGACCGTTCCTATCGCCTCGATGCGCCGGACAAGCCGGCCATTGAGGGCTCCTCCGACAAGATCTTCCGCGGCGATGCCCGGCGCTGGAATCCCGAAGATCTTCTCGTCGCCTCGCTCTCAGCCTGCCATCATCTCTGGTACATGGGCCTGTGCGCCGCGGCCGGCGTTGTCGTGGTCGCCTATGAAGACGACGCCGATGGGGAGATGGTCGAGGGAAGTCCGGGCGGCGCCGGACAATTCGTCCGCGTCACGCTGCGCCCGCGGGTCACGCTGGCGCCCGGCGCGGACCGGGAGAAGGCCTTGACGTTGCACGAAACCGCCCACAAAAACTGTTTCGTCGCGCGCTCGGTCAATTTTCCGGTCGAGCACGCGCCGACCGTCGAGGTCGCCGCCGGCTAAAGCGGGTCGGCGCTTTTCCTTCTAAGAACGGTTAGCTTCGGGGTACGACTTGAGTGCGGCGGTCATGCCACCTCGGCCTCGGGATCGGCCTCGCCGATGACGCGATTGCGGCCATTGCGCTTGGCGGCGTAGAGGCAATTGTCGGCGCGTTCGATCAAGAGCTGCGCCGTGTCGCCCGGGCGCAGCACGGCGGCGCCGATCGAGATGGTCACGCGGCCGAGCCGTTCGCCGTTCGAGCGCCGCATCAATTCCTTGGTCATGACCGCGCGCCGGATATGATCGGCCACCGTGATCGCCGATTGCAGCGCGGTATTCGGCAGCGCGATGACGAATTCCTCGCCGCCATAGCGCGCGGCGACGTCGCGGCCCTTGACGTTCTGCTTCATGGCAAGGGCGACCAGCCGCAGCACCTGATCGCCCGTGAGGTGGCCGTATTGATCGTTGAAGCTCTTGAAGTGGTCGATATCGGCCATCAATAGCGACATCGGCTCATTCTTCTCTTGTGCTTCGGCAATGCTTTTGGCCAGCGCGGCATCGAAGTACTTGCGGTTGGACAGCGTAGTGAGCGGATCGGTCAACGCTTCGGTGCGTACGATTTCGAGATTTTGCTGAAGCTGCTCGATTTCCTGCCGCGATGCCGCCAGGCGTGTTTCAAGCTTCTTGTTATTGTGCTCCATCTCCTTGGCGCCCTGCACAAGGTGCTCGATAACCGAGCGCAGCGCCTCGCCGTCATTGGCTTGCGCAAGTTTCTCGCTCGCCAGGTTCAACCGCTGCGAGTAGCTGGTTGCGGAACCGGCCGCCGCGTCGATGGTGGTAATGACCTGCTTGATCTCGTCGAGCACGCGGGTGTTGATCGAACCCATGCGGTCGCCCAATCGACTCACGGCGATGTAGGTGTCGTAGATTTGCTCGAGATCGGCTTCGCTCAGTGCGCCCTTTTGGGCCAGCACTTCGTTGATCGACTGATTGAGCGGCTGGTTGTATCCTGTTGCATAATTATACCAAATTTCGAAATTGCGCGGTGTCGCGGTTTGACCCAAAGCGCGGATTTGTCCGAGCGCAATTTCGGCAAATGCAAGGGTTCTTTCGTGCTCGTCTTGGGGCACGGCCATCGTCTCCAATCGCCCTGGGAATTCTAAAACCCCGCGCCGAGTGGCGCGGCACGCATCTGCAATTCACGCGTATCAGTAGTAGAAAGCCGTGAAGGACCGGTAAATGCGTTTGTTTGTAAGGAAAACCCTGACGTGGCAGTCACGTCGCGGCGGCTAGTTTCAGATGCCGGCAATTACGCTTTCACAGTCACCGGCCGCAGCAGGAAGGCCGGCAGGTGCGAGGCGTCGGAATCGTCCTGGCGCGGACGCGCCGGCGCCGGCGGCGGCGCGCGGCGCGATCGCGCCTCGTCGATTCGCGCGACCGGGACCGGGCGATGCGCATGGCGCCGAGGGTCGGAACGTCCGCGATGAGCGGGCGGCTGCCGTGACGCGGCGCTCCGCTCGGTGCTTCGTTCGGTGTTTGGCTCGGCGTCTGGCTCGGGCTGCTTGTCCATGAATGGGATGGGTTGCCCGATCAGCTTCTCGATCGCCGCGACCGCCTTGGCGTCGTTAGAACCCGCCACGATGGTGATCGCCGTGCCGCTGCGTCCGGCGCGGCCGGTGCGGCCGATGCGGTGCACGTAATCGTCGGCATGGATCGGCACGTCGAAATTATAGATGTGGCTCACGTCGGAGATATCGAGACCGCGAGCGGCGACGTCGGACGCGACCAGGAGCGACACTTCGCCCTTGCGGAATTGTTCGAGCGCGGCGGTGCGTGCGGGCTGATCCATATCGCCGTGCAGCGCCTGCACCGAGAAACCGTGCCGTAGCAGCGAGCGGTGCAGCGTTGCGACGTCGCGTTTGCGGTTGCAGAAGACGATGGCGTTCTTCAAGCCTTGCGCGGAGCGGATCAGCCGGCGCAGCGTGTCGCGCTTGTCGTGCGGCTCGCGGCCCGATCTGGCCAAAAGCTGCGTCGTAGCGGCGACCGTCGAGGCCGGGCGCGAGACTTCGACGCGAACCGGATTGTGCAGGAATTGTTCGGTGATGCGCCGGATTTCCGGCGGCATGGTGGCGGTGAAGAACAGCGTCTGACGGGTGAACGGGAACCAGTTTGCAGATGCGCTCGATGTCCGGGATGAAGCCCATGTCGAGCATTCGGTCGGCTTCGTCGATGACCAGAAGCTCGACGCCGGTGAGAAGCAACCGTCCGCGCTCGTTATGGTCGAGTAGCCGCCCAGGCGTCGCGATCAAAACGTCGACGCCGCGGGTGAGCTTGGCATCCTGATCGCCGAACGAGACGCCGCCGATGATGAGCGCCACGTTGAGCTTGTGGTTGACGCCGTATTTGGCGAAACTTTCCTCGACTTGCGCGGCGAGCTCGCGGGTCGGTTCAAGAATGAGGGTGCGCGGCATGCGCGCGCGGGCGCGGCCTTTTTCCAGCATGGTCAGCATTGGCAACACGAAGGCCGCGGTTTTACCGGTGCCGGTCTGCGCGATGCCGAGCACGTCGCGCCGGGCAAGCACGTGGGGAATGGCCTGATCTTGGATGGGGGTGGGAGTTTTGTAACCGGTCGCCGCGACGGCGGCGAGAACTTTTTCGGACAAGCCGAGATGTGAAAACGACATAAACCCTCTATCTAGGACGGTCCTCGAATGAGGCGCCGCCGGCAGAACCGTTTCGATTGAAAGCGGCAAACACGCGCGAACGCGGTCGAATTTGCCTTAAATAACGTTGCGCGCAACATAGGATCGATTGGCCGAAAGTCAACGGTAAACGCCCGGCCGCAATGCAGTAAGTTAAACGGACTCCTTCACTTTTTCTCGACACTCGTTATTGTTGGCGCCCGCCAAGCAACCATCAGATGACCGGGTCCATGACAGCGCCATGATCAATCCCGCTTCCGATCCATTGCCGGTCGTGCTCATTCCCGGCCTGACCTGCACGGCGCGGCTTTATGCCGAGCAGATTCCGGCACTGTGGCAGTTCGGCCCGGTGACGATTGCCGACCACCGGCGCGATGACAGCATGGCGGGCATCGCGCGGCGGATCCTGGCCGCGGCGCCGCCGCGCTTCGCACTCGCCGGGCTGTCGATGGGCGGCTACATCGCCTTCGAGATCATGCGCCAGGCGGCCGGCCGCGTGGCGAAGCTCGCTTTGCTCGATACCGGAGCGCGCGCGGACGTGCCGGAGCAGACCGAGCGGCGCAGGGTCGTGATCGGGCTCGCCGAAGAAGGCCGCTACGCCGAAATTCGCCGATCTCGCTTTTCCGATCTATGTGCATCGCAATCGGCATGGCGACGAAGCGCTCAAACGCATCGTGCGCACCATGGCCGAGGAGACCGGCGTCGAGGCCTTTTTCCGTCAGCAGCAGGCGATCATCACGCGACCGGATTCGCGCCCCGGCCTCGCCGCGATCGCCTGCCCGACGCTGGTTTTGGTCGGCGAGGGCGATGAGGCAACACCGCCCGAACTTGCCCGCGAGATCGCCGCCGGCATTCCCGGCATCGCGACTGGTTGTGATCCCCGACAGCGGCCATCTGTCGACGCTGGAGCAGCCCGCCGCCGTGACCAAGGCGCTGGTCGAATGGCTGCGGCCATGAAGATAAGGCAGGGCGCAGCCCGTCGGCTTGTGCTAACTCTGCGCCGCCGTTTGAACAGTAAAAACACTTGGAGGAAACCCCTATGAGCGTCGGCCCCTTCACACGCCGTTCGATCTTGTCCGCGGCCGCGGTACTTGGGACTTCGCCCGCCGTGATCGCGCCGGCGCGCGCGCAGAGCGAGTATCCCACCCGGCCGATTCATCTGGTCGTCGGCTTCGCCGCCGGCGGCGGCAACGATATTTTCGCGCGGCTCGTCGGCGCCAAGGTTTCCGAGATCCTCGGCCAATCGGTCGTCGTCGAGAATAAGCCCGGCGCCGGCGGCCGGCTTGCCCCCGAATACGTCACCCAGCAGCCGGCGGACGGCTATACCCTGTTCGTCGGGCCGAGCGGCGCCATGGCGATCGCGGCGGCGATTTATTCCGATCTCAAATATTCTCCGACCAAGAGTTTCGTGCCGTTGGCGATGATCGCGAACTTTCCGCTGATCATGGTGATAGGCGCCGACAACCCGGCGAAAAACCTCAAAGACTTTGTCGCTTGGATGAAAGCGCATCCGGATAAGGCGAATTTCGCCAGTTCCTCGCCGGCCTTCACCATCACCACCGAGCTGTTGAAATTGAAGTCGGGGATGCCCGGGACCATGATCCCCTACAAAGGCAGCGGCGAAATGGTGCTTTCCGTCATCCAGGGCCAAACCGCGATGACCATCGCCGACGGACCGCCGACGGTGCCGCAGGTCAAAGCCGGCAAGGTGCGGGCCGTCGCCGTGACCGGAAAAGACCGCTCAGACCAATTGCCGGACGTACCGACCATGGCGGAGGCGGGCTATCCCGAGGTCGACGTCCAATTGTGGAGCGGCGTGTTCGCGCCGGCCGGAACGCCCGCGCCGGTGGTCGCCAAGCTGCAGAGGGCTTTTGCGCAGGCGATCGCCGATCCCGGCGTGTCGGGCAAGCTCAAGGCGATGGCGGTCAATCCCGGCGGCGCCACGCCGGAGCAATTCGAAAAGATCATCCAGAGCGACATCGCCAGGTTCGGCGAAGTGGTCAAGGCCGCGAACTTGAAGTTCGAGGATTAGATCAAGAGACGATAAGGCGCCGCAAATAGCGAACGGTAAGGGCTATTCACGCCCTCACACATCCAGCGCCGCCTCGTCGGCAAACTCCGCGCGTTCCTGGATGAAGTCGAAGCGCGCCTCGGCCTTGGCGCCCATCAGCCGCTCGACCGATTTTTCGGTGTCTTTGCGGTCGTCGGCGGGGAGCATGACGCGAAGCAGCGTGCGCTTCTTCGGGTCCATGGTGGTTTCTTTTAGCTGCGCCGCCATCATCTCGCCCAAGCCTTTGAAGCGGCTCACTTCGACCTTGGCGTTGGCGTTGAATTCCTTCTTCAAAATCTCGTCGCGATGCTTGTCATCGCGGGCATAAAAATTCTTGCCGCCGTGGGACAGCCGATAGAGCGGCGGCACGGCGAGATAAAGATGCCCGTGATCGATGAGCTGTGGCATCTGCCGATAGAAAAAGGTGATGAGGAGCGAGGCGATATGGGCGCCGTCGACGTCGGCGTCGGTCATAACGATGACGCGGCCGTAGCGCAAATCCTCGTCGCGGTAGTGCACGCCGGTGCCGCAGCCGAGCGCCTGGACGAGGTCGGCAAGCTGCTGGTTTTGCGCGAGCTTGTCCTTGCCGGCGGAAGCGACGTTGAGGATTTTGCCGCGCAGCGGCAGGATCGCCTGCGTCGCACGATCGCGCGCCTGCTTCGCCGAGCCGCCGGCCGAGTCACCCTCGACGACGAAAATTTCCGAGCCCTCTGCCGCGCTGGCGGTGCAGTCGGCGAGCTTGCCGGGAAGGCGCAGTTTGCGCACCGCGGATTTGCGAGCGATGTCTTTTTCCTGGCGGCGGCGCAGGCGTTCCTCGGCGCGCTCGGCGACGAAATCGAGGAGCTTGTTGGCGGCGAGCGGATTGCCGGCGAGCCAATGGTCGAACGGGTCCTTGATCGCCTGTTCGACGATGCGTTGCGCTTCGGCGGTGGCGAGCCGGTCCTTGGTCTGGCCCTGGAATTCCGGTTCGCGGATGAACACCGAGAGCATGGCGCCGGCGCCGACCATCACATCGTCCGAGGTAATCGCGGCGGCGCGCTTGCCCTGGCCGACGCGCTCGGCGTGATCCTTTAGGCCCCGCGTCAGCGCGGTGCGCAGGCCGGACTCGTGAGTGCCGCCGTCCGGCGTCGGGATGGTGTTGCAATACGAATTGAGAAAGCCGTCGGCATCGGCGGTCCAGGCCGCGGCCCATTGAACGGACCCGTGTGCACCTATCTTGCCTGCAATACCCGTGAAAATATCGGGATGCACCAGCGTCGCGCTGGCCAGCGTTTCCGATAGATAATCCTTCAAGCCGTCGGCGAAATGGAAGGTCGCTTTCTCCGGCACGTCGTCGACGCCGCGCAACAGTTCTTTGGCGCAGGACCAGCGGATTTCGACGCCGCCGAACAGATAGGCTTTCGAGCGCGTCATCTTGAACACGCGCTCCGGCTTGAAATGTGCTTTGGCGCCGAAAATCTCCGGGTCCGGCCGGAAGCGGACCTTGGTGCCGCGGCGGTTCGGCGCCTTGCCCGCATCTAGCAATTTGGTCTTTGGCTTGCCGCGCTCGAACGCCATCTTGTAGAGCTTTTGGCCGCGCGCGACCTCGACCTCCATGCGCTCGGACAGTGCGTTCGCCACCGAGACGCCGACGCCGTGCAAGCCGCCCGAGGTCTCGTAGACCTTGGAGTCGAATTTGCCGCCGGCGTGCAGCGTGCACATGATCACTTCGAGGGCCGACTTGTTCTTGAATTTCGGATGCGGATCGACCGGGATGCCGCGGCCGTTGTCGGTGACGGCGACAAAGCCGTCGGCTTCCATCTCGACGTCGATCCAGTCGGCGTGACCGGCCAGCGCCTCGTCCATAGCGTTGTCGATGACCTCGGCGAACAGGTGATGCAGCGCCTTCTCGTCGGTGCCGCCGATATACATGCCGGGGCGGCGGCGCACCGGCTCGAGCCCCTCCAAAACCTCGATGTGCTTGGCGGTATAGCCGGCTTCGCCGCCGGCGCCGCGCGCAGAGGCGGCACCGCGGCTGCTTCCGCGCCGCGCCTTCGGGGCATCGGCGAACAGATCGGGCGTTTTCGACGATTTGGCAGACTTTCCCACGGCTTTACCCATGCGGCGATCGGACTCAAATGGACAAGTGAAGGCGGCGAATCAGCCCGACTTTGCCGTCGACTATGCCATCTAGGCGGCAAAACCATGAGCGCCAATGCCGGCGGATTGACGAGTTAAACCTCCGGCCTTATATCGCCGACCATGCATCGGAATTCGTTGAATATCCGCCTCGTCATGCGCCGCCGCCGCCATCGCACCACGGCACGGCTGCGCGCTCGCGCGTAATCGCATTCGTGCCGCCGGTTCCGCGGCACTCTCATCCTGATATCCTGCCCGCGAAATCGGCCTGACGCCTTCTCAAGCGTAAGGTGAGACTATGCCTGACAAAGCAAAAATCGGCGTGCTCGGCGCCTCCGGTTATACTGGCGCGGAATTGGTGCGGCTTTTGCTGCGCCACCCGCGCGTCGAGATCGTATTGCTCACCGCCGATCGCCGCGCCGGCAAAACCATGGCCGACGTATTCCCGCAATTTTCGCCCTATGCGCTGCCCAAACTGACCGTCGGTCGAGGAGGCGGATTGGAAGGTCCTTGGGCTCGATCTCGCTTTCTGCGCATTGCCGCACGGCACGACGCAGAAGGTCATCAAAGAATTGATGGCGCGCGCAGCAGGCACGAAGGTCGTCGACCTGTCGGCCGATTTTCGCTTATCCGATCCCGCCGCCTATGCGCGCTGGTACGGCCACGAGCATTTCGCGCCCGAGCTGCAGCAGGATGCGGTCTATGGTTTGACCGAGATTTACCGGGACAAGATCAAAACCGCGCGGCTCGTTGCCAACCCGGGCTGTTACACGAGTTGCGCGGAGCTGGCGCTCATTCCGCTGCTCAAAGCCAAGGCCATCGACCCCGACGAGATCGTCATCGACGCCAAGTCGGGCATGACCGGAGCGGGCCGGGCGGCGAAAGAGGAGATGCTGTTCTCGGAAGTCTCCGAGGGCATCCATGCCTACGGCGTCGGCCACCATCGCCACATGGCCGAGCTCGACCAGGAATTTTCCTTGGCTGCTGGCCGCGAGGTGGTCGTTACCTTCACGCCGCATCTGGTGCCGATGAACAGGGGCATCCTGTCGACGATCTATGTTCGTGGGCCCAAGGCGTCGCCGCAGGATCTTCATGCGGCACTTTTAAAGTCTTACGCAAAGGAGCCGTTTGTCCACGTGCTGCCGTTTGGGGCCGTGCCGCAAACCCGGCATGTGCGGGGCTCCAACATGACGTTTATCGGCGTCGCCGCCGACCGCATCCCCGGCCGCGCCATCATCGGCGCCGCGCTCGACAATCTGACCAAGGGCGCCTCCGGTCAGGCGGTGCAGAATATGAACCTGATGCTCCGTTTTCCCGGAGACGATGGGGCTCGAACAGGTGGCGCTGTTTCCGTAAGGAACCGGACTTCGCGGTTCTGACGGCCGAAAAAACTTCGGCAAGTACTCAATCCCGGACCTTCACGTAGCCTCCCGGCGCATCCTCGATTGCCTTAAGCGCACCGCCGCCGGGAATGCGCGCCGGCACCTCGGTCGGGCTTTGCCGGGTCAGCCAAACGAGCCAATCCGGCCACCACGAGCCGGGGTGTTCCTTGGCCTTGGCCAGCCAGCCATCGATGTCGGCGTTGCGCGGCTTCGGGCCGGTCCAAAACTGATATTTCTGCTTGGCCGGCGGATTGATCACGCCGGCGATATGGCCGGAGCCGGAGACTACGAATCTCACGTCGCCGCCGAACAGCTTTGACCCGACCATCACTGATTTGGCCGGCGCGATATGGTCTTCGCGCGTCGCCAGATTATAAATCGGCACTTTCACGGCTTTGAGATCGATCGGGCTGTTGCCGATCATCATCTTGCCCTTCGCCAGCTTGTTGTCGAGGTAGCAATTGCGCAGGTAGAAGGAGTGGTTGGCGGCGGGCAGCCGCGTAGCGTCGGAATTCCAGTACAGCAGGTCGAACGGAAACGGCGCCTTGCCTTTCAGATAATTGTTGATGACATAGGGCCACAACAGGTCGTTCGACCTCAGCAGATTGAAAACGGTGGCCATCGATTTGCTTTCGAGATAGCCGCGCTCGGCCATCCTTTGTTCGAGCGCCGCAACCTGCTCTTCATCGACAAAGACCTTGAGATCGCCGGCATAGGTAAAGTCGACCTGGGATGCGAACAGCGTTGCCGATACGATGCGGTCGTCATTCCAGGCCGCCATGGCGGCAAGCGTGACCGCGAGCAGCGTGCCGCCGACGCAGTAACCGATGGCATGGACTTTGTCCTCGCCGGTCGCCTCTTTGATGGCGTCGAGCGCCGCCAGCGGGCCTTGCCGCACGTAATCGTCGAAGCTTTTCTGCGCGAGATGCGCGTCGGGGTTGACCCACGAAATGCAGAACACCGTAAGGCCCTGGTCGACGCACCATTTGATGAAGGATTTCTCCGGCGTGAGGTCGAGCACGTAATACTTGTTGATCCACGGCGGCACGATCAGCAGCGGCCGCTTCAGCACGGTCTCGGTCGACGGCGCGTATTGGATAAGCTGCATCAGCTCGTTCTGGAAGATCACCTTGCCGGGCGTAGTGGCGAGATTGCGCCCGACCTCGAACATCGAGGCATCGGACTGGCGGATTTTCAGGTGTCCGCCGCCGGTTTGAATATCTTCGGCGAGCATATGCATGCCGCGAACCAGGTTGTCGGCGTTCGAGACGATCGTCTCGCGCAACAGTTCGGGATTGGTCAGGACGAAGTTCGTCGGCGACAGCGCATTGGTGATCTGCCGCATATAGAACTCGGCCTTCTGCTTGGTGTGCGGATTGAGGTTTGCGGCATCGCTGACCAATTTGTCGGCCCAGCCCGAGGTGAGCAGATAGGCCTGCTTGAGAAAATCGAAGAACTGGTTTTGCGTCCATTCCGGATCGCTGAAGCGCTTGTCGCTCGGCGCCGGTCGCGCCACGGGGGGGGCTTCTTCGCCGGCCAACCGCTTCACCGCGGAGGCCCACAGTTCGAGATAGGCCTTACCCAACCGGTTCTGCAGTTCGATGGTGCGCTGCGGGTCGGCGAGCCAATATTCCGCGACCTGACCGAGAGTCTTGACCACTTCGGTCATTTCGTCGGCGAATTCGCTGTTGTCGCGGCCTTGCTCGCGCGGCTTGAGATAGGCCGCGAGCGCACGGCCGCCTTCCTCGACGAGTCGCGCTAGATTGCGCGAAAACTCCTCGACATCGACCGACCCGATCTTCATCGGGGGTTGCTGCGCCGGTTGCTGCTTCACCGGCTCTTGCGATGGAGCCCGCACGAGCGTTCCTCAATGGCCGAATAGAGAGCCAGCCTTTCGCCAGAAATGGCTGGTGCCGCTCTCCTGCACAAGGCGTGCCGACCGGCGCTTTTTTCAACGCGTTCTGATACCCTATCGTCGGGGAAGAGTCGGCAATGTCCTTGTTTCGACATATTAGCACGTTAATTTTGTAGCTTGTGTGATCTCTGAGTTGATCAGCATAAATTATTGGGGTCTTGCGAGTTTTCGAGACTTATGGGGGTGGGTGAGGCGGATTTTCGGACCCCTTTGGGGACGAAACGGGGCGCTTTGCCAGGCAGTCGGAGACCATTGTGAAGCGCCGGCGAGGGTGACGACGCGAGTGTTTGCCGTTTTGGCGATGATCGCTCCGGCAGCTGTTGCCATGTCCGGTTGCTCGCCCGGCGCCGATTATCCATCGATTTTCCCGGCCGTGCACGATATGCCGCCGCCGCGTGCCGATACGCCGATGGATGACAATCAGGTTCAGCAGGCGACCGAAGACCTCATCACCGACCGCAACCGCCTAAGCGCGGAAGCGCAGGGGGCAGACCAATCGGCCAATGCCGCGGCTCCCGCCGTCAAGAAGCCGCCCGCTGCCGACGGTTCCGGCGGCATACAGGGCGCCGGCGGAAATGGCCCGCAGACCGCCGGCGCTGAAACCAAGTGATAAAAGTCCGGTCCTAGTATAGTATTTGATCAAGACGTTCGGCCGGGGTTCCCATGGAAGAATTTTATCGCATTCGCCGGTTGCCGCCCTACGTATTCGAGCAGGTCAATCGCGCCAAGGCGGTGGCTCGCAACGGCGGCTCCGATATTATCGATCTCGGCATGGGCAATCCCGATTTGCCGACGCCGGCGCACGTCGTCGAGAAACTGAAAGAGACCGTCGGCAAGCCGCGCACCGATCGCTATTCGGCATCCAAGGGCATACCGGGGTTGCGCCGCGCTAAGGCGGCCTACTACGCGCGCCGCTTCGGCGTAAAGCTCAATCCCGAAACGCAGATCGTCACGACGCTCGGCTCGAAGGAGGGTTTCGCCAATGTGGCGCAGGCGATCACCGCGCCTGGCGACATCATCATCGTTCCCAATCCGACCTATCCGATCCACGTGTTCGGCTTCCTGATGGCCGGCGGCGCCATCCGCTCCGTGCCGGTCGAGGCCGACGACAAATTCTTCGGTGCGCTCGAGCGCGCGGTGCTGTTTTCCATCCCGAAGCCGATCGCGGTGGTGGTCTGCTACCCGTCGAATCCGACGGCGTGTGTCGCCAGCCTCGATTTTTATCGCGAGCTGATCGCCTTTGCGAAGAAGCACTCGCTTTTGGTGTTGTCGGATCTCGCCTATGCCGAGGTCTATTTCGATAACAATCCGCCGCCGTCGGTGTTGCAGGTGCCCGGCGCAATGGACGTTGCGGTTGAGTTCACCTCGATGTCGAAGACCTTTTCGATGCCGGGCTGGCGCATCGGCTTTGCGGTGGGCAACGAGCGCATCATCGCCGCGCTCGGCCGGGTCAAATCCTATCTCGATTACGGCGCGTTTACGCCAATTCAGGTCGCAGCGACGGCGGCGCTCAATGGGCCGGAGGATTGCATCAACGAGATGCGCGCGACCTATCGGCGCCGCCGCGACGCGCTCGTTGATTTGTTCGGCCGGGCCGGCTGGAAGGTGCCGCCGCCGGCAGCTTCGATGTTTGCCTGGGCGCCGATCCCCGAGCCGTTTCAGCCGCTCGGCAGCGTCGAATTCTCCACGCTCTTGGTCGAGAAGGCCGGCGTTGCGGTATCGCCCGGCGCCGGTTTCGGCGAGCACGGCGAAGGCCAGGTGCGTATCGCGCTGGTCGAGAACGAGCAGCGCATCCGCCAAGCTGCCCGCAACATCCGGCGCTTTCTTGAAACAGGCCCGGAAATGCTGCACAACGTCGTACCTCTGGCGACGCGGCGTTAGTCGAGCGTCGCTTCCCTCCCTTCAGGTTGGCGACGTTTTATGGCTGAGCCGCTGAAAGTCGGTCTTGCCGGGCTTGGAACCGTCGGCAGCGCTGTGGTTCGCCTCTTGGACCAGGGCCGCGATAAGCTCATTGCGCGCTGCGGCCGTCCGATCGAGGTCGTCGCGCTCAGCGCCCGCTCGCGCGGCAAGAAGCGCGATTTCGACGTGAAGAAGTTTCGCTGGTTCGCCGATCCCGTGGCGCTTGCGCGGGACCCATCGATCGATGTTCTGGTCGAGGTCATCGGCGGGGAGGGCGATCCCGCCAAACGGGCAGTCGAGACCGCGCTTGCCGCCGGCAAGCCGGTGGTGACCGCGAACAAGGCGCTCCTGGCCCGCCACGGCCAGAAACTTGCCGCGCTCGCAGAACGGCATGGCGTTGCGCTTAATTTCGAGGCGGCGGTCGCCGGCGGCATTCCGATCGTGAAGACGCTGCGCGAAGGTTTGAACGGTGCATCGTTCACCCGCATCTACGGCATCCTCAACGGCACCTGCAATTATATCCTCAGCCGCATGGAGCAGGACCGGCTCGCTTTCGATGAGTGTCTGAAAGAGGCGCAACGGCTTGGTTATGCGGAGGCCGATCCGACCTTCGACGTGGAAGGCCACGACACCGCGCAGAAGCTCGCGATCCTGGCAAGCCTCGCCTTCGGCACCAAGATCGACCCCGATGCGATCTATGTCGAAGGCATTTCCTCGATCACGCTTGCCGATCTCGATGCCGCGGCCGAGCTCGGCTACCGGGTCAAGCTTTTGGGCGTTGCGGTGAAGACCGAGGCCGGCATCGAGCAGCGCGTGCATCCGACCATGGTGCCGAAAGATTCCGCCATCGCCCAAGTGATGGGCGTCACCAATGCCGTCACGGTGGATGCCGAGGGCCTGGCGCCGATCACCCTGGTCGGTCCCGGCGCCGGCGGGGTAGCGACGGCCTCGGCCATTGTCGCCGATCTCGCCGACATCGCCCGCGGCGTGTGCAACGCGCCATTCGGTCGCCCGACGGCGCGCATGACGGCGATCCGCAAGGCGCCGATGCAACATCATGAAGGCGGTTACTATATCCGGCTTCTTGCCCGCGACCTGCCGGGAACCGCCGCCACCATTGCACACCGATTGGCGCAACAGAAAATCTCGCTGGAATTGATCGTGCAGCGCCACGTTACGGGCTCGCGTGGCGCGGCGCAGCCTGGCCGCTCCGGCGGCTCGGTGCCTGTCATCCTGATTACCTATGCGACCAGCGAAGACGCGGTACACAAGGCGCTTGCCGCGGTCCGCCGCGACCGCGTCGTGTCCGGCCGGCCGCAAGTGATTAGAATTGAGAAGAATTAGCGAGACGGTTCATGCCATCGAAATCGCAACAGGTCCTGGATCGCGCTTTGTCGTTGGAGATCGTTCGCGTCACCGAGCGCGCGGCGGTCGCCGCAGCGCGGCTGCGCGGTCGTGGGTTGGAGAAGAAATCCGATGGCGCTGCCGTTGACGCCATGCGGCGCGAATTGAGCAGTCTCGCGATCGACGGCACTGTGGTGATCGGCGAAGGCGAGATGGACGAGGCGCCGATGTTGTTCATCGGCGAGAAAGTCGGCACCAAGCGCGGACCGAAAGTCGATATCGCGGTCGATCCGCTGGAAGGCACCACGCTGTGCGCCAAGAACATGCCCGGCGCCATCGCCACCCTTGCGGTGGCCGAGGACGGCACGCTTTTGCACGCGCCGGATATCTATATGGATAAGATCGCGGTCGGCCCCGGCTATGCCAAAGGCGTGGTCGATCTCGATGCGCCGGCCGACGAAAACATTCGCAAACTGGCCAAGGCCAAGGGCGTCAAACCGGACGCGATCACGGCTATGATCCTCGATCGCCCGCGGCATGCCGATCTGATCGCCGCGGTGCGTAAAGTAGGCGCGGCGGTGAGCCTGATCACCGACGGCGACGTCGCCGGCGTCATCCACACCGCCGACCCCGACAAAACCGGCATCGACATCTATCTCGGCATCGGCGGCGCGCCCGAGGGCGTACTGGCGGCGGCGGCGCTACGCTGCATCGGCGGCCAGATGCAGACGCGGTTGATCGTCGATACTGACGAAAAGCGCGAACGCGTCGCCAAAATGGGCATCAAGGATCCGCGCAAGAAATATGAGATCGAGGATATGGTGCGGGGCGATTGCCTGTTTGCCGCGACCGGCGTTACCGACGGCCGCATGCTGCGCGGCGTGCGGTTCGGCAAGGATGTGATCGAGACCGAAACCGTGGTGATGCGCTCGGTGAGCGGCACTGTGCGCTGGATCCGGGCCGAGCACCGGCTGCTTGACAAGTTCGAGTAGGGCCAAACTGTCATCATCCGCGAACGCGGGTGATCCAGTAATCACGGCGATAAGGATTTGGCCCGAAGCGCCTGCGCGTACTGGATGCTCCGCCTGCGCGGAGCATGACAATGGTACAATTACGTTCATGCCAGAGAATCGCCTTTTCCTTGGCGTCGAGAACTCGGCGACCGGCCGGGCGTGGCGCGACCGGCTCGACGAGCGCGGCGCCGCGCGCGCCCTTGCTATCGCGCAGCGCCACGATCTGCCCGAGCTATTGGCGCGCATCCTCGCCGGCCGCAATGTCGAACCTGACGCGGTGGACGCGTTCCTCGATCCGACCGTCAAGCGCTCGATGCCCGATCCGCATGTGCTCACCGCCATGAAGGAGGCGGCGGAGCGTCTTGCCGACGCGGCGACGCGCGGCGAAAGCGTCGCCATTTTCGGCGACTATGACGTCGATGGGGCCACCTCGGCCGCACTGTTGGCGCGCTATCTGCGCCACTGCGGCATCGAGCCCATCATCCACATTCCCGATCGGCTGTTCGAAGGCTACGGCCCCAATGTCGAGGCGGTGCGCGCGCTCGCGGCGCGCGGCGCGACGCTTCTGGTTTGCGTCGATTGCGGCACGACCAGCATCGAGCCGCTCGCGGAGGCCAAAAAGCTCGGCCTTGATACCGTGGTCATCGATCATCATCAGGCCGACGAAGAGCTGCCGACCGCGGTCGCAATCGTCAACCCGAATCGCAAAGATGATTTGTCGGGGCTCGGTTATCTCGCCGCCGTGGGCCTGACTTTCATGACGGTGGTTGCGCTCAATCGGGTATTGCGCAGGCGCAGTTTTTGGCATGCGGGGCGTGCCGAGCCCGATCTGCTGGCGCTGCTTGACGATGTCGCGCTCGGCACCGTCGCCGACGTGGTGCCGCTCGTCGGGCTCAATCGCGCCTTCGTCGCCAAGGGCCTGATCGCGCTGCGGCGGCGCGAGCGGGTAGGCCATGTCAGCCTGATGGACGTGGCGCGGCTTTCCGGGCCGCCGGAAGCCTGGCATCTCGGCTTCTTGCTCGGGCCGCGCATTAACGCCGGCGGCCGCATCGGCCGCGCCGATCTCGGCGTAAAACTTCTGCTCGAGAACGATCCGATCGAAGCCGCTAAAATCGCCAGCGAGCTCGATCGGCTCAATCAGGAGCGCCAGGCGATCGAACAGGCGACGCTGGCGCAGGCCGAAGCCGAGGCGGGTGCTGCGCTCGGGCTTGAGGAAAAGGGCGCCGTCGTGGTCACCGCCGCCGAAGGCTGGCATCCGGGAGTTGTCGGCCTCGTCGCCGCGCGGCTGAAGGAAAAATTCGGCCGTCCCGCCTTTGCGATCGCGCTTGAGCCCGGCGGCATCGGCACCGGCTCGGGGCGTTCCATCGCCGGCGTCGATATCGGCCGCGCGGTGCGGCGCGCCGTGACCGAGGGGCTTTTGCTCAAGGGCGGCGGCCACGCCATGGCGGCCGGCGTCACCTTGCGCAAGGACCGCCTCGCGGAGTTGCGCGCCTTTCTTGAAGCGACGCTCGGCGCCGATGTGGAAACAGCGCGACGAGCGAGCGGGCTCATGATCGATGGCGCCGTCACGGCTGCGGCGGCAAACGCCGATCTCGTCGCCATGATCGAACGCGCCGGGCCGTTCGGCTCGGGCAATCCCGAGCCGATGATTGCGCTGCCGGCGCATACAGTGACCTATGCTGAGGAAGTCGGCCAGGCGCATATGCGCGTGCGGCTGAAATCCGCCGAGGGCTCTGGCCTCAATGCGATCGCGTTCCGCGCCGCGGGCCAGAAACTCGGCGCGGCGCTCCGTGACAGCCGCGGCCGCCAGGTGCATGCCGCCGGCACCTTCGCGCTCGACCGCTGGCAGGGCGAGGAGCGGGTGCAGTTCAAGGTCACCGATATCGCGGCCGCCGAGCCGTTTACGGGACGGCCGTAAGACGGTCAGGGCTTGCTCGCGCACCAGACGCCATGCGCTTGCCTGACCATGTCGTCGGGATTGTCGAACTCCCCGAGGGGTCCCAGCTCTTTCTTCCCTGTCGAATCATAAAGCCAGTACCAATCGTAGCTGCCGCCGAGCAGGAAATAGCGGTGCGCCAGCACGACGAGGTCGTCTTTGTATTTGTTCGGGCAGAAACTCAGCACCAGAACATCGTTGGCGGGCGTGACAAAGCGTTCATCGCCACTGTGAGTATCGAACATATGCAGCGCGCCCGAGGTAGCCCAGCCCGGCGTGAGGAAATAGAGCCGCCGGCCGTCGGAGCTGAACTGTTTTTGGCGAAAATCGCAGAGCTGATGTTCAGGACCGTCCTTGCGGCCTTTGAGCAAAAGCTTGTCGCCGCTGCCGTCGGCATTGATCTGGCGCAGCTCGTCGGGCCGCGGCTCGGTGGTGCAGACCTGGCTGGTATCGTAGCCGTGGACAGTGCGGCCGCGGCCCTGCCGGGTGTAGACGACATAGGCGCCATTGGGCGCCAGCACTGGATCGACGTCCATTTCCGACGAGGTGAGCTTGGTCTTGGCGCCGTTGCGCTCGGTATAAATATTGCCGGCATCGCTATAGACATGCGGGGCTGCCGGCTCGGCCCGGAGGGCGCCCGGCTGCAGACACGGCAGCAGTATCGCCACAACCCTCAACACGATGCGGTGGCATTTCATCAGGAATCCCGGCAAGGCCTTGGATGGGCGGGCGAATCCTCCGATAGCATCTTGGCACGACCCACCGGAGGCGGCTATCTGTCGCGACCAAGTCACTGTGCAAATCACCGTCGATGTCACTAGGGAAGCGAAATGGCCAAGCTCAACCTCTCCGTCGCGGTCGGCGATTACGACCGCACCCGCGCGCTGATAGACGGCTCTGTCCAGATCGACGGCGTCGATCCGGTCTATATGACGCTGGTGCCCGAGGAGATTTTCTTTCGCGCCTTCCGCGCCGCCGAATTCGACATCTGCGAATTGTCGCTGTCGAGCTACACGGTCAAGACCGCGCAAAAGGATTGCCCCTATATCGCGGTGCCGGCCTTCGTCTCGCGCGCCTTTCGCCACACCTCGGTCTATGTCCGCACCGACCGCGTCAAGAAGCCGGAAGATCTTAAGGGCCGCAAAGTCGGCGTGCCGGAATATCAGCTCACTGCCAATGTCTGGGCGCGTGCGTTCCTCGAAGACGATTACGGTGTCAAGCGCTCGGACATTCACTGGATCCGCGGCGGCATCGAGGAGGCGGGCCGGCCGGAAAAGATCAGCGTGAAGTTGCCGTCCGGCGTGCGGCTCGACAATGCGCCGGAAGGCGCGACGATCTCGCGCCTTCTCGAATCCGGCGAGATCGACGGCTTCATCGCGCCGCGGCCGCCGACGCTTCTCGAAAAAGGCCACCCGCATATCGGCTGGCTGTTTGCCGATCCGGTCGCGGTGGCCAAGGACTATTTCAAGCGCACCGGATTTTTCCCGATCATGCATGTGGTCGGCATCCGCCGCGAATTGGCCGAGCGCCATCCGTGGCTGCCGAGTGCCGTATTCAAGGCGTTCGAGCAGGCCAAAGAGGCGGGCCTAAAGAAGCTCTCCGACACCTCCGCAACTAAAGTGACGCTGCCCTTCGTCGAGGAGCGGCTCAAGGAAGCGCGCGATCTGATGGGTCACGACTTCTGGTCCTACGGCGTTGGGCCGAACCGCAAGGTGCTCGATTATTTCCTGGCGCAGCATCACGCCGAAGGCCTGTCGCCGCGCCGCGTTTCTGTCGACGAACTGTTTCATCCGGCGACCTACGAGACTTTCAAGCTGTGAATCCAATCACGGGTCGCGCGCCCGGGACACAATAACGCGACGCAACAACACCAAATATAGAGACCGCTCGCCAGCTAAATTTTTGCACGCAATGCGCAAAAAAGCTCCGGCGCGGTTCGTGCCGGAGCTTTCAAGCGTAAGCCCGCTATAGGCCGGCTATCTTCTTGTCCATGTATAGCTCTCCTGAAAGGTAGAGGGTTACTCCACCGAATTGTGGAAATCCGAATCGCGTCCGCAGGCTCTGTCAATCTTAAGCAGAGGTGGCGGCGTTTGTGGCATGCCCGCGTGACCGCTTATGCGCCCGCCTTAGTAGGGGTGCAGGCTTGCTCGGCGAGTAAGAACGTTTATGCCTTGGCCGGCTTGAGCCGCACGTGGATGTTCTTCTCTTGCGTATAAGCGAGCATTTCCTCGAAGCATTCCTCGCGGCCGATGCCGGACTGCTTGTAGCCGCCGAACGGCGCGCCGAGGAAATGCTTCGACACTTCGTTGATCCAGACGAACCCGGCCTGCACCGCGGCCGCGGTGCGGTGCGCGGTCGAAAGATCGTTGGTCCAGATCGAGGCGGTTAGCCCGTATTCGACCGCGTTCACCTGTTCCAGCATTTTGGCCTGATCGCTCCATTTGAACACGGAGAGGACTGGGCCGAAAATCTCCTCGCGGGCGATGCGCATGTTTGGCTGCACGTCCGCGAATACAGTCGGCTCGATGAAGAAGCCTTTCGCCAGCGCCGGGTCGCTCGGCCTTCCGCCGCCGCTGAGAAGCCGCGCGCCTTCTTGCTTGGCGCTGTCGATGAAGCCGAGGATGCGCTCGTACTGGGTCTTGGAGATGATCGAGCCCATGGTGGTTGCCGGATCGGTGGCGATGCCGGGCTTATAGTGCGCGATCTTGGTTTTCACCTTGGCGAGCACGGCGTCGTAGATCTTCTCGTGAATGAAGGCGCGGCTGGTCGAGCCGCAGGATTGCCCGCACCAGGTGAAATTCATGCCGCCGATGACGCCATCGGCCACTTCGTCCGGATCGGCATCGGGGAATGCGATCAGCGCGTTCTTGCCGCCGAGTTCCAGCATCACCGCTTTGAGCGTGTCGGACGCTGCTTTCATCACCGCGCGGCCGGTCGGCACCGAGCCGATCAGCGCGATCATGGCGACGTCCTTGTGCGACGCGAGCGCGGAGCCCGCTTCCCGGCCGCCGGGCACGAGGTTGAATACGCCGGGCGGCAGAATATCGCCGATCAGTTCGGCAAGACGCAGCGAAGAGAGCGACGCCTGCTCCGGCGGTTTCATCACCACGGTATTGCCGACGGCGAGCGGCGCGCCGGCTTTGCCGGCGCAGAACATGAACGGATGATTGAACGGAATGATGCGGCCGACGACGCCGCGCGGCTCGCGCACCGAAAAATTCACCACGTCGGGTCCCATCGGGATCGACGTGCCTTTCATTTCAGTGACGAGGCCGGCATAGAACTCGATCTGCGCCGCGGCGATGGTCGCGTCCTTGACCATTTCGGCGACAGGGTTGCCGCAATCGGCGGCGTCGATCAGGGCGAGTTCTTCGGCATGGTCGCGCAGCACATTGGCGATGCGCTTGAGCATCCGCGCGCGCTCGAGCGGCGGCGTATCGCGCCAGGCCGGAAACGCCGCCTTCGCGGCGGCCACCGCGGCGTCGATATCGGCGGCGTCGCAATCCGCGACTGCGCCCAGCGATTCACCGGTGCCGGGATTGAGGGCATCGCTTGAGCGGCCGGATTTCGCCTTATGCCATTTGCCGCCGTAGAAGGCGTCGCGGTGCTGCGGCAGTTGCAGCGCTCGCGCTTTGAGCGTCTTGAGCGGAACTGCTTCGTTCATGAAGTCCTCCCGGGAGCGGCGATCGTTACGTCTTCAATTTCCCGCTCGCGTCATCGCCGCCGTCATCACCGCGGTATAGCCGGGCTCGACGCGCACATCGACGACGGCGACTTGGCCGGCATCGACCGCGGCAATGGCCTTTTCCAGAACGCCCGCGAGATCGCCGGGCTTGGTGATCGGGCCGAAGCCGACCGCGCCCTGGGCGCGGCCCATGGCGGCGAGATCGACTTCGGGATCGGACATGCGCTGGCCGATCCACTTGTTCTCGACCGGCCGGTTGCGCGCCCGCGCCATGCGTTCCTGGTGCAGCTCGTCGTTATAGAACGAGCGGTTGTTGGCGAGCACGAACAACAGCGGAATTTTGTAATGCACCGCCGTCCACACCGCGGTGACGCCCATCAGGAAATCGCCGTCGCCGCAGATCGCGATCGGCAGATCGTCCGGAACCTTTCAGCGCCAGCGCCGCGCCGACCGAAATGCCGGGGCCGCCGCCGACGCCGCCGCCGCCGTCGGAGCCGACGTAATCGAGTGGATGGCGCAATGTGACCCAGCTATCGTCCCACGACAACGGCAGATGCGTGTAGGTCACCGGTCGGTTGCCTAAGCACTTTGCGCAAGGCGCGCGCGATATGTTCGTTGGTGAAGCCGGTGGGCTCCTTGTCCGAGATTTTGCGCGGGCTCGGCATCGCATGCGGCTTTGCGCTCTTGCCGACTTCCTTGACCAGTTCCGGCACCACGAGGTCGGGATCGGCCGAAAGCAGAAGATCGACCGGCGGCAGAGCTTGATGGTCCATGCTCCAGCCGTTGTGGATGCGGTGGTCGAGCGAGACCTGGATGACCTTTGGCCGAGGGCGTCGGGCCGAAATAGCGCAGCGCGCCGGCAAGATCGACCCAGTCGAGGCTGAGGACGACGTCGACGTTCTTCAAGCCCTCGACGCTCTCGGGGTTGATGGCGCGCGGCGAGCCGACATAGAGCGGATGATCGGTCGGGAACGTTGCGCCGATTTTCAGATCGGTGACGACGCGCGCATTGAGCGCCTCGGCGAGCACGACGCGCGCGTTCCACGCCTCGATGTTGCGCGACGCGCGGCCGGCAAGGATCAAAACTTGCTTGGCGTCTTTGAGCAAGCCTGCCGCCTGGCGGACCAATTCCGCCGGCGCTGCAGTTGAAATCTGCGGCATGTAGCGCGCCACCTCAATCGGCGGCAACTGCTCGGACACTTTCGTTTCCTGCAGCTCGGCATCGAAATTGATGTAGACCGGACCGTGCGGCACGGTATTGGCGATCCAGGTGCCGCGCAGGATGGCTTCGCGCGCCGCGCCGGGCGAGGACGGCTGGTCGTCCCATTTGGTGTATTCGCGAACGAGCGCGCCCTGATCGCGCGCGGTATGGATCCAGTCGATCCATGGCCGGCGCTTGACCGCATCGACCGGGCCGGTGGCGCCGAGCACCACGACCGGCATGCGGTCGCACCAGGCGTTGAACATCGCCATGCTGGCGTGCATCAGCCCGACATTGGAATGCACGGCGGTGACCATCGCCTTGCCGGTGACCTTGGCATAGCCGTGGGCGATAGCGACGGCGGCTTCCTCGTGCAGGCAGAGCAGCATTTGCGGCTTGGTATTGCCGAGATAGTTGACGATCGAGTCATGCAGGCCGCGATAGCTCGCCCCAGGCGTGAGCGCGATATAGGGAATATCCAGCGAGCGCAGCGCCTCGGCGATGACGTCTGAACCGAAGCCCGGCGCATTGGCGCCGGCCGGTGTCGGGCGCTCGACCGCGGCAACGGCGGGATCGGCATTGGTGGCGCGAGCGGTCGCGGATTGGGACGGCGTCATGGCGGGCATTTCCTCATGTCAGGCTTGGAGGGGTGGGTCGCCCACATCCAACCGGATCATGAGCCTTTGCGCAACCGGGCCAGAAGTCCCACGCCGGCATAGCCGTCCGCCGGCTCGATGCCGGCCTTCCGCTGATAGTTGCGCACGGCAAGCGTGGTGGCGAGGCCGAGGCGGCCGTCGGCGCCGCCGGTATCGAAGCCGAGCGCGATGAGCCGGCGCTGGATTTCTTCGATCTCGGCAAGGGTGGGAGGCGGCTCGCTGCCCGGAAAGTTTTGCACCAAAGGCGCGCCGCCGACGCAGCGGTCGCCGAGATGGCAGAGCGCGAGCGCATAGTTCATGGAAGGGTTGTAGCTTTTCGCGGCGAAGAAATTTGGCCCGAGCAGGAACGCTGGGCCGCCCGGCACCGGCACCCAAGGCCGTGCCTTCGCCTTCGGCTGTGGGAACGGAGCGCCGTCGGCGCGCACGACGCCGCGCGCCTGCCACGCGGCATAGCTGCGCGCCGCGCCGCCGCCATGCGAGCTCGGCATGCGCACCTCGTAGCCCCAATGCTCGCTTCGCCGATAATTTCCGCGCTCGACGAAAAAACGCGCGGTCGAGCCGAGCGCATCGTCGGGCGGCCCGTAAGGCGAGATCTTGCCGTCGTGGTTGTAGTCGATGCCGATATGGAGCCAGACTTCCGGCATCCATTGGGTGGCGCCCATGGCGCCGGCCCAGGAGCCGACCATTTCTTCCGGTGTGCTCCAGTCGCGCTGGACGATGGTCAGCGCATTGATCAGCTCTTGCTCCCAATAACGGCGGCGGCGCGGCTCGGCCCAAGCCAGCGTCGCCAGCGACGGAATGACCGGCCGCAGGTGATTTTTTGCAACGACGGGATCGCTGAACGCCGACTCGATGCCCCAGACGCCGAGCATGAAGGCGGACTCGACGCCGAAATCCTTTTCGATGCGCGACAACAGCGGCGCATATTCCATCGCCTTTTCTTTGCCGGCGCTCACTTTCCAGTCGGAGACGGCGCGATTGAGATATTGCCAGAGCTGTTGATTGAATTCGGGCTGATTGCGGATCGCCGCAAGCCCGGTCGTATCGGACTTCATGCCGCTCATGACGCGCGTGTACGTTTCGTCAGTGATGCCGTGCGCGACGGCCTTGGCGCGAAATGCGTCAATCCATTGATCGAACGGCATCGTTGCCGAGCGCGCGCCTTTCGGCACGTTCAGCGCCGCGAACGCGCCGACGATTGCCTTGAGCGATGCACGCCTGGTCGTAACGACCGTCACTGATGTGCCGCCTGAACCACCACAGGCTGTCCCAGTTTTTCGGCGAGGCGGTCGAGGCTACTCGCGAAGCTGTCGATATCGAAATTCAACGGATCGTCGTGGCCGTTGGGGATGTCGGCATCGATGGCGGCATGGAATGCGGGAACGAGCCAGCGGTCACGGCGCACGCTGGCGATCGTATAGAGCAGCGCCACCCGGTCGTATTGCGCGGCGGTAAACGCGGGTTCCGGCGTTTGCGCGTCGTTGTGCCAGCCGTGCCCGGGCGCGCTGCGGCGCGGTTGGACCAGCTCGTTGTGCAGGAAAAGACCTTGCAATGCGCCGCCGAATTCTGCCGCTTGTTCGAACTTGGTCTCGCGCCAGGCAATCGAATAATCGTGCGCCACTAACATTTCGCCGGTGCGATTGACGAAGACATGTGCACGCCCCCAACCGTCGGAACAGGCGTAATCGGCGAGGTTTTCGTATTGCGGATCGGTATCGATGTTGTCGGGAAAAGCGCGGTGTCCGTAATTCGGCCCGCTGGTATCGTGAATCACGAAATAACGCGCCATCGGCGCGTCGGGATCGTTGTCGGACGCGCGCGATACCGGCTGCCACAGATAGGCGGCAAAATCCGTGTCGAGATTTTGGCTGGAGAGAGAGCTCGACAACGCCTCGCGCGACGGCAGGCCGGTCGTCTGGCCGATGCGGCTGGCGAGCCCCGGGGGGAGAGATTGAAGCGGCGGTCCGAGATTCCTGGTCGCGTCCATGCCGCGCATCAGACACATTGCTTGCTCGACCGGCGTGCCGGAATAACTCAGCGTCTCGGGGTCGAATGCGCAGGCACCCATGCTCTTGACGAAGAACGGCGCCCGGAAATGGCTCGGCTTGCATTCGGTGCTCAAGCCGACCTGCGCGGATCCGAGCAAAATCGAGCAGGTAAATCCCGTTGCCAGGAGGCTGCGGAAAATGGGTACGGCAGCGCGCACGCGTCAAATCCCGAATTCGAGATGCTCTAATATCGCTAGCAATTCGTGTGCCGCCAAGTGGTGAATTGGGCGCCTACGCAAGTCCTAATGAACAAATATTCAGAAACAGTGCGGCAATGCGGGCGCCATCTAACTTTGATAAACAGGAATATGGAGCGCCTGTGCGGCAAGGAGCATGCGTTTGTCAAAGCTCGCCAACTCGACATCGATGCGACGGTCGCGCAGGAACTCAATCGACGCAAGATGCAAAGCATCGAGCGTGCGGACGACGACCGGAAATGGTTCGAGCGCTCGGGCGAGAAACTGGGAATCGAGTTCGATGAGATCGATGCGGCCGAGCAATTCGCGCACCGCATCATGGAAACGCGTGAGCCCGCGCGCGTGGACGCGATTCCAGACCTCATATTCAAGCAATCGGCTCGATACGAGCTGTTCGTTCCAAAACGAATCCGGCACGCTTCGAGGCTCGACAAAAACACGCGCGAGCGCAACCGAGCTGTCAAGGTAAATCACGGTCGGCGCGCGCCTCGTCGAGGTCTTTCAGTAATTCTTCCAGTGTCATAATTGGATGGCGTGGTGGCGGACCTTTGCCGACGATGGTTGCGGGCGTGACAAGCCCCTTGCGGATCAGTTCGGCGTAATTGGCATCGGCCACATGGCGGCTACGCCCCGGCTGCGGCGGTACGATTTCGGCTACCACGCGGTCGCGGTCGGTGACGAGCACGGTTTCGCCGCCAGCGGCCAAACGGACGTACTCACTGAGCTTGTTTTTGAGGACTTTCAGGCCGACGGAACGCATGAAGACAAGGTAGCTTCCAGAAGCCACCTTGTCAACTCCCGGTGTATCCGGGCTCTTTAGTCTTTCGCCCGCTCGACGTAGCTGCCGTCGGCGGTCATCACCACGATCTTGGTGCCGGTCGTAACGAACGGCGGAACCATGGTGCGCACCCCGTTCGACAGCACGGCCGGTTTGTAAGACGAAGCTGCGGTCTGGCTCTTGATGGTCGGCTCGGTCTCGACCACTTCGAGCGTAGCCTTTGGCGGCAGTTCGATGGCCACCGGGTTGCCTTCATGGAGGCTGATCGTCACCTCCATTTCGGGCTGCAAATACGCCGCCTGATCGCCGATGATGTCGGCCGGCAGGGCGACCTGGTCGTAGCTTTCCATGTTCATAAAATGGAAGCCGTCGCTATCCTGATACATAAATTGGTGTTTGCGGTCCTCGACGAAGGCGCGTTCGACTTGGTCGGTGGTCTTGTAGCGCAGCGAGACCTTCACGCCGTCGGCGATCCGGCGCACATCCATCTGGGTAACAGGCGTGCCCTTGCCGGGATGGATATTCTCGACGGCCATAATGACCCCGAGTTTGCCGTCGATTTCGACAATATTGCCTTTTCGCAATGAGCTGGCGATGACTCTCACGGTTTCCTCTATGTTGATGGCTTGGATTCCGGCTGCAACATACCGATCCTGAGCGTCACCGCTAGTTATTTCCGCAAAGGCTCATAAACAAGGACATGCCGGCCGTTCCGCCACGTTCCTCGCCCTTTTGGGCCCCGCACGTTCATGCCGATCGCCGGCCGGTCCTGTTGGCGCGGGGCCGGATCGTGGCCGCCCTACGGGAGTGGTTTTCCGGCCAGGATTTTGTCGAGGTCGACACCGCGGCGCTGCAGGTTTCTCCGGGGAATGAAATTCACCTGCACGCCTTCGCCACCACGCTTACCGCGCCCGATGGTACATCGTCGCGCCGCTACCTGCGCACCTCGCCGGAATTTGCCTGCAAAAAGCTCCTGGCGGCAGGCGAGCGGCGCATCGTCGAATTCGCCAAAGTGTTTCGCAACCGCGAACGCGGCGCGCTGCACCATCCCGAATTCACGCTGATCGAATGGTATCGTGCCGGCGAGCGCTACGAGACGCTGATGGGCGACTGTATTGCTGTTCTGCGGACCGCGGCGCGGGCGGCGGGCACGCGGCAGCTTAGCTTTCGCGGCCGTTCCGCCGATGCTTTCGCCGAGCCCGAGCGGCTTTCCGTCGCGGATGCCTTTGCGCGTTTTGCCGGGATCGATCTGTTGGCGACGCTGCCGGACGGCGCGCCGGACCGCGAGCGTTTCGCTCGCGCCGCGCAAGCGGCGGGCATCCGCATCGGCGATGACGACAGCTGGGGCGATATTTTCAGCCGCGTGCTGGTGGAGCGCATCGAGGGCAATCTCGGCATCGGCCGCGCCACCATTCTCGACGAGTATCCGGCCGCGCTTTCGGCGCTAGCGCAACCGGCGCGAGATTTGCGCGTCGCCGAACGCTTTGAGCTTTACGTCTGCGGCGTGGAGCTCGCCAACGGCTTTGGCGAACTCAACGACGCCGCCGAGCAGCGCCGGCGTCTCGAGCGCGAAATGGCGGAGAAACAATGCATCTACGGCGAGCGCTATCCGATCGACGAAGATTTTATCGCTGCGTTGGCGCAAATGCCGTCCGCATGCGGTATCGCGCTCGGCCTCGACCGCCTCGTCATGCTGGCGACGGGAGCTTCGCGCATCGATCAAGTGTTATGGACGCCAATTCCGGAGTCGCCAATATGACAGCTACACGTTCATTGCGAACGCCAGCCGAGCTCGTCGCGGCACAATTGGCGAGCCACGATCGGCGCGCAGCGCTCGAAAAAGCTGCCGCGCGTTATGCGGTCGCGATCACGCCGGCCATGGCCGATTTGATCGATCCGTCCGATCCGCGCGATCCGATCGCGCGGCAGTTCGTTCCCGATCTGCGCGAGCTGGAATCGCGGCCGGAGGAACTGAGCGATCCAATTGGCGACGAAGCGCATAGTCCAGTTGAAGGCATTGTGCATCGCTACCCCGACCGCGTTTTGCTCAAGCTCGTCAATGCCTGCGCCGTCTATTGTCGCTTTTGCTTTCGGCGCGAGACGGTCGGGCCGGGACGGGGAGGGCTGTCCCGTGCCGCGCTCGCGACCGCGCTCGACTATATTCGGCGCAACCCTCAAATCTGGGAAGTGATCCTGACCGGCGGCGACCCTTTGGTGCTGTCGCCGCGGCGTCTCAAAGGCGTGGTGACGGGGCTTGCCGCGATCGAGCACGTCAAGGTGATCCGCGTGCACACGCGGGTGCCGGTCGCGGCGCCCGAACGGGTGTCGCCGGCTTTGGTGCGCGCGCTACGCAGCAACAGAGCGACGTTCGTCGTTCTGCATGCCAATCATCCACGCGAACTGACAGAAAACGCCCGCGCTGCCATTGCGCGTTTCATCGATGCCGGAATTCCGATGCTGAGCCAATCCGTGCTGTTACGCGGCGTCAACGACGACGCCGGAACGCTCGGCGCGCTGTTGCGGGCGCTGGTCGAATGTCGGATCAAGCCCTATTACCTGCACCACGCCGATCTGGCGCCCGGCACGGCGCATTTGCGCACCGGTATCGCAGAGGGCCAAAACCTGATGCGCGCGCTGCGCGGCCGCTATTCGGGCCTCTGTCAGCCGGCTTATGTGCTCGATATTCCCGGCGGCTACGGCAAATCGCCGATCGGGCCGAACTATTTGAGCGCGGATTGTTCGACGATCGAGGATTTCAACGGACGGCGGCACGCCTATCCGCCGCGATCCGCGGATTGATTACGCCGCTTTGGAAAAATACACCGCCGTCTCGAATTGGTAGCCGCAGGCTTCGCACGACCAGCTGTGCCGCACGCACCGCTCGTTGAGGTATTCGGACCAGTCTGGGGCGAGCAGCCATTCGCTGCATTGCGGGCAATTGTTCTTGCTGTAGGTGGCCAAGTGCGCCCGTGCCGCCGTGTCGGCATGCAGAGTCATGATTTTTCCTCCCTGAACCGCCTCTCTCCGCCCGGCGAAAACGCTAGGGGCAGTCTGTGGCGTCGCCGTGACGGATGTTGGTCTGCGACGTGGACGTTGCGGGAAAAATTCCGGTTATGAAGCAACGGTTGCGTAAATTGTGCGCTGCATCAGGAGGGAACTGTCGCTTTTGATTAGCGTTTTACTCATGCGGCGGTTCGATCGAGAGAACGTGACGAAGCTCGCGCGCCCGCGGGAGTTCGATGATGTGGGTCATTGTCGCTATGAGCTTGGCATTCGGCGACTTGCCGAAGGTCACTGTTATGCCCGGTCCGGAATACAAGACCAAATCGGACTGCATCCGGGCAGCGCACGTTCACGCCGATTTCGACTCGGAGGAGGGTGGTGTGCAGTTCTCATTCTGCGTTCCGAAGGATTCCGTGCAGATCGGCGGCCCAAGCCCGGATACCGACAAGCACGATGAGCAGTGAACGGCGGCTCGCGGAGCCTGGCGCGGACCGACTAAGCGGAAAAGCGCGTGGCAATCTCATTGAGCGGCGGCCGCGGCCGATCTTCGGGCGGTCCCGGCGGCCGGCCGATATGAATGAAGCCGGCGATGCGCTCGTGCGGCGCAAGCCCGAGCGCATCGAGCGCGTTGCGATCATAAGCGTACCACTCGGTGATCCAGTTGGCGCCGTAGCCGAGCGCATGCGCGGCGAGAACGAGATTCATGGCGGCGGCGCCGGCGGAGAGCACTTGCTCCCATTCCGGAATTTTCGCGTGCGGGGCGGCGCGGCTCACCACCGCTACGACCAGCGGCGCGCGTACAAATCGCCGTTGCTCGGCCTCGACATGCTCGGGCTTGGCGTCGGGGTATTTGGTGCGGAACGCGGCCGCGATGGCGGCGCCGGCTGTGTATCTCGCGTCGCCCTCGAACACGATAAAGCGCCACGGCGTGAGCTTGCCGTGATCCGGCACCCGGGACGCGATCGTCAAAAGCGTGTCGAGTTCGGCGGCGGATGGGGCGGGGCCGCCAAGTTCGACGGCCTTGAAGGAGCGCCGGGTCGTCAAAAGTTCGAGAGCATTGGACATCAGGTGCTTTGATATGACGGGGTGCTTGATGGTGATGGCGCGCCCTACGGGAAACTAAGGTACCAACGAGAAAAGCCCGTCAAATCTGAACAAACACGTCGCCCTGTCTGCCTGATTGATACCACCTGATTACACCACCGGCAATGACGCTGCCCTAAGCTCCCGCTTACTGAGATGGGGCTTCGCTCGCGCCGTAATCATCGTCCGTTCCAATCAGCCCGTTTTCGCTCTAGCTGCTTCCTTTGGTACGCCAGAATGCTTTCCTCGCTTATGTAAAGCGGGCCATTCATACGAAGGTTTGACCATTCCAGGCTCCCGTCCCCCATGAGCTGCTTTACCTTCATGGTGTTCGTGCGCAGGAGTTTGGCCGCGGCTCCTACCGTGTGGTAGGTCTTCCCGTCGCGAATAATCTTGGGACGTGGCATGTGAACAGTTCCTCGCCGCTACGTCAGTGCACACACGGCCTTCCGTCTTTCCATTCCACCGCGCTCGCCTTGGCAAACTCATAGTTCGCATCAAGCGCGGGACTGAAAAGCAAGATTGCAGCAATGCGTCGAATCATTTCCGAGACGTATGCGACTTCTTCGGCTTTGAGGGCACGACCCAAAATTGCCTTCTCGCGATACGATAGCCACTTCTTGATCACCGGATAGCCGCCTAACGTATACTCCCACACGTTCGCTGGAACGTTTGTCCACATGGCGGTAGTGTCTCAGTCTCACGGACGACGTGGCCGAAATGCTGGTTGCGGAGGGAATTGAAGCCGCCTAGCTGGATTTTTTCCAGCGGGCGGCCGCCGCAGCTCGGGCGATTTCGGAACGCTGTTGATCGGTCAGGGCCTTGGCCCTCGCTGCGCCACCTTTGGCTCGTTTAGGCTTGGCGGTGATTTTGTCCTCAATCTCGCCCGTCGCGATCCGCATGACGTGGACCGCGTTGCCACGCAATACTTGTCTGGCGCAGCAACTTGAAACCGCTCTCAACGTCTGAAGTGAATCCATTACTGGCCGCGTTTGCAGAAAATAATTGAATAATCTCCGCTTGGTTTTGCGTTGGTTTAAGTATCAAAAGCAGTTCCTTGTAAGGAGCGGCGTAGTGAATTACCCGCAAGAAGAAAGCAGGGACGCCGGGGACGTCAATTTGTTTAAGCTCGGCGCCCCCTCGCAGAGTCGCAAGTTGCCGTATTGTTTCCGCTACGCTCGTCCAATTTTCAATGTTTTGGTCCGTCTTATCAAAATCAGGCGATATACGAGTCAATGTAGACGAGACACGAGTTAGAAATTCTGCAAATTGCGATGGCGGGCAACTCTCAAGTAGCCTTCGGATGCCAGCCGAAGTATTACCGTTCATGCTTGGCCAGGTCTTACTGCCCGACAAAGCCGTTCGGAGATTATTGTCAATTGCGGCGACCCGTGGCGAATCCGGTGTGCTTGCTTGAACGAGAAGATACGCTGCGTTCGTAGGAATAACGGGATCGTCGGCAGTCAAGAAGGTCTCACTAAGCTGCTCAATTACTCTGTCAAAGCCTGGAACCTTTGCAAGGGTATTGAAAGTCGTCGCGTCATTTCCAACAATGCTCGCTTGCAATTGAGGTTGCATCAGCAATTGAAGCGCTTTTTCCACTGGCACATTAAAATAAATGGCTGCCACAAGTGTGTGCCAGTCGGGCTCGAAGCGAAGTATTTCCAAATCAGCCGATTGGATGATGCCGGCAATATCTTCTTCGATGCGATTTTTGTAAATCGCATAGTAGGCAACGGCTGGCAGCGATATGCGCGTTCCATGTTGGAGATTTAATGTCGCGATCAAGTTCACCAATTTAATAATGGTTCGGGGTGTGACATTTTGAGTCTTTTTCTCAGTGCCTCCTCGATTGGAGAGGTAAGGCGCTTGGCATCTCCAACGATGTGATGTTTGCGTTACTTGGCAGCCGCACGCTTGACGTTAGCCTTAATGCCGATGCCATGTGGGTAGTGTCTCAGTTTGAAATTTTGGCAAACTCCGACTTTCGACACCTATGGCTTCTCGTGCCATATTCGCGGCATGGATAATCGGGACCCGCGTATAGGCGTGACGCTTTTGATCTTTTGCGTCGTCGTTGGGTCCATCTTACTAGGAATGGCGATTACGGCGGTTCTATACGCTCTGCCGGAGCCGGGACCGAATTGGTGGTGGCGAGTGCTTATTATCGTTTCAAGTAGTACGCTAGTGGGTCTCTTCGTCCTGATGTCTTTGATTTGGAAATAACATGCCTCGCGGACCTAAAGGCGAAAAGCGCCCCGCCGACATGATCGGCAATGGGATACTTTGATCACCGCTGCGGGCTCCCATATTGAGAAGGAGCCTGTCAATGATTCAGGTACGGCGACTGCACTCCAACTTCTTGGCGAGTTTCGCAAAGAAGGCAACATCAACGAATTGATGCGGCTCTCTAACGCGGGCCATCTTCTAGACAAGCTAAGTCAGGCGCACTCAAAAAATTTCGGCGATACCGAAGCCGCGGTAATCGCACTACTGATTTTGATAAATCCCAAGTTTGACATGCCCACACCAGTAGGGAACTCAGAGGCAGGCCGCCAACTAGCCAACAATTTAGCACAAACATTGGCCGATCGGCCTCAGCTTATAAATAAGATCGACAGCCAATTAGCAAGATTCGGTGAGCTTCACGAAATTATCAATTCCGTAGAGTCGAATCCGGCAATTCGTCAATTAGGTCAAAAGATTTTTTCAGATCGCGTAAAGGAGAACCGCATAGGACTATCAAATATCGCGGACGTTATCGGGCGCCTTTCAATGTATCTGAAACTACTTGACGAAGATCGGCGCGTTGAGTTTATACGCAAACTTCCCGACTTTCCGTCGTTCTGGGAAAGACTGAAAGGCGTGCCATTCAATGAAAATTCCAACCAAATATTTGATGCCCTTATAGACCTTGATGACGCGAGCGGGGTGCACGCGCGCGCAGAGGTCTATAGGAGGGCACAAGCCTTAACCACCAAGGAATGGGAAACTGAAATTACTCGGGGTGGAGTCCCTCTCAAATGGGTTCTAAGACTTGTAGAGAGAACTGATTTGTCCCCGGATTTTGGTGAGCCGTTAGAGCATGCACTTCGCTCTGTCCTCACCAAGAGTGTAAGCGGGGGCGCAGCATTTGATCAAACGATTATGGTCGATTGGTTCAAACTTGCGCGCTCGTTAAGTTCCTACACTCGGGAAGTGCTTTTTAAGGACGTTCGTGACCAAATGATTACGTCCGCGTCGATTAAAATCCTGCCAGCGCTAACGGCTGGATCAGATTCGCTTCTCGTTGAAGGCCAATTTCTTGCCAAGGCTGACGATGCAGTGCGGAGTATTGTAAATCCGCTATTGGATGTTTCTGAGGGTAGAAGTTGGCTTGTTGCAAATGCGCCGCGTTTGGGGGAATGGACTGGCAAGGCAGACGACGGTACGCGTCGATATATTGCAGAGCGCCTTTCAGATATTTTGAATGGTGGGGACGAAGCCAGCATCCGCGATGCAGATCAGCTTGTGGTAGCGTGGCGGTTGGAATCGTTCCTGCCAGATAAGTTGGCAGATGGGGGTAACGAGGATAAAGCATCTGAACCCAACACCGGCGCAGTGTGATAGTTTTCAAAGCGCCAAGAAGTGCTACTGCCATTGCCTCATGCGGCTGCCAGCGGCAGAGCCAAAAAAAGTGCGCGCGACTACTCGCGCCAGAAGCTCCTGAACCGCGTCGGCGATAGCTCAGTGTACCGCACCGTATGCTGGATGTTGCGATGGCCGAGATAGGCTTGAAGCGCTCTCGTATCGTGTCCCTTATTCGCCAGTGCATAGCCGCATGCGTGCCTGAGCATGTGCGGGTGGGCCTTGAGGCCAAGCCTCGCCTCACTGCCTGCGCGTTCCACCATGCGAGCGAAGCCAGCGGTGCTGAAGGGTGCTCCTCGCTCACTGGTGAACACGAATGGGGAGGCGGGCTGCTGCTCGCGCTTTAGCCGCCTCAGGGCTCGCAGTTCGTCCCCGAGGATCGGATGGGTGCTTGGGGTTCCTCTCTTGACCCGTCGGACGTGCAGCGCTCCTGAGACGAACTCGACCTGATCCCACCGCAGATCGACAAGCTCCGCAGCGCGGAAGCCGTGCCGGTAGGCCGTCAGGATCATACTGGCGTCCCGATGCCCCCAGCGGTTCTTCCTCGCGGCGGCCATCAGCCGCTCGACCTCTGCCTCCGTCAGGTGTTCACGGGTCCGCAGGTCCGCGTTAGGGAGCCGCCTGGGCGTGACTGTTCGTTTTACGGTGGTTGGCGTGACCAGCTTCAGGTGCGTTTGCGTCATGTGTTTGGCCCTCCCAGTCGGACTGACTGTTCGGACAATGCGCGTTCTTCCAACAGTTGACCAACAAAAGCTGACCGTTGTTGCTGAGTCATTTTGACTCAGATGCCGCGTCGTCGTCGCTTGCTACTGTCAGTCGGAGAGGGGGCAGGCTTTGCAATGAACTACGTCGTCGTCACGCTGATCGTCGCCGTCCTGCTCGGCCTCAATGCACGCTGGGCGCTTTTCTCGGTTCTGCTTGCGGCGTTTCTGATCTACCTGTCCCGTTGAGCGGATGCCGCCAGTTCTCTCTCGGTTGCTTTACGAGCAACTCTAGCGGCGCAAATTGCTTGCCCACGCTTGGCACCGCGTCGGCAATCGCCTGCGCGGCGAATGGGTCCCTTCCCGCCAGGAAATCCTCAGGTAACTTCTCAGCATCCGTTTTCAAAATTCCGCTAAAGCCCTCACCGTTGTTGTTTGATTGCGACGTGCAGAGTGAGCGCTTGGCCGAATGAACAGCCCCAGCGTAGGGAACGCCAGAGAGTGGCTCTCGACCATTTATGTCGGCTTTTGGGGTTGAACGGACCTGAGCGCGATGGCGTAAGGCAGAAAATGACCCGAAGGAGACATACCGTCACTCGCTGAAAACTGAGGAAGACCGGGGTGCCGCATGCTTTGCGCACGTGCGCGCCATACGATGAAAAAGCCCGGCGCGATGGCCGGGCTCGGAGTCTCGCAGCCGTACTCATGTTTCGATTTTATTTGTGAGAGCCGCCACCGCCACCGCCGCCGCTTGCCTTGGTTGTCGAGCCACCTACCTTGGCTGTCGAGCCGGGTTGCGGATTCACCGGCTTGTGGACAGCATAGGGCGTTTTGTAGCCGCACGTTTCGTTTGAACTGCCTTGGCAGTCACCAATGTTTTGGAGCGTATTTTTGCCATGCACCGGGTAATTGGGCGGCTTCTTTATGCAGTTGGGACTTCCGGGATTGCACGCAACCAATATTAGGCCGGTGTCATGCGCTGCAATACCCATCGGCGGCGATAGCGCCGAAGCGTGATTTAAACTCGCACCCATTAAAAGGCACGCGGCGGAAAGTAGTGTAGTCCAAATCGTCGTCATTTGCCCCCCTATGATCTGACATTGCCCAGGAAAGTTCTGGAATAGTGGGAACACTAGCAGCTGGCGGGACCTCTGAAAAGCTTCTGTTGGGATGGGATAGGCCGCTCCGGCTGGCGCAGAAATGAAAGAATGTCTTTGCTGGCACTGCACAAGAGAGAAATCCATGATCAGATCTCGGAACGACCGTGGATGCGGTTGTTCTTTTTGTGCCAGAAATGTTGCAGTGCATGAGTCCGGTTGTGGCCCATCGCGACCAACGGGTCAGGTCAGCTATTGGGGTGAAGCGGACTTCGGGCTCGGGTCATAAGTTGGCAGTCCGTACTCGCTGGTGTGTGTTGGCGCGCGCGACCCGCGCCTCTAATCGTTCAATAGCTTTTGCAGCGGCACGGAAAGGGCCTCGGCAATTCTAGCCATCACAAGCAAGCTAGGGTTTCTCCTGCCCCTCTCGATCCCACCCAGATACGTCAGGTCAATCTCAGCGTCGAACGCAAGTTGCTCCTGCGTCATGTCGCGCTGCTGACGCAGCCGACGAACGTTCCTCCCGAGTATCCCGCACCAATTCCGCATTTGCAGAATGGCACACGATCCGGCATATAGTCTCCAGGGATTATAGTCCCTATTGAGAGAGGGAATAGGAGATGGGGGGAGTTCGCCTCGCTGCCCTGGCAACCTTTGCCATGCTGCTGAGCGTCACGCGGACGATGGCGGCGTGTTCTTTCCCCCAAGGGCCTCGTCTTTCTTGGACCGTGGCACCGGAATGCCTTGTCCCGGACTGCCATTGAGATAGTGCTGGATCAGGTTCGCCGTGAGCGGGATGAGCACCCTATAAAACGTGTGTCGATCCTTGGACTTAAGCGCGCGCTTGCGCTCGTATTGCTCCATAGCGCGCACGACGGGGACGACGACCTTATGTGCGCGTGCGTTGCCGGGTGACAGGTGCGGATTGAACCAGGGGTCGCGCTCAGGTTCATCGGGAGCGTCGGCGTCTCTTCGCACGTTGACCTCACTTTGGTCTTGTCTTACGTCGTTTGGCGGCTCGTCAAATGCGACAGATCAAGTCCGGGATAGGCAACGCTTGCGACGGCTTCGCTTAGCCTGTGTCGAAATCGTACGGCTACATCTTTGGCACCGTAGTTACCATGCACACTGTCGTCACCGTGCCCGACAAGTGCTGTGTTGACTTCGGCACTCACTCCAGCCACCCGCATTGCGTCGATAAGGTTGTGGCGGAACGAATGGAACACTTTGCCAGCATCGGTGATACCGCGTGCGCCGATGTGGCGTCCGAACCACTTTGAGAAGGATGCGGCTCCAGTGGTCCCAGGGGCTATTTGCGGAAACAGCCACGCCTTCTCGCCGCGCGCTTTTGCTTGTGCGGAGACAAAGTCGAGAAAGCCAAGGTCAACAAGTTGAGGATGCACCGGTACGAAGCGTTCCGACTTCTTCGTCTTGATTCTCTTGCCTGCTTTGGCCTCGGCATGAATGTGGATGGCCGTGGCACCAATCATCGTGTTATGGGCTATATCGGACACTCTGAGGCCCGCAAGCTCGCTCAGGCGGCCACCACCGAACAGTGCGAGGAGGGGGAGCCAGTATGCTGCTTCACCCTGTCCACCTTTTGGGCGTTTGCCATTCGTGAACACGCTGGAACTGAAGATTGTCTTTAGTTCGTCTAGTTCAAACGGCGCGCGTTCGCTCTCGTCCTCCTCCAACCGTATTTCCGAAAATGGGTCGGCCCAATCGTCAGTCAGGAGGCCCTCCCTCCGTGCCCACCGACAGATGGCTTGAACGCCACCGAGCAACTTGTTGATGGTAGCTGGAGTAATTTTCTGAGTTTCTGGATATTGGCGTCCCCACTCAACAATTTCTGGCAGTGGTGCTTTCAGTAGTTTGCCAGTTCGCTTGCGGGGCACGTCCTGCAATGCTTCACGAAATTGTCGCGCGTGGGTTCGCTTAATTTGATTTACGGGTATGTCACCATGAAGCTCAGCAAAAAGGTTGATTGCCCGTTCGTAGTCTTGAAGGGTCCTCAAAGGGCGTGTGCGTTGACGCTTCCAGCCATCAAGCGCGGCCCGTAAAGTCTCGCCGGTGGCTGGAGCTATTGTGTCAGGCCGGGGAAGGGTCGGCGTTTCTATCGGCTCACCCGCTTGTCTCCCTTGGATTGCGCGGAAGGCTCTGACTTCGGCACGTAGCAGAACAAGCCCAAGCTCCCGATAGGCCGAACACTTATCGTCCAGGTTGGTTTGGAAGGCGTCCAACACCTGTTCGATCTGAACTTCAATGTGTGCGATGTTGCCTTGGGAAAGCGCCGCTTCAGCTTCCTGCAAAACCTCTTTGATGGTCACACTCGCATCGGCGATCTGTCCCTGCGACAGGCCAAATTCGGGTATGGGCCAGTCCCAATCGAGGTCTGGGTCAAGTTCACGCATTGCTCGTTCATTCTCGGGTCCGATACGCAAGTACTCGTCATGCGATGCCAGCTTGCTGGCGTAATGGTATTCGGCCATGCGCTTGATTTCGACCGCAGACAGGCTGGTGCGCAACGGACGTAACGAGGTGAGGGCTTCAGCGCGCTCCAGCGTGTGGTCAAACTCCGTGAGGACAGCCTTGGCGCGTTTATTCGCCTCGTTGGCATCCTTCGTGCTGAGAGAACGTTTGAGCCACACTTGCCGAAGCTTGCCGTTATCGAGAACGCGCGCGACCGCTTCTTGAAGGCGCGGAGGGACCTTCTTGATTGCGTAGTACGTCGTGCCGTGTCGGCTCTTGGTTATCCCCATCAGCAAACGCATAGATCATCCCACCGCTTTATACCACCTGGCAGGACGAAGCGCTTGAGGTTGCTAGTTATTCAGGAATGACGGGCGCAATTTGGGCGTTGGCGCGCCCTACGGGACTCGAACCCGTGTTACCGCCGTGAAAGGGCGATGTCCTAGACCGCTAGACGAAGGGCGCGGATTGAGCGCGATGGCGCTCGGAGCCGGAAAACGCGCGACATATAAAGTGCTTTGCCGCGAGCGGCAAGGAAGCCATCTGCGACGTCATGGCCGGGCTCGTCCCGGCCATCCACGTCTTTAGCTTGTCGCCGCCCAAGACGTGGATGCCCGGAACAAGTCCGGGCATGACGGAAAGGCGTCACCATTTGCCGATATTGGGCATCGACGCCCACGGCTCCTTGGGCGGCAGCGGCGAGCCCTTTTGCAAAAGCTCGATCGAATGCTTATCGGGCGAGCGCACGAAAGCCATGTTGCCGTCGCGCGGCGGCCGGTTGATGGTGACACCTGCCTTCATCAGTCTCTCGCAAAGGGCATAGATGTCGTCGACCTCGTAAGCGAGGTGGCCGAAATGGCGCGCCTCGCCGTAGTCCTCGGTGTCCCAGTTATAAGTGAGTTCGACGAGCGGCGCCTGCCGGTTCGCCGGGCCGTTACCGACCAGTTCGTCGTCGGCCGGCGCCTCAAGGAATACCAGCGTATATTTGTTCTTGTCGTCGACCCGGCGACGAACTTCCCTCAGGCCGAGCTTGTTGCAATAAAAGTCGAGCGCATTGTCGAGATTGCGCACGCGCAGCATTGTGTGCAGATACCGCATGATGGAAACCTCCGCTGGTCGGTCATTGGCCCCTGGGCCGGCAAAAGTTGATAACAGCCGATAAGAGCCGGTGGGTAATGTATGACGAGGCCCGGTGGGGATGAAGCGTGGCTATAAAGAATGATCTCACCCGTTCGCGATAATGCCTTAGAGCGGCTCCAGGAGATGGTCCACGAGGCTGGCATCATCATACCGTTCACCGGAGCGGGCATATCGACCGAATTTGGCATTCCAGACTTTCGCTCCCCGGGCGGGCTGTGGAGCCGGTACCGGCCGATCCCGTTCGACGAGTTCCTCGCCAGCCAGGAGGCGCGTAACGAGTCTTGGCGGCGGCGCTTCGCCATGGAGGAGCAGTTCGGCGGCGCGAAGCCTGGCCGGGGCCATCGCGCAATCGCCGGCCTCTACCGGTCCGGCAAAGTGCCGGCGGTCATTACGCAAAACATCGATAATTTACATCAAGCCTCGGGGATTGCGCCGGAACACGTCGTCGAATTGCACGGCAATACGACCTTTGCCTTATGCCTCGATTGCAATGAACGCTACGAACTGTCGTGGGTGCGCCGGCGAATGGACGCTGCGAACGGCTGCGCGCCGGATTGTCCGGCTTGTGGCGGCTTCATCAAGACTGCGACTGTCTCGTTCGGTCAGGCCATGCCGGATGCCGCAATGCGGCGTGCCCAAGATCTTGCTCAATCGTGCGATTTGTTCCTGGCGATCGGCTCGTCGCTTGTGGTCTGGCCTGCCGCGGGCTTTCCCTTGATTGCGAAACGCAATGGCGCGCGGCTCATCATCGTCAATCGCGAGCCGACCGAATTCGATGAGATCGCCGATCTGGTCGTCCACGAGGATATCGGGACCGTCCTCGGACCCCTCATTATGCACACTGAATAAAATCCGCTTTGTGCACAGGCCGTGACGCTTTTACGCCAGTGTTGCATTTTTACCCTTTCGCATCGGATTGTCGGTGTTATCTTCGATTCAAGAGATTCGTGATGCGCCCGCAGGGCGCCAGCACAACAGCGGCGGCCACGGCGTCATGGCGTCGGACGGGATCGAACCAAAATCCACCAAACCGGGTCTCGGACCCGATGTTGCGCTTCCTGACGAAGCCGCGCGCGTCATCGAGGTATCCGGGGTCATCAAGTGGTTCGACGTTGCCAAGGGTTACGGCTTCATCGTTCCGGACAACGGCATGGCCGACGTGCTCCTGCACGTCACCTGCCTGCGTCGCGACGGGTTTCAGACCGCCTATGAAGGATCGCGGGTCGCTTGCGAGGTGTTGGTCGGCCCCAAAGGCCTGCAGGCCTTCCGGGTTCTTTCCATTGACGAATCGACGGCGATTCATCCGGCGCAGATGCCGCCGCCGCGAACCCATGTTACTGTGACGCCCACAAGCGGTCTCGAACGGGCACAGGTCAAATGGTTCAATCGGCTCCGCGGGTTCGGCTTCCTGACACGGGGGGAGGGGACGCCGGATATATTTGTCCACATGGAAACCTTGCGCCGCTTCGGCATGACCGAGCTGCGGCCCGGTCAGTTCGTCCTGGTGCGCTTCGGGCCGGGACTGAAAGGCCTTATGGCGGCCGAAATACGCCCCGAGAGCGGTCCGCTCGGTCCGGCCTCGCACTAGCGCTACTCGCCGTCGTTCGCTCAACGCGGCTCATCCGGGCCGCCGGCCTTGCCGCAATCGTGCTCGTCGCCGGCTGCGCCCTGCCGGCAGCTCAAACGCCTGCGAGCGCGGCAGCGCAAGATACGATCGAGATCGTGACGAGTTCCGGCGTGCATGCATTCTCCGTCGAGCTTGCCACCAACGACGCCCAACGCGCTCGCGGCCTGATGTTCCGTAAATCGCTGCCGGAGGGGCACGGCATGCTGTTCGATTTTCAGACCGAGCAGCCGGTGCAGTTTTGGATGCGCAATACCTACATCCCGCTCGATATGATTTTCATCCGGGGCGACGGCCGCGTTCTCAACATTGCGCAAAACACGACGCCATTGTCGGACGCCCTGGTGCCGTCCGCCGGCCCGGTGCGCGGCGTGCTGGAAGTGATCGCCGGCACCGCGCGGAAGTTTCACATCGCGCCGGGCGATCGGGTAACAGGCTCGTTTTTCGGTAACCACTGATTTGCGGCAAGGCGGTTCGGCTTGCTGGGCGCAAGGGAAACAGCTATCCAATGCCGCGACCGGCGGGGTATAGCGCAGCCTGGTAGCGCGGGAGTTTTGGGTACTCCAGGTCGCAGGTTCAAATCCTGCTGCCCCGACCATTTTTAGCGATGGCAGGCCGATGACCGCCCGAATCTATAAACCAGCCCGCACAGCGATGCAGTCCGGCACCGCCAAGACCAAGGAATGGGTGCTGGATTACGAGCCCGAACAGCCGCGCGCCGTCGAGCCGCTGATGGGCTGGACCAGTTCGGGCGACATGAAGCAGCAAGTGCGGCTTTGCTTCGACACCAAGGAAGAGGCCATCGCCTATTGCGAGCGCAACGGCATCGCCTACGAGGTATTCGAGAGCAAGCCGCCGAAGCGGCAACGCATTTCCTATTCCGACAACTTCGCCTATACGCGGCGCGGCGCCTGGACGCACTGAGCGCGCGACGCGCTCCCTAAGCCGGCCGTTTTTCCATCCCGCGCGATGCGGTCACAGCGGATCGCGTCTGCGAGCCGGTACGCTGGCGTAGCAGCGACACGAAACGTGCCTCCGGCATCGGCTGGCCGAGCAGGAAGCCCTGGCCGTAGTCGCAGCCCATGCTGACCAGAGCCAGCGCATCGGACGCCTTCTCGATGCCGATCGCCACGGCGACGCTGCCGAAATTGCGCGCGAGGTCGATGACCGTCTTGCACAACGGAGCGTTGACCTTGTCGGTACCTGTTCTTCGGTCACGTCGATGATCAGCCCCGGCCATTTCTCGAATTGCGGGCGATAGGTCTGCACGATATCGGCGACGGCAAGCTTCACCAGCGCGTCGACGGGGATATTGACCGCCATTCGCAGATTGACGCCGAGCTTGGCGAAATTGGCGGCGGCGGTCAGCGCCCTGGCGAGTGCTAGTTCGGATATTGCGATCAGGCTGGATTCCTTGGCGCCGGGCATAAACGCGCCGGGCATCAGGATGCCGAGCGTCGGATGGCGGGCGCGGGCAAACGCTTCGGCGCCGACAAGCTGTTTCTTGCGCAGATCGATCTTCGGCTGGTACCAGAATTCGATCCAGTCCTTCGCCAAGGCCTCGTCAAGATCGATGCGCCCGGCGACCGTCGGCGGATGGCCAAGCTTGAGGTCTTGCAGCAATTTGAGGATCGCGTTGGTCTCGAACGGCTTGCGCAACACCGGCGGCATCTGCAGGCGCTGTTGTTCGCCGATGCTCTTGACATGAGCGAGCACGGCCGAGCCGCGACTCGACATCAGCTGCACTCGCCCGCGATAGTCGCCGTTGCCGAGGGCGACCACGCAGGCGATCGCTTCGGCGGATTCCAGCGGAATGTCGAGAAAGATCAGATCGGGCGGGCGGTGCAAGAGCGCCCGGCGCAGTCCCTGACCGTCGGCGAATTCCTCGGTATCGATGCCGGCGCCGTGCAGAATCAGCGACAGAAAATGTCGGATGCTGCCGTCGCCGTCGATGACGAAGCACAACGGCGTGTGCGCTGTGCCGTGCTCGCTAGGGGCGATAGCTGCGGTGGAAGGTGGCTGCGCCGGTTTTGCGCTCATGGTCTTGGTCGGTGCGGCGGCCGCGACAGGGTGAGGCGCCCTTGATGGGAGGCCGCATCATTGATGCAAATCATTAATCTGCGGTTTCGAAGTCGCCAACCGCAGCAGGACCTATTGCGGTCGAGTCCCGCGTCACACGTCGTAGCCAGCGGCTGACGCGGCTTGCGCCGCCCTTTTCCGCCCGACCGCCGGGTAATACTGTGCCCAGCAGGAGCTTGCCCCGTTGTTCGCCCGGCGTGGGAGCGACAGGCGAACGAATGCGGGAAGAAATGGACGAGAGAAAATGAGCGGCAAACGCCAAATGAGACTCGGCGCCTTCTTCAATCCGACCGGCCATCATGTCGCCTCGTGGCGGCATCCCAGGGCCCAGGCCGACGCCGGCATCAATTTTCAGCATTACGTCGAAATCGCGCGCACGGCAGAGCGTGCCAAGTTTGACCTTGTCTTCCTCGCCGACAACATTTGCGTGCGCGACGCTAACATGGAGGCGGTCAGCCGTTCGGCGCAGTACGTCGCCAACTTCGAGCCGATCACGCTGCTCTCCGCGATATCAGCCTTGACCTCGCGCATCGGCCTCGTGGCAACGGCCTCGACGAGTTACAACGAACCATTCCATGTCGCGCGCAAATTCGCCTCTCTCGACCATTTGAGCGGCGGCCGCGCGGGCTGGAACCTCGTGACTTCCGGGATGGAGGCCGAAGCGCTGAATTTCAACCGCGACGTCCATTACCAGCACGGCGAGCGCTACGATCGCGCCCGCGAATTCGCGGAAGTGGTCGTTGGGCTGTGGGATTCCTGGGACGACGACGCCTTTATGCGCGACAAGGAGTTGGGCCACTTCTTCGATCCGAAGAAGCTACATCGCCTTAACCACAAGGGCGAGCATTTCTCCGTGCGCGGCCCATTGAACATCCCGCGCTCGCCGCAAGGCCGCCCGGTGATCGTGCAGGCCGGCGGCTCCGACGACATGATCGCAGTCGCTGCCGAAATTGCCGAAGTAATCTTCTGCGCGCCGCTCACGCTCGAACAGGCGCGGACATTTTACGCGGCAATCAAAGGCAAGCTCGATCGCCATGGCCGGGCGCCCGAAGAGATGAAGATCATGCCGGGGCTGAGCGCAGTGGTCGGACGCAGTGAAGCGGAGGCCGAGGAGCGCTACGAATACCTGCAATCGCTGATTCATCCGATCGTCGCCCGGGAAATCCTCGCAACCGTGCTTGGCGGCGTCGATCTGTCGCCCTATCCGTTCGACGGTCCGCTGCCGGAAAACCTGCCGCTGTCGAATGCGAGCCGCAGCACTTTCGCCAACGTCACCGAAATGGCGCGCAACGAGAATCTGACCATGCGGCAAGTGGCGATGCGAGTCGCCGGCGCGCGGGCCAAGGCGGCGATCCGCGGCTCGCCGGCTCAGGTCGCCGACATCATGGAGGAATGGTATAAAAAGGACGGCTGCGACGGATTTAACGTCATGCCGCCGTTCCTGCCCGGCGGGCTCGACGATTTCGTCGAACTGGTGATTCCGGAATTGCAACGCCGCGGGTTGTTCCGCAGCGAGTATGAAGGCAAAACATTGCGCGAAAATCTTGGGCTCAAGCGGCCGCCCAGCCGGTATGCCGAGCCTGCTGAATGCGCGCAGCGGCCACGTTCGGCATCGGGAGGCTAGCCTTGATCAGCGTGAGACGCCTCGGGCACGCGACGCTGTCCACGCCCGATATCGAACGCCAAATTGCGTATTACACCGAAGTAGTCGGCCTCACTGTCGTCGAACGCGCGAAGGACCGCGCCATCCTCGCCTGCAAGCTTGGGCTTGAAGCGATCGCGCTCGAGCCCGGTCCGGTGAATGCGCTGTCGCGATTGTCCTTGCAGGTCGCTCCCGGAACCGATCTGACAATCGTCGTGCAAGAGCTTGCGAGGCACGGCGTCAAGAGCGAGCGGGCGAGGGGGATTTCGCCCGGCATCGCCGAGGCCGTCGTGTTCCGCGACACCAAAGGCACGATCGTCGAAGTCTTCGCCGACTACGTCTTTGCCAAGGACGACGGCCGGCAGGCCGGTGTTATGCCGCTCAAGCTCGGCCATGTCGCCTATCGCGTTGATGATGTACAGAAAACCGTAAAATTCTATTGCGATGTGCTCGGCTTCCGCGTCTCCGACTGGCATGCCGACCACTTCGCCTTCCTGCGCTGTAACACCGATCACCATACGGTGAATTTTGTCTATGACGCACAGCCGCAGCTCCACCACATTGCGTTTGAAGTGAAGGATTGGGCGGAAATCCAGCGCGCCGCCGAAATCCTGGCGCGCCACGACATCCGTCTGGTCTGGGGCCCCGGCCGCCACATCATCGGCCACAATGTCGCGATCTATCACCGCAACGCCGACAAAGTGCGGGTCGAATTCTTCTGCGAGATGGACCAGATGAAGGACGAGACGCTGGGCTATTTTGATCCGCGGCCGTGGCACCAGGACCGGCCGCAGCGACCAAAAGTGTGGCCGGAGGGGACGCTGCGCAACTATTGGGGTTTTGGCTCGGAGCCGGTAATCCGCGGCTATCAAACGGTCGAGTAGCGATTCTTGCACAATAAGGCGTGTCCGAACACGAGGTCGTGAGCGCGCCGCGTTGCGCCGTGGCGACAATTGTGATTGGCGCGTGTCTCCGCAAATGACCTAAGAGCAATTACCTAAGACTTGACCAATAGACTTGGCCAATGGCGTCCAAGCGCCGGGCGCCGTCGGAGGAAACAGATGACACGCATTAAGATCGCAAAATCATTGATGCTGGGAGCGTTACTGTGTGTGCCGCTCTTCGCATTGGTTACCCGACTTGCCCAAGCTGCCGAGCCCGCCGTCGCCATTCCGCCGCCGACGCTGGATGCCAGCGTTCCGGCCGATGGCGGCCTGCAGACCGTGGTGCTGGCGGGCGGCTGCTTCTGGGGTGTGCAGGCGGTCTATGAGCATACCAAAGGGGTCACCCGGGCGGTGTCCGGCTATGCCGGAGGCCAAAAGGACACGGCACATTACCAGATGGTCAGCACCGGACGGACCGGGCATGCCGAATCGGTTTCGGTGACGTTCGATCCGCGCCAGATTTCCTACGGAAAAATCCTGCAGATCTATTTTTCGGTCGCGCACAATCCGACCGAGCTCAACTACCAGGGACCCGACGAGGGTACGCAATATCGCTCCGCCATTTTCTATGCCAATGACGAGCAGAAGCGGATTGCGACGGCCTATATCGCGCAGCTCGGGCAGGCGCACGCCTTCGATGCGCCGATCGTGACCAAGCTCGAGCCGTTATCGGGATTCTATCCGGCTGAGGACTATCATCAGGACTTTGCCGTCACGCATCCGAGCTACCCCTACATCGTCTTCAACGACTTGCCGAAGGTGGAGAACCTCAAAAGCATGTTCGCGGACTACTATCGCGATACTCCGGTTACCGTTTTGGCGTCGAACAAGCCGACGCAGTAAGTGAACCCGGCTTTCCGGCTAGGCAAGGTTCCCACGAGCGCCTCAATCGGCGCTGCACTGCATCAAAATGCCGGACCGGGTTGTGTGTAACCATTTGCCCTGTAGCCACGCGCCGACCTCTGCGTATATCCTCGATGCGGAAGACGGGCCCATAAGCCCGTTCCGCAAAAACGAGGAAACCGGGGAGGTACGCTATGGCTATGGCAACGACAGTTGGGGGATTGCCCGAAGCTGAACATAGCGCGCAGCTGCGCAAAGCAGTGATCGCGTCGACAGTCGGCACGGCAATCGAGTGGTACGACTTTTTCCTCTATGGCACGGCGGCAGGCCTGGTTTTCGGCAAGCTCTATTTCCCCAATGAGTTGGCGCTCGCGGGAACGCTGGCCGCGTTCGGAACGTACTTCATCGGCTTCGTCGGACGGCCGATTGGGGCTGCGATATTCGGCCATTACGGCGATCGCATCGGCCGCAAAGCGACGCTCATCGCAACGCTGTTGTGCATGGGACTGGCGACCTTCGCCATCGCCTTTGTTCCGACCTACAGCTCGATCGGCATCTGGGGCGCGGTGCTCCTGACGGTGCTGCGCGCGATCCAAGGCATCGGCGTCGGTGGCGAGTGGGGCGGCTCCGTCCTGTTGGCCATGGAATGGTCGCGCACGCACGGCCAGCGCGGCCTCGTCGCTGCGTGGCCGCAATTCGGCGTTCCCTGCGGCCTCCTCCTGTCCACCCTCGCCGTCATGGCCTTCAGCAGATGGGCCGGCGACGATTTCTTGACCTGGGGCTGGCGCGTTCCTTTCGCGCTGTCGATCATCTTGGTCGGCATCGGCTTGTGGATTTGTCTCGGTATCCTCGAGACCCCGGTATTCCAGAAACTCCTGGACACCAACAAGATCGAGAAGGCGCCGATCGTCGAAGTCATCAAAAAGCAGCCGAAGCAGATCATCCTTTCGGCCTTGCTGCGGTTGTCCGAGCAGGCGCCGTTCTATGTCTTCACCGCCTTCGTCTTCGCCTATACCGTCGGCACCCTGAAGATGGACCGGAACTTCATACTTTCCGCGGTGTTGGTTGCGGCCTGCGTCTCGTTCTTCACCATCCCGATCTCCGGACACCTGTCTGACAAGATCGGGCGGAAGAACATGTATTTGATCGGCGTCGTGACGATGGGCCTGTTCGGCTTCCTGTATTTCGGCATGGTAGATACGGCAGTTCCGGCATTGGTCTTCATCGCCGTTGTGCTGTCGCTCATTCCACACGACATGCAGTATGGACCGCAGGCGGCGCTAATCGCCGAGTCCTTCACCCCTCGATTGCGCTACAGCGGCTCCTCGCTCGGCTACCAGCTGGCATCGATCATCGCCGGCGGTCCGGCACCGATCATCGCCACTGCGCTGTTTGCCGCGTACGGATCCGGCTATGCGATCGCGGGTTATATCGCAGTTCTTGCCGTAATCAGCTTCATATCAGCCGCAATGATGCCGGACTTCACCGGCAAGGACATTTCGGATGACGCTTATAGTGAGGATTAGCGGCTGAACGCCGCGCCGGGCGGACGCGCCAGCGTCCGCCATGGGACGAGGACCCGTTGAGCCCGCTTCCGGTGCCCGGAAGCGGGCTTTCCTTTAATGGCTAGAGCACCAGGCCCGTCTGTGGATCGATCAGGTGCATGCGGTCCATGTCGGCGTAGAGCCGCATCGATTCGCCCGGGCCGGTGACGCTGCCGGGGTCGACGCGGCCGCAGATTTCCTGGCCGTCGACGGTGAAATAAACCATCGTCTCCATGCCCATCGGCTCGACCACGTCGAGCGTTGCCCTAAATTCGCAATTCGCGTCGCGGTCGTTGCGCCGCGGCTCGGTGATGTGTTCGGGGCGCAGGCCGAATATCAGTTCCTTGCCGGTCAGCGACTGGAAATGTGCCGATTGCGCCGCCGGCACCGGCAAGCTGATCGTGTCGGAAATGCGCACGCGCAAGCCGACACCGTTCTGTTCCAGCCGGCAGCGCATGAAATTCATCGCCGGCGAGCCGATGAAGCCGGCAACGAAGCGCGTTCTTGGGGTGATGGTAAAGATCCTGCGGAGCTGCGATCTGCTCGATCACGCCGCCGTTCATGACCACGACGCGGTCGGCCAGCGTCATGGCCTCGACCTGGTCGTGGGTGACATACACCGTCGTAGTTTTCACCAACTGATGCACACGTTTGATTTCGGTGCGCATCTGCACGCGCAGCTTGGCGTCGAGGTTTGACAGCGGCTCGTCGAACAGGAACACTTTCGGATTGCGCACGATGGCGCGTCCCATCGCTACGCGCTGGCGCTGACCGCCGGACAAGGCCTTAGGCTTGCGGTCCAGCAGCTCGGTGATGTCGAGAATGCGCGCGGCATTGTCGACGCGCCGTTTAATCTCGGCCTTGGGAAATTTGCGCAGTCTCAACCCGAATGACATGTTCTCGAATACCGACATATGCGGGTAGAGCGCGTAATTCTGGAACACCATCGCGATATCGCGATCCTTCGGCGGCAGATCGTTGACGATTTCGCCGCCGATATAAATGTCGCCAGCGGTGACTTCCTCGAGACCGGCGATCATGCGTAGCGTGGTCGACTTGCCGCATCCCGAAGGACCGACCAGTACGACGAATTCGTTGTCGGGAATATCGAGGCTGATGCTGCGCACCGCTTCGATATCGTCGAAGCGCTTGATCACGTTGCGTAACGCGACTTCGGCCATTGTGATAAAACCCTTTTCAGCCCTTGGTGGCGCCCGCGGTCAAGCCGGCGATGTAGTAGTCCATCAGGAACGCGTAGATCACGAGCGGCGGTGCGGCGGCAAGGAGCGCGCCGGCCATCAGCATGCCCCATTGATAGACGTCGGCGCGAATGAGGCTCGTGACCGTGCCGACCGTGAGAACCTGCTGGTCCGAACTGTAGAGGAAGGCCATCGGATAGACGAAGTCGCCCACGATACGGTGAAGCAGAAAATCATCGCGGCGATGATGCCGGGCAGTGCCACCGGGATGAAGATCTTGGTGAGCATCTGCAAATGGCCGGCGCCGTCGATCAGCGCCGCCTCGTCGAGTTCCTTGGGATCGACTGGAAATAGCCGATCATGATCCAAGTGCAGAACGGGACGGTTAAGGTCGGATAGACCAGTACCATGCCCCAATAGGAATTAGCAAGCCCACCGCGCGCACGATCTGAAACAGCGGGATGAAAAGAGCGATTTGGGAACCAGGTAGGTGAGGAAAATACCGGTGGCGAGAATTCCCGATCCCCAGAATTTCATCCGTCCCAGCGAAAAGGCGGCAAGAATGCTGACCGTCATCGTGATGCACACTACGCAGACCGTTACGATGACCGTGTTCTTGAAGAAGATCAGAAAGTCCGTATTCCAAAGCAGCTCCCGGAAATGACTGAAGGTGATGCCGTCCGAAATGAACCGGAAGGATTCGGTCGCCACGTGGGCGACCTCGGCGTTGGTCTTTAACGAGGTCACCACCATGTAGTAGGGCGGCATCAGGAAAAAGATGGCGAAGAGAACGAGGAAAAAATAAAGAAGCGAACAATGCCCAGCGCCGGTTGCGGGT
>CAWAEV010000005.1:0-32380 GCA_963780925.1 uncultured Alphaproteobacteria bacterium | reverse complement strand
TCGAACCTCCGAATGGCGGAATCAAAATCCGCTGCCTTACCACTTGGCTACGCCCCAAAACCGGATTGCCGCCGGAGACCGCCCGCGGCCGGGCGGAACATAACGGCGGGTCCCCCAAGGATCAATGATGACCCCCGGCTATCGGCGCCGATTCCGCACTCTATAATAATGTCTATGAATACCGGCGGCCTGCCGCCCACTGGCCGGAAAAGAGGGACAATGCCCGATTCCATCGAGGTGAGCGATGCTGCCGGAATCCGCACCATCCGGATGAATCGCCCGGAAAAGAAAAACGCGCTGACGCAGCCGATGTACGCCGCGATGACCCGCGCGCTCGGCGAGGCGCAAGACAACGACGAAATCCGCTGTGTTGTCATCGCCGGCTGCGCCGGCGCGTTCTGCGCCGGCGCCGACATTGCCGAGTTTCTCGAATCGGCGCAAAGCGGCGCGCTGCGGCCAAGCACCCTCGAATTTCTCAAAGCGATCGCGCACAATCGCAAGCCCCTGGTCGCAGCGGTGGGAGGCCTTGCCGTCGGCATCGGCGTGACCATGCTGTTTCATTGCGATCACGTCGTCGCCTCGGCCGATGCGACGTTCTCGACGCCATTCCTCAAGCTTGCGCTTATTCCCGAAGCGGCATCGAGCCTGCTGGCGCCGCTGCGCATGGGCTATGCGCGCGCGTTCTCGATGCTGGTCATGGGCCGTCCGCTCTCCGCCACCGAGGCGAAAGAAGCGGGCATCGTCAACAGCGTGGTCGAGGCCGCCGCAGTCGATGACGTCGCGCTGAAGGCCGCGCGCGAGATCGCGGCGCTTCCCGCCGGCGCCGTGGCGGTGTCGCGGGCGCTGATGCGCGGTGGGCTTGACGACATCGATCGGCAGATCGATACCGAGATCGTGCATTTTCGCGAACGTTTGCAGTCCGATGAAGCGCGCGCGGCATTTGCCGCCTTCCTGTCACGCAAGAAGTAAGCCCGGCAATGGCGCTCTCCGGCAAGACACTTTTCATCACCGGCGCCTCGCGCGGCATCGGGCTGGCGATCGCGCTGCGCGCCGCGCGCGACGGCGCCAACATCGCCATCGCCGCAAAAACCGCCGAGCCGCACCCAAAACTTTCCGGCACCATCTATACCGCCGCGGAAGACATCGAGCGCGCCGGCGGCAAGGCGCTGCCGCTCGTGGTCGACGTCCGCGATGAAGCCATGGTGCGCGATGCGCTCGATAAGACGGCGCAAAAATTCGGCGGCGTCGACATCGTCGTCAATAATGCGAGCGCGATCCAACTGACGAACATGGCCGCGACCGACATGAAGCGGTTCGATCTCATGCATCAGATCAATGCGCGCGGCGCTTTCATGGTCTCGAAATGGGCGATCGGCTATTTGGCGAAAGCGGCCAATCCGCACATTCTGATGATCTCGCCGCCGCTCGACATCAAGGAAAAGTGGTTCGCGCCGCACACCGCCTATAGCATGGCCAAGTTCGGTATGAGTCTGGTGGTGCTCGGGCTCGCCGGCGAATTGCGATCCAAAGGAATTGCCGTCAATGCGCTGTGGCCGCGCACGCTGATTGCGACGGCCGCGGTGCGGAACCTTCTCGGCGGTGCCGAGATGATCGCGCGGGGACGCAAACCGGACATCGTGGCGGACGCGGCTTACATTATCTTCAACAAGCCCTCGCTCCAATTTACCGGACAATTCGTCATCGACGATAACCTTTTGGCGGAGAACGGGGTTACCGACTTCGACCGCTACCGCGTCGATCCGACACAACCGCTGGCGCCGGATTTTTTCGTGCCGGACGATAGTGCGCCGCCGCCGGGCGTAATCATCGCCACGGGATGAGCAAGCTCGCACAGTGGAGCGGATTTGACATTCGCTACCCGCGCTGCCGCAAACTCGTGAAGCGAATGTCAAATCCAAAGCTCCATTAGGACTATATTTGCTAGTGGTCCTTTGATTCTAACATTCGCATGATAGCCTACCGAACCGGGATGCGAATGTTAAAATCGGACCACTAGTATATTGGGGACGCCCATGAGCTATCGCGCTCCGCTTAACGAGATCGGGCTCGCGCTCAAATACGGCGCCGCGCTCGGCCCGGCGATCGAGCAAGGCTTGTTCGGCGAGCTTTCGCTCGACGACGTCGATGCGGTGCTGGCGGAGGCCGGCCGGTTTGCCGGCGAGATCATCGCGCCGCTCAATCGCGTCGGCGACACATTCGGCGCCAAGTTCCACGACGGGGCCGTCACGACGGCGCCGGGCTGGAAGGAGGCCTACCGCGATTGGCGGCTCGCCGGATGGAATTCGGTCACGGCGCCGGCCGAATGGGGCGGCCAGGCTTTGCCGCAGACCGTCAACGCCGCCTGCACCGAAATGTGGCACGCGGCCTCGGTCGGCTTCGCCAATGGTCCGATGCTGACCATGGCGGCGATCGATGCGCTCCACGCGCACGGCAGCGACACGCTCAAACGCACTTATCTGGAGAAGCTGGTATCCGGCGAATGGATGGGCACGATGCAGCTCACCGAGCCGCAGGCCGGCTCCGACGTCGGCGCGTTGCGCACGCGCGCCGAGCGCGCCGGCGACGGCAGCTTTCGGCTCAAGGGCCAGAAGATCTTCATTACCTATGGCGAGCACGATTTCACCGACAACATCGTCCATTTCGTGCTGGCGCGCCTACCCGATGCGCCGCCCGGCACGCGCGGCATTTCGCTGTTCTTGGTGCCGAAATTCTTGCTACAGGCCGACGGCTCGCTCGGCGCGCGTAACGACGTGCGCGCCCATTCGATCGAGCACAAGCTCGGCATCCACGGCTCGCCGACCTGCACCATGATTTTGGGCGACAGTGCCGGCGCCACCGGATTTTTGATCGGCGAAGAAAACGCCGGCATGGCCTGCATGTTCACCATGATGAACCGCGCGCGGCTCGCCGTCGGCTTGCAGGGCGTCGGCATCGCCGAGCGCGCGACGCAACAGGCGCTCGCATACGCGCGCGAGCGCCGGCAGGGCCGCAGCGCCGGCATGAAGTCGACGGAGATGGCGCCGATCATCGCCCATCCCGACGTGCGCCGCATGCTGCTGTCGATGCGCGCGCTCACGCAAGCCGCGCGCGGCATCTGTTACTCCGCCGCAATGGCGATCGATCGCAGCGAACGCAGCGGTGAAGACGCCGCGTGCAATGCCGCGCATCAGCAGGCTTCGCTGCTCACGCCGGTGGCCAAGGCGTTTTCGACCGACATCGCCAACGAGGTCGCCTCGCTTGGCGTGCAGGTGCATGGCGGCATGGGCTATATCGAGGAAACCGGCGCGGCGCAGTTTTTTCGCGATGCGCGGATCGCGCCGATCTATGAAGGAACCAACGGCATTCAGGCCATCGATCTGGTCACCCGCAAGCTGCCGCTTGCGAATGGCGCCGCCGTCGCCGCGCACTGCGACGAGTTGCGCGGCATCATCAGGGCGTTGAACGCCAGCAACGACCCGGCCTTCGGCTGGGCGCCGGTGCGGCTCGCCGATGCGGTCGAAAGTCTGTCGCGGGCGACGGCTTGGCTGCTGTCGCACATCGACAAGGAGCCCGATGCGGCGCTGGCCGGCGCGAGCCCCTATTTGCGGCTGTTCGGCATTGCTACCGGCGGCTGCCTGTTGGCGAAAGAGGCGTTGGCGGCGCTGCGGCTCGGCGGCGATGCGGCGGCGCGGCTGGCGATAACGCGGTTTTTTGCCGAGAACTTTGCGGTCCAGGCCGGCGCGCTCGAACGCACCGTGGTCGAGGGCGCAGCCGGCGTGCTCGGCGCCGATGCAGCGCTCACGTCGTAGCGCGGACAAATGCATGGGTTCCGCACATGGGTTCCGCACATGGGTTCCGCAACCGCTCAACCCATCCTACATTGCTTTGAATGTCCACTCTTCTCATCACCCATCCCGCCTGTCTCGAACACTTGACGCCGGGCGGCCACCCGGAGCGGCCCGACCGGCTGCGCGCCGTCGAAAGCGCGCTCGAAGCGGAAAAATTCCAGATGCTGGCGCGCACCGAGGCGCCGCGCGCGGCGTTCGAGGTGGTCGCGCTGTGTCACCCGATGGACTATATCGAGGCGCTCCGCGATGCCACGCCCAAAGAGGGCATCGTCCACCTCGACGCCGACACCTCGATGTCGCCGGGCAGCTTCGAGGCGATCTTGCGCGCCGCCGGCGGTGCGATCCACGCCGTCGACGAGGTCTTGGCAAAAAGAGCGGCCAACGCCTTCGTCGCGGTGCGGCCGCCCGGCCATCATGCCGAAACGGCGCGGCCGATGGGTTTCTGCTACTTCGACAATGCGGCTATTGCCGCGCGCTACGCGCAGAACCGTCACGGCATCGCCCGAGCGGCGATCGTCGATTTCGACGTGCATCACGGCAACGGCTCGCAGGAGATTTTCTGGTCCGATAAGACCGTGATGTATTGCTCGACGCACCAGATGCCGCTGTTTCCCGGCACCGGCGCGGTCGTCGAAAGCGGCGACTACAATACCGTCGTCAATGCGCCGCTACGGCCCGGCGACGGGGCCGAAAAATTTCGCGATGCCTTCGAAAGCCGGATTCTGCCGCGGCTCGCCGAGTTCCAGCCGGAACTCGTCATTATCTCCGCCGGCTTCGATGCCCATTACCGCGACCCGCTCGCCAATATCAATCTCGACGAGGCCGATTTCGCCTGGGCGACGCAAAAGATCATGGACATTGCCGACCGTCATGCCGGCGGCCGCGTCGTTTCCGTGCTCGAGGGCGGCTACGATCTGCAGGCGCTCGGCAACTCGGCGGCCGCACACGTCAACGCGCTGATGCGGGGATAATTTGGTAGCCCGGATTGCGCAACGCGCGATCCGGGAGCATGACTCATAATCCTTAAGTACATTGAGCGGACCATGGCGCAGAACAACAACAACGAAATCGAGAAAATGCCATTCGAGCGGGCGATCGAGGAGCTTGAATTGATCGTCAAGCGGCTCGAAGAGGGCAAGGTGCCGCTGGAGGAGTTGGTCGCCATCTACGAGCGCGGCGAAGCGCTCAAGCGCCGCTGCGAGGGTCTGTTGCGGCAAGCCGAGGCGCGGGTGGAGAAAATCACGCTCGACGCCGCCGGCAAGCCCACCGGCACCGAGCCGCTCGACGGCGAATAACTTTTGCTTGCTCCGCGCCGCCGCGAATGCCGGCCTCGCTAATCCGTCATCCTGAGGTGCGCGCCAACGGCGCACCTCGAAGGAGACGGCCGAGGCGCCCCGGCCGTCGCCCTTCGAGGCTCGCTGCGCTCGCACCTCAGGGTGACGGGACATAGGCAAGCACCTCCCGTTCTCGCGATGCGACTTCGCATCCGAGCTTTGCTTTCACGCTTCAAGAAAGCCCTTCCCAAGCCTCCCGAAATAAAGAAGGGAGGCGGAGCGCCGATAGACACATCCGACGAGAGTTCGCCGCAGATAATCTGCGCCACGTTGCGGTTCTGGGCATCGTCCCGTCCGGCGCGTGACCGGACTGCGAGGTGCTCGCTGCACTGGTGCCGGAGAGGGTTCTCCCGTTTGGATCCGGTGGTTCCAGGAAGCGCGGCCCGGAGCCGAGTCGAGGTCAAGCCCTCGGCGCTTAACCGCGGTGGAGCGCCGAAAGGCGAGCGTGCTGGAAACGGCGCGCGCCGCACGGCAGACGGTTTGCGCGGCCGGATGAAGGGTACAAGCCCCATCCGGGAACCGCACCCGCCCCATCGATCGGCTGTCACCGGTCGACGTCCCTTCGATGAGCGAGCTTTGATTTTGCGCAATGTAACTAGAAGAGAGACGCTGTCAAGAGATCGTCGCTATATTGGGGACAATAGTTTTGGCCGGAATATACCGAAGCCGGGCGCACCGTCATCACATCCGCCGCACGACAAAACCGCGGCGCTGCCAAGGCGCTATACCCCTTGACATCTTAGAACAAATAGTGAACATTCGCCGGTTCGGATCAAGAGTGAAGCGCACGAGATTCGGGGCAAGGACGATGGATTCGGACCAGAAAAGCGCATTTCTGCGCAAGCTCGATGAGGAATGCCCTTATCAAGTGGTGCTGCCGCGGCGGCAACTTGCCGACGACAGCGAGATTTTGGACTTCCTTATCAAATACGTCGAAAAATTCGACATGTATGTCGAGGACGATTACGCCGCCTTCGTGCGCTATTGTTTCGCCGATCCGCTCGATGCCGAGATTTTTCGCTCGCGCTTCGAGCCGAAGGGAGAGCGCTTTAAGCTGGCGGGATAATCGCGTTCCCCTCCCCCTTGTGGGGAGGGGCTAGGGGTGGGGGTCGGGAGCTGGTGCACAAGCGTCGACGAACGGTTTTGCACCCGTCGACATGAGCGCGTCACCTCCCGACCCCCTCCCCACCCTCCCCCACAAGGGGGGAGGGAGATTCATTTTCTCGGCAGCTTCTGCCGCACCTTGGCCATCTCGGCCCAGGCGTCTGCACGCAAATGCTTTTTCACATTGAGCACGGTGAACTGGTTGGCGCCGGTTGAGCGGGCAAGCGCCTCCCATGACAGCGGCATCGACACCGGCGCGCCGGCGCGCGCGCGCGTCGAATAGGCGGCGACCGAGGTCGCTTCGCGCGTGTTGCGCAAATAATCGATAAAGATTCTTCCCAAGCGCTGCGCCTTGGTCATCTTGGCGAGGTAACGCTGCGGCGAATCGGCGGCCATGGCATTGGCGATGCGCGCGGCGAACGCTTTGGTCGTGTCCCAATCGGCGCCGTCGATCGGCACCACGACGTGAATGCCCTTGCCGCCGGACAGTTTGACGAAGCTTTTGAGCTTCTCCGCCTTGAGCCGCTCGCGCGTCTCGGCCGCCGCCGCGACGATCGCCTTCCAGGACACGCCCTCTCCCGGATCGAGGTCGAAGACGATGCGGTCGCAAACTTCCAGCCTGCCGAGCCGCGAACCGCGGGTGTGAATCTCCAACGCGCCGGATTGCACCAGCGCGATCAGATCGTCGAGCTTTTCCACCGCGATAACGTCATGCTCCTTGGCGTTAACGACGCGGCGCAGCGGCGATTCCTTGATATTGGAGGCGATGTGCTTCTGAAAGAACAGCTCGCCGCTCGTACCCTCCGGACCGCGCACGATGGCGAGCGGCCGGTCGACGACATGCGGCGCCATGAAATCCCACACGCTCACGTAATAGGCCGCCAAATCCTCCTTGGTGACGCCGACGTCGGGCCAATAGACGCGGTCGGGATGGGTCAAATGGACATTGGCGACACTGGCGTTGCGGCTCGCATTTCGCTTGCTGCCATTGTTCGCGCGGTCCGGCGGCGACTTGCGCACCGCATGGCGCTGCACCGCGGCCGCCGGAGCGGGGGTTTCGCGCACCACTTCGCGCGCCGGCTTGTCCTCGCGCAGTCCCTTATACGCGGCCTGCCGCAGCAAGCCGTCATGGGTGACGCCGCGGAATTCGGTCTCGACGACCAGTTGCGGCTTCACCCAGATGACATCTTTGCGCCGTTCGTCCTTGGGCAAGGTGACGGGCGGGCGATCGACTCGCAGCGGCTGCAGCCGTTTCCACAGATCGCGGGCGGTGTCGCGGGTATAGCCGGTGCCGACGCGTCCGGCGTAGCGCAGCTTGCCGTTTTCGTGAAACGCCACCGTCAGAGCGCCGATCGCGTTCGGCAGCGCCGTCGACGGCGAAAAACCAGCGACGACGAATTCCTGCGCGTTGTGGCATTTGGCTTTGACGAAATTCTCCGACCGTCCGGAACGATAGGGCGCCTCCCGCAGCTTCGATATAATGCCCTCGAGATCCATCGCGCAGGCATGCTTGAAAATTACTGGGCCGTCGCCGTCGAAATGCTCGGCATAACGAATTGGCCCGGTCTTGCTGGTGCCCTTGAGCAGGCGCTGCAGCGCAGCCTTGCGCTCGACCAGCGGCGCACCGGTCAAATCGCGGCCGTCCAGATACAGCAGATCGAAAACCCAATAGACGAAGCGATCGCCGCGGCCCTCCTTCAGATCGGTCTGCAGCATCGAGAAACTCGAAATGCCCTTGTCGTTCTCGACCACCAATTCGCCGTCAAGGAGAGCGGTCTCGGCCGGCAGCGCCGCGACGGCCTGCGCAATCCGTTCGAAGCGATGCGTCCAATCCAGAGCCTTGCGCGTGAGCAGCTTGACCTTGCCGGCATCGAGACCCTTATCGAGTTCTTGCCTCGATGCGGTAACCGTCGAACTTGATCTCGTGGAGCCATTGCAGGCCGCTCGGTGCAGTGTCGTGCAGCCTGGCCAGACTCGGCGCGATGAAGTCGGGCAACCGGCCGCCTCTGCCGCCGCGCGGCGGCGAACTGGAACGCTTGCGCACGGCCGCCACGGCCGCGGGCTTAGCTCTCGATCCGCGTCCTGCCGCAAGCTGCGACGGCCGCTCCGTCTCGCGCTTTCCTTTAGTGGTCGCCTTGGCTAGCGATGCGAGACTTTTCTTTCTGGGTGGATTGGCCATCGCCCGCAATTGCGCCTTGAATTCACGCTGCGATTGCGGTTGAGGCGGATCGTTTGGCGCTCTGCCGGCGGCGCGATTGCTATGCCAGACCCGCTTCCGGCCCTTACCCCCGGCGATCTCGTCCATCGAGCGGCCCGTCGCAACCGAGAGCGGCTCCTCTTCCAAAATGTCGCGGCTGCGTCCGCTGCGCGACTCTTCGTCTTTGCCTTTGATGAGCAGCCAGTTCTCATGACGGTCTTTATCGCGCGAGCGCATGCGCACGAGGTGCCATCGGCCGTGCAGCTTTTCGCCGTCGAGCGTGAATTCGAGGTGGCCTTTGGCATAACCCCGGTGCGGATCGCCTTCCGGAAACCAGCGGCCACGATCCCAGATCATCACCGTGCCGCCGCCATATTCGCCTTCCGGAATGGTGCCTTCGAAGGTGTTGTATTCGATCGGATGGTCTTCGACGTGGACCGCAAGGCGCTTTTCGGCCGGATCGAGGCTCGGGCCGCGGGTGACGGCCCAGCTCTTCATCACGCCGTCGAGCTCGAGGCGGAGGTCGTAATGCAGCCGTCGCGCGGCGTGTTTCTGGATGACGTAGCGGCTGCCGCCGCGGGCGGCCTTGCGGCCGCGCGGCTCCGCCGTGACATCAAATTTCCGTTTGTTGCGGTATAATTCGAGCGCCACGGTGAACCACCTCGCCCGGTTTCGAGACTTATAGCAGGTGCCCGAATCCCGCCCAACGGGAGTGCCAAGCCTTGGTAGCAAACCCTGGAAAAGTGCCGAACTTTACATAGATGATGGAGTTAAGGGGTGATGTGGGACTCTCGATAGGGGAATTGGGATTTTAGCTATAAGCCCTTAGAAAGCCTTGCAGTTCCTTCCAGGCCGTTCGTTACCGGCAGTACCGATCAAATTGCGTTCCCGGCATAGAATGGTGTAAGGACCTTAGAATCTGCATGGATCATCCCTATCTGCGTGAACCATCGCCGGGCTTTACCGAGCCCCATTAATCGGCATTAGGCCGAAACAACGCATTGGTCTGAAAGAGGAGCGTAGCGTGACGGTTTCGTCAAAGACCCCATTGCTCGACCAAATCAAGACCCCCCAGGACTTAAGGCGCCTCGAGCCCAACCAGTTGCGGCAGCTTGCCGACGAACTGCGCCGCGAAACCATCGACGCGGTCGCGGTCACCGGCGGCCATCTCGGCGCCGGGCTCGGCGTGATCGAGCTGACGGTCGCCCTGCACTACGTGTTCGACACACCGGCCGACCGGTTGATCTGGGACGTCGGCCATCAGGCCTACCCGCACAAAATCCTCACCAACCGCCGCGATCGCATCCGCACCCTGCGCATGGGCGGCGGACTTTCCGGCTTCACCAAGCGCGCCGAGAGCGAATACGATCCGTTCGGCGCCGCGCATTCCTCGACGTCGATCTCGGCGGCGCTCGGCATGGCCGTCGCCCGCGATCTGCAGGACAAACAGAACAATGTCATTGCCGTCATCGGCGACGGCGCCATGTCGGCCGGCATGGCCTATGAAGCGATGAACAATGCCGGCGCCATGAATTCACGGCTGATCGTGGTGCTCAACGACAATGACATGTCGATCGCGCCGCCGGTCGGCGCGCTGTCGGCCTATCTCGCCCGCCGGGTGTCCGGCCGCGGCTACCATCGCCTGCGCAAGCTGATCCGCAGCGTCGCCAAGCACATGCCGAGCAAAATGCTCGAGCAGCGCGCCATGGCGATGGAGGAATATGCCCGCGGCCTCGTTACCGGCGGCACGCTGTTCGATGAGCTCGGCTTCTTCTATGTCGGCCCGATCGACGGCCACAATATCGATCACCTGTTGCCGGTGTTGCAAAACGTCCGCGACATGAAGAACGGGCCGATCCTGGTCCACGTCGTGACGCAAAAGGGCAAGGGCTATGCGCCGGCGGAAAAATCCGCCGACAAGTATCATGGCGTGGTCAAATTCGACGTCGCTACCGGCGCGCAGGTGAAATCGAAGCCGACCGCGCCCGCCTATCAGAAAGTTTACGGCGAAAGCCTGATCAAGGAAGCACGCAAGGACGACAAGATCGTCGCCATCACGGCGGCGATGCCGTCGGGCACCGGCATCGACCTGTTCCAGAAGGAATTTCCCAACCGCACTTTCGACGTCGGCATTGCCGAGCAGCACGGCGTGACTTTCGCCGCCGGGCTTGCCACCGAAGGCTACAAGCCGTTCGCCACGATCTATTCGACGTTCCTGCAGCGCGCCTACGACCAGGTGGTGCACGACGTCGCCATCCAGCGCCTGCCGGTGCGGTTCGCCATGGACCGCGCCGGGCTGGTCGGCGCCGACGGGCCGACGCATGCCGGCGCGTTCGACATCGCCTATCTCGGCTGCCTGCCCGGTTTCGTGTTGATGGCGGCCGCCGACGAGGCCGAGCTTGTACATATGGTGGCGACGGCGGTCGCTATCGACGATCGTCCCTCGGCGCTGCGCTATCCGCGCGGCGAGGGCCGCGGCGTGCCTATGCCCGATGAGGGCAAGCCGCTGGAGATCGGCAAGGGCCGCATCCTGCGTGAAGGCACCAAAGTCGCGCTGTTCTCCTACGGTGCGCGGCTCGGCGAATGCCTCAAGGCGGCCGACGAACTCGCCGGCTACGGCCTGCCGACCACGGTTGCCGATGCGCGCTTCGCCAAGCCGCTCGACGTCGACATGCTGCTGCGGCTCGCCCGCGAGCACGAAGTGCTGCTGACCATCGAGGAAGGAGCGATCGGCGGTTTCGGCTCCTTTGTGCTGCAAGCGCTCGCCGAGCACGGCGCGCTCGATCGCGGCCTGAAAGTCCGTTCGATGGTGCTGCCCGATATTTTCATCGATCAGGATTCGCCCAACGCCATGTACGCCAGGGCCGGTCTCGACGCCAAAGGCATCGTCACCAAAGCCTTCGAGGCGCTCGGCCAGAACATGCGCGGCGAAGTGGTGAAGCTCGCCTGAATTAACTAACTTCCGTCACCCTGAGGTGCGAGCGCAGCGAGCCTCGAAGGGCGACGGCCCCGGCACCTCGGCCGTGCATCCTTCGAGGGCCGCTTCGCGGCCGCCTCAGGATGACGGTACACAGTTAGCATGACCGCCAAACAACGCGCCGATCGCCTGTTGGTCGCGCGCGGCCTGTTCGAGAGCCGCGCCCGGGCGCAAGCCGCGATCGCCGCCGGCAGGGTGACCGCCGACGGCATCCTCGTTCGCAAAGCCTCCGATGAAATCTCAGCCGCCGCGATCATCGCCGCCGAGCCCGAACACCCCTATGTGTCGCGCGGCGGCGTCAAGCTTGCCGCCGCGCTCGATCATTTCGGCCTCGACGTTGCCGGCCGCATCTGCCTCGATGTCGGCGCCTCGACCGGCGGCTTCACCGAAGTGCTGCTCGCCCGCGGCGCCAAGCGCGTCTATGCGGTCGACGTCGGCACCGGCCAGTTGCATCCGCGGCTGCGCGGCCGCAACGATATCGTGTGCATCGAACAGACCGACATTCGCAAGCTCGATCCGTCGCGCTTGCCGGAACGGCCCGATCTTTGCCGTGATCGACGTGAGCTTCATCTCGCTCAAGCTGGTGTTGCCCGCGGTCGGCAATCTGCTCAAACCGCGCGCGCAAATCCTGGCGTTGATCAAGCCGCAATTCGAGGCGATCGGCCGAAGGAAGCCCGAAAGCAATCAAGAAAGGTATCGTGCGCGACCAAACGGAGCACATCGCCATTTGCCACGACATCGCCGCGTTCCTCACATCGCTCGGCTGGCGCGCCGGCGGTGTCGTTGCCTCCGTTATCCGCGGCGGCGACGGCAACCAGGAATTTTTCATCGAGGTCGAACGTGGTTGAGCGCCTTGAAATCTTCGCGCTCGGCAATCGCGGCGACGGCATGGCCGGCGCCACCGACAATCCGATCTATGTCCCGGGCACCCTGTCCGGAGAACGTGTCGAGGTCGAGGACTGGCCCGGCCATCCCGACCGCCGGCAGCTTCTCAACGTGGAAAAACCCAGTCCAGAACGTATCGCGCCGATCTGCCCGCATTTCGGCGTCTGCGGCGGCTGCGCATTGCAGCATTGGCAGGCCGGCCCATACCGCGCGTGGAAGCGCGGCCTCGTCGTCGAAGCGCTGCGGCAGGCCGCCGTCACGGCGCCGGTCGCCGATCTCATCGACGCGCACGGCGACGGCCGACGCCGCGCAGTGTTTCACGCCCGGCGCGGCACCCACGACGTGCTCGAAGTCGGCTTCTCGGCGGCGCGCGCGCATCATGTGATCGCGATCGACCGCTGTCCGATTCTGGCCAAAAGCCTCGACGGCGCGCTGACTGCGGCCTGGGCCGTCGCGGAGCGGCTTGGCGCCACGCAGAAGCCGCTCGATATCCAGGTGACGGCGACCGATGCCGGCCTCGATGTCGACGTGCGCGGTTCGGGTCCGCTGACGGCGCCCTTGACCGCGGCGCTGGCGCGCATCGCCGCACAGCAAAACCTTGCGCGCCTGACGCGCCATGGCGAGCTCGTCGCGCAAGCACGCGCGCCGACGCTGCAGATGGGCGCCGCGACCGTCGTCCTGCCGCCTGCCGCATTCCTGCAGGCGACGGTGGCGGGAGAAGCGGCGCTGGCGCGGCTCGTCCTGCAATCGTGTGCCGGAGCAAAAAGCGTTGCCGACCTGTTCGCGGGCGTCGGGCCGTTTGCGCTGCGGCTCGCCGCATCGTCGCGTGTTATCGCGGTCGACGAGGATGAAGCGGCGGTGGCGGCGCTCAAGCGCGCCGCCGCGACCGCTTCGGGTTTAAAACCCGTCGCGGCGGAGCGGCGCGATCTGTTCAAAAATCCGCTCCAGGCGGCGGAGCTCAACCGCTTCGACGCGGTCGTGTTCGACCCGCCGCGCCAAGGCGCGCAAGCGCAATCGCGCGAACTCGCGGCGAGCCGCGTTCCGGTGATTGTCGCGGTGTCGTGCAATCCGGGAACGTTCGCGCGCGACATGCGCCAACTCGTCGACGGCGGCTACCGGATCACCGCCGTCACGCCGGTCGATCAATTCCGCTATTCTCCGCACGTCGAGATCGTCGCGCGGCTGGAGAAGTGACGCCTAGTGGAGCGGATTTGACATTCGCTACCCACTTGGCCGCAAACTCGTGAAGCGAATGTCAAATCCAAAGCCCCACTAGAACTCGATATTTGCTAGTGGTCCTTTGATTCTGACATTCGCATAACAGCCCGCCGAACCCGGATGCGAATGTTAGAATCGGACCACTAGCTACTTGAACGCCGGCATCACGTCCTTGGCGAAGGCGCGCAGCTGCTCCTTGAATTCCTTGGGCGAAAGACCTTCGGCCCAGTGGATCATGAAGTTCTCCAGCCCCGGATATTTCGCCTCGATCGACTTGATGCCGTCGATCACTTCGGCCGGCGTGCCGCAGAACCAGGCCTTCTGCGCGACGCCATCTTTCAAAAGCGGCGTGCGCGACGGAGCGCCGGGCGTGCCCCAGGTGCGGCCCTCTTCGTCGGCATAGCGCACGAAGCCGAACGGCGCGAACCACTTGAAGCGCTCGTCGTGGGCGGGCTCGAGCTTGCGGATCGCCTCGTCGCGGCTATCGGCGAGATAGACGCCGGCGCCCCAGATCACGTCCTCGCCGAGCTTTTTGTTGCGGCCGTGCTTGAGGCAGGCGGCGTGGTAGGCGCGGATGACGTCGTCGAGGATTTTCTCGCCGTTGAGCGTCACCATCGCTTTGAGCCCGTATTGCGCCATCATCTCGATGGTTTTGCCGCTCGCGATCGGCATCCAGATTTCCACCGGCAGATGTTTTGGCCGCGGCACCAGCGTGATGTCCGATAGCTTGTAGCCGCGGTAATCCACCGGCGGCGGCGCTTCGTAATATTTGCCCTTGAAGTGGAAGCTCTGCTCGTTGAAGCAGGTCAGCAGGAGCCGCAGCTGCTCCTCGAACAATTCGCGGTTCTTCTCCGCGTCAAGGAGCGGCGCGCCGAACGTCTCGACCTCGCGCGTGTGATAGCCGCGGCCGACGCCCATAACGACGCGGCCGTCGGTGACAATGTCGGCCATGGCGTAGTCCTCGGCCATGCGGATGGGATGCCACATCGGCAGGACGTTAAACGCGCAGCCGAATTTCAGGCGCTTGGTTTGGGTGGCGAGCCAGAGGCCGAGCTGAATGAGGTTCGGGAAGACCTCGTAGCCTTCGCGCTGGAAATGATGCTCCGCCATCCACAGCACGTCGAAACCGAGCTGGTCCATGAGCTGCGCGACGTCGCGCGCGGTGAAGAAGGCCTCGCGCAGCCGCTCGTCGGAATAGCGCCGCTCGTTGGCCGGAGTGCCGTTAAGTCCGACATTGTCGAGCTCGATCTGGCCGACATAGAGGACGTGAAATTTCTTGATCATGTGTTCCTACCCCGCCCCTATTCCGGAACGGCTTGGGGGCAGAGTCAAGAACATCCGGACCCGGGCGGCGTAGCGTCGCCCGGTTAAATCGGAAGAACCGCGGCGGAAAGGAGGCAGCTCAAGCGGCCACTTTGGCGCCAGGCCGCATCCGGATCTTAGCGGCGCCGGATCTTAGCGGTGCCTGGACGGCGGCAGCGGCTGGTAGGTATTGTTCGGCATGCAGAACCCGCCGATGCCGCTCACCGTCGTCATGCATTGCTCACGGCTGACGAAGCCGCAATTTACCGCCTGATCGCCAGTATCGTAGAAGGCGCACCAGGGGTAATTCTGCGCTTGCGCGCCAGTGCCGAATCCGACCGTAACGACAGAAACTGCCAGGATGAGCAAAAGTGCCTTCATGGCCGATCCTCGTATTGCAGTAGCTTTCCTCCAATAACACCATTGCCGCCGCTTTATTCAAGGTCGTCCGCCGGCGCCGGCGCTCGTACAAATCGCAGTGGCAAACGCGCTGCCGTTCGCTAGGCTTTGCCAATTCGATTCGCTGTGGGTGATGCCATGCAAAATCGGTTGCAGGGGCCGCTCCTAGGGGTAGGCCTTCTGGTCGTCGCCTTGGACGGCGGCGCGGCTCGCGCCGCAGAATGGCGATACTGCCTCGCCGTCGCGCCGGCTCAGCATACTGTGTATATGTCGGCGCCATTTTCCGCCGACGAATCGATGGAGACGATCGAGTCCGAGTTTGGACGTGCGCTCGACCATGCGCTGATGCACCACGATTCTGTGCAATGTCCGCTGGGCAATGCGCAGTCGATTGCGGGCATGAAGGCGCAGGCGATCCAATATAATCAGGCCAGCGGCAACACGGTCATTCAGCTCAATTGGCGGCCGTAAAGCTTGCCAGTGAGATTTCAAATCCCGAGATATCGCGACTTTATATCCTGGTTTTCCCAGAGCTCGCCCGGCCGCGCCGAATAAACCAGGCGGCCTTTGCTCATTACGTGCACGAAATCGACGAGCTTAAGCGCCAGCGCCGCGTTCTGCTCGACCAGAAGGATGGAAAGCCCCTCCTCTTTGAGCTTGGCGATCGCCTCCCACAGCCCTTGGATGATGATCGGGGCCAAGCCTTCCGACGGCTCGTCCATGATCAGGCAATCGGGATTGGTCATCAGCCCGCGGCCGATGGCGAGCATCTGCTGCTCGCCGCCGGACAGCGTCTTGGCGCGCTGGTTGCGCCGTTCGCGCAGGCGCGGGAACAGCGCATAAACCCGGTCCAAGCTCCAGCCGTGACGTTCGGCGTGGTGCTCGGCGACCAAGAGATTGTCTTCGACGCTGAGCGTAGGGAAGACGCGGCGGCCCTGCGGCACCAATCCCACGCCGCTGCGCACGATGGCAAACGACGAATTGCCTGTAATATCGGCGCCCTTGAAATAGATCTTGCCGCGGCGCGGCGGCGTAAACCCGATGATCGTATTGACCAAAGTGGTTTTGCCGACACCGTTGCGGCCAAGCAGACCGAGAATCTGGCCCTGCTCGAGTTGCAACGACAGGCCCTGCAAGACATAGGCATTGCCATAATAGGTATGGATGTCCTCGACTTCCAGAATGCTCATCGCGCTAGTGTCCCGATTCCGAAGTTCGCACACGCTTGCGGCACCCTCTGATGCGAACTTCGGAATCAAAGGGACACTAGCAAATGTAAGATTCTAGCGTGGCTTTTGGATTTGAAGTTCCTATGCGAGTTCGCCGTTGGATCATAGGAACTTCAAATCCGCCACACTAGCCGGTTCCCAGATAGACTTCCTGCACGCGCGCGCTGGAATGAATCTGCTGCGGCGTGCCCGTTTCCAACACCTCACCGAAATTCAGCACGGAAATCTCCGAAGCGACGTCGAACACCACATCCATGTCGTGCTCGATCAGCAAGATCGCCAGATTGGGATCGAGCTTGCGCAGGAACGCGGCCATCTCGGCGGTCTCGCCCGACGACAAGCCGGCGGCCGGTTCGTCCAGCAGCAGGATTTTCGGGTCGCTCGCCAGCCCGACCACGATTTCGAGTTGGCGCTGTTCGCCATGCGACAGGTGGCGAACTTCGACGTCCTTGCGATCAAGGAAAGCGGCTCGCTCCAGCAGCGCATAAGCCTTGTCGTAAACCTCGCCATAGGTTGACAGAAAGCGCCACATCACGAATTTCGAAGGCCGCAGCCCCTTGATGGCCAGCAACACATTGTCGAGCACGGTCAATTTCGGAAACAGACTCGTAACCTGGAACGTGCGCGCCATGCCGAGCGCGGTGCGCCGGTGGCTCGGCCAGCGCGTTACTTCGCGGCCGAACAAAACGACGCTGCCCGAACTGGCGGGATAGATGCCGGTGATCACGTTGAACAGCGTGGTCTTGCCGGCTCCGTTCGGACCGATGATCGCTTTACGGTCGCCGGGCATGATTTTCAGCGAGACAGCGCGCACGGCTTGCAGCCCGCCGAACGATTTCGACAGGTTTTTCAGTTCGAGCACCGGCTCGCGGCCGTTGGTTCCCAGATGGTTCACGCACAAATCCTTAGACTTTTCCCGGAGGCAGCGCAGCGCAAAGCGCGCCGCACCGCATCCGGAACTCGTGGCCTACTTCGCCCTATTCGCAGTACTTGCAGGGCGGGAAATCGCGGCTGTAAACCGGCTGCTGCAGGAACTTTTCCTTGCCGTAGGTCCAGAACTGACTGACTTTCGGATAGGTCTTGATCACGACATTCCAGAGCTGCGGCTTGTCGTCGCCGAACAGTTTCGTCTTCTCGACCTTGCGGATGTAGACATTCTCGATCGGGTTGCGCATGTCGTCAAAGACGACCGGCCCGCGCGCCGCGTCGATCTTCAAGCTCAGCATGGTCCGGATGAACTTATCCGCGCCGGGGAACTTACCGCCGTTTTCCTTCATGGCTTCGTCGATCATCTGCGCGGTCGTGTAGTTTGCTTCCGCATAGTAGCCGGGGACTTCACCGTATTTGGCGCGGAACTCCTTGACGAATGCCTCGTTCTTCGGCGTCTGCAAGGCGGCGCTGTACATCAAGGCCGAAACGTCGCCAATCACCTCGTCGCCGTCGAAGGCCACGTTGTAATCGTCGTAGCTGGTGCCCCCCGCAATGATCGGCAGCTTCACCCCGGCTTCGCGCAATTGCTTGGGAAATTGCGGCGACATTGGACCCGCCATCAGCGAGTAGATGGCGTCGGCGTCGCTCTTGATCGTCGGGATATAGGGCCCGAAATCCTTGTTGCCGAGCGGCGGCCAGATTTTCTGGATGACTTTGCCGCCGCAATCCTCGAACGCTTTTTGGAACCCGCCGACCGATTCATAGCCGAAGGCATAATCGGCGGCGATGGTGACGACTTTCTTATAGCCCTGGTCGCAGGCCCATTGGCCAAGCGGATGATTTGGTAGCGAACTCGTCCAGGTGGTTCTGATGAAATAGGGATATTTGCTGAGCTGACGCTGGGTCAAATCGTCGGCCGCCGGCACGGACGAAATGTAGAGCGTCTTTTCTTCGGTGCTCACAGGCGCCAACGCATAGCCGGTCGAGGCCAGCACGCCGCCGATGAACATGTCCACGTGATCCTGCAGCACAAGCTTCTTGGCTTTGGTGACCGCCACATCGGGCTTGCCCTGCGTGTCCTCGACGGTGAAATCGACTTTGGCCCCGCCGAGCATGCCGCCGTGGTCGTTGAGATACATTTCGAAGCCGTGCTCCATGTCCTTGCCGGTTTGCGACAGGAATCCGGTCGTCGGCGCGAGAAAGCCGATGCGCAGATCGTCGGCCTGGGCCGGCGCGCTCATGCTCATGCCGAGCGCAAGACAGCCGCCCAACAACGTCGGAACTATCGGCCGTCGCGATGTGATCGTCATGTCTTCCTCCCATTTTGTGGCGCCTTCCGTCATACGTCGGGAAGGCTAGGCTGCAAGTTTCTCCGACGCTGCCGTTTTGTCCGTGATGTCAGGCAAAGCGCGGGGTTGCCGAAATCGCGCCGGAAGTCCCATCAACCCCATCGGCAGATACAGGATCGTCACCACGTAGACGCCGCCCAGCACGTACTGCCACCACGGCACCAGCGTGCTGAGATATTCGCGCAGCCCGAACACGATCGCCGCGCCGAGCGGGCCGCCGACCAGCGTGCCGGCACCACCGAGGACGACCATCAGCAGCGCGTCCACCGAAGTGGTCAGCACCGCCGTGTCGGGGCTGACCAGGCCGTTGGTATGCGCCCATAGAACGCCGGACAAGCCGCCGACGGCGCCGGCGATGATAAAGGCGATGTATTTATGCAGCCAGGTATTGTAACCGAGAATCTGCATGCGCAGCTCGCGCTCGCGAATGCCCTCCAGGCTACGGCCGAATGGCGATCGCACCAGGATATAGAGCAGCAGCAGAGTGACGGCGAAGAATGCAAAGACCAGAAAGAAGAACGTTCGTTCGTCGGTCAAGTCGAGACCAAAATTCGGCCGGATGGTGACATTGATGCCGTTATCGCCGCCGGTGAGCGAGTTCCAGCGATAAGCGAGCCCCCAAACACATTGGCCGAGCGCAAGCGTGATCATCAGGAAATAGACACCGGTGGCGCGAACCGCGAACAGCCCGAAAAACGCTGCCGTCGCCGCACCGATCAGCATGCCCAGCAGAACGACCAGCCAAAAATCCCAGCCCAGACCGAAATTGTATTTGGTGGCGAGGATCGCCGTCAGATAGGCGCCGACGCTGAAATAGGCCGCCTGGCCGAGCGAAGCCAGGCCGGCAAAGCCGAGCAGAATGTCGACGCTCATGGCCAGGATCGCAAAGACCAGCGCACGGGTGGCCAAGAGCACCACGAACGAGGTGGAGTGCGGAATGATATAAGCGAGCGCTAGCAGAACCGCAGCAACGGCGAGGATTTTGGCCATCTGACCCATCGTCGCCCGCCTTCACTCGCGGCCAAACAGTCCGGTCGGTTTGACCGCGAGAATCAAAACCATCGGCGCATAGAGCGTGAAATAGGCAAGTTCCGGAAACAGCGCCTTGCCGAAATTGTCGGCAAGCCCGACCAGCATCGCGCCGATAGCGGCGCCGCCGAGCGAACCCATGCCGCCGATGATGACGACGGCGAAAGCAAGCGGCAGTATTTCGAAATCGAGGCCGGGATAGACGCCGAGAAAGGCCCCGCCGATCACGCCGCCGAGCGCCGCCAGAAACGCACCGAGCGCGAAAACCAGCATGGAAATGCGATTGGTGTCGATGCCGACGCCGCGCGCCATTTGCGCATCGTCGACGGTGGCGCGCACCGCCGCGCCCACGCGTGTCTTCTCCATCGCCAGCCAGATCGTGACGCCGATCAAAAGCGCCATCGCGATCATGAACACCCGATAGAGCGGGAAATAGACGCCGCCGATCGTAATGCTGTGGGTCAACGCCTGCGGCGGATCGATCTCCATATTATTGCCGCCCCAGATGTCGAGCGCGCCCTGCTGAAACAGATAGGCAAAGCCCACTGTCAGCAGCACTTGCCGCAGCGGGTCAAAGCCAAGCTGCCGCAGGAACAGCCGTTCCATCAACAGGCCGAGCAGCGCCACCGCGAGCGCCGCAAGCGGCAGCGATAGCGCCCATGAGCCGGTCGCCCAGATCACCGACAGCGCGATATAGCCGCCCCAAAGAAAATAAGCGCCATGCGACAGGTTGACGATGCGCATGACGCCGAAAATCAGCGATAGTCCGGCCCCCACCAGGAACAGGAGCGCGCCATAGGAGATGCCGTTAAAGGCCTGAATCAGCCAGAACTGCGCATTCACGAGTCCTTTCCCCCCTGTTCCCCCCAGAACGCAACTTTGACCCAAGACTAGCCCATGTTCTCGCCGCCCGGATAGCCGAGGAATTGCGACTCATTGAACCGTTCAACCGCAAGCTTCGGAAGGATCGCGCCGTTCCGAGACGTGTACGCGGCCTCGGAAATCGTGATATTGCAGGGCCCCCGTGGCTTAAAGTCTCAGCACCGAAGGATTCGCAGAAATGGCTAGCGTCCTGTTTTCTCCCATCACGCTGCGCGGGCTTACGCTGCCCAATCGCGTCGTGGTATCGCCGATGTGCCAATACAATTCGGACAATGGCTCGGCGAACGATTGGCACCTCATGCACCTCGGCAACATGTCGCTCGGCTGCGCGGGGCTGGTGATGTGCGAAATGACAGATGTCAATCCGCAGGGGCGGATCTCGCCCAGATGCGCCGGCATGTGGTCGGACGAAAATGAGGCGGCGCTGAAGCGGGTGCACGATTTTTGCCGGACCTACGGCGTCGCCAAGCTCGGCGTGCAATTGGCGCACGCCGGCCGCAAGGGTCCGACAACACCGCCGGCCGCCGGCGGCAAGCCGATCCTGACCAAGGACGAAGGCGGCTGGATCCCCGAAGCGCCTTCGGCCATTCCCTACGACACCGGCTGGCCGGTGCCGCACGCCATGACCAAGGACGATATCAAGCGCTGCATCGGCGAATTCGCCGCCGCGGCAAAGCGCGTCGACCGCATCGGCTACGACGTGATCGAGCTCCACGGCGCGCACGGTTATCTTGCCCACCAGTTTCTGTCGCCGATCTCCAACAAGCGCACCGACGAATATGGCGGCTCGACCGAGAACCGCATGCGCTTTGCCATCGAAATGTACGAGGCGGTGCGCGCGGTATGGCCCGAGCACAAACCGCTCGGCATGCGCGTCTCCGCCACCGATTGGGTCGATGGCGGCTGGACGCCGGAGGAGACCGTGCTGTTGGCCAAAGAGCTGAAGCGGCGCGGCCTGGACTATATGGATGTGTCGAGCGGCGGCCTTGATCCGAAGCAGAAAATTCCGCTGGCGCCCGGCTATCAGGTGCCGTTCGCTGAGAAGGTCAAGAAGGGAACCGGCATCGCGACCATGACCGTCGGCCTGATCGCCGGGTACCGCCAAGCCGAGGACATCGTGGCCTCCGGCAAGGCCGACCTGATCTGCTTGGCGCGCGGCGCGATGTGGGATCCGCGCTGGGCGTGGCATGCCGCCGAAGAGCTCGGCGCCGAAACGCCTTATGCGCCGAAGATGATGGGCTGCCACCCGAAGCTGCGCCCGCAATTGTTTCCCAACCGGGCGCAGCAGGCGGGCTAAAGCGTTCCGCGGCGGACGCTCATCAATCTTCGAGATTGGCGCCTTTGGTTTCCGGCGTGCGGAGTATAGCGATGATCGCGGCCACCGCGTAGCACATCACCAAGCCGCCGATATAGATATAGGCATCTTTAACGCCGTAGATGCGCAGGATCTGCCCGGCGACAATGGGAATGAGTCCGCCGCCATAGACCTGCGCGATTTGATAAGCCGCGCTCGCGCCGGAGGCGCGATAGCGGGTCGGGAAATTCTCCGTATAGAAGGTCGGGATCGCGCCATAGCCGAAGCCGAATACGAAGCCGAAGCCGATGATCTCGGCGATCGTTGCGAGGACGAAGCTGCCCGTGTTGATCAGGTAGAAATACGGGATGGCGAAGATCAGGAACACGACGGCGGCAGTCAAAAGGATCGTCCGCCGGTTGACGTAGTCGGCGAGCAACGAACCGATGATCATGAACACCAGCATGAACGCCGCGGCGATGAGCCCGATCGTCTCGGGTTGGTTTCCGGTGAAACCGACCGCCTTCATGTAGCCGGTGCCGAACACGAAGTAGAGGAAGAACGCCCCGCCGAACATGGCATTGACCAGCGAAGTGCGCAGGATGGTCCAGGGCATTTCGCGCCAGACCTGACTCTGCGGGATATTTCAGGATCGTGATTTGCGCCTTGTGCTGTTCGAAGACGAAACTGTCCATGGTGCGCGTGCGGATGACCAAGCCGACGATCGCCACCAGGAAGCCGACGAAAAAGAAGATGCGCCAGCCCCAGGCCGTGAAATCCTCCGGGCTCATCAGCGACTTGACGAAGATCACCGAGCCGAAGCCGAGCAATAGCCCGATCGGGATGGCAAACCCGACCCAGGCGCCCCAGAAGGCGCGATGCTTCGAGCGCGCCGCCTGTTCGACCACCCAGGTCGAGGCGGTGCCGAATTCGGCGCCGAAACTGATCCCCTGCAACAGCCGAAAGACGATCAGCAGCGCCGGCGCGATGACGCCGATGCTGTCGTATGTCGGCGTCAGCCCGATTAAGAGCGTGGCGACGCCCATCAGCACCAGCGCATAGACCATCGCGTCCTTACGGCCCCGCCGGTCGGCGATATGGCCGAAGATGAATGCACCGACCGGACGGATGATGATGCCGAGGCCGTAGACGCCGATCGCGGCGGCGACTGCGGCAAGGCCCGGCAGCTTGAAAAAGATGCCGCCCCAGACGGTCGCTGCGATCACGCCGGTGACGAGGAAGTCGTATTGTTCGATCACCGAGCCGATGATGCTGGCGAGCGCGACTTTATAAATCTGGCTGGTCGTCGGAGTCGCGGCCGAAGTTGCGACGACGTCGCTCATTTTTTCTTCCCCCCAATTACAATTTCAATTTCTGCCCGATCGGCCAAGATCGCCAAGCCGTCCGAACGGGATTATAGGCCCAATGATCGCCGTCAAACAGGCCGAGTTATCCGTCGATCGGCTCGGTCCCGACGATCTCGATGCCGAAGCCGGACAGGCCGACATAAGTCGTCGGGCGCGATGAGGTCATGAGCCGAATGGAACTGACACCGAGATCTTTGAGGATTTGCGCGCCGAGACCGATTTCGCGCCATTGCCGCGTGCGCGCTTCGCCGGAGGCAGTATCGGATGATTTCGGGATGGAAATCACCGGCACGCCTGCGGTTCCGTCGCGCAATAAGATCAGCACGCCCCTGCCCTCGGCTTTGAAACGCGCCAGCGCCTGATGGATGGTCTTCGCGCCGCCGAACACGTCGGCGATGATGTCGGCGCGGTGCAATCTGGTAAGCACGTTCCTGCCGTCGCCGATACGGCCATAGACGAAGGCCATGTGATGAACCGCATCGAATGGCGTGATGAAAGCATAGCCGGTCAGCGCGCCAGCCTCGGATTGCACCGGAAATTCGCCGACCCGCTCGATCAGCTTATCGCGCGCCTGCCGGTAGGCGATCAGCTCGGCGATGGTAATGCGTTGCAGCTTGTGCCGGTCGGCGAAGTCGGCAAGCTCCGGCCCGCGCATCACCGTGCCATCGTCGTTCATGAGCTCGGCCAGCACGCCGACCGGCGGCAATCCGGCGAGCCGGCAGAGGTCGACGCACGCCTCGGTATGGCCCGAACGCATCAGCACGCCGCCGTCTTTCGCGACTAGCGGAAAGACGTGGCCGGGCCGCACAAAATCGGCCGCGCCGCTATTGCCGTTGGCGAGCGCGCGCACCGTATTGCTGCGCTCTTCAGCGGAAATCCCGGTGGTGAGGCCGTGACGGACGTCGACCGAGACGGTGAACGCGGTGCCGAGCGGCGCATCGTTGAGCGCCACCATGGGATCGAGATGCAGCCGCCGCGCTTCCTCCGGAGCGAGCGGAGCACAAACGATGCCGGATGTATTGCGGATGATGAACGCCATCTTCTCCGACGTGCACAGGCTTGCCGCGACGAATAGATCGCCCTCGTTCTCGCGATCGTCATCGTCGGCGACGATGACGATTTCGCCGCGGCCAAAAGCAGCGACGACGGATTGGATGCGCTGATGCGTGTCGTTCATTTCGATGTTAACCCCGCACCGCTTCGTCAGCGGGCCGGTGGCGGAAACGGCCAAATCGGATTTTCCCCGACCTGACCGCGCTGGCGTAGATAATGATCGGCGATGACGCATGCCACCATGGCCTCGCCGATGGGCACCGCGCGGATACCGACGCATGGATCGTGGCGGCCAGTGGTCGAGATTTCGGTCTCACGGCCGTAGCGGTCGACAGTGCGGCGCGGAATGAGGATCGACGAGGTCGGCTTCACCGCAAACCGCGCCACCACCGGCTGCCCGGTCGAAATGCCGCCAAGGATGCCGCCGGCATTATTGGAGAGAAACAGCGGCTTGCCGTCATTACCCATGCGCATCTCGTCGCCGTTTTGCTCGCCCGTCAGCTCGGCTGAGGCGAAGCCGGCGCCGATCTCGACGCCCTTGACGGCATTGATGCTCATCAGCGCCGCGGCAAGATCGCCGTCGAGCTTGCCGTAGATCGGCGCGCCCAGCCCCGCCGGCACGCCGTCGGCGACGATCTCGATCACCGCGCCGATGGATGAGCCGCGCTTGCGCAAGCCGTCGAGATAATCGCCGAGCGCGGGCGCGAGCTTGGCATCGGGACAGAAGAACGGATTGCGCTCGACTTCGGCCCAGTCCCAGCGCGTGCGATCGACGCGATGCGGCCCCATCTGCACGAGCGCGCCGCGCACCGTCAGATCGGGCACGATTTTCCGCGCAATTGCGCCGGCCGCCACCCGCATCGCCGTCTCGCGCGCCGACTGGCGGCCGCCACCGCGATAATCGCGCAAGCCGTATTTGACGTCGTAGGTATAGTCGGCGTGGCCCGGGCGATATTTGTCCTTGATATCCGAATAATCTTTCGAGCGCTGATCGACATTCTCTATGACGAGCGCGATCGGCGTCCCGGTCGTGACTTGGGCGCCACTAGTCTGGTCGATGAAGACTCCGGAGAGGATTTTTACCGCATCGGGCTCTTGGCGCTGCGTGGTGTAGCGCGATTGGCCGGGACGGCGGCGGTCCAGATAAGGCTGGATGTCGCCCTCGGTCAGCGGAATGCGCGGCGGGCAACCGTCGACCACGCAGCCGATCGCCGGCCCGTGACTTTCGCCGAAGGTCGTGACCCGGAATAAATGGCCGAACGAATTGAATGACATGACGCGCCGATGACGCCAAATGGCCTTGAATGTGGACAGTTTGGCTTATTCGGGCTTGGTAGCCCGCGTACTCTATCGGGTCAAATGCGCCCAGCCGCGGCCCGCGCCATTCGCTGGTGCGGCAAAAACCATGCATTGCCTTCGCACATGCAAAATTTTCCATGGAATTCTGCCGCCGGAATACGCAGCTCATCGCACATATCGTGGCGGGCGTTCATTTCGCATTCATGTCGCTGAACGGCGCTTCATGAAAACCTGAACGTCCGTTAAGCTACGGAAAAATATAGATTATTTTGATTTTTCCGATTGCGGCCGCAGCCGCTCTATGGCATTGTTCCGCTCGGTAAGGGGGCGAGGGCCCAGGGACCGAGATTTAGCCTGCGACTGAACCAACCCTGCCGTAGGTTCATCACAAACTCCAAGGATGATCATCATGGCTTCGAAGAAGAAGAAGGCGAAGAAGAAAACCAAGTCGTAAGCGCGAGGCCTCGTATTGGGGCCACGCTATCGATTTCGGATTTCGCGAGATCTCGATCTCGCAAGAGCGGCCAAACGCTGTTTGGCCGCTTTCATTTTTTAAATGAAGAATCCCGACCGAACCGAGTCTGGGCCGCCTTTGCTTTTGGCGGCGAGAACTCGATATGGATTAGGCGTAACGCGCCATCTTACCGTCGGCAAACACATAGACCACGCCCTGTGCAATTTGCGCATGCGTCGCTTCATCCCGCGGCAGCAACCCAAACAGCGCGATGAGCGCGCGCACGCCGCCGCCGTGGGCGGCAACGACCGTGTCCTGCGCCAGCCCTTCATACCATGCGCTAATGCGGCGCGTAAGCGCGCGATAGCTTTCGCCTCCGGGCGGCGCAAAATCCCACTTGTCCTGCTCGCGCTCCGCCAGCAGGCCCGGCATGCGGGCGTCGATTTCCGGCAGCGTCAATCCTTCCCATTCGCCGTAGGAAATCTCCATCAGCCTGTCGTCGAGGGCATAGGAATGCGGATCAAGGCCAAGGCTGTCGCGCAACACTTCCATGGTGTTGCGCGCTCGCAGCAATGGGCTTGCCACATAGGCAAAATCAGCGGCCGCGCGGTCCTCGCGCGCGAACAGATCGCGCAGCAATTCTCCGCATTCGGCCGCCTGCTGGCGGCCGCGAGCGTTGAGCTCGGTATCGCGGCGGCCTTGCAGCCGCGCCTCGACGTTGAAGTCGGTCTCGCCGTGACGGATGTAATAGAGGACCGGCATGATCGTTCGGCCCCTCCGTGTCACTCCTTGCCGACGGCGATGTCCGGTGCGTCCGGGTGCTTCATGCCGACGATGTGATAGCCGGCATCGACGTGGTGTACTTCGCCGGTGACGCCGCGCGACATGTCGGAGAGCAGATACGCGCCGGCCTCGCCGACGTCTTCGATGGTCACATTGCGCCGCAGCGGCGAGTTGTACTCGTTCCATCTGAAGATGTAGCGCAAATCGCGAATGCCGGCCGCGGCGAGCGTCTTGATCGGTCCCGACGAAATGGCGTTGACGCGGATATTCTTGGTGCCGAGATCGGCGGCGAGATACCACACCGAAGCCTCCAGCGCCGCCTTGGCGACGCCCATCACGTTATAATGCGGCATCCATTTCTCCGCGCCGTAATAAGTCAGCGTGAGCATGGCGCCGCCGTTCGGCATCATCTTCTCGGCACGTTGCGCGATGGCCGTGAACGAATAACAGCTCACCAGCATTGTCTTGATGAAATTGTCCTCGGTGGTGTCGACGTAGCGTCCGTCGAGCTGGTCTTTATCGGAGTAGGCCATGGCGTGGACCAGAAAGTCGATCGCGCCCCAAGCCGATTTGACGGCGGCGAACGCCGTATCGATAGTCTTCGGTTCGGTCACGTCGCAATGGCCGACCACGATCCCGCCGACCTCATGGGCCAACGGCTCAACGCGCTTCTTGAGCGAGTCGCCCTGATAGGTGAAAGCGAGTTCGGCGCCGTGCGCGCGGCAAGCTTTGGCGATGCCCCAGGCGAGCGAACGATTGTTCGCGACGCCCATGACCAGGCCGCGTTTACCGCGCATGAGGCCCGAGACTTCGGTCATTCTTGCGACCCCATACGGCGTTTTCAGCCCCCGGCCTCCTATGGCATACGGTCATTGGGCCATCAAGCTTTGGACCGTCGCGCGATGACGGAATAGGCAGCCGCCGGTGGTGTTGTTGAATGCAGGCGCGCCGCTCATGCGGGTCGGTAAGCCACAGCTCTTAACGTTGCTTAACAGGTGACAGCCTTGAGCGAGTTTCACGAGCACATCAAGGTGGCGATCCCGGCGCTGCGGCGCTACGCGCGGGCCCTGACCCGCGACGCCGAGACGGCCGATGACATCGTTCAGGATACGCTGGTTCGGGCGTTGCGCTCCGAGCACTTGTTTCACGGCGGAGATGCGCGCGCATGGCTCTACACCATCCTGACCAATCTCAACCGCAACCGGCTTCGCACCTTGTCGCGGCGGCCGGCGCTGACGCCGATCAAGGACAGCGATGCGGCCACCGGCGGGCCGGAAGCGGGCGGCCGCGATATCACGCGCGCGCTCGACGAACTTGCCGAGGACCAACGTTCGGCGCTGCTGCTCGTCGTCCTCGAGGGCCTGACATATCGCGAAATCGCGGAAGTCCAGGGTATACCGATTGGGACGGTGATGTCGCGGCTGGCGCGCGCGCGCAGTCAAATAAAGGCGTATCTCGACGGCGAACGTCCGGCGTTGCGCCGCGTGAAATGACTAGAGAGAGCGAACTATGATTGATCGAGACCACATTGTCGGCGAAGATGAACTTAACGCCTATGTCGACGGCGAATTGCCGGCCGACCGCCGCATGATCGTCGAAACCTGGCTTGCAGCGCATCCCGACGATGCCGCCAAGGTCGCCGCTTGGCGCAACCAGGCCGAACTCATCCGCGCGCGTTATGGCGCCATTGCCGACGAAACGCCGCCGCAGCGGTTCAACGTCAACCGGCTGACGCGCCGCCGCTACGGTGCGGTGGCTGCAGCCGTCGCCGCGATCGTCGCGGCATTCCTCGCCGGCGGCGTGCTCGGCTGGACCGTGCGCGGCGTCAAAGCGGAGGGCCAATCCGATCTCACGCGCTTTACTGCCGACGCACTCGACGCCTACCGGCTCTACGTGGTCGAAGTCCGCCATCCAGTCGAAGTGCCGGGCGACCAGCGGCCGCATCTGAATGCATGGCTGTCGAAGCGAGTAGGCTCGCCATTGAGCGCGCCCGAGCTCGAAAAGGTCGGATTGAAACTCGTCGGCGGCAGGCTTTTGCCGGGTCCGACCGGAGCGACTGCGTTCTTCATGTACGAAACCCCCTCGGGTGAGCGTTTCACGCTCTATTGCGGGCGCACCAGCGACCGCGATACGGCGCTGCGCTATACGACGGGCGAGCAGAACGCGGCCTATTACTGGGTCGACGGCGATCTCGCCTACGTGCTCTCCGGGCCGGCGGAACGCGACAAGCTGCGCGAGATCGCGCAAGCCGCCTACGATCAGATCGATCGGCGCATGCCGCCGCAGGGCGGGTGAGGTCTTTACCGTCATCCCGCGGTGCGAGCCAACGGCTTCCGGCCTCGGCCGGGCCGATCACAGGCTCAGCGAGCCTCGAAGGACGACGGAGCAAAAGTCTCACATACCTTTGCGCGGGTCGTAAGGCTTGTCGCTCCGCCACTTTTTCATCAGCGCTTCGAGTTCGGCGTCGCCGTTGTCGGGCAGCACGATGCGGACGGTGGCGAGAAGGTCGCCGCGGCCAGATTTGGCGGGAAAGCCCTTGCCTTTCAGGCGGAAGGTTCGCCCGCTCGACGTCCACGGCGGGATCGTGACTTCGAGCGGCTTGTCCAGCGTCGGCACGCGCACCTTGGCGCCGAGGGTAGCCTCGTAAAGCGTGATCGGCAGTTCGAGGCGTACGTCGAGGCCTTCCAGCGAGAAGACCGGATGCGGCGCAATCGAAACGGTGATGAGCAAGTCTCCGGCGCCGTGCTGACCGGGCATGCCTTGACCCTTGAGGCGAATGGTCTGGCCGTTGTTGATTCCTGCGGGTATCTTGACGTCGACATCCTTGCCGTTGGGCAGATGCAGGCGCTGCGTCGACCCGTTGGCCGCATCGGGCAGCGACACCGACATTTCGGCCTGCGTGTCGGCTCCGACGCCGAAATCCTCCGGCTCGAAAGTCGATTCGGCGCCACCGCGGCCGCCGCGTCCGAAAGCCTCCTTGAGAATATCCTCGAAGCCGCCGAAGCCGCCGCCGCCGCGGCCGCGCCGGCTGCCGCGGGTGAAGCCCTCCGGACCGAAATTGAAGTTTTCGAAGTTCACGTCGGGACCGAACCCGCCGCCGGGACCACCCGGCCTTGGCCCGCCGCCGAAGCCTTGGAAGCGCGGCTTGCCCTCGGCGTCGATCTCGCCGCGATCGAACGCCTTGCGCTTGTCTCCGTCGCCAAGCAACTCATTCGCGGCGTTCAACTCGGCAAAGCGCGTCGCCGCCTTTGGATCGTTCTTGTTGGCGTCGGGATGCAATTTTTTCGCGAGCTTGCGGTAGGCGCTTTTGATATCGCCCGCGCTCGCCTTGCGATCGACACCCAAGACCTCATAGGGATCACGCATCCCTGCCGAACTCCGTCTCAATTTGGGGGCCGGCCCCGCCTGCCCGACTGGTTCCCACGTGTCTCCAATGTGGGAATAAATCGCATGTCACGCAATGCAACAAGCGAATCGGCTCGAACTTTGTCCGATGATAGCCCGCTTTAGCTCGGTTTAAGCGGTGTCAGACGCACGACTTCCCAGGCGCCGCTTGAGTTGCGGCAGGCAGCGCCTTGGAGCCAGTCCTGCGCCGCGCCGCGCACGTAACTGGTGAGGAAGTCGCGGCACGGGTGGCCGTCTTCGCTATACGAGCTATCGAGCGGCGTGATGTTGCCGCTGACGCCGGTTTGTGGATTTTGCCAAGGTACGCTCGCATCTTTGCCGCCGCTGGCGAGCACGTTCGAAGCGGCCGCTCGCGCATAGGCAAGGTCCGCTTCCGCTGGACCGGAGCGAATGGCGAGAGGGACCGCGCGGTCGGCAGGCTGCGTGATCGAGCCGGTCGGCGTGAAGTCGGTATCGTCCTTCGAGACGAGCGAGGCCAGCCGGTACGAGCAGCCGGAAACGGCAAGCGCGCTCACGATGGCCGCAACAAACGCGACTCCAGGCAACTGCCGACATAGGCGCAAGGCCGCCGTTCCACTATATTGAGACCGGCGGCACGTTTCCCGATCGTCGCCGCACGCGAGCACTGGGTACTCCGAGAATGTCAGACGCGGCGTCCATAGAACACCCGACGTGGTTAACGGGCGGTGACTTCACCGGGGCCGACGAGCCGCTGCGCCTGTTTGCCGCTTGGTTCGCCGAAGCCAGACGTTCCGAGCCGGTCAATCCCGAGGCGATGACGCTTGCCACGGTCGACGCCGACGGCCGGCCCAATGCGCGCATGGTGCTCTTGAAAGGCTTCGATGAGCGCGGCTTCGTGTTTTACTCGAACGCCGAGAGCGCTAAAGGCGGCGAGCTTGCCGCCGCGCCGCAGGCGGCGCTGACATTCTACTGGAAGGCGTTGCAGCGCCAGGTGCGTTTGCGCGGTCATGTCGAGGCGGTATCGAACGCGGAAGCCGACGCCTATTTCGCAACGCGCTCGCGCATGGCGCAGATCGGCGCCTGGGCCTCAAAGCAGTCGGCGGCGCTGGAAAGCCGGCTCGCCTTCGAGAAGGCGATCGCGCGCTTTACCGCGAAATTCGCCATCGGCACAGTGCCGCGGCCGCCGCATTGGGTCGGCTATCGCGTCGTGCCGTCCGAGATCGAGTTTTGGCAGGAGCGGCAATTCCGCCTCCACGACCGCATCGCTTTTACCCGCGATAGCGTCAGCGCCCCGTGGACCAAGACGAGACTTTACCCTTAGATCATTTCGATCGGAAAATTGATGCCAACAAGCAACCAGCCGCGCCGTACGCTGCTCCTCACCGGGGCAAGCCGCGGCATCGGCCATGCCACCGTGAAGCGGTTTTCCGCCGCCGGCTGGCGTGTCATCACCTGCTCGCGCCATCCGTTTCCGGAAAACTGCCCATGGGAGGCGGGACCCGAGGATCACATTCAAGTCGACCTCGCCAATCCGGAAAACACCGAAGCCGCGATCGCCGAGACCAAGCGCCGCCTCAACGGCGAGCTGCACGCGCTCGTCAACAACGCCGCGATCTCGCCTAAGGCCGACGGCGGCAAGCGGCTCGGCTCGATCGAAACGTCGAGAGAAGATTGGCACCATGTTTTTCAGGTCAATTTCTTCGCCCCGATCATGCTGGCGCGCGGCCTGCTCGACGAGCTGCAGGCGGCCAAGGGCTCGATCGTCAACGTCACCTCGATCGCCGGCTCGCGCGTGCACCCCTTCGCCGGCGCCGCCTACGGCACGTCAAAGGCGGCGCTCGCCGCGCTCACCCGCGAGATGGCGGCCGATTTTGGCGCGCGCGGCATCCGCGTCAACGCCATCGCGCCGGGCGAGATCGACACCGCGATGCTGTCGCCGGGAACGGATAAGATCGTGGAAAATATTCCACTGCACCGGCTCGGCACGCCGGACGAGGTGGCGAAGATCATCTACGTCTTGTGCACCGACACCGCCTCCTACGTGAACGGCGCCGAGATCCACATCAACGGCGGCCAGCACG
>CAWAEV010000004.1:0-91817 GCA_963780925.1 uncultured Alphaproteobacteria bacterium | reverse complement strand
CACTGAGCTACGGCAGCGGGTTTTTCAGCCAAAATACGCAACACCGTTACGCGGCAAATGTCGGCGAAAAACGCGGCGATCCTTGCCATAGGGGGGTCTTGAGCGCAAGCGCGGCGGCGGTTGCCGGGCGGCGGCGAGCGTGCTTTGAAGTGCCTTTATGACCAAACTCGGCAAAGCGGGAAAATGGGCCGCGCGCAGCGAGCGGCTGTCGGCCGCGCTGCGCGAAAACCTCAAACGGCGTAAGCAACAAGCCCGCGCCCGGGCGGAAACACGCACGCCGGGGGAGGATTCCCTGGCAAAAGATGCCACTATGGCAAGCGAAGGTCCCGACTTTCGCCGCAATCGGAGCCGGGAGTAGGCAGAGCCAGGGCCAGCGGGGGTAAAATGGACCGGATTCGTATCGTCGGCGGCCGGCGTCTTGACGGCGCCATCCCGATCTCGGGCGCGAAGAATGCGACGCTGCCCTTGATGATCGCGTCGCTTCTCACCGACGAGACGCTCATTCTCGACAACGTGCCGCGGCTCGCCGACGTCGCGCTGCTCGAGCGCATCCTCGGTAATCATGGCGTCGACATCATGACGAGCGGCAAGCGCGCCGGCGAGACCGCCGACCACGGCCAGACGCTGCACATTTCCGCAGCCCGCATCGTCGACACCACCGCACCCTATGAGCTCGTTTCCAAGATGCGGGCGAGCTTCTGGGTTTTGGCGCCGCTGGTCGCCCGCATGGGCGAGGCGCGGGTGTCGATGCCGGGCGGTTGCGCTATCGGCACGCGGCCGGTCGATCTTCTCATCATGGCGATGGCGCAGCTCGGCGCCGACATCGAGATCGACGGCGGCTATGTGGTGGCCCGCGCGCCGCATGGGCTCAAGGGCGGCGAGATCGTCTTCCCCAAAGTCACCGTCGGCGGCACCCATACCGCGATCATGGCGGCGTCGCTCGCCAACGGCACCACGGTGATCGACAACGCGGCGCTGGAGCCGGAAATCGTCGACGTCGCCGATTGCCTCAACAAAATGGGCGCGCGCATTTCCGGCGCCGGCACCCGCCGCATCGTCGTCGAAGGCGTCGCCAAGCTTAACGGCGCGCGCCACGCCGTGCTGCCCGACCGCATCGAGACCGGCACCTATGCCATGGCCGTCGCCATGGCCGGCGGCGATATTCTGTTGCAGAACGCGCGCCCCGAACTCTTGCAGGCCGCGCTCGACGTGTTGACGCAGAGCGGCGTCACCGTCACGCCGACCAACCAGGGTATCCGCGTCGCGCGCAACGGCGCGGGGCTATTGCCGGTCGATGTGAGCACCGCGCCGTTTCCGGAATTCCCGACCGATCTGCAGGCGCAGCTGATGGCGCTGATGACGCGCGCGCGCGGCACCTCGCACATCACCGAGACGATTTTCGAGAACCGCTTCATGCATGTCGGCGAATTGACGCGGCTCGGCGCGCGCATTCACCTCGACGGCGAGCGCGCCACCATCGAAGGCGTCGAACAGCTCAAGGGCGCGCCGGTGATGGCGACCGATCTGCGCGCCTCGGTGTCGCTCGTCATCGCGGCGCTCGCCGCCGAGGGCGAAACAATAGTCAACCGCGTCTATCACCTCGATCGCGGCTTCGAGCGATTGGAAGAAAAGCTCGGCCGCTGCGGCGCCGCGATCGAGCGGCTGTCGGGTTAGCTTTAATGACCCGCTCGTCCCTGCGGCAGCGGGGACCCAGTGAAATAATCGCGAATGCAATTCTCGCGCTGGATTCCCGCTTGCGCGGGAATGAGCGGTCGCAACCCGCTCTAGAACAGATCGCTTGATGGTGGCGACGTCGTGAGACTGCTGAAACGCTTTTTGCGCCGTGTGCTCATCTTCGGATTGGGCATCCTGAGCGTCTGGTTGATCGTCTTTGTCTTCAGACTGACCGACCGCAGGCTGCCGACCATTTTGGCTTTGGCGTGTACCTATGGGATCGCCGCCTACGTCGTCCTGCCGCGCGCCGTTCGCATGGGCCTTAAAATCCTGCAGCGCAAACGGGTGCCGCGCTTCACCATTACCGGCGACGGATTGCCCGGCGATCCGGTCAATCTCGTCCTGATCGGAACGCTGGCAGCAGCTGCGCACCGCTTTCGCCGTTGCCGGCTGGTCGGAAGCCGATCGGCTGAGTCTGACAAGCTCATGGCGCATGGTCCGCGCCTTTGTTCTGAATAGGCCCTATCCGACCGCCCCGTTCAGCACGCTCTATCTCTATGGCCGCGGCCAGGACATCGGCTTCCAGAAGGCGATCGATAACAGCCCGCGCCAGCGCCATCACATTCGATTTTGGGCTCTGAGCCCGGCGCGCGCCGAGGCCACGGTGGGGACGCCGAGCTTCTGGTTCAATGCCGATCGCCCGCCGCACGATGCTCACGCGTTCTGGGTCGGCGCCGGCACCAAAGACACCGGTCTTTCGCTGACCCGGCTCACGTTTCAGATCACCCACTCGACCGATTCCGATACCAATACCGAACGCGACTACATCATTGCCGAGTTGCGCAATCGTCGCGTCATCGACGACGTGAACACCTATCAATCCGGCCGGCGTTTGCCGGTGCACGTCAACCACTACATTACCGACGGCGAAGTCACGGTGGCGAGCCTGGCGCCGGTCTCGGCCGGCGCGCCGCCCACGGAGAGCCGATAAAATGTCACGCGGCCGCAGTATTATTGTGCGCGGCATCGGCGCATCGGTTGATTTGGATCAAGGCTATGTGTAGGTCGGGTGCCCATCAATACCGATAACGGCGAAATGAGGAAAAGGCGATGCGCGCGCAATTTCAGCTTAGACGTAGATCGGGACTTTCGATGGCGTTGGTGTCAACCGCGCTGATTTCGATCCTGGCGTCGACGACGGCGGTTCGCGCGGCGAGCTGCGATAATCAGAAGGGCAATGTGATTTTCGAAGATACCTTTGCCGACGACAGCGGCGGCTGGCCGAGCGATCCCGATGTCAAGGTTGGCGGCGGCACATTTGCGATGCATATGGGGCCTAAGTACACAAATTGGGCTAACTTGAACAACACATTCAACGCTTCCGATGCCGACTATTGCATGGAGGTCGTGGTGCCCAAGTCGATAGCGGCCGACAATCCGGTTACGGTCGGGCTCATATTTTGGGCAACCGATTATGACAATCTCTATGTCGTCGATATTGGGTCGGATGGTCACGCGGATATGTACCGGAAGACGGCTAGCAAATGGGCGATGGTTGCCGACCTGACCAATCCAGGCGTCAAGGCTGATGTGGGTTCGGTTGCCGCGATCAGGGTGCAGGCGATGGGGAATCTGATCGCGCCGTCAATCAACGGGGTCGATCTGAAAAAAATTCGCGCGCAGATGCCGAGCGGAGCTTTGCGATTCGGGTTCTACATGGAATCGACCAAGGACAATCCCGCTCCGGGTGTCGACGTCAATATCAAGCGATACAAGGTTACGGACGGCAAATAGCGCCGCGGACGCGCTGATCACCCCGCCAGCTCGCGCATGATCCGATAGAGCCCCGCTTGGCCCTCAAAGCCGATGCCGGGCCGATCGGACAATTTCAGATAGCCGTTCTCGAGCTTGGCGTCGTCGGCGAAACCGCCGAAATCGCCGAACACGCCCGGATAAGATTCCGCCCCGCCGAGCCCGAAGCCGGCGGCGATCGCAAGCGACATCTGATTGCCGCCATGCGGGAACAAGAGCGCGCGCGGCCATTGATGCCGCGTCAGCATGTCGAGCGTGCGGGCATATTGCACGATGCCGTAGGCCTGCGGCGGATCGACCTGGATGACGTCGCGGCGCTGCGGCTTTAGTCCGCCGAAGCGGACGAGATTCTCCACGTCCTGCGTCGAATATAAATTCTCGCCGGTCGACAGCGGCGCGTCGTAATTGGCGGCGATCTCGGCAAGGAGCGCATAATCGAGCGGATCGCACGGCTCCTCGAACCAGCGCAAGTCGAACCGCCGCAAGCCGCGCGCGTAGGCGAGCGCATCGTCGCGGGAAAATTTCGAGTTGGCGTCGACCGCAAGCGCGCCGCCCTTCGGCAGGATCGCTTTCACCGCCGCGACGCGGGCGAGATCGTCGGCCAAAGGCAACCCGCCGACTTTCATCTTCAGCATGGTATAGCCGGCGTCGAGATGGCCTTGCATCTCGTCCAAGAGATCTCGTGTGGTCTTGCCCGGCGCGTACCAGCCGGCGCCGACATAACAGAACACCTCTTCCGCGATCTTGCCGTTATTGTAACGCTCGGCGAGCACGACATGCAGCGGTTTGTCCGCGATCTTGGCCACCGCGTCCCATACCGCGACTTCGATGGTGCCGATGCCGATCGAGCGCTCGCTGTGGCCGCCGGATTTCTCGTTCTTCATCATCGCGGCGAGAATCTTTTCCGGCGCGAAATTATCGCACGCCTCGTTGAGCAGCGTTTGCGGATCGGCTTTGAGGATGCGCGGAATGAAACGCGCGCGCATCTGCGCGCCGCAGGCATAGCGCCCGGTGGAATTGAAGGCGAAGCCGCAGACCGGCTTGCCGCCGCGCACGACGTCGGTGATCACGGCGACCACCGAGGTCGTCATTTCGGAAAAATTGGTGCTCGAATTGGCGAGCGTGGAATTGAGCGGAACCGCGGTCTCGCGGATGTCGACGATGCGCATAGGAATAAGCCCCGGCGAGACCTTTCGTGGCGTTTGTCCAATGCTATCATTGTCCCGTTACCACCAACAGCAGGGCAGGAAACAACCAATGGCCGGGAAGAAAGTGACGCGAGACGATCTCCGCGAGGCCGCGGAGAAATACAAGAACTGGGGCAAGTGGGGCCCCGACGACGAGATCGGTACGCTCAATTACACCAGCGCCGAAGACATCGTCGCCGCGGCGCGGCTCGTCAAAAAGGGCAAGGTGATCTCGCTCGCGCTCAACTTCGACAATAACGGTCCGCAAGGCGGCAAGACCAATTATCCGGCGCTCGGCCGTATCAATCCGCTGCACACCATGCTGCGCACCGGCACCGACGCCTATTCCGGCGTGCTCGACAAGCGCGGCATCCGCGCCGCCGACGACATGGTGGTGATCCCGCTGCAATGCGGCACGCAATGGGACGGGCTCGGCCACGTGTTCTACGAGAACAACATGTGGAACGGCTACGATTGCCGCGAAGTGTCGTCGTTCGGCGCTGCGAAATGCGGCATCGAGAAAACCAAGTCCAAGATGGTCGGCCGCGGCGTGTTCCTCGACGTCGCGCGCGCGCTCGGCAAGGAATTTTTGGACGACGGCTACGGCATCACCTGCGCCGACCTCGACCTCACGGCGAAAAAGCAGAACGTCGAGTTCAAGCGCGGCGATTATATCGTGGTGCGCACCGGGCAGATGGAGCGCTGCCTCAAAGCCGGCAGCTGGGACGGCTATCCCGGCGGCGACGCGCCGGGTTTTGCCTTCGAGACGCTGGAATTCGTCGCCAAGACCGAGCTCGCCGCGCTAGCCAGCGACACCTGGGGCTGCGAAGTGCGGCCCAACAACACCGAAGGCGGCATCAACCAGCCCTGGCACTGGATCACCATCCCGATCATGGGCATGACCATGGGCGAGATTTTTTATCTCAAAGACCTCGCCGAGGATTGCGCCAAAGACGGCGTCTACGAATTCATGTTCGTCGCGCCGGCAATCCCGATTACCGGCGCCGTCGGCTCGCCGACCAATCCGCTGGCGATCAAGTAAAAATGTAGAATGAGGTGGGCTGAGCGCAGCGAAGCCCATCACCGTCCCTCGCCGCATATTGTGGGTTACGCCGCTCCGCGCCTTTGCCCACCCTACCGAACTCTGCTCCGCCTCCATCATCTTGCCGAGCACGCGCTTGTAGCGCACGCAGCCGACGTCGACGGCGAGGATCACCGGATCGAGCGGCTCCGTTGCGCTCTCGATGATGCGCTGCTGCGCCTCGATCACGGGCGCGTCCTGCTCCTCGAAAGCGAAACGGCGCATCTCCGCGATCCGTTTCTGCAGATCGCGGTTGAGCTTGTCTTCGCTCGTCTTCACGCCCCAGCGCACGGCGGTGAAGAAATAATGCGTCGAGCGTTCGTTCTCGGGCGTGAGCAAATGCACCGCGTGATAGCCGGTGCCGGTCTCCGGCGCCGCGCCGATGGCGCAGATGCCGGTCAACAGCCGCAGCGCCGCCGGCGCCATCCAGCGCATCTTGGTGAATTTGTCGACCCGCGCCGGATGGTCGGGCCAGAACGGCGCGAACATGCCGGGCGGCTTCGAATTGGTGGCGTGGCGGCCGACCACCACGTCGTCGCCGTCCAGCTCGGCGGTGATTTCGGATTCGACGGTGTCGGCATTGCCCAGAATGCCCTCGTGCAAATACGAGGTGTGGCTCAGATCGAGCAGATTATCGATGATGAGCTGATAATTGGCCTTGATGACGATGCTGTCGCGCTTGGTCGTGTGCAGCTCCGGCACATTGTCGAGCACGGAGAAGTCCGGGATTTTGCCGGCGTCCGCCGGCGCAGTCCCCATCCAGATCCAGAGCGCCTTGTGCTTCTCGATGACCGGATAGCTTTTCACCCGGGCGCGCGGCGGAATGTTCTTGGTGCCGTGCGGGTTGCGCACGCAGGCACCGCTGCCGTCGAATTCCAGTCCGTGATACGGACATTGGATGCGGTCGCCGCCGACGATCTTGCCCATGTGTAGCGGCGCAAAGCGGTGGGCGCAGCGGTCCTCGATCGCCGCGACCTCGCCGTTTGCTTTGCGAAACAGCACGACCGGCTCGTTCATGAGCGTGCGCGGTACGAGCTGCCCATCGCCGACCTCGTCGGACCATGCCGCCACGTACCAGGCATTGCGCAGGAACGCGCCGGAAATCATCTCCTGTTGCGGCTTTGCGCCGTCGCTCTTGGCGTGAGGCTGATCCAGCATCGTTCCTTCCCCAAAAACGCTCGTCGGCATCGTTGCCGATCATGATAGCACGCCGGCAAATTCGATCTAGTTGCTCGGCGCATATTTGATTCCGGTCAGCGCCGCGAGGCCGGCCAGCGCGCTGATTACAGCAGCAAACGCGACGTGCGCGGAAAACGGATTGATCGCCGCCGCTAACAGCCCGATGCCGATCACCGGCAGGGAATTGCCGGCAAAACAGACGACGAGATAGCTGGAGACGACCTCGCTACGCCGGTCGGCCGGCGCGATGCGGTTGACGACTTCGAGGCTGCCGCGATAGCCGAGGCCGCCGGCGACGCCGCCCAGAGCGGCGGCGAAAATCAATAGCGGCATCGCTCGCGCGATCTCCGCGCCCACTAGAAGCCAGACGCTCGGCAACAGTAACGCCAGCGCGCCGAACATCGCCGCCCGGCTCTCGAGCCGGCCGGTGGCAAGGATCGTCACCGCGGCAATGCCGAACAGCTCGCAGACGACGGCGCCGGCGACAAGAGGCGCGGGCTGGTGCAGGCTTTCGGCGAGCAGGTTCGGGATCAAAGCGGCGTAGAACGCAATCAGTGCGAATGTAGCGAAGCTGGTCGCCGCGGGCGCCACGAACTGAAGCCAGCTCCGCCGCGGCACGCCCAGCCGCGGCTTGAGCGACACCTCGCCCATGCGTTTCGGACGGGCCAGCGTCTCAGGCGCGAAACAGACGGCGATGCAGGTGCCGCCGAGCAGAACCAGATACAAGACGAATGGCAGCCGCAGCGGCTCGGGGGCGAACTGCGCCAGCACGCCGGCAAGGAGCGGACCGGCCGCGCAGCCGAAGAAATTGGCGCTCGCTGCGATGCGCGCCGCCGCGCCGCTGCCGCGGTCGCTGTAAAGCTCGGCGATCCAGGCGGTGGTGGTGCCCGACGCCAGTCCGGTCGAAAAGCCGCTCAGTGCGCGCGCCGCAAACAGCCAGGGCGTGCCGGCGGCAAAGGCGAAGACCAGCGCGCTGGCGATGCCGACGCCGATCGCCGGCAGTGTGGTGACGCGCCGTCCGATCTGGTCTGACAGCCGGCCGAAAAACAGGAGCGCAATGAGATTGCCCAGCACATAAACGGCGTAGATCAGCGTCAGCGTCACGCCGGAAAATCCGAAGGCCCGGCGGTACAGCGGATAGAGCGGCGTCGGCATGATGGCGCCGACGAACATCACGCCAAGCTCGGTGGCGACGATCGCCAGCGCCAGCGGGCCGCCGCGCGCGATCACGGGATTGCGCATTGCCATCGACCGATTACCTTTGTCAGTATCAACTATCACGTAATGGGCGGAGCGCCATGAGTACCAGCACCAGCACCGAGACCAAGCACTATCCCGTGACGCACACCGACGCGGAGTGGAAGAAAATCCTCACCCCGGAACAGTTCCATATCATGCGCGAGCACGGCACCGAGCGGCCGGGTTCTTGCGCGCTCAATTACGAAAAGCGCGCCGGCGCGTTTTATTGCGCCGGCTGCGGGCAAGCTTTGTTCGCCTCGAAAAAGAAATTCGAGAGCGGCACCGGCTGGCCAAGCTTCAACGATCCGGAGCCGGGAGCGGTCGAGACCACGACCGATAAGAGCTATTTCATGACCCGCACCGAGGTGCATTGCAGCCGTTGCGGCAGCCATCTCGGCCACGTCTTCGAAGACGGCCCGCCGCCGACCCATCTGCGCTATTGCATCAACGGCGTGGCGATGAATTTCAAGCCGGAGTAAGTTCAAGTCGGAAATAATCCGGCACCATCCGCACAACGCTGCGGGCGAGGGGGGAAGCATGAAGCTGCGGCGGCGGGAATTTCTGCGTCTGGCGGCCGGCGCTGCCGCCGTCAATTCCGGCTTCATGGCCGCCGCGCGGTCGGCCTTAGCGCAGACCTACCCGGTTCGGGCAATCAAGCTGATCGTCGGCTTCCCGCCCGGCGGCCAGGTCGACATTATCGCGCGCATCGCCGCGCAATGGCTGTCGCAGCAACTCGGCCAATCGGTCGTCGTCGAGAACCGCCCCGGCGCCGGCGGCTCACTCGGCGCCGAAGCTGTCGTCAACGCGCCGCCTGACGGCTACACGCTGTTCTTCGCCGCGGCATCGAACACGGTCAATGCTTCGCTGATGAAAAATCTCAGCTACGATTTCGTCCGCGATACCGCGCCGGTGGCGCCGATCAATCGCATCAACCTCGTGCTGGACGCAAACCCCTCGTTCCCGGCGACCAACGTCGCCGAGCTGATCGCGCAACTCAAAGCCAATCCGGGCAAGATCGCCATCGCATCGCCGTCGCTGGGAACGCCGCCCTATTTGGCGGTAGAGCTGTTCAAGATGATGGCCGGCGTTGACGTCGTCCATGTACCCTATGCCGGCGAAGGTCAGATGGTCTCGGACCTCCTCGGCGGTCAGGTCAAACTCGGAGTCGACGGGATTTCCGCCGCCATCGGACATATCAAAACCGGCAAGCTGCGCGCGCTGGCGCTGACGACCGCGACCCGCATCGACGAGCTGCCGGGCGTTCCCACCGTCGCCGAGACCTTGCCGGGCTTTGAGGCGAGCGGTTTTTCCGGCATTGTTGCTCCCAAGAACACGCCGGCGGACATCGTCGACACGCTCGCCGGCGCGGTCAAAGCCGTCCAGGCAGACGCCAAATTCAAGCAGCGGCTGGCCGATCTCGGCGTCAGCGAGCTGTCGCTGTCGCCTGCGGCGTTCGGCAAATACATTGCCGACGAAACCGAGAAGTGGCGCAAGGTGGTCGCAGTTCGCCGGACTGAAGGCGCAATAATTTGGAATTTTCTTACGCCGCCTTTGCACCCCACAATTTCTTGCTCGCAATCGCGGCGCCTTCGCTGAGCGCGGCGAGCTTGGCCCAGACGACCGTGTCGGCGACCGTCGGCTCGGTGCGCACCGCGGTGCCGAAGCCGCAATCGACGCCGGCGATGACGCGGTCGCGGCCGACGATGTCGGCGTAGCGGCCGATGCGCTGCGCGACGAGGCGCGGATGCTCGACGAAATTCGTGGTCGAATTGATGACACCGGGGATGAGGATCTTGTCGTCGGGAATTTTGATGGTCTTGAGATCCTCCCATTCGTGATCGTGGCGCGGATTGGCGGCCTCGATGCTGAACGCCTGCACGCGCGCCTTGAACGCAATGTCGATGATTTTCGCAAGCGGCAGGTCGTAGGTATGCGGCCCCTCGTAATTGCCCCAGCAAATATGCAGCCGCATGCGGTCGGCGGGCAGTCCTGCGATCGCCGCATTGAGCGCCGCGACATTGCGCTCGGCGATCTTGGTTCGAAATTCATCGTCGCTCAGATGCCGGTATTGGTTGTTGCGCGCCGAGCCGAGGTCGGGCGCATCGATCTGCAGCACGAAGCCGGCTTCGACGATGGCGCGGTACTCGACTTTCAGCACCTCGGCGAGCGCGGCTAAGTAAGCGTCTTCGCTCGGATAATGCAGGTTGATGATAAAGCGCGTCAGGATGCCGGGCGACGGTGCGGTCATGAACACTTCGGTCGGCTTCACCTTCGCCGCCGCGGCTTGAAGATGCGCGATGTCGCGGTCGAGCGCGGAACGGTCGGTGTAGCGCAATTCGCCGATGCAGCCGGGAAACGGCACGGCGGCAAAGCTGCGGCGCTCGCGGGCGAAATCCGGATGATCGAGGAGATCGCGGCCGATCATGATGTCGCGGCCCTTCTCGGCGGCGCGCGGGTCCGGCGCGATGCCGGTCACGCGATGGCGGATATAGGTGGTGTAGGACGGCTTACTCATCTCGCCGTCGGAGACCACATCGATGCCGCAGGCGACTTGTTGCGCCACGACGTCGTCGACCGCCTTGGCGGTGGCGGCTTCGAACGCGTCCGCGGCGATGGTGCCGCCTTGCTCCCGCCCGAGAATGAGATCGATCAGCGCCTTCGGCCGCGGCAGGCTGCCGGTATGGGTGGTGAGGATGCGGTCGGTCGAGGTTTTCATGCGGCGCTCCGGCAAGCGTTGTCGCGGTCAGTTGCGGAGGATAGTGTTCGCGCAACGAAACGCCAGTAGGGGAGGTGCGGAGAATGCGGATCGTCGATTTGAGCCGGGAGTTGTACCACCGCACGCCGTCCTATCCGGGACAGCCGCCGATCATCCACGGCATCTGGAAGACGCACGACGAGGCGTTCGCCGAATCGGGCAACGTCCAGGGCAACAGCGTGATGTTCTTTTCGATGCCCGACCACGGCGGCACCCATATCGATGCGCCGCGCCATTTCGGCAAAACCGGCACGCCGATCGACAAATATCCGCTGGAGAATTGCATCGTCCAAGGCATCTGCATCGACCTGCGCCACATCGCACCGCGGGCTGAAATCACGCCCGCCGATCTCGAAGTTGCAGTGAAGAAGGCCGGCGTGCCGATCCCGAAAAAGGGCACCGTGCTGTTGTGCACCGGCCATCACGCCCGCACCTTTCCGACGCCGGCCTATGCCACCGACAATCCCGGCGTCAACGTCGCGGCGACCGAATGGCTCGCGGCGGCGGGCATCGTGCATTTCGGCATCGATTCGATGCGGCCGGGGCCCGAGGGCAAGGTCAATTCGCTGGTGCACAAAGCCTGCCTCGAGCTCGACATCACGCATATGGAAAGCCTGTGCAACCTGGAAAGCTTGCTCGGCGCCGGCGAGTTTCAATTCATCGGCCTGCCGCTGAAATGGCGCGAAGGCACCGGCTCGCCGATCCGCGCCGTCGCGGTGTTCAACGACTAGCGCCGTACCAAACAATCTCACAATCGAGAGAACGACCGCTCATGCAAATCGGCCACAATCGCAAAATGACCGGCGCGCAGTGCCTCGCCGATATGCTGAAAGGCTACGGCGTCACCCACGTGTTCCACGTGCCCGCCGTGCTGCGCACCACTTACGCCGAGATGGAGCGGCGCACCGACATCAAGCGGCTGCACGTGCACGGCGAGAAGGCCGCGGCCTATATGGCCGACGGCTATGCGCGCGCTTCGGGCAAGCCCGGCATCTGCATGGCGCAGGTGATCGGCGCGCTCAATCTCGCCGCCGGCTTGCGCGACGCCTGGCTCGCCCATTCGCCGGTCATCGCCATGACCGGCGGCCGCGAGCCGAAAAACAAATTCCGCAAAGTCTATCAGGAAGTCGACGACGTGCCGGCGTTCGAGCCGGTGACCAAGTTCAACGCCACCATCGACGATGTCGCGCGCTTTCCCGACATGGTGCGGCAGGCTTTTCGCGTCGCGACCAGCGGTACGCCAGGACCCGTCCACCTGCAATTTCGCGGCAATGAGGGCCAGATCGACGCCGAGGAAGCCGACATGGAGCCGCTCGTCGAGCCGCAGTTCGCCCGCGTGCCGGCGTTCCGCCCGGCGCCGGACGAGGCAAGCGTGCGCGCCGCGCTGCAAATCATGCAAAACGCCGCGCGGCCGGTGATCGTCGCCGGCGGCGGCGTGCGTGCTTCCGGCGCGGCGGCCGAACTCGTCGCGCTCGCCGAGGCGTTGCAGATACCGGTCGCGACCTCGCTCAACGGCAAGGATTCGATCCCCGGCAATCATCCGCTGTCGGTCGGCGTCGCCGGCAGCTATTCGCGCGAGAGCGCCAACCGCGTGGTCAATGCCGCCGATCTCGTTTGCTTCATCGGCACCGAGACCGGCGGCATGACCACCCATTTCTGGGCGGTGCCGAAAATCGGCACGCCGGCGCTCCAGATCGACATCGATCCCGAAGCGCTCGGCCGCAATTATCCGCTCGCGGCGGCCGTCAATGGCGACGCCAAAGTGACGCTGGCGCGCATGCTCGCGCTTGCCGATCGCACCGGCGCCGCCAAGCGCAAGGCCTGGATCGCCGAGGCGCAGAAAATCTGCGGCGAGTGGCGCGAGAAATATAAAGCCGCGCTCAATTCCGACGCCGTGCCGATCCGGCCGGAGCGGCTCTGCCACGAACTCACGCGGCACGTTCCGGACGACGCCATCGTCGTCGTCGACACCGGCCACGCCGGCATGTGGATGGGCGGCATGTTCGATCTCACCTCGCCGCGGCAAAGCTATATGCGCAGCGCCGGCCATCTCGGCTGGGCGTTCCCGGCGGGCCTGGGCGCCAAATGCGCTTGTCCGGAGCGGCCGGTCGTCACTTTCACCGGCGATGCCGGGTTCTGGTATCACGTCGCCGAGATCGAAACCGCGGCGCGCTGGAATATCAATGCGGTCACCGTGGTCAACAATAACGGCGGCGGCAATCAGTCGAAGCGCGGCTTCGACCGCGTCTATGGCGGCAAGCAGACCGACAAGGCGCGCGAATTGTGGACCTTCCGGCAGACGAACTTCGCCCGCATCGCCGAGGACATGGGCGCGCTCGGCATCCGCGTCGAAGCGGCTTCCGCGTTTCCGGCGGCGCTGGCGCAGGCTTTGGCCGCCGAGCGTCCCGTCGTGATCGACGTCGTCACCGACATCGACGCGCTGGCGCCCGTTGCCGTCAGCTAGGGTGCGTATTAATGAAGTAAGATGGGATGGGCTGGATAAGAAGCCGGTGCTCGGAACCGTTCGGAAAAACCGGCATACCATCGGAGAGTAATATGGACGCCAAGACTGACGACAAGAGCGCGGGCAAGTGCCCGTTTTCCCAAGCACCCACGAACCGCGACTGGTGGCCGGACCAGCTGAGCCTTCAGGGTCTTCATGCGAACTCTCCCTTGTCCGATCCGATGGGCAAGGCATTTGACTACGCCAAGGAATTCAAGAGCCTCGATCTGAAGGCCGTGATCAAGGATCTGCGGGCCTTGATGACAGACTCGCAGGCGTGGTGGCCGGCCGACTTCGGCCACTATGGTGGCCTGTTTATCCGTATGGCCTGGCACAGCGCGGGCACCTACCGCATCGCCGACGGCCGCGGCGGCGCCGGCGCCGGGCAGCAGCGCTTCGCCCCGCTCAACAGCTGGCCCGACAACGCGAGCCTCGACAAGGCGCGCCGGCTGTTATGGCCGATCAAGCAGAAATACGGCCGGAAAATCTCCTGGGCCGATCTGATGGTTCTCGCCGGCAACGTCGCGCTGGAGTCGATGGGCTTCAAAACGTTCGGTTTCGCCGGCGGCCGCGCCGATGTCTGGGAGCCCGAAGAGCTCTACTGGGGTCCCGAAGGCACGTGGCTCGGCGACGAGCGCTACAGCGGCGAGCGCGAGCTGGCGAATCCGCTCGGCGCGGTCCAGATGGGCCTGATCTACGTCAATCCGGAAGGGCCGAACGGCAATCCGGACCCGGTCGCGGCGGCCAAGGACATCCGCGAAACCTTCTTCCGCATGGCGATGAACGATGAGGAGACCGTCGCGCTGATTGCCGGCGGCCATACCTTCGGCAAAACCCACGGCGCCGGCGATCCGTCGCTGCTCGGCCCGGCGCCGGAAGGCGCGGCCATCGAAGAGCAGGGCCTCGGCTGGAAGAGCAAGTTCGGCACGGGCGTGGGCGCCGACGCGATCACCGGCGGCCCCGAAGTCACCTGGTCGCAGACGCCGACGAAGTGGAGCAACCACTTCTTCGAAAACCTGTTCAACAACGAATGGGAGCTGACCAAGAGCCCGGCCGGCGCCAAACAGTGGAAGGCGAAAGCGGCGCAAGCCACCATCCCGGACGCCTTCGACAAATCGAAGAAGCATGTGCCGACCATGCTTACGACGGATCTCTCGCTGCGAATGGATCCGGCCTACGCGAAGATCTCGCGGCGCTTCTATGAGCATCCGGATCAGTTCGCCGATGCGTTCGCGCGCGCGTGGTTCAAGCTCACGCACCGCGACATGGGTCCGATCCAGCGTTATCTCGGCCCGCTGGTGCCGAAGGAGACGCTGATTTGGCAGGACCCAATCCCCAAGGTGAATCATCCGCTGATCGGAAAGCAGGATATCGCTGCGCTAAAGGCGAAGATCCTCGCGTCCGGTCTGTCGGTTTCGCAGTTGGTCTCGACAGCCTGGGCTTCGGCGTCGACGTTCCGCGGCTCCGACAAGCGCGGTGGCGCGAACGGCGCGCGCATTCGCCTCGCGCCGCAGAAGGATTGGGACGTCAACCGGCCGGCCGAGCTGGCGAAGGTCCTGCAGAAACTCGAAGCGATCCAAAAGGCCTTCAACAAAGGCAAGAAGAAGGTCTCACTCGCCGATCTGATCGTTCTGGGCGGCTGCGCAGCCGTCGAGAAAGCTGCAAAAAAGGCGGGCCACGACGTGAAAGTCTCCTTCGCGCCGGGCCGAATGGACGCGTCGCAGGAGCAGACCGACGTTGAATTGTTTAAGCCGCTCGAACCGGTCGCTGACGGCTTCCGCAACTATTACCGCGGCAAGTCGCTCATGTCGCCGGAAGAGGCGTTGATCGACAAGGCGCAATTGCTGAAACTGACCGCGCCGGAGATGACGGTTCTCCTCGGCGGCCTGCGCGTGCTGGGCGCCAACGCCGGCGGCTCCAAACACGGCGTCTTCACCAAAAGGCCCGAGACGCTGAGCAACGACTTCTTCGTCAACCTGCTCGACATGGGCACGCAATGGCAGCCCGCCGGCTCCGATGGCGTGTACGAGGGCCGCGACCGCAAGTCCAATGCGCTCAAGTGGACCGGCACCCGCGTCGACCTGATCTTCGGCTCGCACTCGCAGCTCCGCGCGCTGGCGGAAGTCTATGCGTGCGCGGACTCGAAGGAGAAGTTCGTCAAAGACTTCGCGGCGGCCTGGACCAAGGTGATGAACGCCGATCGCTTCGACCTCGCCTGATCTCGGCGGAGAGGTTTTCGCAAGAAATCGGGGCGGCGTTTCAAAACGACCTCAAACGCCGCCCTGACGGAAATTTCAATTCCAAACCGTAATAATTCCAGCGGCGATAATTCTTGGCTTGTCATGCTCCGTGAAAGCGGAGCATCCAGTAAGCGCCGCCGATGCGGTGATTACTGGATCATCCGCCGCCGCGGATGATGACAGCCAAACGAGTCAGTGCGTTGGTATAAGGTCGCCGGCGTCCTTTGCATTCCACACCTCGCAGGGCATTGAGCGAATTGAACAAAACGCCCCGGGGCGCCAGCCAATTACGGCGATTTGTGGCAGTCAAGTCACGCGTGCTGTCGTTTCGGTCACGAAATTGCAATCGAATGCGGCGTTTGATCGCCTGGTTCGCGCCGCAGAAGTTTGACAACTTTCATCGTATTGGCGTCGTTGCGTGGCTTCTTCGTTTATTGCCGGCTGCAACAATCGGACTGCGATGCGCACGGAACGGGATTCGGCGATCCGTCTGCTGCAATTGCTGATGGTCGCGTCGCTGGTGTTTCCGGCGGCGCTGTTCGGCTATGCCTCCTATAACGACTATCACGACGTCTATGCGGTGGCCGACGAGCGCATCGATCGGTCGCTCGACGTGCTGCAGGAACACGCGCTGAAAGTCTTCGAGACCGTCGACCGCATCTTCCCGGAAGTCGGCGAGGTGGTGCGCGGCATGTCGGACGAGCAGATCCGCGCCGCGGAGGAAAGCTTGACCCCGCGCTTGCAGCGTATCGTCGGCGTCATGCCGCAGGTCCAGGCGATCACCTTGATCGGCCGCGATGGCCGCCCGCTGGCCTCGAGCGCGCCGGCGGCGATGGGGAGCGGCGCCGACTTTGCCGGCCGCGATTACTTCAAGGCGCAGGCGAACGCCGCCGCCACCGGTACTTTTGTCAGCGACGTGCGCAGCTCGACCATGCAGGCGGCCGGAACCGAGCTGTTCGAGGTGTCGCGGCGGCTGCCGTCGGCCGATGGCGGTTTCCGCGGCGTCACTGCGGTTGCGCTGCGGCCGCAATATTTCGACGACTTTTATGCGATGATCGAGCAGTCGCCGGGAAATTTCTACGCGCTGGCGCGCCCTGACGGCGTATTGCTCGCGCGTTATCCGGCCGGGCCGCAGCTTCGCCACCAGCTCAGTCCTAAGAGCGCGTTACGGCAGTCGATCGGCCGCGGTCTCAGTCACGGCCTGTTCTCAGTCGATTCGGAAGTCGACGGCCATAACCGGCGCGTCGGCTTCCGCAAATTGCCGGGCTATCCGGTCTATGCCATTGCCGGCATCGACAGCGCCGCGATCCGCGCCGCCTGGCTCGATCAGGTCGGCGATCATCTGATCTTCGGCTTGCCGGTCACGCTGCTCCTGTTCTCGGCGCTGTGGGTGGTGCTGCGGCGGACCAAGCGGCTCTACGCCGAAGCGCAACGCCGCGAATTCGCCGAAGATGCGCTGCGCCAGGCGCAGCGGCTCGAAGCCATCGGCCAATTGACCGGCGGCGTCGCCCACGATTTCAACAATCTCTTGATGATCGTCAGCGGCACGGCGCAGCGCCTGCGCCGCCACGTCAGCGGCGACACGGCAACGCAGCTCCTCGACACCATCGCCAATGCCACGGCGCGCGGCGAAAGCCTGACCCGGCAATTGCTCGCTTTCTCGCGGCGGCAGACGCTGCAGCCGAGCGTGATCGATCTCGCCGAGCGGCTGCCGGAGATCAAGGACATGCTCAGCCGCTCGCTGCGCGGCGACATCGACATCCGCCTCGGCGTGCCGCGGCGGCCCTGCGCGGTGAAGGTCGACCCGAGCGAGTTCGAGCTTGCTTTGCTCAATCTCGCGTTTAACGCGCGCGACGCCATGCCGTCGGGCGGCACGTTGACCATCAGCGCCAAGCCGGTGGTGATGCGCGGCGAGGGCGCGGAGGAGGGATTGAGCGGCGAATTCGTCGCCGTGCGGGTGGCCGATACCGGAACCGGCATTCCGCCCGAGGTCCTGCCGCGGGTGTTCGAGCCGTTCTTCACCACCAAGGAAGTCGGCAAAGGCACCGGGCTCGGCCTGAGCCAGGTTTACGGTTTTGCCCGGCAATCCGGCGGCGCCGCCAGCATTTCAACGTCGGCGCGGCGCGGCACTGCGGTCACGCTGTTTCTGCCGCGGACCTGGGAGGCGGCGGCGCGCCCGCACCCCGAAATCGCCGCCGCCGCCATCGTCCCGCCCGCCGGCACCGTGCTCGTCGTCGAAGACAACGCCGAAGTCGCCGCAGTCGCCGTGGCCTATTTCGAACAGCTCGGCTATGCGGTCCGCCACGCCGCGAGCGCGCAGGCCGGCCTCGAACTTCTGGCCGGCGAAGCCGGCATCGATCTGGTGTTCTCCGATATCTTGATGCCGGGAGGAATGAACGGCCTGCAATTGGCCGATACGGTGCGCCGGCTTTATCCGGATATCGCCGTGCTGTTGACCACCGGCTACAGTTCGAGCGCGCAGGATGCGGTGCGCCGCGGCTTTGCGGTATTGCAGAAACCCTACGATCTCGCCGGGTTGGAAACCGCGTTACGCGAGGCGCGTGGCACGGCCGATCGCGCGCCGGCGCCGGCGCGAGAGCGCGCGGTCGGGTGATTGGCGGCAGGCAGTTGCCCGATGCAGAGGCAGGATGTCTCCGGCGTCAGCCCCAGGTCAGTCCCAATGTCACCCCCAAACTCACCCCCAAACTCACCCCCATGGCATCTGCGACATCAGCGTCGGAAATCCGCCGACGCCGACCGACGCAATCGCCATGGCGAAGGTCAACAGCCCGCCGATCGCGCAAAAGGCGATGATGGCCCAGGCGTCGGCGTCCGGGTTTGCCGCGCGGCTCTTGGCAGCGCTTCTGTCGCGCATTGCCGGGATGGGAAGCTCACCTCGATTCGGCATCTCATGCTCCTTAAGTTGGCCCGCCGCCACGGGACCCGATGCAAATCCCGCGCCGCGGACCGCAATACCCGGCATGCAAGACGAGACGTTGACTTCGCGCGGTAAAATTTTCGGAAAAACGAGGTGTGCCCAGGTAGGGGGAACGACGTAGCCGCGGCGAGGCCGCGAGCGATCAGGCGGCGCGGCTCGGCGACCGGGCGCTCAAGCTCGGGGTCAGGAGCTACGGGCCGTTCGACATCGCTGTTTGACAACACTCGCGCGTTCATCGCGCGCGCGAGAACGGGATCGTGTTGCATCCGCCCCCGCGACCCGCCTTCGCTCGCTCCGCGAGCTACGGCGGGTTTGAGTCCGCCGAAGCGCGGAGCGCGTAGGCGGAAGCGGGGGAGGGGGCATAGGCGGCTTTCAGCCGCCGTTCTTAACGTAAAGTACGCCGACGCGAAGCGTCGGCTATGGCGTTTGCGCGGTGGAGGGGGCCTCTGACTCGGAGCTTCGTTGTCGTCGCCGAAGGAGCGGTAAGGCCGACGCCCCTCCCACCATCCTTCGCTCGCTTCGCGAGCTACGGATGGTCCGCCCCTCCCCGCTATCGCGGGGCGGGATGAATCACCCCTCGCCGATCTCGCGCAGGATTTCGGCGGTGTGTTCGCCGAGCTGCGGCGAGGGGCGGTCGGAGGCCATGGGTGCGCCGTCGAGCACGATCGGCGTACGGATGCCGGGGATCTTGCCGGTTTTGGCCGCGGCGCTGTCGAGCTCGAGCTTCATGCCGCGATGGATCACCTGCGGATCGGCGAAAACCTGGTCGAGATCGTTGATCGGCCCCGCCGGAATGGTGGCGGCTTCGAGCTTGTCCAAAAGCTCCTCGCGCTTGAATTGCGAGGTCAGCGCGCAGAGCTTGCCGACCAGGTCGGCGCGATGGGCGAGGCGGCCCTTGTTGTCCTGGTAGGCCGGCATTGCGGCGAGTTCCGGCGCGCCGAGGATGCCGCATAATTTGACGAACTGGGCGTCGTTGCCGGTGGCGATGATGACGCGGCCGTCGGCGACCGGAAATTCCTGATAGGGCACCAGATTGGGATGCGCATTGCCGATGCGCTTGGGCACTTCGCCGGAGACCAGATAATTGAGCGCCTGGAAAGCGAGCGTGCCGACGGTCGAATCGACCAGCGCAGTATCGACGTAGCCGCCGCGGCCGGTGTGCTCGCGCCGCGCCAGCGCCGCGAGAATGCCGACCGCCGCATAGACGCCGGAGAAAATATCGGCGATCGGCACGCCGACCCGCATCGGCGGCCCGTCGGCTGCGCCGGTCATGCCCATGATGCCGCCGATGCCTTGCGCCATCAGATCGTAGCCGGCGCGCGCCGCCGACGGGCCGGTCTGGCCGAAGCCGGTCACCGAGCAGTAGATCAGGCGCGGATTGAGGGGTTCGAGGCTTTTATAGTCGAGGCCGAATTTGGCGAGGCCGCCGACTTTGAAGTTCTCGATCAGCACGTCGGAACGGCCTGCGAGTTTCTTGACGATGCGCTGGCCTTCGGCGCTGGTGAAATCGAGCGCGATCGAGCGCTTGCCGCGATTGGCGCTGTGAAAATAGGCGGAGCTGAGGTGGCCGCCGTCGGCGGCCGGCACGAACGGCGGACCCCAGGCGCGGGTGTCGTCGCCGGAACCCTCGCGCTCGACCTTGATGACGTCGGCGCCGAGGTCGGCGAGGATCTGCCCCGCCCACGGCCCGGCCAAGATGCGGGCAAGTTCCAGCACGCGCAGTCCGGCGAGCGGACCTGGTTTAGACGGACCCGGCATGTTCACCCCATAACGCCGCGCAGCCAGCCGCCACGCCGGCGTTTAACTGACAAAGCGAGGCCGGTTTGTCCAGTGTGGTGGAATTTGAAGTTCCTACAGATGAGCGGCAACTTCGCATAGGAACTTCAAATCCAAAAACCACACTGGAATCAGAAATTTGCTAGTGTCCCTTTTGATTCCGAAGTTCGCATATTGGTGGGCCGTGATGACGTGCGAACTTCGGAATCGGGACACTAGTTTGTCTACAGTTTCCTGCCGTTAGCGAACTTGTCATTGCCTTGGCCCATCATTAGCTAAGTCTTGCCGGCCGGATGGGATGAATTTGTGGACACCTCATTCTTCAGCGAAATGCTGCAAAGCATCGCCGAAAGGAGCCGCGCACTGATCAAGCGCGAGCGCCGCGAGCCGGCGCATGAGCGCTCGGCGGGTCTGATCGAGCAATGCGAGGCGCTGCTTTCCGGCCGCGGCGAAGCGTCCGGCGTCGCGTTGGCGCAGGAGATCCTGGCGCGCTACGCCGACCTGACCACCGGGCCGCGCATCGCCTTTTTCGAGGCGCTCGCCACCACCTTCGGCCACGACCGCGCCCGCATCGAGCAAGCTATTGCCGACTGGCGGCAAGCGCCATCCGACGAGACGGCGGCGGACCTGCACCACGCCAGCGAGCCGCGGCGGCTCGAACTGTTCCGCAGGCTCAATCTCGCCCCGGGCGGCACCGCGGCCTTGGTGCGCATGCGCGCGCAATTGCTCGACACCATGGATCATCGGCGCGACGAGCTCGCCGTGATCGACAACGACTTCGTCCATCTGTTCTCGTCCTGGTTCAATCGCGGATTTCTGGTGCTGCGCCGCATCGACTGGTCGACCTCGGCCGCCATCCTGGAAAAGATCATCCGCTACGAGGCGGTCCACGAAATCCAGGACTGGGAGGATTTGCGCCGGCGCATCGATCTGCCGGACCGGCGCTGCTATGCCTTCTTCCATCCGGCGCTGGTCGACGAGCCGCTGATCTTCGTCGAAGTGGCGCTGACGCGCGACATCGCCGCGGCGATCGGGCCGATCCTGTCCGACAAGCGCGATCCGGTGGAACCGCAGCGCGCCACCACGGCGGTGTTTTATTCGATCACCAATTGCCAGCGCGGGCTTGCCGGCGTGAGCTTCGGACATTTCCTGATCAAGCAGGTGGTCGAGGAGGTTTCGCGCGAAGTTCCCCGCGTCGGCACCTTCGTGACGCTGTCGCCGGCGCCGAATTTCGCCGACTGGCTCAAGCGCGAGCGGAGCAACTCCGGTTCTGCCGCGCTCGCCGACGAGGATCGCGAAGCGCTCGGTCTGCTCGACAACGCGAACTGGTGGCGCACGCCCGAGCTCGCCGAACAACTCCGCAGCGCCGCTGCTGCGCGCCGCCGCCTGGTATTACATGCGCGCGCGCAACGGCCGCGGCTTGCCGGTCGACTCGGTGGCGCGGTTCCATCTCGGCAACGGCGCGCGGCTGGAACGGCTCGACTTTCTTGCCGACACTTCGGAGCGGGCGCTCAAGCAATCCTACGGGTTGATGGTGAATTACCTCTACGATCTCGATTACATCGAGCGCAATCACGAGGCCTATGCGCAGCAGCGCGCCATCGTCGCTTCGAGCGCGGTGTCGCGGCTGGTGACGACGCCGGCGCGGGAAATCGTTCCGGTGTCAGGGTGACGATACGCTCCCGCTACGATTTCCCGTAAACCGGCACGACCGCGCCGCGGGTGACGCGGTTGTCGGGCGAGGCGAGGAACAGGATCGTGGCCGCGACCTCTTCGACTTTGGGCCACAGTCGCATAATCGGCTTTCGGCATGGCCTGGCGATTGGCCGGTGTGTCCATGATCGACGGCGCCACGGCATTGACCCAAATGCCGTCCTTGGCGACTTCTTCGGCGAGCGCAGCCGTGAGCGCGGCGACGCCCGCTTTGCTCGCGGTGTAGGCGGCCATATTGGCGCCGCTCCGCCATTCCAGGCCGGCGCGGGCCGAAATATTGACGATGCGGCCGCCGCCAGTCGCCGCGTTGGCAGTCATCGCCTTGACCGCGGCGCGGCAGCATAGGATGCAGCTTAACAGGTTCATGTCGATCTGCTGGCGGATCGTCGCGCCATCGGCCTCGCGCAGCGGCGCGAAAGCGAAGCCGCCGGCGATGTGGATCGATGCCCACAGCGGCGCGATGCCCGCATAGGCGCGGGCGACGGCCGCCTCGTCGGCGAGGCTGCCGGTAACGGTGAGCGTCACTTGCTTGTGCCCGCGCAAGCGGAACCGGCTCGCCTCAGCCTCGTCGTAACATGGCACATGACACAGTGCGCCGGCCTCGATCAGCGCGGCGACAACGGCCGTTCCGAGCGCTCCGGCGCCGCCGGTGACGACAATGTGACGATCGCGAAAGTCCATGCGACTGATCCATTACCTAAATGCGCCTTGTCCCGTCGGCATCATCGCCGATCCGCCGTCCGAGGCAAGGCCGGGATGATAGTCTTAAGGCAGGGGAGAATCAGTGGCTGATTTCGATCTCGCCATTATCGGCGGCGGCATCAACGGCACCGGCATCGCGCGCGATGCCGCCGGCCGCGGTTTCCGCGTCGTCCTCATCGAGCAGAACGATCTCGCTTCCGGCACGTCGTCGGCGTCGTCGAAACTCATTCATGGCGGCTTGCGTTATCTCGAACAGCGCCAATTCCGGCTGGTGCATGCCGCGCTGCGCGAGCGCGAAGTGCTGTTGCGCGCGGCGCCGCATCTGATCCGGCCGCTGCGCTTCGTGCTGCCGATCAACGAGGCGCGGCGTTCGGCGACGCTGTTGCGGCTCGGCCTCCTGATCTACGATTGGATCGGCTGGCGCAAGATTTTGCCGGGCACGCGCGAGCTCGATCTCGTCACCGACGAAGCCGGACTGCCGCTCAAATCGCGCTTCCATCACGCCTTTGAATATTCCGATTGCTTCGCCGACGACTCTCGCCTGGTCGTGCTCAACGCGGTCGATGCCGCCGAGCGCGGCGCGGTGATCCGAACCCGCACCCGCTGCGTGCGCGCCGACCGCGCCGACACGTGGCGGCTCGTGCTCAATGTCCGCGGCCAGCGCGACGTCATTACGGCGCGGATTCTGGTCAATGCCGCCGGTGCGTGGAGCGAATTGGTTGCCGAGACGGCGCTGCGGGTCGAGCCGCAGCACCGCCTGCGGCTCGACAAAGGCAGCCACATCGTGGTGCGGCGTCTATACGATCACGACCGCGCCTATATCCTGCAAGCGCCCGACGGCCGCGTCGTATTTGCCATCCCCTTTCAGCGCGACTTCACCCTGATCGGCACCACCGATCGTTCCTTCGCCGGCGATCCCACGACGGTGATGCCGACCGGCGAAGAAATCGACTATCTGTGCGGCGTGGTGAACGAGTATTTCCGCACCGCGATCGGGGCGGCCGACGTGGTGTGGGCTTTTGCCGGCGTCCGTTCGCTCTATGACGACGGCGCGCGCAAGCCGCAGAACGTCGGCCGCGACTATGCGCTCAAGCTCGACGAGCGCTTCGGCGAGGCGCCGCTATTGACCGTTTACGGCGGCAAGATCACGACCTACCGGCGTCTCGCCGAGGACGCACTGGCGCGGCTCGCGCATTTCTTTCCGCGGTCGCGGCCGTGGACCGCGCAGAGCCCGTTGCCGGGCGGCGACTTCGTCTATGACGGCGTCGATACCCTGATCGAACGCACGCAGCGGACCTGGCGTTTCCTCACCGCCGATCATGCGCGCCGTCTGGTAGGCGCTTACGGCACGCGGGTCGATCGCGTGCTCGGCACCGCAACCGGGCTCGACGGCCTCGGCATGCGCTTTGGCGCCGATCTCACCGCTGCCGAGGTGCGCTACCTGATGGCCACGGAATGGGCGCAGACCGCCGAGGACGTGCTTTGGCGCCGCTCCAAGCTCGGCCTGCGGCTGACACCGGAACAGGCAGCCATACTCGACCGCTTCATGGCGTCGGCGCCGGCGCCAAGCCGCGCCGGTTCGTAAAATTTTATCGATCGGCCGAACCCCAACTTCATCGATCCGTGTCAGTTACGGTGGGGAATATGCGTTGCACGGGGCATCATGGAATCCGCCGCCAATCGGATTGCGCGACAGGTCGAGCGGCTCAAAGTGCTCGTCGTCGATGACGAGCCGAGCATGCGCAAGGTTTGCCGCGCACTGTTGCAGGTGATCGGCATCAGAGACATTCACGAGGCGGCCGACGGGCGCAGCGGGCTGCAAACGATCTGCGCGCACGCGCCGGATCTCGTGCTGTTGGATTGGGAAATGCCGAGCCCGAATGGACCGGAATTCATGCGCCTGCTGCGCGCGCCCGGCACATTTCCGTTTCCCGACGTGCCCGTCATCATGCTCACCGGCTACAGCGAGCGTTCGCGCGTGGTCGAAGCGGTGCGGCTCGGCGTCAATGAGTATTTGCTCAAGCCGGTATCGTCGACCGCCCTATTGGCGCGCATCGTGTCGATCCTGGCCAAGCCGCGCCCGATGATAAAGCAGGACGAATATTACGGCCCCGAGCCGCGCCCGATCGCGACCTATAGACCGGACGCGGATGCCGACTTGAGCCAGATCGCCCTCATCGATTGACGGCATGCCGCCCGTCGCCCGCGCGCGTTAACCGGACGCTCACCACGCCGATCGGCGCGGTCGGCAAACAGCGCAAGATCGCAGCAATTTGCCGCTTTTAATTTTACCGTCCCGCAACAGGGCGCGTGCTTTCATGCCGGGATGCAAGGGGATGGACAGGCACGAGAACCACGTAGCCGCCTCGGCGGCCGGTACGGCATGTCTGCAAAACACACCAAGAAGCAAATCGAGAACATCATCCAATCGCTGTGCGTACTGATCGTCGACGACAATCAGTACATGCGCAAGATGGTTCGCAATCTTCTCGTCAATTGCGGCATCAAGGACATCTACGAGGCGGCCGAGGGCATCGCGGCGCTGGATTCGATCCGCACCATGGCGCCCGACGTCGTCATCCTCGACTGGGAAATGCCGATGCTCAGCGGCCCCGAACTGGTGCGAATCGTGCGCTCGCCCGGCGTGTTCCCGATGCCGGATATTCCGATCATCATTCTGACCGGCCATTGCGAGCGCTGGCGCGTCGTCGAGGCGGTGCGGCTCGGGGTCAACGAATATCTGACCAAGCCGGTCTCGGCAAAAGCGCTCTATGACCGCCTGGTCTCGATCGCCACGCAGCCGCGGCCGGTCGTGCAGCTGGGCGATTATTATGGCCCAGAGCCGCGCAAGCTGGTGGCGGATGCGGTCGACGATGCCGCGCTAATGTCGGCGCCATACGGCGCCCTCGTGAACTAAGCCTCGTGAACCAAGCCCGCGCATCTTTTCACTCGGCGTAGAAATGCTTTAGCGTGCGGTCGGCGCGCCGTTCGGGCGCGCGCCGTCGCGAGCCGGGCATCGATGCAGACCGTCGGATGGAAAGGGAGTTTGGCGAAGCGGGATTTCGCGCCTTGGACCGATCGCACGCTGCAGCCGCTGTTGCGGATCGAAGGGCTGACGAAGCGTTTTGGCGCCTACACGGCGGTCGACGCTCTTTCGCTCGATGTCTATCCGGGCGAGTTTTTCGCGCTGCTCGGGCCGTCCGGCTGCGGCAAGACCACGTTGTTGCGGATGATCGCGGGCTTCGAGCGCGCGAGCGCCGGCCGCATCCTCTTGGACGGCGTCGATCTTGCGCCGGTGCCGCCGCATCGGCGTCCGGTCAATATGATGTTCCAGAGCTATGCGCTGTTCCCGCATCTTTCCGTCGAGGGCAATGTCGCCTTCGGCCTCAAGCAAGAGGGTTTGCCCAAGGCGCAAATCGCCGAACGCGTGGCCGAGATGCTGGCGCTGGTGCGGCTCGAAAATTTCGGCCCCCGCAAACCGCACGAACTGTCGGGCGGCCAGCGCCAGCGCGTGGCGCTGGCCCGTTCGCTGGTCAAGCGGCCTCGCGTCCTGTTGCTCGACGAGCCGATGGCGGCGCTCGACAAGAAGCTGCGCGGGGAGACCCAGTTCGAATTGATGGAGCTGCAACGCCGGCTCGGCCTGACCTTCATCATCGTCACGCACGACCAGAGCGAGGCGATGACCGTCGCCGACCGCATCGCGGTGATGGACCGCGGCCGGTTGATGCAAGCGGCGCCGCCGGCCGAAATCTACGAGCAGCCGGCGTCACGCTGGGTGGCCGACTTCATCGGCAGCGTCAATCTCATCGAGGGACGCGTAGGACCTGACGGATCGAGCGTGGAAGGCACGGCCTTCGGCCGGCTGCGCGTGGCGGCGAAGATCGCTGCCGCACCGGGTACGACGGTTTGGGTGGCGGTGCGGCCGGAAAAGCTGCGGATGGCGCCAAACCCGGCGGCGCCGGACCAGCAATCGGCGTTGGAAAACGACGTCGCGGCGACGCTCGTCGATGTCGCCTATCTGGGCGATTTGTCGATCTATCGGCTGCGGACCGATGCCGGCGTGTCGCTTCAAGCGAGCAGCGCCAATACCGCACCGCTTACGGAGCGCGCCGTCACCTGGAACGATAAACTGTGGCTGAACTTTCCGCGCAACGCCGCGATCGTGCTGACGCAATGACGAACGCCGCCGCCACGCCGATGCAAAAGCCGCGACGCTCCTTTGCGGCGAAGCTTGTGCTGCGGATTCCCTACGCCTGGCTGCTCGCCTTCTTTCTGGTGCCGTTTCTGATCGTCCTGAAGATCAGCCTGTCGCAGACCGCCATCGCCCAGCCGCCCTACACGCCGGTCTTCGACCTTGCGGCCGGCTGGCGCGGCATCGCGAGCTTCTTTGCCGGCTTGTCGCTCGATAATTACGCGTTTCTCGGCTCCGACCCGCTTTACTTTCTTTCTTACGTCAAGAGCATCGAGATCGCCGCGTTGTCGACCGTCATGCTGCTCGTCATCGGTTATCCGATCGCTTTCGCCATGACGCGCACGCCGCGACGGGTGCAGGCGGTCTTGGTCCTGTTGGTCATCCTGCCGTTCTGGACGTCGTTTCTCATCCGCATCTACGCCTGGATGAACATTTTGCAGCACGACGGCCCGCTCAATCGGCTCTTGCTGGCGCTCGATCTGGTGCGCGAGCCGCCGGTCTGGCTGTCGACCAACACCGCCGTCTATATCGGCATCGTCTATTCCTACCTGCCGTTCATGGTGCTGCCGCTTTATGCGACGCTGGAGAAACTGGACGAGTCGCTTCTTGAGGCGGCCGCCGATCTCGGTTGCCCGCGCTGGAAGGCGTTTTGGCTCGTGACCTTGCCGTTGTCGGCGCCGGGCGTCGTCGCCGGCGCGCTGCTTTGCTTCATTCCGGCCGTCGGCGAGTTCGTTATCCCGGATCTGCTCGGCGGCTCGCGCACGGCCATGATCGGCCAGACCATCTGGACCGAATTTTTCGCCAACAAGGATTGGCCGACCGCCTCTGCGGTTGCCGTCGTCCTGGTGTGCCTGTTGGTCACGCCGATCGTGATCTTCCAGCACCAGACGATGCGCGGGATCGAGCGAGACTGACGATGCGCAAAGTCTCCGTATTCAATCTGGCGACGCTCTGCATCGGGATTGCGTTCCTTTACCTGCCGATCGTCATACTGGTCGTCTACTCGTTCAACGCATCGCGTCTGGTCGCGGTATGGGGCGGCTGGTCGATGCATTGGTACGCTGAGCTTGCCGACGACGCGCCGTTGCTCGGCGCAGCCTCCATCAGCCTGCGCGTTGCGGCGCTCTCGGCGAGCGCCGCGACTTTGTTGGGGACGCTTGCGGCCGTGGTGCTGGTGCGCTTCGGTCGCTTCCGCGGCCGGCTCTTGTTCGCGGCGATGATCTATGCGCCCTTGGTCATGCCGGAAGTCATTACCGGGCTGTCGATGCTTTTGCTTTTCGTCGCCATCGCGGTCGATCGCGGCTTCTGGACGGTGGTGATCGCGCACACCACCATGGCGATGTGCTTCGTCGCGGTCGTCGTGCAGGCGCGGCTCGTCGATTTCGACATGAGCCTCGAAGAGGCGGCCATGGATCTCGGCGCCTCGCCGGCGCGTACCTTCATGGCGGTGACGCTGCCGCTGATCCTGCCCGCCATTGCTGCGAGCTGGATGCTCGCCTTCGCGCTGTCGCTCGACGATCTCGTCATCGCGAGCTTCACCACCGGTCCGGGCGCGACCACGCTGCCGATCCGCATCTATTCGGAGGTGCGGCTTGGCGTCAGCCCGGAGATGAACGCCGTCTGCAGCGTCATGGTCGCCGTGGTCGGAATCGCGGTCATCGCCGCGTCGCTGCTCACGAAGCTAAGCGTCGCACGAGGTGCGCCGGCGCAAGCGCGGGCTTGAACGCTTTTAGTCAATCCCGGCTCTCGCCGGGCGGACGGAAAATGTAAAACAGAAACCATACTGGAACGATCACCAGCGAACCGAGCAGCAAATTTGGCAGCGCCCAAGCGATCCCTTGGCGCGCCAAGTTTTCGATCCGGTCGGGCGAAAGGCCGGCGGTCTTGAGAAGCTCGTCGATCCTGATGCCGAAATGATCGAGGATCGTCCCGACGATCAGCGACGCGACCAGCACCTTGACCATAGTGCGAGTGAGACTGAGCATCGGCTAATGCCCCGTCGCGGGCGACGCCCGCGCTGATTCGTGCGCCGCGAATCATAGAGCAAAAAGTCGATGATTGCGCGCGTCGGCGCGCTTTTTTGAACGGCTATTGGGCGGTTTTAGGCGCGGCCGGCGCCGCGGCGGGCGCCGCCAAGAGTTGGTCAATTACCGAGCGCACCGCATCGCTGGCATTATAGCTCTTGGCCGCATTGAGCAGCGGCGCCGCCGCCCCCGAGCGCCGAATCAGGCTCTGCGGATCGGGCAGCATGATCGGGTCGTCCCATGGCCCCTGCACGACGAATGGCAGGTCGAACTCCTCGGCGCTGGTGTTCGACACCAGCGTCGCCACGCCCTTGAGATCGAGATCGCGCGACGGCACCGAGGCTTGACCGCCGACCGTGAGTTTCACCGACGGTCCGACGATATGCATGTCATCGACCGAGATCAGGCCGTTTTCGACCTTGAGGCTGACGGCGAGCTGATCGAATGGAGTGCTGCCCTGACGGAAATCGCCGTTGCCGGAGAGCGGGCGGCGCTCCAGCCGACGCAACAATTGCTCGACATTGATGCCGGCCAGCGCGCCGGATTGGGCATTCAGCGTGGCCGTCCCACTGAGCGCATGGGTCACCGCCAGAACGGAATTGCCGGTGCCATCCAGGTTGAAAGCAAGATTGCCGCGACCTTGCACCCTATGCACGCCGAAAATCTGGCCGAGACAGTTTTCCAGATCGACGTCGAGGAATTGCATGTTCGAGTTCACCGCGACGCCGTTTTCGGCGCTGGCGATACCGAGCGTGCCTTTGGCGGTGCCGCCGAAGGCCTGCGATTCGCCGATGGTGAGATCGAGCTTGCCGTCGTGCATCGTCGCGGCGACGGCGGTGCGTCCCAATTGTGCATCCGCGATCTTAATGCTGGCGGCGGAGAGCCGCAGATCGAGGTTGAAATCGTCGAAACCATTGAGAGCAATCGGCAGGCGGTCCCAGTTGTTTTCGTCACGCGCCAAAAGCCGCACGCCGGAAACGTACGGCGTCAGATTCAGCGCATCGGCCGCGAGCGTGCCTTGCACCAGCCGATGGCCGTCGGTCGCCAGCGTGAGCGCGCCTTCGGCGCTGTTGTCGTCGAGTTCGACGTTGACGTTGGACAAAGATGCGATGCCGCCGCCGATATCGCTCTGGGCGCGAAGCGCAAAGCGGCCGAAGCCGCCGAACGGTACTTTGCTCTTGTCGGTCCAGCGCAAGGCGTCGCGCAGCGACGGCGACTCGACGTCGAGCATGCCATCGAGCTTCAAGGTCGGTTGATCGGTCGCCGCACCGTCGAAGGCCACATTGAGCGGGGTGCTGGTAATGCGCAGCTTGACGCCTGAGCGATCGCCGGTGAGCGCCGCCAAAAAATCGCTCAGCGTAAGGCTCACCTCGACCGGCTCGTCGTTCCAGACAAAACGACCGTTGGCGCCGAAGCTGCGCGAAATCGACGGCCAAGCGACTTGAAAATTGACGCCTTCGAGCCGTTCGGTGGCATTCTTGCTTTCGTCATGCACGACGACGGTGCCGTCCTGGATGCCGATTTCCGAGAACGATGCCGTACGCTCGGGATCCGGTTGCAAAGCACGCGCCAGCGATACGATCAGTCCCGACCAATTGGTTTGTCCCGCGGCGGAAAACGTAACGTTGATGACCGGGCGCACCAGCGTCACGTCGGCGATTTCGATGCGTCCGGCCAGCAGCGGAAAATAGCGCAGCCGGGCGGTCAATTCATCGGCCGCAACGGCCGGCTCGCCGGTGCGGCCGTCGCCCAACAGTACGTTGCGAAAGCGCACCGTGCCGGAGGGAAACAGCGACAGCGAAACGTCGTTGCCGAGCATCGGGTCGAGGCCGGTCACGGCGTGAATTTCCGATTTCACGGCATCGCGCACCGACGCGGCCGGAATGAGGAAGGACAGCGCCACCAGCGTGACGAATGCCGCCGCGGCCACGGCGGCAACGGCAATTGCAAGGCGTTTCAAGCCGGTGGCCGCGGTCACGGGACGCATTTCCGATTGGTGTGAAGCCGGTCGACTATACCGAGGGGCATGCCTGCTGCAAACATGCCCGGCATCTGTGTCGCTTTCGTGGCCGCAGCTTTCGCGCACGCAACCAAATAATTGTCGCCGTTAAACAATTCCGCCCCGGGCGACCGGTATCCCACCGCTCAGCGGGCGGCGGCCTGCCATCGCTTGGGCTCGTGCGCTTGCGAAACTTCCGCGATCATCTTGGCGATGATGGCCCGGCCGAACGAATTGAAATTTTGCGCCACCATGACGAAGGCGCCCGGGCCGCCGATGACGTTGTTGCGATAATAGTTCTCGAGGCCGCCCGGCGGATTGGTGTGCTCCGGATTCCACGGCATTGGATTTTCGCTGAGGATGACAAGACCGTTGATGGTGATGCCCTTGGCGATGGCTTGGTCGCGCAATTCGGCGACGTCGCGGCCATCGTTGTTGGTGCCGTCGCCGGACACGTCGATGGTGCGGCGAATGCAGTTAAAAGGCGCACTGGCGAGATGCGCCATGGCGAATTCGATGCCGCCGCTGATCGAGGTACGGCCGGCGAACGATCGCGGGCTCTCGATCAACTGATCACCGAATTGTTTCGCCGAGGCGGCGTCGCCAACCTCGGTCCAGTCGATCACCACGTGTTGCGCGCCGACGCCCGACCACTCGACGAATGTCAATCCGATGCGGCCGTTGCGGCCGGACCGGATGGTGTCGAGGACGCGCGGATCGGAAATGGCGGCGGCGTAGCCGTCGCGCTGCAGCTGAAATTTTGTGTCGTCGATGCTGCGCGACACGTCGGCGGCCAGCACCAGAAGCAGGTCGACGTCGGCGGCGGCGCGCGCCGCGGCCGGCGCCAGCAGGCCGCCGGCGAAGACCAATATGACGAAGATTTTGATCATGCGCATCGCCGCACCCCTCGCCAGCATCAAGGGGAATGACGGCGAAAACTCGACCGACGCAGGTCTTTGCGGTGCCTGACGCCGACCGCGCCGTTAATCGGCGACAATGCGGCTCGGCGGAAATGCGATCTCGACCAGCGTGCCGGCATTCGGCGCGCTCTTGATGCTGAAATTGGCGCGATTGGCCTCGGCCAGCGCCTTGGTCAATGGCAGCCCGAAGCCGGTCCCGCCCGAGCCCCAGCTGCCGGAAGTCGCGATCTGCCGGAACGGTTCGAGAGCGGCCGCAATGTCCTTTTCACTCATGCCGGAGCCGGTATCGCGCACGCGCAATACCGCCTCGCGGCTGTCGGTGAAAACCGTCGATACGATCACCTGGCCGCCGGGGCCCGTGAAACGGATCGAATTCGCGATCAGATTGAGCACGATCTGGCGCAACGATCGCTCGTCGGCGACGACGAGTGGCACGCCCGGCGTCAGCGAGGTGCGGATGATGATGCGGGCGCGGTTGGCCTGCGGCTGCATGATGCCGACGCATTGCTGGGTCAGCTCGTTGAGATTGACGTTGGTGAAGCTGAGCTCGATCTGTCCGGTTTCGATCCGCGACAGATCGAGCAGGTCGTTGAGCATCGAGACCAGATGCGTGCCGGCAGCGTGGATGTCCTTGATATATTCGCGGTAGCGTTCGTTGCCGATCGGGCCGAAGCGTTCGGCCATGATGACTTCGGCAAAACCAGTCATGGCGTTGAGCGGCGTGCGGATTTCGTGGCTGACCTTGGCGAGGAATTCCGCTTTGGCCGACGCCGCCCGCAGCGTCTCGCGCTTGGCGTTGCGCAGTTCTTCCTCGCTCTGCTTGCGGCTCGTAATGTCGCGGAATACCGCGCAGATGCGGTCGCTGCCGATGCGGGTGAGCGTCATCGCCAACGGCACGAGCCGGTCGTTACCGGCGCGCGCCGCCACGTCGAGCACGTTATCAAGGACGCCGGTGCCGCGTACGATGCGCTCGAAATAGTCGCGCGCCGCGTGTTCGCTCTCGGGCGCCAAGAGATCGCCGAACGATCGGCCGGCGAGATCGGCGGCGGTCTTGGCGAATAACGCGGCGGCGCGGGCATTGGCGCCGACGATGCGGCCTCCGGCATCGAGCGTGACGACGCCGTCGGTCGCCGCGTCGAGGATCGCTTTGAGCTCCTGGTTCTCCTTCTCGGCCGTGCCAAGCGCGTTCTCGGCTTGCCACGCCACGGCGTCGACGTGGTCCCCGGAGACTTGGCCGTTCGAGAGTATCAGCGCCAGCGCGGACGATCCATGCCATGGCACCGTGAACATGCGGCCGTCGACCACGAGCTTATCGCCACGCTGCGTCACGATCGATAGCGACTTGAGCGACGGCACAGCAGCGCCGCCGGTCTCGGCAAGGGCATCGGCGCCGGGCTCGGCAAAGAGCGTGGTGGGGCCGCCAGCCGCCTCGATCGCGGCAAGATTGTCGTAGCCGCTCCACGCCAGGAAGTGACGGTTGGCGTAAAGCAGCTTGTCGTGCCGGTAGACCAGAACGCCGATCGGAATGCGGTCGAGCAGCACTTGCTCGATCACCGGCTCCGCAGCCGGCTCAGCGCGTGCGCTGGCTTCGGCCGCTTCCGCCGGCCGGCCTTCCGCGTTTTCCGCGGCGGCGGCGGGCGCCTCTTCCGGGCCACGCAGCCGTGCGGTCAGCTCTTGCGCCAATTCGCGAAAAGCCCTGCGCTCGACCGGGCTCAATGTCGGCGGCACTTTGGGCTCCGGCGGGCTCGATGGGCGAAACGGCACGACATTGGCGGAAGCGGGCGCGATCGCGAGCGCCGGCCGCTCCGTTTGAGGCGCCGCTTCGGCTGCCGCGGCAGGCTCATGCCTGTCTGGCGCTGCGGCCGGACCTGCCGGTGCGATTGGCGCGGCTTCGTCTTGCGGCTGCGCCGATTCCGGCGCCGGTCTGAAACCTATCGGATGGTCGCGGCGCGCCCGCGCCAACTGGTTGATGCGGCCGATGTCGCGACAGACGCCGAAGCCGCGATAGCCGCGAAACCTGCGATCGCGGTCGAATACCGGCAGGCCGGACAATTCGATCGGCAGCGGCTCGGTCGAATCGTCCACCGGCCAGGACACGACGATGCCGCTCCAGGTCTCGTGGCTCGCCACCGCGCGCGCGACTTGGTTGGTGGGATCCAGGTTCAACTCGGCGGCAATCTCGTTCCATGGCCGCCCGAATGCTGCCGCCGTATGCGGTCCGGCAAGTTCTATGAATTCGTCCGACCCGATGCCGAAACGGCCGTCCGCATCCATGTGCCAGACGAAACGCAATGGATACCGCCGCTCGGCCAGGGTCTCATGAACCGCGCTCGGAGCGGATGCCCGCTCCGCGGCCGGCGCAGCAGTCGCGGCGGCGGCTTCGGCGGGCGCTGGCGTGTGCGGTGCAGTCGCGATGCTTCGCGCGATGTTTTGCGTCGCATCTTGCCGGGCGTCTTCCATCTTTTTTTGCGGTGCGCTTTGCCCGACGGGAACTTCGCTTGGGGGCTCCGCTATCGTGAGCAGCAGCACGCGTGAGGCGTCGTTGCCAAGACGCGTGGCCGCGACCTCGAAAGTCGTTTTGCCTATGCGCGCCATGCCACCGGCGCTGCCGGTTTCGAGCCCGGTTGCGGCGAGCGTTTCGATGCCGAGCGCCGACAGCATGGTCGCTCCGCACAGACATGTCTGCGCCGCTGCGTTGGCATAAACGAGCTGGCCATCGGGTGCGAAACTTGCGATCGGCGCTTCGCAATCGCCGAACAGGCGGCGAACGCGCTCGTTCAGGCTTAGGCTCCGGCCCAGCCGGTTCCGCTGCGGCGATCAGTACCGCGACCTCGCCGTCGGCAAGGACGATCCGCGAGCAGGCACAAGTCAGCGCGCGGCCGAAACTCGCGCCGAAACCGCGCAGCCGCTCAAGCCGCTCTTGGGCGGCCGCCGGCAGCGAGGCGGCAAGACGGGCGATTTGTGCAGCGGGCGCGGCGCCGACGTCGAACCGGCGCTGCGCGCAGGCGGCGGCTGTTGCGCTGCCGAAGATCGCCGCGCCGACGGCATTGGCCCACAGCATCTGGGAGCCGTCGACGCTCCATAGCCAAGCCGGCCAGGGACTCGTCGCAACCGCCGCGAGTCGCGGATGACGTAACAGCGCGAGCTCTCTTTCAACGATCGACATGCGCGTCGGAACTCGGAAGCCTAAAGGAATTCTTAATAGTGCGGGGCGTCTGCGGCGTCCATTGCGGCGGCGGTTCCGCGGCCAGGCTTGCCGGGATAACCTTAATCGGCCCGAGGACTTAGCGGGCGGCGCCGTTTCACTTGCCTGCCGGCCGCAAATTCGCGCTAGGATCGGCGGGCCGGGGGCACGAGGAGCGTATGATGGCAAAAGATCCATTCGAACAATTTGCGATCCCGAACGAGATGCGGGCGTTTGCCGAGCAGAGCGTGACGCAAGCGCGCAAGGCCTTCGAGGGCTTTATCGAGGCCGCCAACAAGGCCATGGGGCAGCTGCAGGGCCACGCCCAAGCGGCGCATAGCGGCGCCAGCGAAATCGCGCACAAATCGATGAGTTATGCCGAGCAGAACGTCACGGCGACCTTCGAATTCGCGCAGAAGATCATGCACGCCAAGGACACGGCGGAACTGATGCGGCTGCAATCGGAATATTTGAGCCGGCAGATGCAGGCGCTTTCATCTCAGGTCCAGGATCTTGGACAAAGTGCCGCCAAGATCGTGGTCGATGCCGCTAAGCCTAAGTCGTAGATAAATTCCCGCTTGGGCGGGTTCCAAATCCACAATTATTTCAATAATCTGCCCTAACTTTGTGCATTGCAATAATTCCTGTTGCAATGCACCAAAAAAGTTGCTATCTAAATACTCACGAAGCTCCGCGGCTCGGATTTGGACGCCTCACAACTTAAGACGGCGTTTTGGCTGCGGACCGCAGAATACTAGGCAACGCGCAACGGGCGGCGAGGCCAACGAAGAAAAATTCTCCAGGTGAGACAGCCCAAGAAGCAACGAGCGAAATCAAGGACCAGTGTCATGGCGGAAGCCACCACCACAACCACTCCCCCCAAAATGAAAAGCAAGCCTGCGGCAAGCGCATTCGAGATGCCGAAATTCGAGATGCCGAAATTCGAAATTCCGAAGGTCGAAATGCCGGCCGCTTTCCGTGAATTTGCCGAGCGCGGCGTCGCGCAGTGCAAGGACACCTACGAGAAGATGAAGGCCGCCGCCGAAGAGGCGACCGACGTGCTCGAAACCACTTATTCGACCGCCACCAAGGGCACATCCGAATATGGCCTCAAAGTGATCGAGGCGGCGCGCGTGAACACCAACGCGGCGTTCGACTTTTTCGGCGAGTTGATTACGGCGAAGTCGCTGTCGGAAGTGATCGAACTGTCGAGCACACATACGCGCAAGCAGTTCGAGGCGCTGACCGAGCAGAGCAAGGAGCTTGGCGCGCTCGCGCAGAAGGTCGCGACCGAGACCGCCGAGCCGATCAAGAGCGGCATGAACAAGGCGTTCAGCAAGGTCGCCTAACCGCGGCCTCCCTGATCGCAACCGCATCATTGCGGCGAGGGTAAAGCCCGGGCCTGGCCCGGGCTTTTTGCTGTTTAATCGCCCGGTATGGGGCCGCTTGCCAAACTGAAGCGTTGCTCATAGGTTCCGCGCGCTTGCCGACCGCGGGCCGTGTGCAGCTGTAGCTCAGTTGGTTAGAGCGCTTGACTGTGGATCAAGAGGTCGGTGGTTCGAATCCACCCAGCTGTACCAAAGTTATTGCCGCTGCATTTGGCCGGAAACTCAGACCCCTCACCGAAGCGCCGATGATCCGCGCCGCACGCGTTTGACTCACGGTCCGGCATTCTTAGACTGACCGGCAAAGAAAAATGCAGCGCAATCGTGCGTTGCTTGAAGTGGCCGGGGGAGAAAATGATCAAGGCCGTCGCCTTTTGCCGACTTGCCGCCGTAGTCTTGGCCGGCGCCGTCGTAACTTCCGCCGCGTCAGGCGCGTGGGCCGAAGATCAATATCCGAGCCGTCCGATTACCATGGTCGTGCCGTTCGCCGCGGGCGGCCCAACCGACATCCTCGGCCGCCTCATCGCCCAAGCCATCGGTCCCGCGCTCGGCCAGCAGGTCGTGGTCGAAGACGTAACCGGCGCCGGCGGCACGATCGGCGCGACCAAGGTCGCCCGCGCCGCGCCCGACGGCTACACCATGGTCATGGGCAATCTCGGCACGCATGCCGCGAGCGTCGGCATCTACAGCAATTTGGCCTACGATCCGCGCAAGGATTTCGAGCCGGTCATTTTGGTCGCCAGTACGCCGATGGTGCTGGTGACGCGCAAGACGTTGCCGGTGAAGACGCTCGACGACGTCGTCGCCTGGGCCAAGGCCAACAAGGGCAAGGCGACGATGGGCTCGGCCGGCGTCGGCTCGATCTCGCATTTGACGCTGTTGTTGTTCAATCATCTCACCGGCGCCGACGTGACGCACGTTCCGTATCGCGGGCTGTCGGAAGCGACCAACGATCTGCTCGGCGGCCAGATCGATTTGTTGTTCGATCAGGTCGTCACCGCAACGCCGCACCTCCTCAACGGCAGCGAAAACGCCGTCGTGGTGACGATCCCGCAGCGCGCCCCCTCGATACCGAATGTGCCGTCGGTCAACGAAGCCGGTTTGGCGCAGCTGCAGACCGTCGCCTGGACCGCGTTGTTCATGCCCAAGGGCACGCCGGCGACAATTGTCAGCCGCATCAACGGTGCAGTTCAGAAAGCCATGCAGAATGCCGACGTCGCCAAACGGCTGGCGCAAATCGGGGCCGATCTTCCGCCGCCCGATCAGCGAACGCCGGATGCGCTCGGGCGGCTTGTCAACACCGAGATCGACAAATGGGTGCCGCTGATCAAGGCTGCGGACGTAACCGCGCAATGATCGCGGCGCAATAAGTTCATTCCCGTGAAGCTGAACGACGAAGAACAGGCAATGCACGCGGGTGAACTCGGCCCGCTGCGGCAATGGGCGATCGCGCACCAGATTAAGGTCGGCGATTATCTCGGCGCCAGGGATTTCGTCCCGGTCGGCCAAGCCCACATCATGGCCGATACCGAGTCGCTCGGCGCGGCCGGCGTGCAATGGCTGGAACGCTGGGCGGCGCTGCCGGCCGGGCAGCGCACCGTCCGCATCCCGACGATCACCGATCCGCGCGGCACCGACTTCGCGCACGCGGCGCAGCTCAAGCAGCAGCCCTGGATGCTCGATCTGGAGCGCCGCGCCATCGCCGCCTTCGAGGCGCTCGGCGTGCTGATGACCGACACCTGCATTAATTATCAGACCATCATGCCGCCGGTGCGCGGCGAGCACATGGCCTATGGCGACACCGGGGTGGTGATCTATTCGAACGGCGTTTGCGGCGCGCGCTCGAATTTCGAAGGTGGGCCTTCGGCCTTGAGCGCGGGGCTCACCGGCCGGACGCCGCGCTACGGCTATCACCTGGACGAGAACCGCCGGGCGACATTTCTGGTCGAGCTGTCCTGGACGCCGCGCGCGCTCTCCGACTGGGGCGCGCTGGGCGGCGTCGTTGGCCGCCTGGCCGGTGACTATTCGCAAGTGCCGGCGCTCGTCGGCGTCGAGCGCGTGCCGAGCGCCGATGAAATGAAACATTTCGGCGCGGCGCTGGCGAGCTTCGGCTCGGTGGCGCTGTTTCACATGGTCGGGGTCACGCCGGAGGCGATGCGTCTTGAAGACGTCGTACCCGAAGGCGTATCGCTCAAAACCCACGATATCGGCGAAGCCGACATCCGCGTTTTACAGGCGCGCTATGCCAAGGATGTCGGCGCCGTCGACGTCGTCGTGTTCTCGGCGCCGCAGCTCAGCCTCGTCGAAATGCGAATGCTGGCCGGGTTGCTCGACGGCCGCCGCGCGACGATCCCGCTTTTTGCCGTGACCAGCCCGCAGGTGAAGCCTGACGCCGACCGCATGGGCTTGACCGCGCGGATCGAGGCTGCCGGCGGCATAGTTCTGTCCGGCATGTGCTTCTACCAGAGCTATGCGCGCGAGATCGCGGAAGCCAACGGCTGGAAGGGGCTCGCGACCAACTCGGCCAAGCTCACCAATATCCTCGGCGGTTACGGCTATCGGCCGGTGCTGCTGTCGATGGAACAATGCGTCGCGGCGGCCTGCGCCGGCGGGAAGCTCAAATGACCGCCAAAATTTTTTATGCCAGCGCGGGCATGGGCCGCAAAGTACGGGCGCAGGCGCTGGTCGCTAGCGACGGCTTTTCGGCGCGCTACGACCTCGACCGCATTCGCGGCATGTTCTCGCGGCCGGAGCACAAGCTCGCCGGCGAGAGCTATCGTGGCCGCGTGCTGGTGCTCGATGCCGCCAAAGGCGGCGTCGCCACCGCCTGGATGCTGCACGAGATGGCGTCGCGCGGCGTCATGCCGGCGGCGCTGGTCTTGAACCGCGTCAATCCGATCATGGTGCAAGGCGCGGCGCTGGCCGATTTCACCATGATTTCCGGATTCGATGTCGACATCACCAAAGCGATTCCGAACGGCGCCGAGGTCGAAATTGATCCGAACGGCGAGCGGCCGTTCATACGGGTGCTATGACCCCGCGCAAGATTTACTGGGCGGGGCAGCGCCGGTAGGTCTTGAGCTCCGCGAACGACCTCCCCATCGCTGCCGCATCCGCGCCTTGAGGTCGGATGATAATATTGACCAGTTGAGTTTTTGCCGGCTGCGATGCGCTGGTGCAAAGAGCATGGACCGCGTAGTTGACGCCCTGTGAGCCTGCGGTCTCGACGATCCAGCGCACGGCGCATCTTCCGTTGGCATCGCCGTAGGTCGCAGCCTCAATCACGATATTGGATTTATCTTTTGCGGCGCATTGTTGCGCCGTTTCCGCCCAGGTTCCCAGCAGTGCGTTGGGGAATGTGGTGTGCCGGATTTCGTCAGCGCCGGCGGCTTGCGGGATCACAACTGAAATAATCGAGAGCACAAATGCAGTTCGGATCATGTCAGCGCCCCTCCATTTTGTAGTCGACAACGGGATTAGATCATTCCTGCGTCCCATCGGCCGTTCCGGCGTAATGCCGCCGATGAAAAAATACCTGAACCAGATTGCGTTCGCCGACCACCTCGCCAAGCGCACGGAAGGCGAAGAACGGGATCAGTATCAGCAGCAGGACGAAGGCTGTGGCTATGAGCTGTTCGAGCGTACCGCCGCCGACGCCGGATATCGAATCGAGAAGTGTCCGATGATGAATGAACCCCGTGATGATCTCTTCCAGGGTATTGAGAACCAACAGCAGCGCGACGAAAACAAGCGACCTGTAGAGCGTCGGCCAGATCAGAGCCCGGTTCTTGTAGCGCTCGCCGACATGCAATGCGTGTCCCACGCTCATGAACTTGGCGCAGATGAGGGCTTTGACGGCGGCGAAACCGAAAGGCGCGAAGGCGATGCCGTGCGCCTGGAGAATTGCGGCTTTCAGATAGGCAAGCGCGGTGAAGCAGACGTAGAGATAAGCCGCGATGACGAGGAATTCTCGCAATTCCTCGGTTATCCGCTGACCGACGGATTTTACTGCCGGGACCGCGCTGTTCATCTCCGTGCCCTCCGGTGCGGACGATCAATTGCCGCGGCAAGATGTGGTCATGCAGGTCTTACGGGATAATAATACGACTTTCTCGGCGGCGCAGTCCGCCGCCTTCCGCGCTTAAACTCCTTTTGGTTTGACGTTGATCTCATTTGTACATATATATGTACATATAAGGCGATCCCCCAAAAGGGAAAATATATGCGATGCCAAAGATCGATCGGCGGCGGAAGTCCGAGCCAAGTCATGTGACCTACACCGATTTCCGTGAGCGGCTGGCCGCTTACATGGATCAGGTTTGCGACAGTGGTGCGCCGCTTCATGTCACGCGGCAGGGCGGCCGGCCGGTTGTCGTTATTTCCGAGGAAGAGTTCGAGGGCTGGATGGAAACGGTCCATCTGTTGCGCAGCCCGGCCAATGCGCGGCGGCTCTTGGAATTGATCGCCGCTGCCAATGCCGGGAAGCTTGATGAGCATGATCTCATTGAGACATAGGGATGAAGCTTCTTTGGACCGAAAAGGCCTGGGAAGATTATCTGCATTGGCGGAGCCACGATCCCGACGCACTTAAGAGGATCAACGCACTTATTGAGGACATTCAGCGCAATCCGTTTCGTGGCCTTGGCAAACCGGAAGCGCTCAAATTCGCGCTGTCCGGCTGGTGGTCGCGCCGCATCACGCAAGAGCATCGATTAGTTTATCGAATATCCGGAAAGCCCGGCGAGCAAGTCTTGGAAATCGCCCAGTGCCGCTATCATTATTGAGGACTGCGCACCGTGGATCACGCGCAGGATGGTGGTCGAATGGCTGGGTGAGGATAACTTTCAAATCACTTCCTTGGTCTTGTCGTCGGTCTCGCCGTAGCGGTGCAGCGTTGCCGGCCGGGTGCCGGCATAAAGCTGCTCGAGGCCGGGCGCGATCTTGGCGTTCTCGCGCTCGAACAGCGAGTTGCCGTCAAGGTCGCTTTCGACCAGGAACGGACCGAATTTTTCGACGTCGAGCACCCAGACGGCCTGCGCCAGGCCCAGCTCCTCCAGCCAATAAACGCCGGCGACGTGCTTGATGCCGCGGCCGAGTAGCGCGCCGGTGCCGTAGCCGACCGTGGTGAGATAGATCGCATTGTTCGGCACGAAATGCGCGCGGTAGGTCTCCGACGTCATGCCGCCTTTGCCGATGATGACGTTGCAGCCGGAGATTTTGAACCAGCCGTCGAGCCACTGAGCAAACCGAAATGACGCGGTCGCGGTGACCGCGCCGACGGTATAAGTGCCGTCGGGATTGATGCTGGCCGCCGGCGAGCAGTGGAAGTTAGTGATGCCTAGCGCATCCCTGCCGGCCGGCATGCCGAAGCCATCGGCAATCGCCCGCTTATAGACGCCCTCGCGCGCCGTGAAGACCCGCCCGGTGAGATAGGCGACCGAGCCGATTTCCAGCTTGCGCAGATCCTCGGTGCGCGCCGGAAGGTCGATGTGAACCCTTTTGAGATCGGACATTTTATTCCGCGGCCTCGGCCGCCTGCTGACCCCATTCCACCGTGGAGCGGCGCATATAGTCGGTGAACCACATCGGATCGGTGCGGAACGCCGCTTTGCCGTCGGCCGCAATGCGCGCACAGGCGCGGCGCGACGACAGGCAGAACATGTGCACCGACATCGGCATGCCGCCGGTGTGGCAATAGCCGACCTCGATGTGGCAATCGATCACCATCGAGGAGCCGACGAAGCCCATCGCGCCCATGCCGATATTGTTGCCCAGTTCCTTGAACTCCTCTTCGAGCGCCGCGATTTTCGGATCGGGATTGCGCGAGCCGACGATGCGCAGGCACGACGCCTGCTTGCCCAGCACCATGCTGGTGTCTTTCGAGCCGCCCAGCCCGATGCCGACGATGGCCGGCTGGCAGGCGAGCCCGCGCTTGCCGAAGCCGACCAGCGTGTCGAGATAAAACCGCTTGATGCCTTCGATGCCGTCGCCGGGAAACAGCATGCGGTAATCCGTGCCGAACAAGCCGCCTTTGTGCACGGTGGTCAGCTCGATCCAATCCGCGTCGGGGTGGAACGCATATTCGATCTCCGGCGCGTTAATCCCGACATTGTTGTTGTGATCGGTGCGCCACAGCGGATGCACGCGGTTGGGGCGCAGCGGCACATTTGTCGTTGCCCGCGCGGTGGCGCGGCGCAGCGCGGCTTCGAGCGCGACCGGGCCGCCTTCGATTTGCGCTTCGTTGCCGATTTTGACGTACCAGCGCGGCAGGCCGGTATCGCCGCACATGGCGCGACGATCTTCCTTCGCCGCCTCGTAGTTCTCCAGCATCGCCTTGATGACGAAGGACGACAGATCGCCCTTTTCGCTGTCGGCGCAGCGGCGCAAGCCGGCGAGATAATCGTCGGGGATTTCGATGGCCGCTTTGGCCATCAGATCTTCGGCGCTGCGTTGAATGGACGAGAGCGGAATCATATTCGCCTCTATTCGGCTGCGATCGAATCGCGCAGTAAAGTCTCGCCGGGCTTCACGTGGCTAAAGACGACCGGCCGGTCGGTGATCTCGAGCTCGCTCGATATATGCCGCGCCACCGTGAAGGTCGAGGTTGCAAGATCGCCCGGTTCCGGGAAATCGGAGCGGTAGTGCGCGCCCCGTGAGTTCTCGCGTTTAAGCGCCGCCAGCGCAATGACGCGGCTGATCTCGCATAACGAACGCAGATTGAGCCAGTCGTGCCAGGTCAGACTAAACTGGCGGCCGGCGTCGGCAAGGCCGGTGGCGAGAAGCTCGGCTTCGATGCCGTCGATGCCGGCAAGGCCGCGCTCGATGCTGGCGCGGTCGCGCACCACGCCGACCTCGTCCCACATCGTATCCAAGAGCTTTTCGCGAAGCGCATTGAGGTCGCCCGGCTTGTGGGTGAAGGGATGTAGCGCGCGGTCGATTCGGCGTCGATCACGCGCGTATCGGACAGACGATGACCGGGATTTTTGGCGATGAAGCCGGGCATCACGTCGCCGGCGATGCCGCCGAACACCGTCGAGTTGGCGACGCCATTGCCGCCGAGCCGGTTGGCGCCATGCATGCCGCTGGCGTCCTCGCCGGCGACGAACAGGCCGAAGCGTTCCGTCGCGGTGTCGACCTTGCAGATCACGCCGCCCATGAAATAATGCGCGGTCGGCACCACTTCGACCAAGCCGCCGGCGAGATCGAAGCCGCAATCGCGGCAGCGATCCACCATGCCCTTGAACTGTTTGGCGACGCTTGCCGGGCCGAGGTGACCCATCTTGATATAGACGCCGCCGTGCGGCGTGGTGCGGCCGGCGCGCATTTCCGCATAGATGGCGCGGCTGACGACGTCGCGCGTGGCGCGTTCGAGTTTCGGATCGTAGTCGCCCATGAAGCGGTGCATCGCGCCGTTGAGCAAATGCCCGCCGGCCCCGCGCAACCCTTCTTCCAGCACCGTGCCTGTCATGCGCGTGTCCGGCCCCGCGAGCAGGCCGGTCGGATGGAATTGCACCATCTCCATATCCCGCAGAGGAAGTCCGAGGCGGAGCGCCATGGCCAAGCCATCCATGCTCTTATCGCCGGACGGGGTGTGATAGCGATACATGGTCGGGCCGCCGCCGGTGGCGAGCAAGACAGCCTGCGCCGAGACGAAGCGGAATTCGCCTGAGCGCACGTCGATCAACAGCACACCCGCAAGCGAACCGTCGGTCGCCGGGATCAGCGCGACGGCGCGGTGCTCCTCCAGGCGGCGGATCGGCCGCGCCCAGACCTGCTCCATCAGCCGGTTGATGATCTCGATGCCGGTGAGGTCGCCCTTGTGCACGGTGCGGTCGAAGGTCTGACCGGCGAAGGCTTTGCCGTGCAGCGTGCCGTCGGGATTGCGGTCGAAGAAACAACCGATCTCGTTTTCCAGTTCGCGCACGCGCTCGATGGCCTTGGTGACAAGCGTCCAGGCCAATTCCTGATGCGGCAGCCATTTGCCGCCTTCGATGGTGTCCATGAAATGGCGCTCGATCGAGTCGCCGGGATTGAGCGCGACGTTGTAGCCGCCCTGCACCATGCGCGTGCAGCCGCATTTGCCGAGGAGACCCTTGCTCGCCACCGTGATGTCGAGATCGGGATTGGCTTTGAGCGCATGCAGCGCCGCAAACAGCCCGGCGCCGCCGGAGCCGAGGATCAGAATGTCGGTTTTGAGCTGCTCGACGTTCATGCGATCCTCAGAACACACGCGCCAGAAATCCCGCGGCAATGAGAACCGACACCGCGGCCGCAAGCGTGGCCAGCTGCTTTTGGCCGTCCCGCCAGGCGAAATTCTCGATCACCAACACGCGCAAGCCGCCGAGCAAATGCACCGCGAGCAGAAAAACGAGCCCGCCTTCGGCGAGCTTGACCAGCGGCTGATCGGTCCAGCGCAGAAAGCTTTCCAGATTTGCTTCGCCATCGAGGGCAAGACCCAGCGCCAGAAAATGGAACGGCAGAAAAATCGCCAGCGCCAAGCCGGAAATGCCGGTGCACCATCGCGGCGATCCACAGCGCGCTATCGCGATGTTTCGTGTGGCTCGCGATCATGACAGCACCACCGCAGCCACGGCGCGCGCGCCGAGCAGCGCCAGAAAGAGCCCGAACAGGATGGCAAGAAATCCGGCGCGGCGTTCGTTCAGCGGCGACCATTCGCTCAAAACATTGCGGATGCCGATCGCGGCGTGGATCGAAGCGGCAGCGACAAAAAGGCCGTAATAGGCCGCCCACAGGATGCTGCCGCAGGTGCGCGCCAAAATATCCGCAGCGCTCAGGCCTTGGCGCGTGGCGTAGAAGATAATCGCGATATGGCCGAGAACGAGCGGCGCCATGAGTGCCGCTGTCGCCCGCTGCCAGACATAGAGACGGACATTCATGCCTTGATCTCGCCCTTGAGATACGCCGCTGCCGTGCGCCGCTTCAGTCCAGCAATGGCGGCGGTCGGATTGAGCGTCTGCGGGCAAAGCTCCTGGCAGGATTGGTGCGAATGGCAGGAATGACAGCCGCCATTAGCCGCGACTGCTTGCAGTCGTTCGCGATTGCCGGCATCGCGCTGGTCATTGACCAGCGTCCACGCCCGCGTCAGCGCTGCAGGGCCGAGATAGCCGGAATTCCAACGCACCGTATCGCAGCCGGCGTAGCAGACGCCGCAATTGATGCACTCGATCGCCGCGTCGGCAGCGGCGCGGGCCGGATTATCGGGCCGGATTTGCGCAATGGCGTCGTGGCGAGTCTGCGACGGCGCAAAGACGCCTTTGGCCTGCTGCCACTTCTGGAAGAACACTTCCATGTCGGTGGTCAGGTCCTTGATCACCGGAAGATTTTCGAGCGGGCCGATTTCCAGACGGCCGTCGCCGGCCACCTTCGCGATATGCGTGCGGCAGGTCCAGCGCGGCTTGCCGTTGACGGTCATGGCGCAGGAGCCGCAGACGCCGACCCGGCAGGCGAAGCGGTAAGACAGCGTCGGATCGAGATGGCGCTGCACGAAAGTCACGACGTCGAGCACGGTCTGGCTCTCGCGCCGCGGCACGCTGTAAGTCCGGTAACGGCCGTCCTTGCCGCCGCGCCAGAGCGATACCGACAGTTCCGAGATCTGTCCGGACATGAAACTCCTTGGACGTCCTTATTGCGCGCTTTGAACCGACTGTACCAAGCCCGATGGCGCACAAAAAGGCGATCCAGTTCGGCATTCCCGAGCCATGAGACTTCGCAGCTTTGCTGGGAAGGCGCTATAGTCGCCGAAATGTCTGGGAGGACACGCTATGGCCGGTCTCAAGCTGAGTTACGTACACGGCGCGAGCGAGCAACCGCTCATCGGCCAGACGATCGGGCAGTTTTTCGATGCGGTCTGCGACAATTGGCCAGGGCGCCCGGCTTTGGTGGTTCGCCACCAAAAGGTGCGATTGAGCTACAGCGAATTGCGGCAGCAGGTCGACAAGCTCGCCGCCGGACTTTTGACGCTCGGGCTTCATCCCGGCGACCGCATCGGCATCTGGTCGCCCAACAATTCGGAATGGGTGCTGACCCAATTCGCCACGGCCAAAGCGGGGCTGATCCTGGTCAATATCAATCCCGCTTATCGCATCGCCGAGCTCGAATACGCGCTCAACAAGGTCGGCTGCAAGGCGCTCATTCTCGCCGAGCGTTTCAAGACTTCGGACTATGTCGGCATGTTGCGCGAGCTGGCGCCGGAACTGGGCCATGCCACGCCCGGCAAGCTCGAATCGGCGCGGCTGCCGGCGCTGCGTTCGGTCGTCCTCCTCGGCGAGGGCTGGCATCCCGGCACGTTCCGCTTCTCCGAGATTCTGGCGCGCGGCGCCGAAAAAGAAGCGCAGCGGATTGCCGAGCTCGGGCCGCAACTGCAATTCGACGAGCCGATCAACATCCAGTTCACCTCCGGCACCACCGGCTTCCCCAAAGGTGCGACGCTGTCGCATCACAACATCCTCAACAACGGCTTCTTCATCGGCGAGGCGATGCGGCTCACGCCGCAGGACCGGCTCTGTATTCCGGTGCCGCTTTATCACTGCTTCGGCATGGTGCTCGGCAATCTGGCGGCGGTCACCCACGGCGCCTGCATGGTGTTTCCCGGCGAGGGGTTCGATCCGCTGGTCACCCTGGAAACCGTCGCCGAGGAGCGCTGCACGGCGCTGCACGGCGTGCCGACCATGTTCATCGCGGAGCTCGATCATCCTGAGTTCGGACGTTTCGATCTTAAGTCGCTGCGCACCGGCATCATGGCGGGCTCGCCGTGTCCGATCGAAGTGATGAAACGTTGCGTCGCCAAGATGAATCTCAACGAAATCACCATCGCCTACGGCATGACCGAGACGAGCCCGGTCAGCTTTCAGAGCTCGACCGAGGACCCGCTGGAGCGGCGCGTTTCGACCGTCGGCCGCATTCAGCCGCATCTCGAAGTGAAGATCGTCGATCATGAACGGCCGCATCGTGCCGCCAGGCACGCCCGGCGAATTGTTGACGCGCGGCTATTCGGTGATGCTCGGCTATTGGGGCGACGAGGAGCGCACCCGCGAAGCCATCGATGCGGCGCGCTGGATGCATACCGGCGATCTCGCCACCATCGACGCCGAGGGCTATTGCAACATCGTCGGCCGCATCAAGGACATGGTGATCCGCGGCGGCGAGAACGTCTATCCGCGCGAGATCGAGGAGTTTCTGTACCGGCATCCGAAGATCCAGGACGTCCAGGTGATCGGCGTGCCGGACGACCGCTACGGCGAGGAGATCTGCGCCTGGGTCAAGCTGCGTCCCGGCATCGCCGCCACCGAGGACGAGATCAAGGCGTTCTGCCGCGATCAGATCGCGCACTACAAGGTGCCGCGCTACGTCAAATTCGTCGACGAATTCCCGATGACGGTGACCGGAAAAATTCAGAAATTCATCATGCGCGAGCGCACCATCAACGAACTCGGGCTGAAGGCGCAGAAGACGGCGTAAACGCCTGCTCTCTTGTCATGGCCGGGCTCATCCCGGCCATCCACGTCTTGATTTCGCTCCAACGTGAAAGGCGTGGATGCCCAGCACAAGGCCGGGCACGACGGCAGAGAATTACACCTTGATCTTCTCGTTCTCGACCACCCGCGCGACGGCCGGCCGCTTAAGCAGGCGATCCTTGTGCGCGGTGTAGTTTTTCAGCTCCGCCATCGGCAGCTCGCGGCGCACGCCCCAGGTGTAGAAGACGAAACCGTAAGGATCGAGCACGGAATAGCGGTCGGAGAACCATTCGCGCCCGGCCAGCATGGCGTCGATCTGCTTGAGATAGCCGTGGAAGGTCTTCAAGCCCATGTCCTTGATGCCGGGATAGGCATTGGCGTCGGCGGTATAGCGCTCGGGCCGGCCGACGTGAGCGTGCGCCGGGTGCACGCTCGACGCAAAGAAGCCGATCAGCGACAGCGCCTTCGCCTCGGCCATCGGGTCCTTCGGCCACAGGTCGAACCGCTTGCCGAGATAAGGCAGGATGGCCGTGTTCTCGGTGAGCGGCTCGCCGTTGTCGAGGCGGAGCGCCGGCACGCGCCCCAGCGGATTGATTTTCAGATAGGCCTCGGTGCGTTGTTCGCCGCCGGCGAGGTCGACCTTCTTCGGCTCGTATGGCTCGCCGCTCTCCTCGAGCACGATATGCGAAGCCATCGAGCACGCGCCGGGAGCATAATAAAGCGTCAACATGTTGAAGTCCCCCCTGACAAAGATACGTCCATTACTTCTTGGAGGCCTTTTGTAACAGCCGGCGCCCAGGTTTGTTGCTCGTTGTCGACGAAAGCAAGCGTTTGCTCGGGCGTCATGGCGCGCGAATAGCTGCCGATGTTCGCCAGCCGCTTCTTGAAATCTGCATCGCTGACGACCTTGGCCAAATCCGTACTGATCTTGCTGACGATCGGTCCGGCAGTGCCTTTCGGCGCGACAATGACTTGCCAGCCGAGTGCCCTGAAGTCCGGCAGCGTTTCGGCTACCGTCGGCAGATCGGGAAACTGCGGCAGGCGCTCGATTGAGGCGACCGCGATCAGCTTCACTTGTCCGGCCTTCACCGCGCCGACGATTCCCGAATAGCCCTCGATGATCATCGATACGCGTCCCGAGCCGACGTCGGCTAGCGCCGCCGCCGGCCCGCCGGAATAGGGAACCCGCAGCAGGTGGACGTCGGCGCGGTCCTGCAGCAACAGGCCGGTGAGATCCGTGAGCCGGCCGGCGCCGGTGACCGCAATGGAAATCTTCCCCGGCTCCTTCTTGGCGAGCGCGATCAGTTGCGGCAGCGTTGACACGCCGAGCTTGGGATTGACCGCGACGAACATCGGATTTTCGGCAGTGTATCCGATCGGAATGAAATCGCGCGGCAGCTTCAGCGGCAGATTCGGCGCAATCGTCGGCAGCGCGATGAAGGTCGAAAGCACCGGCATATACAGCGTATAGCCGTCCGGGGCGGCCTCCGAAGCGGCGCGGGCCCCGATGCTGCCATTGGCGCCGGGACGATTGACGACGATGACTTGCTGCCCCCATGTCTTGGACAGACCCTCTGCCACAAAGCGGGCGTCGACGTCCGGCGTCGAGCCCGGCGCCGCGTCAGAGATAATCGTGACCGTCCTGTTCGGATAGCTGTCGGCTTGGGCGTGCACGGTGGTCGCCGCCGGCACGGCCATCAGGCACAGGCCGACAATCCGAAACCAATGCCGAAGACTATTCATAATATCCTCCCCATCGCGCCGGGCGCGGCGCGCCGTAGCGAAACAATTCAGTTAAGGATACGGCTGTCGAGCGGGCGTTTCTACCGGGTTAACTGCGCCAAACCGACACGGCATCAGGCAACGATGGGACGCAGCGGTCTCTTTACGTTAACCCCACGTAACTGCGCACTGAAGGATGCACATTTAAGGATTTCCTCTTAAGACAAATTCCGATGCGGCTTCCGCCGGTCCGGCCAGATTTGTGACCAGGTTCGTGACCAAGATCGTGACACGCGCAACACCATTAGCAGCGTTTCGCACGACGACTGCGTCTGTCGACGTCTGTCACGATGCGCTTTCGCGTCTGACGGATTTGTCCCGCGAGTTTGCGCCGGAACCGAGCTTTGCCATCTACACCCGCCTTGACGAGGTCGAAGGCGAATGGCGTCGTTTCCAACAACTCGCCGAATGCACGGCATTCCAGACTTTCGAATGGCTGGCGACGTGGCAACGCCACATCGGCGAGCGCGATGGCACCGTGCCGGTCGTCGTGGTCGGCCGTTTCGGCGACGGCAGAACCGCATTCATCCTGCCGCTTGCTATCGAGGCGCGGCGTTCGGTCCGGCGACTATGCTGGCTCGGCCAGGAACTGTGCGACTACAATGCGCCGCTTTTGGCTCGCGATTTTTCGCAACGCGTCATGTCGTCCCGCTTCCTCGCGCTGTGGCGCGAGCTGTTGGCGCGCCTGCGATCCGATCGCGCGCTGCGGTACGACTGGATCGAGTTCGAGAAGATGCCGCAAACGGTCGGCGTCCAGAGCAATCCCTTCGTCAATCTCCACGTTATGCCCAACGCCAACAGTGCGCACGTCACGCAGCTGGGCGACAACTGGGAAGCCTTTTACCGCGCGCGGCGATCGTCGGCGACGCGCCGACGCGACCGCACCAAGCGCAAGCACATGTCCGAGTTCGGCGAAATTCGTTTCCAAACCGTCGCCGAACCGAACGATTTGCGTCAAGCGCTCGACACGTTGTGGGAGCAGAAGCAGCGGATATTTGCGCGCAAGGGAATTGCCGACATATTTTCGCGGCCCGGCTACCGGGAGTTCTTCGCCGATTTCGCATCGAATCCGAACTCGCGGCATCTGGCTCACGTCAGCCGCGTCGAGATCGGTCCGACCTGCGCGGCGGCGAATTTCGCAATCGTGTTTGGCGACTGCTACTACCACGTGCTGTCGAGCTATTACGACAATGAATTGACCCGCTACGGCCCCGGCACGCTCCACCTTCGTGAGCTGCTCGCCTACGCCATCGCGCGCGGCTTGCGGCTGTTCGATTTCACCATCGGAGACGAGCAATACAAGCTGGAGTGGTCCGATCTGCGCCTCAAGCTGTATGATTACAGTACGGCAGCGACCTGGCGCGGGCGGCCGGCGAGCCTCGTCTCGAATGCCCGGCGTCGCGCCAAGCGCTTCATCAAGCAGACGCCGCTATTGTGGCGCTGCGTGTCTCGCCTGCGCTCCGCGGTCGGGCCGCTGTTGCATCCGCGGCCGCAAGCCGTCGCCGCCGGAAGCGATAAGGCGCGGTCGCGGCGGACGCCGGCCTGCGTCATGGGCGACATGGATCTGCTGCAGCCGATTGCGGCGGCCGGCATCCCCTGCAGCGTCGTGGCGCCGCCGGGCGTTCCGTCGCTCTATTCGCGCTTCACGAAAGCGCGGCTGCAATGGGATTGCTCGCAAGAAGTCGACAAGCGCGTCGACGCGCTCATTCGCTTCGGCGAGACACACAGCGAGCGGCCCGTCCTGTTCTATGAGAGCGACGAGCAGCTTGTGGTCGTCTCGCGGCATCGCGAACGGCTGGCGCAGGCTTTCCGCTTCGTTATTGCCGACGCGCCGCTGGTTGAGGATTTAGTCGACAAGACGCGATTTGCGGCTTTGGCGAAACGGCACGGATTGCCGGTGCCGGCGGCACTGCAATTTCATCCGGCGCGGACCACGCCGCCAGATCTTGGCCTCGATTTTCCCGCCATCATCAAGCCGCTCAACCGGGCCGGCGCTTGGGACGAAACTTTCGGCTTGCGCAAGGCGCTCGCAGTGGAGAGCGCCGAGGCGCTGCGGCAGCTGTGGCCGCAATTGCTCGGCGCCAACGTCGAATTGCTCGCCCAGCAGCTCATTCCCGGCGCGGAAACGCAAATCGAAAGCTACCACTGCTACGTGGATGCGCGCGGCCAAGTGGCCGGCGAATTTACCGGGCGCAAGATTCGCACCTATCCGGTGGCGTATGGGCACACCACGGCGCTTGAGATCACCGATGCGGCGGACGTGCGTCGGCACGGCCGCATTGCCGTGGAGTGGCTCGGTCTCACCGGCGTCGCCAAATTCGACTTCAAGCGCGATCGGACCGGCGAGCTGCATTTGTTAGAGGTCAACCCGCGCTTCACGCTGTGGCATCACGCCGGCGCCGTGGCCGGCGTCAATATTCCGGCGCTGGTCTATGCCGACCTGACCGGCACGCCGCGGCCGCGCGTTTCGCATGCCAAAGCCGGCGTGCGCTGGTGCCGCGTCTGGAAGGATTTGCCGTCGGCACGCCAATCCGGCGTGCCGCTGACGGCCTGGCTGCCCTGGATGCTTGGCTGCGAGGCGAAGTCGGCTTTGTCTTGGACCGATCCGATGCCGGTTGTGGGCGCGACATTGCACCAAATTGCCACGCGGCTTGGCGCGGCCGTCCGGCGAGATGGCGTCGGCTCGTGAAGCTCGCGCTAATTTCCGACATCCACGCCAATCTCGAGGCGCTGCAGGCGACACTTGCCGACATCGCCGGGCAGGGCGTCGATCGCATCGTCTGTCTCGGCGATCTGGTCGGCTATAACACCAAGCCCGTCGAATGCCTGGCGCTGATCCGCGCCAGCAACGCTCTATGCATCGCCGGCAACCACGATCTCGCGGTGTGCGGGCTGATCGCGACCGACGATTTCAACGCCACGGCGGCGCGCGCCGTCGCTTGGACGCGGCCGCGTCTCAATCCGGACGAACTCGCCTTTCTGCGCAGCCTGCCGTTCAAAGCCAATATCGACGACCGCGTAATCGCGGTCCATGGCGCGCTGCATCCCGAAACCGGATGTGAAAGCGTGTACCTCGACAACGACGAGCGCCGCATGCTCAGCTTCGCAGCGCTCAGGCGGCATCCGTCCGGCGCGCGCATCTGCGCGTTCGGCCACACCCATCGCGCCGGCATCTATGAGCTGCGCAATGGTGCGGCGGTGGAGCGGCCGGAGCAGCAAATGCAGTTGCGCGATGACGCCTATTATCTCATCAATCCGGGTACCGTCGGCGAGCCGCGCTCAAGCGAGCGGCGCGCGACTTATATGGTGCTCGACCTCGAACGCGGCATCGTCACGCGCCGCTACGTCGCTTACGACGCAGCGGCGGTCCTGGCGGCCAAGCGCAAAGCCGGTCTGGCGCCCAACTTCGGCGCTGCCGTCTGGGGTCGATTGCGCACGCTGGAGTTGAATTTTGCTTCCTGGCGCCACGCACTGATCGGCATTTCAACTCCGAGATCGCGCTAGAACCCATACATTTGGATTGTCATTCCCGATCCCGAGGCTCTCCTGACCGGCGGCGTTGACAGCTTCGGTTGGCCCGGCGGATACTCTTTGAAACTCTGCAGCCAATCGGTTTTGATGGCATCAAAACCGGGCTTTGGCTTTTTGACTGAGCATGATCTTTTCCGAAAACCTGTATCCACTTTTCGGGATCTGCTCCAAGCAATGGGAACGCCCGCGATGCAACAGCCGCTCCGCAAGGAACAACACGCCGCCGCAACGCCGAACCAGGCATTCGATCTCCGCTCGACGCTGGAATGGCTGCGCGCCTCGGGCGAGCTGATCGAGACCGACAAGGAAGTCGATCCGGACCTCCAGGTCACCGGCCTGCAAAAGCACATGGATGGCGGCTGTCCGATCCTGTTCAACAACGTCAGGGGCAAGCCTAATCATCGCGTGATCACCAACCTGTTCGGCGACATGGCGATCATCAACCGCATGTTCGGCTGGAAGGACGACGCCGAGCGGGTGCGCAAGCTCGCGTACGCGCTGTCGCATCCGATCAAGCCGGTGGAGATCGCGCAGAGCGAGGCGCCGTGCCAGGAGCACGTCATCGAGCGGCCGAACGACGTCAATCAGTGGATGGTACCGATCCGCCACACCACCTACGAATCCGAGCTCACCGTGGGCTCCGGCATCCGCTGCGTCACCGGCCCGCAATTCGAGGGCGGCTCCGATCTCGGCTACAACCGTATGAATTTCCGCTGGGGCAATGTCGGCACGTTCCAGATTTCGCCCGGCTCGCACATGTGGCAGGTCGTCAACAAATATTACAAGGAAGACCAGCCGGTGCCGATCACGATGTGCTTCGGCGTGCCGCCGGCGTGCACGCTGCTCGCCGGGGCCGGTTTCGACTACGCCATATTGCCGATGGGCTGCGACGAGATCGGCATCGCGTCTGCGGTGCAGGGCGCGCCGATCCGTCTCGTCAAAGCGCGTACCGTCGACGCCATGGCGCTTGCCGACTGCGAGCTGGTGCTCGAAGGCTACGTCAATCCGCGCGACCGCCGTTACGAGACCAAGGAATCGGAAGATGCCGGCGTGCAGGGCCGCCATCACTTTCACCCCGAATGGGCCGGTTACATGGGCAAGGCCTACAAGGCGCCGACCTTCCACGTCACCGGCATCACCATGCGCAAGCCGGAGACCAAGCCGATCATCTTCGCGCTCGGCGTGCACATGCTCGACGACCACAATATCGACACCACGGTGCGCGAGGCCGCGATCTATGAATTGTGCAACCGGCTGCAGCCGGGCATCGTGCAGAACGTGGTGATCCCCTACTGCATGACCGATTGGGGCGGCTGCGTCATCCAGGTCAAGAAGCGCAATCAGATCGACGAGGGCTGGCAGCGCAACTTCCTGGGCGCCATCTTATCGTGCTCGCAAGGCATGCGGCTGGCGATTGCGGTGAGCGAGGACGTCGATCCTTATTCGATGGACGACGTGATGTGGTGCCTGACCACCCGCGTCAATCCGCAGACCGACATCCTCAACCCGATCCCCGGCGGCCGCGGCCAGACCTTCATGCCGTCGGAGCGCATGACCGCGGGCGGCCAGCAATGGACCGCGTCGAACACCCGCTTCGAAGGCGGTATGGGCATCGATGCCACGGTTCCATTCGGCTATGAGAGCGACTTTTTGCGCCCGGTCTATCCGGTCGACAGAGTGAAGCCGGAGGATTTCTTCACCAAGGAAGACATCGCCAACGCCAAGAAGCGGATGCAGGGTTGGGTGCATTCGCTGGCGCGGTCGGGCCGGTGATTTCTTCTCCCTCCCGCCTTGTGGGGGAGGGCGGGGTGGGGGGTCGAGAGGTAACTCTCACAAAGGACGTACGCGCAAAATCGTCGACGTCTGCGCGTCGGCTCTGGACCCCGACCCCCAACCCCTGCCCACAAGGGGGAGGGGAGTAGCAAACCTCACCGACTCGCTTCCTGCCGCCACCGTTCCGCCAAGGCCCTCCGGTCGAGCTTGCCGCGATCGGTCTTCGGCAGCGAGTCGCTCAGCACGATCCGCTTCGGCGCCTTGAACGCCGGCAGCGCGCCGGCGCAATAGCGCAACAACGCGTCCGCATCGACGCTGGTGCCGGGCCGCACCACGACGTAACTCATCACTTCCTCGCCATAGATCGCGTCGGGCACGCCGACGGTCGCGGCCTCGATCACGTCGGCGTGCTGCATCAGGAACGAGTCGATCTCGACCGGCGAAATTTTCGCGCCGCCGCGAATGATCAGCTCCTTCTCACGGCCGCTCAGCGTCAAGCAGCCTTCGGCGTCGAGCGAGCCGAGATCGCCGGTGCGGAAGCGGCCCCGGCTGTGGACCTTCACCTCGCCGTCCTCCCCGAGATAGCGGTAAGCATGATCGCCGAGCCCGCCGAGTTCCACATAGCCGATTTCGCCGGCCGGCAAGCGCCGGCCTTCGGCATCGACGACGGCGAGATCGTGGTAGCGAAACGGCCGTCCGACCTTGCCGAGCTGCCGCTGTTCGCCGGGAATGGCGGCAATCCAGCTCACTTCGCTGGCGCCGCAGCCCTGCGCGACCGGGATGCCGAATTTCTGCTCGAACCGCTTCCACTCTTCAAGCAACAGCGGGGCGGAACTCGATGTCATGAAGCGCAGCTTCGGCAGATCGTCGCGGTGCGCGGTTTGTTCGCTGTTGAGCAGAATGTTGATCGTCGTCGGATTGCCGGTGGCAATTGTGACGCCGTGCTCGCGCAGGTGTTGGAAAAAGCGGCTCGCCGAGAATTTTTCCGACAGAACCAGAGTCGCGCCGCGGTTGACGACAGTGAGTGCGCCTAAAGTCTGCGCCGAGTTCCAGCTGAAGGGACGGAAATCGTAAAGCCGATCGTCGGCGGTGATGCCGAAGCCTTCGGCCAGCGGATCGATGTTCAACAGATATTCGCGGAAGTTCAGGATGACGCCCTTGGGCGTGGCGCTGGTGCCTGAGGTGAACAGGATGATCGCGTCATCTTCCGCTTGCGCCGCGCCTTGCGGCTCGCTCGGCGGCAGGCGAGCAAGCTCGGCAAATAACGTGTCGGGTCCCGGCCTGTCCCAGCGCCCAATGCGCAAGCGCGGCACGGTGGTCGCGGCAAGGAGATCGTCGAGTTGCAGGCCGTCCTGATAGAGAATGAGCCGCGGCTTGAGCCGCTCGAAAATATTGCCGAGCTGATTGCGGTTCATCTCGATGTGGACGGTGCAGACGGTCGCTCCGGCCGCCATCACGCCGAAATAGCACAGCAAGTGCTCGATCGAATTATTGGCAAGCAGCGCAACCCGGTCGTTGCGGCCAAGCCCGCGCTGGCGCAGGAACGTAGCAAAGCGGCCGACCATGTCGTGCAACTGCCCGTAGCTGACGGTACGGCCATCCTCGGCCGACACGACCCAGCTCTTGTCGGGCGCGCGACGCGCGGCCCGCGCAATCCAGTCGCGCAACAATTCCGGGCCGGCATTCGCCTGCATGTCGCCTCACCTTGGGTGTTTTTTATATCATAAGCATTTCGCAGGCGAATAAAACCGGTCCGGCGGCGACCCACGATGGTGGATTGAGCCAGCGGCGGTGTGCGCATAGAGTGAGGGTAGGAAGCGCCGCAAGGAGGATGCGATGTTTCTCCGCAATTACTGGTACGTCGCCGCCTTGGACGACGAGGTTCGCGAACGGCCGCTCGGCCGCACCATCCTCGGCGAGCCGGTCGTCCTGTTCCGCGACAGCCAAGGCGCACCGCACGCCTTCGAGGACCGCTGCCCGCACCGCCGGTTGCCGCTGTCGATGGGAAAAGTCATCGGCGACGTTCTACAGTGCCACTATCACGGCCTGCGTTTCGACGGCTCCGGCAAATGCGTGCGCGTGCCTGGCCAGGACCACATCCCGCAGAACGCTCGCGTGCGCACTTATCCCGTGGTCGAACGCTATCGCTGGATTTGGATCTGGATGGGCGATCCGGCGCTGGCCGATCCGGCGCAGATTTGCGACTTCCACTGGCTCCAGGATCCGGAATGGGGCGCCAAGCCGTCCTATCTTCATGTCGAAGCCAACTGGCAGCTCGTCGTCGACAATCTCCTCGATCTCACGCACCTCGCCTTCGTCCATGAGACCACCATTGGCAATATGGCGCTGGTCGAGCATGCCGCAGTCAAAGTAGAGCGCGCGCCGAACAACGTCTTGGTCACGCGCTGGATCATCGATCAGCCGGCGCCGCCCACTTTCGTCAAGGTCGGCAAGTTCACCGGCAATGTCGACCGCTGGCAGATCATCGACTACACGCCGCCGGCCTTTCTGCGCCTCGATGTCGGCGCTTGCCCGACCGGCACGGGCGCGCCCGAAGGCCGCCGCGCCGGCGGCATCGGTATGCGCAACCTCAACGCGATTACGCCCGAGACCGAAACCACTGCGCATTATTTCTGGGCGCAGGCGCATAATTTCGAGCCGCACAACGCCGAGATGACCGAACGAGTCTTCGCGCAGATCAAGACGGCTTTCCTGGAAGACGTCGCCGTGTTTACGGCGCAGCAGCGCATGATCAGCCTGCGCCCGGACGCGCCGCAGGTCGACATCAACGCCGACGCCGGCGGCATCCAGGCGCGGCGCATCGTCGACCGGCTTTATCGCGAGGAGCAGGCCGCCGCTGCGGCGCAAGCGACCGCGGCCGAGTAGAGCATGATCCCGAAAAGTGGTCGCCGGTTTTCGGAAAAGATCATGCTCAAACAAATAATGCGGGTAAAATGGCGGTGAACTTTCGCGTTGAGTTGATCTGGAAGGGGAGCGACGACAAGGACGCCTCGTCGATCTTCCTGACCTCCGACGGCCGCGTCATCCTGCAAGGCCGCGGGATTTCGGCGCTGGAGCGGGAGCAGCTCGCATTGCCGCGCGACGCCGATCTGATCAGCGTCGACCGCAATCTCATCCGCGCCATCAAGGATATGCTGTGACCGGCGGTGCATGGTGAAGGACTGAACAGGTGATCGGCAATCCGCAATGGCCCGATCTTCCGTTCGCGGCGTGGAGCGAGACTTGCGACACGCTGCAGCTGTGGACGCAGATCGCCGGCAAGGTCCGCATCGCGCTCACGCCGCTGATCAATCATTGGTGGAATGCGACGTTCTATGTCACCGCGCGCGGCCTTGCCGCGCCGGCGATGCCTTTTGCCGGCGGCATGGTCGATATCACCTTTGACTTTGCCAGCCATCGGCTGGTGATCGAAACGAGCGACGGCGGCACCGAGGCCTTTGCGCTTAAGCCGATGCCGGTTTGCGATTTCTATTCGGAATTCATGGCACGGCTGCATCGTCTCGGGGCCGATGTGCAGATCCGGACCTTGCCGTGCGAAATTCCGGGCGCGGTGCCGTTCGACAAGGATCGCACTCCACGCGCAATACGATCCTGTCTATGTGCAAAAATTCTGGCACGCGCTGGTGCGGATCAATCGCGTGATGAACGTGTTTCGCGCGCGCTTTCTCGGCAAAGCGAGCCCGGTGCATTTCTTCTGGGGCAGCTTCGACCTCGTGGTGACGCGCTTTTCCGGCCGCACCGCGCCGCCGCCCAAGGGCCACACGCCCTATGTGGCAGACTGGATCATGGCGGAAGCCTATTCGCACGAATGCTCAAGCTGTGGCTTTTGGCCCGGCAATGGCGGCTACGGCTCCGCGGCGTTCTACGTCTATGCCTATCCGGAGCCCGCAGGTTATGGCGACGCGCATCTTCGCACCGCCGAAGCGTCCTATAACAAGGACCTCGGGCAATTCATTCTGCCCTATGACGCGGTTCGCCAGGCGCGCGATCCGGATGCGCTGCTGCTCGGGTTTCTCCAGGAAACCTACGAAGCCGCGGCAAATCTGGCGCAGTGGGATCGCAACGCGCTGGAACGACCCGTCAGCCGCCCGTAAGCTCGCGCCGCACCAGCGCCGCGCCTTCGGCAATCGCCTTCATCTTGCCGAAGGCGACGGCGCGCGGCAGGTATTTCATGCCGCAGTCGGGTGCCACGACGAGCCGTTCCGCCGGCACTTGCGCGAGCGCCGCGTGGATACGCGCGGCGACGTTATGCGCCGTCTCGATCGTCATATCGGAAAGATCGATGACCCCGAGGATGATGGTCTTTGACGGCAATTCCCTGAGCACATTGAGGTCGAGATTGGGCTGCGCGGCCTCGATGGAAATCTGCTGCGCCTTTGCAGCCTTCCAGTTCCGGCAGGAACGAATAGCCCGACGGTTTGTCGTGCACCACGGCGGCATAGCCGAAGCACAGATGCACCGCGACGGTGCCGGTGACGCCGTCGAGCGCGCGGTCGAGCGCCTTGAGCCCGTATTGCCGCGCCTTCTCGGGATGCTGCTGCATCCACGGCTCGTCGATCTGCACCACGTCGGCGCCGGCGGCGAATAAATCCTTGATCTCGGCGTTCACCGCGGCGGCGTAAGCCATCGCCACCGCTTCTTCGTCCTTGTAGTAATCGTCCTGCGCCTGTTTACCCATGGTGAACGGACCGGGCAGCGTCGCCTTGACGGCGCGGTCGGTATTGGCGCGCAAGACATTTAGATCGCGGACCTCGACCGGGCGCGTGCGCCGGATCGGCCCGACTACGCGCGGCACCGGAATCGGCCGGCCGTTGCGGTTGATCACGGTACCCGGCTTTTCGATATCGATGCCGTCAAGCGCGGTGGCGAAGCGGTTGGAATAGCTCTCGCGCCGCTGCTCGCCGTCGGTGATGATATCGAGCCCGGCGCGCTCCTGGTCGCGAATGGCGAGGATGCTGGCGTCGTCCTGCGCCGCTTCGAGCTTGTCCGGCGCGACGAGCCAGAGATCGTCGATCGCGCACCCGCGGCACCTGCTTCGACAGCTTGACGCGATCGATCAGCCATTCCGGCTGCGGATAGGAGCCGACGAGCGAAGTGGCAAGCAGCATTGTTCCTCAACAATAATTTATCCCGGACGCGATGCAGCGCGAAAACGGTGCATCGCTGATCCGGGATCGCATCAGACTATGACGATCCCGGGCCGGCAGCGCATCACTGTCGTGCTACGCTGCGCCCGGGGGACTTTGGAACGTTATCACTATGCCTTTAGCGCATCCGCATACGGATAAATGAGCTTGCCGGTCACTTCGTCGGGAGGCGCGAGCACGGTCTGATAGCTCATGCCGCGCCAGGTATCGAGGTTCGCAGCATCGGTGATGTCGTGATACTGCACCTGCAACTGCCGGGCTTTGACCCATTCGCCATTTTTGCCGAATTTGACGCCGTCTATCATGATGGAGTTGAACGCATGGCTGCGCATATAGGCGGCGACCTTGTCGTCGTTGATGCTCTTAGCTCCGGTGATGGCATCGGCCAGCACCTGCATACGGGCGTAGCCCCAGCCGCCGAGATAATAGCCGAGCGGGTCGATGCCGATGCCCGGCGCACGCGCCTGGTATTTCTTGAAGAAGTCCGCCGCAGGAGCCATCATTTTCGCTGACGGCACCCAATTGTCATAGTTCACGATGCCGTTGAGCTTGGACTTCAGCTTGTTCTTGAACACCGTCGCTTGGAGGCCAACCATGCCGCCGCCGAACATTTTCGGCTTCAGGCCGAGTTCGTTGGCGGACAGCGTGATGCCGACCGAGCTCAGCGGATAGGAACAGATACACACGAGATCCGCATTGGCAGCCTGGATGGCGTGGACGATCGGGGAATAGTCCGTCGTATTCGGCGGATAGTTTTTGTCGTAAACGATCTTGAAGCCATATTGCTTGGCATTGGCGCGCGCGCCTTCCATGGCATTGTGCGAGAACTCCGCGTCATCGCCTGCGATCGCGACGGTTTGCGGCTTCGGATTTTGCGCGGCGGCGATCTGGAAGAAGCCCTCGGTCAGCGTCGCCTTCGGATTCGGGCCGGCCGTCGGTATGAACGAGAAGTATTTCGGATATTTGAACTCGGCATTCGCATCGAGCGCAAAAAGGCTGATGAACAGCTTGTTCTTTTGCATGACGATGGGGATGGCCGGGGCGACCATGTTCGTCGCATAGCCGCTGAGAACGAGGTCCACTTTGTCGACGTCGAGCAATTTCGTGTAGATGCCCGGTATAGTCGACGGGTTGGATTGATCGTCGTAATGGACCAGTTCGACCTTGCGGCCGAGCAGGCCGCCTTTCGCGTTGATTTCCTCTTCCCAAATTTGGGCGCCGAGCAGCGCCTGTTGGCCGTTGGGCGCAAGCGGGCCGGTCAATGCCATGCCGAAGCCGATTTTGATCGGCGCGGCGCCTTGGGCGAAAGCAGGCGTTCTTGCAAGTGCGGGTGACAAGAGAGCGGCGCCGATGCCGGCATTGACGCCGCGGCGCGTTATGCGACGACTCATGGGGTTCCTCCACGGAGCGGGTTTCTGTTTGATGGCACCCGGTCTGACCGCCGGGCTTGGACCTGACGCCAGGGCGTTCAGGCAAAACCACGTAATGTTTTTGCTGCCCCCGCCACGCGATGCGGGGGCAGCAGCGGCTGCGCGGCTTATCCCAGCGCCTTCTCGTAGGGATAAATAACGCTGCCGGTTTTCTCGTCGGCAGGCGCAACCACGGTCTGATAGCTCATGCCGCGCCAGGTTTCGAGGTTCGCGGCGTCGGTGATGCCGTGATATTGCACCTGCAACATCCCGGATTTGGTCCATTCGCCATCCTTACCGAACCTGATGCCGGACGTCATGATCGTATTGAACGAATTGCTGCGCATGTAACCGGCGAGCTTGTCGTCGTTGATGCTTTTGGTGCCCTCGATGGCCTGCTGCAGCACCTGGAAATAGGCGTAGCCCCAGCCGCCGAGATAATAGCCGAGCGGATCGATGCCGAGACCCGGCGCGCGCGACTGATAGATTTTGAAGAAGTCCGCGGCCGGCGCCATCAATTTCGGCGACGGCACCCAGGTTTCGTAGTTGACGATGCCGTTGAGCTTGGACTTGAGCTTGTCCTTGAAGACCGTCGCCTGCAATCCGACCATGGCGCCGCCGAACATTTTCGGCTTCAGGCCGAGTTCGCTGGCGGACAGCGCGATGCCGACCGAGCTTAACGGATACGAGCAGATCACCACCAGATCCGCATTGGCGGCCTGGATGGCGCGCACGATCGGCGAGAAGTCGGTCGTGTTCGGCGGATAGGTCTTGTCGTAGACCGTCTTCAAGCCATACTTTTTCACGTTCGCGCGGGCGCCATCGGCGGCATTGTGCGAGAAGTCGGCGTCCTCGGCCGCGATCGCGATGGTTTGCGGCTTGGGGTCCTGTGCCATCGCGACCTGGAAGAAGCCTTCGGTGAAAGATTCCTTCGGCGTCGGCCCCGACGGCAGCATGGAAAAGTATTTCGGATAGTGGAACTCGCTGTTGGCCGCCAGCGCGAACAAGCCGATGAAGGTCTTGCCCCGCTGCATGGCGATCGGAATTGCCGGCGCCACCATATTGGTCGCGTAGCCGGAGACGATGAGGTCGACTTTGTCGACGTCGAGAAGCTTGGTGTAAATTCCGGGAACCGTCGCCGGGTTCGACTGATCGTCGTAATTCACCAGCTGAACTTGGCGGCCGAGCAGGCCGCCCTTGGCGTTGACTTGTTCTTGCCAGATCTGCGCGCCGAGCAGCGCCTGCTTGCCGTTTGCTGCCAGCGGCCCGGTCAGCGCCATGCTGAAGCCGATCTTGATCGGCGCGGCGCCCTGCGCGAAGGCGGGCGTTCGGCCGAGCGCCGGCGAAATCAGCGCGGCGCCGATACCGGCATTTATGCCGCGCCGGGTAATACGATGACTCATGGGTTCCTCCAAAAAGCGTGTTTCTGATTCGTGTACTCTGACGGGTAGCCCGGAGGGGCATGACGCGGCAGTGTCGGCTTAAGAATGCCCTGGTTTGACGCGCGTGAAAAGAGAGCGACTGGGAGCGTGGCAATCTGCCCGGCCGGACCGGGCTCCGCAACCGAACCGCAGCCTCGCCCGGAAAGGGCCCACAGCGAGGCTGCCGCCCACGGATTAGGCATTTCCCGTCGGAATCGAACGGGCTAATCTTGCTTTGCAGGCACCCATTCTGGGAAAAGCGAGCATGATTGCTCTGTCGGTCAACGGCAAGACTTACAACGTCGACGTCGAGGGCGACACGCCGCTGCTTTGGGTGCTGCGCGATACGATCGGGCTCACCGGCACCAAATATGGCTGCGGCATTGCCCAATGTGGCTGCTGCACCGTGCATATCGACGGCGTCGCCACGCGCTCGTGCCAAGTCCCGGTCGGCACGGTCGGCGCCGCGGCGATCACCACGGTCGAGGCGCTGGCGCAGGACGGCAAGCTGCATTCCGTGCAGCAAGCCTGGATCGATCATGACGTGCCGCAATGCGGCTACTGCCAGACCGGAATGATGATGGCGGTCGTGGCGCTGCTCAAGGACAAGCCGCAGCCGACCGACGCCGACATCGACGCGGCGATCACCAATATCTGCCGCTGCGGGACCTATCAGCGCATCCGCGCCGCGATCCATGCCGCCGCCGAGAGCGTGTCAGCCCGACGCGACGCCACGGCAGCACGATAGAAACATCAAAAGGAAAGTGAAATGAACGACGTCGCCAAATCGGAGGCGCCTGCAAGCTACGCCAAGAAGGCGTGGCAGTCCGACGTGATCGTCGATCTGCTCCGGCATTACGATTTTCCGTATGTTGCGCTCAATCCCGGCGCCAGCTATCGCGGCTTGCACGATTCGCTGGTCAATTATGGCGGCAATCACCCGCCGATCCTGCTATGCCAGCACGAGAAGATCGCGGTGCAGATTGCGCACGGCTATGCCAAGGCGACCGGTCGGCCGATGGTGGCGATCGTGCACGACATCGTCGGCATGCTGCACGCCACCATGGGCATCTATTACGCCTATATCGATCGTTGCCCGGTCTTCGTGATCGGCGCGACCGGTCCGATGGACGAAAGCCGCCGCCGGCCGTTTATCGATTGGATCCACACCGCCAACGTCAACGGCGAGCAGCTGCGCCATTACGTGAAGTGGGATTACCAGCCGGCCAGCATCGAAGGTGTGCCGGATTCTGTTCGCGCGCGCCTATGCGGCGATGATGACCGAGCCGCAGGGACCGATCTACATGTGCTACGACGCCTGGCTGCAGGAGCAGCCGCTGACAACGGAAGTCGCGCTGCCGCAGCCGTCGACCAATAAGGTGCCGGTGCCGGTGGCTGCCGATACCGCGGCGCTCGGTGAGGTCGCCGACCGGCTGCTGGCCGCAAAATATCCGGTGCTGATGGCCGAATATGTCGCGCGCTCGCCGGGCGGGTTCGACAATCTGGTGGCGCTGGCGGAAACGGTCGGGGCCGCAGTGTTCGACGTCCATGCGCGGCTGAATTTCCCCAACCGCCATCCGCTCAATCTGAGCTGCGAGAAAGAGATTTTCCGCGACGCCGATCTCATTCTGTCGCTCGATACCCGCGACTGGGAGAAATCGACACACTATATCGACCGCACCAAGCGCCAGGTCGTGCCGCATTACGGTTCGGACTGTCAGATGATCGAGATCGGCTTCGGCGAAATAAACTTGAGCAAATGGTCGATGGATTATGCGCGCATGCCGACCTGCAGCTTGCGCGTGCTCGGCGACACGCTGACCGCGATTCCGGAACTGACGCGGCTGTGCCGCGAGCGCATCGCCAAAGATGCGGGCCTGGCCAAGCGCATCGCCGCGCGCACCAAGGCGGTTGCGCAAAAACACGACGCCCTGTTCAAGTCCTGGGCGGAGGCGGCGAAGAAAGACTGGGACGGCGTGCCGATCACCCTGCCGCGGCTGGCGAGCGAAATGTGGGACGTAATCAAACACGAGGATTGGGTGCTCACCGCCTGTAATCTGCAGGAATGGGTGTACAAGCTGTGGGACTTCGATAAGCCGTACCGCCATCCCGGCCAGGCGCTCGGCACCGGCACGCAGATTGGCGTGTCGCTCGGCGTTGCGCTGGCGCACCGCGGCAAAGGCCGGCTCATCATCGACATCCAACCCGATGGCGATCTGATGTTCGACGCCGGCGCGCTGTGGAGCGCGGCCAAGAACGACATTCCGATGCTCATCGTCATGTACAACAACCGCGCCTACTACAACGATTGGGAGCATCAGATCCGCGTCGCGCATCACCGCGGCACGCCTGTGGAACGCGCTTACATCGCTCAGGACATCACCGGCCCGGAGCCCGATTTTGCGACGATGGCAAAGAGCATGGGCTGGTACGCCGAAGGCCCGATCGAGAAGCCCGCCGACATCGCGCCGGCCTTGCGCCGCGCCATCGCGCAGGTGAAGGCCGGCACGCCGGCTTTGGTCGATACGGTGCTGCGGCCGCGGTGACACGGCCGCTCCCGCTCATTCCCGCGGAAGCGGGAATCTAGACGGAACCTACGGCGGCATTAGACCGGAACACTGGGTCCCCGCTTTCGCGGGGACCAGCCGAAGATCGGCGTCTCACTCCTTCACGCTCTTCACCGGCGTTTCCGGCGTCAGCCCGGCGCGGCGGCGGGCGAAAGTTTCTTTGCCGGTCTCTTCCCAAAGGCCTTCGACGGCGCGGCTCGCATAGGTGTCCCACACCGCATCCCAGTCGCCGAGCGAATAGCCGTACCATGGCTGCTTCGGCGTGAGCGCGGGCAGTCCCAGCTCTTCCCAGATCGCCCGTGCGCGTTCCATATATTCGCGTTTCGGCAATGAGATCGGCGGATAGGACTCCTTCTGGGTGGCGTCGATCAGCAGCGTCGATTCCTCGCTCGGCCCGTCCGATTTCGGCCCGTGCCCTTCCGAGCGATAGGGGATGACGTGCACATCCTCGATCGGATTGGCGCGATAGGCGAGCGACCAGAACACCGCGTCGGCATTGTCCGGATCGATGTCCTCGCTGACGCCGATGACGTATTTGCCGATATCGGCCTGCAGCGTCGCCGCGCCTTGCAACGCGCGCCAGATTTCCGTGCGCGGCACGCCCGGCGCAAACTGCACGAACACGACCTTGCGCAAATTGGTCAGCGGCTCGTGCAGCGCGACGCGGCGCACGCCCTTGATCGCCAGCGTGTCGCGCAAATAGGCGAGATAGCGCGGCTCATAGGCGACCCGCTTCATCACGCTCGATTCGCTCGGCGTCACCTCGCTCAAGATCGAGGCCCAAACCGGCGCGCGCTTATGCGTAATCGCGGTGACTTGCATCGACATGTTGAACCCTTCGAGCGCGACATGGCCGTGGCTTTCGCCGAACGGGCCTTCCGGCTCGAGCAATTCGGGGTCGATCAGTCCCTCGACGACGAATTCGGCGTCGGCCGGCACGTCGAGATCGACGGTGGCGGCCTTGACGACTCGGATCGGCGCGCCGGCGAGCCCGCCGGCAACCCCCATCTCGTCGCAGTCGATCGGCAGCTTTTGCGGCCCGGTGAACATCACGACGGGCGCCGCGCCGACCACGATGGCGATCGGCATCGGCTTTTTCAGTTTGCGGTATTTCTGCCAATGCAGATAACCGCCGGCGCCGCCGGGACGCGCCGCCATGCGCACGCCGAGCCGGTCAGTTGCCTTCAGTCCCGCACGATAGGTGCCCATGTTGCGGATGCCGGTCTCCGGATCCACCGTGATGCACAAGGTGGCTGTGAGATACGGCGCCGAGTCATAGCCGGGGGTCGAGATCGGCACCGGCAAAAGCTTCAAGCCGCCGTCGGGCTTACGCAACGCGTCGCCTTTGATGACGACCTCCTGGCAGGGCGCTGCAGTTACTGCGACGGGCGCGATCGGGTTGGCGATAGCCTGCATCCAGGCCGCGCCGATCTCCTCAACCGGCCGCCCCATGCCGACGGCATAGATTTGCGCCGACGCCGCCAGCGCACCGATCGCCACCGGCACGTCGTAGCGGCGGCCTTGCCCGTCGGTCACGTTGGTGAACATAAACGCCCGGCGCTGGTCTTCGCGGAGCCCGCCCTGGAACTGCCAGCGCACCAGCGGATGCAGCTCGGTGTCCTTATCGATCGGCCGATCGACGCGCGTGAGCAGGCCCGCAGCCTCGAGCCGCGCCAGATGGTCCTGAAAATCGAGCGGCGGCCCGCTCGATTGGGTTTTGCCGCGATGCGAGTCCGGTTGATCGAGCATGCTGCCTTACTTCTTGTTCTTGAGATACTCGGCGATGATCGGCTTGGCGACGCGGAAGCAGTCGACGCCGATCGGCGCGCCGCAATAGATCATGACCTGGGTGAGCGCCGCGCGGATCTCGTCCGGCGTCAGTCCGTTATTGAGCGCGCCGCGCACATGAGTGGCGAATTCTTCCATTTTGCCGAGCGCGGCGATCATGCCGAGATTGAGGATCGAACGCTCGCGCGGTTTCAGCGTCTCGTCGCCCCAGGTTTCGCCCCAGCAATACTCGGTGAGCAGGCGCTGAAAATCGCGGTTGAAATCGTCGACGTTTTGCAGCGCGCGGTCGACATAGGCCTCGCCCAGCACCTTTTTGCGCTTGGCAAGGCCGAGATCGTAACGTTTCTGGTCCATGGAACTATCCTCACTGGTGAATGACGCAAAATTATGTTTCCGCCGGGCCGCCCTTCCAGCGTTTGACGATTCCGGTATCGATGCCAAACAGGTCTAACAGCCGGCCGCAGGTGTGATTGATGATGTCATCGACCGACTTCGGCCGGTTATAGAACGCCGGCACGATCGGGGCGATCACCGCGCCGATGTCGGCGAGCGTGGTCATCGAGCGCAGATGGCCGCTATGCAACGGCGTCTCGCGCACGGCGAGCACCAGCCGGCGCTTCTCCTTGAGCACGACGTCGGCGGCTCGCGAAAGAAGAGATGCCGTTACCCCGCTTGCGATTTCGCTCATAGTGCGGATCGAGCACGGCGCGACGATCATGCCCATGGTCGGGAACGAGCCTGACGAGATCGCCGCGCCGATATCGTTGACGGAGTAATGCACCGACGCCAGCGCCCGCACGTCCTTCGGCTTGAGGTCGGTCTCATAGACCAACGTCATTTCCGCCGATTTCGACATGACCAGATGGGTCTCGATCCCGGCCTTGCGCAGCATTTCGAGTATGCGCACGCCGTACACGGTGCCCGAGGCGCCGGATATGCCGACAATCAGCCGCGCCGCAGTTTTGGCCATTCCTTCCCTCTTTCTCTTTGCGGGGGTTGTGCCACGGCGCGGCGCGCCGTTCCAGTAGGGGGCTTGTCAGGCGGCGATGGCGTCGAACGCATTGACGAGGAGGTCGACGGCCCCTTTGGGAAAGCTTGCGCCGGCCGCGCGCTCATAGGCCGCGACATTCGCCCGCGCCGCCGCCAGCGGCGGCCCCTCGGTTCCGACGGGGCCGGACTTGGTGAAGTTGTAGAGCGCCTCTTGCTGCAATTGCTCGGCCTCGAGCTCGACGGCTTTCACTTTGTTGCGAAAAGCTTCCTGCTTGCCCGCCTCGACCAGCGTTACAGCGCCTTTGAGCTTGCGGCGCGTATCGCGGATCGGAATGATCGTAAGCTCCCGCCAACTGCGGACCTGATCGTCAAGCCGTTTGACGTCGTCCGGGGACAATTGCCGGCTCTCCGAGGCGAGCCAGAACAGGAACAGCAGCAGATTGACGTCGACGCCGCAGCCGTCCTGCAATGCGATGCAGGCATCCGACACGCCGGTCTGGCGGTAGAAGCTCAGCGAGAAGCGCCAGAATGGCGTGATAGCGCTATTTGTATTGGCGTCGGTCATGCTGATTGCAACCTCTCATAAGCGCCGGCCGCGCGCAGCGCCGCCACGATACGCTCGGGCGTCAGCGGCGTTTCGGCGAAGTGCACGTTGAACGGCGACAGCGCATCTTCAATCGCTGAAATAATGGCCGCCGGCGCCGGAATGGTGCCGCCCTCGCCGGCGCCTTTGACGCCGAGCGGATTGAGCGGATTGACGGTCTCGACATGGGCGATGGCGCAGGTCGGCACGTCGGTCGCCATCGGCAGCAAGTAATCGGCGAACGTGGTCGTCAGCGGCTGCGCATTGTCGTCATATTGCATCCATTCCAGGAGCGCATTGCCGATGCCATGGGCGACGCCGCCTTGCACCTGGCCGTCGACAATGAGCGGGTTGATGACGCGCCCGCTGTCGTGGGCGACGGTGTAATTGAGAACTTTGACGCCGCCGGTCATGTGATCGACCTCGACTTCGGCGACATGCGTGCCGGAGCAATAGGCGGCCTGCGACGGCGTGTAGTAGGCGGTGTGCTCCAGCCCCGCCGCCTGGCCCGCCGGCAGCGACACGCCGGGAATGCCCTGCGCCAGACGTGCCAGCTCGCCGAACGGGATCGTCGGCTTATTGCCGGTCGTGGCGATCGCCAGGCCGTCTTCAAGATCGATATCGCTGTCGTTGACGCCGAGCGCGCGCGCCGCCAGCGCGATGATTTGGCCGCGCACCGCCCCACCGGCAAGCTGTGCGGAGCAGCCGGCATTTACCGCCTGGCGGCTGGCGAAAGCGCCGACGCCTTGCGCTATCGCGCCGGTATCGCCGATGGTCATGACGATGTCCTCGATGCGGCAGCCGACTTGTTCGGCCACGATCTGCGACAGTGTCGTGCGCGTGCCCTGGCCCTGGCTGGTGGCGCCGGTCGCGACCGCGACCTTGCCGCTCGGCAGAACGCGCACGGTGACGCCCTCGAACGGCCCGAGGCCGGTGCCCTCGACATAATTGCCGAGACCGATGCCGATCAGCCGGCCTTGATCGAGCGCCGCGCGTTGGCGTTCGCGAAAACTCTCATACTTGGCGAGTGTCAGCGCGGCTGCTTGTCCCTTCGGATAATCGCCGCTGTCGTAAACCAGCGGCTTGCCGTCGCGGAACAACAGGCCGACCGCGTAAGGCATCTGCTCCGGCTGAATGAAATTGCGCCGCCGCACTTCGGCGCGATCGAGCGCCAGCTCGCGCGCCACGCCGTCGAGCAGCCGCTCCATCGCGAACACTGCTTGCGGCCGCCCTGCGCCGCGCACCGGCGTGGTCGGTACTTTGTTGGTAAAGACGACGACGGTTTCCAGCCGATAGGCCGGCACCACGTAGGGACCCGGCACCGTCACCGCGGCGATATAGGGCATGATGATGCCCCACGGCACGAAAGCGCCGCTGTCGTGCAGCATCTTGCCGCGAAGTCCAAGAATTTTGCCGTCGCCGTCAACGGCGATCGCCATGCTCCAGTATTGGTCGCGCTCCTGGGTCGCGCAGAGAAAATGCTCGCGGCGGTCTTCGATCCATTTCACCGGCCGTCCGAGTTTCAATGCCGCCACCGGAATCACCGCTTCCTCTGGATAGAAGATCGCCTTCGGGCCGAAGCCGCCGCCGACGTCCGGTGCGATCATGCGGATCGATTCGATATTGCGGTCGAGCAGATCGGCGAGCGTGCCGCGGCCGAGATGCGGCGTCTGCGTGCCCGACCAAACGGTCAGCACGTCCGAAACCGGATCGTGACTGGCGAGCACCGCACGCGTCTCCAGCGCCATGCCGCCGCCGCGGTGCTGCCAGATCACTTCCTCGAAAACGTGCGCGGCGCCGGCAAAGGCGGCATCGATGTCGCCATAGGCGAGTGGGAAGCGCGCGATGACGTTCGATTGCAGATCGCTATGTGCGCGCGGCGCACCGTCCATGATGCCGGCGCGGCAATCGCCGACCGCGCCGAGCACGTCGTAATCGACGACGACCGCCGCCGCGGCGTCCTCGGCAAGGTAGCGTGAATCGGCGATCACCACGGCAATCGGCTGGCCGACGTAACAAACTTCGTCGCGCGCCAACGCCGTTTGCGTGCGCGGCGTCGCGATGGCCGGATTGGGGGTTAGCATCGGGATCGGCATGCGGCGCATCGGCTCGGGCAAATCGTCGGCCGTCAGCACCGCATGGACGCCCGGCATGACCATCGCCGCTCTGCTGTCGATGCCGCGAACCATGGCATGGGCATGCGGCGAGCGGACGAAGCAAGCATGCAGCAGTCCCGGCAGTTTCAGGTCGTCGACAAAGCGCCCGCGGCCGGAGAGCAAGGCGGGATCTTCGAGCCGCTTCACGCGCGCGCCGAAATGTTTTGCGCCCATCGCTTAGGCTCCGGAACCGTTGCGCAGGCGTTGCGCGGCGTCGAGCGCGGCTTTGACGATGCCGGCGTAGCCGGTGCAGCGGCACAGATTACCGGTCAGCGCGTCGCGCACGTCCTGTTCGCTGGGCTCGGCGTTATCTCGCAACAGTTCGGTGAGCGTGATCAGCATTCCCGGCGTGCAGAAGCCGCATTGCAGGCCGTGATTGTCCATGAACGCCTGCTGCAGCACCGACAGTTCGCCGTTGGGCGCCAGGCCCTCGACCGTGGTCACCTCGCAGCCATTGGCTTGCACGGCGAACATCAGGCAAGAGCGGGCGGTGCGGCCGTCGACCAGCACCGTGCAGGCGCCGCAGACGCCGTGCTCGCAGCCGAGATGGGTGCCGGTGAGGCCAAGCTCGTGGCGCAGGAAGTCGGCCAAAGTCAGCCGCGCTTCGACGACGCGGGCGTGCGACTTGCCGTTGACCGTGATCCGCGTCGCCTGCTTACCCATACGCCACTCTACACCGCACCTCAGACGTCGACGCCGGCGCGCCGCGCGGAATCGACCAGCGCCCGCGCACTTAAGACTTGCGCGAGATGACGCCGGTAGTCGCCGCCGGCATGGATATCGGAAATCGGCTCGATCAGCCATGCCGCCGCGGCCGCACTTTGAATTGCCGCGGCATCGATCGCCTTACCGGTGAGCGCCGCTTCGGCGGCTTCGACCCGCACCGGCTGCTCGGCGACGCCGAACAAAGAAAGCGCGGCGCGCCGCACCACATTGCCGGCGCCGATATCGAGCAGCGCCGCGGCGCCGGCCAGGGCGAAATCGCCTTGCCGGCGCGCGAATTCGTGAAAGCCATGGCCGTGACCGAGCCGCCAGATCGGCAGCTCGACGGCGGCGATCATCTCGTCGGGCGCCAAGGCCGTCGCCATGAAGCCGAAGCTGAACTCGCGAAACGGCACCGACCGCAGCCCGCGGATGCTGGCGAGATGCAAAACCGCGTCATAGGCGGCGCACACCGCGGGCAATTCGGCGGCGGGATCGGCATGCGCCAGCGAGCCGCCGATGGTGCCGCGATTGCGCGTCTGGCGATGGCCCACGTGGCGTAGCGCTTCGGCCAGCAGCGGGCAATGCCGGGCGATCTCGGGCGAGCGTTCGAGATCGCGCTGCCGCATCATGGCGCCGATACGCAATCGGTCGTCGATTACGGCGATGCCGCGCAGATCGTCGACGTGGCCCAGATCGACCAAATGATCGACGATCACATAACGGAAACTCATCATCGGCACGAGCGACTGGCCGCCGGCGAGGATTTTGGCGTTGGGCAAACTCGCCAGTAGCTCGGCCGCTTCCTTGAGCTGCCGCGGCGCGTGATAGTCGAAGGGCGCAGGCTTCATAGTCCCGGACTTGTTCGCTCTCTCGCGGTTCGGCGGAACGGCAAAATACAGAAATCAGTGTGTCTGGGTGCCACAGACGCGGGTATCGAAGCATGCTAGTTTTCATGGTGCAAGGAAAGCGATCACCTCCAGGGGGCGTCGTGATTTCCAGCATTGGAAGGCGCGCATTCCTGGCCAGGCTCGGCGGCTTGGCGTCGGGGTCGCTACTGCTGCCGCCCGCGGCGCGCGCGCAGCAGGCCGGCAGGGTCTACCGGATCGGGTATTTGAGCCTGGGCTCCCCCGCGGCGGAAGCCACTCGCTTTGACGCGTTTCGGGCGGGGCTTGCCGCGCTCGGTTACGTCGAGGGTAAGAATCTCGTCATCGAAGCGCGCTGGCTTGAAGGCGGCAAATACGACCGGCTTGCGGAGCTTGCCGCCCAGTTGGTCGACCTGAAAGTCGACGTCATTGTCACCTACGCGACCCCGGGAGTTTTGGCCGCCAAGCACGCTACGACGACGATCCCGATCGTTATGGCAGTCGTCGCCGATGCCCTGGCTTCGGGTCTGGTATCCAGCCTCGCCCGGCCGGGCGGCAATGTGACCGGAATGACGTATTTCGTTCCGGAGCTCGCTGCGAAACGCCTCGAACTGCTCAAGGAGGCCGTCCCCAGCCTGTTGCAAGCGGGCGTCTTGTTCAATTCGGCAAATCCTTCGCACGAGCCGGTCCTTTCGGCGATGAGGCTTACCGCCGACGCGCTCAAGCTGCAGCTCGCCGAGTTCGCGGTGCGCGAGGTGGCCGATCTGGACGGCGCCTTCGCGGCGATGGCCGCCAAGCCCGTAGGCGCGGTCGTGATCACGGAAGATCCGATACTCATCTACAATGCCGAGGCCGGCGCAAAGCTTGCGCTGAAGTACCGGCTTGGCTCGTGTGGATTCATCGAATTCGCCCAGGCCGGAGGGTTTGCAGGGTACGGGGTCGACTATCTCGACATGTGGCGTTACGCGGCGACGTTCGTGGACAAGATTCTTAAAGGTGCAAAACCTGCCGACCTTCCGGTTGAGCGGGCGACCAAATTCGTCACGGTCGTCAATCTGAAGACCGCCAAGGCGCTAGGGCTCGAGGTGCCGCCAACCCTGCTGGTGCGCGCCAATCAGGTGATCGAATAGCGCTACGCCGTCTTGACGCCGAGTTCCGCCTGCTCCTTGGCGTAAGCCGCATCCATGCGCGAGGCGAGGCCGTGCTTGGCGAGCTCGGTCGCGAAGATGCGGCGGATTTCCGGCTTCTCGTCGATGTAGTCGATCTGATCGCCGCCGACGCGCCGTGAGATCCATGCTTTCGGCACGCCCTGTGCGTTGCGGATGGCGACGCCCTCATGCTTGAAAGCGAGGTAACGCGACGGCGTGGTGCCGGTATTGAAGTGCTGATGGAACCACATGTTGGGCGGCACGATCATGGTGCCGATCTCCCAGTCGAAGCGCTGCGGCTCCTCGCCCTCCGGCCACATCAGCGAAAAGCCGTCGCCGGAGAGCACGATGACATGGGCGCCGGGGCCGTGGGCGTGGCCCTTCTTGTAGGTGCCGATCGGGAATTGCGAGATGTGGCTGTTCAGCGAGCCCTTGGCCATGTTGAAGCGGAGATGGCCGCCGCCGGCGCCGCGCTCCGCCGCGGTGATCAGGGGAATGTTGACGGCGTCGGGCACGAAATTCGTGGTCAGCAGAAAACCCTTCTGCTCGCCTTTGGCGGAAAAATAATCGGGCTCGCCGGCGAAGCGGTCCTTGAAATCGTATTTGGTGTTGAAGATGAAATCGAGGTCTTCGTAGAGATTGATCACCGGCGGCGCGTTGGTGACGGCGACGTAGCGCGCCGGCTCCTTGCCGGAACCGTTGAAGTGCTGGTGATGGCAATTGAGCGGAATGGCGAACAGCGCGCCGGCCTTCCACTCGAAAGTGATGCGGGCGCCGGCATCGTTCCATACCGTGGTCGAGCCGCGGCCGCTTAGCACCATGATCATTTCTTCGTAGAGCTGGCGGTGCGGGGTGAGGCTCTTGCCCGGCGGAATTTCCATGACGTGGCAGTCGTTCGAGGTGCGCGAGGCGTCGTGGTTGAGGAACACCGCATTGCCGCCGCGGCGCGCCCAGGGCTTGAGCGCGACGGTGTTGAGGTTCTTCACGTAGAACGACGGGATAATGTCGAGGCCCTCGGCCTTCACCCAGCGCGTATAGGGCGTTTCCTTCTCGGTCTTGAACTTGCTGGCGAGCTCTTCGGAAACGACGGCATTTTTGGCCATGGTTCACCTTGTCTTCATTTCATTCTTTAGCGCCGATCTTAGCGAGTAATCCAGATCCTAGCGATGGTCGCGATCATGGTCTTGCCCGTTGTCGTGAACGTGCGCATGATCATGGCGATGACTGTGGCCGTGCCCGTGGGGGTGATCGCCGTGCTCATGATCGTGGTCATGTTCATGGTGATGCAGGCGCTGGCGCGGCCGCGGCCCGCGCGGGTCCTCGTTGAACACCAGCGATTTGATGGTGACCGGCACCGTGTAGGACGGCATGCGGATACGGCCGAGATCGATATAGTCGAAATCCCATAAGACCACGCCGTCGATCACCAGAAGCTCGCTCTCGACATGGAGCTCGTCGCGCAGGATGTGGCCGAGCGTCTGCGCCACGTCGCCGTCGAGCATGATGTAGAGCGGCAGTTTTTTGGCGATGCGGTCGGCGAGCCCGCGTTTGATACCTTCGGCGAAGGCGGCGAGCCGCGGATAGGACGGCAAGCCGGTCCAGCGCAAGGCAAGCGCGATATCGCGGTCGGTATCGTCAAGGTCGAACGCCGTGATGTGGCTGCGGATCGCCTGCGCCAGTTGTTCCGGATCGATGCTTTCGGCGGGAACGAAGGACGGTTGTACGACCTGGAGATTGCGGCGCGGCAATAACGCGCCCGGCGCCGAGATGTAGCTGGTATTGCCGGACAGCTGCACGCTGTATTCCGAGGCGCCGAGCGCGGTGGCGCGGATGCATTCGCCGGCCGGCAGCACCGGCCAAGGGAAGGCACCTTGCGCAATACGGGCGCGAATAGCGCTGCCGAGTTTGGCGCCGAGATCGCCGAAGTCGCGCGCTTCGCGCTCGTAGATATACTCGGCGACGCCGCCGGAAAACATCACGCCGTCGATGCGGCCGAACTCGGCAATCGGGTCAGTGAGGTAAAGATGCGCGATATCGTGCGGCAGCGGGCGCGCCACGACGGCGGCGACCAGCGTATCGGCCATGCCGTCGGCGACTTTCTGCAACTCGGTGGTCGTGGCGGCGTCGCCGCGGTTCCAGGTAAAGCCGGCGCGCTTGGCGTGATGCTTGCCGGCCGGATCGAGGCGGACGATCTTGTCGTCCTCGACCACTTGCAGGCGGCCGCCGATATGCACCGCGGCAGTCGCGATCACCTTGCCGTTCTCGACCAGGCCGAGCTTGGTGGTGCCGCCGCCGATATCGATGTTGAGGATGCGCTTATCTTCATCGTTCGACACCCGCGCGGCGCCGGAGCCGTACGCCGCCAGCATTGCCTCCATGTGATGCCCGGCGGTGGCGGTGACGAATTCGCCACCCTGCTCGGACAGTATTTTGGCGATGCCTTGCGCGTTGTCGCGTCGCAGCGCTTCGCCGGTGAGAATGACGACGCCGGTATCGATCTGGTCCGGCGACAGACCGGCCGCGACATAAGCATCGTCGATGATGACGCCGAGCTTGTGATCGTCGATGCGCTCTTCGTTCTGATACGGCGTCAGCGCGACCGGCGATTGAAACAAGGTCTCGCGCGAGACGACGTAATAGCGGCTGGTCAGATCCTCGGCCAAGCGGCGCAGGTGAACGCGCGAGAAAATAACTTGCGTGCCGGAAGAGCCGATATCGATGCCGACCGTCATCAGCGTGACGTTGTCTTGCCGCCACAGTGGATTGTCCTCCAGCGGGCCGTCGTCATCGTCGAAATCGTGGTCGTGGTCGTGGTCGGAATTGTCGGCATGCACGTGAACGACGTCGCGGCCGTAGAGATGGTCGGCGAGCGTGTGGGCCGTCTTCTCGTTTTTGTCGTCGGCCATACCTTATTTTCCTCGAGGCTTTAGCGGCCTTATTCTAGCGCCGGAGATCGCAGGTCAATACCGGGGTCGGGATATGCTCAGACTGGAGCGCCAGCAATGACCGAAAATGGCTTGATAACTCTGCCGAGCGCGCAGAGCGCGAAGGTAACCATGGACCGCCTCGCCTCCGAAGTGGCAGCCAAAGGCATGACCGTGTTCGCGCGCATCGATCATGCCGCCGGCGCCAAGGAGGTCGGCATGGCGCTGCGGCCGACCGAAGTCCTGATCTTCGGCAATGCCAAAGGCGGCACGCCGCTGATGCAGGCCGTGCAAACGATCGGCATCGATCTGCCTTTGAAAGCACTGGTCTGGGAGGATGCTGCCGGAAAGGTCTGGCTGACCTACAATGACCCGGCCTGGCTGGCGCAGCGCCACGGGGCGACGGGCGTCACCGAGGTGACAGGCCGCCTTGCCGCGGCGCTGGCCGCATTGGCAAAGGTCGCGACTGGCGCCTGAGGATCGCGGGTCGCGATCACGCCACCGGAGTCACATTCACGGCAACGTCGATCCGTTGGCCGCCGGAGCCCAGGATCACGCCATCCATCGGCGCGACGTCGGTATAGTCCCGGCCGATCGCCAACATGACATGGTCCTCGGCCGCCAAAATCGCATTGGTGGGATCGAGCCCGATCCAACCCCCTCCGTTCCCTCCCCCGCTTGTGGGGAAGGACAGGAGGGGGCCGCACCACAGCAGCACCCAGGCGTGCATGGCGTCGGCGCCTTGCAGCCGCGTCGGGTCGGTGCGCGGCGCGCTGCACAGATAGCCGCTGACGTAAGCCGCCGGCAGGCCGATGCCGCGCAGCCCGGAGATCATGATATGCGCGTAGTCCTGACAGACGCCGCGGCGCAGCGCGAACGACATCGGCGGCGTGGTGGTGACGGTGGTGGCGCCGATTTCATAGACGATGTCGGCTTTCATGCGGCCGATCAATTCGATCGCAGCCTCCAGCACGGCGCGTCCCGGCGTAAAACTCTGCCGGACATAGTCGCGAATCTCCGGATCGAGCGAAACGATGCGGCTTGGAAAGAGAAAATGCGCCGGCGAAAGCGGGCCGATATCGCTCGTCGCAAACGCCGCCTCGCGGACGTCTTCCCATGCCGGCGTCTCGGACGCGATAGGCTCCGCGTCCACGGCGACCCGCGCCGACAATTTCACCGTCAGCGTTTCGTGCGGCTCGTTGATTTCGATCCAGGTCAGGCGATTGCCGAAAAAGTCCTGGCCCTCGCGCCGGTGCGCCGGTTCGGGCACGATCTGCAGCGCCGCGACATGCACGCGCTCGCCGTCGCGCGACACCGGCGTGAGGCGGAGCACGTGACGCGCGTGCGCCACCGGGCTCGCATAGCTGCACGTCGTCGTTTGCCGCACGTCGTAAATCACGCCAGCGCCTCCCAGACCGGTTCGGATCGTTCGTTGTTGGTGAGATAGGCCGCGCTGATGGCGTCCGACAATTTCAGCAGCGCTTGTTCGATCTCGACGATCAGCGCCTCGTTGACGGCGGTCGCCTCGGCGGTGCGCAACCGCGTGGCGACGGCGGCGGCGATTTGCTGCACCGGCGACAGGCGGCCGCTGGAGCTGCGCTTGGGCAGCGCGCGCAGATGCGTCTCGATGTGATCGAGCTGATAGAGCACCGAACGCGGATTGTTCGGATCGAGCACGACGAGGTCGACGACCGGCGCCGGCGCTGCAATCATCACGTAGCGCTGCCGATAGGTGATCTGGCTGTCGGCGAGTTCCAACAGGACGTCGAGCTCGCCGTCGACCGTGCCGGCTTGCGCGAAGGCGCGTGTCAGCCGGCAGGTCAATAAAGCGCGTTCGATGCGGCGGCCGAGTTCGAGAAAGCGCCAGCCGGCGAGCTGCGTCATGTTTTCCTGCGCCAGCCCGGACAGTGCCGCAATGATCCGCAAGCTCGCTTCCACGCGCTCGGCGATCGCGCTTTCGGTCGGGCCGGCCGCGAGCGGCGCGGCAATCAGCTTGGCGAGGTCGTTGATCGCCCGCCAGGCGTCCGGCGAGAAGCGGTCGCGAATAACGGAAGCGGCAAAGCGCGCGGCGCTGACCAGGCGCGGCAAGGCCCCGTCAAGATCCGTACGTGTCAGCACCGCGCGCGCGGTGAACGTCGCCGGCGCGGTATTGCTGCCGGGCGGGATGGCGTCCCAAGCGGCGAGCAGCGCCCCCATGGTGGCGATGACCGGCGCCGCCGCGTCGTCGGCTTCGGCGACCCGGTTGATGATGGCGCGAATGAGCCGCAGCGTCGCCTCGGCGCGTTCCACATAGCGGCCGACCCAAAACAGATTGTCGGCGGCGCGGCTCGGCAACAGTCCGCTGGCGCGCTGCACCGGCATCCGTTCCGCGGTCGGCAGCAGCGTGGTCTCGGCCACCGGTCCATGCGCCAGCACCCAGGCGTCCGCGGTCGCAGCGCCGCGCTGCAGGCTGACCGCGCGCGCATCGACATCGTCGGCGATGCGCACGAAACCGGCGGGCAACACCTGCCAGCGCGCGCCGACCCGCGAGAGGAAAAGCCGCAGCGTAAACGGCCGCGGCTGCAGCCGGCCGTCGCGCCACACCGGCATGCTCGACAGCGTCACGGCCTCCTGAGCGACGTAGTCGATGCCGCGATCGCGGATCGACTGCATCAGCGAATGCCGCTGCGCGTCATCGAGCCTCGCGCCCAAGATTTCGCTGCCGAGCTGCGCGTTGGGCAGCTGCTCGGCGAATGCCGACGCAATCACCATGCTGTCGAGCTTGCCGATCATTTCCTCGCGCATGTCGGCGCGGCCGAGCCACCAGGTCGCGACATTCGATATTTTCAGCTCGGCGCCGAGCACGATCGGGGCCAGCGCCGGCAGGAACGCCAACATGGCGCGGGCCTCGACCAGCCCGGCGCCGAGCGCGTTGATGATGATGACCTTGCCGTCGCGCACGGCTTGCAGGAGGCCGGCGACGCCGAGCCGCGAAGCGGCGTTGAGTTCGAGCGGATCGGCGAAATCGGCGTCGATGCGGCGCAGCAGCACCTCGGTGCGGCGCAGCCCGGACACGGTGCGGATAAAGACGCCGTCGTCCTGAACGCTCAAATCTTCGCCCTCGACCAACAGGAGGCCGAGATAGCGAGCGAGATAAGCGTGCTCGAAATAGGTCTCGTTCATCGGTCCGGGCGTCAGCAGGCTGATGCGGGCATCGTCGCGGCGGCTGAGCGCGAACAATTCGGCCTGCAAAGCCTGGAAGAAAGGCGCGACGCGCTCGACGCGGGCCTTGCGGTAGATGTCGGGAATGGCGCGCGATAATGCGAGACGATTTTCAATGGTGTAGCCGGCACCGGACGGCGCCTGGGCGCGATCGTTGAGCACCCACCAACGGCCATCGGCGCCGCGGCCGACATCGACGGCGTAGAAACGCAGATGCGCGCCGCCGGGCGGCTCGACGCCGACCAAGGGCCGCAAGAATTCCGGATTGCCGGCGATCAATGCGGCAGGCAGCCGGCCATCGCGCGTCAGCGTTCCCGATCCGTAGGAATCCGCCAAGACCGCCTCGAGCAATTCGGCGCGCTGAATGAGACCGGCTTCCAGCTGCCGCCATTCGCCGGGCTCGACGATCAGCGGGACGTGGCTCAACGGCCACGGCCGCTCGATGCCGGCGGCATCCTCATAGACCCGATAGAACACCCCGGAATCGCGCAGATAGCGGTCGGCCGCCGCAAAGCGGCGATTGATCTCGTCGCCGCCGAGCGCAGCAAGCATGGCGAGGAACGGCTGCCAATGCGCGCGAACGCGCCCGTCGCCGTCCATCATCTCATCGAACACGCCGTGCAGCGGCCGGTAGCCGGAAATCAGCGGCTCTAGGCTGGCATTCGGTGCGTCAAGAGCGCTGGGAAATTGCAATGCCATGATGCGATTTCGCGAATTATCGCGGGAGGGTCTTCAGTTCGGGCGTCGCAAGTCGAGCGTGGTCGGATATTCGAGCGATGGCTCGAGCGGCGGCACGTCGATCAGCCCGCCGGTATGGCCGTGATCCTGGAAGCGGGCGCGGCGGCGCGCTTCCGCCTCGTAGGAGTTGACCGGAAATGTTTCGTAGTTGCGTCCGCCGGGATGCGCCACGTGATAGACGCAGCCGCCCAACGACCGCCGGTTCCAGGTATCGACGATGTCGAAGGTCAGCGGCGCATGAACGCCGACGGTCGGCTGCAAGGACGCATCGAGCTTCCAGGCTTTGAAGCGCACGCCGGCGACGAATTCGCCGGAGCGGCCGGTCGCGGTGAGCGGCACGCGTCGGCCGTTGCAGGTCACGATGTGACGGTCTTGGTTCAAACCCGCGACTTTAACTTGCAACCGCTCGACCGAAGAGTTGACGAAGCGCACGGTGGCGCCCTGGTTGCCTTCCTCGCCGAGCACATACCACGGTTCGATCGCTTGCCGCAGTTCCAGATCGACGCCGCCATGCTGCACGCTGCCGCAGAGCGGGAAGCGGAATTGCCGCTGCGCCTCGAACCAGCCCGGATCGAAAGCGTAGCCGGCGTATTTCAGGTCGTCCAAAATCCCGAGGAAATCGGCCCAGACGAAGTGTTCGAGCATGAAGCGGTCGTGCAGCGCGGTGCCCCAGCGTACCGGCTTGCCGTCGAGCGGCGTGCGCCAGAAGGCGGCGATGAGCGCGCGCAACAGCAATTGCTGCGCGAGGCTCATGCGCGCGTCCGGCGGCATTTCGAACGAGCGGAATTCGACGAGACCGAGCCGGCCGGTCGGGCCGTCCGGCGAAAACAATTTGTCGATGCAAATCTCGGTGCGATGGGTGTTGCCGGTGACGTCGACCAGGATATTGCGGAACAACCGATCGACCAGCCATGGCGGCACCCAATCCGGGCCGCCCGGCGGCGGCACTTTGCCGACCGCGATTTCGAGTTCGTAGAGCAGATCCTGCCGCGCCTCGTCGATGCGCGGCGCCTGGCTGGTCGGCCCGACGAACAATCCGGAGAACAGATAGGACAACGAAGGGCGGCGCAGCGCGTAGAGCACCAGGCTCTTGAGCAGATCGGGCCGCCGCAGGAACGGGCTGTCGGCCGCGTTCAAGCCGCCGAGTACGACGTGGTTGCCGCCGCCGGTGCCGGTGTGCTTGCCGTCCAGCATGAATTTGTCGGTGCCGAGCCGGGCGCGATGAGCGTCCTCGTAGATGCCGCGCGTGATGTCGACGGCTTCGCGCCAGGACGTCGCCGGCTGGATGTTGACCTCGATGACGCCGGGATCGGGCGTCACTTTGAGGACGTTGAGCCGCGGATCGGGCGGCGGCGCATAGCCTTCGAGGTGGATCGGCAAATCGAGCTCGGCCGCGGTCGATTCGATGGTAGCGACCAGATCGAGATAGTCGTTGAGCGTCTCCACCGGCGGCATGAAGACGCATAAGCGGCCATCGCGCACCTCGATCGACAAGGCGGTGCGCACCGGGATACCCGATCCGTCGGCGGCCGCGGCAACGCTTGGCGAGCGGTGTAGAACCAACACTTCTGGTGCAAGCGACGGCGCATCCGCGGCGCCGGTCGAAGCCTGACGGCCGCGCGGTTTGATCGGATAGGCGATTCGCGGATCGGACAGCGGCTGGCGCTCGGCGAACGGGTCGGCCGGTACCAAGTGCGGATAATCGACCGCAGCGAGAGCCGGCAGCGACGACAGCGGCAGCCGCAGCCCGAGCGGCGAATCGCCCGGCACCAGAAACAGCCTGCCGCGGCGCGTGCGCCAGATTTCGCTCAGCCATCCCGGTTTGGCCTGCGCCGACCAGCGCTGCAGCGGCAGCACAAAGCCTTTCGGCTCGCCGCGGTGATCGTCGAACACTTTCAGGATGCGCGCGCGCTCGTGTGGGTCGTCGATCTTGAGATCGCTCGGATCGATATTGTCCGGGACCAGACCGAGCGTGAGCATCCGGTCCACCGGGTCCTCATAAGCGGGCTGCACATATTCGGCCGTGAGTCCCGCGCGCGCGGCAACCCCCTCGGCAAAACGCTGCGCATCCGCGGTCGAGGCTTTGCGCGCGGCTGCTTCGCGCATGATCAATGTCTCGTCGCGCCAGATCGGCACGCCGTCGCGCCGCCAGTACAGCGCGAAGGCCCAGCGCGGTATCGGCTCGCCCGGATACCATTTGCCTTGGCCGTAATGCAGAAGCCCGCCCGGCGCGAAGCGGTCGCGCAAACGCCGGATCAGATCGTCGGCACGTTCGCGCTTCATCGCGCCGAGCGCGTCGGTATTCCATTGCGCGGACTGATAATCGTCGACCGATACGAAGGTCGGTTCGCCGCCCATGGTGAGACGGACATCGTGCCGTTTGAGGTCGGCATCGACTTTCTCGCCGAGCGCGTCGAGTGCGGTCCAGGCAGCTTCCGAAAACGGCGCCGTCACGCGCGGGTATTCGGCGAGCCGCGTCACGATCATGTCATAGCTGAAGGTGACCTCGCTCGGTTCGACCAGGCCGCTGATCGGCGCGGCGGAGCGGTAGTGCGGTGTCGCGGCGAGCGGAATGTGGCCCTCGCCGCAGAGCAGCCCCGACGTGGCATCGAGGCCGACCCAGCCCGCGCCGGGAATATAGACTTCGGTCCAGGCGTGCAGGTCGCTGAAATCGGCTTCGGCGCCGGCGGCGCCTTCGATCGGTATCACGTCGGGTCGAAGCTGGATGAGATAGCCGGAGACGAAGCGGGCCGGCAGACCGATGTGCCGCATGATCTGCACCAGGAGCCACGCCGTATCGCGACAGGAGCCGGCGGCGGAGGCGAGCGTTTCTTCCGGCGTCTGCACGCCCGGCTCCATGCGAATGAGGTAACGGATCATGCCCTGCAGGCGCTGATTGAGCTCGACCAGAAAATCGACCGTGTTGCGCGGCTCGCGCGAAATCGAACCGATGAAGTCCTTCAGCCGCGGCCCGGCCGGCTCGGGCTCGACAAAGGCGGCAAGATCCTCCTTTAGGTCGGACGAGAATTTGAACGGCCACTTTTCCGCATAGGGCTCGACGAAGAAGTCGAACGGATTGATGACCTCCATGTCGGCGCGCAGGTCGGCAGTGATGGAGAATTCGCGAGTCTTCTCCGGAAAGACGTAGCGCGCCAGCCAATTGCCGTGCGGATCCTGCTGCCAGTTCACGAAGTGCTGTGCCGGCGTCACCGTCAGCGCGTAGCTCGGAATTCGCGTACGGCAATGCGGCGCCGGCCGCAGGCGTACGATCTGCGGGCCGAGGCTAATCGGCCGATCGTAGGTGTAGCGGGTGGCGTGGTGGAGCCCGACAAGGATCGACATGCTGTTACGCGCTACGCCCGGTTTGCCCGATAAATACGCAGTTTCCTTGCAATTTCCGGGCCGCCGTCGATCGGCCGTGCCGGGTCCGACGCGTCAACGGTCGCACGATTATGCCCGTAGCCGCGGCCGCCCGCTATACCGTAATCTTTGCCGGGTACCGAAGGCGGGCGCTCCTTCAACTCCTGGCCGGCGAAAGACCTTTTTCACTATACTGTGACAACGGATAAGGGATTGAAACGAGTGGAACTTTCGCGGCCGGCGCGTGTTGTGTCGGTCCGGGGCATTATCAGATGAGTGGTCAGGAGCCTAAAACCGTCGCGACGCCAGCCGGCTTGGACGTCTTCCGCAAAATCGAGCAAAGCGCGTTGGATGCCATTCCGACGGGGTTTTGCGTGTGCCGCGCCGATAGCGGGCTCGTCCGCTATAACCGGCGCGCCGTCGAGTTTTGGGGCCGGACGCCGCCGCTCGGCGATCCAAACGACCGATATAGTACTTCCTTCCGCCGCTATGGCGCCGACGGCGAGCCGCTTTCCTTCGATTCCACTCCGGTCGCCGCCGCGCTGCGCAGTGGCGAGTGTGTGGTCGGCGCCGAACTCGTGATCGAGCGGCCCGATGGCTCGCGGATGCCGGTGCTGATGAATGCCGCGCCGCTCAAGGACCAAACAGGCCGCATCGAAGGCGCCGTTTGCAGCTTTCAGGAACTGACCGAGCGCAAGCGCGTCGAAGAAGCGTTGCGCGCCAGCGAAGCGGAACTGCAGTCGGTCATCAATCGCACGCCGTTTATGCTGGTGCGCTGCACTCGCGACCTGCGCTACAGCTTTATCAGCGAAGCCTATGCCGAGTTGATCGGCCGCCGCCGCGACGACGTCGTCGGCAAGACAATCGCGGACATGATCGGCGAGGACGGCTTCAATGCGCTCCGCCCGCATATCGAGCGGGTGCTGCGCGGCGAGGCGGTGGAATTCGAATGCGAACTCGACTTCCCCGACGTCGGGAGGCGCTGCCTTTACATCGCGTACCGGCCTGAGCTCGATTCGAGCGGCGGCGTCGGCGGCTGGATCGCGTCGTTGCTCGACATCACCGAACGAAAAAGCATGGAAGAGGAGCTGCGCTCGATCAGCGAGAAGCTGGAAGCGGAGGTCGAAAAGCGCACGTTGGAGCGCGACCGTATCTGGAACGTCTCCGAAGACCTGCTCGCAGTGTCCAATTTCGAAGGCTATTTCCTTAGCTTGAACCCGGCCTGGACGCGGTTGCTGGGCTGGAGCGAAGACGAGATCAAATCGATGCATGTCGGCGAGCTGCGCCATCCCGACGATGCGCCGAACGCCATCGCCGGCCGCGCCCAACTCGCGCAGGGCGTGCCGACCGTGCGCATGGAAAACCGCTTTCGCCACAAGGACGGCTCGTGGCGGTGGCTGCAATGGACCATGACCGAAAACAACGGTCTGATCTATGTCGCCGGCCGGCATGTCACCGCGGAAAAGGAAGCTGCCGCCGCGCTGGAGCGCGCGCAGCGGCAAGCCGCGCATTTGCAAAAGATGGACGCCATCGGGCAGCTCACCGGCGGCATTGCCCACGACTTCAACAATCTGCTGATGATCGTGAGCGGCCATGCGCAGCGCCTCAAGACCCGCTGGAAAGACGCTAACGACGCGCGCGCCTTGGCGGCGATCGAAATGGCGGCGACGCGTGGCGAAAATCTGACGCGGCAACTGCTGTCGTTCTCGCGCACGCTGCCGCTCAATCCGGCGGTGATCGATCCGGCCGAGGCGGTCCAGGCCATCCGCGACGTGCTCGCCGGGTCGATGCACGTCAATATCGAATTCCACATCGAGGTTCCGGACACCACCTGGCCGGTCTGCGTCGACAAATCGGAGCTTGAGCTCGCTTTGGTGAACCTCGCCGTTAACGCGCGCGACGCCATGCCCGACGGCGGCCGCATTGTGATTGCAGCGGAGAACGTGCATCTGGACCCGGGCCTTGCGCCCGAAGGCATTGCTTCTGAAGGCCTCGCCGGCGATTTCGTCGCGCTCAGCGTCGCCGATACCGGCGGCGGCATCGCGCCGGACCTCTTGTCCCGGGTGGTCGAGCCGTTCTTTACCACCAAAGGTCCGGACAAGGGCACCGGGCTGGGGCTGTCGCAGGTCTACGGTTTTGCGCGGCGCTCCGAAGGCACCGTGACGATCGACAGCGAAGTGGGCCGCGGCACCAAGGTGACGGTCTATCTGCCGCGGACGCACGCGGCAGTTGCCGTGCCGTCGCGGCAAGACGACGGCCAATATATCAGCCTCGGCCGGCAGACGATCCTCGTCGTCGAAGACAATGCCGAGGTGAGGCATGTCGCGGTGTCGCTGTTGGAACAGCTCGGCTACCGGGCGATCGAAGTGGGAAATGCCCAAGCCGCGCTGGATGTCCTCGCGGCCGGAAACAGCGTCGCGCTCGTCTTTAGCGACGTGGTGTTGCCTGGCCAGGCCGACGGCTTGGCGCTGGCGCGCATCATCGGCGAGCGCTATCCGAATATCCCGGTGGTGCTGACGACCGGTTACACCAAAGTGTTCGACACCGCTCCAGAATTTCCGGTGCTGCGCAAGCCGTACCAGCTCTCGGCGCTCGGCCGCGTCATCCAGCAGTCGCTCGATCCGCCGGCGCTGACGCGATCGGTGCTGGCGGGGTGACGGGGCCGTTCCCATTCACAAGCGAAGATTTGTTCCGTGGCTTGCCGAGCCGTAGCGCGCGGCAGCTTGCCCCGCCCGCCTTCGCTACGTTTCGGCGCGGCAGTCTTCGCATCGCTTCGCGAGCGAAGGCTGGTGGGCGCACAAGGACTCGAACCTTGGACCCGCTGATTAAGAGTTACGCGCACCACTTTTAGCTAAGTCCTTGACCGATTAACAACTCCTTGTGTCCGCACATTATTAGCCATATTTCATCGGCATACTTGCAGACACCCGCTGATATTTAGCACATTTCTACAGACAGTCGGGTAAATTGATTGTGCGGACATGGTGCGGACACGAGTACCATGACAGGGGGTAACTTAGCCAAGAGACAGTCAAGCGGCTGCCGGTCCCCACAAAGGGAATCGTGTCACCTATTTTACGGGCGCCGTGATCCAAGGCGCCAAAGCGCCTCGCGGTTTCGGTGTTCGCGTCACGGCCGCTGGCGCTCGTGCTTTTGTCCTCAACTACCGTCTGCGTGGCCGCGAACATCGCTACACTATCGGCGCTTGGCCAGATTGGTCGCCGCTCAAAGCCGTACGGCAGGCGCGCGACCTGCGCCAACGCGTTGACCGGGGCGAAAATCCGGTCGAGGATCGTACGCCTCCTCCGGCCACGGCAAGCGTCGCTTCTGTTTTGGACGACTTCGTTGCTCGTCACGTCCGCAATAAGGAGCAACCGCTGCGAAGCGCGCACGAATACGAGAGCGCATTCACGCGGTTAGTAAAGCCGCAGATCGGCAAGCTTGGCATCTACGAAGTTCGCCGATCTCATATTAACACAATGCTGGATGAAATTGAGGACGAGAACGGTCTCGTCATGGCGGATCGCACTCTCGCCTACGTGAGAAAAGCCTTCAATTGGCACGCAATACGAGACGACCAATTCACTACGCCGATTGTGCGCGGGATGGCGCGAATAAAACCAAAAGATCGAGCCCGTAAACGCACTCTATCCGATGATGAAATACGCATCATCTGGCCCGTTCTCGGCGAGGCTGGTATTTTCGGCAGTTTGGTCAAGACGTTGTTGCTTACGGCACAGCGGCGCGACGAGGTCGCCCAAATGCGCCAACAGGAAATTGGTGACGACAAGATATGGGAGATACCTGCTGAACGATACAAGACCAAGGTGCCCCACGTTATCCCTCTCTCCGATGCCGCGCTTTCGCTGATCAAAGCTCAACCGAAGCTCGACGACTGCGACTACGTCTTTCCGTCGCAAGTTGAAACGCCATTCTCGGCTTTCGGCAAGAGCAAAGCTGCCCTCGATAAGGCAGTGCTTGCGGCAATGAAAAGGCAAGCCAAGAAAGGTGCAAGGGTTAGCGCTCTGCCGAACTGGAGGCTTCACGATCTACGACGAACGGCAAAGACGCTTATGGTACGCACGGGTGTGCGACCAGATATTTCCGAACGAGTCTTAGGGCACGCCATTAAAGGCGTCGAAGGGACCTACGATCGACACTCATATGCGGAAGAGAAACGAGACGCGCTCGAAAAACTCGCGCTAATAATCAATCAAATTCTTGGCGGCGGTTCACCGCTGGAGAAACTCGGCGTGAGGCAAGCATGATCGATGCCGCCGGCCGTAAGATAGATTTCTCGTCATTCGACAAGTCAGAAGCCTCGGTTATGGCTATTTTGCGAGACGCGTATGAGCGCGGCCCTAAATCCGCGCCCTTTGATGCGGGCGAACACTGGTTTCGAAGTCAAAGCTCTTTTGGTTTCCTACTTAGTTAAGAGGGGTATTGAGGAAAGAGAAGTACCCGCCGCCGACCGCCGCGAACGATTTACGCGCATTACTCAGGCTTCGAGGCAAGCTCGAGATTTGGTCAACAAGGCGATGAAGTACGACGTTGGCAACGATCTGTTCCTCGCCTTTATGGAAACCATCGAGGCAACAAAACCCGACGTGATCGACGAAGGCTCAGACCCTTATTACATGCGACGCGAATTCAGGAAGGTTATGGATAGTCTGGCCACCTTGGAAAGCGCAGCGTTGCGCGCCACACAAAATGCTCGAACGCGGCGTGGGAGGCCGACGTTACTCCCACAATGGTTTATCGAGGCGCTCGCGGGAGAATATTTGAGTGCTACGGCTACAAAGCCAGGAGCGGGCGACGGACGTTTTGCAAAATTTGTCATGGAAATAATGGCTGCACTGGGCTACTCCGAGGAAGAACTAAAATATGAAAGCGTGATTGACGCGATCAAAGTTGCGCGAACTCGGGCTCGGGCTCATTTGAAAGCTGGCCACCCACGGTGGGACCTGTCAGCATTCAACGCTGCATGAGAACAGTTCCGGAAGCTCTGCCGCTCAATTGAGTTTACCTCTTCATGTCTTTTGGATCCCGTGCGCGCGAGATCGTCGGACGCGGATCGTCAGACTTAGGCGGCGTTTTCTAGGAGGGAAATTCTCCCCCCAGTTTTAGTCCCTTTGTCACTTACCTGAACCTTCGAACATTGCGATTTACGCGCACGTAACAGCGTGTAGGTGATCGTGATGTCCAATGAACAGGTCCTTTCAGAGTTTTTAACCAAAGAAGAACTGGCTGAGCAGCTGCTGCGGAATCCGCGCACGCTCGACCGGTGGGCGGTGCTGGGCATGGGCCCGCCGCGGACGCACGTCGGCCGCACAGTGCTCTATCGTCGAGCGAGCGTGCAGAAATGGCTCGCCGCGCAAGAGCAGGCCGTTGCAACCGACAGGCAACGGGAGGCGGCGCAGTAGCCATGCCGCAAGCCAACACCTTAAAAGTATCGGATAGCGCCATCATCCGAAGCGCCGCCTTCAGAGCCGGCGTTGACGATGCGCGCTCCGGCGCGCCCGCGCGCTTCGACGATTTTCCCGACGACTGGCTTTATGAGTGGGGCCGACAGTTCGCGTTCATCGCACCCATGTCTCAACGACTTATGGAGGGGCGCCGCGTTCACCGCGGGGCGCTGTACTACTTCCGTCAGGCATTCGCCCGCGGAGAACTTATCAATACACTCTGAAAGGAAATAACATGACGACGAAGAAAACGGAACTGTCTCCGTTCCAAAGCTGGTCAAGATCACTGGCGAGCTCCACGCCATATTCAAACGTGGAACCGCCGACGTGATTCAGGTCGGCCGATTGCTGATGTTGGCGAAAAATGAAGTCGGACACGGCGAATTCTTGCCGTGGCTTGAAAAGGAATTTTCCCTTTCAGAGAAATCGGCACAACGGTACATGGCGGCGCACAAGTTCATGATTGACGTCGCCGCGCCTTTGCTCAAATCCGCCAAATTGTCGGATTTGCGACTGCGGCCTTCCGCCCTCTATGAGCTAGTCGATTCGCACTCGCGTGGCACGGCAACGCAAGCGGACATCGAAACCATCTTGATAGAGGCCGCCAAAACTGGGTCGGCAGCAAGCGACTCTGGAAATTCTCACGAGCCGTCATCCTGTCGAAGCGACCACGGAAGCCACGGGCGAAGCGGGGCCTGAAGTCCCCGGCGAGGCCGGCGAGGTCACTAGCGAGGCGACGAAGGGCGATGCCGCCGATTTGGCGACGTCGACGGAAGGCGCTGGCGGAGCGACCGGCGAAGCTGGCGGCGGCAAGGGCGAGCAATCGATCGAAGAGCCGCCGGCCACTGCGCCCAGGCCGAAGTCGGCGCCTCGGCGAAAGACGAAGGCAACCTTACGGCCTTCGCTGACAACATCTTGAACCTGAAACGGCTCGCATCCGGTACTGCCAAAAAGTACGAGGCAACGGCCGTGCAAGCCGCCGATCTGGAAACGGTCGCGGACTTCTTGCGGGCGGTGGCTGATCTCAAACGGAGACCAAGTGTCCGAGGCCGAGCATTTCGCGTCGAAGGAACGGCGGAGGCTCGCACGGCGCAGCATCTGGAAGCGAAAGCGGCGTGAGTGTCACCTTTGATTGGGGTTGCCGGATCATGGGAAGCAATCCAGCCCGAGGTAAGGAATTAAACTCATGAGTAAGAAAAAATCGAATGCCCGATCGGCCTCGCGCCGATCAAGCAGTGATCACACTTATTGCGCCGGCGTTAGTATTGCCGACGTAGTGGGGGCAATCATACCCTTAGAAGGATTGTGACCATGAAGAGATCTGAAATCGGTTGAGTTGATTTTCTCGGCGCTCACTGAGGATTGAAAGAAGCGCTTCGGAACGGCGTGAGGAAATCGCTCAGCGGCGCAACGCTGCAAAGATTCGCGCAGCAGCGGAGCGCGTGATCCAGTACGCTGAATATGTGATGCCGTTCCCCCGACAGAGTTTGGGATCAATCGGTGATTTCGTTTTGGGGCGCGTATCGTGCGATATCAGGGGCAAATACAGCTATCTGTTCCGCGAGCTCGGCGACTTGAGTACCCAGGCCGCTTAACCGACGTCGACACAGCTAACAACGCGTCGAGGCCATCGAGGATCCGATGCAGTTACTTCAAGATCACGTCCGTCGGAAGTGGAAGGAGCACCAGCGTTGCAAGGAGGCAGAATCGATTTTTGCTTAACTGCTCGGCGGTGAATGTCGCTGGATGGGGTCAGCCAGATCCCGTCGCAAATGAAGAATTGGCCGCATGGAGAGTTTTATGAGTACGCAGGCTCCTGTCAGGAAGCGAAAATCGGCGCACGACGCGCAGGCCGATCTGTTAAAGATGCCTCGCCGTTCTGGGTGCTGTGGATGGATCAGGCCACGTACTGGCACCGGCACCTCATCCTCGCCCGCAAGTTTTCACCTCCGCGCGGAAGGACCAACGAACCCGCGTCCGCGTGGCCCGGTCGATACCGGCCTAGTCAACCGCACGAAAAGGACTAAGCCATGAACGTCGCAGATATGTTTGATCGCAGCCCTTCGCCTCATGCCGGGCGGCCACGACACCATCGTGAGCGGGAACGAGCGGGGCTACAACGCCGCGCGCGATGTCCTGAAATTACCGCACCCGTTCGCCCCGACCGAGGAGGGCGATTGGACAAAAATCACGCTCGACTTTGAACAACCCAAGACGTCCAGCGATGTAATGGCAGCTGAGGCGAGCACATCGCAAAACGGTTCCCCA
>CAWAEV010000003.1:0-27259 GCA_963780925.1 uncultured Alphaproteobacteria bacterium | reverse complement strand
AGTAGTGCTAGAGCCTAGTCGGTTTTGATGGAATCAAAACCGGGCTCTAGCTTTCTGATTGAGCATGATCTTTTCCGAAAACCGGTATCCACTTTTCGGGATCATGCTCTAAACGACCTCGACGTCCTGCCAGAAACCGAATTGGCCGCCGACCTGTTGCATCTCCGGGCGGGGCGCTTCGTAGGACCATGCCGCGCGCGGATGCCGCGTGCCCTGGACGACGACGTCGTAGAATTGCACGCCGTGCGGACAGGCCCGATCGTCCGCGGTCTTTTCGGCTTTTTGCAGCCAGTCCATACGCACCGCGATACGCGGAAAATATTGATAGCCCTTGCACGCAATGACATCGTTGCTTTGGGCAACGATCTGGCCGTCGACAATCGCCTTCATGATTCTACACTCCGTTCGGCCCCTGACCTGCCGATATTTATAGGGTGAACCACATAGCACCGGTCAGAAACCGCTCGATCAACCCCTCCGTTTTTTCCGGCTTACCCTGCGAAAGCGGCCGAAAAGTGTATCCTGCCTGCCACACTTGGTAAGAAACGGTGAAGTTATCCCGGAAAAGCATAAAAAGTCAGCATTTGCCGCTGTTTTAAGCTTGGCTCTTGACTATCAAAATTGAAGAATTCGTGAAGGTTCAAGCTGCGCAAGTTTGTTGAGTTTGGCGCTGCGGGAATTGACTCTGTACCGGCAGCTGACGTTGGGGTCGCCCGAGTACAGGTAGGGACAATAGAAGGGGCTAGTTATGAACAGAGTGGCTTTATCGTTGGCTTTGGTAGCCGGTTTGCTTACCTCCTCCGCGATGGCTGCCGATATGGCAACCAAAGCCCCGCCGGCACCGGCGGCGCCGCCGCCTTCGCCGTGGGATGTCGCGATCAGCGCCGCGTTGATGACGGACTATAACTTCCGCGGCATCACGCAATCGGATCACAAGCCGTCGACGCAAGCCGGTTTCGAGCTGCGCTATAATCAGACTTCCAGCATGCAGTGGTACGCTGGCATCTCCGGCGAGAGCATCGACTTCCCGAATCACGCCGCGGCGGAAATCGACTTCTACGGCGGCTTCCGCCCGACCTTCGATAAGCTCGCGCTCGATTTCGGCGTCTGGGAATATTATTACCCGGGTGGTCAGTGTTACAATGGCGATAATACAACGCCATGCTCTCCTGCGGGCTCGACGGGCGCTTTGGTGATACCGACGCCTTTGCCAAACGGCAATGCCGCGAAAGCTAGCGCGAGCTTCACCGAATTCTACGCCAAGGCCACCTACACCATTAACGATCAATGGGCGACCGGTATCCAGGAATGGTACTCGCCGTCGGTTTCCAACACGGGTGCGTACGGCTGGTACACGGTCGGCAATCTGACCTACACTGCACCAGCCACATGGTTCCCGGCCAATAGTGGCCTCGGCGGCTATATATCCGCTGACCTTGGTTATTGGGCGCTCGGCACCAGCGACAGTTTCTACTGTACCGTCGTTGCAGGTAACGTGTGTAGCGGTCAGTTCCCAGGTGGTGTGCCCTACACTAGCTACTGGAACTGGGATGCCGGTTTCGGCTGGACCTACAAGGCCTTCACGCTCGACCTGCGCTACTACGACACCAACCTGAACAAGGGCGATTGCAACGCCTTCACTAGCGACTACACGGCAAGTGGGACGAGCAACGTCACCGCGATAAATCCGGGTGGTCTCGGCTCCAACTGGTGCGGCGCCGCCTATATCGCGAAGCTCTCCTTCGCGGCGAACCTCAGCGGTCTGAAGTAAGATCGACTGAGCCTATCCAAGAATTGCGGCCGGTGGCGGAGACGTCGCCGGCCGTTTTCTTGGCGCGCGTCACTCCGCCGCCGAGACCAGCGGCACCTCGCGCACCTGCGAGGCGCCATCGCCACGGTCGCCACGGACCACTTCGACGCGCCGGCGGTGGAAGGCGCCGAGCGTCGCGCGATGGCCGATGGAAATAATCGTGGTGCCTTTAAGACGGTCTTGCAGCAACCGATAGAGCGCGGCTTCCGCGGCCTCGTCGAGCGAGGCGGTCGCTTCGTCGAGGAACAGATAATCGGGCTGTTGCAGGAGCGCACGCGCGATCGCCAGCCGCTGCTGCTCGCCTTGCGACAGCATCCGGTTCCAATGGGCTTCCTCGTTGAGCTTTCCGCTCCATTCGGGAAGCCCGACGGCGGCGATCACTTCGGCGATGCGGCTGTCGTCGAACGTGCCGGCTTTGGCCGGATAGCTCACTGCCGCGGCAAGGCTTGCCACCGGGAAATAGGGCCGCTGCGGCAGCAGCATGACCTTGGCGTCTTTCGGCACCAGCACGCGGCCGGACCCGAACGGCCAGATGCCGGTCACGGCACGGAACAGCGTCGACTTGCCGGCGCCCGACGGTCCGGTGACAAGGACGCGCTCGCCGGGCGACAAGACGATGTGTTCGGCGTCGACCAAAGGTTCGCCGCTCGGCAGGCGAACGCTTAAGTGGTCGATCGAAATCTCGTTCGGCGCTTCGCGCGGCAGCACCTCGACTGCAGGCGGCGTCAGCGCGACTTCGCGGCCGGCGACGATGGCGTCTTCGAATCCCGACAGCCGCTTCACCACCGCGCGGTATTGCGCGATCGACTGGTAGGCCGAGACGAAATAGGACAGCGCCGTCTGCACGCTGTTGAAAGCGGACGCGGTCTGCATCAGGCCGCCGAGTTGCATGGCGCCGGAGAAATAGGCCGGGCTCACCATCAGATAGGGAAAGATCACCGAGGCCTGCGAATAGCTTTGGGTGAAAAAGCTAAGCTTTTTCTGCCGCTGCATGATGGCGATCCAATTCGAAACGACGAGCCCAAAGCGACTGAGGTGACGCTCGCGCTCGGCAGCTTCGCCGTGCAACGCCGCGATCTGCTCGGAATTCTCGCGGGTGCGCACGAGGTTGAAGCGAAAGTCGGCCTCATAGCGCTGTTGCTGAAAGTTGAGCGGGATCAGCCGCCAGCCGATCAGATGCGTGAACACCGTGCCGACCACGGCGTAGAACAAAGCCGCCCAGACCAGATAGCCCGGAATCGCAACGGGTATTCCGAACAGATGCAGCGGCGCCGCTTCCGACAGCTTCCATAGGATGACGACGAACGAACACAGCGTCACGCAGGAGCTCAAAAGGCCGAGCCCGATCGACAGCGTGCTCTGCACGAACATCTGCAGATCGTCGGCAATACGCTGATCGGGATTGTCGGCGGCGTCGCCGAGAAGCTGCATGCGGTAGTGATTTGCCGTGTTCAGCCATTGCCGCAGATAGGTCTGCGTCATCCAGCGCCGCCAGCGGATCTGAAGCCAGAGATTGAGATAGTTCTGATAGACCGCGAGCACGGTATAGACCGCGGCAAGCCCACAGAAGACCAGGATGTACCAGACGAAGCCGTTCCAGTCGCGGTTCTGCAGCGTGTTATAAAAGCCGTTGTACCAGTAGTTCAGGATCACGTTGATGGCGACGATCGACAGTTCGATCGCGACCACCGCGGCGAGCAAACCCCGCCCCGGCCAGCGGTCTTCCGAGCGAAAATAGGGAATAGCCAAGCGCCACATGGTGGCGAGCGTGGCAATAAGACGATTCACGGAAGACCTCCGACGTTTATGGTGCAGGGCGCAATACAAAGCGCCTTCGATCGTCCAGCATTCAGAACATCAAATCCCATCCGGCGACCGAGCGGCGTAACCCAAAGGAATCGAACCGAAAGCGCTGATGGCGCATCGCACTAACACGAAGCTGTCCACAGCGCAGTGCGCCTTTTGATGCGCTTCTCCAATAACAGTAGCCATCGGTAACGAATTGGCCTAAATTTATGGCACGCCGCCAAAATAACAGCCTCCATAATGGCGCAGTACGCGGCATTGCCGCATCCGGCCGCGTCCGCGAAGGACAAAAAGCGATCATTGCGGCGGTTAATGGGGAGGAAGCACCCATGTTCACGCAAATACTCGATCCTACCGGAAATCTGTTTCTCACCTGGCTGGTCGCGCTCATCCCGGTCGTGCTCTTATTGTTCCTGCTCGCGGGTCTGCGCCTGTCGGCCTGGCTTGCGGTCTTGATCGGTTCGATCGTCACCTTTCTGCTCGGACTTTGGGTCTGGAAGATGCCGTTCGGCGACGGCGTGCTGGCCTATGTTTACGGCTCGGCCACCGGCGTGTGGAACGTCGACTGGATCACGTTTTGGGGAGTGATGCTCTTCAATACGCTGGTCACCACCGGCGCTTTCGACAAGCTGCGGCGCTGGCTGGTGCAGCAAGGAACCCGGGACGTGCGGGTGCAAACGATCCTGTTCGCCTGGGCCTTTGGCGCGCTGCTCGAAGGGCTGGTGGGCTTTGGTTATCCGTGGGCCTTCGTCGCGCCCATCCTCATCGCGATCGGCATTCCCGACCTCGACGCCATTCGCGTCGCCGCGATCGCCAACAACGCCCCGGTCTCCTACGGCGCCTTGGGCGCGCCAATCATCGCGCTCGCCACGGTGACCGCCGGCACGCTCGGCATGAATTTCGTCGACCTGCTGCCGATCTACTCGGCTTCCGTCGGCAAGATCGTCGCCATCCTGGCGCTGCTGCCGCCCTGGATCTTGCTCTATCTCGTCTCGGGCAGCAAAGGCATGTGGTCGGCTTGGCCGCTCGCCATCGTTGGCTCGCTCGGCTACATCGCCGGGCAGTTGCCGACGGCGGTCTATCTCGGTCCGTATCTGCCGGACGTCATCGGCTCGATCGTTTGCTTCGCGCTGTTGCTGGCCCTGCTCAAGCTGTGGCGTCCCGCGCAGGTGCTGGCTTATGGCGGCGCGCCGGCCACGGGCAACACCGCGGCCGAGGCCCACGGGCTCACCGGCGGCGAGATCGTCATGGCTTGGCTGCCGATCGCGGTGCTGATCGCGGTCGTGGTGGCCTGGACCGGACCGTGGTCGCATCTGCCCTCGATCGTGCTCCTGCATTACGCCGTCGCCGCCAATTCGACGATCACGCCGGGCGCCACGATCAGCGCCATCTTCAACTGGACGCCATTCGTCGGCGGTTCCGCCATCCTGGCATCCTGGATCATCGCTGCCGTTCTGCTGCGCGTGAGCCTGAGTCAGGTCGGCGCGATTTTCGCCAAGACCTGGTCGCAAATGTGGGGCGCCTGCCTCGTCGGCGTCTTCATCTTCGGCTTGGCTTACGTGTTCAACTACTCGGGCATGGCGGGTTCGCTCGCCAACGCCTTCGCCAAGATCGGGCCGGCCTTTATCGTCGTGGCCCCGATCCTCGGCTTCATCGGCGTCGCGCTGTCGGGCAGCAATACCTCGACCAACGCCATGTTCGGCGCCTTCCAAGCGCTGGTCGGCAAGGTGCTCGGCTTTCCCGTGCTGCTGTTGCCGACGCTCAATTCGGTCGGCGCCGAGATCGGCAAGCCGATCGCGCCGCAAACCGCCAGCGTCGGCGTATCGACCACCAAGTTCGTGCGCAATGAAGGCGAGGTGATCCGCCATAACTTCGGCTGGTGCCTCGTGCTGCTGGCTTATCTGGTCGTCATCGGGGTCGCCTGCTACCTGTTCTTCCCGAACATCGCGGTGTTGCCGGGCCACTGACCGCGCGACTCCTTCGACGTGCTGCAATGGGGCCGCCATGTCGCGGCCCCATTGTTTTGGTTTTACGCCGCGGCGGGATTGCAATCGCAACCGGACGATAAATCAACTTGACGCCGACCAGCGGCGTGCGGATTAAATCGTTTGCTCGGCCGCCCGGTCGGGCGGTTCCCTAAATTCAATTCGGAGAGGACGATGCTCTGCCTGTGCCGGCGCGCTGCCTGCGGGCTTGCCGTGTTTCTTGCATCGGCCGCGCTGTGGTCCGCGACCGCCGGCGAGAGCTTTCCTTTTGGCAGCGAGCTCATGCTCGACGCCGCGCCGATGCACGGCTCAAAGCGTATCCCGATGCTTGAAATCGAAGACGACGGCACCGCCTCGATCGATCTGTGGTGCACGAGCCTGCGCGGGCAGGCCACGATCGCCGACAATTCGATCACGATCGTGCCAGGGCAGCCGGCGAGCCTCATCCCCGGACAACCGGCGGGCGATGCGCAGGCGCCATGCGATCCGGACCGGCAAGCAAGCGACGCCACGCTTCTCGCCGCGCTGGCCCAAGTCACCAAGTGGCGGCGCAGCGGCGACCTCGTCGAATTGTCGGGTCCGACCACGCTGCGCTACCGGCTGATGACGAATTGAAAAAATAAAAGGGCGCGGATTGCTCCACGCCCTTTGTTGTTCGATCGCAGACTTGCCCCCTCCCGGCCTCCCCCGCAAGCGGGGGAGGAGAAAATGTGTGGGCTCAGAAGCCCATTCCGCCTTTCGAAGTCGGCCCTATTTGCTTAGAACCGGCCGATTTCGAACATTTAAGATTCCTTGGGGCGGATGGGCTTAAAAGCCCATCCCGCCCATGCCGCCGCCGCCCGGCATGGCCGGCATGGCGGGGGCTTCCTTCGGCGTTTCGGCGATCATGGCTTCGGTGGTGACGAGCAAGCCGGCGACGGAGGCTGCGTCTTGCAGCGCCGCGCGCACCACTTTGGCCGGATCGACGATGCCCTTGTCGAGCATGTCGACGTATTCCTCGGTCTGCGCGTCGAAGCCGTAAGTTTCCGACTTGTTCTCGAGGATCTTGTTGACCACGATCGAGCCCTCGACGCCGGAATTCTCGGCGATCTGGCGCAGCGGCATCTCGATCGCCTTGAGCACGATGTTGATGCCGGCCTGCACGTCGGCATTGTCGTTGGTCAATTTGCCGACCGCTTTCTTGGCGCGAAGCAGCGCAACGCCGCCGCCCGGCACGATGCCTTCCTCGACCGCGGCGCGGGTGGCGTTGAGCGCGTCCTCGACGCGGTCCTTCTTCTCCTTGACCTCGATTTCGGTGGCGCCGCCGACGCGGATCACCGCGACGCCGCCGGCGAGCTTGGCGAGCCGCTCTTGCAGCTTCTCACGGTCGTAGTCGGAGGTGGTCTCCTCGATCTGCGCCTTGATCTGATTGACGCGCGCTTCGATGTCCTTCTTCTTGCCGGCGCCGTCGACGATCGTGGTCTTTTCCTTTTCGATCACGATCTTCTTGGCGCGGCCGAGCATCGCCAGCGTGACGCTTTCAAGCTTGATGCCGAGGTCTTCGGCAATGAGCTGGCCGCCGGTGAGGATGGCGATGTCTTCGAGCATCGACTTGCGGCGATCGCCGAAGCCGGGCGCCTTCACGGCTGCGACTTTCAGTCCGCCGCGCAGCTTGTTGACCACCAGCGTGGCGAGTGCCTCACCTTCGAGGTCCTCGGCGATGATCAATAGCGGCTTGCCCGACTGCACCACGGCTTCGAGCACCGGCAGCATGGCTTGCAGCTGCGACAGCTTCTTCTCGTGCAGCAGCACGTAGGCGTCTTCCAGCTCCGCCACCATCTTCTCGGCATTGGTGATGAAGTAGGGCGACAGATAGCCGCGGTCGAACTGCATGCCCTCGACGATCTCGACCTCGGTGTCGAGCGCCTTGGCTTCCTCGACGGTGATGACGCCTTCGTTGCCGACCTTCTGCATGGCGTCGGCGATCATCTTGCCGACGGTGGCGTCGCCGTTCGAGGAAATGGTGCCGACCTGCGCCACTTCGGCGGAGGAGCCGACTTTCTTCGAGCGCTTCTTGATGTCGGCCACGACGGCGGCGACCGCGAGATCGATGCCGCGTTTCAGATCCATCGGGTTCATGCCGGCGGCGACCGACTTGACGCCTTCCTTGACGATCGCAGCGGCCAGCACTGTCGCGGTCGTGGTGCCGTCGCCGGCGACGTCATTGGTCTTCTGCGCCACTTCGCGCACCATCTGCGCGCCCATATTCTCGAACTTGTCTTCGAGCTCGATCTCCTTGGCGACGGTGACGCCGTCCTTGGTGATGCGCGGGGCGCCGAACGATTTGTCGAGGATGACGTTGCGGCCTTTCGGGCCGAGCGTCACTTTCACCGCATTGGCGAGAATGTCGACGCCGTGCAGCATGCGGTCGCGCGCGTCGGTGGAAAATCTTACGTCTTTCGCGGACATTGCAGTTGTCTCCTAGGGGTTCTTTGGTTTGACCATCATCCTGAGGTGCGAGCGTAGCGAGCCTCGAAGGATGAGCGGCCGAGGTGCTTTGGGCCGTCGCCCCACCCGAAATCGGCTAGCCGATTTCGGACTTTGAGGTTCCCAAGTCGGCACTTGCCGACTTGGGTCGCTCGGCGCTACGCGCCGAACACCTCAGGGTGACGGAATTTGTTTCAGGCGATCACGCCCATGATGTCGGACTCCTTCATGATCAGGAGTTCCTCGCCGTCGAGCTTGACCTCGGTGCCCGACCATTTGCCGAACAGCACGCGGTCGCCGGACTTCAGCCCGATCGGAATGAGTTTGCCGTTTTCGTCGCGGCCGCCGGGACCGACGGCGACAACTTCGCCTTCCGACGGCTTCTCCTTGGCGGTATCGGGAATGATGATGCCGCCCTTGGACTTCTCCTCGGCATCGATACGCTTGACCACCACCCGGTCATGGAGCGGCCGGAACTTCGTTTTTGCCATGTTCACCCTCGTCGCCGCACGAACCTTTGCTGAGAATTTGGCGGCTTTTGGCGTTAGAGAAAAGCGCTTGTTTTGCAGTGCCTTAGCACTCCTTATCGCGGAGTGCCAAATGGCATCTGGCACATAGGGTTTAGGCGTTAGACTGTCAAGCCGCGCTGCGTCGGAATGGCAAACGGGCCGCCGCTCCAATTTCCTATTCGTCACGCGCTATTCGCTGCTAATCTGCCGCGGGGCCGTGGGAGGCAACCGAAAATGCGCGCGCTGACGCTCGACGAGGCCAATACCATCATTGCGGCGACCTTCGCTGCGGCCAAGAAACATAAATGCCGGCCGATGAGCGCGATCGTTCTCGACGCCGGCGGTCGGGTGAAGGCATTTCAGAAACAGGACAACGCCTCGATGCTGCGTTTCGAAGTCTGCTACGGCAAGGCCTATGGTTCGCTGGCGCTGGGGCGGCCGTCGAAGCTCGTCTTGCAGAAGGCCAACGAGAAGCCGCTGTTCATGCAATCCATCGAGAACCTCGCCGACTATCCGCTGTTCCTCGAAGGCGGCGGGCAACTCATTCGCGACAAATCCGGCGAAGTGGTCGCCGCGATCGGCGTCACCGGCGACGCCAATGAGATGGACGATATTTGCGCCATTGCCGGCATCCATGCCGCGGGCTACCGCGCCGACAGCGACTTCTTCGACGATCCGGTGACGATGCGGGCTTTGAGCATCCACAAGTCGGCGCCGCTCGTCGATCCGCGCCCCCAAACGGGTCAAGGTAAAACGGGTCGAGGCAAGAGCCGCGGCGCCGGGCAGGGCGGCAATGGCGGTCGCGCCGCCCGACATGCTTCCGGGCGCAATGGACGGTCCGGCGGCGCGCAGGCTGCCAAATCCGGGCCGTAATCGTCGCCAACGGTGCATGGTAAACATCGAGGGGCCAATTTGAAACAAAGTCGAAAGGTCGAGGCGGTAAAACGGACGCAGTTCCGTTCCGCGCCCGTATCCGGGAGGATCCCTGCATGAGCGCGTCATCTCGGCGATTGGCTTTCGGCATCGCGGCGGCCGGCGCACTTTTGCTCTCGGCCTGCACCTCGAACACACCGACGCCGCAAGAGGCGGCAGCGCCGCCGCCCATGGCGCAGCCGGCAATCCCATCGAAGTACCGCCCGGAAGACATCGTCGGCCGCTGGGGCTACGGCGCCTATCACCGCGACGAGGATTTGGCGCGCACTGCCGCGGCCGCCCGCCAGCAATGCGGCCAGCCGGTCGAGATCACGCGCGGGCCGAACGGCGGCGTCATGATGTATCTCGCCGACAGCGCCCAATTGCAGGAATTGCAGCTTAAGGGCTCGCAGAGCGGCAAGAATTATATCGGCCCGCCCGGCGATCCCGGCGGAGCGCAGGATCGCGAGATCGTGTCGTTCGACGGCCGCACTATGGTGCTGAAGTGGATGGATCCGGAAGTCGCCGGCCGCTACGGCACCGGCGTCTATGTGCGTTGCGCGCCCGAAGGCACCGCCCGCGCCGTCGGCCGCCCGCCGATGAAGCCGCCGGGGCAATAGTTCTCGTCATTCCGGATTGCCGCGAAGCGGCAAGTCCGGAATCCATAATCACAGGCGGTGGTTATGGATTCCGGGCTCCTCGCTTCGCTCGGCCCCGGAATGACGGTATGACGTAATCGATGCCTTCCCCCCGCGAATTTTTCTTCGGGCCTTGGCGCGCGGTGAGCGTGCTCGGCGTCACCGAGATTTTGTCCTGGGGCGCGTTGTTTTATCCGCCGGTGCTCACGGTACCGTTGATCGCGGCCGATCACGGTTGGTCGCGCTCGTTCGCGATGGGCGGCTTTTCGGCGGCTCTGTTCGTCGGGGGCTTGTGTTCGCGCTATGTCGGCGCCACCATCGATCGCCTCGGCGGCCATGTCGTGATGCCGATCGGCTCGCTCATCGGCGCTGCGGGCTTAATTGCGCTCGTGCACACGAACAGCGCGGCGGCTTATTTCTCGGTATGGATGGTGCTCGGCGTCGCCATGGCGGCTTCGCTCTACGATCCGGCTTTCGCCACGCTCGGCCGCATTTTCGGCGCCGCCGCGCGGGCGCCGATCACGACGCTGACGCTCGCCGCCGGGTTCGCCTCGACCGTGAGTTGGCCGGCGACGCAATTCCTCATCGATCGGGTCGGCTGGCGCGGCGCTTATCTCGTCTATGCCGCATTGCTGGCTTTCGTCGCGGCGCCCTTGCACGCTTTCGCGTTGCCGCGTCATCGCACCGAGACTGTGACCCGGCCGGCGCCGGTGCTCGCGCCCGAGCAAAAGCCTGCAACGATTATTCCGGCGCACGGCCTCGCTTTTATTTTGGTCGTTGCCGGTTTCGCGTCCTATGCCTTCGTGCCGTCGGCGTTGTCAGCGCAGCTTCTCGCCATTTTCAAGAGATTTGGGCTGGCGCCGGATATCGTCGTTGCGATCGGCATGCTGTTTGGCCCGGCGCAGGTTTTGGCGCGCATCTGCGAGCTTGGCTTCGGCCGGCGGCTGCATCCGTTGTGGATCGCACGCTCTGCAGTCGGGCTTCTGGTCGTGGCTTTCGCGCTATTGGCACTGCTGCCGTTCTCCGCAGCGGTGGCAGCAGCCTTCGCCGTGATGTACGGCATGGCGAACGGCCTTTTGACCATTGCGCGCGGCACGGTGCCGCTCGCTTTGTTCGGCGCGGCAGGCTATGGCCGCCTGGTCGGACGGATCGGCGGGCCATTTTTGGTGGTGCAAGCGCTCGCGCCGGTAGTCGTGACCTATGTCGCCGATCGCGCATCCGATGCAACGGGCCTGGCGCTGGTCGCCGCGTTTGCCGTCACAGCGTTTGTCTGCTTCTTGACGATCCGCCAGCCCAAATAGAACACGGCTGCAAAATCAGCCGTCGACTGGATTACCCGTCAAACATGGCGTCGATTTCGCTTTGCGACAGGTGGCCTTTGTCGCCGTCGAGCCGTGGGCCGTGCAAATCCGGCACAATGTGTGGCGCAGCATCGTGCGCCGACTCCGCCGACGCTTCGTTTGCGGTGAGCGTCTTCATCACCTTGGCGACGCGCTGGCTGATCAGGTCCTGGAAATTGCAGGCCTCGAAAATGCGCAACACGCTGTCCGAAATATCCTGCGCCAATTCCTGCTCGAGCCGGCCCTTGAGCGCGGCCGATAAGTTATCGGCGAGCTGATCGATCTCTTCGGCGGCGGCGAGAATCTTCGCCGTCGCTTGCGCGGTGCCGGCGGTCACCGCATCGAGCTCGTGCGCGATGCGCGTCACGCCGTCCGCTTGCGGCGGTGCGTCATTGCCGGGACCGTCGGATTGGCGGGGCGCGGCCGTATTCGCTGCCGGCAAAGCCGGCGCTGCCGCCATCAGGGCTTGCAGTGCGGCGAGCGCCTGCACGATCTCGCCGTCGTGCGGCGCATGGCGCGCGCCGGGAGCGGGGCGCACCAGCCGCGCGGCGGCGGTCTGTTCGATGCGGAAAACCTTGCGCGGTTCGGCCATGTTTACTGGCGAGCCTGTCATTGCCGACTGACCTCACCTAACCGTATCGGGCGTCCGATTAATACGGCGTTCACACCCTATCGCCGGTGATGCGAACCTCCGATTAACCAAGACCTCCAACCATTGACACAAAATCAACTCTAACTTGATGAACAATGTACCAATAACACGCCGCCGCAATTTGTTTACCAAACAGTCGAGGTTTACGGGCGTACTCATGCATGAGCGCACACACCAGGCGCTCGGCGTGAAACCTGCGTAACGAGTACAGCAATGCGGCGTATCTGCTTCACCGTGCTCCTTCTGAGCGCGCTTTCCGGTTCGGCTTTCGCGCAAGTCACCGTCTATCCCTACGGCGGTCAGCCGGTTTACGCAGCGCAACAGCCCACGCCCCAACAGTACTATTACGTGCAGCAACCGCGGTACGTGAGCGCGCCAGCGAATTATCCGCAGAACTACGCGCCCGCCCCGCGGGGCTACGCGGTGGCCGCGCCGCAGGGTTACGCGGTTGCTGCTCCGCAAAGCTACGTCGCTGCCGCGCCGCAAACCTATACGGCGCCGGCGCCGCAGACTTACGCGGCCGCGCCGCCGCAACCCTACGCAGCGCCGGCGCCGCAGACTTACGCGGCCGCCGCGCCGGCGCCCGCTGCCGCGCCGTCAAGTCCCGGCGGCGGCGGTTTCCTGCAGGCGATTTTCGGCGGTCCGACCATCAGCGTTCCGGTGTCGCACATTTATCCCGGCTACCAGGCGCCGGCGCCGCAGGCCGTGCCCGTCGCTCCGCCGCAGCAGCAAGCCTATGCGCCATCCAATCCGCCGGACGAATCGAACTATCCGATCGATCCGAAATTCACGCGCCAGCTTGTCGCCTATAACGGCAGTGAACAGCCGGGCACGATCATCGTCGATACGCCGGACAAGTTTCTGTTTCTGGTCGAGGACGGCGGCAAGGCGCTGCGCTACGGCATCGGCGTCGGCCGTCCGGGCTTCACTTGGTCGGGCGTCAAGAGCGTCACCGCGATGAAAAAGTGGCCGGATTGGACGCCGCCGCCGGAGATGATCGCGCGGCAACCCGGCATTCCCCATTTCATGGCCGGGGGGATCGGCAATCCGCTCGGCGCGCGCGCCCTCTATCTCGGCTCGACGCTCTACCGCATCCACGGCTCCAATGAGCCCTGGACCATCGGCCAGAACGTCTCTTCGGGCTGCATCCGCATGCGCAACGAGGACGTCGAGGATCTCTATAACCGCGTAAAGATCGGCACCCGAGTCGTCATTATCTAAACTAGTGCGATGCCGTGCGCGGCAAGCAGCCGCGGAAAATCTTCGTCGAGAAAATAGGCGTATTCGCGCGCCCGCAGATCGGTGAGCGGATCGAGGCGGCGCAGTTCGGCGTCGACCTGTCCCGGATGGCACATAACGACGCCGCCGTCGGGCAGGCCGTCAAGAAAACCTGGAAATAATTTGGCGAAATCCGCGCCCGGCGCAAAGGAATATGTGCCGGCAAAGGCCGGATTGGTGGGCACGCCCTCGCGCGCTGCAAGCCGGTGCAAGCCTGCGCTGAGCGCATCGAGCACAAAGCCCTTGGGATCGGCGAGGCTTTTGGGCGCGGCGGCGGGCCTGCCGCATTGGCGCAGCCAGGCGCGCGGCGCGGCATCCTTGATGACGCGCAACAACACATTGCGGATTTGCGGAAACACATGGATATGCTGATGGCCGTCGACAAAATCCGGCGGGCGGCCGAATGCGGCTGTAAACGCCGCGAATTGTCGTGCAATCTCAAGCTCCAAATCCTCGGGCCTAAGCCAATGCGCGAGCGCGCGGCCCGCCATCGCCGGCAACGGCAGGAAGGCGCTATTGCGGGTGGGAGCGAAGCCGGCGGTCAACGGCCGAAACGGCGCCGTCAATGTCACATGCAATCCGATCGCTGCGTGCGACGAGGCGGCCGCTTCAAGGGCGGTCGCTTCGGCCGGCGAAAAGCTCGGCGCCAGCACGATGACGGAGGTGGCGTTGATGCGGCGGCGCGTGATGAGGTCGCAAATCGCGGCGCTGACCGCCGGCGACATGCCGTAATCGTCGGCGCATAGCCAGATGTGACGCAGCTCAGCCTCGCTCATTCGGCCGCGGTGCGGGCGTCGCGCTCGGTCTGTTTGGCGTCTGCGAGTTTCACGTCATGCTCGGCGATGAAATAGACCGGCCGGCCTTTGATCTCTTCCAGGATCTTACCGATATATTCGCCGACCACGCCGATCATGATGAGCTGGACGCCGCCGAGCACCATGACGCCGACGAACAATGACGGGTAACCCGGAACGCTGACGCCATAGACCAGGGTCTCGTAGACGATCTGCAATCCGTACATGAATGCGATGACCGCGAGCACCGTGCCCATGACGGTGGCGAGCCGCAACGGCGCAACGGAGAAAGCGGTGACCCCGTCGATCGACAGCCCGATAAGCCGGCGCAAGTTCCAGGTGCTGCGGCCGTCGACGCGCGGTGCCGGCTCGTAATCGATGCGCATCTGGCGGAAACCGATCCAGCTCGACAGGCCCTTGAAGAAGCGATTGCGCTCCGGCAGTTGCCGCAGCGCGTTCGCCGCGCGTGGCGACAAGAGCCGGAAATCGCCGGCGTCCTCCGGAATCTTCGGTCGCGCGCCCCAGTTCAGAAGCACGTAGAAGGCCTTGACCGAAAGCCGCCGCAGCATCAATTCGCCGGCGCGGTGCGCCTTCGCGGTATAGACGACATCGCAGTCGTCATCGAGCCAGTGGCCGACCAGCCGCTCGATCAGATCCGGCGGATGCTGGCCGTCGCCGTCGATGAACAGCACGGCGCCGCGCCGCGCATGGTCGAGGCCGGCGAGCAGCGCCGCCTCCTTGCCGAAATTGCGCGACAGCGAAATCACCTGGACGTCGACGCCGCTGGCCGGCAGTTCGCGGGCGATGGCGAGCGTGCCGTCGCGGCTGCCGTCATCGATGTAGACGATTTCGCAGGACAGCGAACGGGAGGCGGCGAGGCGCTGCGCGATCTCGACCAGCCGGCCGTGCATACGCGTAAGCGCCGTCGCTTCGTTATAGACCGGCACCACGATGGACAGGCCCTGGGCGCGGGATTCCGGCAACACCCGCTCGCGCGCCATCGGCCTGAATATGGGGTCCGCAGTCGTCGCCATTTCGCATCCCTTTCGCGCCCGTTCTATAGCGTAATCGGTCAAGCCTGTCGCGACCGGGGCCGGCGCCTGGCATGGTTAACGCCCGGCGCCTAGGACGGATTTGCGACCTGCTGCCGGGCGTTCCCGGACGTGATATGCGGGGCGAATGGCCCCCCGCTACCCTTACAATTCAACCCGCGCCAAGTTCATCCGCGCCAAGCTTGGTGAGACTTGGCGCACGCGGGCGCTCAGCCTCAAGGCGGCGTCGTTTGCGCTCATCGGCCTGGTCAATACGGCGGTCGATTACAGCGTTTTCCTCCTGGCGCAAGCGGTCTACGAAAGATCGCCGGCGGCGGTTTCGGCATTCGCCGCGCTGGCGGCGGCTTGCCGCTGCGGCGCCGCGCCGACCATGTTGTTGATCGCCGCCAACATGACGTCATGGATCGTCGCGGTGAGCGGCTCCTACATCTTGAATTCCTCGATCACCTTTGCCGCCGAATCCGGTCGCAAATTGCGGTGGCGCCGTTACCTGGCTTTTCTCGTGGCCGGCATTGTCGGGCTCATCGCCAACACGGCGACCCTGGTGTTTGCCGCGCAAATTCTGCTGCTGCCGGTCTATGTGGCAAAAGCCTTGGCGATCCTGGCGAGCTTCGTCGTCAATTTCTCGCTGTCGCACTTTGTGGTGTTTCGGGCGCGCGACAACGGGTAGGGCAGGCGAGGCACGCATGGTGCGCATAGCAGTGCGCGCCGGGCTTCATGCCTGATCCCGCTCGGCTTTGATCCACGTCAATAACTCCCATCGCGTTCGACGTAACCGTTGTCGGCAAAAGCAGAACCGCCCCAGGAGACCGGCCATGTCGATTCTCGGAATTGTCTGCCTAAGCGCAATCATTGGCGCCTTTGTGCTGTTTGCCGCGGTTTTGGCATGGGGCGATCATCAGACGCGCGATATCAACCCGGCCCGCAAGGCGCGGCAGCGGCAGGCAACGGCGGCCGGTGTCGCTGCGCTCAAGGACGCCGCGATGGAAGCGCGTGAACCGGTTCACGCCGCCTAGGCGGGCGCCGCGCGAAGCAACGGCGAGATCATGCGGAAAGGAAAGCGGGCCGTGAAACAGGATATCCCCGGCACGACCATGTTCGACGGCGAGCAAGCGCAGAAGGGGCTTGCGCTCAATCGCATGTGCTATTCGTTCAACAGCGCCGAAAGCCGCGCCGCCTTTCTTGCGGACGAGGATGGCTATTGCCGCAATTTCGGCCTTACCGAGGCGCAGCGCGCCGCGGTGAAGAGCCGCAACGTGCTGGCCATGATCGCGGCCGGCGGCAACGTCTATTACTTGGCGAAGCTCGCCGGCATTTTCGGGCTCAACGTTCAGGACATCGGCGCGCAGCAGACCGGCACCACGGTCGATCAATTCAAGGAAAAACTCGCCGCGGCGGGCAGGTAGAGGGAAGCATCATGGCTAAGATCATCGGCGGCGTCGCCACCACGCATGTGCCCTCGATCGGCAAGGCGATCGCCGAGCAAAAGCAGAACGATCCGTATTGGAAGCCGTTCTTCCGCGGCTTCGACTATGTGCATTACTGGCTGGCGCGCGAGAAACCGGACGTCGCCGTGGTGTTCTCCAACGACCACGGGCTGAATTTCTTCCTCGACAAAATGCCGACATTTGCCGTTGGCGCCGCCAGCGAGTACCGCAACCAAGACGAAGGCTGGGGCATCCCGGTGTCGCGCTCGATCGCCGGCGATCCGGCTTTGTCGTGGCATATCATCAATAATCTCGTCGCCGACGAGTTCGACATCACGACGTGCCAGGAGATGCTGGTCGACCACGCGGTGACCATTCCCATGACGCTGATGTGGCCGGGCGAAAAATGGACGATCCGCATCGTGCCGATCTCGATCAACACCGTGCAGCATCCGCTGCCGTCGCTGAAGCGCTGCCTCAATCTCGGCCGCTCGGTCGGCCGCGCCATCAACTCCTATCCGCAGAATCTGCGCGTCATGATCGTCGGCACAGGCGGCTTGTCGCATCAGCTCGACGGCAAGCGGGCCGGCTTCATCAACAAGGAATTCGATCAGCTCTGCATGGACAAGCTCGTCGGCGAGCCGGAATTTCTGGCGCGATATTCGATCCACGATTGGGTCGAGGAATCGGGCGCCCAGGGCGTCGAATTCCTCAACTGGATAGCGATGCGCGGCGCGCTGACCGGGCAAGTGCGTGAAGTGCACCGCAACTATCACATCCCGATTTCCAACACCGCGGCGGCGACCGTGGTGCTGGAAAATCGCGACGAGGCGGCGCGCAAAGCGGCGTAACTGGCGCGCGCAACCTGTTTCATCGCGCGAAAACCATCGCCATTCGGGAAATACCTCACCGGCCGAGTGCTATCAGCCGGTGTGCTGTTTCAGCTTCTGTTCCAGATTTTCGGCCTTGGCGCGGACGGTGGTTTGCAGGTTCTGCCAGTCGTCGCTGACGACGCCCCAATTGACCATCGGCGGCTGGCCGCTGGCCGAGCTCGCCGACAAACCATTGGCGGCGCGGCCCGTCGTCGAATCGTACGCGTAAGCGCCGGCGATCGTCAGCGCCACTCCGAGGATAAATCCGAGCAAGATCGGCACGGCGGCCTCCCGTTATGGTTACCATTCGCACATGGAACGCGTGGAAGCGGCGATCGGTTCCGCGGTGCGCCGCGCGGAGAAATCAACCCGATGGATGGTGGAATATTGGATTGTGAACTTTTGCGGGCTTTCGCGCGTTAACGGTCGGGGATTTCCTTCGAGGACCGCAATGGCCGGAAAGCTCCGCGAAGGCATCGGCGAAGAAGAGCGCGAGACCGAAGACCAGATGGCGCGGCGCAAGCTCGGCCCGCGCGGCGTGCCGGGTGCGCCTGACCCCGCGAAAATGACACCGCAGCGGGAAAAGAAACTGCCGAAGACCGGCGAGTTCGACGGGCACACGGCGTAGGGGAAGCGTGTAGATGCCTATTTTTGCGCGTTGTCCCCGCCGCCGCCATTTGGCCGCCAGCCGTTCAAGAGCAAGCGCGCCCCCGTCTCCGCCAATGTCTGACAGTCGGCGAAGATGCGCTTGGCGTCCTCGGCTGCCATTTCCATGTGCCTACTGGCCCATTCCTGATAGGCGGTTGCGGCCCCGGGGATCGAGTGAGCCGACGTCAGCTTGGCGGCGAAATCGGACGCCAGCGTTACCTCTGCCTGCATCCGGTCGAACCAGTTCCGGTTCGCTTCTTGCAGCTTTTCCAATCGCTCCGTCTGCATGGCGACAAGCTCGTCAAAACGCTTCTTTCCCATCGCGGCAAACTCCGCGGGAATCAAATTGGGGAGCGAGGATTTCTCGGTCCGCTCGGTGTGAGCTTCCTTTTGCGCCATTATGCAACTCCCTCGGTGAAAAAATTACCCATTTCAGAAGACTCAGCGTTGATGTGGATCAACCGCGCGCGGTTTTAGCGAGGCGAGCTTGGCCTCGAACTCCTCCAGCATTTTTTGGATCACCCGCCGCATCGTTTCATCGGCTTCAATTTTAAGCATGCGCCGATAGCGCTCGACATTGAGGCGGATAATCTCGATCTCGCTCATGACGAAGACCCGGAAACGCCGCGCCGTCTCGGTACTAGCGAGGCGTGAATTCCTAAATCCACAAAACATTATTTGAGGCGCGCTGTGACAAATCTGTCGGCTCGGCGACGGTTTGGCTTCACAGTTTCGTGAAGCAGCGTCACGCGGTCGTCTTACTCGCCGGCCCGCCGGCGGTCTTTCTGTCGCCGAAAACGAGATCGATCTGATTGCGCCGCGCGCGATAGCATTCGCATGCAGTCGCCTCAAGCGCGGTTCGATCCAAGATGGAAATCCGGCCATGCGAGTAGCGGATTAGGCCGCGTTTTTGCAGCCTCCTCGTTGTCGTCGTTACGCTGGTTCGTTGTGCGCCGAGCAACGAGGCAAGGAATTCATGAGTGAGCTGAAATTGATCCGATAAGGCATTGTCATGAGCGATAAGCAGCCATTGACAGCAGCGCTGTTGGAGCGAGTGCAAACGATGGCAGGCCGAGATTTGCGCGAGTTGTTCGGCGACCAGGAGGAGGTAATGTGTCATGACGCGGCGCAACGCGGCGTGCTTCGTTAATTCATTTTGTAATTTACTGCGGTTGATGCGCAGCGCCGTTGCTGGAACCTGCACGATATGGTCCACGAGAGCGCGGCCGAATCCGTAAGCGCCGAACAGGCCTAGAAGGCCTTCGGTCCCAACTGCGGCGATTTCGACGCTTCGGCCATCCTCCATAACTTTGACAAGCGATACCAAGCCGCCGTTGACGAAATAGGCGTGTTCGACGGCGGCACCGCCGGCATAGATCATTTGGCCGGATGGAAGCTCAACGCGATCGCATTGACGTAACACCTGGTCGCGAACGTCGCGCGGCAGCGCCAGAAGAATGCGATTGAAAATTTTCTCGTTTTTGCGACGCAACTCACCGCCCCGGAAGTTGAGAGCCAGCCAACTCTCGCTCCTGATCGGCACTTTTGCGTTTATGGCACGAGCAGGTCAAGTCAACGGCCGCGGTGGCCTGACAGCGGCGCGCAGCTATTTGATCGACAGTCCGAGCGCCTTGACCATGTCGCCCCATTTCTTGACCTCGGCGGTGAACATGGCGTCTGCCTGCGCCTGCGAGCCTGCGATCGGGTCGAAGCCCATGTCGGTAAGCTTCTTCGCTACGGCCGGGCTCTTGACGATATCGTTGATCGCCTCGTTGAGTGTTTGCAGGATGTGCGGATCGGTCTTGGCAGGGGCGAAGAAGCCGACCCAGGACGCCGCGGTGAAGGCGGGATAACCCTGTTCGGCGTAAGTCGGCACGTTCGGCGCCACCGCGGCGCGCTTGTCGGCGGCGATGCCGAGTCCTTTGAGCTTGCCGCCGGCGATCTGCGCGGCGGCGCCGCCGCCGAGCGTGGTCGCCATCAGATCGACCTGGCCGGCGATGGTGGCATTGATCGCCGGTGCGCCGCCTTGATAGGGAATCGGCTGCACCGCCACCTTGGCGAGCTGTTTGAAGAAATATTCGGCTTCGATATGCGAGCCGGTGCCGACGCCCGGTATGGCGAGATTGATCGGACGCCCGGTTATCGACTTGACGAAATCGGGAAGATCTTTCGCCGGATTATTCGGGCTCGTCACCAGCGCTTCCGGGCTCGACGCGGCGATGGCCACAGTCTTGAAGTCGCTCGTCGAGAATTGCTTGTCGGCAAATAGCGTCTCGTTGATGGCGAGCGCAGTGGTGGTGGCAAGCAGCGTATAGCCGTCGGGGTTGGCGCGCGCCACGTAGGCGGCGGCGATGTTACCGCCCGCGCCGCCGCGGTTCTCGACCACCACGGTTTGATGCAACCGTTCGCTCAAGCCCTGACCGATCAGGCGCGCCAGCGTGTCGGCAATGCCGCCCGGCGCAAAGGCGACGATCACCGTGATCTTCTCCGCCGGATAGATTGCCGCTTGCGCGCCACCGCAACCGAAAGCGAGTGAGACCAGCGCCAGCGCGGTGAGCGCGTTTCGGATCGTGCGTGAGGTTGCCATCGGATAGTCCCTCAAATGGGATTGTGCGGGCGGTATGCGAATTGCATGCTGATAGGAGCGCGCGAGCGCCGCTTGAAGTCACGCGGAGTGCACCATGAAGCTTCCACGCCGTCAATTCCTGCGCCTGGCGATGAGCGCGGCGATCGTGCCGGGCGCGACCACAGGCGCCATTGCGCAAGACGATTATCCCGCGCGTCCGTTGCATCTTCTCGTCGGTTACGCCGCCGGCGGCGTCAGCGACATTCTGGCGCGGTTGATCGGCAAGCAGCTGTCGGACCGGCTCGGCCAGCCTATTATCATCGAAAACCATCCGGGCGCCGGCGGCAATGTCGCTGCCGATCAAGTCGTGCATGCCGCGCCCGACGGCTATACGCTGCTGCTCGCCGGCATGGCCAATGCGATCAACGTGTCGCTTTATCCCGATCTTGATTTCAATTTCGCCCGCGACATGGCGCCGGTGGCGATCTTCGCTCGCAGTCCGATGGTGATGGAGGTCAACCCGACGTTCTCGGCGAAAACCGTTCCGGAGTTCATCGCCTATGCCAAGGCCCATCCGGGCGCGATCGATATGGGCTCCGCCGGCACCGGCGGGTCCACCCATGTCGCCGGCGAGCTGTTTCAGATGCTGACCGGAACGAAATTCACCCACGTGCCGTATCACGGCTCGCCGCCGGCGCTGGACGATCTTCTCGCCGGGCGGCTCCAAGTCATGTTCGACAATTTGACGTCCTCGCTTGCGTTTATTCGCGCCGGCAAGCTGCGCGCGCTTGCCGTGAGCTCACGCACCGACGCACTGCCCGACGTGCCGTTGATCAGCGATTTTGTGCCGGGCTACGAGGCCTATTCCTGGAACGGCATCACAGCGCCGAAGGATTGTCCGCCGGCAATCGTCGGCAAGCTCAACGCGGCGGTCAATGCAAGCGTGGCCGACCCGGCGTTCAAGGCGCAGCTTGCCCAGGTCGGCAATATTCCCGTCTTGGATTCGCCGGCCGGATTCGGCAAACTGATCGCGGCGGACAGCGCCAGGTGGGCCAAGGTCATCAGTTTCGCGGCGATCAAAGCGCAGTGACGGTGCGCTGCGCGCGCTTATCCAGCTCCGCCGCGAGCTTGGCGTAAAGCGGATTGTCGCGCGTATAGACGTAGTCCAGCGCCGCGACCGAAACCGCTTCGGCGCCGCTGTCGCGTAGGAAGCTTGCCAGCGCGTGTACATGCTCCGGCGGGCAGTGCAGCGTCAGCATGCCGGACGATGTCGGGCCGCCGAACGGGGAGGCGACGCCGAATTTTTCCCGCGCGATGCCGAAGAGCTTTTCGTTCATGCCGGCAAAGCGCGTGCGCACCTCGGCAAAGGCCTCGGCGCGCTTTTGCGCGGCGATGCGGTCGAGCAGAAGCCGCGCGGTTTCGCGCTGTTCGCCGGTCCAGGCCGCGGCGCGCGCGGCGACGAGATTGGCCTGCGAGCGGAGGATCACGCCGTCCTCGATCACTTTGAGGCCGTTGGCGGCGAGCGTCGCGCCGGTCGTGGTGATGTCGACGATCATTTCGGCGGTGCCGGCCGCCGGCGCGCCCTCGGTGGCGCCGAAGCTTTCCACGATGCGGTAATCGACGACGCCATGCGCGGCAAAGAAATCGCGCGTCAGATTGGCGTATTTGGTGGCGAGCCGCATCTTGCGCTCGTGCTTAAGGCGGAAGGCGGTGGCGACGTCATCGAGATCCGCCATGTTGCGCACGTCGATCCAGGCCTGCGGCACCGCGACGACGACATTGGCAAAGCCGAAGCCGAGTCCGGCTATCAGCACGACGCGCTCGGTCGATTGCGGGATCATCTCGCGGACCAGGTCTTCACCGGTGACGCCGAGATGAGCGGCGCCTTGCGCGAGCTGCGCGGTGATTTCGGCCGCCGAGAGACAAGCGATTTCGATGCCGTCGAATCCGGCAATGGCGCCGCGATAATCGCGCGCGCCGCGCGGCTTGACGAGTTCAAGCCCGGCGCGGGCGAAAAAGCTTTCCGCGTTCTGTTGCAGCCGGCCTTTCGAGGGCACGGCGAGGATGAGCGGCGCGCTCATGACGCGCCTCCGCATCTATTTGTTTCACCGCCTCCGCTTTTGGCGAGTTCGTCGATCGAGGCGGCAAAGCCGACTGCCGGGATCGGCTCTTTCGCGCCCAGCCGCGTGAGCAGGCCGTCGTAACGGCCGCCCGCGACCAGCGCACTCTTGGCGCGCGAATCGTGCAACTCGAAGACGAAGCCGGTGTAATAGTCGAAGCCGCGGCCGAAATCGGTGGCGAATTTGATCGCACGCACGTCGACGCCGCGGGCGGCGAGAAAGCCGGTGCGCGTCTCGAACAGATCGAGCGCCGGCGCCAGCGCGATATTGGCGTCTGCCGCAAGCGCGCGGAGCTCGCCGGCTGAGTCGTCCGGATCGCCGGCGATCGACAGGAAGCGTTCGATCAGCGCGCGGGTCTCGCGCGGCAGTCGCGTCGGCGCATTGAGCGCCGATTGCTCGAGGAAACGGTCGGCGATTTCGGCGACCGAGCGGCCGCCGACCGTGGCAATGCCGGCAATCGAGAGCAGATCGGTGACCAGATGATGCGCGGCCTTCGGATCGGAGCCGGCGAGCGCGGCGAGCACGCCTTGATATTCTTTCGAGCCGTTGGCGGGAGCGAGCGTCATTTGCTCGAGATCGTGCTTGAGCGAGGATTTGCGGTTGAAATCCTTGATGAGGCGCCGCTTCCACACCGGCGCCAGATCGAGCGCGGCGACGAAAGCCGAGAACAGCCCGACGTCGCCGAGGCGGATCTCGGGCGCGCTCACGCCATATTGCGTGGTCGCTTCCAGCCCGAGCGCCAGCATTTCGGCGTCGGCGGCCGCCCTGTCCGCCCGGCCGAAGCTCTCGATGCCGGCTTGGAGAAATTCGCAAGCCGCGCCGTCGCGATGACGGAACACCGCGCCGAGGTAACAGAACCCCGCGGGCTTTCCGGCATCGGATGAAGCGAGATAATCGCGCGACACCGGAATGGTCAGATCGGGCCGCAGGCACAATTCGCGGCCCTGCGGATCGGTGGTCAGAAACATGCGGCGGCGGATGTCCTCGCCGGACAAGTCGAGGAACGGCTCGGCAGGTTGCAGCACCGGCGGCTCGAGCCGTGCATAGCCGGCGCGCACATAGGACGCGACCAGCGTTTGCGCCTGCGTATCCGGATCGGTCTGCGCGTCGCTCGCCATATTTCTCACTCGTGGCCGGAGTTAAAGCCGGCCATTAACAATGCTGCATTTGCTGCGGCATTGCGGCCCTTTAGCACGACAACCGTCGCCATTCGATGAAGAATGGTCCATGCCGTTAATGCCGATGGCGCCGCAATATGGACCGTTTCATTGCGGCAGGCCGTCCCTCTTGCTTAATGTAATATTATAACGTTAGCATGCCGGCATGGGGTGGGTTCATTGCCATAGACGGCGCGGCGCGTATCTCGCGCTTGCGGCGCTGCTGCTGCAAATTGCAGTGTCGTTCGGCCATGTCGATCTCGACGGTATGGTCGGTTCCGCCCATCTTACTTTAGCTGGACCGCATAAAACCGTAGTCGCCGAGACTTCCAAGCGCGGTCCGGCGCAGACGCCCGGCGACGACGACGGTTATTGCCCGATCTGCGCCTCGATCTTTCTGGTTTCCAATTCGGTCGCGTCCGAGCCGCCGCAATTGCCGGTGCCGGATGGGTTCGAACGGATCAGGCATTCTGTCAGCGTCGCGCGCGGAGTTACTCCGCTGTTGCGCGTCGCTTTCCGCTCGCGCGCTCCGCCGGCTGCCTAGCCTGCGGTCGGTGCCGATCTTCGGCATTGCGGCGCGGTTTTGCGCCGGCAATGACCGCAAGAGCGAGCGTGGCATTTCACTTCGTTTGCGATGTTACGTAGCGTGCCGCGATTGCACGACCGCCAATAGCCGGGTCGTCACCCACAATAGTGCTTGGCGGAGTATCATGTCGGTTCATATTTATCGCGCCCGTCGCGTGTGTTTTCTCGGCAGTTCGGCGCTGGTCGCGTTGCTTTCCTTCGGTTCGATGGCGAGCGCGCAGGATCAGCCGACACAAAGTCCACCCGCGCAAACACAGTCGCCCCAAGAATTGTCGCCTGCAGGGCCATCGCCTGCAGCGCCAACTCCCTCGGCAGCCACGCCTGGGGTCCCGGCGCCAACAGCTACGCCGGCAACGACGGCTCCTGCAGGGCCGTCACCACAACTGGGCGGCAGCGCAAAGCAGCTTCCCCAAATGACCGTGACGGCTCCGATTCGAAAGCCGGCGCCGCGTCAGGTCGTCCGCCGCGCGCCGCCACCGACAGTGCCGCCGGTTTCGCCCGCCGAGCAACTCACGGCAAAGCAAAACGGCTTCGACATAGCGCGTAGCAATCTCTACACCACCATCGGCACCACCTCAGACACGCTCAGCCACGACACCATCCAGGCGCTGCCGCAAGGCACCAATCAGCCGGTCGAACGCGTGCTCTTGCAAGCGCCCGGCGTATCGCAGGACTCCGCCTCCAGCGGCTCGTTCCATGTCCGCAACGATCACGCCAATGTGCAATTCCGCATCAACGGCATCATGCTGCCCGACGGCGTCACCGGCTTCGGCAGCTTTTTGGACACCGACTTGATCGGCAACATATCGCTGATCACCGGCGCGCTGCCGGCCGAATACGGGTTGCGCACGGTAGGCCTCATCGACATCACCACCCGCACAGACATTTTCAATAATTCGGGTAGCATCGGCTATTACTTCGGCAGCCGCGGAACGATCGAGCCGAGTTTCGAATACGGCGGCACTTACTGTCCCGCGAACACCTCCGGCACAGGGGCAAAATCCTCCGGCGCGGCCTGCTTGGGCGGCGTGCAATATTTCGTCACCGGCCGCTACCTGCAGACCACCGAGGGCATCGAAAACCCGCTGCCGACGCTCAACGCGATCCACGATTTTTCGCAGCAAGAAAAAGGCTTCGCCTACGCCTCGACCTTCCTCGACCCCTATACCCGCCTGACTCTGATGGCGGGAACGGCCACCAGCAATTTCCAGATACCCAACGTGCCGGGGGCGCCGCTCTTTATGGGCATTGGCGTTCCGGCGTTCGGCGCCAGCACGTTCGATTCCTCGACGCTCAACGAAAATCAATACGAGGACACGCAGTTCGGCGTGCTGGCCTTGCAAAGGTCGATCAACGGCTTCGACGGGCAATTATCCTATTTCACCCGCTACGACGCTCTGCACTTCATGCCGGACCCGGTCGGCGATCTGTTGTTGAACGGCATCGCTTCCGATATCAGCCGGCAAGCCTATACCAACGGCGTCCAGGGCGACGCTTCCTATGTGATCAACCCGGCACACACGCTGCGCATGGGTTTCACGGTGAGCGCCGAACAGAGCTGGGTCGACAATACGTCGTGGGTCGAGCCGACTCCTGGCGGTGTAGCGACGCCGCCTCCCGTCGCCATCAGCGACGACGTCGCCAAGCTCGGCTGGCTCGCCGGCGTCTATGCCCAGGACGAATGGAAGATCACCGACAAACTGACGATGAATGCCGGGCTGCGCTTCGACCAGATGTGGCAATATACCGACGCCAACCAGTTAAGCCCGCGCGTCAGCTTCACTTACAAGCCGTTCGCCAACACCACGCTGCACGCCGGCTATGCGCGCTATTTCACGCCGCCTGTTCTGGTCGAGGCGGCGCCGGCCAACATCGCGCTGTTCACCGGCACCACCGGCGCGCCGGCAAGCGGCGGCACCAGCCCAGTATTGCCGGAGCGCTCGCATTATTTCGATGCCGGCATCGATCAAAAAATCCCGTTCGGCTGTTACACCGCCGATCAAAAAGACTGCTCGACGCTCGATCTCGGTATCGACGCCTATTACAAGATCGCCAAAGACCTGATCGACAACGGCAATTTCGGCCAGGCTCTGGTGCTCAGCGCGTTTAATTACGCCAAGGCCGTCAGCCAGGGCGTTGAGCTTTCCGCCAAATACCACAGCGGCAATTTTCAGGCTTACGGCAACCTCGCCGTGGGTCAGGAGAAAGCCACCCAGGTCGTGTCGAACCAATATCTGTTTGACAACAATCCCGCCGATGGGCTGGCGGACCTCGGCGGCTTGAACGAATTCCAATACATCCAGTCGCATTGGATCTACACCGACCACAATCAGTTCGTCACCGGCTCGGCCGGCCTGTCCTATTTGTGGAGCGGCACGACGTTCTCGACCGACATGATCTACGGTTCCGGCCTGCGCACCGGCGACGCCAACATCGATGCCCAACCCCCCTATGCGCAATTCAATGTGGGCCTCGCGCACGACTTCGCCATGCCTGACGGCAAGCCGCTCACCGTGCGCTTCGACGTCGTCAACATTTTCGACACGATCTATCAGATCAGAAACGGCAGCGGCATCGGCGTGTTCGCTTCGCAATACGGCCCCCGCCGCGGCTACTTCATCGGCATCAAGAAAAAGATATGA
>CAWAEV010000002.1:0-122131 GCA_963780925.1 uncultured Alphaproteobacteria bacterium | reverse complement strand
GCCCTCAAACACAGTTCTGCGCCGCTGCCATATTGTTCGACGCGGTAACGCCAGTAGAGCGCGAGCAATTGCACTTGCAAGCTTACGTCGCCGAACGCGTCCGCGGATAACCCGCCGCTGATAAGATCGGCAAGCAGACGCGTGTTGAAGGGAACCCGCGCAAGATCGCGTAAACGATCGCCGGCTCGTTCAATCGCGGTTGCTATTGCCGGCGCTTTTTCAAGAACCTCGACCAACTCTTCGTCCGACCAGCGCGGGACGTGGATGTGCCGCATGTTAGGAAATGTAGGATCAACGTACCGGCTGGAAGGCGGCGTCCCTTCAAATAGGCTTTTGAATTGCTCGCCAAGACGAAGATCGAAGGTGCGGATCGACGCGAAGACGCGCCAGCGTCCGCTGGGCATTTCCAGCACTTCTGCGATCAGCGCGCGAAAGATCGCTTCGCTTTTTCCACCTCGGGTCGCATCGAGCGCGTCGATGAACAGAAACGCAGGTTCCGAGCCCGGCCAGTTCTCGAGGACTTCGTACAGACGATGTTCAAGGCCAGGGCGAGACGCAAGCCGTCGAGGATTTGACGAGCAACCGGTCCACCGCCAATTCGATAACCTCTTTGCCCTCGGAGCGCAGATGCGCCGCGGCGGCGCTGACGACCGCGCTCTTGCCCGCGCCCGGCTCTCCAACAAGGACAAGCGACTTCGTTCTGGCCGCGGCAACGGCCGCCATCGTGCAATCGCGATCGATCTTGATCTGGACGTCGCCGACCTTTGTTTCCTCGTACTGGCTCAGATGGGATTGAACCCGATCGCTGTATGCGCGCAACCGCTCAACCTCGCGCTGATAAGTGGGCGCCGAACGCGAGCCGCAAGCCTGACCTTGCCAAGCTGAGACGTAAGTCGATCGCATCCGTGCCGCGCCGCATCGCCATCAGACTCTGGCAGGCTTGTTCAATAGCGGCGAAGGCTCCCGTTGCCGCGTTTGCGTCCTCCATGACGTGAGCCAGAGTTTCGATCGCGGCCACGCGATCCGGTCCATCAAGATCGAGCTGAAGGATTGTCACGAACCGCAAGGCGTCGTTGACGTCTTCCGCCGATGGAACCGCGCCAACGATTTTCTGCCACGCTGTCGCGCATAGCGCGCGCAGCCTGTCGAGCGCCTGTTGCTGCGCCTGAGGCAAAGCCGCTGCGGACGGCGCTTGCATCGAAGCGAGCGCGGCGGCGAGATCGGCGGTAATCGTGCCGGAGGCATTGGGACCAACCGCGATGAGCATCCGGTCGCGGCCAAAAACGAGGTTTCGATCCCATCCACGCTCGGCGTTTCCGATGCTGCAAGTTCGCCATTGCCGGACAATCTGCTCGACCGTTTTTCCAAACTCGCTGTCGAGGCTTTCAGAGAGTGAAAGAGCCGTCTTGACTTGCACAAAAATCCACCCGCCCGCGTCGGTCTCAACGAGAATATCGTCGAGCGGCGCCTCGGTTTCGAAGCGGATTGACCGAACGCGGGCACCGCCCAAACGGAGGCGATCATCGACGCTACGCTCGGTCAAAAGTTGAGCGGCAAAGATAGCGCCCACGCCAGCCTGAAAGGTGACGCCGGCCGCGGTGGCGTTTCCGCCACCACGGGCAAGCAGGTCTCCATCAGCGGGCGTTTGTTGGTCAGTCGTCATAGCCGTTAAATTCAATGGTGCGGGCAGCCGGAACATGAACCGGCACAGCTTCTTCGAGCCGAGGGATTTTCTGCCAGGTCGGCTTTCGCCGCCTCGCCGCGCGCGTACGCGCGTCCAGCTCATTCGCGTCGGTCGCCTGATCCAAGCGCATAGCACAGACTCTGTGCTCAGGAAACGATGAATTCAGCTATGTTTCCAATGCCTTCAATAAGCTCCATCCTTCCCTCCGCGTGGTCCGGTTAGTTCTGCTGCGTTACAGGGCTCTGCGCAGAGTCCGCGCATGAACCCCCGCCAGCCGACGAGGCCGGATGAGGGGAGCAAGAGCAAAATCGGAAGGGGGGGACCGCCCGGTCTGCAGCGGAACGAAGATCGGGGGAGACCGATTTTGTTTCTTACTGGGGGTGCCAGGGCAGAGCCCTCGCACCACCGATCTAACAAACAAAGAACCGCGTGATCGACATTACCCGAAAGTGTTCTATTTTTTGTCTCGATGCATCGCCGGTGTCGATCATGACCGCATGATGTTTGCTCGCTTTTTTGCCCTGATGAAAAAATATCACATGCTTGCGTTGCTTCCAATTCTCAGGCTGCACAAGGTGCAGGCGATGATGAATTTGCGGCAAGTCATGGAAGCGGGCGCGGCGGCAGCGTTCGCTATCGCCAATCCAGAGCAGCATCATTTTGCTGAGACCGATAGGCAAGGATTGCTCGATCCCACGCAGGAGTTGACCAATAAACGCTACAGATGGCTCCACGAAAACTATCGGGATAAGTCTGATTGGATCAAGAGCACCAAGGAACAAATTAATATGTCAGCGGCTCACTGAGGATGAGTACGTTGTAAAAGCCGATCTTCGGCAGACAGCATCTATCGCGCTATCTCTGATGGATTTGTTTTATGGGGTCAATCAGGGGCAAAATGCGATCGGCTTCTATCCAGCCTTTGCTGCGACTATAGGGCGGTTGGCGCAACAGACGGACGCCCTGCTAGCGGAGATGAAGGCCACTGATCGCTTTAAGCGGGGGCTGGCAAAATTTGGACTGCCGGACAGTTGACACCGCTTCTGTGCTCAGCCCTTCAGCGCGTAACGCTGCGGCGATCCTATATCAAAGCAATACTTTCCGTGGCAGCTTTGGTGGGCGCGATTTGGAGACAACCTTATGCTTTCCTTCCGCGCCATAAATAACGGTATAGAAGGGCATCCCTCTGTTTTGCGCACCGCTGTCGGCAAACAGGCGGATTGTTGCTGTTAGATAATTTGTGTGGGGGTACGTTATTGAACCGAGCCCCACAGAGTGCTGAACCCCGCGCCGATACGGCGGCGAAGGTAGGGTCGGATCGCTGCCTACAAAATACGCGATGTTCGGATATCTGCCGAGAATAATATTAGGAGTGACGAGCGGCTTAAACCCATCCAGGCCATATTTCATCACCGCATTGCAATAGGCGATCTTCGCCAGGCCTCTGGCGAATGCGTTCAAATTATGCGGTGGGGATGTATCGATAATTCGCGCGATGTCGCCATCTCTCAACCCAATCGTATCTCGAAGGTTCGGCGGGACGTACCAGTAGGTGAATTGTCCAGGGTCCCCAAAGCCGTCAGAAATCTGTTTCCCGATCATAAATCCCGGCGGTCGCCATATAGGCATATTTAGAAAATACGGGTGATTTTCGGTTGCGAGATCGACGGCTCTTGTTCCATCAGCAAGTTCGATGGTTGCAGGTAGGGTCTCTGGATGTCCGCTTCTAGATTGGAGGTCGATGTGGACGCGCAGATGACCGAAGATGGCATTTGCCATGTAGCCGTCGAGATAGCTCGTTACGGCCTCACAGTCTGAGCAACTCGCATTTAGGAGTTCTGTGCTGCCACCGAGCGAATACGGGACAGCGTGTTCATCCCGAAGGCCGTGTTCTCCGCCGTCCCATCCGCAATAGATACAAACTCCGCCACCTTTGACGGACACCTTCTTACCTTCAACGTTTTCCGTTTCCATTGGGTATTCAGGACTGACTGCCTTCAAAGTTCATCCAGTCTGTCCGGCACCTCGCCGAACGTTTTCAAAACGATGGCATCGCTGAAACTCCCCATTCCTGGATCGCCCGAGCGTTTGAACGCGAGCGCGCCGGCGTTGGAAAGTCCCGCGCCATCGCTTCCGCCCGTCGGATCGCCGCTGATTCGCTTTGCATTTCCTGCGCCTCTCCTGGTGCTACGCCGTCTTCCGTTCGAAGGAATGGTAAGGCGACATAATAAGTCACTGACATCTCGACCTCCTCTCAGGCTGCTTGGTCCTCTTTCTCTCCGGTCGCGACGATTTTGAGCGCGCCGTCCGGCAGCGGGCGCTGAAGCCTCAGCGCCTCTTGCGGTGGCGCGGTCATCCACTGTTCGATCTCGGCATCCGCCGTCAGGATGACAGGCATTGCTTTCGGGTGGATCGCGCCGACTTCGGCGTTGGCATCGGTGGTGAGAAAGCCGAAAAGCTGATGCTCGCCCTCAACCGGGTTCGCCTTGGTGCCGCGCTTACCGTGCCATGTCGTCCAGATACCGGCAAACACCGCGAGCGGCCGATCCTCGCCGAGCGCGAACCAGGTGGGCGTTTTCCGTGGTTTGGTGTCGCTGTATTCGCAAAACGACGTGAAGGGCACGACGCAACGGTTCTCCGGTTTGAGCCAACGCCGCTAATGCGGGCTCTTCACGTTTCGGATGTTGGTGACCGGCATACCCCAGCGCGCCATCGCAAGCTCACGCACGCCGTCGGACGCATTACGCACAATCGGCGCCGGATAGTCTGGAAAAATCCCCGGCATCGGCGGAAGATTGCCGGTGCGGTCGCGCATAGCGCGAACGAGGGCAACAATCGCCGCCTGACCTATGGTGAGCGAATAGAGATTGCACACGGCGCTAACTTCTCCTGACGGCAGCGTTTGCCGGAGGCTCGTAGAGGACAACGACGTTGCGCGACCCGCAACGCGGACAACGCAAACGGCTTTCGAGACGCGAGAGTGGGAAAGCCCGGCCGCGCGTCCAGACGAGCGTCTCCATGTCCAATTCCTTGCGGTTTATGCACTCGCGGCTCGATTTGGAATGAGCACCGTCCTCACGGCTATACGAGCAGCGGACGGTGACACGCCAGCCGAGCGAAAATGCCTCGCCTATGGTCTCGACAGCCATTAGAACGAAAAGAGAACATTCCTTAGGGCCAAGTCAAGAGGTAGGCAGATCGCTACTGGACCGAGAAGGGATTAGCATCGCGGCTAGCGGCACCATATTTCCAAGTAATTAAAGCCACTTATATTATTGAATATATGTATGTTTTTATTGCATCATGTTAGGTTTTTGTATATATTGGGTGTCAGGTTTTTGCACACGGAGGTGTGTCATGCGTAAGCCCAAAACATTGCGCGGTAGGATCGAGGACCGCCTTGCCCGTAAGGCGCGCGATACCGTCTTTCTCACGCGAGAATTCCGCGATCTGAGCGGCGAAACCCAAGTGCTGCGTGCCCTGCGCGGCCTAGTGCGCGACGGACGCTTGGTGCGGCTTGGCTACGGCGTGTATGGGCGCGCAGTCGTCTCGCGCCTGTCGGGTAAGCCGTTGCTGTTGAACCCTACTGGCCTCCGGGGTGCGGCGCGTGAAGCGCTGACGAAGCTCGGCGTGAAATGGGAGCCGACAGAATCCGAACGGGCCTACAACGAGGGACGTTCGACGCAAATTCCGGTAAATCCGGTCTTGCGCGTCAAAGGACGCTTTTCGCGTCGGCTCAAGGACGGCAATACGGAGCTCGTGCTTGAACGATAGGCCCACGCTTCAAGAACTCGTCGAAGTGCAGCAGCAATTCGGGCTGCCTGATCCGGCGCTTGTCGAAAAGGATTGGTTTGTCGTCAAAGCGCTGGCTGCAATCATCGCCGCCGACAAGGGGCCATTTGAACTCATTTTCCAAGGCGGTACTGCGTTAAGTCGCGCTCACCGCGTGACTAAGCGCATGTCGGAAGACATCGATATCAAAATCGTATCCAAAGGGCCGCCGTCGCGTCGAGCGCTGCGGCGCCTGCGCGAAAGGATCACGGAAGAGCTTCGCAAGGCTGGATTCAAATTCGATCCCAAGAATCCCAAACATCTAAAATCGAACTACGAAGGCCGATACACGCTGTATCAATTGCCTTACGAGCCGATCAGCGGCGGGGCAAGGTGCCTTGCGACCAGAAATTAAGATCGAAACCTCTGTCTGGCCGATGCGACGGCCGTCAAGTGAACTGCCGGTTACTTCCTTCGTCGCCGAAGCTTTCAAACGGCCGCCCGAGGTGCCCGCGATCGCGTGCGCGGCGATCCCGGAGACGGCCGCGGAGAAATTCGTGGCGCTGACAAGACGGGCAGGCGCCGAGCTTGCCGGCGTACAGACCGAGCACGATCCGACGCTGGTACGCCACATCTACGATCTGCATGTGATCGCCGAACACTACGACCCCGCGGATGTCGCCGCGCTGGCGCGCGAGGTCATGCAGTCCGACGCAGAGACTTACGGCGATCAATTTCCCGCATATCGGGATAACCCGCTTGCGGAGACACTGCGCGCCGTCGAGGGCATCGCTGCTGATCCCGGTTTCGCCGCCGACTACGCTACGTTTCGGCGCGATATGGTTTACGGGGAGGGGCCGGATTTTGCGACAGCGCTTCAAACATTGAAAAGTCTGGCGCAAGATCTTCAAAAGCCTTCTCCTAAATCGGGTTAGATGGCCGCTCGCCGACACGCTCACTATGTTGGCAATTCAGCTTAGATTGCGGACAGGGGCGGCGAGCGCGATCAAGTGAGCGATTAAGCCAAAATCCTGGGGAGCGCAGATGCACAATGGGAACGTCATCATCGCGCAATATCCAGCCGCAAACCAATTGATCGCGGCTCCAAGCCTTGAGGTCGAGCGCGTTCTGCTGCGTCACATCGTCGAATACTGCGCGGACGGTATGCACCCCATGGTAACGCGCGACGGTATTTCCAATGGGCTATTCGACACCAACGGCTACCCGTACAGCCCACAAGCGAGAGCAGACGTGGACCGAGTTATCGGCCGCGCATGGAAGGCGCTCGACGACGCTGAATTCATCGAAGAGCCCGATCCCGAAAACGGAAAAAATGGCTTCCGGGTCCCCTCGGCGATGGGAAAAAGCTCGCATGCGAAAGCAGATTACGAGGGTGTGCGTAAGCGATCGAAATTCACGCGCGAAATGTTTCACCCGGCATTGCCAGATGCCGCGTGGAACGCCTTCACTGTCGGCGACTACGACGCGGCGGTTTTTGAAGCCTTTAAATCGCTCGAAGTCGCAGTCCGGACTAAGGGCGGCTTCGCTAGCACCGATTTTGGCGCGGCGCTTATGAAAAAAGCATTTGAACCCGATACTGGACCGCTACGCGACAAAGCCGCGCCGCGTCCCAGGCAGAAAGCGCGCTGCGCGCTGTTCACCGGAGCATTCGGCGAAATTCGGAATCCGAAGGGACACAACGATCCCACGATCACGGACGCATTGGTTGCGGCCGAAGAATTGATGGCGGCCGAGTCCTTCGCCGAATTGTTGACAACGCGTGAATGTCTCCGCGGATGTGTGCCTGACCGCACCAGCTTGTTTTCCCATGTCCGCGCACATTAACCGGGACTATTTCTAATCCGGATCCGCGCTCGGCTATCGTGACCGAGCGCCTTCAGCTTACGGCTGAGATGATGCGCGCCGAGGCAGGGGCGCAGGGCTGACGGCCCGTCGAAACGTTACCCCACTGATTACCCCAAGAGACTTAGACGGGTCCCTTGCCGGTCGGTTTTTCCAGCTAAGTACTTGATTTTTTTGGTGGGCGCACAAGGACTCGAACCTTGGACCCGCTGATTAAGAGTCAGCTGCTCTACCAACTGAGCTATGCGCCCTAACCGGGAAATTACGCGAGGTTAGGCACTTCCACCAACTTGCCGGGCGCCGAAAGGCGCTGATCGGAAAAGAAAGCCGCCTTACGGCGGCAATCTTGAACTCGATATAGCGGCCCTACGGGCCACGGGCAAGGCTCGCCGCTCACCCCACATCCGTCGAGTGCAGGCGGCGCTCCTCGGGCTGGCCGCGCAACCGCCGCGCCACCAGCTTGTTGAGCGCGGCGAGATAGGCCTTGGCCGAGGCGACCAGCGTGTCGGGATCGGCGCCTTTGGCCGTCACCGAGCGGCCGTGCTCGGACAGGCGCACCGAGACCTCCGCCTGCGCGTCGGTGCCCTCGGTCACCGCGTGCACCTGGTAGAGCTCGAGCACCGCCTCGTGCGGCACCATCGCCTTGACGCAATTGAACACGGCGTCGACCGGGCCGTTGCCCTCGCATTCCTCGATCATCGCCTTGCCGTTGACGTCGAGCTTCATGGTGGCGCGTTGCGGCCCGCGCGTGCCGGCGATCACCGACAGCGAAACGAGCTTGATGTGATCTTGCGCGGTGGCGATCTCCTCGTCGACCAGCGCCTCGATGTCTTCGTCGTAGACATGCTTCTTGCGGTCGGCCAGCGCCTTGAAGCGGACGAAGGCGTCTTCGAGCTGATTGCCGGCCAGCCGATAGCCGAGCTCCTCGAGCTTGTGCACGAAGGCATGACGTCCGGAGTGCTTGCCCATGACGAGAGAGGTCTGCTTCACGCCGACGTCCTCGGGCACCATGATCTCGTAGGTCTGCGTGTGTTTGAGCATGCCGTCCTGATGGATACCGCTCTCGTGCGCGAACGCGTTCCGCCCGACGATCGCCTTGTTGTATTGCACCGGGAACGAGGTGACCGCCGCGACGAGTTTCGACGCCCGCGTCAGCATGGTGGTGTCGATGCCGGTCCAGTACGGCAATACGTCGTTGCGCACCCGCATCGCCATCACGACTTCTTCCAGCGCGGCATTGCCGGCGCGCTCGCCGATGCCGTTGACGGTGCACTCGATCTGCCGCGCGCCGGCGTTGATGCCGGCGAGCGAGTTGGCGACCGCCATGCCGAGATCGTTGTGGCAATGCACCGAAAAACGCGCCAGGTCGGAATTCGGCACGCGCTCGCGCAGCGTCTTGAACATCCTGAAATATTCCTGCGGCACCGTGTAGCCGACGGTGTCGGGAATATTGATGGTGGTGGCGCCGGCCTTGATGGCGGCCTCGACGCAGCGGCACAGGAAGTCGAATTCGGTGCGGGTGCCGTCCTCGGCCGACCATTCGACGTCGTCGGTGTAATTGCGCGCGCGCGTCACCTGCGCGATTACCATCTCGTAGACTTCGTGCGGCTCCTTCTGCAGCTTGTACTTCATGTGCACCGGCGAGGTGGACAGGAAAGTATGGATGCGCTGGCGCTTGGCCGGCTTGATCGCTTCGGCGCAGCGGTCGATGTCCTTGAAACCGGCGCGGGCGAGGCCGCAGACGACGGCCCGCTTGGTGCGTTTGGCGATCTCATTGACGGCGGCGAAATCGCCGTCGGAGGCGATCGGAAAGCCGGCTTCGATGATGTCGACGCCCATGTCGTCGAGCAATTCGGCGACTTCGAGCTTCTCCTCGTGCGTCATGGTGGCGCCGGGGCACTGCTCGCCGTCGCGCAAGGTGGTGTCGAAAATGACGACGCGGTCCTTCTCGGACTTGGTTGGCGCGGTCATGGCTTAGGTCCTTCTGCTTTGCGCCCGTCTTCGGGTTGGGGCGCTCATTGGGTTCCGTGGCTTAGTCGAACCCCTGAGTGCCCAGGCGCAAACGCCCAGCCGGCCCTCAGGGGGCGCTAAGCAGCAGGAGCCCAGCGAGAATGAGGGCAGCGCCGGAACAGGCCGCCTGGGCCTCCCGGGTCATCGCGCGGAAATCGCGGCGAGACGACATTGGCTACCGTCCTCGTTATGGCCCAAAGCTCGCGGATTAAGGTGAATTCCGCGTTAACTTCATGTGGGACAGTCGTCTTTGTAGCGGAAGAGGCGGCGCAAGCGCAAGCGCCGGCCTCAGCTCTCACCCTCGGCTTTGAGCATGCGCTCGCACTCTTTGAGCTCTTTCAATGCCTTGCCCGTGACCTTCGGATAGTCGAGCTTGAGTTTGTCCAATGCTTCGATGATCGCCGCCGATACGACCAGCCAGGCGACGTGCTTGTGGTCCGAAGGCACGACGTACCAGGGCGCATAGTCCGTCGAGGTTTCCCGGATCATGTCCTCATAGGCCGCCATATAGTCGTCCCACCGCCTGCGCTCGGCGATGTCATTTAAGGAAAATTTCCAGCGCTTGAACGGCTCTTCGAGCCGCGCCAGGAAGCGTTTGCGCTGCTCTTCCTTGGAAATGCGCAAATGAAATTTCAAAACCAGCGTGCCGTTGAGTGTCAGGTGGCGCTCGAAGGCGCGGATCTCCTTGAAGCGGTGTTTCCAGATGTCCTTGCCGGTGGCGACGGGCGGCAGGTTCTGCTCGCTTCAGCATGTCCGGGTGCACGCGCACCACCAGCACTTCCTCGTAATGCGAGCGGTTGAAGATGCCGATGCGCCCGCGCGCCGGCACGTCCCGGCCGGTGCGCCACAAGAAGTCGTGCTCCAGCTCCTCGCTGCTCGGCGCCTTAAACGCGTGCACCTCGCAGCCCTGCGGATTGATGCCCGACATCACGTGCTTGACGACGCCGTCCTTGCCGGCGGCGTCCATGCCTTGGAGCACCAGCAGCACGGCCCATTGGCCGTGAGCATAGAGCCGCTGCTGCAACTCGGTCATGCGCGCGACGCCGTCGGTGAGGATTTGCTTCACGTCCTCGACGTCGGTCGACAGGCCGAAAGTCTCGGCGGGATCGTGATCGTCAAGCTTGAAGCGCGCGGGCTTATCGATCCGGCACTGCTTGACGATCTTGGTTAGTTTCATCGCCTGTTTGCCGCTCTCATCGATGCCATGGATTGACGAACAGCCCGACCATCCCGGTGGCGCCCTTGGTGTGCGCGGGCGGCTGCCCGGGCGGAGCGATCTTGGACAACACGTCATCGCGGGTCATGCCCGGTCCGAGATCCTTCGGATCAAAGTCAGTGGCGATGAGAATGAAAGTGTAATGGTGCGGCGAGGTGCCGGCGTTCGGGCACGGGCCGGAATAATTCGCGACGCCAAGGCCACTCTTGCCGCCGACATACTTGGTCGACGCCTTGCTGACCTCGCCTTCGCCAAAACCGGTGACCGATGGGGCAATGCCATAGGCGACAAAGTGGCTGGCGACGGCGCCGCCGCGAGACTCAGGGTCGCTCATAAGAAAGATGAAGCTTTTGGTGCCGTCCGGCACGTTAGTCCACGAGAATTGCGGCGACACGTTATCGCCGACGCAGTTTGGATTGCCGTGCACGTTGGCTTGGTTGTTGGCGACCATCTTCGGCATCATCTGGCCGTCTGCGAATGTGGTCGATTTCAGCGTGAAAACGCCCGCCGCGCCGGCCGATGTTGCGGCGAAGCCGAATGTCAGTGCAACGGCGGCGGCCGTAGCGAAAAAACGCAATCGTTTGGCAATCATGGCGTTTCCTCCGAAGCCTGTAACGCCCCGCCGCGAACAACCCCGTTACGACGATAAAATTCCAAACGCCGACGAGTTAGTTCCGGCTGCGATCCACCAGCGCGCGCTCTTTGATCCACGGCATCATCTCGCGCAGCTTGGCGCCGATGGCCTCCGCCGGATGCGCCGCGAGCTTCGAGCGCATCGCCTTGAACGAGGTCTGGTTGACCTTGTTTTCCAGCATCCAGTCCTTGACGAATTTGCCCGACTGAATGTCGTCGAGGATCTTCTTCATTTCGGCGCGGGTGGCGTCGTTGATGACGCGCGGGCCGGAGACGTATTCGCCGTATTCGGCGGTGTTGGACACCGAATAGTTCATGTTGGCGATGCCGCCCTCGTAGATGAGGTCGACGATCAGCTTCATTTCATGGATGCACTCGAAATAGGCCATTTCCGGCGCATAGCCGGCGCCGACCAAGGTTTCATATCCGGCCTTCATCAGTTCGACGACGCCGCCGCACAGCACCGACTGCTCGCCGAACAGGTCGGTCTCGCATTCCTCGCGGAAACTCGTCTCGATAATGCCGGCGCGGCCGCCGCCGATCGCGGCGCCGTAGGACAAGCAGAGATCGTGCGCATTGCTCGAGGCGTCCTTGTGGATGGCGAGCAGGCACGGCACGCCGGCGCCGCGCTGGTACTCCGAGCGCACGGTGTGGCCGGGCCCCTTCGGCGCGATCATCATCACGTCAAGATCGCCGCGCGGCTCGATCAGGTTGAAGTGGATGTTGAGCCCATGCGCGAACATCAGCGCCGCGCCCTCTTTCATATTGCCGTGCAGCTGGCCGTTATAGATGTCGGCCTGCAATTCGTCGGGCGTGAGCATCATCATCACGTCGGCCCATTTGGCGGCCTCGGCGACGTCCATCACCTTGAGCTTCTCGCCTTGCGCTTTCTTGACGCCGTGCGAGTTCTTGCGCAGCGCCACCGCAACCTCCTTGACGCCGGAATCGCGCAGATTGAGCGCATGGGCATGGCCCTGGCTGCCGTAGCCGATGATGGCGACCTTCTTGCCCTTGATCAGGTTCAGGTCGGCGTCGCGATCGTAGTAAACACGCATGTTTTCTCACCCCTAGTGCGGCCAGCGTCGTGGCCATGGCTCATTGTTTCTAGGGTCATTGACTTTGTCCGACAAGTCCGAGGCTACGATTGCCGGTTGTTCTGCGCTGCGATCAATGCGCCCAGATCACAACCAACGAGAGCCACGATGCGAGCGCGAACCTCGGCAAGAACCTCCCTCGGCGCTCGCTCAACAACGCGGAATAGACGCTCGGAACGATCGACCGTTCGTATCTGATCCACGAGTACGGCTCCGGTAGTCTGCATTCCGGCCGGTAGGGAGACATTGAACGGCCAAGGGCGCTCGACATTACTGATCGGACAAATCACGGCGCGCGTTGAAGCCTCGTGATAGATCAATTCAGACACAATAAGCGCTGGCCGGCGGCCCGCTTGTTCAGTACCTTTCACCGGATCGAGATCGACCCATGCAATATCCCCGGCCTCAGGAAGCATTTTTGTCTTTCAGCCGGCCGCTCAGAATATCGTCCAAAGTGATCTCGCCGCGCGAATAAGCGTCGTCAATGATTTCAGAGCCGCGGTCAGGCCCCCAATCCACCATCTCAGGCTCGTTTTCGGGGCCGAGCCGCTTCATCTCAGCCACAAGATCTTCGAGACGGTAATAGGGAATTGGACGAGGCGATTTCACACGCAGGTCGCCGCGATCAATCGAAATATCTACTTCGTCCCCGGGCTTAAGACCCGTAGCATCGACCGCCGCCTTAGGCAGGCGCAAACCGAGACTGTTGCCCCATTGGGCGACCTTTACCTTCATGGCGTATTCCGAGGATATACAATGTATATCCTAAAGTGCCTGGTGTCTACCCGGCTTTGCGGCCGTCGGACACCAAGGTGACGCGCGGTTGTGCCGGGTTCCCGTCGAAACGCTCTCGTGCGCGGCCGATCTTGGCCTGATTGCGGATCGCCCATTCGCCGAGCGCCGAAACCGGGTTCAACAGATCGCGCCCAAGCGGGGTGAGCGCATAGTCGACCCGCGGCGGAATGGTCGGGAACACCGTGCGTGTGATCAGGCCGTCGCGTTCCAGCCCGCGCAGCGTCAGCGTCAGCATGCGCTGCGAAATGCCCCCGATCGAACGCCGCAGCTCGTTAAATCGCATCGGCCCCGGCCCGAGCCGTGTCACCACCAGCACCGACCATTTGTCGCCGACCCGGGCGAGCACGTCGCTGATGGCGCGGCAATCCGCGGGCAAATGCATGTGTCTTGGTTTCATCGCTGTGCCTGCTTGCACGGCCGTCCTGTAGTCACCTATCTAGCCCTAGTTACGAATTCTAACCGAGGTCTTCAACCATGGCCCTTCCGCAAATTGCCGTCATCGTCGGCTCGAACCGCCGTGAATTGATCAACCGCAAACTGGCCCAGGCGCTGATTAAGCTCGGGGCCGGCAAATTCGACGCCAAAATCGTACGCATCGACGATCTGCCGCTGTACAACCAGGACCACGAAGGCAACCTCGCGCCGGAGGTGATGCGCTACAAGGACGAGATCGCCAAGGCCGACGGCGTTCTGATCGTGACGCCCGAACATAATCGGTCGATGCCGACGGCTTTGAAAAACGCGATCGATTGGGGCGCGCGGCCGCTCGGCAAGAGCGTGTGGCCGGGCAAGCCCGGCTTCATCACCGGCACGTCCGGCGGCGCCATCGGCACCGCGCTGGTGCAGGCGCATCTGCGCACGGTCATGACCGGGCTCGGCATGACGCTGCTCGGCGGCGAGGCCTATATCACCAATAAGCCGAACCTGATCGACGATCAGGGCAATATCAGCGACGAGAACACGCAGAAATTCCTGCAGGGTTTTGTCGATCGCTTTGCCACGCTGGTCGCTAAATTATCGGCGAAGTAGGGGCGGGTTTCAAACCCGCCCCTACGTTTCACATCCCCTCCGGCCCGCGCGTAATGGCGACGACGCCGGTGCGCGACACTTCGACCAGGCCGACCGGCAGCATCAAATTGACGAAGCTTTCGATCTTGTCGGAGGCGCCGGTGATTTCGAATACGAAGCTCTCGGTGGTGGCATCGATGACGCGGGCGCGGAACGCATCGGCAAGCCGCAACGCCTCCATGCGCTGATCGCCGGTGCCGCGCACTTTGACCATGGCGAGCTCGCGCTGAATTGCCGGGTTTGCGGTGGTCAGATCGATCACCCGATGTACCGGCACCAGGCGGTCGAGCTGATTTTTGATCTGTTCCAGCACCATCGGCGTGCCGCGCGTGACGATGGTGATGCGCGACAAATGCTTCTGGTGCTCGGTCTCCGAGACCGTGAGCGAGTCGATGTTGTAGCCGCGGCCCGAAAATAACCCGATCACGCGCGCTAGCACGCCCGGCTCGTTGTCGACCAAGACGCAGAGCGTGCGGGTCTCGATGCCCTCGCTTTTAGCGGCGGCCGGATAATGACTTGTCGCGGTGCTCACGGTTTTCTCCTCAGCGCCGGACCACGGCAAAGGCCCAATCGCGGCCTTGGCCGCGCTTGAGCGCAAGCTCGATCCACAGCATGGCGTGCGCCTCCAACAAGCGCGCATTGCGCAACGGACCGGCATCGATCACGTCGAAGCCGAGTGCGGCGACAAGCGCGATGACCTTGGGCTTGTTCGCCGCGTCGTCGCCGGCAACAAACATCACCGATTTCACGTTATGAAAAACCGGATTGGCCATATTGCCGAAACCTGTGGTGTTGAGCGTCTTGAACACGGTCGCGCCTTTTGCCCAGCCCTGCACCTTCTCGCCGGCGGAAATGCTGTGACCGATCTCGAGGCCGAGCCCGTCCGGGCCCATGGCCAGCGGATTGGTGGCGTCGAGGATAATGCGTCCGCTTAGGTTGCCCATCGAGCGGATCGCCGCTTCGGCCGCGGGCCATGGCGTCGTCAGCACGATCACCTCGCCGAAGGCTGCCGCTTCCGCCGCGGTACCCGCGCGTGCCTTACCGCCGAGCGTCTTCAACAACGCCTGCGTCTTGTCGGATTGCGGATTGGTGACGCCGAAGAAAATCTCGTGGCCGGCTTTCTGTGCCCACGCCGTGCCGAGCGTGCCGCCGACATTGCCGGCGCCTATGATGGCAAGTTTCATCGAGCAGCCTCCTACATTGAATACCCTCTCCCGTTCCGGGAGAGGGTATTAAACCAGCATTTTGCCTTCTTCGGTCACGGCGTCTTCGACCCGCGTCGCGGCGTCGCCGAGCAGCATCTCGTTATGGGCGCGGCCCGACGGGATCATCGGGAAGCAGTTTTCCGCCGGATCGACCACGCAGTCGAAGATCACCGGCTTCTGCACTTCGATCATCTCCCGGATCTTATCGTCGAGCTCGCCCGGGTGCTCACAGCGGATGCCGTGCGCATGATAGGCCTCGGCGAGCTTGACGAAATCCGGCAGCGCCTCGCTATAGGAATGCGAGTAACGGCCGCCGTGCAGCAATTCCTGCCATTGCCGCACCATGCCCATGTACCGGTTGTTGAGGATGAAGATTTTGATCGGCAGGTCGTACTGCACCGCCGTCGACATTTCCTGCATGGTCATCAGCACCGAGGCTTCGCCGGCGATGTCGACGACCAGCGAATTCGGGTGCGCCAGCTGCACGCCGACCGAAGCCGGCAAGCCGTAGCCCATGGTGCCGAGCCCCCCCGAGGTCATCCAGCGGTTGGCTTCCTGGAACTGATAGAATTGCGCCGCCCACATCTGATGCTGGCCGACTTCGGTGGTGATGTAGGTGTCGCGATCCTTGGTCAATTCGTAGAGGCGCTGGATCGCGTATTGCGGCTTGATGATCTCATTGGAATTGCGATAGGCGAGCGAATTCTTCGCCCGCCATTTGCCGATCTGGGCCCACCAGGCATCGAGCGCCTTCTTGTCCGGCTTGGCCCCGTTCTCGCGCCAGACGCGCAACATCTCGTCGAGCACGTGGGCGCAATCGCCGACGATCGGCAGGTCGACCTTGACGTTTTTGTTGATCGAGGAGGGATCGATGTCAACGTGGATCTTTTTCGATCCGGGCGAGAAGGCGTCGAGCCGGCCGGTGATGCGATCGTCGAAGCGCGCGCCGATGCAGATCATCAGGTCGCAATCGTGCATCGACCAATTCGCTTCCCAGGTGCCGTGCATGCCGAGCATGCCGAGCCATTGCGGATCGGCCGCCGGAAACGCGCCTAAACCCATCAGCGTCGAGGTGAGGGGAAAGCCGGTGAGTTTGGCCAGTTCGCGCAACCGTTCGCTGGCGGCGGGACCGGAATTGATGACGCCGCCGCCGGTATAGAACAGCGGGCGCTTGGCGGCCGCCATCATTTCGACGGCTTCCCGGATCTTGTCGGGGTCGCCGTCCAGCTTCGGCCGATAGCCCTTGTGCTGGAATTCCTTGGGCTTGAAATAGGTCCCCTTGGCGAATTGCACGTCCTTGGGGATATCGACCACGACCGGCCCGGGCCGTCCGCTCGAGGCGATGTGAAATGCTTCATGCAGCGCGCGCGGCAGATCGGCGACGGATTTGACGAGATAATTGTATTTGGTGCACGGCCGGGTGATGCCGACGGTATCGCATTCCTGGAACGCATCGTTGCCGATGAGATGGGTGGGCACCTGGCCGGTGATGACGACGAGCGGGATGGAGTCGCACAGTGCGTCGGTCAAACCGGTGACGGCATTAGTGGCGCCCGGTCCGGACGTCACCAGCACGGTGCCGACCTTGCCGGTCGAGCGCGCATAGCCCTCCGCGGCATGCACGGCGCCCTGTTCGTGGCGCACCAGGATGTGCTGCACTTTGTCTTGCTGGAACAGCGCGTCGTAGATCGGCAGCACGGCGCCGCCGGGATAGCCGAAAATGTGCTCGACGCCTTGATCGGCAAGCGCCGCCATCACCATCTCTGCGCCGGTCATCTCAGTCATCGCTCGCTCCACTCAGTCGATTTTCGCTTTACGCATCGAAGTAATAAAAAAGGGCCTCGAAGGGCCCCTGGATTGCGCACCGCCACGTCTCGCGGGTGGGATCATCCACCCCCGGCGGTGCGCTCGGTTACGAGGATCAGCGACGTTGCAGTACGCACGTGTGCGCCCTTTGCTTGAACGCGACGTTTATAAGCATTGTGTCCGTTCGGGTCAAGCCGAATGCGGCGACAATGCGACTTTCCGACCGTCGCGAAACTTCAAACTAGCGTTTGAAATCGGAATGGCGGGCAAAAACGTAATTCTTAACCATTGTTAAGAGTCACAGCTTGGCCGCGATTTCGCGCGGGAGCGGCCGTGAAAATTCCTAGCCCTGTTGCTCAATTACCTCACAGGGGGCGTGCGCGTTCTTCAATCTCCAAATACGCACTGCCGGTTTTCTCCACTGGAGGGGACATGGTCGAAGCACAATGGGCCGCTGGATATGCGCGCCGGATCGTCGCCAGTCTTGTCGTCGCGCTGGCTCTAGCTGCGGCTGCGTTCGCGCCGCCCGCGGCTGCACAGCGCCTGACGCCGGTGCTCAATTCGACCGATGCGATCCTGAAATGGATCAACAGCTATCGCCATAAGCCCGATCCGGAAGGGCTGCCCGTCGTCGTGCACGCGCTGAGCAGCATGCAGGCGTTCAAGGACGCCGAAAGCTCGGGGCCCTATATCGGCTTCATCGCCGGCGTGCTCGGCGCCAATCCGGCGCTTGCCGAAACCCTTGTCCTCAGAATGATCTCGATCGATCCCGCCGACCATTGGGTGCTGGTGCGCGCTATCGCCTATTCCGGTCTGCCGCGCTGGAAAGACCTTCTCGCCACCTTCGTCGATCGCATGCCGACGCGCCGGGAGATGATCAACAAATATCTCGACGGCAAGCTGCCGACGCTCCAAGAGATCGATTTTCAGACGACGAAGCCAAGCATGCTCGATAAGATCGAGGCATCGCTTCGCATCGGCAACAAGCCAGAAAAAATCGTAGCGCTCGAGCCGACGCCGGAACTGATCGACGTCTTGTGGGGCTATTATCTCGCGACCGGCAGCTATCCGCCGATCGAAAGCGTGATCAAGCTCTTGCCGCTTTCAAACGATCACGACAATGTCGACAACCTCACCACCGGCAGCGCGGCGAAATTCACGCTGGCGAGCAATGCGGTGCGCGACACCGATCTTCTGGCGATGCTGCAGGCGGCGGAAAAGAAGCAGCCGGACGACATCAAGCCGGTGCTCAAGGACGTCATCGAGACGGCGGAAACGGTCGACACCGTGCATATGCGCCAGGAATTGCTGGCCGCGATCCAGGAACTCAAGGAGAAGGGCCCTTATTCGAAGCGCGAACTCTCGGGCTGGGGCCAGGTCGGCCAGGGCGCGCTGTCGATGGGCTGCGTCGTCGCCGCGGCCACCGGGCAAATCGAATTGGGCATTCCTTGCGTGATCGGCGGCGCCGCCTATACGGCGGGTCTGCAGTACGCGACGCACTAGGATGTGACGGCGCGCAACTGCGCTTCGATCGCTTCGCGCGCGTCCCGCGGCGCGACCCATTCGAATTCCGGCAACTGATTGCGAAACCACGTCGCCTGCCGTTTGGTGTATTGGCGCGTTTCCAATTTGGCATGCTCCACCGCGTCGGCGAGCGTGACTTCGCCGATGAGATGACGGATCAGCCACGGTACGCCGTGCGCCTTCATCGCCGGCAGGCTGGGATTAAGCTTGCGCGCCGCAAGCGCGCGAACCTCATCCAGCGCGCCGGCCGCCATCATGGCATCGAACCGGGCGTCGATCCGGCGCGATAGTTCGTCACGATCCGGCGTCAGAAAGACTTTTGCGGCACGGGCAAGATCGACAGTCGGCGGCTTATCGTCCTCGTGCCAGGCCAACAGCGAACGGCCGGTCGCCAGCACCACTTCCAGCGCCCGCGTGACCCTGGCGCGGTCGCCCGGCTTGAGCCGCGCCGCTACCGCCGGATCGCGCGCCGCGAGGTCCTCGTGTAGCGCGGCAACGCCTTCCTTGGCGAGCCGCGCGCGCACCTGGTCGCGAATTTCGGCCGGGATCGGCGGCACTGCCGCGAGCCCGCGGATCAGCGCACTGAAATAAAGTCCGGTGCCGCCGGCGATAATGGCCGTGCGATGCTCGCGCTCGGTCGCCGCCAATGCCGCCGCCGCCTCGCCGCGCCAGCGACCCACCGAATAGTTCTCCGCCGCGTCGACGTGGCCATAGAGCCGATGCGGCACCCGGCGCTCTTCCTCAGGCGTCGGCCGCGCCGTGATGATGCGCAAATCGCGATAGACCTGCATGGAATCGGCGTTGATGATCGTGCCGCCGCGTTGTTCGGCAAGCGTCAGCGCCAAGGCCGACTTGCCGCTCGCCGTCGGGCCTGCAATGAGAATGATGCTCGGCACGTCGCAATCGTCCTTTCCGCCGCTCGGATCGCACGGCATGTTCTACGTGGCAACGCTGATTTCGGCTCCGGACCGCCCCGCAGTGACCGACGCCTTGGCGCGAAAGGCCGCGCGCTACCTGCCGCATGGTCGGCCGGTCGATTGGCTTGAGCCGGGCGTGGCGGTCGATATCGCGTTCCTGGTCGACGATCCCGAGCCCGGCGAAGTGCCGGCGCTGCTCAAAGACATGGCCGGCGATCTGCGCGACATGATCGGCGGCGAAGCAGTCGACGTCGTCATCCAGCCGCAGAACCATCGGCGCAAGAAGCTGCTCGTCGCCGACATGGATTCGACCATGATCGGTCAGGAGTGTATCGACGAACTCGCCGACTATGCAGGGGTCAAACACCGCGTGGCGGAAATCACCGAGCGCGCCATGCGCGGCGAAATTGCTTTCGCGCCGGCGCTGCGTGAGCGCGTCGCGCTGCTCAAGGGACTGCCCGCCGCGATTATCGATACTGTGCTTGACGAGCGCATCCGGTTGACCCCGGGCGGCCCGACGCTGGTCGCCACGATGCGCGCCAACGGCGCTTACACCTGCGTGGTGTCCGGCGGATTTACCGCCTTCACCGTAAAGCTCGCCGCGGCGATGGGGTTCGACGAACAGCGCGCCAACACGCTGTTGGTCGATGCCGCCGGGCGATTGACCGGTGCAGTCGCCGAGCCGGTTCTCGGCCGCGAGGCCAAGCTCGACACCTTGCTGGAATTGCGCGCGCGCTTCCGGCTCGATCCGCGAAGCTACGCTTGCGGTCGGTGACGGCGCCAACGATCTGCCGATGATCGAGGCGGCCGGGCTAGGCGTCGCCTTCCACGGCAAACCGGTGCTGCAGCAAGCCGCCGCCGGGCGCATCGACCACGGCGATCTCGCCGCCCTATTGTATGCGCAGGGCTATCGGCGCGAGGAGTTTGTCGAGCGCAAGTAGTCGCCGGGCTATTGCAGACTGAGCGCCACGAACCGCGTCTCACCCTCGGCATTGGAAACCAACAGCACCGCCAATTTCTTGCCTTGCGATTTCAATTGGTCGATGCGTTTTTGCATGTCGGCCGGACTGGAAACGCTTTGGTATTGCACTTCGACGATGACGTCGCCGGCCGCCAGCCGCTTGTCGGGATCGGCCATCGCCACGCTCGGATCGACGCCGGTCACCAGCACGCCCTTGATATCGTCCCTGATCTTGAACTTATGGCGCAGATCGTCCGACAAGCTGGAAAGTTCGAGCCCGAGCGTCTTCTGCACGACGGATTTTTCCGCCGGCGGATTGTCCTTGTCGGGGCTGGCCTCGGCGACCTTGGTGTTGTCGGCGAGCCGGCCGACGGTCACCTTGTGGGTTTCTTCCTTGCCCTTGCGGATGACCACCACGTCGACCGTCTTGCCGACCGGCGTGTCGGCGACGATGCGCGGCAGATCGTGCATTTCCTTGACGTCGTGGCCGTCGAACGTGACGATGACGTCGCCCGGCATGATACCGGCGGGCTTGGCCGGACCCTTGTCGTCGATGCCGGCGACCAGGGCGCCGCGCGGCGGGCTGATATTGAGGCTCTCGCCGATGTCATCGCTGACCTGCTGGATGCGCACGCCGAGCCAGCCGCGCCGGACCTCGCCGTATTGGCGCAACTGATTGATGACGTCGACCGCGGTGTCGGACGGCACGGCAAAGCCGATGCCGATCGAGCCGCCCGACGGCGAAATGATCGCGGTGTTGATGCCGATGACCTCGCCGTCGAGATTGAACAGCGGACCGCCGGAATTGCCGCGATTGATGGCGGCGTCGGTCTGAATGTAATTGTCGTACGGCCCGGAATTGATGTCGCGGTTGCGCGCCGAGACGATGCCGGCGGTGACCGTGCCGCCGAGACTGAATGGATTGCCGATGGCGATGACCCATTCGCCGAGCCGCAACTTGCTGGAGTCGCCGAACTTCACCGACTTGAGCGGCTTGTCGGCATGCACGCGCAGCAGCGCAAGGTCGGCCTTGGTATCCTTGCCGACCAGATCGGCCTTGAGCTTGGTACCGTCGTTGAGGATGACGCTGATCTCGTCGGCGTCGGCGATCACGTGATTGTTGGTGACGACAAGTCCGGACGGATCGATGATGAAGCCGGAGCCGAGCGAATTGATGCGGCGCGGCGTCTCGTCCGAATTGTCGCCCTGGCCGTGGTGGTTCTTGAAGAATTGGTCGAAGAACTTTTCCATCGGCGAGCCCGGCGGCAGATCGGGAAGCTCCTCGGCGTGCGGGTCGATTTTTTGCGATGTCGAAATATTGACCACGGCGTCGATGACTTGTTCGGCGACGTCGGCGATGGCGTCCGGGCCGCGCGCCGCCGCCGCCGGTTGCGCCGGCACGAGCATGACGGCAGCAGCGAGTGCGACCATCGCCGCGCCAAGCTGAATTGATCGTGCAAGGCGGCGAGCCGGAAATTGGCCGGTACGTAACATGGACGTCAGCGCTCCTGGCTTCTGGGACGTGGCCTGAGACATTGGGAAAAGACTCAAGTGGAAGGTTGCCTCTGTCCCATCCGGGACGCAAGGCCAAAGCTTTTTAGGCTGCAGCCTTCCGGTTTCTCCACTAGCGGCCGGATTGGGGCGGAAAAGCGGCCTATGAACCGCGTACCAGCCAGACGATGAGCACGCCCACCACCGCCGAGACGATGCCGGCGATGCGCAAGGGTCCGTCCGGCATGTTCAGCACCGTCGCCATGGTGCGTTTGGCGCCGGCCGGGAAGGCCGCCAATAAAATGCCCTCGATTGCAAAGAACAGGCCGAGCGCGGCGAGGAAATCCAACATTCGACCGAACCTGCTGCGCTTCAACCCGAAGCCGCTATTTCGTGGTGCCGCTTGTGTGCGCTGAAGGCGTCGTCGCCGCCGAGGGGGCCGTGAGAGGCGCGACCGGCGTGCCGTCAGGCAGCGTCTTGCCGGAAGGGTCGCCGAAATAGCGGAAGAAATCGGAATCCGGCCGCAGCACCAGGTGGGTATCGCCTTTCTGCATGCTCCTTTCGTAGGCCTGCATGGAACGGTAGAAGGCGAAGAAACCCGGATCCTGATTATAAGCCTCGGCAAAGATTTGGTTACGCGTGGCGTCGCCCTCGCCGCGGACCTGCTCGGACTGCTGATTGGCATCCGCCACGATCACGGTTACGTCGCGGTCGGCCTTGGCGCGGATCGCCTGACTCTTCTGGCTGCCCTGGGCGCGGAACTCGGCCGCCTCACGCTGCCGTTCGGTCTGCATGCGGTGATAGACCGCCTCGCTGTTCTGCTCCGGCAGATCGGCGCGGCGAATGCGCACGTCGACGACGTGAATGCCGAACGGTTGCGCATCGTGATCGAGCTGATCGCGCATCTTTCCCATGAGCTCTTCGCGTTTGTTGCGCACCACGTCGGTCAGCGTCGCCGCTCCGAGCACGCTGCGCAGCGTCGAATTGAGCAGGATGGCGAGCTGCGAACTGGCGCCGGCGGGGCCGACCGTCTGATAATATTTGAGCGGGTCGGTGACGCGGTAGCGCGCGAAGGCGTCGACCACGAGCCGCTCGCCGGCTTGGCCGGCGCCCGCATTGGCACTGTCGCCGCTTGAGGCAATCACCTCTTGGGCCGGCTGTTCGATGGTGAGAATGCGCTTGTCGATATAGATCACGCTGTCGATAAACGGCACTTTCACGTTGAGCCCGGGTTCGGTGATGATGCGCACGGGATTGCCGAGCCGGACCACCAGAGCCTGCCTGGTCTGATAAACGGAGAAAAAGGTGCTGTAGCCGACGATGGCCGCTATAAGGAGCACAACGGCGGTCGCGCCGCCGACGAGACTGAGCCTCATGGCTTGCCTCCCGTCGTGGTGTCCGGCGCCTGCGGCGCCGGCTGCGGCGATTGCGTAAGGCTGTTGAGCGGCAGATACGGCACGACGCCCGGCCCGCTCTGCGGGCCGGTATCGATGATCGTCTTGTCGGTGCTGCCGAGAATGTGTTCCATGGTTTCCAGATACATGCGCTCGCGGGTCACGTCGGGCGCTTTTTTGTACTGATCGTAGATTTGCAGGAAGCGCGAGGTCTGGCCCTTGGCATCGGCGACGGTCTGTTCGCGATAGGCCTCGGCGTCCTGGATGATCTTGGAGGCGCGGCCCTTCGCCTCCGGCACCACGCGATTGGCGTAGGTCTGCGCCTCGTTCTGCAAGCGCTCGAGATCCGAGCGCGCCGCCTGCACGTCGCGGAAAGCGTCGATGACCTGGGCGGGCGGGTCGACCTTCTGCAGCTGGACCTGCTGCACCTGGATGCCGGCGCCGTAATCGTCCAGCGTCTTCTGCAGCAGCGCCTGCACCGCCGTCTCGATGGTTTGCCGCGCGCCGGTGAGGATCGGCTGGATGTTCGATTGCCCGATCACCTCGCGCATGGCGCTTTCGGCCACCGCCTTCACGGTGCCTTCGGGATTCTGGACGTTGAACAGATAGTCGCCGACGGCGCTCGGCTTGATCTTCCACAGCACCGAGAAATCGACGTCGACGATGTTCTCGTCGCCGGTCAGCATCAGGCTTTCCTCCGGCACGTCGCGCATCGTCGCGCCGCCGCGCATATCGAAGCCGATGTCGATCTTGTTGACGCGCAGCGCCGGCGGCGTCAGCGCGGTCTCGATCGGATAGGGCAGGTGATAATTCAACCCGGGCTGCACTTCGCGGACGAATTTGCCGAAGCGCAGCACCACGCCGACTTCATCGGGTTCGACCTTGAAGAAGCCGGAAAAGCCCCACAGCGCCGCCAACACCAGCGCGATCAGGGCAATGCCGCGGCCGCCGAGATTGCCCGGCAGCAAGCCGCGCAGCTCTGTCCTGGCTGCGGCGCAGGAATTCCTCGAGATCGGGCTGTTTCGGCCCCGGCGATTGCGGCCCCGAGCCCCAGGGTCCCCGCGATCCCGAACCCCACGGGCCGCCGGATTGGTTGCTCCACGGCATTTAAGCGACTCCTTGACGCCGGCTGGATTTCCACCGGCTTTGCTGGCGGGGGTTATAGGGGACCGCCCCGGCCCTTACAACGCGCAGTTATGACGCGCTTGCCGGGCGCTTTGCCGCCGCATTTGCGCGCACGTAGCTGACGAAGGCAAAAGAAACTTCATCGTCGGTCGCCGGCTGCTGCTCGCTGCGAGCGACTTCGCGCCAGATCGCGCGATCGATCGCCGGAAAATACGCGTCACCCTCGACGAGTTTGTGCACTTCGGTGATGGCCAGGCGCGCGGCTGCCGGCAACGCCTGTATATAGATGTCGCCGCCGCCGGCGACAATGATCGCCTCGGCGCCGCGCCGCAACGCGTCGCCGCGGGCCGCCGTCAGAGCGTTATCGAGGTTCGGCGCGACGACTACGCCCGGCGCGGCGAAGGCAGGATCGCGGCTGACCACGATCGTGGTACGGCCCTTGAGCGGCTTGCCGATCGACAGATAAGTTTTGCGACCCATGACCACCGGCCTGTTCATGGTGAGCTTGCGGAAATGCGCCATGTCCGATTTCAGCCGCCACGGCAGCGCATTGCCGCGGCCGATGACGCCGTTCTCGGCAACGGCGGCGAGAACAACGATGTGCGGCCCGGCAGTAATGGCGGAACCCTATGCGGCGTGATGAGCCTTCTGCAGTTCTGGGGCGAGATAGAGCACGATGACACTCTCAAAATATTCCCCGCCCGTGAAGGTCGTATCAAATTGCCGTCCCCAATCTTCCAAACGTCGCAGGTACGAACCGATCGCTCTTGCTCGCGCAATCTGATTGGCGTCCACATAAACGTCCGATAATGAAAACACAGAGCGATAAGGCGGTGTGATCATGATCTTCGAGGTGGCATCGACCATATTGCGCTCGTCTTGGATCGATTTCGGGACCAAGTACAAGCTCCAGCGATCTTTCTCTGACGCGAATTCCCAGTAACCCGCCAATAATGGCGCCCCGACCGCCTTCAGTTGATCGATCAGCGTCTTGGAAGCTTCAAGCTTCCGCTCTACCAGCGAATGCTCAGCCATGAAACAATCCTCCAATTCCGCCGTCGCCATCGATTGCATCGATCATAGCGGCGGCTTGCTCCGCCGTCCAAAGGCTGTACCGGGATTTCTCATCCCAATTCTTGACGATCGACCATCGTTGATCCAGTTCCGGATCACGCTGTCGCGCGGTCGTCAGTTCTTCCTCCAGGCCTGCAAGGCCAAGCAGTTTCCCGAGGTCATGCGTATAGACGTCATTTACGAATTTTCTATCTGGGATTTCATTTTCACGAAACTGTGCGGCGATCAATGCCTTCAGCGCACATTCGATGGCGTATCCCGCGATGTAATAGGCGCCCGAAAACTGCTTTTCCCGAGCCAATAGCTTTGCTTCGTCAAGCCGAAGCTTGGAGATTTGCTGGAGAAGCGATCGCTCGTTAGCCATTCACACCGCCACGGCGGCCTTGATGTGCGGATGCGGGTCGTAGCCTTCGAGCACGAAATCTTCGTAGCGCAGCGCGAACAGGTCGTTCGCCGCGGGATTCATCCGCAGCGCCGGCAGCGGCCGCGGCTGGCGGGTCAGCTGCAGCCGCGCCTGGTCCAGATGATTGAGATAAAGATGCGCGTCGCCGAAGCTGTGGATGAAGGTGCCGGGTCGAAGCCCGGTCACTTGCGCCACCGCGACCGTCAGAAACGCATAGGAGGCGATGTTGAACGGCACGCCGAGAAACACGTCGGCCGAGCGCTGATAGAGCTGGCACGACAACGCGCCTGCGGCGACGTTGAACTGGAACAGGCAATGGCACGGCGGCAGCGCCATGCCCTCGATCTCCGCCGGGTTCCAGGCGCTGACGATGAGGCGGCGCGAGTTCGGATTGCGGCGGATGTCGGCCACCACATTGGCCAACTGATCGATCGAACCGCCGTCCGGCGTCGGCCACGACCGCCATTGCCGGCCATAGACCGGGCCGAGGTCGCCGTTCTCGTCGGCCCATTCGTTCCAGATGGTGACGCCGTGATCGTTGAGATATTTGACGTTGGTGTCGCCGCGCAGAAACCACAGCAGTTCGTAGATAATGGATTTGACGTGCAGCTTCTTGGTGGTGACCAGCGGAAAACCGCGCTGCAGGTCGAAGCGCATCTGGTGGCCGAAGATCGACAAGGTGCCGATGCCGGTGCGGTCGCGCTTTTCGACGCCCTCGGCGAGCACGCGTTCCATCAAATCGAGATATTGGCGCATCGGGTTCTATGTCTGCCGGCCGACTCGCATGCGAGTTTAGCGTCAAATGAGCGGGGGACGAAGGGCGCGCAAGAGCGCCCTTGATTAAGTCCCATTAGCACTACTTTGGCAGATTTTGATGAGCAGGATGGGGGATTCCCAAATCAGATTTTCTGTGACTCATGAGTAGTCGGCTTTTTGGAGGGCCGACCATGGTTGGCAAGAAGTCGGATTGGGGAGGCGAGCTTAGAGGCTGGCTCAAGCCGTTTTTGGATCAGTTGGGCCATAAGGCGCGGCGACGAATGTGCCCGCTTTATGTATCAGGGCTGATCGGTCCTGGCGACCGCAAGAGCGTTCAACCAATGGCGGAGCGGGTTGCGCGTGGCGACTACGATCAGTTGCACCATTTCGTCGCGGCTGGCGTCTGGAATGCGGGGCCATTGGAGACGGAGCTGCTCATTCAAGCGGACCGGCTCGTCGGCGGCAGCGATGCCGTGCTGGTGATCGATGACACGGCAGTACCCAAGAAAGGCACGCATTCGGTCGGTGTTGCTGCACAATATGCTTCAGCGTTAGGCAAGACCGCGAACTGCCAGACCCTGGTGTCGCTGACGCTGGCGCGCGGGGAAGTGCCGGTGATGCTGGCGTTGCGGCTGTTTCTGCCCGACAGTTGGACGAGCGATCGGCGGCGGCTGAAGCGAGCGGGTGTTCCGGCCGAATATCGAACGGCACGGACCAAGCCGGAATTGGCTTTGACGGAGATCGATCGCTTGCTATCGTCGGCCGCGCTTTCGCTGCGTGCTAGCAGATGCTGGCTACGGGATGAGTGCGCCGTTCCGTCAAGGGCTGACAGCTCGCAAGCTTACCTGGGCTGTTGGCATCCCGCGCCACCTCAAGGTGTACCCTGTCGGGGTGCAGATGATCTGGCCAGTTGCCAAGTCGCGGCCGGCCGCGCAAACGCCACGTCCCAGATGTTCTGTCGATCGGCAGAAGACATGCTGGCCGATGCCAAATGGAGAGCCATCAGTTGGCGCACCGGCACCAAGGGCAAGCTCAAAGCCCGATTTGCTGCTGTTCGCGTGCGGATCGCGGACGGACCGCCGCAGCGGATAAGGGACAAGGGTCAGCAGCATCTGCCCGGCGACGAGGCCTGGCTCATCGGCGAACAGAGGATGTCGGGAGAGAAGAAATACTATCTCGCCAATCTGCCGGCCAGACTGACCTGCGCACCCTCGCCGCCACCATCAAAGCGCGGTGGATTTGCGAGCAGGCTCATCAGCAGCTGAAGGAGGAGCTTGGTCTCGACCACTTTGAGGGACGGTCCTGGCAGGGCCTGCGTCGTCATGCGCTCATGACGATGATCGCCTATGCGTTCCTTCAGTATCGCCGGCTCAAAACGGCAAGGCGGGGAAAAAAAATCAACGGCCCGCCGCCTCAACCGACATTGCCCGCCGTACGCCAAGCCATCCTCGAACTCATCATGCGATCACCACCGCAACAATGCCCGTACTGCCAGAAATGGATTTGCACCCAGCAGCAGCGTGAGTAAATCTGCCAAAGTAGTGTTAGCATTACAGTTGTGATTTTTGTTTGAGATGAGATTTCTGTGCTGCGGCCTGATGAGCGCGCCGCCAGAGTGACCACGCGATTACATCGGCGGGTTGGATGCGCTTTCGCGCGAGACGTTGGGCTATGCGGCGGATTTCCTGGATCGACCAACGGATGAGATTGGATGTTTTGGCGTTGCGCTCGACTTGGTTTTTTTGGGCGCTGGCTTGTTGGCCTGATGTTGGATGGCAGCCATCATGGCGAAGGCGAGCATGACGAGCGAGACGTGACGATGCCAGCCATGCCAGGATCTGGATTCGTTGTGGTCGAGCCCGAACTCGTTTTTGGCTGTCTCGAAGCTATCCTCGATCGCCCAGCGATGGCCCTCGACGCTGACCAGGGTTTTGATCGAAGTCCCTGCCGGACACCAGGTGGTGAAGTAGGCGAGATCGCCGTTGGCGATATTACGCCGGATCAGTAGGCCTCGTGTCCAAAGGACTTGGCTGTGATGGTTAGACACTTCGCCTTCGAGATCGGCCAATTCGAGGTAGCACCAGTCATGCAATCGTGGTCCTTTGGTTCCGGCACCGGCCGACAGACGCCGCCAGTCAGATCGTCGCTGCGTCTTTGCGATCTCCTCGGCAGTGCCGACAACCCGTTGCGGCTTGCCCCAGGATGCAAACCAATGATTGGAATTGACGCCGAGTACATAGCCTTTACCGGCTTGGCGTAGGTCCCGCTCGATATCGCCGACCCCATAGACGCTATCAGTTGCAACCCAGCGGAACGGCACGCCAGCTGCAACGGCGCGCTCGATCATCTCGGCTGCAAGCTGAGGCTTGGTCGAAAAGCCGACGTCGCCGGGCACGTATGTGGCCTTCAGACGAGCCGGATCGTCGGTCCAGCCCTTCGGCAAATAGAGCGCCCGATCGATGAAGGCATGGCCGTGACGCGACACGTAGGCAGCAAAAACACCGATCTGACAGTTTGTAATTTTGCCCGCCGAGCCAGTGTATTGCCGCGCTACCCCGCACGAAGCCTTGCCTTGCTTGAGAAAACCGGTTTCATCGATCACCAGCACCGCGTTCTCGTCCGCAAGATGCTCGGTGGCATAGTCGCGCACCAGGTCGCGCAGCGCATCGGCATCCCACCGGTCACGGCCCAAAACCGCCTGCTGCCGCCAAGGCCCAGGATCGCCCGCTGCCTCCGCGCGCATCCACCCGGTTTTACGACGCTCGTCGCCAAGCAGCCCGTCCACGAACAAGCCCGCGTTCAAAGCTGCGCGCTCCTGCGCGAACAATGGACGTATCCGCTTCTTGACCTCTCGCAGCGACGATGCCCACAACTCAAGCGTCGTCTCAATCGATGCCCCTATCATCCATGATCTCCAAATCATGGTGACCCATGGATTCAGAAATCAAACAAATGCGCCAGCGAAAAATCACAACTGTAATGTTAGAGCGTGGACTCTTAAGAATGCCGGCAATGTCCATTTTTGGGGGAATTGCAGGTCGTCTTGGAGCCATCGCGTCCGCTAATGACCCACTCTGTAACTGGAGCAAGCCATCCTTCGACCGCCCAATCGAGGCACTGCCGTTGCTGTTTGCCCCTCGTGCTTGCTTCCATGTGGCGCAGAAGGTGGATATGGTGGCCCATCGACGCCATCCGGAAATATCGGATAAAGCGGGCGTTGGCCAATTATGTGTTCCGGCAGTAGACATGGCCTGAACCGGGTCTTGAGGACTAATGTCGTCACCGCGTCCATGTAATGTCCTCATGATTTACCCGCGCTTTGGGGCAGGGACATTTTGGAATTTCGCCGCGGCCTGTGAATTGTTCAATGCGCGTTACCCTACGACCCCTCTCGGTCTCATTACCGTGGCAGCCCTGCTGCCGACGACGTGGACCATCCGGCTGGTCGACCGAAACACCGAGACGCTGGCCGACGGCGATCTTGAATGGGCCGATCTGGTCATGACCGGCGGCATGCTGCCGCAATATTTCGACACAATCGAAATCATTGACCTGTGCCGCGCGCGGCAAAAGCCTGTCGTCGTCGGCGGCCCTGGCGTGACCTCCGTCCCCGACCTTTACAGCAAGGCAGATTTTCAGGTGCTCGGCGAAGCCGAGGGCATCATCGACGAGTTCATCTCAGCGTGGGAAGCCGGCGCTAGGGAAGGAGTCTTTGAGGCCGAAAAATTCACGGTCGATGTGACGAAGAGCCCGGTTCCCCGGTTCGATCTCTTGAAGATCGAGCACTATCTTTACGTCGGCGTTCAATTCTCCCGTGGCTGCCCGTTTACGTGCGAATTCTGCGACATAATCGAACTCTACGGGCGCGTCCCTCGTGCCAAGACCAACGCACAAATGCTGCATGAGCTGGAGACGCTTTATCAGCTCGGCTATCGCGGCCATGTCGACTTTGTCGATGACAATCTCATTGGTAACAAAAAAGCGGTTAAACTATTTCTGCCTGAACTGGAGACATGGCTCGAACGCCATGGCTATCCTTTCGAATTCACAACTGAGGCCTCTCTCAATCTGTCTGATGACGCGGAACTTATGAGGTTGATGAATTGAGCGAACTTTATCGGGGTCTTCGTGGGTATTGAGAGTCCGGATCCCGCGACGCTGATTGCAATGCGAAAAAAACAGAATACACGGCGGGACATTGCCGAAAGCGTTCATAAGATTTACACGGCCGGTCTTTACGTGACAGCGGGCTTTATTCTGGGCTTTGACAGCGAAAAAGGATCTGTCGCTGATGCCATCGTCGAATTGATCGAAGAGGCCGCGATTCCGGTCTGCATGGTCGGATTGCTTTATGCGTTGCCAAATACCCAGCTCACGCGACGGCTTGCGAGAGAAGGCCGCCTGCATCCGGATCTTTTGCTGGATCCCGCTGCCGGTATGGATCAATGCACTCAAGGTTTGAACTTCGATACGTTGCGGCCGAGAAATGAAATTCTATCCGACTACAAGCTGGTCCTAGAGAGAATTTACGAACCCGCCGCCTACGCCAAACGAGTTCAACGCTTGGCGTCACTTCTCGGAAAATCAAACCCGAACCGTCAAGTGCGTGCGAACGATTCCCGCAGCAGGCTTGGCGGATTGGAGGTCGTCCATCGGGTCGTGTCCAAACTACCGGGAGCGCAAGACATTTTTAGGCGAACGATCATTCAATGTGCATCGTCAAATCCGCAATGGGCACGGATCATCGTCCTGCTGACAGCCTTCTATCTCCATTTAGGTCCGTTCTCACGCCACGTCATTCGCCAGATTGAATTGCGGCTCGATAGACCGCAGGATATCCCGCCGCAATTATGCACACCGGTGGAACAGCCCGACGTCGCGATTGCGACGTGAGGCAAACACGCCTGCGTATGTTGTTCTTCTTCCATTGCCGGTCGGCAATCGGACGCAAACTCGATGATATCGCCCATCAGCAACGGCGAGACCCTGAATGAAGCTTTGGCGACATATCGGGCGACATCGATGGGTCACCGCGGCGGTTGGCGTTAGCGCTGCCGAGTACCTGCGATTTGTCGGCATGACGACGCATTTCACGTTTGAGCCCGCCGACGTCTACGAGCGCTGCGAAGCAGACATGCCGATTATTCTTGCCTTCTGGCACGGACAGCATCTGCTGGCGCCGGTCGGACGCAAAGTGACGCACCGCGTGAAAATGCTGGTTTCGCTCCACCGCGACGGCGAGATCAATGCTGTCGCTGCGAAACGTCTCGGCGTCGGCACTATCCGCGGCTCGGGTAACCACGGCGGCGGTTTCTTGCACAAGGCCGGCGTCGCCGCCTTCCAGTCGATGCTTGATGCGCTTGCCGAGGGTTGTTCCATTGCGCTCTCGGCCGACGTGCCCAAGGTTGCAGGCGTTGCCGGCCTCGGTATCATCAAGCTCGCTCAGGCTTCCGGCCGTCCGATCTATCCCAGCGCAATCGCTACAAGCCGTCGGGTGGTGCTCAACAACTGGGATCGCACCACTATCAATTTACCGTTTGGCCGCGGCGCCGGCGTCGCCGCCGAACCACTGAGCGTTTCGCTTGATGCCGACGAGGCAGCGCTTGACGCTGCGCGCCGTTTGCTTGAGGAGCGGCTCAATGCAGCAACGCGGCGCGCCTACGAGCTGGTCGATCGGCCTTCAATTGTCCCGCGGCACGAGGACGGGGGTAAGACAGAACTCACCCTGCAGCAGCAAGGCCTCAGCAGCGCGTTCAACCGCGACAACCACAGTAAGCGTTGAAACAGCACGCTCGACAACCGCCGCGGAGGTTTCGCTCGCTGTTTTCCTGCGATACAAGTGACGCGATTGGCCCCTCGGCGGACACGCCACAGAGACTGGCTGATGTCCGGAATTGGGGGAAGCGGACATTGACTACCCGTTGCTCATCGAACTCGATTTTACGAGTACAGGCCCGAAACCAGCGGGCTGAGCGCGACCTTATACCAATCTCCTTGATCAGAACCCGTGCGCCCATTGGCGCAAGCCGATGGACATGATGCGCCAGGGCTGATTGACGAGCTTGTTCCATGCCTCGCAGCAGTGATCGACGAGATCGTCATAGGATTTGAATATACGGTTGGAGAGCCAGTTGTCGCGCATGAACTGCCAGACGTTCTCAACGGGGTTGAGCTCGGGGCATTTCGGCGGCAAGGCGATAATGGTGATGTTGGACGGCACGACGAGGCGCGTCGACATGTGCCAGCCAGCCTGATCGACCAAGAGGACGGCGTGGACACTGGGCGCGATGATCGCGGCGATCGCGGCGAGGTGCAAGTTCATCGCCTCGGTGTTGCAGGCCGGCAGGATCAGGGCCGCGCCCTTGCCCTTCTTTGGGCAGACGGCGCCGAAGATGTAGGTCGAGGCGGTCCGTTGATCACGGGGAGCGCTGGGACGGGAGCCCCGCTTGGCCCATCGGCGGGTGATCTTGTTCTTCTGGCCGATACGAGCCTCATCTGCGAACCAGATCTCTATCTTGTCGCTATCGACCGCCCTTTCGCGCGCGATTGCCTCCAGACGCGCGGGGAAGTTTTTTTAAAATCCTCAATCGCACCCGCGGCCTGCGCGTGATGACGTGGCCGAGCCGACAGCTTGCGATAGCCCATGGCGCGCAGCTCCCGGCTCAACGTCTGCTTGGCGATGGTGATGCGGAACTCTTCGTATATCCATTGCGCCAGATCGATCAGCCGCCAGCGCACCACGCCATGGACTGCCGGGAGTGGGCCGCTCTCGATCATTTGGGCAATTGCCTGGCGCTGGCCGTCATTGAGTTTGGAGGGTTGGCCTGGCGGCTTTCTGTCCAGCAGCCCGTCAGGGCCACACGCGTTGAACCGTAAAACCCAGTCCCGGATGATCTGCAGGCCGACGCCGCCGATCTTGGCCGCCTCGGTGCGGGTCGCTCCGTCATAGATCGCGGCAAGGGTCAGAAGTCGCCGCGCCTGCGGCCCATCCTTGGTCTTCTTTGCTAAACTGCGCAGCCGAGATGTGCTGAAGTCTCGCCGCAATGGTATCGGAACCGACATGGCGAACCTCCTTGGTTCGCCACCTTGAATCAGACCGCCGCTGATTTGTGAATCCCCAACGAGTTCGGGCCTTCAGAGATTTGGTATTAGACGGCATCCATCGCGATCTCGCCCAGGCCGTCGACGGCGAATACCGCGCGTTGCCCGCTCGCGATGGAAACGGTCGCAATCAGGCTCCCGGTGATGACCACCATGCCGGTTTTGAGGTCGCGGCCGCGTTCGGCGAGATGGTTGGCGAGCCAGGCCAGCGTCGCGTAAGGATCCTCGGCCATGCCTGCGCCGGCGGTTCTACCGTCTATCGTGAGACGACCGGCAATACCGACGAGATCCGCGACCGCTACGGCTTTTGGCGCGCCGATGACCACTCCGCCGTTCCAGCAATTCTCCACGATCAGCGACGCAGCCTCGGTGTGCGCGTAATCAGCATGGCGGTCCTCGATCAGCTCGAACGCCGGCATGGCGCCCGCGACCGCCGGCGCGACCGTCTCGCGCGTCCAGGGTGCGCCGGATGCCGGCAAATCGCCGCCGAGTTTAAGCGCGATTTCGCTTTCGATGCGGAGATTGACGAAATCCGCGGTGCGTAACCTGGCCGGCGAGGCGTGGATAGTTCGGGCAAAGATGGCGCCGCCGCACGGGTGCGTGATGCCCATCAATTGCTGCATCACCTTGGTCGTGGTGGCGATCTTGGCGCCAGCGACGGGGCCGTATACCGGCTCCGCCAGCCGGTAATAAGCCTCCTGCGCCGCATAGGCCTCGGCGATCGAGACCGGACGCAATTCGTCCGGCAGGTTGCGATAGGGCAGGCGCTGCCGGTGCGCGTCCCACATCCATCGCGCCATCGCGTTGAGCCGAGCGCCGTTGTCCATTGGTTTCTCGACGGGTTCTCGTCCGTAATCCCAGGAAGCAGCACCATGAGATGGCGGCAAGACGCGCGCAAGATCGCTTGCGGCGATATCAAAGCAGCCCGCTCAGCCCGAGCAGCGCGGCGACGGCGAAGGCCCAGAGCGGATGCACGCGGACAAAATAGGCCGTCAACGCCGTGCCGAGCGTAATCGTCGCCGCCATCCAGCCGTAGCCCGCGGTGCCGGCAACGACGGCGGCGCTCGCCGCGGTCAGACCGATGGTTACGGGAACCAAAGCCCGGCTCAGCACGCCGTGCCACACCGCACCTTTGAAGCGATCGGCCGCGCCGCCGACAAAAAAAGCGCACACGCCGGGCGGACCGCACATCGCCAGCGTCGTTACCAGTGCACCCAGGATGCCGGCGACGTGATAGCCGATCAACGTCACGATGATGATGTTCGGCCCCCGGAGTGAGCTGCGCCAGCGCGAAGCTGTCGGCGAATTGCTGGTTGCTCAGCCAATGCTCGACGTCGACGGCGAAGCGATGCATTTCCGGCACCGCCGAATTGCCGCCGCCGATGGCAAACAGCGACAGCACGCCGAAAAAGCCGGCGAGCGTCAGGAGCGTGCCGTTCCCGGAATTCACAGCCGCACCCATGCGATCGCGATGCTCATCGGCACGATGACCGCCAGCACCGCGGCAGCGGCCAATGCATGATGCCGATCGCGGCGAAAGTGGCGAGCGCGATCAGCGGCTGCGTCACGGCGCTTCTCTGAAACAAGGGCCGGGCCATCTTGGCGACCGTCGCCAGCATCAGGCCGGCCGCCGCCGAGGCCACGCCCGTCAGCATGTGGCGCAGCGCCGGCACGTCGCCGTAATGGGCGTAAATCGCGCCGATGCAGAGGACCAGGAGCAGCGGCGGTCCCATCAGTCCGGTGGCCGCGGCAATGGCGCCCCATGCGCCGCGAAAGCGCGCTCCGAGAATCACCGAGAAGTTGAGGATGTTTCCCCGGGGCAGAAACGCGCACAACGCGTAGGTTTCGTTAAACTGCTCTGGCGTGAGCCATTTGCGCTCCTCGACCATCGTGCGCCGCGACCAGGCGAGCACGCCGCCGAAACCCGAAAGCGAAATCGTCGCAAAGGCGACGAACAGCTCGGCGAGGCTCGGCCGTTGCGGCGCCGGCGCAGAACTGGGTCGGGACGATGAGGCTGGGGGTTCGGTGGCGCTGGGAAGCGGCGACGGGGAGTTCATGAAAATCGTTTAGCGCCGCTCCGCCGTTACGGCCATACGGGTTTTGCGCAGACGGGATGTCAGCGACACTAATCCGCGAGCGACCGGATGAGAGCCGCGGCGCGTGCATATATTCCCGGCGCTTCGCTCTCGCGCGGTCCGCCGATCGCGAGTTTCAGGCTGGCGCCGTGTCTCGCTTGCTGGACGCGCAGCCAAAGCGCCGCGCGGTTGAGCGTATCGGTCTCGGCAAGGTTCACGATAAGGAGCGGCTTGCGGTAGCGGTGCGCCAGTTCCTGCGCCAACGCCGTACCCGCCGAGACATCGACGCCGCCGGCGTCGACGAGGATCATGCAGGCGTCGGCGTCGCGCACGTTCCATTCGGTGCGTTGCGCCGGGTCGGCGAGCGGGGTGGCCGCAAGCTGCGGATATTTCGCCAATAGCCCCGGCGGTTTAAGAAAATCCTCGGCCCAGCCGCCCTTCGGGCACCAGCCGGCATAGGCAATGCCGCGTTCCACCGCCACGTCGAGTACCGCACGGTCGACGCCGGTCTGGCCGCCGGAAATGAGCTTCATCCGCCCTTCCCTGGAGTATTCCCTTGGGCGCTCCTTGGCGCCAGCCTCATACTCTTTTTTCGGCAACCATTTGCGCCTATATTGGGTGGTGCCGGCGCAAGCCGGATATGGCGATAAATGGCCGTCGTAATAAACCTTTCGGACCCGGGGGCGGTACCCGGCGCCTCCACCAATGCGGCTCGCTTAGTCCCAGTCGTTCGGGGCCGCATCGGCGGGGGCGAAATAGGATCGACGAGGGCGTAAAGGGCGTGCTTTTGCTCGGCATGGTTCCGCCGTTATCGGGCCAATTCCATAGTTGCCAATGACAACTATGCTCCGGTTGCTCTGGCTGCGTAACGCAGTCTGAAAGACCGACTTAAAGCCCTGGCGTCTTAGCAGCGTCAGGCGGGGTTCGGAGGCACCTGGCAACAGAAGCCTCCACTTTCCACGTGTCAGCTATCGGGAATCAGGACAGAATCAATCTGGACCGCTATGATTTCGTGCCTATTTGTTTTGTATAGACCTCCGATTCGCGATCACTGACATGCCCGTCGATCACATTCGCTACGATATCCTGGCGCAAGACGCGCTGCGCGGCGTGGTGCGCACCGTTCTGACCGATGCGGCCGAGAAGGGGCTGCCCGGCGAGCATCATTTCAAGATCACGTTTGCCACCACGGCGCCCGGCGTGCGGCTGTCCGAGCGCATGCGCACGCAATATCCGGAGACGATGACGATCATCCTGCAGCATCAATTCTGGGATTTGACCGTCGGCGACGACGCGTTCGAGGTCGGCCTGTCGTTCGGCGGCGTTCCGGAACGCCTTGCGGTGCCATTCGAAGCCATCACCGCGTTCTACGATCCGGCGGTGGAATTCGGCTTCCAGTTCGAGACGATCGAGGCCGAAGCAGGCGGCGATCGCACGGCTGCGGGCGCAACGGCGGACCAATCGCCGCCGATAAGAATTGTGCCTGCGGAGTCGCTAAAGTCCGATGCCTTGCCCGCGCCCGCCGCGGCGAAAGCCTCTGAACCGGTTCGACCGAGCGGCGGCGGCGAGGTCGTGCGGCTCGATCGATTCAGGAAGAAATAGGACAGGTTTGTGTGATGTTTAATTTCCGCTCATTCCCGCGCAAGCGGGAATCCCGCAGTTGGGTCCCCGCTCGCGGGGGAACGAGCGGGAATTGAAGCCGCCTTCGCTCCCATGAAAACGCGCACCGAGACGGATAGCTTCGGCCCGATTCAAGTTCCGGCCGATCGCTATTGGGGCGCGCAAACCGAACGCTCGCGCAACAATTTCCGCATCGGCGAGGAGCGCATGCCGCGTCCGCTGATCGCGGCGCTGGCGCTGGTCAAGCGCGCCGCCGCGGAAGTCAATCTCGCGCTCGGTTCGCTCGACGCGCGGCGCGCCAAGGCGATCGTGCAGGCGGCGGGCGAGATCATCGACGGCAAGCTCGACGATCAATTCCCGCTCGTGGTGTGGCAGACCGGCTCCGGCACTCAGACCAACATGAACGTCAACGAAGTGATCGCCAACCGCGCCAACGAGCTACTGACCGGCAAGCTCGGCGCCAAAGAGCCGGTTCATCCCAACGACCACGTCAATATGAGTCAGTCGTCGAACGACGCTTTCCCGACCGCGATGCATATCGCGGCGGCGCAGGAAATCGTGCACCGGCTCATTCCGGCGCTGATGCATCTGCACGCCGCGCTCGAGGCGAAAGTCAAAGCGTTCCATTCCATCGTCAAGATCGGCCGCACCCACACCCAGGACGCCACCCCGCTGACGCTCGGCCAGGAGTTTTCCGGCTATGCCGCGCAGGTCGCTTCCGGCATCGCCCGCGTCAAGCTGGGATTGAAGGCGCTTTACCCGCTGGCGCAGGGCGGCACCGCGGTCGGCACCGGACTCAACGCCAAGCGCGCCTTTGCCAAAGCGTTTGCGAAGAAGGTCGCGCACCTGACCGGCCTGCCTTTCGTGAGCGCGCCGAACAAATTCGAGGCGCTGGCGTCGCATGGCGCGCTGGTCTTCGCCCACGGCGCGCTCAACGCGCTGGCCGCGGACCTGTTCAAGATCGGCAACGACATCCGCTTCCTCGGCTCCGGTCCGCGGTCGGGACTTGGCGAACTGATTTTGCCGGAGAACGAGCCGGGCTCGTCGATCATGCCGGGCAAGGTCAACCCGACGCAATGCGAAGCCCTGACCATGGTTTGCACCAGGGTGTTCGGCAACGACACTACGGTCGCCATCGCGGCGAGCCAGGGCCACTTCGAGCTCAACGTCTTCAAGCCGGTGATCATTTATTCCGTGCTGCAGTCGATCCGACTCTTGGCCGACGCCGCGGTGTCGTTCACCGATCATTGCGTTACCGGCATCCGCGCCAACGAGCCGCGCATCCGCGAATTGTTGAATAACTCGCTGATGCTGGTCACGGCACTGGCCCCGACCATCGGTTACGACAAAGCGGCGCAGATCGCCAAGGCGGCCCACGCCAACGGCACCACCCTGCGCGAAGAGGCGATCCGGCTTGGCTACGTGTCGGGGAAGGACTTCGATCGCCTGGTGCGGCCGGTCCGCATGACGCACCCCGAGGCGTAACAGCGATCGTTCTCGATAATGTGACCTTTGGGCACCCCGGTGTGATCTAGGGCACATTTATCCCGCCTGTATTCGTGTAGGGGTGATCCGAGTCGGACAACCGGTTACCGGGGATTCACCCGAGTTTGCAGGAACTTCCCTTATGGCCACCGTCGTTAGCCTTAGAATCGCACGCAAACGGGCCAAACGGCTTAAGGCCGAGCAGAAGGCCGCGGCCAACCGGGTGGCCCACGGCCGTCCTAAGGCGGGGCAAAACCTGGAGCAGGCTCGGCGCGACAAAGAGCGCAGAAGCCTCGACCAACACCGGATCGAGACGGGAGATGGGCAATGAAATCGCCGGTCGTTAAGCGTTCCATCGTTATCGCCGGCCACAAGACCAGCGTCAGCCTGGAAGACGCGTTCTGGAAAGGCCTCAAAGACATCGCGATCGCCCGGCAGGTCACTTTGTCGGACCTGGTGGCATCGATCGATACCGAGCGCCGGCACGGCAATCTGTCGTCGGCGATCCGGCTGTTCGTGCTCGATCACTACCGGGCGCAGAGCAACCCGGACGGACGCGCCGCATCGCCGCCGCGCGAAATCATGCTGACGCCGCCCCGTAGCCCTTCGCTGCTGCGGGCGGAATAGCCCGCGCATGCCCCGGCGCGTCTTTTTCAGACGCTGACGATTTTGCCGGGATTGAGGATATCGAGCGGATCGAGCGCGCGCTTGATGGCGCGCATCGCTTCGAGCGCCGGCTCGCCGTGCTCGGCCAAAAGATATTTCATCTTGCCCTGACCGACGCCGTGCTCGCCGGTGCAGGTGCCGTCCATCGCCAGCGCCCGCTCGACCAGCCGTTCAAGCAGATCCTCCGCGCGTTTGATTTCGTCGGCGTCCTTGGTGTCGACCAGGAGCAGCATGTGGAAATTGCCGTCGCCGACATGGCCGACCATTGGAGCGATGAAGCCGCTGGCCTCGGCATCCCGCTGCGTTTCGGTAACGCATTCCGCCAGCCGCGAGATCGGCACGCAAACATCGGATGAAAGCGCTTCCGTGCCCGGTCGCAATTGCCGGATCGACCAATAGCTGTCGTGCCGCGCCTGCCACAGCCGGGTGCGATCTTCGGCGCGCGTCGCCCAGTCGAACGGCCCGCCGCCGAGTTCGCGGGCGATCTCGCCGAAGCGCTCGGACTGCTCGGCGACACCCGCTTCGGTGCCGTGAAATTCGACAAACAGCATCGGCGTCTCGGGCAGCGAAAGTTTTGAATAAAGATTGCAGGCCTTCACTTGCAGGGCATCGAGCAATTCGATGCGCGCCACCGGAATGCCGGACTGGATGGTGAGGATCGTGGCGTTGCACGCCGCCTCGACCGAAGGAAACGGACAAATCCCCGACGCAATCGCCTCCGGGATGCCCGACAGCCGCAACGTCAGCTCGGTGATGATGCCCAGCGTGCCTTCCGAGCCGATCAGCAGGCGGGTGAGATCGTAGCCGGCCGAGGATTTCTTGGCCCGGCGCGCCGTCGCTATGACTTCGCCGTTGGCGAGAACGGCCTTCAGCGCCAGCACGTTGTCCTTCATGGTGCCGTAGCGCACGGCATTGGTTCCCGACGCGCGGGTCGCCGCCATACCGCCGAGCGAGGCGTCGGCGCCGGGATCGATCGGGAAAAACACGCCCTTGTCGCGCAGGTGTTCATTCAACTGCTTGCGTGTGATGCCCGGCTGGATGACGCAATCCAGGTCCTCGGCATGCACCTCAAGCACGCGGTTCATGTCACGGAAATCGAGGCAGACGCCGCCGCGCGGCGCATTGACTTGGCCTTCGAGCGAGGTGCCGGTGCCGAAGGCGATCACCGGCACGCGTTCGGCCGCGCATAGCCGCACGATGTCCTGCACCTCCTCGGTGGCCTGTGGAAACACCACCGCGTCCGGCGGCTGGTTGGCGATCCAGGTCGTGGTGTGGCCGTGCTGCTCGCGCACCGCTTGCGAGGTCACCAGCCGGTTGCCGTAGCGCGCGGCGAGCGCGGCGATGACGGCGTCGGCCGCTTTGCGCTCCTGTTTGGTCCGCCGCGGCGCTTCGACGAGGGCCATTATGATATGTCCTGGTGCGTTTCCTGGCTGTTACCCGCAACGTGGCGGCGAGGCTTTCGCAGGTCAAGCCGGGAAATGTCCGCCTCTTGCCTCAGGCGCGCTTCATCCGCCACAGTCGGGCCCATGAATGACCGCACCGACGACCGCGCCGCGCCCGAACCTGCAATTCCCGCCCCCTTCGTCTCCAGCGTCATGCGGGTCGAGCCGGGCTGGATCGACTATAACGGCCATCTCAACATGGCCTATTACAATGTACTGTTCGACCGCGCGGTCGACGAGGTCTACGAACTCCTCGGCCTCGGCCTGAGTTATGTCGAGACCACCAAGTGCTCCACCTTCACCGCCGAAGTGCATATCCGCTATCTGCGCGAGCTTCTCCTCGACGCGCCGGTGCGCGTGAGCTTCCGGCTGCTCGGCTTCGATGAAAAGCGCATGCATTATTTCGAAGAGCTGCATCACGCCGACGAAGGCTGGCTGTCGGCCACGTCGGAGAACATGGCGCTCAATGTAGATTTGACCGCGAAAAAGGTCGCCGCGTTTCCCGCTTCTGTCATGGCGCGGCTTAAGCCGATGAAGGCCGCGCACGACAGGCTGCCGGTTCCGGACGGTGTCGGACGGAGAATTGCCATGCCACAAGGCCGGTGAAAATGAACTCTCAAAAAGTCACGATCCGCGAGCACAAAATTCCGAGCGCCGGCAGCAAGCCCTATATCGCGGTCGAGGGACCGGACGGCGCGCTGTGGTTCTGCGAGAGCGGCGCGTCCAAGATCGGCCGCCTCGATCCGGACCGCGGCGCCTTCGCCGAGTTCGACCTGCCGACCCGGAAGGCGACGCCGATCGGCATCGCGCTCGGCGCCGACGGCAATCTGTGGTTCGCCGAAAAGACCGCCAACAAGATCGGCCGCATCGCGCCGCGCGGCGAGATCGTGGAATTCGCGCTGCCGACGGCGAATGCCGGTCCCGACGGCATGATCCTCGGCCCCGACGGCAATATCTGGTTTTCCGAGAGCGACGCCAACCGTATCGCCAAGATCACGCCGGACGGGCGCATCACCGAATATGGCGATGGCATTTCGCCCGGCGCAAAGCCCTTGTCGATCGTGGTGCGCGACGGCGCGTTGTGGTTTTCCGAAGCCGCCGGCAACCGCATCGGCCGCATCACCGTGGACGGCGCGGTGACGGAGTTTCCCATACCGAGCCACGACAGCCAGCCGCGCGCCATGGTCAGCCATCCCGACGGCAGCATCTGGTTCGTCGAGACCTCGACCAATGCGCTCGGCCGCATCGACCGCGCCGGCCGCATCGCCGAGCATGCGGTGCCGACGCCGAACGCCTCGCTGCGCGGCGTCACCGTCGGCGCCGGCGGCGACCTCTGGTACACCGCAAACTTCGCCAACAAGATCGGCTGCATGGCGCCGGACGGCACGGTGCGCGGCGAATACGACATTCCGACGCCGGGAAGCGGCGCGCGCTGCATCGCCGCGTTCGCCGACGGCCGGCTGTTCTTCACCCAATACGACTCAGGCTCGATCGGCGAGGTTGTGCTGCGCTGACACAAGCGAATGACGAGTAACACGTTGCGCGGCGGATGAACTAAAACGCTTCGCACATTCGCGCCAAAATAAATCCGGAAGGAAACGTCATGAGAAAATTCTTGCCGCTGATGGTCTGTCTGCTGGCGGCATTGCCTGCCGCCGCCCGCGCCCAAACTTATCCTAATCGCCCGATCAAGATGATCGTGCCGATCTCGGTTGGCTCGGTCACCGATGTCGCGGCGCGGCTCACCGCGCAGGAGCTGCAGCAGCGGCTCGGCCAGCCGGTCGTCGTGGTCGACAAGCCGGGCGCCGCCATGGTGCTCGGCGGCACCGAATGCGCCAAGTCGGCGCCGGACGGCTACACGCTGTGCGTGGTCAGCCCCGACACCATGTCGTTCAACCCGCTGACCTTCGCCAACCTGCCGTACAATCCCGACAAGGATTTTGTCCCCGTCATCGACATGTACCACGTCATGGAAGGGGTGATGGTGCCGGCGGCATCGGGCATCGACACGCTCGACGCGCTGCGCGCCAAGGCGGTCGCCGCGCCCGGCAAGCTCAATTACGGCACGCTCGGCGAGCGCACCACCACCGACGCCTTCCGCCAGTGGCTCGGCGAGCAGTGGCACACCAAATTCGTGGCGATCCCCTACAAGGGCGGCAGCGAGATCATCAGTGCGCTGCTTGGCAACGACATCGACGTGACCAAGATCGGCGTCGGCAACATGGTCAGCCAGCTTAAGGAGGGCAAGATCAAGATCCTGGCGCTGAACGCCGCGCAGCGTTCGGCCGAGCTTCCCGATGTGCCGACGTTCAAGGAAGCCGGCTTCGACGCCTTCCCCGGCGGCCCGATTTTCTGGGGCGTCGTGGTGCCGACCGGAACGCCGGCGCCGATCGTCGCGCGCCTGCACGACGAATTGCTGGCGATCTTCCAGAGCCAGAAATTCATCGACTTCGCCAAGCAGAACTATCTCGATCCGGCCGCCGGCTCGACCGGCGATTTTGCCGCCTTCCTCAAAAAGGATCGCCAGGACGCCGCCGTGACGGTCGACAAGTATATGAAGTGACGGCGCGACGCGCCGTCATTCCGGGGCGCGGGCTTTAGCCCGCGAGCCCGGAATCCATATTCGCTGACCTGTGATCATGGATTCCGGACTTGCCGCTACGCGGCAATCCGGAATGACGAGAGGCAAGCCTCGTAAAAGCCGCGCTCCAGGTGCCATCTTCGTGCGTATGAGAATCAGTGGCCCCAAATACAGTGGCTGATCCTTCGCAGTGGCTGACCCGTTAAAGCGCAACATCGAGCCGGCCGAACCGCCGCACCCGTCCGCGGCGGCATTGCCGCGCGCGCGCAGGCCGCCGCCGCGCCGGCGCCCTATCTCGCCGGGCTCAATCCGGAGCAGCGGCTGGCCGTGGAGACGCTCGACGGCCCGGTGCTGGTGCTGGCCGGGGCCGGCACCGGCAAGACCCGCGTGCTCACCGTGCGCATCGCCCACATTCTCAGCCTCGGCCGCGCCCGCCCCGGCGAAATATTGGCCGTCACCTTTACCAACAAAGCGGCGCGCGAGATGAAGCACCGCGTCGGCGACATCGTCGGCCAGGTCGTCGAGGGCATGCCCTGGCTTGGCACCTTCCATTCCATCGGCGTGAAAATCCTGCGCCGCCATGCCGAGCTGGTCGGGCTGAAGAGCGATTTCACCATCCTCGACGTCGACGACCAGATACGCCTTCTGAAACAACAGCTCGAAGCCGAGAACATCGATGAGAAGCGCTGGCCGGCCCGCGTGCTGGCGATGCTGATCGACGGCTGGAAGAACCGCGGGCTCACCCCCGAGCAGGTGCCGGCGGGCGAAGCCGCCGTGTTCGCCAACGGCAAAGGGCTGAAACTCTACAAGGCCTATCAGGAGCGGCTGAAAATCCTCAACGCCGCCGATTTCGGCGATCTGTTGCTCGAGTGCATCCGGTTGTTCCGCGAGCAGCCCGAAGTGCTGCGCCAATATCAGGCCCGCTTCAAATACATTCTGGTCGACGAATATCAGGACACCAATGTCGCGCAGTATCTCTGGCTGCGGCTGTTGGCGCAGCGGACGGGCGCGGCCGTCATTCCGGGGCGCCGCGAAGCGGCGAGCCCGGAATCCATAACCACCGGCGCCGGGACTATGGATCCGGGCTCGCGCCTGATGGCGCGCCCCGGAATGACGGTGACGAAAGGGCGCCCCCCGCCGCCAAAAACATCTGCTGCGTCGGCGACGACGACCAGTCGATCTACGGCTGGCGCGGCGCCGAGGTCGACAACATTCTGCGCTTCGAGCACGATTTCCCCGGCGCCACCGTGATCCGGCTGGAGCGCAATTACCGCTCCACCGGCCACATCCTCGCCGCCGCCTCGCACATCATCGCCCACAACGAAGGCCGGCTCGGCAAGACGCTGCGCACCGACGACGTCTTGGGCGAGAAAGTCACCGTCACCGGCTCCTGGGACTCCGAGGAGGAAGCCCGCGCCATCGGCGAGGAGATCGAGCAATTGCAGCGCGAGGGGCACGCGCTCAACCAGATCGCCATTCTGGTGCGCGCCTCGTTCCAGATGCGCGAATTCGAGGATCGCTTCGTCACGCTCGGCCTGCCGTATCGCGTCGTCGGCGGACCTCGTTTCTACGAGCGCGCCGAAATCCGCGATGCGCTGGCTTATCTGCGCGTCGTCAATTCGCCGGCCGACGATCTCGCCTTCGAGCGCATCGTCAATGTGCCGAAGCGCGGCTTGGGCGATGCCACGGTGCAGCTGCTGCACGACCATGCCAGGAAGCGCCGCGTGCCGCTCACCGAAGCCGCCCGCGCCATGGTCGCGACCGGCGAGCTGAAGCCGAAGCCGCGCGGCTCGCTGCGCGCGCTGCTCGAAGCCATCGACCGCTGGCGCAAGCAGCGCGATGCGCTGCCGCACACCGAGCTTGCCGAGATCGTGCTCGACGAGAGCGGCTACACCGAGATGTGGCAGAAGGACCGCTCCGCCGACGCCGCCGGCCGCCTGGAAAACCTGAAAGAACTCGTGCGCTCCATGGAGGAGTTCGAGAACCTGCAGGGTTTTCTCGAGCACATCTCGCTGGTGATGGACAACGACAAGGCCGCTGAGGCCGACGCCGTCAATATTATGACTTTGCACTCGGCCAAGGGGCTCGAATTCGACACCGTGTTCCTGCCCGGCTGGGAGGAGGGCCTGTTCCCGCATCAGCGCACGCTCGACGACCAGGGCCGCGCCGGGCTGGAAGAGGAGCGCCGGCTCGCCCATGTCGGCCTCACCCGCGCGCGCAAGCGGGCCAAGATCTATTTCGCCACCAACCGCCGCATGCACGGGCTGTGGCAGACCAACATCCCGTCGCGTTTCCTTGACGAATTGCCGGAAGCCAATGTCGAGGTGACGGAAGCCCAAGGCGGCTTCGGTGGCTATGGCGGCTACGGCTCGTCGCGCTTCGACGCCGCCACCTCGTTCGGCTCCAGCTACAACACGCCGGGCTGGCAGCGCGCGCAGGCCAAAAAAGCCGACAAGAATAGCGACACGAAAGGCAAGGGCGGTTTCGCCGAATCCGGTTCGCGCTACGCCGCGGACGACGCGTCCGATGGCTTCGACGACGCCTCATCGCCATCGCCCTGGCGCGCCAGGGACGACGTCAGCGCCCGGCCACGCATCCCGCTCACCATCGAAGGCGAGCTGGTCGCCAAATCCACCGGCGCCGTCTCCGCCTTCACGCTGGGCGATCGCGTGTTCCACCAGAAATTCGGCAACGGCAACGTCACTGCGATCGACGGCAACAAGCTGACCATCCAGTTCGACCGGGCCGGGGAGAAGCGGGTGGTGGATAGTTTTGTCGAGCGGGTGTGACGGGGATAGTGGTCGACTTCAAAGAGTTGGTTTCGATTTCGGCGCTCCAAAGTCGTCATGGCCGGACTTGTTCCGGCCATCCACGTCTTCCTTGCTGCTGAGGAACAAGACGTGGATGCCCGCGACGATCCCCGGATCAAGTCCGGGGACGGGCATGACGGCCGTCAAGAGAGCGTATCGTACAGATCATTCCCATTCCGGATTCATGGAATGGATAAGACGAGCCTTCCATGCGCGCGGCCAATGCTTGATCGTCTTTTCGCGCTGGATCGCGGATCGAATATCGTCGAAGTGCTCCGCATAGACCAATCGCTTCAAGCCATGACGTTTGGTAAATCCATCAATCAATCCTTGCCGATGCTCGAAAGCACGCCGCGGCAAATTGCTCGTGACGACGACATACAAAATGCCGTTGCCCCGATTGGTCATGAAATAAACCCAGCGGCCCGCCATCCGCGGATTAAAGCAAGACGTGGATGGCCGGAACAAGTCCGGCCATGAAGGCTTGGGGAATGCGGAAAGCGAGTCCGTGACGCCGATCTCCCTCTACATCGACGCCGACGCCTGCCCGGTGAAGCAGGAGATTTATCGCGTCGCCGAGCGCCATGCGGGCAAGGGCGTGGCGCTGAAAGTCTTTGTCGTCAGCAACAGCCCGATCGCAGTGCCGCGCGATGAGATGATCGAGCGCGTGGTCGTCGGCGCCGGCCTGGACGCGGCGGACCACTGGATCGCCGAACGCGCCAAGCGCGGCGATATCGTCATCACCGCTGACGTGCCGCTGGCGAGCCGCGCCGTGAAAGCGGGCGCCGAGGTCATCGCGCCGAACGGCAAGCCGTTCAGCGAAGAGTTGATCGGCATGACGCTGGCGACGCGCAATCTGATGGATTCTGCTGCGCTCGGCCGGCGCCATCACCGGCGGTCCCAAACCCTTCGCGCCGCGCGACCGCTCCGAATTTCTCTCCGCGCTGGACCGCGCCATCGTGCGGCTGACGCGGGAGGGGTTTGGGCAGCCCTAGTCCGTCATCCTGAGATGGCCGCGCAGCGGCCCTCGAAGGATGCTGCTCCGTCCGGGCCGTCGCCCTTCGAGGCTCCCCCCGCTTAGGTCGGGGGTCGCACCTCAGGGTGAATGGCTGCGAATCAATCTCGCCCTAAGGGACGCCGTCCGGGTGATGCCGGGCGGCAGGGGCGAGTGCGGTGCCTGCGGGCGAAGCCTCATCAGCTCCGCCTCCCGGGCGGCCCGGGCATCATGCCTGCCGGCATTACGACCGGCGCGTGAGGTGCGTCACTGGACTGGGAAGGCGAAGGCGGGTAACGCCCGCCTTCGGACCGGTTTGCCCAGGGAGCCTGGCCTGGGTTGCGCCTTGGGTGACGTAAGTCCCCTTGGCAAGAGCCGTGGTGGAACGCCGGCAGGCGAGCGCGCCCGAGAGCGGACGGGGCGGCGCAAGCCGCTCCTTCCGTGGCGCGACCCGCGCGCCGTGTTTGCGTGCGGGAGGTGTTACCCGCGTTTGCCGGCGTTCCGCTTCCCTTATTTTTTATTTTCTTACTTCGTCATTGCCGGACTTGATCCGGCAATCCGTGCGGCGAAGAGGCTGATTCAGCTTTCCGCTCTGCTTTGTCGCTGCAATTCAGCATGGACCACCGGGTCAGGCCCGGTGGTGACGAGGAGTATGGCATCGCTGTTTGACAACACTCGCGCGCGGTTGCGTCGCGAGAATAAATCTGTCTTGTTCGATTTAATGATAATGGCGCGCGCCAATATCATTGGGTGGCGGTACGTCGCCGAGGAAACGCCATGATCCGCAAACTACCGTCCGGCAAATACCGGCTCTATTCGCGAAAAGTAAATCCGAAGACCGGCCGACGCCGCAATCTCGGCACCTTCGCCAGCCGCGCGGCGGCCGAGAAGCACGAACGCGCGGTGCAGTATTTCAAACGGCATTGACGCTTGCTCGCGCCTTGTCGTCACCGGGCTTGATGTTTGGCTCGGCAGTGACGAATTAAGCTTTGTGCTGCCGTATTTCATTCACCATTCCGCCCGGTGGCGCAGATATGCTCTTGATTTGAACCAAAGACCGGCGAAAGACTTCTAAGAGTTGGGCGACCGACCCCTCAGGTAACCACATGCGTTTCCCCGCAATTTTTTCAGCCTCGCTGCCGGCGGCGGCATTGGCCTTGACCCTTGCCTTGCCGTTCGCCACCGCGGCGCGGGCCAATATCGCGATCGCCATCGACAAATCGACCCAGAGCATGGCGGTCGCGGTCGACGGTCAGCAGCGCTACAGCTGGCCGGTGTCGACCGGGCGGCCCGGCTACGACACGCCGAGCGGCACGTTCAAGGTCAACCGCATGGACGCCGACCATTTCTCGCAGGAATGGGACAATGCGCCGATGCCGCATACGATGTTCTTCGACCTGCACGGCCACGCCATCCACGGCTTTTCCGACGTCAAGCATCTCGGCTTGGCCGTTTCGCACGGCTGCGTGCGGCTGTCGCCGGAGCATGCCGCAATCTTGTTCGACCTGGTGAAGAGCGAAGGTCTGGCCAATACCAGCGTGACCATCGACGGCCGCACGCCCGGCGGCGACAATGCGCCGGTGGCGCGGTCGCATCTGCCGGACGCCGAGACCGCCTATAACGGAAAACTCAGCCGGTGCAGATCGCGCCGCAATATGACCAAGCGCAGCCGCGGCCGGTATACGGCCAGCAGGCTTATGGCCAGCCCGCCTACGGATCAGCGCTATTATGCTCAGCCGCAACCGTATTACCGGCAAGGCTACTATGGGCAGCCGCAGCCCTATTACGCGCCGCAGGGCTATCCGCCGCAGCCGCCGCCGGTCTATCGGCAGTGGTAACGCCATTCACCGCCTGTTGATCGCGGTCGGCGCCGCAGTCGCAACACCGCCGCAGAAAATGGGAATAGTGTTGGGCGTCCGCTGTTCATCGCAGCGGACGCTTTTTTGACCGGGAGATCATGACGATGTTGTTCGCCCGAAATTTCGGCTTTGCTGCTGCCACGATCGCGCTTGCCGCCGCTGCGTCGCCCGCCGGCGCGGCGCTCATCATGCACAAGGACCTGCCCTTGGACGTCGCCAAGACCATCGCCGAGAGCACGATCGCCGCCTGCGCGGCCAAAGGCTGGGCCGAGGCCGCGGTGGTTGTCGATCGCGACGGTGAGACGATCGTCGAGATGCGCGGCGACAATGCCGCGCCGTTCACGGTGGAGAACGCACGGCGCAAGGCCTACACGGCGATGGCGTTCAAGCAGTCCACCGCGGAATACGCCAAGAAGCTGCAGGACCCCAATTCGGTCGCCCATCAGCAAGTGACGTTGCCGAACGTGATTGCGATTCCGGGCGGCCAGCCGATCAAGGTCGGCAACGACGTCGTCGGCGGCATCGGTGCTTCCGGTTCGCCGGGCTTCGACGACGATTGCGTCAACGCCGGCATGGATAAAGTGAAAGATCAGCTGCAGTGAATTTACGTGTTCCCTCATCCTGAGGTGCGAGCCATAAGCGCGTTTACGCGCGTCTTCGACGCGCTATGGCGAGTTCGAAGGGCGACGGCTGAGGCGCCGGGGCCGTATCCTTCGAGGGCCGCTTTCGCGGCCGCCTCAGGACGACGGGACATTCAATTCGGCTTCTGAAACTTGAGCACGAAATTGTCGACCGGCATGTTCGGTTTGTAGCTCGGGAAGTCGTGGGTGTCGGCGGGATTGCGCCAGAAATTGCCTTCGCCGACGACCTTGAAGCCCGCCGCCTCGATCTCCTTCTGCAGCGTCGCCTCCTCGATGCGATGCAGGGTTTTGTTGACCGATATGCCTTGGCCGGGCAGGGCGGAATGGTCGGCGATCACCAGGAAGCCGCCGGGCTTAAGCGCTGCGAACATTTTACGGTCCATCGCGGCGCGGTCGACGTTCATGTAGCTGGTGTCATGGTAGTAGAACAGGAAGGTGATCAGATCGAGATCGTGTACGTCCGGCGGGATCGGATCGTCGAACGGCCGAATGTCGGCGACCACGTCCTTGAACGCCGGCGTTTTCTGCCGCGCCTCGAACGTCGCTTTGGGCTTGTCGCCGAGATCGGGCGGGTTTTGCGCGTAGACGGTGCCGTTCGGCGCCACCGAACGCGCCATCAGCTCGGTCGAATAACCGCCGCCCGCGGCCATATCGAGCACCTTCATGCCGGGCCGCGCGCCGGCAAAGGCCAGAAACGGCAACGGATCGCGGCGCTTGTCGGCCTGGCGGTCGGCATCGCTGCGATCCGGCGCCGCCATCAACGCGGCATAATCGGGCGTGGTTTGCGCCCGGGCGCTCTGCAGAAACAGGCCCGTGGCGGCAGCCGCGACGATGGCAAATGCAACGGCCACAGATTGATAGAATGAAAAATGTTTCATTGATTGCTCCCGGCAAGAAACGGATGAGATCGTACCGCCAAAGCACCCCGACGGCGTTGACAAAGCTGTGAAACAGCCCGGCAAATATTGTGGAAAGACGGTGGAATAATCCGGGATAATGCGGTGGATATCCGGTCCGCCGCATTCATCAATCGCGCCAACCTTAAGTCTGTGAATTCCGGGCACGATTTTCACAAGCCCTCGACCCATCAATGCCTTTTCCCGACCCACAGTCCACGCACGATACGACGATTGCGACGCTGGTCACCGATGAACAATCGGGGCGCAAGATCGCCGATTTGTTTGCCGAGGCCTTTGGCGCCGCCGATGTCGCCGTCAGCCTGGTGGATGCCGGGCAGGGCAACTGGTGCGTGACGCTCTATTTTCGCAGCGCGATCGATGAGGCGACCGTTCGCGATCTGGCGAAGATCGTCGGCGGAGCCGAGGCGGCTCGCGCGTTGAACTTTGACCATATCGCAGCGAAAGACTGGGTCGCGGAAAGCCTCGTTGGGCTCAAGCTGGTCGCGGCCGGCCGCTTTATCGTGCACGGCGCGCACGACCGCGCCGGCATTCCGCCGAACCGTATCAGCATCGAGATCGAAGCCGCGCTCGCCTTCGGCACCGGCCATCACGGCACCACGCGCGGCTGTTTGTTGGCGCTTGACCGCATGTGCAAGTCGCTGAGCAAGCGGCGAGCAAACGTTCACCGTCACCCTGAGGTGCGAGCGAAGCGAGCCCCGAAGGGCGACGGCCCGGGCCGACATCCTTCGAGACGCGCCTGTGGCGCGCACCTCAGGATGACGGCACCACGCATTCTCGATCTCGGCACCGGCTCGGGCGTTCTCGCCATTGCCGCCGCCCGCGTCTGGCGCACGCGTGTGCTGGCAACCGATATCGATGCGGCGGCGGTGCGCGTGGCGCGCGCCAATGCCCGGCTCAACCGCGTCGGCCCGCTGGTCGAAGTCGTGCAGGCAGCCGGCGTCGCCGCGCCGGTAATCCGCGCCCGCGCGCCGTTCGACCTGGTCTTCGCCAATATCCTGCTCGAACCGCTGCAGCGCCTCGCCGCGCCGCTGGCAAAAATCGTCGCGCCCGGCGGCCGCGTCGTGCTGTCCGGTCTTTTGACCGCGCAGGCCAATGCTGCGCTCGCCGCTTATCACGCCTTTCGCCTCGAACGGCGGATCATGCTCGACGGTTGGACCACCGTTGTCTTGACGCACCGCCCTCGAACCAGCATTGCCCGCCGCCGCCGCGATCCATAGATTGCGCCGCATGTTCGAGGCGCATTTCCAGTCGTTCGAGGATCGCGGCGCGCGCGGCGACAGCGCGCCGCGGCTCGCGGCGCTGCGGGCAGAGCTGAAACGGCGCGGCCTCGACGGCTTCGTCGTGCCGCGCGCCGACCGTTATCAGAACGAATACGTGCCGCCCTGCGCCGAACGGCTGGCCTGGCTCACCGGCTTCACCGGCTCCGCCGGTCTCGCCATCGTGCTCGCCAACCGCGCCGTGCTTTTCGTCGACGGCCGTTACACCATGCAGGCGCGCGACGAAGTCGACGCCGCGGCTTTCACCATCAAACACCTGGTCGAGCATCCGCCGACGGCGTGGATCGAAGAAAACCTGCCGGCCGGAGCCAGGCTCGGTTATTCGCCGTGGCTGCATACCGTCGAAGGCGCCGAGCGGCTCGCCAAGGCCTGCGAGGCGGTCGGCGGCAGCCTCGTTGCCGTCGCCGACAATCCGATCGATGCCTGTTGGGCGGACCGGCCGCCGCCGCCGCTCGGCGCGGTGGTGCCGCATGACTTGCGTTATGCCGGCGAGGACACCGCGGCCAAGCTCGCGCGCGTCCGCGCCGAGATGGAGAAACTCAGCGCCGACGCCTTGGTGGTGTCCGATCCGCAAGCCGTCTGTTGGCTGTTCAACATCCGCGGCAGCGATGTGCCGCACACGCCGGTGACGCTGGCTTTCGCGCTGGTGCGGAAGGACGGGCGGCCTTCGCTCTATGTCGACGGCCACAAGCTCGGCAGCGATGTTCGGCATCGGCTCGAAGCGCTCGCCGAGGTGCGCGCGCCGGAAAATTTCGAGGGCGATCTCGCCGCGCTTGCTCGGGCGCGAAAGCGCGGTGCGGCTCGATCCGGCCGGTTGCCCTGAAGCGATCGCGCGCCTCGTCACTGAGAACGGCGGCAAGGTCGTGCGCGGCGCCGATCCGATCGCGCCGATGAAGGCGGTCAAGAACGCAGTCGAGATCGCCGGCGCGCGCGCCGCGCAGCTGCGCGACGGCGCCGCGGTGACGCGTTTCCTCGCCTGGTTCGACCGTGAGGCGCCGCACGGCAAGTTGAGCGAAATCGATGCGGTCGAGGCCTTGGAGAGCTTCCGCCGCGATACCGGCCTGCTCAAAGACGTTTCATTTCCCACTATCGCCGGCGCCGGATCCGACGGCGCTATCGTGCACTACCGCGTCACCCGCAAGAGCAACCGCCGCATCGCGCCGGGCGAACTCTTCCTCGTCGATTCCGGCGGCCAATATGAGGACGGCACCACCGACATCACGCGCACGCTCGCCGTCGGCGCGCCGAGCGCGGAAATGCGGCAGAATTTCACTCTGGTGCTGAAGGGCCACATCGCCGTCGCGCGCGCGGTGTTTCCGGACGGCACCACCGGCGCGCAGCTCGACATCTTGGCGCGGCAGTTTTTGTGGCGGGCCGGGCTCGATTTCGATCACGGCACCGGCCATGGCGTCGGCAGCTATCTCTCGGTGCACGAAGGGCCGGCGCGTATTTCCAAGCTCGGCGGCGCGCCGCTCAAGCGCGGCATGATCCTGTCGAACGAACCGGGCTATTACCGTACCGGCGCCTACGGCATCCGCATCGAAAATCTGGTTCTGGTCACGGAGGCCGCGCCCGTCGCCGGCGCCGAAAGGCCGCTCAACGCGTTCGAAACATTGACCTTAGCGCCGATCGACACGCGGCTGGTCGAGCCGAGATTGCTTGCGGCCGAGGAAATCGCCTGGCTCGCCGCTTATCACGCCCGCGTGCGCGAGACGCTGACGCCGCTCCTCGATGCGCCGACCCGCGAGTGGCTGGCGACGGCAACGACAATGCTGGCGCTGGACTGATCTCCGCTCAGCGAATGAGTTTCGCCCATTCGTCCTCGGTGAGCACGGCGACGCCGAGCTTTTTGGCCTCGGCGAGTTTGGAGCCGGCGCCGGGACCGGCGACGACGTAATCGGTCTTTTTCGACACCGAACTCGACACTTTGGCGCCGAGCCGTTCCGCCGACGCCTTGGCCTCGTCGCGGGTCATTTTCTCCAGCGTGCCGGTGAATACCACGGTCTTGCCGGCGACCGCCGAATCGCTGCGCGGTTTTTCGGCGTCGCGGATGCGCACCTGCGCGGCAAGCCGCTCGACGCGCCGGCGATTATGCGCCTCGCCGAAATAATCATGCAGGCTCTCGATCACCGTGTCGCCGATCTGGTCGAGCGCGTCCATTTCCTGCTTCGTCTCGACGTCGTCCTTGGCGAGCTTGAGGCAAGCGGCGTGAAAAGCGTCCCAGTTGCCGTAGCCGCGCGCCAGCGCCGCCGCCGTAGTCTCGCCAACATGGCGGATGCCGAGAGCGTAGATGAAACGCTCCAGCGAAATCTCGCGCCGCGCCTCGATGGCATTGAATAGGTTGCGTACCGAGGTCTCGCCGAAGCCTTCGATCTCTTCGAGATGGATTTTCTTATTGCGCTCCGGAAGCGTGAAGACGTCGGCCGGTTCCTTGACCCATTCCTGTTCGTAGAAAAATTCGATCTGCTTCTCGCCTAGACCGTCGATATCGAAAGCGCGCCGCGACACGAAATGCTTAAGGTGTTCGACGGTCTGGTAAGGGCAGGCGAGCTCGCCGGTGCAGCGGGCCACCGCGCCCGCTTCGCCGGTCGCCGTCAGTTCGCGCACGACCTCGGTTTTAAGAGAACATGGACACGTCTTCGGAAATGGGTATGGCTTGGCCCCGCGTGGCTTGTCTTCGACCACGCCGAGCACCTGCGGAATGACATCCCCAGCACGCTGGATTTGCACGGTGTCGCCGATGCGCACCCCGAGCCGGGCGATCTCGTCGAAATTGTGCAACGTGGCGTTCTGCACCACGACGCCGCCGACCGTTACCGGTTCGAGCTTGGCGACCGGGGTGAGCGCGCCGGTGCGGCCGACCTGGATCTCGATGTCCTTGACGACGGTGGTCGCCTTCTCGGCCGGGAACTTATGCGCGATCGCCCAGCGCGGCGAGCGGGACACGAAGCCGAGCCGTTCCTGCCAGTCGATGCGGTCGACTTTATAGACCACGCCGTCGATGTCGTAGTCGAGGCTTGCCGCGCTGCGCTTCGATCTCGCCGTGGAATTGCAGCAGCGCTTCGACCGACCGGCACATCTTGGTCAGCGGATTGGTCGTAAAGCCGCAATGCTCGAACCACTTGATCATGGCGGACTGGCTGCCCGCCGGCATTTCGCTCATCTCGCCCCAGCCATAAGCGAAGAAGCCGAGCGGCCGCGATGCGGTGATCGTCGGGTCGAGTTGACGCAAAGAGCCGGCTGCGGTGTTGCGCGGATTTACATAGAGCTGCTTGCCGGCTTCCGCTTGCTTGCGGTTGAGTTCGAGGAAGGCATGCTTGGTCATGTAGATTTCGCCGCGCACCTCGCACACCGTCGGCACGCCTCGGCCTTTGAGCCGGTGCGGAATGTCCTTGAGCGTCTTCACATTGGCGGTGACGTCCTCGCCTTCGCTGCCGTCGCCGCGGGTGGCGCCGGTAACAAGCTCGCCGTCCTCGTAGCGCAGCGACATCGACAGGCCGTCGATCTTCGGCTCGGCGGAAAAAGCGATTTCATCGTCCTCGCCGAGACGAAGAAAGCGGCGAATACGGCCGACGAAATCGACGACGTCGCCTTCGGCAAACGCATTGTCGAGCGACAGCATCGGCACCGCGTGCCGCACTTTGGCGAAGCGCGCCGACGGCGCCGCGCCGACCCGCTGCGTCAAGCTCTCCAGCGTGCGCAACTGCGGAAAGCGCGCCTCGATCGCGTTGTAACGGCGCCGCAGCACGTCATAGGCCGCGTCCGAAACGGTCGGCGCGTCCTCCTGATAATAGCGGCGGTCATGCTCGGCGATCTCGGCCTGCAGCCGCGCGTGCTCGGCCTTGGCTTGCTTTTCGGTGAGAGCGTCGACGGAAATGTCGGACTTTTCGCGACGGGCCATGATGACTAAATTTGCTCAGCCATGATTGATCTTTACCGAAATCCGGCGACCACTTTTGGGATCGAACCTAACCCGCCGCCCTGATCAGCCGTTCGGCGGCAGCGCGGGCTTCGGCGGTAATTTCGGCGCCGGCGAGCATGCGCGCGATCTCCTCGCGGCGGCGCTCGCCTTCGAGCTCGGCGACGCGGGTGGCGACCCGTTTGCCTTTGGCGAGCGCATCCTTGGCGATCAGATAATGCCGGTCGGCGCGCGCCGCCACCTGCGGCGCATGCGTCACCGCGATCACCTGCACGCCGGAGGCCAGGCGCGCAAGCCGCACGCCGATGGCATCGGCCACCGCGCCGCCGACGCCGGTATCGATCTCGTCGAACACCAGCGTCGGCGCCGAGCCGCGGTCGGCGAGCACGACCTTGAGCGCGAGCAAAAAGCGCGCGAGTTCGCCGCCGGAAGCAACCTTCATCAGCGGTCCGGGCCGCGTGCCGGGATTGGTGCGCACCCAGAACTCGACGCGATCGAGGCCATGCGGCCCCTCGCTTTCGCTTTCGATCTCGGTGGAGAATTCCGCCCGCTCGAGCTTGAGCGGTTTCAGCTCGGCATTCACTGCCTTGTCGAGCTGCTGCGCGGCGCGCCGCCGCGCCGTCGACAGCGCTTGCGCCGCGGCGCGATAGCGCGCGGTGGCCGCTTCGGCTTCGCGCTCCAGCGCGGCGAGCCGCTCGGCCCCGGCGTCGATCAAGACGAGATCGCCGTCATAGCGGCGCGCCAAAGCGGCAAGCTCGTCGACCGGGACATTGTATTTGCGGCCGGCGGCGCGCAGCGCGAACAAACGCTCCTCGATCCGCTCGAGCTCGGCCGGATCGTATTCGGCCACTTGCAACGCGTGTTCCAGCTGCGCGCGGGCTTCTTCCAGCGCGCTGAGCGCGGCATCGATCGCCTTCACTGTCGGCTCGATCAGCGCCGGCGCCTGGGCGGCGCGGCGTTCCAGGCGCCGCATCGCGGTGGCAAGCGGCGGCACCGGCGAGTTCGGCCCAGAGACGGCTTCATGCGTGGCGCGCAAATCGTCGGCGACTTTTTCCGCCTGCATCATCACGGCCCGGCGTTCGGCCAGCGTGGTTTCCTCTCCCGTTTGCGGGTTAAGGCGGCCGAGCTCGTCGACGGCGTGGCGAAGCCACTCGGCCTCGCGGTTGGCGCGCTCGACATCGGCGCGATGGCGCTCGACTGCGATATTGCGCGCGCGCCGCTCGTCCCACAGCCGCGACACCTCCGCGGCATCGGCGTCGATCCCGCCATAGGCATCGAGCAGCGCACGGTGCGTCGCGGCATCGACGAAAGCGCGCTCGTCATGCTGACCGTGAATCTCGACCAGGGCGGTCCCGAGCGCGCGCAAGACCTGCACGCTGACCGGCTGGTCGTTGACAAACGCGCGAGTCCTGCCATCGGCGAATTGCGTCCGCCGTACGATCAGCTCGTCTTCGCCGACAAGATCGTTGTCGGCCAGCACGCAGCGCGCCGGATGGTCCTTTGCGACGTCGAAGGCGGCAATCACCTGGCCGTGCTCGGCGCCCTCGCGCACCAAAGCCGCGTCGCCGCGGGCGCCGAGCGCGAGCGCGAAGGCGTCGAGCAGGATCGATTTGCCGGCGCCGGTCTCGCCGGTCAATGCAGCGAGGCCGGCGCCGAAATCGATATCGAGCCGGTCGATCAGAACGATGTCGCGGATTGAAAGGCGAGCCAGCATGATGTCGGACAACGGAGGACGGACGACGGAGCACGGATATTATTCGTGATTCTTACTTCTGTCCTCTGTCGTCTAAAATCCGTCATCCGGACTGCGCGCTGGCCAAGCCCATTTTCTGAAACGCGCGGCTGATCCAGGACCCTTTGTTCTCGGTGGTAGGCTCGCCGCCGGCGTTCTTCACGAGATTATAGGCGTCCTTGTACCAGGGGCTGTCCGGGAAGTTATGGCCGAGCACCGCGGCGGCCGTCTGCGCCTCGTCCATGATGCCGAGCGCGACATAGGCTTCGCTCAGCCGCTCCAGCGCTTCTTCGACATGGCGCGTGGTCTGATATTGCGTCACCACGACTTTGAAGCGGTTGATCGCGCCGATGAAGTCGCGCTTTTTCAGATAGAAGCGGCCGATATCCATCTCTTTGCCGGCGAGCTGATCGCGCGCCATAGCGACCTTCTTCTGGGCGGCAATCGAGTATGGGCTGTTCGGATATTTGCGCACCACCTCTTGGAGCGCGTCGATCGCCTTGGTTGCGCGCTCCTGGTCGCGTGAAACGTCGAGAATCTGATCGTAATAGGATTCGCCGATCAGGTATTGGGCGTAAGCCGCGTCGGGACTGGCGGGATGCAGCGTGATGTAGCGTTTCGCCGAATTGACGCACTCGTCGTATTCCTCGGCCTGATAATAGGCATAGGCCGACATCAAGAGCGCCTTGCGCGCCCAATCCGAATACGGATCCTGGCGATCGACCTCGTCGAATTTCTTCGCCGCGCCCTTGTAGTCGCCGTTGTTGTTGAGGAGGTAGAGCCCTTCATTGTAGAGCCTGTCGGGCGGATCGTCGGGGACGTAGTCGCCGCTCTTGTCCTTGAAAAAGCTGCAGCCCATGAGCGGCGCGGTGACGAGCGCCAGAGCCAGGCAACCCGACAGCACGCGCAACCTGGAACCGGATCTCGTCGATCCTCGTAGTCGCGACACCATGAGCGTAATTCAGTCCCGTCCCCGCCGGTGCTTCGCCCGCGCCCCCGAACATCAGCGTGAACTCACCGCAGCCCTATGACAATACAGCAATTATGGCCGACAATCGGCCCGGATTAAGGCGTAAAAGTTAAGGGATCAGGGGCGATTAAGAGACGTCCGGCCCGTAGGCGGGACTGGTGAAGGCGGCCGGGAGGTCGGCATGGCCACGCGGACGCCGAGTTTCCGGCATTTCGACATAGGCCCAGGCGCTGCGATCGGCCATCAAGGCGGTGAGCACCGCGTGATTGAGCTTGTGGCCGCCGCGCACCGAACGATAGGCGCCAAGGAGCGGTGCGCCGGACAGCGCCAAGTCGCCGATCGCGTCGACGGCCTTATGCCGCACGAACTCGTCGCGGAAGCGCACGCCCTCGGGATTGAGGACGCGATTTTCAGCGATCACGACGGTGTTTTCGAATGACGCCCCGAGCGCGTAACCCGCGCTCCACAACTTCGCCACGTCGCGCATGAAGCCGAATGTCCGGGCGCGCGCCAGTTCGCGACGGAACAGATCCGGCTCGACATCGATTGCGAATGTCTGGCGGCCAATCAGCGGATGATCGAATTCGATCTCGGTTTCGATGCGAAGCCCGCGCAAATGCGGGCGCAATTCGCCGTAACTGTCGCCCTTGGCGACGCGCACCGGCTTGAGCACTTGGATGTAACGTCGCGCCGCCGGCAGCGCCACAATGCCGGCCTGATCGACCGCGGCGACGAACGGCTCTGCGCTGCCGTCCATGATCGGCACTTCGGGACCATCGACCTCGACGACGGCATTGTCGACGCCCAGCCCGTGCAGGGCGGCAAGCACATGCTCTGTCGTGGAGACGGCCGGCCCGTTGTGGTCGCCGAGCACGGTGGCGAACTCGGTCGCCGTTACCGATCGGAAGTGAGCGCTTAATTCGCGGTCCGGTTGGCCGTCGACGCCGCAGCGCAAAAATACGATGCCGGTATCGGCTTCGGCTGAATGCAATGTGAGAGTGGCTGGAGCGCCGGAATGAACGCCAACGCCGGTGACCGTGACATGATTCCTCAGCGTCGTCTGCCGGCCGGCGAGTACGCCCCTCATCATGCCCTCGTCCCACACCTTACGGCCAAACCACGCGAGCGAAATACTTCGCGAACCGATGGCCACCTCAACGGGAGGGGAACGCATTTCGTCTACAAACAGGGGCTGGCCGACGTGGGCGCCAGATACTCGATCCCCCAAACATCCCCTCGAACGGGCAAACCTTACCGGCGTAGTCTCATCCGGCCAACTCACGCTTTCTTACCGACTGTTACCTTTTTCCGGCCGCAGTCTTGTCGGCTCACTGCCGCAAAATCACGCATGCGGCACCGCCAAACGCACAATCCGTCCCGCCGCTTTGCCTGCGACGGGACGGATTGGCCTGAGTTTGCAGAATAGTATTTGATCTATCAGTAGCTTAGATCGCATCCCCCAAAACGGCTCGGGGGTCGGCAGCTTGGCTTGCGGCGCGCCTTCCGCCTGCCGTCACTTCGCTTGCCGGCGCAGGAAGGCCGGAATGTCGAGTTGATCCTCATCGCTGGAGTTATGCACAGGGGCCTGCCGCCCGTGCTGGTCCAGCCCCTGCGGTGCGGAGCGCCGGGCGTATTCGGAGACCGGCAGTTCCTGGCCCGAGTCTGGGCGCGGTTGCAAAGGCCGCGGCATCGGCCGCCCGGTCAGACGCTCGGGCGATACCGGACCGCCGACCGAGGGGCTCAGCGCCGCGGCCGGCAAGTTGGTCTCCGATTCGTCCTGGTCGCGGCGCCCGAGGCCGACCGAAGCCAATCGCTGCAACAGCGACATCCGCCGCTTTTCGGGATGGTCGTCCTCCCGAACCTCGCCACGTCGCGCGCGAATCTCGTTCTGCGCCGGGACCGGCAGCTCATCGAGGCGCGGCATGCGCGGCGGGCGCGCCGGCAGCCGCTCCGCCTGCGGCGGAATGAACGCCGCCGGTTCGAGGACGTCCGGCTTGAGGGCTTCCGGCTCGCTGGCGGCAGGATCGATGAACAGGGACGGCTTCGGAGCAAGCGGACGGATCGACACGTCCTCGACCGCCGCCGCAATCGCGGCCTTGGCCGCCGATTCGATTGAAGCGTTCACCGCGGCAGGTACGGCCGCCGGGGCTGGAGCGGCAGCCGGTGCCGAGACTGTCGGCCGGGCCGGTTCAGGCCGCGCGCCGCGCTCGACGATGCGCTGGTTCTCGGCGCGGATGCGCTGGGCGACTTCCGCCATTCGCGTGTCCGCCGCCGGCACGATCGGCCGTTGCGACATAGCCTGATCGATGCCGGTGGCTACGACCGACACCCGGATCATGCCGTCAAGGCTTTCATCGAAGGTCGCGCCGACGATGATGTTGGCGTCGTGATCGACTTCCTCGCGGATACGCGTTGCGGCCTCGTCGACCTCATAGAGCGTCAGATCGCGGCCGCCGGTGATGGAAATCAAAAGTCCCCGCGCGCCCTTCATCGAGGCATCGTCGATCAGCGGATTGGAGATCGCGGCTTCCGCGGCGGTGAGCGCCCGCTTGTCGCCCTCGGCCTCGCCGGTTCCCATCATCGCCTTGCCCATCTCGCGCATCACGGCGCGGACGTCGGCGAAGTCGAGGTTGATGAGGCCTTCCTTGACCATCAGGTCGGTGATGCAGGCCACGCCGGAATAGAGCACCTGATCCGCCAGCGCGAAGGCGTCGGCGAATGTGGTCTTTTCATTCGCCACCCGGAACAGATTCTGGTTGGGAATGATGAGCAGCGTGTCGACGCATTTCTGCAGTTCGGTAATGCCGCCGTCAGCGATGCGCATGCGGCGCTGGCCTTCGAAGTGGAACGGCTTGGTCACCACGCCGACGGTGAGAATGCCGAGTTCGCGCGCCGTCTTGGCGATAACCGGCGCGGCCCCGGTGCCGGTGCCGCCGCCCATGCCCGCGGTGACGAAGCACATATGCGCGCCGGACAGGTGGTCGCGGATTTCGTCGATGACTTCTTCGGCGGCCGCCCGCCCGACATCGGGTTGCGATCCGGCGCCGAGCCCTTCGGTGACCTGCACGCCCATCTGGATGATGCGTTCGGCCTTCGACATCGTGAGCGCTTGGGCGTCGGTGTTGGCCACCACGAAATCCACGCCTTGCAGGCCGGCGGTGATCATATTGTTGACGGCGTTGCCGCCAGCGCCGCCGACGCCGAATACGGTGATGCGGGGTTTAAGCTCACGGATGTCGGGAATATTCAGATTGATGGTCATGATTGCCTCTTGTTCGTCGCACGGGCGTTGTCCACGCGGTTCGTGAACGTGCCCTGCCCCGTCCGGTCCGCCACCGGCCGCTGAGATTTTCTAGCTTCGCGACTGGGGGCCATCAGAAACTCTCGCGAAGCCATCTTCCGACACGGGTGAAATAGCCGCCCGTGCCTGTCATGAGGTGCCGCTTGCGCCGCGGTTCGAAATGTTCGAGATGCGCCGCTTGCGGATAAACCAGGAGGCCGGCAGCGACGGCGAAGGCTGGGCCTTTGGCCGACTCCGGCGCTCCGGCGATGCCGAGCGGCCGTCCGATGCGCACCGGCCGGCCAAGAATGTGCGACGCCAGATCCGGCAGCCCGGCGAGCTGGCTCGCGCCGCCGGTGAGGATGACGTGGCCGCGCCGTTCGGCTGCGATCGAAGTCGCAGCGAGCCGGTCGCGCACCATTTCGAGAATTTCCTCGACGCGCGGCTTGATGATGCCAACCAGCGCCGCGCGGGAGACGAATTGCGCTTGTTCGCGCTCGTCCTCGCTCAGCGGCGGCACAGTAACCATGTCGCGGTCATCCGATCCCCCGGCGAGCACACTGCCATAAAGCGTTTTGATTCGCTCGGCGTCGGCGATTCGGGCGTTCAGGCCGCGGGCAATATCCATGGTGACGTGCTGGCCGCCGAGCGCGAAGCCCTCCAGATGGACGCACCGTCCGCCCTGAAAGACCGCCATCGTGGTGGTGCCGGCGCCCAAATCGACCACGGCGGCGCCGAGATCCGCCTCATCGTCGGCAAGCGCGGCAAGGCCGGCGACGTAAGGCGACGCCACCATCGCCTCGATGTCGAGATGGCCGCGCTCGACCGCGAGCATCAGATTGCGCGCGGCGGCGACATCGGTCGTCGCGACATGCATGTGGACGCCGAACCGCGAGCCGAGCATGCCGCGCGGATCGCGCACGCCGTCAACGCCGTCGATCGAGTAGGCGACGGGGAGCGAATGCAGCACGGCGCGACCCTCGCGCAGCGAATGACGGCTGCCGGCGGCCAGCACGCGCGCAATATCGCCGTCGGAGACGGCGGAGCCCACGATGTCGACGTCGGCCGCGAACAGTTCACTGGCGAGCCGGCCGGCCGATAGCGACAGCACGACCGACTCGATCTCGACGCCGGCCATGCGTTCGGCGCCATCGACGGCCTGGCGAATGGCGTCCTCGGCCTGCGCGAGATTGACGACGCTTCCGGCCTTCATGCCGCGCGCATTGGTATGGCCAAAGCCGACGACTTCGATGGTATGGCTGCGGCGGGTCAAGACCTGCTGCGGTCCTTGCGGCCGCAGTCGCGCAATCAGGCAGACGACCTTGCTCGATCCAACATCGAGCGCGGCGACCAGCGCGCTCCGCCGTGGCGATATCGGCTTCATCTTCGGCGTCAAGCCGTAGCGGAGGGCGTTCATGCGTCGCCGCCCTTCTTCTTTTTCGCATTGGCTTTGAGAGCCTCGTCGCGGGCCGCCGCAGCGGCGTCGGACAGGCGCACCGTCACGCGATCCGGCAGCCGCAGATCGACTAGGGTGATGTCGCGCGACAACAGCTTCTTGTCGTGGTCGAGCTTGACCAGGCGGTCGAGCGCGGCTTCGACGTCGCTTTCCGGCAGCTGCACATTGATGCCGTTGGTCAGCCGCAAATCCCAGCGCCGGTCCGCCACCAGGATCGAGGCGCGCAGCGCCGATCGGATATCGGGGTAGCGATCGACGATGGCGAGAAATTCCTTGGCCTGTCGCTCGGCATCGCGTCCGACCACCAGCGGCAGGCCGAGATAGCGGTTCTCGACGAAAGGCTCGAGCACCGTGCCATCGGCGGCGATGACGCTGACGCGGCCGTCCTTCTGCCAGAGCGCAAAAGCGTGACGCTCGGTGATCGTGATCTGCAGGCGGTTGGGATAGAGCTTGAGCACGGCGGCATCGGCGATCCACGGATTCGCCAACAGCCGCGTGCGCGCCGCGTCGGCGTCGAGGAACAGCAGCGAGGCCCGCCCAGTTACGCCGGCGGTGGTGACGACCTCTTCGCGGCTGACTTCCTTCTCGCCGGAGAGCGCGATCGCGGCGATCCGGAAGCCGAGCGCGTTTGCGGCGATATCGCGCGCATCCTTGGCCCAATCGATCGCGGCGGGGATATGCTGACCGGCGACCGCGCCATAGCCCAGCGCGCCGGCAATCAGCAGGATCGATCCGACGATCCCGGCGCCGCGCGGCAAATGCGCGATTTTTGCCGCCCATCGTGCGGTTAGCCGGCGATAGCTCGAAAAAGCGGCAAATCGGCTGTCGCGGCGGCGCTGTTGCTCGGCCCGCGCACGGCTACGGCTCGGCTCGTCATGCGGCGCGCCGACCGGCTTTGCAGCTGATTGCCCCGACCGCATCAGCGGTTGGTCGAGGCGTCCTCCACCATCCATTGCACCAGCTCATCGAACGTGATGCCCGCGTAGGCGGCAAGCTCGGGTACGAGCGAGGTCTCGGTCATCCCCGGTTGTGTATTGACCTCAAGACAGATCAGCTTTCCCGTCCCCTGATCGTCATAGCGAAAGTCCGCGCGGCTCACGCCGCGGCAGCCGAGTGCGCTATGGGCAGCAAGGCTCAATCTGCGGACTTCCTGGTAAACATTCGGTAAAATTGGCGCCGGTAAGAGGTGCCGGGAACCGCCGGCGGCGTATTTTGCCTCGTAGTCGTAAAACCGCGTCGCCGGCACGATTTCGATGACGTCGAGCACCCGCTCGCCTAGCACCGCGCAGGTCAGCTCCTTGCCCGGGATATAGCGCTCGACCATCACCGTTTCGCCGAACGGCCAATCGTCGCGATAAAGCTCCTGGGGCGGGTTTTGGTGCTCCTCGGTGACGATAAAGACGCCGACGCTCGATCCCTCGGCGACCGGTTTGATGACGTAAGGCGGCGCCATGACATGGGCCTTTGCCGCTTCGAGCCGCGAGACCACCCGATCCTCGGCAACCGGCACGCCGGCGGCGCGAAACAGCGCCTTGGCGTAGTGTTTTTGCATGGCGAGCGCGGAGGCGAGCACGCCGGAATGGCTGTAGGGAATGCCTAAGATTTCGAGGAGACCCTGCAGCGTGCCGTCCTCGCCGGGCCGGCCATGGAGCACGTTGAGCGCGACGTCGGGCTTGGCGGCCGTCAGCACCGCAGCGATGTCGCGGCCGACATCGATCTGCGTGATGCGATAGCCGCGGCGGCCGAGCGCGTCGGCACAAGCTTTGCCGGAGCGCAAGGAGACTTCGCGCTCGGCCGACCAGCCCCCCATTAGAACGGCGACGTGTTTGGGCATAGCTCTCCGCTAGCTGCCTTCAGCCGCTGATTCGCTGGGACACCAATAGAATCGACAATTGGCGAAAAATCGAGAGTCTAATTCATTGTTTGAGCATGATCTTTTCCGAAAACCGGTATCCGGGATCAAGCTCTAGGGCCCGATTTAGCCAGGGACCGGGGCGCCGTCGTAGAGCCAGGCGAGGCAGTCGAGCAAATGCGCCTCGTCCCAACCGGCCACGGTGGCGTTGCGGACATCCCGCTCGATGCCGTCGCAATGGTAGAACTGCCATAGCGCACGGGATTCGAGCTGTACACGCGCCGTACGAAGAAGGCGCGCCGCCTCGAAGCGGGCAAAGGCGATCTGATAATCGGTGTCCGCCGCATGGATCGCTTCGGCGAGGCAGAGCCCATCTTCGATCGCCATGCCGGCGCCCTGAGCCAGCGACTGCAGCGGCGCATGGGCGGCATCGCCGAGGAGCACCACGCGGCCCTTATGCCAGTGCCGGATCGGATCGCGGTCGCCGACCGACCGGCGCCACTGCATATCCATCATGCCGATGAGCGCGCGCATCGCCGGATGCGCATTCCGATAGGTGTGTTCAAGTTCTGTACGATAGGAAGCCGGGTCGCCTCGCTCCGCGTGGGTCGAAGTGCGAAAGACCGCGACGATGTTGAACAGCGTGCCATGGCGCAGCGGATATTGCACAATGTGCATGCCAGGCCCGCCCCATAACGCAACGCAATCGCGTGGAACGTCGACTTTGAGCTCCGCAATCGGCACGATGGTGCGCAGCGCCACATAGCCGGTCGGGCGCGGCTCGCCGTCGCCGATCAATTTCGCGCGAAAAAGCGAGCGAAAACCATCCGCGGCGACCAGCGCCGGCCCGAAGAAGGTTCGGCCATCCGCCGTCGTCGCCGCGACGCTGTCGCCGCGATCCTCGAAGCCGGTCACCATCGCCTCGGCCACGAGCTCGATCGCATCGTTGTGCCGGCAGGCGTGGAGCAAGACGTTATGCAGATCGATGCGATGAACGACGATGTAGGGATATTTGAAACGGGCGCGGAACGACGCTCCGGTTGGAATACGGATCAGCTCTTTGCCGTCGAGCGCGTCCAGCATCAGAACGGCGGCCGGCGAATCCGCCACCGCTAAAACCTGTTCCATCACATCGAGGCGGTCGAAGACGTGAAAAACATTGGGGCCGAACTGGATGCCGTAGCCGATGGCGCCGAATTCCGGCGCGCCTTCGAGCACGCGGACGCTGCGGCCGCGGCGCGCGAGCGCCAATGCGGTCGTCAGCCCGCCCAGTCCACCGCCGGCGATGAGGATGGGTTCGCTTTTCGCCATTGCTTTAGTTTAGCATCGGCGGAAATGGCTGGAACATGAAGATTGGCATTTGCGCAGCAATCGTCGTGCTGATGCTCACGAACGCGGCGGTGCGTGCCGCCGAGTCGCCGCCGCTGCCGCCCGCCGCGGGGCTGAGTGACAGCCAAGCCGAGGAAAGAGCCAAACTGTTCGCAGAACTGGCTGCTGCCAAAAGCGACGCCGAGGCACGCGAGATCGAGGATCGCATCTGGACGTTTTGGCGAAGTTTTGCCGACGACGAATCCAAGCAACTACTGGAACAGTCGCGACAGGCGCAGCTGCGCTTCGATTACGACGAGGCGATCCTTTACATGAAAGAACTGGTCAAGCACGCGCCGCAATTCGCCGAGGGTTGAAATCAGCTCGGCTATGTCTATTTCCTCGCCGGGCAATACGACGCTTCGCTCGATGCCATCGATCGCGTTCTTGCGCTCGAGCCACTGCATTATGCCGCGCTCGCCGGCAAAGGCATCATCCTGATCCAACAGGGCAAGGTGGCGGAAGCACAGGCGCCGCTAAAGCGCGCGCTGGCGATCGATCCGTGGCTGAAAGAGCGCAATCTGATCGGTGAGGATTCTATCCCCGAGCCTTAAGCTGTAACGGGAACGCCGATGCGCTTGATCTCCCATTCGAGATCGATGCCGGAGCTATCCTTCACCCGCTGGCGCACGGTCTCGCCCAGCGCTTCGATGTCGGCGGCACTGGCGTTGCCGAGATTGATCAAGAAATTGCAGTGCATTTCCGAGACCTGGGCATCGCCGATGCGCAGCCCGCGGCAGCCGGCGGCGTCGATGAGCTGCCAGGCTTTTTGGCCCGGCGGATTTTTGAACGTCGAGCCGCCGGTGCGGCTTTTGATCGGCTGCGTCGCCTCGCGCGACTCGGTGATCTTCTCCATCTCGGCCGCGATCGCGGCCGGATCGCCGGGTTCGCCGGTAAACAGAGCTTGGGTGAAGATGTAATCGTCGGGCGCGCCGCAGTGCCTGTAACTGTAATGCATCTCGGCATTGCTTAAAACGTGAATGCGGCCCTGCCGATCGACGGCGCGCGCCTCGATTAACGCGTCTTTGGTCTCGCGCCCATAGGCGCCGCCGTTCATGCGCAGCGCGCCGCCGACGCCGCCGGGAATGCCGCGCATGAATGCCAGCCCGCCGATGCTGGCCTCCTGCGCCGCGCGCGCAACTTTGACGTCGGGCACCGCGGCGCCGGCGCGCACATTCTGCCCTTCGATTGCGATCTCGCCGAAGCCGCGGCCAAGCCTGATCACGACGCCCGGTACGCCGCCGTCGCGGATGATCAGATTGGAGCCAAGCCCGATGACGGTGACCTCGATATCGTCGGGCAGATTGGCGAGAAAATACGACAGATCGGCTTCGTCCTCGGGCATGAACAAAAGCTGCGCCGGGCCGCCGACGCGAAACCAGGTCAGCTCGGCGAGCGATTGATTCAAAACAAGCCGGCCGCGCAAATTCGGCATGGCTTTCTTGAGAGCCGACACGAGATCGGGAAAGCTCATCAAGCGGCTCCGGCCGCCGCCAGTTCCCCGGGCAGCGCGTAGGCCCATTGCGTGATAGAGCCGGCGCCGAGGCAGGCGACATAGTCGCCGGAATGCGCCATGGCGGCGATTAGCCCGGCAAGCCTTTCGGGACTCTCGAGCGCAACGACTTGCCGGTGGCCGTGCGTGCGCAGGCCTTGCACCAGAGAGTCGCGGTTGACGCCCTCAATCGGTGCTTCGCCGGCCGGATAGACATTGGCGACGATCACCACGTCGGCGTCGTTAAAGCAGGTGCAGAACTGCTCGAACAAGGCCGCCAGCCGCGTATAGCGATGCGGCTGCACCACGGCGATGACTTGCCCTTTGGTCGATTCGCGCGCCGCGCGCAGCACGGCGGCGATCTCGACCGGGTGATGGCCGTAATCGTCGATGATGGTGACGCCGTTCCAGGTGCCGGTCTTGGTGAAGCGCCGGCGCACGCCGCCGAATTTGGCGAGCGCGTTGCGGATCACATCGTCGGCGACGCCGAGCTCGTGCGCGACCGCGATCGCAGCGGTGGCATTGAGCGCGTTGTGCCGTCCCGGCATCGGCAGCGCGAGATTCTTGATTTCGTGCAGCGCCTGGCCGGCGCGTTCGCGCAACGCGATCGTGAACAGCGAGGTGCCGCCGGCATGCGAGACATCGACGAGCCGCACATCGGCCTGCGGATTTTCGCCGTAGGTGACGATGCGATGGTCCTCGATACGGCCGACCAGGGTTTGCACAACGGGATGATCGGTGCACATCACCGAAAATCCGTAGAACGGCACATTCTCCACGAATGCGCGGAACGCCTCCTGCACCGCGTCGAAGGTCTTGAAGTAGTCGAGATGCTCGGGGTCGACATTGGTGACGACGGCGATGTCGGCCGGCAGTTTCAGGAAAGTGCCGTCGGATTCGTCGGCCTCGACCACCATCCAGTCGCCGGCGCCGAGCCGCGCATTGGTGCCATAGGCGTTGATGATGCCGCCGTTGATCACAGTGGGGTCGAAGCCGCCGGCGTCGAGCAGCGCCGCCACCATCGACGTCGTCGTGGTCTTGCCGTGGGTGCCGGCAATGGCGACGCAGCTTTTCAAGCGCATCAGCTCGGCCAGCATCTCGGCGCGGCGCACCACCGGGAGCCGTTGCGCGCGCGCGGCGACCAGCTCCGGATTGTCGGATTTGATCGCCGAGGAAATGACGACGACCTGGGCGCCAGCCAAATTCTCTGCCGCGTGTCCGATCGAGATCTTCACGCCCTTGTCGCGCAGCCGCTTGACGTTGGCGCTGTCGGTCTGGTCGGAGCCCTGCACGCTATGGCCAAGATTCACCAGCACCTCGGCGATGCCGCTCATGCCGATGCCGCCGATGCCGATGAAATGCACCGGGCCGATGTCGCGCGGCAGTTTCATTCAGTCCCCCGTATCGTCCTGCCCGGCTTTATGTCGCGCATCCCCATTCTGGTCCTTAAACCAATGAAAGACATGAATGGCCGGAACAAGTCCGGCCACGACGATAAATAATGCTGAAATTACCGTTTCGCAGCGTTTCCCGCTACCCGCAGCACCAGATCGGCAAGTCGATCGGCGGCATCGAGCCGGCCCAGAGATCGCGCCGCCGCCGCCATGGTGGCGAGCCGCTGCGGCGCCGTCGCGAATTTTTCGATCTCGGTGGCGAGACCCTCCGGGGTGAAGGCGTCCTGCACAATCCGCCGCGCGCCGCCGGCGCGTTCGAGCATGCCTGCATTGGCGAATTGGTCCTGATCGATGGCATGCGGCAGCGGCACCAGGATCGAGGGCCGGCCGATGGCGGAAAGTTCGGCGACGGTCGACGCTCCGGAACGTGAAATCACCAGATGGCTCGCCGCCATCCGCGCCGGCAAATCGGTAAAGAACGGCGCAATTTCGGCCGCGACCGAGGCCTTGGCATAGGCCTCCCGGACGCGGACCAAATCCTCCTCGCGGGCTTGCTGAACGATGGCAAGGCGCCGGCGCAGGACGCCATTGAGCCGGCCGATCGCCGCCGGCACGATGTCGGCCATGACGCGCGCACCCTGACTGCCGCCGAAGACAAGAAGCTGGAACGGATCGTTCGCCGCCGGATAGGGCGTCGCCGCAGCGGCGATGACCGCGGCGCGGACCGGATTGCCGGTGAGCGTGGCTTTCAGAGATAAAACCGGCTCGTTGCGAAATACATCGGGGAACGTCGTGGCGATCGCGGTGACGCGCGGCGCCAACAGGCGGTTGGCCCGCCCGATCACGGCATTGGCGTCATGAATCACGGTCGGCACGCCACGCCAGGTTGCGGCCAAAACCGGCGGAATGGTCGGATAGCCGCCGAAACCGATGACGGCAGCCGGCTTGAGCCGGCCGATCAGCGCCCACGCTTGCACGAAGCCGATACCGAGTACAGCGGCGGTTCGCGTCAGCGCGACGGGATTGCGCGCGCGCAACGTGGCGCTGGTCACGACATGAATCGCCTGTTCGGCAAAGGCGCCGCCGAAGCGCGCCGCGCGGCGGTCGGTGGCGAGGTGAACGGCAATGCCGCGCTCGGCCAAAACGGTCGCCAGGGCCTCGGCTGGGAATAAATGACCGCCCGTCCCGCCGGCCGTAACGAGCATCGGCCCGGCGACCGGCGCGGGCATCACACCGGACTCGCGGCGAGCAGGATATTGCCGGCAAGCTTGGCGCGCGGCCGTTCGCGGGTCAGCGCCAGCAGCATGCCCATGCCGTAGGCGAGCGAGATCAACGAGGAGCCGCCATAGGAGACGAACGGCAAGGTCATGCCTTTGGCCGGCATCAGATGCAAGTTGACCGCCATGTTGATGGTCGACTGCAGCCCGAACAGGATGGCCAATCCGGCTGCGGCGAAACGAATGAACGGATCCTCGGTACGCATGGCCTTGATCAGCGCGCGGATCACAATGAAAGCAAACAGCGCGACCAGAATGAGGCAAAGTACGACACCGAATTCCTCCGCGGCGACCGCAAAGACGAAATCGGTGTGGCCTTCGGGCAGGATGCGCTTGATCGTGCCTTCGCCCGGGCCGCGGCCGAACCAGCCGCCGCGGATGAACGACTCGGTCGCGATGTCGATGTTGTAGCTGTCGCCCGATGCCGGATTAAGGAACCGGTTGATGCGCTGGGCGACATGCGGAACGGTGAAGAATGCCGTCGTCAAGCCGACACTGGCCGCGCCGGCGAGCCCCATCACCCAGATCAGGCGCATGCCCGCCATATAGAACAGCGCGCCCCAGACCAGCGAAATCAGCATGGTCTGGCCGAAATCCGGCTGCAACACCAACAGCGTGACGACAACGATGAGCAAAGCGAGCGCGATGGAATTGGCCGGCATTTCCGGCCGTTTCGCCGTTTCGCCGAACAGCCAGGCGATCAGGATCACGAAAGCGGGCTTGAGAAATTCTGACGGCTGAATGTTGACGCCGAGAATGACCAGCCAGCGCCGCGCGCCTTTGATCTCGGCGCCGAAATGGGGCGTCGCGGCGGTCAGCACGAGACTGACGATAAAGACGATCAGCGCCACTTTGCGGATGTCGCGGGGCGACAGGAACGACGTCGCGATCAGCACGGCGCCGGCGGGAATGAGAAACAGCACCTGCCGGTCGACGAAATGAAACGGGTCAAGCCCGATGCGGGTGGCGACCGGCGGGCTTGCGGCGAGGCACAGCACGATGCCACCGAGCATCAAGGCGACCAGCGCCGCCAGCGTCAGCCGGTCGACCGTCCACCACCATTCGGAAAACAGTGTGGGTTGCGCGCGCGAAGCCATCGTTTCCCAAGGACACGTCCCGGAATAGTGGTGACACCGGGATGGTTTCCAAGAGATTAAGAAGAGCGATTAAGACAAGCGATTAAGATTTGGCCGCCACGCCCGGCAGGGCGCGCACTAGGTCGCGGAAGGCGTCGCCGCGCACCTCGAAATTGCGATACTGGTCGAACGAGGCGCAGGCGGGCGATAGCAGCACGACCGGTTCGTGCGCGCCTGAGGCTTGCGCATCGCGCGTGGCGGCGGCCAGCGCCTTGTCGAGCGTACCGGTGATTTCGTGGAGCACCGCGGCGCCAAGCGTCGCGGCGAACTCGTCCGCTGCTTCGCCGATCAGATAGGCCTTGCGGATGCGCGGGAAAAAGCTGCGCAAGGATTCGATGCCGCCGGTTTTCGGCTTGCCGCCGGCGATCCAGAAAATGTCGCTGAAACAGGCCAGCGCCTGGGCCGCAGAATCGGCGTTGGTGGCTTTGGAATCGTTGACGAACAGTATGGCGCCGCGCCGGCCGACTTCCTCCATCCGATGCGCGAGCCCTGGGAAGGAGCGCAGCCCGGCCTGGATCGCCGCCGGTTTGAGACCGAGCGCAAGCGCTGCGGCCGTCGCGCAGGCGGCATTCTGCGCGTTATGCAGCCCGCGCAACGAGCCAATGCCGCTAAGTCCGGCGATTGGCGATATGCCCGGCGCCGTCGGCACGCATGATCCGCCCGTTGTCGACGAAGAGCCCATTGGTCAGTTTGCGCCGCACTGAGATCCGCACCACCCGCTTGCCGGATTGAGCAAGCCGAACCGCAATTTTTTGGCACCAATCGTCGTCGACGCCGATAATTGCAGTTCCTTGCGCGGTGCCGTCCTCGGGCACGCCGGCGACAAGGCGTTCCTTCACCGCGGCGTAATTGTTCCATCGTGCCGTGGCGGTCGAGATGGTCCTCGCTGAGGTTGATCAGAATCCCGATCGACGGATCGAGCGAGGGCGCCAGATCGATCTGATAGGACGAGCATTCGATGACGTGGACCCGCAAGGGTTTGATATCTGCTGCCTGCGGCGGCGCCAGCGACAGGATTGCAGTGCCGATATTGCCGCCGAGCTGCGCATCCATGCCCGCCGCGGCAGCAAGGTGGGCGATCAGCGCGGTTGTCGTCGATTTGCCGTTGGTGCCGGTGATGGCGACGAAGGGTGCGCCGGGCGCGTGCCGCCGGCGCTCGCGGCAGAATAATTCGATATCGCCGATCGCCTCGACGCCGGCTTTTTGCGCGAGCGCCGCGACCCAATGCGGCGCCGGATGAGTGAGCGGTACGCCCGGCGCCAGCACCAGGCTTGAGATTTTGCTCCAGTCGGCATGCCGCAAATCTGCCGTGGGAATTCCGGCCGCGTTCGCTTTCGTCACGCTCGCCGCATCGTCATCGAAGGCGACGACATCCGCGCCGCCGGCAAGGAGCGCGCTCGCGCTCGCCAGCCCCGAGCTGCCGAGCCCGAACACCGCGACCTTCTTGCCGGCAGAAGTCGTGATCGGAATCACGACGCGGCTACCTCAATTTCAAAGTTGAAAGTCCCGCCAACGCCAGCACGACCGAGACGATCCAGAAGCGAATGACGATCTGCGGCTCGGTCCAGCCGAGCTGCTCGAAATGATGATGGATCGGCGCCATCTTGAAGACGCGCTTGCCGGTGAGCTTGTACGACACGACCTGCACGATGACGGAAACCGCTTCGAGCACGAACAGGCCGCCGATCACCGCGAGCACGATCTCGTGCTTGGTGGCGACCGCCACCGCGCCGATCATGCCACCGAGCGCGAGCGAGCCGGTATCGCCCATGAAGATCGAGGCCGGCGGCGCGTTGAACCACAGGAAGCCGAGGCCGGCGCCAAGGACGGCGCCGCACAGCACGGAAAGCTCGCCGGTGCCGGCGACGTAATGGATTTGCAGGTAATCGGCGAAAACCGCGTTGCCCGATAGGTACGAAATCATGCCGAAGCTCGCCGCAGCGACCATGACCGGAACGATGGCAAGGCCGTCGAGGCCGTCGGTCAGATTCACCGCGTTGCCGGCGCCGACGATGATGAACATTGCGAACAGCACGAAGAACCAGCCGAGATTGAGCACCAGCTCCTTGAAAAACGGAAAGACCAGCGACGTCGAAAACGGCCCCTGGCCGAGCTCGACCAGCGCGATGCACGCAAGACCGGCAATGACAGCTTCGATGCTCAGGCGCGTGCGGCCGGCGAATCCGTTGGTCGCCTGTTGCTTGGTCACTTTCAGATAATCGTCGTAGAAGCCGACCAATCCGAAGCCGAGCGTCACCCACAGCACGACCCAAACATAGGGGTTGGCGGGGTTCGCCCATAACAGCGTCGACACCAGCATCCCGGACAGGATCATCAGTCCGCCCATGGTCGGCGTGCCGGCCTTGGCGATGATGTGGGACTTCGGCCCGTCGGCGCGAATTGGCTGGCCTTTGCCCTGCAACAGCCGCAGCCGATCGATGATGCTCTGGCCGAACAAGAACACGAACAACAACGCGGTGATGATCGCGCCGCCGGTGCGGAACGTGATGTAGCGAAACACGTTGAGGACGGAGAGCTTGTCCGACAGATCGATCAGCCAATAGAGCATCGCATCAACCTTGTACGGACGCGCTTGCCAGTGCGTCTTCGCTAATATCCTCGCTCGAGTCGTGACGCGGGTAGGCCCGTAGCAGCGCCTTGACGATGGGCGCCATGCGCGAGCCGAGCGAGCCCTTGACCATGACGGCGTCGCCGGCGCGGATCGCGGGCAGCACCTGCGCTTCGAGCGCGGCAGAGTTCTCTGCATAGCCGCCGCGGCGGCCGGCGGGAAGAGCTTGCCACAGCGCCTGCATTAGCGGACCGCAGCAGAATACCAGATCGACCGCATTGGTGAGCACCAGGTCGACCAGCGCGCGGTGCAGTGCCCGGCCTTTCGGCCCCAGCTCCAGCATGTCGCCGAGGACGGCGATGCGGCGGCCTTGCGGCCCGATCGGCACTCGGCCGAGCACGGCCAGCGCCGCCGCCATGGACGCCGGATTGGCGTTGTAGCTGTCGTCGATGACGAGCGCCGGCCCGCCGGCAAGATCGATCGCGATCGGCGCGCCGCGGCCGGAGACCGGCGCGATCTCGGCCAGCGCCAGCGCCGCCAATGCGAGATCGGCGCCGACTAGTTCGGCCGCCGCCAGAACCGCGAGCGAATTGATGACGAGATGGCGCCCCGGCGCGCCGATCTTGTAGGCGAGGTCGGTGCCCAAGATGTTCGCCTCGACGGTCGAACAGCGCGGATGCAGCGCGCATTTGATCAGCCGCGCATCGGCCGCTTCATGCTCGCCGAACGACACGACGCGCGCGACGCCGGCCTCTTTGGCCCGGCGCTTGAGGTGGGCGAATTGCGCGATATCGCGATTGATGAGCGCCGCGCCGCCTGGCTCGACGCCGAAAAAAATCTCGGCTTTGGCGTCGGCGATCTTGGTCAGCGAGCCGAGGTATTCCAGATGCACGGGCGCAATCGTGGTGATGATCGCGACATGCGGGCGGACCAGACGCGCCAGCGGCTCGATCTCGCCCTCGTGATTCATTCCCATTTCGAACACCGCATAACGCGCGCTCACGGGACAGCGGGCGAGCGACAGCGGCACGCCCCAATGATTGTTGTAGGAGGCGACCGAGGCGTGGGTCTCGCCGTCCTTCGACAGCGCGAGCCGCAGTGCTTCCTTGGTCCCGGTCTTGCCGACCGAGCCGGTGACGCCGATCACCTTGGCGCGCGTGCGCGCCCGCGCGGCGGCGGCGAGAGCGCGCAAAGCCGCAAGCACATCGGGCACGACGAGGAGCGGCGCGTCGCTTGGAAATTGGCTGCGCCGGGAGGCGGCAATAACGGCGAGGCCGGCTTTGGCCGCGATCGCCGCGGTCACGAAGTCGTGGCCGTCGCGATTGTCGCCTTGGATGGCGAAGAACGCGTCGCCCGGCGCCAGGCTGCGGCTATCAATGGACAGGCCGGAGACCGATTGCGGCAGCAAGCCGCCCCGTTCGGCGCCCATTGCGCGCACCATTGCCTCGGTGGTCCACAGCGCGGACGCGCTCATGCGGCGAGTTCCTTAAGTGCCGTGGCGACCGCCTCATGATCGCTGAACGGTATGACCCGGTCGCCGATGATTTGGCCGGTTTCATGGCCTTTGCCGGCGATCAGGAGAACGTCGCCGGACCGCAGCTCGGCAATGGCGCAGCGAATCGCTTCGCGCCGGTCGCCGATTTCGGCGGCGCCGTGCGCGGCCGCGATGATGGCGGCGCGGATCGCAGCGGCATTTTCGCTGCGCGGATTGTCGTCGGTGACGATTACCCGGTCGGCTTTGGCAGCGGCAACGGCGCCCATCAGGGGCCGCTTGCCGCGGTCGCGATCGCCCCCGGCGCCGAATACCACGACGAGCCGGCCGCTGGCATAGGGCCGCAGGGCATCCAGCGCTTTAGCCAGCGCGTCGGGCTTATGGGCATAATCGACGAAAATCTGCGCGCCGCGGCTTGCACCGACGCGTTCGAGCCGGCCCTTGGCGCCGGACAGCTGTTCCAGCGCCGCAAACACCGATCCCGCATGGCCGCCGGTCGCGATCGCAAGCCCGGCGGCAACGAGCGCGTTTTCGATCTGAAATTCGCCGACCAGCGGCAAACGCACGTGGAAATGTTCCCCTTTGTATTCGAGCCGCAGCCGCTGCGCGAACCCGTCGATCGCGGAGTGATCGAGGCGAATTCCGGTGCCCTTGCGCCCGACGCTGATGAGCGAAAGGCCGCGCGCGGTCGCCGCCGCCACTACCGCATTCGCGTGATCGTGATCGACGTCGATCACCGCTGCGGCGCCGGGTTTCAGCAAATCCTCGAACAACCGCAGCTTGGCGGCGAGATAAGCCTCGAAGGTCGGATGATAATCGAGATGATCGCGCGTGATATTGGTGAACCCGCCCGCCGCGATGCGCAAGCCGTCGAGCCGGTATTGGTCGAGGCCGTGCGAGGATGCTTCGATCGCGAGATGGGTGACGCCGTCCCCGGCGAGCGCATCGAGCGAGCGGTGCAGCGCGACCGAGTCCGGCGTGGTGAGCGAGCCGTAAGTCTCGCCGCGCGGCGACACGATGCCGATGGTGCCGATGCTCGCGGCGCGGTGGCCCAGCGCGCTCCAGATTTGCCGGGTGAAGGCGGCGACCGACGTCTTGCCGCTGGTGCCGGTGACGGCGGCGATGATGCGCGGCTGGCGCGGATGGAATTTAGCCGCCATCAGCGCGAGCGCGCGCCGGGCATTGTGGACGCGCATGAACGCGACATTGCCGGGCAACGGAGCTTGCGGGAGCCGTTCGGCTACGATCGCGGCTGCGCCTGCGGCGATTGCCGCCGGTACGAATTGCAGGCCGTCGGCTTTGCCGCCGGCAATGGCGACGAAGGCGTCGCCGGGTTTGACCGCGCGGCTGTCTGCTGTGACCCCGCCGACGTCGAGTTCGGCAAGGTGCGCGTTGAATTCCGCATCAGGTGGCAAAATTTCGCGAAGCTTCATGGTCCGGTCGATTAAAAGATCGACTTGGCAGATTCGACTTGGCAGCTCGGTCGACTATGCGCCCAAAGCTTTACCTGATTAAGGCCTTACCTGCTTTCCTTCAGCGAGGCCAGTATCTGCTGATCGGCGGGCGGCAGGTCCATGCGCGGCGCGATGTCGAGGAGCGGCGCGATGCGCGAGACCACCGCGCCGCCGACCGGCACCGCGTTCCAGCCCGACGTGGTGAAGCCGTGCGTCTCCGGCAGCGCGTGCGGCTCGTCGAGCATGATCAACAGCAGATAGCGCGGCTGGTCCGCGGGCAGGATCGCCATGAAATCGGTCAGCACCTTGTTCTTGGAATAACGGCCGCCCACGACCTTGTCGGCAGTGCCGGTCTTGCCGCCGATGTAATAGCCGGGCACTTCGGCTTTCTCCGCCGTGCCTTTCTCGACATTGAGCCGCATCAGATAGCGCATCATCGTGCTGGTTTCCGGCTTGATGACGCGCCTGCCGAGTTTCTCCGCCTCGGCCTGCGACCGCTTGAGGAAGGTCGGTGGGATCAGGATGCCGCCGTTCATGATGGCGGCGACGCCCATCGCCGCCTGCAACGGCGCTACCGACAGACCGTGGCCGAAGGCGATGGTGGCGGTGGTCAAATCGCTCCAGCGCTTGGGCACGATCGGCTCGGCGCTTTCCGGCAATTCGGTGCGCAGGCGATCGAGCTGGCCCAGTTTTTTCAGGAAGGCCTGTTGCGTTTGGCTGCCGAGCGAAAGCGCCATGCGCGCCGCGCCGATATTCGAGGAGTAAGTGAAGATTTCCGGCACCGAGAGAATGCGGTGTTGCGCCTCGAAATCATGGATGGCGAATCTGCCCATCTGCAGCGGCATGCGGGCGTCGAACTTCGAATTCAGTGTGACCTTGCCGGAATCGAGCGCCATCGCGACGGTGAAGGCCTTGAACGTCGATCCCATTTCGTAGACGCCGGTGGTCAGCCGGTTGATGCGCGACGGATCGAGCGCCTCGCTCGGGTTATTTGGGTCGTAGTCCGGCTCCGACACCAGCGCGACGACCTCGCCGGTGCGCACGTTGAGGACGAGACCGGCGGCGGCGAGCGCGCTGAATTTTGCGCGGGCGGCAACCAGTTCGTCGCGTAGCGCGTGCTGGACGCGAAGATCGACGGCGAGCTGCACCGGAGTTTGTAGGCGGTCGGTGGCAAGGCCTGCCAAGTGCAATGCCGCAAGCCCTTGTCCGTCGAGCCATTTCTCGATGCCGGCAATACCTTGGTTGTCGATATTGACGTGGCCGATCAGGTGCGAGACTTCGTCGTCGTTCGGATAGTCGCGCTTGTTCTCGTTCAGGAAACCGATACCCGGCAGCCCCTGGCGGTAAATTTCGCGTTGCTGCTCCGGGGTGATGTCGCGCTTAAGCCAGACGAAGCCGCGTTTGGACGATAGCCGGTCGCGCAAATCCTTGGCGTCGAGATCGGGAACGTCCGCGGTCAAAAGTTCGACCGCTTCGTCGACGTCGATCAGCCGCCGCGGTTCGGCGTAGAGTGATGGCACGCGCACGTCTGTCGCCAAAACCTCGCCGTTGCGATCGAGGATGTCCGGCCGTGCCGTCGCGACGGCGTCGCTCGATACGACGCGATGAACGGTGTGCTCGTCGGCTTGGATCGCGAACATGACGAGCCGCGCGGAGATGACGGCATAGACAAGGGCGAAGGCCAGAATGGCCAAGCCGATGCGGGCCCGCGCCTTGGCGCCGCGGTCGAGATCCTTGCCATAAAGCAGCTTGCGGATGAGCCACTGCCGCCAAGGTATTTCGCGCGGACGCAGCGTAGGCTGCAGCGGCAATGTATCCGCGGTCGCGCTCATTATTGCGGCACTCCATTTGTCGCCGGCGCTGGGGCTTGGCCACCGCTTCGTGCAGGAATTGCTGCGGCGCCCGGAATAGTTCCGGTCGTCCCGAATGTGCGGGGCTCTTCGAGATTCTCGATCATGCCGCCGATCGGATCCGTGCTGGCGGTGACGTCTTGCGCCGGTCGGTCGGGCAGGTGATCGAGCGTGTCGAATTGCGTCGGAGCAATGGTTTTCAGATGCAGAAAGCGCTTGGCCAGTGCTTCGATGTGTGCCGGATTATCGAGCTGGCCCCATTCGGCGCGCAGCGCCGCGATCTCGTCGCGCTCGTGGCGCACCTCGCTGCGCAGCTTGGCGAGATGTTCGGCCTGAACGGTGGCGTCGAACTTGATGCGATAGACCCAGGCGGCGGCAAGCACCAGCACGCCGATCACGACAAAATTGAGCACGCGCAGGATCATGGCCGCCTCCGCATGATGTCGGCGAGCGACGGCAGGCGCGGCAATAGACTTTCGACGTCGGTGCCGCGCGGCGGTGCGTCGGTGCGTTCGGCGGCGCGCAGCTTGGCCGAGCGCGCCCGTGGATTGGCGGCAATCTCGGCTTCGTCCGGCGTTTCCGGGCGCCGGGTAAGCACCCGGAATGTCGGCGGCGGGGCCGCGACCACGGGCCGGTGGCGCGACGGAGCCGGCGTGCGGTTGCGCTCGGCCAGGAAAGTTTTGACGATGCGATCTTCGAGCGAGTGGAAGGCGACGACGACGAGACGGCCCGACGGCTTCAACGCGCGCTCAGCGGCGGCTAGGCCGTGCGCCAACTCGCCGAGCTCGTCGTTGACGAAAATACGCAAGGCTTGAAACGTGCGGGTGGCCGGATGGATGGCGTCCTCGCGAGCGTGAACCACGCGCGCAACGATTTCGGCGAGCGCGCCGGTCGTCGCGATGGCCCGCTCGCCCCGCGCTCTGACGATGGCCCGTGCAATGGCGCGGGCGTGGTTTTCCTCGCCCAGGGCGGCGATGATGGCGGCGAGATCGCGCTCGCTGGCGCGGGCGACGACGTCGGCCGCGCTCGGACCGTCGCGCCCCATGCGCATGTCGAGCGGGCCGTCGAGCCGGAACGAAAATCCGCGCGCGGCTTCGTCAAGCTGCATGGACGACACGCCGAGATCGAACACGACGCCGTCGGCGACGCTGCCGCCCGCGATCGCCGCCAGGTTCGAAAAGCGATCCTCGACAAGTTCGAGCCGGCCGCCTGTTTCGTCGATGAGAGCGGCGCCCTGTGCGATGGCCGCTTGATCGCGATCGATGCCGATTACCCGCGCGCCCGGCATTTGCAGGATCGCGCGCGTATAGCCGCCGCCGCCGAACGTCGCATCGATATAGAGACCGCCGCTATGGACACCGAGCCAGCCGACGACGCGGCGGGCGAGCACGGGAACGTGACGGGCCAGTCCGCCAGCGACAGCGTTGCTGTCGCTGCCCGTCATCATTCCCGTGCTCCGAGCGGTTTTGCCGCTGCCGCCATCCGGGTTCCCAGTGCCTCTTTGAATGCGCGGACCTTCTCGGTGGCCTCCGCGAGTTCCGCGCGAAAGCGGCTGGGTTCCCAGATTCGAAATTTGTGGCCGAGCCCGACGAACGTCGCCGTGTCGGTAATGCCGGCATGCGCCTTGAGCGTGTCGGTGAGGACGACGCGGCCCTCGCCGTCGATCCTCAGCGTCTCGCTGGTGCCGTAGAGCGAAAGTGAAAACTGCTCGCGCTGCTCGGAATAGGGCGAGAAGTCCGCAATCAGCGCCTCGATCTCGGCCAGCAACGCATTGCCGCCGGCATCGAGCGCCGGCCGGTCGAGCGCCGGATGGCAGTAAAGCCCGTCGAAACCGTCGCGCGCCAATACGGCGCGGAAAGAGGCCGGCACTGAGACCCGTCCCTTGGCGTCCAGTCGGAGCATGTAGTGGGACACAAACCGGTCCATCTCGCCCCTCGCCGTATGACGGGCCTAACCCGCAAGGCCCTCGCAATATGAGCGTTTCTGGGAGAAAGTGGGTTATCATGGGACTATATGGGCGTCAACGAACCTGCCCTGTCGATTGGGCAAAACCGCTCGATTTCGATTAACGAGGGGTAAGCTTAAGGAATGGTTGAAAGCGCCCGCCACGCATTCGCAGCTTTGAGAGCCCTTGTCCTAGGGACACACTCGCTGCGGGCACGGTGACTTCAGGGGCGCGGGCGACATGCGCTGTCCGACGCTTCGCGTGATGCGGACGCAACGAGAGTCCGCTTTTTTTCACAATTCCTGTGCACGCAAGCGCAAATCACTTTGTGGCTAAGCCGCGTTCTCCTAAAGTCCGCTTATGTCGCGTCCTGTGTTTGCTCCAAACTCCTGCGTTGTTGCCGAAGTCATGCCATCGCCCAATCACGGCGAACGCCGCGACGGTCGGCGGCCGGACATGATCGTGCTGCACTACACCGGGATGGAGGACGCCGAGGCCGCGCTTGAACTCCTCAAAGCCCGCGGCAGCGAAGTGTCGGCGCATTACTTCGTGTTCGAGGACGGCCGCATCATCCAGATGGTGCAGGAGATTAGGCGTGCCTGGCACGCGGGCAAATCGTTGTGGGCCGGCGAAACCGACATCAATTCCTGCTCGATCGGCATTGAAATCGCTAATCCCGGCCACGACCACGGCTATCCGGAATTTCCCAAGCGGCAGATCGCGGCGGTCACCGCGCTTTGCCGCAGTATCCAGACCCGCAACACGATTCCGCCGGCGCGGGTCTTGGCGCATTCCGACGTGGCGCCGGGCCGCAAGCAGGATCCCGGCGAAAAATTCCCCTGGCGCACGCTCTACGATTCCGGCGTCGGCCATTGGGTCAAGCCGGCTCCCATCATGAATTTCGGCCAGTCGCTCAGACCTGGCGATCGCGGCGATGGGGTTGCCGCCCTGCAGAAGTCCCTTGCCGAGTACGGCTATGGCGTCGACATCAAGGGCGAATACGATTCCATGACCCAAGAAGTCGTCACCGCCTTCCAGCGCCATTTTCGGCCGGAACGCATCGACGGCATCGCCGACCCGTCAACGCGCAGCACGCTGCAGGAGTTGCTCGCCAACCGGGGCCGGGCACGGACCATGGCCGCTCGGGCCCGTACCGCCATGCTGCTGGTCGCGCCTTAACCGCGGTTTGTCGGGCCCCTTGACGGGGCGGCGCTTCGTCCCCATCCCTCTGTTTCGTCAGTCGGTCGGACGGCCGCTCCAGCGCGTTTGCTGGGGAGGAAAGTCCGGGCTCCATGGACAAGCGGTGCCGGATAACATCCGGCGGGTGCGAGCCCAGGGACAGTGCCACAGAGAACAGACCGCCGCGGCGCGTAGCGTTTGCCGCGGCAAGGGTGAAACGGTGCGGTAAGAGCGCACCGCGCCGGCGGTAACGTCGGCGGCACGGCAAACCCCACCGGGAGCAAGACCGAATAGGGACGGCGCGAAGCTTGCGCGAGCGAGCTTCGGGATCGGTGTCCGGATCCTGCCGTCCGGGTAGGTTGCTTGAGGCGCCGGGTAACCGGCGTCCTAGAGGAATGGCCGTCACGTCTGCGAAGGAACGTTCGCAGGCCATCCAGAACCCGGCTTATAGGCCGGCTGACGTGAAACTAAGGGCGCCCGGCGGAATCCCGTCGGGCGCCCGCCAAGTTTTGACGCCCGCAAATTCTAGGAATTTTGGGGCTGCTCAATATTTTAGCGCCAGCCGCTGCAATGCATGGCATCGGTGGTCGAGTGCGACGAAACTGTCAATGAAATCAATAGCATCTTAATGGCACGGGGCTTGCTGCTTTGCAGCAAAGTTGGTCTTGGTCAGCCTATGCGTCGCAACGGCTGCCCCCAACCCAAGGGAGCCAAACATGGATTATGTGAAGCCGGCGGACGTCGCCGCCACCATGATGAATACCGGCCGCGCCAAGCTCGCACTGTCGCCGCTCGATCTTGTCATCCGCGGCGGCCTCGCCGGCGCTATTCTCGCTGCGGCCACGAGTCTGGCTTTCACCGCCATGGTGCAGACCGGCCAGCCGCTGGTCGGCGCGCTCGTCTTTCCGGTCGGACTCATTCTGATCGTGCTGCTCGGTTTGGACCTCGTCACCGGAAGCTTTGGGCTGTTGCCGCTGCCGTGGATCGAGGATCACGTCAGTGCCAAAACCATGCTCGGCAATTGGAGCTACGTCTTTCTCGGCAACCTGATCGGCAGCGTGCTCTATGGCGCGCTCTTGGCGATCGCACTCACCAATTTCGGCGCCACGGCCCCCGCTGGCGTCGCCGCTAAAATCATCGCAATCGCGGAAGCCAAAACGACCGGCTACGAGGCGCTCGGCTTTGCCGGGCTCGTCACCGTCTTCGTCAAGGCCATTCTCTGCAATTGGATGGTGTGCCTCGGCATCGTCGCGGCCATGTCGACCTCCTCGACCATCGGCAAGATCGCCTGCGCTTACATGCCGATCCTCATTTTCTTCGCCCAGGGTTTCGAGCACTCGGTGGTGAACATGTTCGTCATACCGACCGGCATGATGATGGGCGCCAAGATTACCGTGAGCGAATGGTGGCTGTGGAACCAGATTCCAGTGACGCTCGGCAATCTGGTGGGCGGCTTCGTCTTCACTGGACTGGCGCTCTACATCACCCACAAGCCGCGCAGCTTGGCGCCGGCGCCGCTCACGGCGCCGACTCAAGTTCCGGCAGAATGACGGAAGCCGACCTCAAGAACGCCGCCGGACAGGCCGACGATTTCAGCCCCGAACAGAAGCGTTATCTGGAAGGGTTCGTCGCCGGAGTGCAGATTGCCAAGGCGGCAAAGAGCGTCGCCGGCGCTACGCCGGCGGCCGCTGCGCCGGCTGCCGTCGCGGCGCCCGAGCCTACGGGTCCGGACGCCGCGGGGCTTGCCGCGCAGAACCGCGCACTCGCCTCGGGGCGAAAACTTTCCGATCCGGAAAAGTTCAAGCGCGAGCAACATCCGTTCGACACCTATGAGCGGCTCAAGGCGCATGCGGCAAAAGGCGAATATCCCAAGCCGCCGGATAATTTCCGCTGGCGATTTTTTGGTTTGTTTTACGTCGCGCCCAATCAGAATTCTTACATGTGCCGGCTGCGCATGCCGAACGGCATCGTCAAGGCCGCGCAGTTCTCGGGCCTTGCCGATCTCGCCGAACGCTATGGCGGCGGCTACGCGCATGTGACGACGCGCGCCAATCTCCAGATCCGCGAAGTCGAGGCCCACAACGCTGTCGCCATGGTCGAGGCGATCCAGGATTTGGGGCTGTGCTCGCGCGGCTCCGGCGCCGACAACATCCGCAACGTCACCGGCACGCCGACCGCGGGCATCGACCCGCAGGAACTCATCGACACCCGGCCTTATGCGCGCGAATGGCATTTCCACATCCTCAACGACCGCTCGCTCTACGGCTTGCCGCGCAAGTTCAACGTCGCCTTCGATGGCGCCGGCACTATCGCCGTGCTGGAGGACACCAACGACATCGGTTTCCAGGCGGTCGAGGTGAAGGACGGTTTTGGCCTGAAGCCGGGCGTGTGGTTCAAGCTCTGCCTCGGCGGCATTACCGGCCATCATGATTTCGCCCGCGACACCGGCGTGCTGGTCGAGCCGAAAGACGCCTGCATGGTGGCGGACGCCGTGGTGCGTCTGTTCATCGACCACGGCAATCGCACCGACCGCACTAAGGCGCGTTTGAAATACGTGCTCGACGCCATGGGCGTCGAAAAGTTTCTCGCTCTGCTCGAGGAAAAGCTCGGCCGGAAACTCGACCGCGCCGTGCCGGGCGCCGCGGCGCCGCGTCCGGCCTTCGAGCGCACCGCGCATATCGGCATTCATGCGCAGAAGCAGGACGGGCTGCACTGGATCGGCGTCGTCGTGCCGGTGGGGCGGCTGTCGGTCGCGCAGATGCGTGGTCTCGCCGATGTCGCGCGCGAACTCGGCGACGGCGATCTGCGGCTGACCGTCTGGCAGAACCTGCTCATCTCCGGCGTGCCGACTGAAAAACTATCGGCCGCACAGGAACGCATCGAAACTCTTGGGCTTGCCATTACGACCAACGCCATCCGCGCCGGCCTCGTCGCCTGCACCGGCAATACCGGCTGCAAGTTCGCGGCTTCCGACACCAAGCGTCATGCCGAGGAGATCGCGCGCTGGTGCGAGACGCGCGTTGCGCTCGACGCGCCGGTCAACATTCATCTGACCGGCTGCCATCATTCCTGCGCGCAACACTTCGTCTCGGAGATCGGGCTGCTCGCCTGCAAGATTCAAGTCAACGAAGACGACGATCCGGTCGAGGGCTATCATATCCTGGTCGGCGGCGGCTTCGGACCCAATGCCGCGCTCGGGCGCGAGCTGTTCCGCGATGTGACGGCCGAGGCTACCCCGCGAACCATCGAACGCATCTTGAAGACTTACCTCGCGCATCGGGCCTCGCGCGAGGAGACGTTCCTCGCCTTTACGCGGCGGCACGATATCGATGCGCTGAAGTCCATGACCGAGCTGGAGCCCGCCGAATGAGCATGACGCCGCGGCCGCCCATCCCGTCGTTTATCCCGGAGTCGGCGCCGTTCACGCCGGAGCAGCGCACTTGGCTCAACGGTCTCTTCGCCGGGCTGTTCGGGCTGGAGGAGGGCGTTACGCCGCTCTCCACCGCTGACGTCGCGAAACTCTTGCCCGGCCTTCTTGGCGATGCCGCCGCAGCGGCGGCACCCATTGAGGTCGACGACGGCGCGCCCTGGCACGATCCGGCGATGCCGCTGCCGGATCGGATGAAGCTCGCCGAGGACCGGCCGCTGCCGCGGCGGCTGATGGCGGCGATGGCGCAACAGGATTGCGGGCAATGCGGCTACAATTGCCACGACTATTCGAATGCGCTGTTTGTGCAATCGGAAAAGCGGCTGAACCTCTGCGTGCCGGGCGGCAAAGAGACTGCCCGCATGCTCAAGCAGCTCTATGCGGAGCTTGAGAGCGCGCCGGTGGCGGCGCAAGCTCCACCGGCGCCGACTATGCCTGCGCCCGCCGCGCTGCCCGGCCGCTCACGCGATAATGCGGTTTACGCGACGTTCCTGTCGCGCCGGCGGCTGAACAAGCCGGGCTCGCAGAAGGAAACCTGGCACGTCGATATCGATCTCGCCGACACCGACCTCGATTATGTCGTCGGCGATTCCTTTGGCATTTTTCCCACAAACGATCCCGATCTGGTCGAGGCGGTGCTCGCCGCCATCGACGCGCCGCCGGATTTTCCGATCGGCAATCGCACGCTGCGCGAGGAACTCGCTTACGGCGCCTCGCTGTCGCCGGCCCCGGACATGCTGTTCGAACTCATTTCGCATATGACCGGCGGCGAGCGAAAGCAGAAGGCGAAGCAGCTTGCTGCCGGCAAGGATCCCGATGGCGATGCCGCGACGCTCGACGTGCTGGCGGCTTTGCACAAATTCCAGAGAGTGCGGCCAGATCCGGAAGCCTTCATCGAGGCGCTCGATCCGCTGCAGCCGCGGCTCTATTCGATTTCGTCGTCGCTCAAATCCACGCCGGGCCGGGTCTCGCTCACGGTCGATGCGGTCCGCTATGAGATCGATAAGCGCGCGCGCCACGGCGTTTGCTCGACCTTCCTCGGCGGTCGCATCGCGCCGGGCGACAAGATCAAAGTCTATGTCCAGAGAGCGCAGCATTTCGCGCTGCCCGCCGATCCGTCGAAACCCATCATTATGATCGGGCCGGGCACCGGTATTGCGCCATTCCGCGCCTTCCTGCATGAGCGGCAGGCCATTGGAGCGCCCGGACCCAACTGGCTGTTCTTCGGCCATCAGCGTAGCAATTACGACTTCTTCTACGAAGAAGAGTTTGCGGCCATGCATGCGGCCGGTCTGTTGACGCGGCTCTCGCTGGCGTGGTCCCGCGATTCCAACGAGAAAATTTACGTGCAGCACCGCATCCGCGAAGCCGGGCGTGAGCTGTGGTCCTGGCTCGACGACGGCGCCCATGTCTATGTCTGCGGTGACGCGCAGCGCATGGCCAAGGACGTCGAAGTGGCGTTCGTCGACGTCATCGCCGAGCACGGCAGCCGCAGCCCGACCGATGCGATGAAACTGCTCGGCGAGCTGAAAGCCGGCGACCGCTATCAGACCGACGTTTACTAGGAGATTGTCCGCCCGTGATCGTCGATCGCGCTCCCATCGCAACGCCGCCGCGCATGATGGCCTTGTCGCGTTTGCCGGTGTTTTTCGCGCTGGACGGCAAGCGCGCCGTCGTCGCGGGAGGAACGCCGGCCGCGGCGTGGAAAGCTGAATTGCTTTTGGCGGCGGGCGCACGGGTCGAGGTCTTTGGAGCAGCGCCGAGCGCGGAAATGCGCGCGCTTGCCGGCGCTGCGCCGCGCGGGCCGATCGTGATCCATGAGCGCGGCTGGGCAGCTACCGACTTCGCCGGCGCGGCGATCGCCATCGCCGATTGCGCCGATGACGCGGCGGCCGCGGAGTTCGCGGTAGGCGCCCGCCGTGCCGGCGTGCCCGTCAATATCATCGACCGTCCGGCATTTTCCGATTTCGCCTTTGGCGCCATCGTCAATCGCTCGCCGCTCGTCATCGGCATTTCCACCGACGGCGCTTCGCCGGTCTTCGCCCAAGCGATCCGCGCCAAGATCGAAGCATTGATCCCGAGGGGTTTTGCCCGCTGGGCCGAAGCCGCGCGCGCTTGGCGACCGCGCGTCCAGGCGCTGGCGCTGCCGTTTCGCGGCCGCCGCAGCTTTTGGGAAAGATTTACCGCGCGTGCGGTCGCCGCGCCCGACCGCGCGCCAAGCGACGCCGATCTCGATGCACTGCTGGCGCTGTCGGCGGCGCGCGAGGCCGGTTCGGTCATTGTCGTTGGCGCCGGCCCCGGCGATCCGGAATTGTTGACGCTGCGGGCCGTGCGCGCGCTGCAATCGGCCGAGGTGATTTTGTTCGACGATCTCGTTTCCACCCACATTCTCGACTTCGCGCGACGTGAAGCGAAAAAAATGCTGGTCGGCGAGACCGGCAAGAGCGCGCTCGTGCCAACAGGACGGCATTGCCGCCTTGATGGTCTTGCTCGCCGCAGCCGGCCGCCGCGTTGTGCGACTGATGCACGGCGATGCGATCAATTGCGGCGTTGCCGCGGAAGAGATCGCGGCCTGCCGCGCCGCGGGGATTGACGTTGAGGTCGTGCCCGGCATCGCCACGGCACAAGACGCAAGCCGCGCGGTCGCGCTCCCCGCTGGCGCAGAAACGTTGGCACGTAACTCGGATTTTGCGCCCGGCATCCGCGAAAGGCGGCCTGCGCGGCAGCACTAAAGCATAAGAATTGTTGGCAAAGAACGGGTTGCGGAAGCCCACCCGAGCCGCCTATTTATGCCCAGCATGGATACCGTCGCCGCACCCCCCGCAGCCGCGAGCCGCACGCACTTGCCGGAGCCTCACACCGGCCTGATCGACGCGCGGCTGACCAAGATCGAGGACGTCGCCCGGGACACCAAGCTTTACACGTTCCAGCGCGCCGAAGGCGGAGCGCTGCCGGCCTACAAGCCTGGCGCGCATATCGACTTGCATCTGCCCAACGGCCTCCTTCGCCAGTTCTCCCTGGTGGTGCCGAATTCCGATCCGGAGAGCTATATCGTCGGCGTCAAGAAAGACGCCGCGAGCCGCGGCGGTTCGCGCTACATCATCGATGAAATGAAAGTCGGCGACCGCATCAAGATCAGCGCGCCGCGCAATAATTTCCCGCTGATCGAGAATGCCGATCATGTGGTGCTCGTTGCCGGCGGCATCGGCATCACGCCGATCTGGTGCATGACGCAGCAGCTCATCGCGCTGAAGCGGCCGTGGACGCTGCATTATTCCTGCCGCTCGCGCGAGGACATGGCGTTTCTCGAAACGCTCAAAACCCTCGACCCGCAAGCCGTGCACCTGCATTTCGACGACGAAGCGGACGGCAAGTTCATCGATCTTGCCGCCGCCATTGCCGCGGCGCCGGCCAATGCGCATTTTTATTGCTGCGGTCCCAATCCGATGCTTAAGGCATTCGAAGCGGCGGCGGCGAGCCGGCCGCGCGGCAACGTCCACGTCGAATATTTCACGCCGAAGGACGACGCCGCTGCGGGCGCTGCGACCGGAGGTTTTTGGGTCGAGCTGGCGCGCTCCGGCGAGGAATATTTCATCCCCGAGGGCAAGAAGGTGCTCGAAGTGCTGTTCGACGCCGGCGTCGACGTCGATTATTCCTGCGAGCTCGGCATCTGCGGCGCCTGCGAGACCCGCGTCATCTCCGGCGTCCCGATCCACCACGATTCGGTGCTCAGCGAGGAAGAGCAGGCCAGCAACGAGAAGGTCATGATCTGCTGCTGCGGTTGCGCCACCGAGCGCCTGGTGCTGGATATGTGACCTCCGCCATCGGTTTATTGGTGGAAGGGCGGGTTTGAAATCCGCCCCTACGGTCTCGACCCGGCGATCCCTGCTGCGATAGAGTGGGCGCATGGACGCACCCGTCAAATCGCGCACCACCAAAACATCTGTTCCCACGGAAAAGCAGGATCTGCGATCTTGGATCGCGCAATTGCGCGCGGCGAACGAGGTGCAGGACATCACAGGCGCCGAGCGCGAGAAGGAAATCGGCGGCATCGTCGACATCTATCAGCGGCGCATTGGCAACAAGGCCGTGCTGTTCGACGACGTGCCCGGGTTTCCGCGCGGCCATCGCATCCTCGCCAACATCCTGACCTCGTTACGGCGCATCAACATCACGCTCGGCTTGCCCGCCGAAGCCAGCGCCATCGAACTCGTGCATTACTGGCGGCGCACCATGAAAGAGGCGAAAGCGATCCCGCCGGTCACGGTGAAAAGCGGACCGGTGATGGAAAACGTGCGCACCGGAAACGACATCGACATTTTCAAAATCCCGGTGCCGCGCTGGCACGAGCATGACGGCGGCTACTATATCGGCACCGGCGACATGGTGATCATGCGCGACCCGGATTCTGGCTGGATCAATTACGGCGCCTATCGCGTGCAGGCGCACGAGCGCAACGTCGCGACGGTGATGTTCTCGAAAGGCAAGCACGGCGACATCATCAAGCGCAAATATCATGAGCGCGGCGAGCCGTGCCCGATTGCGGTGGTGTGCGGCATGCATCCGGCGCTGTTCATGATCGCCGGCCTGGAAATTCCCTACGGCAAGAACGAATATGACGCAGCCGGAGGACTGATCGGCGAACCGGTCGAAGTGATCGCCGGCCCGCGCACCGGATTGCCGATTCCGGCGCATGCCGAGATCGCCTTCGAAGGCTTCATTCATCCGGGCGATCTGTTAGACGAAGGGCCGCTCGGCGAATGGACCGGTTATTACGCCGGCGGGCTCAAGAAGGAGCCGGCGATCCGCATCGAAACTTTCATGCATCGCGACGATCCGATCCTGCTCGGCGCCATTCCCGGCATTCCGCCGGACGACGATTCGTTCTACCGCGGCACCTATCGCTCCGGCGCGGTGTGGAACCAGCTCGAAGCTGCGGGCGTGCCGGAAGTGAAGGGCGTCTGGGCCCATGCCGCCGGCGGCAGCCGGCTCTGGCTCACCGTCGCGATCCGGCAGCAATATGCCGGCCACGCCAAGCAAGCCGGCCTGATCGCCTCGCAATGCCATGCCGGCGCCTATGCCAACCGCTTCGTCGTCGTGGTCGACGACGACATCGACCCGGCCGACATGGACAAAGTGGTGTGGGCGATGTGCACGCGCTTCGATCCGCGCGAGGGCATGGAGACGCTGCGCGGCTGCTGGTCGACCGCGCTCGATCCGATGGCCTATGGTAATGACGATCCGCGCAATGCGCGCGTGGTGATCGACGCTTGCAAGCCGTTCAAGCGCCGCGACACGTTCCCGGTCGTGGTGCGCGCGAGCGAGGAAGTGGAACAACACGTGCGCGGCAAATTCTCCGACGTGCTACCGCGCTGATTTATCCCTCCCCCCTTGTGGGGGAGGGTAGGGTGGGGGGTCGGGAGGTGACGCGCATGCGTCGACGCCTGTAAATTGCCTCTCGACCCCCACCCCTAACCCCTCCCCACAAGGGGGAGGGGAATAGAAGCGACATGACCGAAAAGTTCGACATCACGCTTACCATCAACGGCCGCGATTACCCGATCCGCGTCGAGCCACGCAAAACGCTGGTCGATGCCATCCGCGACGATTGCGGCCAGACTGGCACCCATATCGGCTGCGAGCACGGCGTCTGCGGCACTTGCACTGTAATCGTCGACGACGAGGCGGTGCGCTCCTGCCTGATGTTCGCTATCCAGGCGCAGGGCAAGAAGATCCGCACCGTCGAAGGTCTCGCCGACGGCGACGAGTTGAGCGTGCTGCAGCGCGCCTTTATCGAGAACCACGGCCTGCAATGCGGCTATTGCACGCCGGGTTTTCTGATGCTCGCGACCAACGTGCTGGAGAAAAATCCGCACATCGACGACGAGGAACTGATCGACGTGCTCGCCTCGAACCTCTGCCGCTGCACCGGCTATCAGAACATCATCAAGGCGGTGAAGGCGGCGCGCGACGAGATGCGCGAAGCCGTTAAGGCATAGCTAGCGCCGCAAGCGCTGCCTTGGCCACCTCGACATCCTCTTCGATCTTGGCGCCGCCGGCGGCCACCGCGCCGATCACTTCGCCGCCGACTTCGATCGGAAAGCCGCCCGGCACATTGGTGAAGTCGCCCATGCGCACCGCCATCGACAGCGCGTTCTCCTCCGGCGCGTAGCCGGTCGGCAGCCGCTGCGAGGCGGCAGTGATCGCTTTCCTTTGCGTGGTGATGATCGAAAAGTGCCGCGCCCCGTCCATCATCAGGAAGCCGATCAGCCGGCAGCTGCCGTCGACCACGGCGAGCGAGACCTTGCAGCCGAGTGCGTTGGCCTTGGCCACGCCGGCCATCAGCATTTTGAGGCTGGCCTCGTGGGTGAGCCGGTGGGTGGGAACAAAATCCGCCATGGCGGGGACTCCACTGCCGGAGAACCGATCGCTTCCACATGACACAAAATCGGCAATGCTGTTAGTGTCCCCGCCCTCGGGTAGCAGACAGAAAAGGATTCATAATCGTGAGCAGGGGGGATTTGCCGGCAGAATGGGATCGCGAGGCGGACGTTGTCGTCATCGGGTCGGGCGCGACCGGCATGCCGGCGGCCATCGTGGCGCGGGAAGCCGGTGCGTCGGTGATCGTCGTCGAGGCGCAACCGCATATCGGCGGTCACGCCATCACCTCGGGCGGCAATCTGCCGCTCGGCGGCGGCACCAGCTACCAGAAAAAATACGGCATCGAAGATTCGCCCGATCTGTTCTTCCAGGACCTGACCGACTGGTCGGTGGTCGAGACCAACGGCTTTCCGCCTTATCGCTACAACGACCGCGAAATCATCCGCGCCTTCGCCGACAACAGTGTGCCGGCCTTCGAGTGGCTGTTGGCGCATGGCGTCAAGGTCATCGACCGCCCGCCGAACAAGATCGGGCACGAGATCGGCGTCTCGGTGCTGCGCACCATGCAGATCGACGTCGCGAACTGGCCGATGGTCCATACCGGTGGGCCAGCCGATCCGGGCGATGACGAAATCCGGGCCGGTGCCGGCCTGATCCGGCCGCTCGAAGGTGCGGCGCGCCAGGCCGGTGTCGACATCCTGCTCGAGCACCGCATGACCGCGATTCATCGGGAGAAGGCGAAATCCGGCCGCGTGCTCGGCATCGCCGCGGACAACAACGGCAGGACGCTCGATATTCGTGCGAACAAGGCCGTCATCATCGCCACCGGCGGCTCGACTGGCAATGTCAACTTCCGCCGCATGTTCGACCCGCGCTTAACGGAAGAATATTGCGGGCTCGCCGGCATGCCGTGGTCGGACCAGGACGCCAGCGGCGAGCTCGCCGCCATGGATATCGGCGCGTCGCTGTGGGGGGCGTTCAATTACACCGGCGAGTTCGGCTCCGGCATCACCAAGCCCGGCGCGATCGGCTGCCAATATGGCTATGTGAATGTGCGCTGGCGTCCGGGCAGCGAGGTATTCGACAAAGCGCGCGCCATCGGACTGCCGGTGAAGGACTGGCAGGACGTCATCCTGGTCAACATGCTGGGCAAGCGCTTCTACGACGAGACCGCCGGTCACTTTAATTACAACACCTATCAGAGCACCAACTCTTACGAGCCGTACTCCTATCTCAACGCCAAGAACCAAAAATACGATCCAAGCAATCTCATCAACGCGGCGCTGGCCGGGATCGGCGACGGCCACAACGGCGGCGGGCCGATCTGGGCGATTTTCGATGCCGATGCTTGCGCGCGGGAGAAATGGCAACCGACGCCGCCGCACGTCGATGTCGACGCCGGATTTTTCTTTAGCGCCGATACGATTGCGGACCTCGCCAAAAAAATCCTGATGAAATACCAGCGCGTGCCGATGCCGCCGCAAAATCTCGCCGATACGATCAAGCGTTACAATTCCTTCGTCGACGCAGGAAAAGACGCCGATTTCGGCAAGCCCAAACCGCTCTACAAGATCGCCAAGCCGCCGTTCCATGCCGCCTGGGCGACGCCGGTCATTCACGACACCCGCGCCGGCTTGCGCATCAATGCGCGCTGCCAGGTGGTCGACACCAGCGGCGAAATCATTCCGGGGCTTTATTGCGGCGGCGAATCGGCGGGTGGCTTTTCCATGCACGGCCTGCCGCGCGCGATCTGCCAGGGGCTCATCGCCGGAAGAAATTCAGTAACGGAAAACGAGTAGGCGTGACGGCAGGGCTTGAGCTTGTCGCTTGCTGCGGCATCGGCGTCCGCTTTACCGGTTCGCCTGGGGGCAGTTTCAGCAAGTCCGATATTTTGACGAAAGTGTATCCCTGTAAACGGAGCTCGGTGATGATTTCCGGCAATGCGCCGGCCGTTGCCGGCGCGTTGGGGCCGCCGTGCATGTGAAGGACGACGATGCTGCCCGGACTGACGTGCGACACGACGTCCGACGCGACCCACTTCGGACTTTTCTCGAAGGCATCGGCGCCGCCCACGTCCCCGCCGATCACGGTGTAGCCTTGGTCTTCGACCGTGCTTATGGCCTGCGCATCGGAGCAAAGTCCGGGAAATCGGAAATATCTCTTGTAGGACACCGCGTATTGCTTGAGCAGATCGTCGGTCTTTTGCACCTCGGCGGCTTGCTTTGATTCCGGTATCGGAAAAAGGTGGTAGCAGGGAGAATGAAACGCGCCGTGAGAGTAGCTGTGATTGCCAAGCTCGAAGAGCGGATCGGCCGATAAGTCCCTGGTGGCGGCGCTGTAGGCTTCGATCCAGAGACCGGTCAGGAACAGGGTTGCCGGAACTTGCTGCTGCCGGAGAGCTGCAATGACTTTTTCGTTGTACCAGGAAGCAACTTTCCCGCTTTTCAGCTCACGCAGCATTCCCGGCGTCATGTCGGCGTCGAACGTCAGGGCAACTACTTTTTGGCTTGTCTTTGCGTGATCGAAGCTCAGGCGTTGATCGGCCGATGCCATCGCGGCGAGCGGCGCGCTCAGCATCGTGCATAGAATCAAAAGGCAGATCGCGCCATGCCTGCGTCGCGATTGCTTCGATCGCAGACATTGACTGCGCATTATGGCTATTCGCCTTGGCTACACCGTCGTCTGCGCCACGCCGCGCTTGGCGTTGAGCGCTTCCTTGGCGCCGTCCTTGAACGCCACGTCCGGCGGCAGCACTACCGAGCAGGAGCGGATCTTATGCTGCGCGGGATCGACGCCGGGCGGCGTAGTGCCTTTCTCGGCCAGCGCTTTGGCAGCGCGCATCAGGCGATGGCGCGCCATGATGATGCCGTTGTCGGTCGAGACCAGGTTTTCCTTGGTACGGTCGCAGACCGGCCCCATGCTTTCTTGCAACGACGCATCCTGCATGGCGAAGCCGGCAACGCCGCTATAGGTCCGCCCCGCCTTTTGCGCCGCGCGATCGATCAGATAGTCGTTGTCCTTGTTGGCGAGCGGCCGGAAGGCGGCATCCACTTTGCAGTGCACGCCGGCGCCGTCCTTCATGGCGTCGACCTCGGTTTTGGTCAGTGCCCGAACCGGGTGGAAGTCGTAGGACCACGCCCAGCAAGTCTCGTCGTCGATCGGCACCCAGAAGTGGCCGTGAATCGGATGATCGCCGCGCGGCGGGATCATGGTGAAGCACGGCATCACCCACGGCGTGATGCGCCAATAATATTTGCCGTTCTCGGCATTGCGCCGCGCGCCGATGAACAGCCCGCCGGGCTGCTCGACCACTTCGAAATACGGCTGCATATCGGAGAGATTGTACTGGTTGCCCTTGGCGCCCTTGAACAAGGGATCGGAGCCGAGGTCGCCGCGATGCAGGAACGAGACGTGGCTCGAATCGATGCCGCCTTCCATGGCTTGCAGCCAGTTGCATTCCTGCAGCCGCTTCGAGGTGAAGCTCTGCTCGGGCGGCACGATGGCGAATTCCCATTCCGGCAGCGGCGGCTTTTTATCGGTGGGCCCCATATAGGTCCACAGCACGTCGCCGATCTTCACCAGCGGATAGGAGGTCAGCTTGACCTTCTTGCAGAAGCCGCTTTCGATCGGCTCCGACGGCACTTCCACGCACTGGCCTGTCACGTCGTATTTCCAACCGTGGTAGGGGCAGCGCAGTCCGGCTTCTTCGTTGCGGCCGAACCACAGCGAGACGCCGCGATGGGCGCAAAACTCGTCGATCAAGCCATAGCGGCCTTCGGAGTCGCGGAAGGCGACCAGGCGCTCGGAGAGGAGCTTGACCCGGACCGGCGGGCAATCGTTTTCCGGCAATTCCTCGGCGAGGAGCGCCGGCAGCCAATAGCAGCGAAACAATTGGCCCATGCCGGTCCCAGGGCCGGTCTGGGTCAGAAGCTCGTTCTGTTCTTTTCGCAGCATGATTTTTCGTCCGTAGCGGCTATCCGTTGGAACAGTAGGGATTCGGTCACGCCCGAGCAAGCTGGCCCGCGGAACCGGCGTACTCGCCCCTATCATGACAGGCAGGCGAAATTGCGTGCGAAACCGCGGCGTCCGGTTGCTCTGCAATCGCAATTACGCTAAGTCGGCCCGGTCCGGGTGGCCCCTTGGAGAGATGGCAATGTCCGATCACGGCGAGGTCGAATACGCGCTTGCCGCGGGCAACGATTACCCCGCTCACGAAGAGACGTACCGCAATTTCATCACGTTGGTGAAGGTGACGATGGCAATTGTCGTCATCATTGTTATCGGCATGGCGTATTTTCTGACGTGATCTAACCGCACAATACCGACATCGGCCTGATTGCCGGGCAGTTTGGGACCATTTGCCGCCGTCGGAGGATCGATGAAAATCGCGGTTGCTGCCGAAACCGATTCGGGCGAGCCGCGCGTGGCTGCGACCCCCGAAACCGTCAAGAAAATGATCGGGCTGGGCGCCGAGGTCGCAGTCGAGCCGGGCGCCGGCATCAAATCCGGCATACTTGATGCGGACTATGCTGCCGCCGGCGCGACCGTCGCCCGCGACGTGTTGAACGGCGCGGATATCGTACTCAAAGTCCGGCGGCCAAATTCGGTCGAGCTCGCGCACTTGAAAAAGGGCGCGATCGTCATCGCCATCATGGACCCGTATGGGCACGAGGACGCGTTGCGCGCCATGGCCGAGGCCGGCGTGATCGCCTTTGCGATGGAGCTGCTCCCGCGCATTACCCGCGCACAAGTTATGGACGTGCTCTCGAGCCAGGCCAATCTCGCCGGCTACCGCGCGGTGGTCGACGCGGCATCCGAATTCGGCCGCGCGCTGCCGATGATGATGACCGCGGCCGGCACGGTTCCGGCCACCAAGGTTTTCATTATGGGCGCCGGCGTCGCCGGCCTGCAGGCGATCGCCACCGCGCGTCGGCTCGGAGCGATCGTGACGGCGACTGACGTGCGTCCGGCCGCCAAGGAGCAGGTCGAGAGTCTCGGCGCCAAATTCATTGCGGTGGAGGACGAGGAGTTCAAAGCGGCCGAGACCGCCGGCGGCTACGCCAAGGAAATGTCGAAAGAGTATCAGGCGAAGCAAGCTGCTTTGGTCGCCGATCACATCAAGAAACAGGATATCGTTATTACCACCGCGCTCATCCCCGGCCGGCCGGCGCCGCGGCTGGTGTCGAAAGAGATGGTGGCGTCGATGCGGCCGGGCTCGGTCGTGGTCGATCTCGCCGTCGAGCGCGGCGGCAATGTCGAAGGCGTGCAGGCCGATGCGGTCGCCGACGTCGGCGGCGTCAAGATCGTCGGTTATCGCAATGTGCCGGGCCGGCTCGCCGCCACGGCGTCGAGCCTCTACGCCAAGAATCTCTATGCGTTTCTCGAAGTTCTGATCGACAAGAAGACTAAGGCGCTCGCCGTGAACTGGGATGACGAGATCGTCAAGTCGACGGCGCTGACCCGCGACGGCGCGGTGGTCCATCCAAATTTCAAGCCCAAAAGCGCCGCCTGAGAGAGTGCGGCATAGGAGCGAGCAGAAACTATGGTCACGCTTTCAATCCTCGGCCAGCTCGATCTTCTCGCCAACGCCCATGCGAGCGTGCCGGAAGCAGCCAACGATGTCGTCAATCCATTCGTGTTCCGGCTGTCGATTTTCGTGCTCGCGGTCTTTGTCGGCTACTACGTCGTCTGGTCGGTGACGCCGGCGCTGCATACGCCCTTGATGTCGGTAACCAACGCGATCTCCTCGGTGATCGTGGTCGGCGCGCTGCTGGCGGTCGGCGTCGCGCTCGCCGCCAACGATTCCGGTCCGATCTGGGCGCGCACGCTCGGCTTCGTCGCGCTCACTTTCGCCTCGGTCAACATTTTCGGCGGCTTTCTGGTGACCAAGCGCATGCTCGCCATGTTCCAGAGAAAACAGAAGTGAGCGGAAGGACGAATCAATGAGCGCCGACCTCGCCGCGCTTTGCTATCTCGTCGCCGGCGCGCTGTTCATCCTGGCGCTGCGCGGATTGTCGAACCCGGAGACCAGCCGACGCGGCAATCTGTTCGGCATGATCGGCATGGCGATCGCGATCGCCACTACGCTCGCGGCGCATCCGCCTTCGGACGTCACGGCCTGGGGACTGGTTGTGCTTGGCATGGCGATCGGCGGCGGCACCGGCACCGTGATTGCGCGGCGCGTGCCAATGACCTCGATGCCGGAACTGGTCGCTGCGTTCCATTCGCTGGTCGGCATGGCCGCGGTGCTGGTCGCGGCCGGCGCGCTCTACGCGCCCGCGGCCTTCGGCATCGGCAGCGAGGGGGCGATCCACGGCCAGAGCCTGATCGAGATGTCGCTCGGCGTCGCCATCGGCGCCATTACGTTCACCGGCTCGGTCATTGCGTTTCTCAAGCTTTCCGGGCGCATGAGCGGCGCGCCGATCACGCTGCCCGGTCGCCACGTCATCAACATCGCGCTGGCGATCGCTCTTGTCGCGCTGATCGTCTGGTTCTTCGAGGCGCAGCAGCATCTCACCTTCTGGCTGATCGCCGCGACCTCGTTTCTTCTCGGCGTTCTCATCATCATCCCGATCGGCGGCGCCGACATGCCGGTCGTGATCTCGATGCTCAATTCCTATTCCGGCTGGGCCGCCGCCGGCATCGGTTTCACGTTGGAGAACACCGCGCTGATCATCACCGGGGCGCTGGTCGGCTCGTCGGGCGCGATCCTGTCCTACATCATGTGCAAGGGCATGAACCGCTCGTTCATCTCGGTCATCCTCGGCGGCTTCGGCGGCGAAGTGGCGGGCCCGGCGGCCGCCGCCGGCGACCGGCCGGTCAAGATCGGCTCGGCCGAGGATGCGGCCTTCATCCTGAAGAACGCCGGCAAGGTCATTATCGTGCCGGGCTACGGCATGGCGGTGGCGCAGGCGCAGCATGCGCTGCGCGAGATGGGCGACAAGCTCAAGCACGAAGGCGTCGAAGTGAAATACGCCATCCATCCGGTAGCCGGGCGCATGCCGGGCCACATGAACGTGCTGCTCGCCGAAGCCAACGTGCCCTACGACGACGTGTTCGAACTGGAAAACATCAACTCGGAATTCGCCCAGGCCGACGTCGCCTATGTCATCGGCGCCAACGACGTCACTAACCCGGCCGCCGAGGACGATCCGAAGTCGCCGATCTACGGCATGCCGGTGCTGCAGGTTTGGAAGGCAGGCACCGTGATGTTCAACAAGCGTTCGCTCGCCTCGGGCTATGCCGGCATCGACAATCCGCTGTTCTACCGCGACAACACCATGATGCTGCTCGGTGACGCCAAGAAAATGACCGAAGAGATCGTCAAAGCGTTGTAAAATCTCGGTCCGATGACTGAGGATCCCTCGCCGAAACCGTCCACTCCGATACGGGCACGACGGTGGTCTCGACCGGCATCGCCGCCGGCGCGGCCGCGGCCTTATCGCATGGCGCTACGTCTCATCGGCATTCCGGCCGCCGCCGTGGCCGGCGTGCTGATTTATCGCGGCTTGCGCGATCGTTTCGTTCTTCCGGACTGCGATTCCGAACGCGCCAAGCACTCGCTTGCCGATGTGCTCAAACAGTTGCAGCTCGAGCCGACGCAGTATGAGCCCATCAAGACTATCTCGTCGACCAAAGACCGGGTCGTCTGCAACGCGGTTTTGCCGCTGCTGCACGGTGGCAACGTGGTCGCCGACTACATATTTTATTGGAACGGCAATAAAGCCGACATGAAGTATTCAATCTCCCGAAAATCGTCGTGAAGAAGCCCAAACCACACGCCGGCCGCGGAACCGGCTCGATCATCCACGCCTTGTCTGCCGTGGATCACGGCGCGGCGTCGGGTGAAAATTTTATGCGTTTGGCAAATGGGTCGCTCCCCTGGATGATGCGGGCCGGCTATGTGGCGCGCGGCATCGTCTTTCTGGTCATCGGCGGTTTCGCGCTGCTTGCCGCTGGCGGTCTCGGCGAGCATCCGCGAGGGGCCCGCGACGCACTCGAGCTTTTGTTTCAAAAGCCATTTGGCGGTTATTTCTTGTGGGCCTTGGCTGTCGGTCTTCTGTGCTTTGCCGGCTGGCGCTTGCGGCAAGCTGTCTTTGACATCGAGGGGCACGGCGGCGGCCCGTACGGTCTGATGCGCCGCGGCGTGCTGGCCGGCAGCGGCGTGTTTTACATCGCGCTCGCCGCGGCGACCGCGCGTATCACGTTCGAACAGCGGCGCATGAGCGAGGATCAATCGGCGCGCGAATGGACCGCTTGGGTCATGGCGCAACCGCTCGGACGCGCAGCGATCGCAGTGATCGCGGCCGGGTTCGCGGTCTTCGCGATCGGACTTGCCGTGAAAGCAATTCGTGCGCCCCATCGCCATTTCCGCGATGCGGGCCGCGCCAGGCCGGGTTGGGCGGTCTTGCTCGGCTCGTTCGGGACCCTGACGCGGGCCGGCGTATTCCTCATGCTTGGCGTCTATCTGGCTGTTGCTGCCTACGATTCCGATTCGCGGGAAGCGATGAGGTTGGCCGGCGTGCTGCGCGCGATGCAGCAGCTGTCCAACGGCGGCGTATTGCTCGGTATCGCGGCGCTCGGCCTCTTGGCATTCGGCTTCTTCGAGATCGTCGAAGCGGCGGTGCGCCGCGCCGACGCGCCGAAACCGCCGGGAGCAAAGTCGAGGCTCAGCCGCGCGGCGTCCCGTAACCGCCCGCCGTCGGCGTCTGAATGATGATCGCTTCGCCGGCGTCGATCACCGTGGCATCGCAGCCTTCGAGTTTTTCCATGCGGTCGTCCTTGCGCCGCACCCAGTTCTCGCCGACCCGACCGTCGCCGCCGCCGGCAAGCCCGAACGGCGGCACGCGGCGATGGCCGGACAGTATCGTGCATTCCATTTTTTCCAGGAAACGGATGGTGCGACGGATACCGTCGCCGGCGTTCCACTGGCCGCGTCCGCCTGAGCCTTTGCGGATGTGGAAGTCTTCCAGCAACACCGGATAGCGGAATTCCAGAATTTCCGGATCGGTCAGCCGGGTGTTGGTCATGTGGGTATGCACGGCGTCGGTGCCCGGAAAGCCGGGGCCGGCCGGCGATCCGGAACAGATCGTCTCGTAATACTGATAGCGGGCATTGCCGAAATTGAGGTTGTTCATGGTGCCTTGCGCCGCCGCCATGGCGCCGAGTGCACCGAACAGGCAATTGGTCACTTCCTGCGACGTCTCGACATTGCCGGCGACCACGGCGGCTGGGAATTCCGGCGACAGCATCGATTTTTTCGGAATGACGATGCGGATCGGGCGCAGGCAGCCGGCATTCATCGGAATGTCGTCGTCGACCATGACGCGGAATACGTAAAGCACTGCGGCGCGGGTCACCGGCTCGGGCGCATTGAAGTTCGACGGCTGCTGCGGGCTGGTGCCGGTGAAATCGACCGTGGCCTCGCGCTTTTTCTTGTCGACCGCGATGCGGACCTTGATCGTGTTGCCCTGGTCGGTCTCGATCGCAAAGGTGCTGTCGTGCAGCCGGTCGATGACGCGGCGCACGCTTTCCGCGGCATTGTCCTGCACGTGCCGCATATAGGCGCGCGCCACCGGCAGCGTGAAATGACGCACCATTTTGCGCAGCTCGCGCACGCCCATCTCGTTGGCGGCGATCTGCGCTTTGATGTCGTTGACGTTCTGCAACGGGTTGCGGGCAGGATATTTGCCGCCGGTGAGCAGCGCGTAAAGCTCCTTCTCGCGGAAGCGGCCGCGGTCGACGAGCTTGAAATTGTCGATATAGATGCCTTCCTGCTCGATGGTCGTCGCGTTCGGCGACATCGAGCCAGGCGAAATGCCGCCGACGTCGGCGTGGTGGCCGCGCGAAGCGACCCAGAACAGGATCTTTTTGCCGTCGAAGACCGGCGTGCAGACGGTGATATCCGGCAGATGCGTGCCGCCATTATAGGGCGCGTTGATCGCATAGACGTCGCCCGAGCGGACCTTGCCCTTGTTTTCGCGAATGATGGTCTCGACCGCGCGGTCCATCGAGCCGAGATGCACCGGCATGTGCGGCGCATTGGCGACCAATGAACCGTTGCCGTCGAACACCGCGCAGGAAAAGTCGAGCCGCTCCTTGATATTCACCGAATAGGCGGTGTTCTGCAAAGCCACGCCCATCTGCTCGGCGATCGACATGAATAGATTGTTGAATACTTCGAGCATCACCGGATCGGCATGGGTGCCGATGGCCCGCGCCCGCTTGAGCTTTTGCACCCGCCGCAGCACCAGATGATTCTTGGCCGTCAGCTCGGCCTGCCAGCCGTGCTCGACGACGACGGTCTGATGCGGCTCGACGATGATGGCCGGGCCCTTGACCTTATGCCCGGGTACGAGCTGGCCGCGCGTATAGACGAGCGCCCGGTGCCATTTGCCGCCGGAGAAAAAGCGCGTGCGCCGGGCAGGGGCGGGCAGCTTCGTTCTCTTAGTCTTGCGCGGCTTTTCTTTGAACGTCGCGCCGCCGCCGACGGCTTCGACCGACACGGCCTCGATCACCAGCGATTTCTTGCGATCGATGAAGCCGAATTGCGCCTTGTGCGCGCGCTCGAAAGCCGATTTCATTTTCTGAAGCGTAGCGAGGGTTTTGGCGGCGCCCGCGTCAATGACGAGCGGCGTATCCGTTCCGGCGTAGCGGATATGTGCGCGCACATGCAGCTTGATGGCTTTCGCCGCAACGTCTTGGGCAGCGACTTCTTCGGTGACCGTGCGCGCCAAACGCTGCGATACACGATGCAGGGTCTCGCGTGCCTTATCGCCGAACGGCTCCTCGATGGCCTGCTGGCGGACGCTGCGGATGTCGGCAAGGCCCATGCCGTAAGCGGAGAGCAGCGAGGACAGCGGATGGATCAGCACGCTCGTCATGCCGAGCGCATCTGCGACCAGGCAGGCATGTTGGCCGCCGGCGCCGCCGAAGCAGTTGAGTGCGTAGCGTGTCACATCGTAGCCGCGCTGCACCGAGATCTTCTTGATCGCGTTCGCCATGTTCTCGACCGCGATCTTGATGAATCCGTCGGCGACTTGCTCGGCGCTGCGGCCGTCGCCGATCTCTTTCGCCATGTCTGCAAATGCAGAGCGCACCGCGTCAGCATCGAGCGGCAGGTTCTGCTGCGGCCCGAAAATTCTGGGAAAGAAATCGGCGATGAGCTTGCCGACCATGACATTGGCGTCGGTTACGGCGAGCGGGCCGCCGCGGCGGTAGCATTTCGGCCCGGGATTGGCGCCGGCGGAATCCGGCCCGACGCGAAACCGCGCGCCGTCGAAATGCAGGATCGAGCCGCCGCCCGCCGCCACGGTGTGGATCAGCATCATCGGCGCACGCATGCGCACGCCGGCGACCTCGGTTTCGAAGGCACGCTCGTATTCGCCGGCGTAATGCGACACGTCGGTCGACGTGCCGCCCATGTCGAAACCGATCAGGCGCGAAAAGCCGGCCGAGCGCCCGGTCTCGGCCATGCCGACGACGCCAGCCGCCGGGCCCGAGAGAATTGCGTCCTTGCCGCGGAACAATTCCGCCGCCGTCAGCCCGCCCGACGACATCATGAACATCAGGCGTGTGTTTTCCCCTCCCCCTGCAAGGGAGAGTGGATTTAGCTCGCCCGCAACCTGCGCCACGTAATCGCGCAGGATCGGCGACAGGTAGCTGTCGACCACCGTGGTGTCGCCGCGGCCGACGAGCTTGATCAGCGGCGAGACTTCATTGCTGGCGGAGATTTGCGGAAAGCCGATCTCGCGCGCCAGCGCAACCACCTGCTTCTCATGATCGCTGTAGCGATAGGCGTGCATCAGCACGACGGCGACGGCGCGCATGCCATCGGCGAGTGCGCGCTCGAGTTCGCCGCGCACGGCGCGAGATCGACCTCGCGCTCAACGGCGCCGTCGGCGCGCACGCGCTCGTCGACCTCGACGACGCGCTCGTACAGCATGTCCGGCTTGATGATGTGCTTGGCGAAGATTTTCGGCCGCGCCTGGTAGCCGATGCGCAACGCATCGCGGAAGCCTTTGGTGATCAACAGGAGCGTGCGCTCGCCCTTGCGTTCCAGCAGCGCGTTGGTGGCGACCGTGGTGCCCATTTTGACGGCGCCGATGCGATCGCTCGGGATCGGCGCGCCGGGCCGTAGCCCGAGCAGATGGCGGATGCCGTGCACCGCCGCATCCCGATAGGCTTCGGGATTGTCAGAAAGCAGCTTATGGGTGACGAGGGCGCCGTCCGGCCGCCTGCCGATCACGTCGGTAAAGGTGCCGCCGCGATCGATCCAGAATTCCCAACTCGCCGTCATAGGCTCGATCCTGCCCGTTTTTTGTGCCAAGTTGGGCTGAAGCGAGCCCGCAACAGGTAGCCATTAGACGACTAGTTGAGGAAACACCGATGCACAAGATCGCCATCTCTCAGGCTGCCCGCGACCGCATGACGGCCCGGACCGGCAAGGCGCACCCGTTCGACGCAATCGATCCGCGCAAAGCCGCTTTGGTGGTGATCGACATGCAGAATTATTTCTGCAAGCCGGGCCACCAGGGCGAGGTTCCGGCGTCGCGGGAGATCGTGCCGAACATCAACCGCCTCGCCGCCGATCTGCGGCGCCGCGGCGGGCTTGTCGTGTGGGTGCGCAACGGCACCCGCAATACGCGCGAAAGCTGGTCGAATTATCACGAGTTTCTGCACACGCCGGAACGCTACGAGCGGCGCTATACGGCGATGGATGTCGACGGCGACGGTTACGCCTATTGGCACTTAAACGACATTCGTCCGGAGGACGCCCAGGTGACAAAGACGCGCTACAGCGCCTTTATTCAGGGCTCCTCCAATATCGAGCGCCTGTTGCGCGACCGCGACATCGATGCGCTTCTGATCACCGGCACGGCGACCAATGTTTGCTGCGAAAGCACCGCCCGCGACGCCATGATGCTCAATTTCAAGGTCGTCATGGTGTCCGACGGTCTCGCCACCCACAATGACGAGGAGCATAATGCGGCGCTGTCGATCTTCTACGGTCTGTTCGGCGACGTGCAGACGACGGACGAAGCGATCGAGTCGCTTGCCCGCGGTGATCGGTCCCGCGCCGCGGCCTAGACCGCCGCCTTCAAATCCTCCGGCGTCGGAACGAATTTCTCCATCTTCGGCGGCGCGCCGTTCTTGCGCATTTCTTCGAGCCAAATGCGGTGGATGCGCGGATCTTGATCCTCGTATTCGATCTGATCGCCGCCCTCCTTGACGCTTTTCGATACCGCCGGCAGGTCGTCGCCGCCGGCGCCGAGCAGCGAGATGCGATTGGCCAGCGTCGTTGGATAGCGCAAGCCGCCGACCGCGGTGGCGAGATAGCGCGCCGGCTGCGGGCCGGTATTGAAATGCTGATGGAACTGCCGGTCGGCCGGCACCAGCACCATGCCGTGCTTCCAGTCGACGCGGCGGAAATCCTTGTCCTGCTCGTACCACAATAGCGAGAAACCCTGACCCATGACGCACATCACGTGGAAGCTCGGCCCGTGGCGGTGGCCTTTCTTGTAGGTGCCGACCGGCATTTCCGAGATATGGGCGTGCATGGTGCCGTCGGCGAGCACGAACATGATGTTGGTGCCGCCGCCGCCGCGATCGCCCCAGCTTTTCAGCTCGATGGCGGTGAGATCGGGAACGAAATTCGTCTCCCACATATGATTGCCCGGCCGCACCGTGATGAGATCGCCCTCGCCGGAAAAATATTCCTTCTTGCCGGCACGGTCGGAAAAATCGAACTCGCTGCCGAACACAAAGGATTCATTGTGGAAGACATTCATCACCATCGGCAGGTTAGTGGTGCTGACCAGAAGCGCGCGCTCGGTGCCGCTGCCGTTGAAGTGCCGGTGCTTGGCGTTGAGCGGGATGGCGAACAGGCTCTTTTCGCCCCATTCGAAAGAACGGCGGCTGCCGTCGGCGAATTCGAGCTGCGTCGAGCCGTGGCCTTCGAGGACGTAGATGACCTCTTCGTAGAGATGCCGCTGCGGCGCCGTCGATTTGCCGCCGGCAATCTCGAAGACGAACATGTTGGCGAAGTCGCCGCGGCCCTTCAGGTGCACCGCGGCGCCCTTGACGCCGTAGCGCGGCCACGGCGCGGTCGCGACGTCGAACAGATAGACGCCGTAATCTTCGGTGAGGGGAATGCCTTCACTGGCGAGCCAATCGAGATAGGGATCGACGCCGTAGCGCGGTTTGGCTTGGGCGTTCTCGCGGATGTTCATGTTTTCCTCCGGCCTCGGCTTGTCGGCGAGAGATTACACCGCAGACCGGTAGGGCGCTATGCGAACAACAGCGACTTGATCACCACCGGCACCACCCCGGGCGGCGCGATCAATTCGCCGACATCGACGAAGTCGAGTTCCTGCAACTCCATGCCGTCGATGGAAACGATCTTCCCCGGCCAGTTGAGCTCGCGATGGAAAATGCGGCCGAATGTCTTGCCGATATCGCCGTCGATCATCAGAAGCAAAAGCTTGATCCGCGCCCGCAGCGGCTCGAGCGCGCGTAAAATGCCTTCGCCGGCCGTCTTTAGCCGCGCATGTTCGGGATCGCCGTGCCAGCCGAAGGCGATGGCGACGCGCCCGGCATGGTCGAGGTCGATCTCGTCCATGCCGGCGCGGATGGCGGCGACGAGCCGCTCCGGATCGACTTCGCCTGCGGAATCAATGCGCACGCGCAGCACCGGCACATTGTGGACCGGCAGCACATAGGGATCGGGCAGGTAGATAGTTTTGCCGCTGACCTGCACCGTGAATTGCGAAGCGCCGATGACGGTGGCGCGGATGCGCTGGCCGGGATCGATCAGCGGCAGGCCAGACCGCTGGCTCAACTCCCGAGCGAGATCTGTTGCCAGCAGCTTGGCGATATCGCCGAATTCCTGCTGCTCGTGACCGAACATGTATTCGGCGACGCCGCCGGAAAACGTGATGGCAGACGGCAACGGACCGGGCGGCAGGCGTTCGGTCAGAAGGAGCGCCTGGCCGAGCGGATCGAGCGCGGCATTGAGGATCATATCGGCCGCCACCGCGGCAAGGCGATGCGCAATCCGCCGCCGCACCGATTCATCGGCCAGCGCCTGCGGCGAAATCGCGATCCGCAGATCGTCGGCGACAAGTACTGCCGATTTGTCGATGCGGCTCCATGCGCCGGCCGCGTCGGTCGCGATGAGCCTGCCGCCGACGGCGAAAGCGGAAAGCCCGAGGATCGTGCCGCGGTCGATCAAAGCGAGCTTGGTGGTGCCGCCGCCGATATCGGCGTGGAGCAGGCAGGTATTGCGCGTCTTTGACAGCGCCACAGCGCCCGAGCCGTGCGCGGCGAGCCGGCATTCGAGCTTGTGGCCGGCGGTGGCGCAGACGAACTTCCCGGCATCGGCGGCGAATAATTCGTCGATGGCGCGAGCATTTTTGCGCTTGATCGCCTCGCCGGTAAGGATCACGGCTCCGGAATCGATTTCGCTCTGCGTCAAGTTCGCGTCGTTATAACAGTGCCGGATGAATTCGCCGAGTTCGGCCGCGTCAATGGTGCCGTCCGGCAAAAACGGCGTGAGCAGGATCGGCGAGCGCCACACGATTTCGCGGCCGACGACGACGAAACGGCTGGACAGGCCTTGCGACTGCCGCTGCAGGGCGACCTTGGCGAAAAGCAGATGCGAGGTCGAGCTGCCGATATCGATGCCGACCGTGGTGAAGGCGACGTTGTCTTGGTCCCAAATGGAACGCGCGATCGCGGCGCGCTCGGCCGCAGTTTCGATGTGTTCGTGGGAGAAGTCGACTTCGTGCATCGGGTGCACAATGCCGCGCGCGAAGACAATGATCAATCTGGGCTAGTTCGGCGCCTTGTCCTGCGCCAGCAGGCCGGCGACGGTCTTGATCTCGTTGCGGGCATATTTGGGCAGGCCGGCGCTGATCGAGCTGCCGGAATTGAACGACGATTGGCCCATCAGGACCTGCGCCGGCACCAGATTGCGCAGGACCGGGATCTTCTCGAAGCCGCGCTTTTCGTCGAGCACGCTGGCCTTGATGGCAAGCGCCATGAAGGCGGTGACGACGGTCTTGTCGGGATCGGCCGGATCGGACTGAAAAACGGCGAAGAATTTGCCGAATTTCATGATCTCGTTGACGTAGAAGATGTCCTGTTCGAGCACGCCCGAGACCGGAGTGTCGAGCGTCGTCAATTGCTGCAGGCCCGGTTGATCGAGATCGGCGGACGTAAGCGCCGACAGCTCGCTCTGGAAATCGATGTGGTCGGCGACTTTCTTGATGCTGTCGCGCAGCTTGTTCACCAGTAGGATCCCCATCGGGATCTTGCCCTCGAGCTTATATGTCGACTGGATGCAGATCGAGGTCGTTCGTCCGGTGCACCATTTGCGGTCGACATTGTCGTTGCCGGCGCCGGCCTCGTCCTTGAACGTGGTCACGTCGGCTGCCGTGATCAGTTTGTGCTTGATCGCCGGATCGATTTTTTCCAGAAACGGCAGTGTCACGTATTGCGAAAGATCGATCGAAGCCGGCGCTTTGTCGAGAACGAAGCGCGCTTGCGCAACGTACATGTAAAGCTTTTCGGTGACTTTCTGGGTGCCTTGCGCCGTGCCGCTACCGGTCGGCTTGTCGATGGTCGGCTCGCTATAGGCGGGAAACAGCGCGAGGAACTTTTTCTCGTTGGGATGTTTCTCCACCCACTCGTCAAAGCGAATGAGCGCCGTTTCGCTGTCGATCGCGCCGGGGCTGGTATGATCGCTAAACTCGATGGTGCCGGGCTTGATGTCCGCAACATTCGAATTGCGCGCCGCGCTCACTTCGACGATCTGAAAGTCCTGCGCGCGGGCGGCCGAGGCGGAACCGAAAAAATAGGCAACCGCGCCAGCAAGCGAGATCGAGAGCACGATTGCGTGCCGTGTCCACATCCTAAATTCTCTCGCGGATATTCTTCAATTGGATGCTAGCAATTCAACGACTGCCCCAGAAGTAACCCGACGGTGGCGGTTGCTCGCTCCAAGGCCGGAACAGGCCGAACAAGCCGCGCGACATCGGCTGCTGCGGCGGCGGCGGCAGCGGCTGCCAGCCCTGATTCGGATAATAGGACCGGCCGCTGTTGTCGGCGGCACCGCCCCAGAATGGATTGGATTCTCCGCCTTGATAGGCGTAGGCGTCGTCCTGCGACACCAACTGATATTGGGTATCTGCCACTTGGCCGTCGGCGCTGCGGCGAAAGTGCTCGATGAAGTTGCCGCCGTTCATCCGATTGCCGCTCGCGTAATCGATCGGGATGTCGACGAGATCACGCCGGGCCTGCGGCGAGGGTCCACTGAGCGGCGCCTTCGGTGCGACGTCGTCGGCCCACACCGCCTGGATGATCGGCTGGAAGATCGGTAGCGCCACCCGCGCGCCGTCTTCGCTCGGTCCGAGCGAGCGGCGCTTGCCGTTGCCGTTGTCGTAGCCGACCCAGACCGCCACGGTGACGTCATTGGTGAATCCGATGAACCAGCCGTCGACGGCGTCCTCGGTCGTTCCGGTCTTGCCGGCGACATAGGGCGACAGCGAAGCGATCGCCCGCGCCGTGCCGCGCGCCACCACGCCCTGTAGCATGGTTTTGAGCTGATAGAACGCGGCCGGATCGGCCGCGCCGATCCGCGGCAGCGGCGCGTCAGAGTATCGATAGATGGTGCGCCCGTCCTGCTCGATCGAATCGATGCCGTGCGGCTGCGGCAATGCGCCCTCGTTGGCGATGGCGGCATAGAACGCGGCGAGATCGATCATCTTGACCGGCTGCGCGCCCAGTACGAACGGATAATAGCGCACGCATTCCGAATAGATTTTCGCGGCGACGGCAGTCGCGCAAATATCGTCAAGGCTCTTCTCGGGGTTGGCGTCGATGCCGCCATCGAGCAGGTGCGCAGTGATGACATTGACCGAATTTTCCAAGCCGCGGCGCAGCGTGTAAGCGCCGCCTTCGCTGTAATCGGCGTTGCGCGGCGACCAATAATCCTCCTCGCGCGCGGTGCCGCCGAACTCACGGCTGATAACGTCGCGGCCATCGATGCCGCTGCCGATCGGGGGAAACGTAATCGGCTCGTTGAGCACGAGCGTGTTGGGCTGCAAGCCGTGCTGCAAGGCCGTCAGGTAGGTCACCGGCTTCATCGCCGAACCGGGCTGGCGCTGTGTTTGCGCGGTGCGGTTGAGCTGGCTCAATGGATAGGAAAAACTCCCCGCCATGGCGAGGATGCGGCCGGTCTTGTTCTCCAGCACCAGCGCGGCGCCTTGCACGGTCGGCCGCACGCGCAACTGCGCCTGGGCGGTGGGAGCAGCGGCGCTGTTCTTGCTTCTGGTATCCCGCTTAGGCGGGACGTATTTGGGCTCGATGACGTTGACATAGAGGACGTCGTAGAGGCTCAGCTCGCGCCTGATCGTGGCCGACCAGGTCGTCAGCGGCACGATGCGGCCGTCGGGCAGGCCGACGCGGATCGCACCGTCGCCGGATTTGCCGCCCTTCTGCAGCACCACGGCGGGCGTCCAATGCACGTCGTAGAGCGGCAGGCGGACGACTTGCAGCGCCTGCTGCCACGCCGGAAGCGCGGTCTTGTTGTCGACTTCGAGTTTCTGCACGGCGTCGGCGATATTCGCTTCCGGTCCGCGAAACTGGGCTCGGCCGGTTGAAATTTCGTAATGCGCCAAGCCCTCCTGTAGCGCCGCTTCGGTGTCGTGCTGCAATTGAGTATTGATGGTCGAGTGCACCGTGTAGGAGTCGGCAGTCAGGCTCGCGACGCCGTCGGCCTTGGCCTCGCGGCCGAGGAAATCGACGAAATGGAACCCGCTGTCGCGGTGCGGATGCGTAAACGCGATGAGCTTCGGCGGTGACGCCAGCGCCTGGTTCTTCTGCGCTGCGGTGATGACGCCGTCCTCCTGCATGCGGTCGAGCACGTAGGTAAGGCGGTCCTTAGCGCGATTGGGGTGCCGGTCGGGATTATAATAATTCGGCCCCTTGAGCAGGCCCGCCAGCATCGCGCCTTCGCCGAGCGTCAGGTCTTTCGCCGATTTGCCGAAATAGCTGCGCGCCGCCATCTCGACGCCCCACGAGGCACGGCCGAGATAGGCCGAGTTGAGATACAGTTCGAGGATGTCGTTCTTGCTCAGCGTGTTTTCCAGCCGCGACGCCACGATCATTTCGCGGATCTTGCGCTCGTAGGTCACGTCCTCGCCGACCAGAAGATTCTTCACCACCTGCTGGGTGATGGTCGAGCCACCTTGCGGCCGTCCCGGTTCGGCGAGGTCGCCGATGAAGGCGCGGATGATGCCGCGCTCGTCGACGCCGTGGTGTTGGTAGAAGCGCCGATCCTCGGCGGCGATGAAGGCCTTCTGCACCAGGTCCGGAACGTCGGCGAGCGGCACCCAGATGCGCCGGTTGCCGGGCTCGAACACGTCGGCGAAATCCTTGCCCTTGCCGTCGAGCACCACGCTGAGACTCGGTAGTTTCCGGCCTTTGAGCGTCGTCTGGTCCGGCAGATCGGTCGCCGCGGCGTTGAAGAAGTCGATGACCTGGCCGAGGTCGACGACCGGAGTGGTGATGGGTTCGTTCTTGCAGAACTGATGATAGGCGGTATTGAGGTCCGCGAAGTTCAGCCCATGGAACGCCGGAATATTGGCGCCGGCCGCCTTCGGGTCGTTGAGCGCAGTCGAAATGAGGTCGTCGAGATTGATGGATTCGATGTCGAACGCCTGCTTCATATGCTCGCAGCCGTTGCGCAATATTTGCACTACCTCGTTTTGATCTTGCACCGGATCGAAATGCGTCTTGACCGCCTGCGGCTGGGTCGTGACCTCGCTCAACGCAAGCGCCGCCGCAAAAAGCTTGACCAGGATGGTGTCCATATGGACTGCAACTGGAACGGCGGAGCGGCCGGGTTCGAGGGACGCAACGGTAGAACGGCGATTATAGCGATCTGATCCTTACAAAAAGACTTTTTTGCGAGCGCCAAAAGCTTCCGCGGAAAGCGTGACAGTTGGATGATCGGGTGGCCCGGCCTTATTTGCGGGCGCACGCTTATTCCACGGTCACTTCTGGCCCGGCCCGAGACCGTTGAAATGGCCGCCATATTGGAGCCATGCGAGCAGCAGAAGCGCCGGCGTTCCGGAGACCGCGCAGATGGCGAAGAACCAAGGCCAGCCGGTCGCCGCGGCGATAAAACCCGCCCCCGACGACAGATAGGTGCGGCCGAAGGCCGCGAGCGCGGTGAGCAGTGCATACTGCGTCGCAGTATGCAGCGGATTGCGGCACAGCGCTGACAGGTAAGCGACAAAAATCACCGTGCCGATGGCGCTGGTGAAATTTTCGGCGACGATGGCAAATGTCAACCACGCCGTGTTGTGCCCCACGACCGCCTGCCAGGAGAAGGCTAGATTGGCGAGCCCCTGCAGCACGCCGCCGAGCCACAGGCTTGCCGGCAGCGAAAAAGCGCGGGCCACAAAGCCGCCGGCGAAGCCGCCGATCAGCGTTGCCGCCAGGCCGACGCCTTTGATGATGGCCGCGTATTCGTTGCGCGAAAATCCAAGATCGATCACGAACGGCGCCGTCATCGCGCCGGACAGCGCGTCGGTGAACTTGAACAGAACGACAAAGACGAGCACGACGAAAACCAGATCGCGGGTGAGAAACTCGGAGAATGCGCCGATCGCCGCTTCGACGACGCGCTGCAGGTTGTTCTCCCGGGCATGCGCCGCGTCGGCATTGGCGGATTTTTCCGGCTCCGCGGCGACGAGCGTGGTTGCGATGCCGATGACGACCAGCGCCGCCATGACCGCGTAGCCTGCGCTCCAGGCAGCGTGGCGGCCGAAACCGAAGACGCTTTCGAAACCGCTGACCAGAAACAGCGCGCCCGCCGTCGAGACCAGCATGCCGATGCGATAGGCGGCGACGTAGGAGGCCATGCCGGCCGCTTGCTCGCTTTCGTCCAGGCTTTCCACCCGAAAGGCGTCGATGATGATGTCCTGCGTCGCCGATGCGGTGGCGACGAGCAGCGCGCCGACCGCGACAAGGAACGGCGAGACCGAGGGATCGCAGGCGCCGAGCAAGACGATCGCCGCAATCAGCAAAAATTGCGACAGCAACAGCCAGCCGCGGCGGCGGCCGAAGCGCCGCGACAACAGCGGCACGTCGAGCGCGTCGATCAGCGGCGCCCACAGGAATTTGATGGTGTAAGGAGTGCCGACCAGAGCAAACAGGCCGATGGTGCCGAGATTGACTCCCGCCTCGGTCATCCAAACGAACAGCGTCGATCCCGATAAAGCGAGCGGCAGGCCTGAGGAAAAGCCGAGGAACAAGACGATCAGGACGCGCCGCTTGAGATAGACGGCAAGCGTGTCCGCGAGGGATAAGCGAGGAATTACGACGCTTGCGCCGGGCTCGGGCGTCACCGCCATGCGCCGTTACTCGCCCGCTTCCAGCTTGCGCGTCATCGGCGCCGGAATGACGTTCGAGCCGGCCGCCGCTCCGCCGCCAAGCTCGACCTGGGCAATGCGCTCGCCGCGCGTTTCGATCTTATCGATCGAGACCATCGACTGCCGGATATCCTCATTCGCCTGATTGAAGTGCGTCTGCAGTTTGCGGATGCGCTCGCCCAGCAAGGCGACGTCTTTCACCAGGCGCCCGACTTCGTCGCGAATTTGATCGGCCGCCTCGCGCATGCGGGCGTCCTTTTGAATTTGCTGCACGACCTGGATTGCCAGCATGAGCAGCGACGGCGACACGACGACGACGCGGGCGCGGTAGGCCTTCTGCACTAAGTCGTCGAAGCCGTCATGCAGCTCGGCATAGACCGATTCCGACGGCACGAACATCAGCGCCATTTCCTGCGTCTCGCCGGGGATGAGGTACTTCTCCGCGATGTCCGCGACGTGCTTGCCGACGTCGGTACGCAGACGCTGCGCCGCGACTTTGCGCTCGTCATCGGACTTGGCGTCGCGATAGGCGGTGACGCCTTCGAGCGGAAATTTAGCGTCGATCACGAGCAGACGCTTGTCCGGCAGGAATATGCAGCAGTCCGGCCGGGTGCGGTTCGACAGCGTATGCTGAAACGCGTAAGCGCCCTTGGGCAAGCCATCGGCAACGATCGCTTCCATTCGCCCTTGCCCGAACGCGCCGCGCGTCTGCTTGTTGGCGAGTACGCCCTGCAGCGATGTCACCTGCGTGGCGAGCTCGGTGATGTTCTTCTGCGCGCTGTCGATGACCGCCAGCCGTTCGTTGAGCTTCTGCAGGTTATCGGTCGTGCTCTGCGTCGTTTTCTGAATGGAATCGCCGAGCCGATGCGAGACCGTGTCGAGCCGCTCATTGACCGCGTGCTGGAGCTGCGATTGGCGATCGCCCAGCATTCTGATCATGGCCTCGAGCCGCGCCGCGGCGTCGGTCTGACGCTGCGCCAGCTCGCTCAGCACCGCCGTGTGCGGGTGCGCGGCATGGCGCGATCGCCACAGCACAATGCTGATCACGACCAGCGCGGCGCAGGCGGCGAGAATGGCCGCGAGGATCGGCAGGCTGTCGGTCATCGGTCCCCTCTAAAGGCGGCGTGATTCGTCTCTAGAACGAAGAGCGAACGGTCATAGCCCGTCATGGGTCGGCGATCAACGACCGATCGGCGGGTCGCCTACATTGACCCCGCTTTGTTCACGTCTTACATCGCACCGCCAGATACTTTCGGAAAAACAATGGCTGTTCGCGAAATCATCACACTTCCCGACAAAAGGCTGCGGCTCAAGTCGGAGCCGGTCAAACATGTCGATGCCGGCATCCGCAAGCTGGTCGAGGACATGTTCGAGACCATGTACAAGGCACCCGGCATCGGGCTGGCGGCGATCCAGATCGGCGTCGCCAAGCGCGTCGTCACCATGGATTTGTCGAAGAAAGAGGACAATCACGAGCCGCAGGTCTTCATCAATCCGGAGATCGTTTGGACGTCCGATGAGAAGGCCAAATACGAGGAAGGCTGCTTGTCGATCCCGGACTATTACGAGGAGGTCGAGCGGCCGGCGGCGGTCAAAGTCAAATATCTCGACCGTGACGGCAAGGCCCGCGAGATCGAGGCCAAAGGACTGTTGGCGACCTGCCTGCAGCACGAGGTTGACCACATCAACGGCGTCCTATTCATCGATCACTTGTCGAAGCTCAAGCGCGACCGCGTCATCAAGAAATTCGCCAAAGCCGCCAAAAAAGTGGAGGCGTAATTGGCGCTCCGCGTCGTTTTTATGGGCACGCCCGACTTTGCCGTGCCCACGCTCGTCGAGATCGTCGGCGGCGGGCATAACGTCGTCGCCGTCTATACGCGAGCGCCGCAGCCGGCCGGCCGCGGCATGGCGCTAACGCCGTCGCCGGTCGCGCGCGAAGCGGAGCAGTTCGGCTTGCCGCTTTTCACGCCCAGGACGTTGAAAGATCCCGATGCAGCGGGCGCCATGCGCGCCCACGGCGCGGATGCCGCCGTAGTCATCGCTTACGGCTTGATCCTGCCTAAGCCGATCCTTGAAGCCTTCCCGCTCGGCTCTTTCAATCTGCATGCCTCCTTGCTGCCGCGCTGGCGCGGCGCCGCGCCGATCCATCGCGCCATCATGGCGGGCGACAAAGAGACCGGCGTGATGGTGATGAAAATGGATGAGGGTCTCGACACTGGCCCGATCGCCATGGCGGAGCGTCTGGCGATTGCGCCGGATGTGACGACCGGCGATCTTCACGACGAATTGGCGCGCCTCGGCGCCAAGCTGATGCTGGTCGCGCTCGGCGCGCTGGAGCGCGGATCGTTGACGCTCACCCCGCAGGCCGCCGAAGGCGCGACCTATGCCAGCAAGATCGACAAGACCGAGACCCGTATCGATTGGACGCAGCCCTGGAACAAAGTCCATGACCATTGCCGCGGGCTGTCGCCATTTCCCGGCGCCTGGTTCGAGCTTTCAAGCTTAGGCCGCATCAAGGTGTTGCGCACCACCAAAGGCGACGGCCTGGGCGAGCCGGGTCGCGTGCTCGACGACAAGCTGACTGTGGCCTGCGGCAGCGGCGCGGTGCGGATCGTCCAGCTGCAGCGCGCCGGCGGCAAACCGATGCAAACGGATGAATTTCTGCGCGGCACGCCCGTCGCCCACGGCAGCACATTGCACTGAGCGTGATCCCGAAAAGTAGATGCCGGTTTCGGATAAGATCACGCTCCAAATAAAAATTGGCCATGCCCCGCTACAAGCTCACCATCGAATATGACGGCACGCCCTATATCGGCTGGCAGGCGCAGGAGAATGGCGTTTCGGTGCAAGGCGCGCTGACGGAAGCAGTCGCGGCCTTTGCCGGCGAGCGCGTCGCCGTTTTCGGTGCCGGGCGCACCGATACTGGGGTGCATGCACTCGGCCAGGTCGCACATATCGATCTCACCAAAGACTGGGACGCCGACAACGTGCGCGATGCCATCAATTTCCATTTGCGTCCGCAGCCGGTCGCCGTGCTCGCGGCGGAGCAGGTGGCGGCGGATTTCGACGCGCGCTTCTCGGCGGTCAAGCGCCATTATCGCTATCGCATCGTCAATCGCCGCGCCGACCTGACGCTCGACCAAAACCGCGCCTGGCGCGTGCCGCGCCCGCTCGACAGCGCGGCGATGCACGCCGCCGCGCAGAGGTTGATCGGCAAGCACGACTTCACCACGTTCCGCTCAACCGAATGTCAGGCCAAATCCCCGGTGAAGACGCTCGACCGGCTCGATGTCAGCCGCGACGGCGACGAAGTGCGGGTCATCGCCGCGGCGCGATCTTTCCTGCAGCATCAGGTGCGCTCGATGGTCGGATCGCTGGTCCACGTCGGCGAAGGTAAATGGAGCGGCGACGATTTGGCGGCCGCGCTTGCCGCCCGCGACCGCACACGGTGCGGCCAAGTTGCGCCGCCGCACGGGCTCTATCTGATGCGGGTGGATTATTGATGCGTCGCGGAGCGCACAATGCCGAACAGTGACGTTGAGGTCGTTGTTGTCGGTGGCGGTTCGGCCGGCGTCGCGGCGGCCAAGCGGCTGCACCAGGCGTCGGTCCGCTGCCTCTTGGTCGAAGCGCGTCCGCGGCTTGGCGGCCGGGCGTGGACCGTACACGATCCAGATGGCCGCCCTCTCGATCTCGGCTGCGGCTGGCTGCATTCCGCCGATCGCAATCCCTGGGTCGCGGTCGCGCAAGCGCAGGGCGCGACGATCGACAAAACGCCGCCGCCGTGGATGAACAGGCCTCTCGAAGCGAGCTTCCCGCGCCCGGAGCACGCCGATTTTCGCAGAGCCTTCGGCGAATTCTATGCGCTGCTGGATGAGGCGGCACAAAGTGAGACCGACGCCGCGGCTTCGACCTTGCTCGATCCGGCGTCGCGCTGGAATGCGCTTATCAACGCGATGAGCACGTATATCAGCGGCGCCGAGCTCGATCGGATATCGCTGAAAGATCTCGATCGCTACTACTCAACCGACGTCAATTGGCGCGTGGTCAAAGGCTATGGCGCGCTCATCAGCGCGCATGGTGCCGACGTTCCGCAGATGCTCGATTGTCCGGTCAGCACCATCGATCACAGCGGCAAGCGGTTGAGAATCGAATCCAGCAAGGGCGCGATCGCAGCCGATCAGGTTATTGTCACCGTGCCGAGCGCGATCCTTGCAGCAGAGCGGATTCAATTTGTCCCGGCGCTGCCGAAGAAAATCGAGGCGGCGCGCGGTTTGCCGCTGGGACTTGCCGACAAACTCTTCATCGCGCTTGAAAACGCCGAAGAATTCGAAACGAGCGTCCGGCTATACGGGCACACGGATCGCGTGGCGACGGCAGGTTATCATATCAGGCCGTTCGGCTGGCCGATGATCGAAGCCTACTTTGGCGGCAAGTGCGCCGCCGCTCTCGAAGCGGGCGGCGAGGCCGCGTTTTTCGACTTTGCCGTTGCCGAGCTGGTCGGCGTGCTCGGCAGCGATTTTGCCCGCCGCATAAAACCAATCCGCACGCATTGCTGGGGCAGCGACCCGTTCGCGCTCGGCTCCTACTCGTTCGCCTCGCCCGGATTTGCCGATTGCCGGCAGACACTGGCCGAATCGGTCGACGATCGGCTGTTTTTTGCCGGGGAAGCGTGTTCGCGACACGATTTTTCGACCGCGCATGGCGGTTATCTCACCGGCGTCGCCGCGGCCGACCGGGTGATCGCGTGCGCCGCACTTAGCCGAAATACTTCTCGATAATCCGCCGGTAGATCGCGGTCAGCGTCACGAGGTCGGCCACCGGCGCGCGCTCGTCAACCGCGTGCATGGTCTGGCCGACCAGGCCGAATTCAAGCACCGGGCAATAATCCTTGATGAAGCGCGCGTCGGAGGTGCCGCCGCTGGTTGAGAGTTTTGGCCTGCGGCCGGTGACTTCGGCGATGGCCGCGACCGCAAGCTCGGTGAACGGTCCGGGCTTGGCGACGAAGACGTCGGCGTTCGACGGCTGCCATTCGAGGGCGTAGTGCACGCGCCCGGCGGCAGCGCCTTGCGCGCGGCGCTCGATCAGCATTTTGAGCGCCGCTTGGCTGTGGCGGTCGTTGTAGCGGATATTGAATCGTGCGCGCGCTTCGCCGGGAATGAGATTGACGGTCGGATTGCCGACGTCGACTGAGGTGAATTCCAGGTTCGACGGCGCGAAATGTTCGCTACCTTGGTCGAGCGGTTCTTGCAGCGCGGTAATCAGTGTGGTGAGGCCGCGGATCGGATTGTCGGCGCGCTCGGGATAGGCGACGTGGCCCTGGCGGCCGGTGACGATCAGCGTGCCGTTGAGCGAGCCGCGCCGGCCGGCCTTGATGGTGTCACCCAAAACTTCGACATTGCTCGGCTCGCCGAGAATGCAGTGGTCGAATTTTTCGCCGCGCTCGGCGGCCCAGCGCAAGAGCTTGACGGTGCCGTTGACCGCGACGCTTTCCTCATCGCCGGTGATGAGGAACGAAATCGAACCCTTCGGCTTGCCGCCGCAGCGGCTGAGATAATCGAGCGCGGCGGCGACGAAGCAGGCAATGCCGCCTTTCATATCGACCGCGCCGCGGCCGTAGAGCGTGTCGCCTGCGACTTCGCCGGCAAACGGCGGATGCGACCACGACGCTTCGTTGCCGGCGGGCACCACGTCGGTATGGCCGGCAAACAAGAGATTGGGCTTGGCGAGGCCGATGCGCGCGTAAAGATTATCGACTGGCGCGGTGCCGGGCTCGTCAAACACCGCGCGGTGGGCTTCGAAGCCGACTTGCGTCAACAGGCCCTGCAAAAAACCGAGTGCGCCGCCTTCCTCCGGCGTCACGGAGCGGCAGCGGACAAGATCGCGGGCTATGGCGAGGGGATCGGCGGTCATCGAAGGCAGTCGTGATCGGGCCGTGAGGTCCAGTCAAGCCCGCGGCGGCAATGATGTCGGCCCGAGCGGGTCCGGGCCGTACTGGTTCGGTCCGATCGTGCCGCGACGAAAGCCCAGTTCGACGAGCAGCACGAGCCCCATTACCGTGAACGGCAGCGCGATGCCGATCGACAGCAGACTGGGCTGATCGTCGGTGCCGGTCAGTTCGAGCACCGTGAGCAGGTCGAGCAAGGCGCTGGCGCCGAAAAACGCGATCAACAGCCAAAGCGGCAGATTGCGGTCGTGGGCGCGTTTCACGGCCACTGCGAATTCCGGATAGGCGTAAGCCAGATCGACGATGGCGCTGAGCCGGTCGCCCTGGATCTCTTCGGCAAGGATATGTCCGAAAATCTCGGCGACCGTGAGCGCCGCAATCCCGATCCAGAATGTCTGGCGGCCGATGCGACCGTCGAAACCGGTGAAGAGGTATGCCCAATCCATCGGCGCGGCTTAATCTCGCAGCAGTTCGTTGATGCTGGTCTTGGCGCGGGTCTTCTCGTCGACCCGCTTGACGATGACCGCGCAATAAAGATTTGGCGTCGGCTCGCCGCTCTTGCTCGGCTTGCCGGCGATGGTGCCGGGCACGACCACCGAAAATGCCGGCACCTCGCCCTGCAGCGTCGCACCGGTCTCGCGGTCGATGATCTTGGTCGAGGCGCCGATGAAGACGCCCATCGACAGCACCGAGCCCTCGCGCACGATCACGCCCTCGGCGACCTCGGAGCGCGCGCCGATAAAGCAATTATCCTCGACGATCACCGGGCCGGCCTGCAGCGGTTCGAGCACGCCGCCGATGCCGGCGCCGCCGGAAATATGACAGTTCTTGCCGATCTGGGCGCAGGAGCCGACAGTGGCCCAGGTATCGACCATGGTGCCTTGGTCGACATAAGCGCCGAGATTGACGAACGACGGCATCAGCACCACGCCAGGCGCGATATAGGCCGAGCGGCGCACCACGCAGCCGGGCACGGCGCGGAAGCCGGCGCCGCGAAAGCGCGTCTCGTCCCAATGATCGAATTTCGACGGCACCTTGTCCCACCACACCGCGTGGCCCGGTCCGCCCGGGATTTCGCTCATGTCGTTTAAGCGAAACGACAGCAACACCGCTTTCTTGAGCCACTGATTGACGCGCCAAGAACCATTGTCGCCCCGTTCGGCGACACGCGCGGCGCCGCGGTCGAGGAGCTCGAGCGCCTGCTCGACGGCTTCGCGCGCTTCGCCCTTGGTCGACGACCCGATCTCGTCGCGCCGCTCGAACGCGGCGTCGATGGTCTTGGCTAAATTCTTGGCCAGATTATCGGCAATCCCGGCTGACATGGATTTCGTCCCTGCTGCGCGGTTTGTCGGGTCAGGGCCCCGCGATGTCAACTGCCACGATTCTTCTCAGCGCGTTCGGTCACGATGCCACGCAGAAATCCGCCGAGATCGTCGGTGACATGATCGACATGCGGCGCCTCGCGGCCGGCGAGCTCCCATTCCTCGCGCAGCACGACGCGGGCGCCTTCGGGCACGACGAGCACCGTGGTCATGCCGAGCGCATGCGGCACTTCGAGATTGCGGGCGAGGTCTTCGAAGATCGCCGCTCGCGTCGGGTCGACCTTGTGATGGGCGAGGAAACGCTCATAAACCTTCGGCCGCGGTTTGGGCTCGAGCTCGGCCGCTCTGATGTCGAACACGTCGTCGAAATGCTGTTCGATGCCGAGCCGGCGCAGCACCGCATCGGCATGGTGCCGCGTGCCGTTGGTGAGAATGAGCTTGCGGCCCGGCAAGGTGGCAATGGCGGCGCCGAGCGCCGGATTGGGCTGCAACGGCGAATGGTCGATCTGATGCACGATTTCGAGGAATTCGTCCGGTTCGAGCCCATGCTCCTCCATCAAGCCGCGCATCGTCGTGCCGTAGCGCCGGTAATAGTCCTTCTGCAGCCGGAAGGCCTCTTCATGGGTGATTTTAAGGAAATTGACGATGTAGTCGCGGATGCGGACGTCGACTTGCTGCCACAGATTGAGATGATGCGGATAAAGCGTGTTGTCGAGATCGAACACCCAGGTGTCGACATGGCTGAATCCGCGTTGGGCCGGGTCGCGGTCGGTGCGCTGGGTCGTCCCGGGACTCGTTGTTGCCATGATTTCTGATGATGAGGCTGGGTTGGTCGCGAATCAATTTGAGCGGCAGGCTAGGGAACAATCGATGCGCAGGACTATTCGCAAGTCTATTCCATACCTGTTTGCATTACTTGCTGGTACGCTTGCCGGCGCCTGCGTCGCCGGTTTCGCGATATATGCTGCGCACTCCTGATTAGTAGCTAGCC
>CAWAEV010000001.1:0-221652 GCA_963780925.1 uncultured Alphaproteobacteria bacterium | reverse complement strand
GACGCTGCGTAGGTTTGCGGCGGCGCGGCCGCGTAAGTCTGCGGCGCCGGCGCCGTATAGGTTTGCGGCGCGGCAGCGACGTAGCTTTGCGGAGCGGCAACCGCGTAACCCTGCGGCGCGGCCACCGCGTAGCCCCGCGGGGCGGGCGCGTAGTTTTGCGGATAATTCGCTGGCGCGCTCACGTACCGCGGTTGCTGCACATAATAGTACTGTTGGGGCGTGGGCTGTTGCGCCACGTAACCCGGCTGGCCGCCGTAGGGATAGACGGTGACTTGCGCGAAAGCCGAACCGGAAAGCGCGCTCAGAAGGAGCGCGGTGAAGCAGATACGCCGCATTGCTGTACTCGTTACGCAGGTTTCACGCCGAGCGCCTGGTGTGTGCGCTCATGCACGAGTACGCCCGTAAACCTCGACTGTTTGGTAAACAAATTGCGGCGGCGTGTTATTGGTACATTGTTCATCAAGTTAGAGTTGATTTTGTGTCAATGGTTGGAGGTCTTGGTTAATCGGAGGTTCGCATCACCGGCGATAGGGTGTGAACGCCGTATTAATCGGACGCCCGATACGGTTAGGTGACGTCAGTCGGTAATGACAGGCTCGCCAGTAAACATGGCCGAACCGCGCAAGGTTTTCCGCATCGAACAGACCGCCGCCGCGCGGCTGGTGCGCCCCGCTCCCGGCGCGCGCCATGCGCCGCACGACGGCGAGATCGTGCAGGCGCTCGCCGCACTGCAAGCCCTGATGGCGGCAGCGCCGGCTTTGCCGGCAGCGAATACGGCCGCGCCTCGCCAATCCGACGGTCCCGGCAATGACGCACCGCCGCAAGCGGACGGCGTGACGCGCATCGCGCACGAGCTCGATGCGGTGACCGCCGGCACCGCGCAGGCGACGCAAAAGATTCTCGCCGCCGCCGAAGAGATCGATCAGCTCGCCGATAACTTGTCGGCCGCGCTCAAGGGCCGGCTCGAGCAGGAATTGGCCCAGGATATTTCGGACAGCGTGCTGCGCATTTTCGAGGCCTGCAATTTCCAGGATCTGATCGGCCAGCGCGTCGCCAAGGTGATGAAGACGCTCACCGCAAACGAAGCGTCGGCGGAGTTGGCGCACGATGCTGCGCCACACATTGTGCCGGATTTGCACGGCCCACGGCTCGACGGCGACAAAGGCCACCTGTCGCAAAGCGAAATCGACGCCATGTTTGACGGGTAATCCTGTCGACGGCTGATTTTGCAGCCGTGTTCTATTTGGGCTGGCGGATCGTCAAGAAGCAGACAAACGCTGTGACGGCAAACGCGGCGACCAGCGCCAGGCCCGTCGCATCGGATGCGCGATCGGCGACATAGGTCACGACCACCGGCGCGAGCGCTTGCACCACCAAAAATGGCCCGCCGATCCGTCCGACCAGGCGCCCATAGCCCGCGGCGCCGAACAAAGCGAGCGGCACCGTGCCGCGCGCAATGGTCAAAAGGCCGTTCGCCATGCCGTACATCACGGCGAAGGCTGCTGCCACCGCTGCGGAGAACGGCAGCAGTGCCAATAGCGCGAAAGCCACGACCAGAAGCCCGACCGCAGAGCGCGCGATCCACAACGGATGCAGCCGCCGGCCGAAGCCAAGCTCGCAGATGCGCGCCAAAACCTGCGCCGGGCCGAACAGCATGCCGATCGCAACCACGATATCCGGCGCCAGCCCGAATCTCTTGAAAATGGCGAGAAGCTGCGCTGACAACGCCGACGGCACGAAGGCATAGGACGCGAAACCGGCAACGACCAAAATAAAAGCGCGGCCGTGCGCCGGAATAATCGCTGCAGGCTTTTGCTCGGGCGCGAGCACCGGCGCCGGCCGGGTCACAGTCTCGGTGCGATGACGCGGCAACGCGAAAGCGTGCAAGGGCGCCGCGACGAAAGCCAGCAATGCGGCATAGACGAGATAAGCGCCGCGCCAGCCGACCCGATCGATGAGGAATTGCGTCGCCGGCCAACTCACGGTCGACGCGAACCCGGCAGCGAGCGTCAGCGTCGTGATCGGCGCCCGCGCGGCGGCGCCGAAAATGCGGCCCAGCGTGGCGAAAGCCGGATCGTAGAGCGAAGCCGCCATGGCGACGCCGAGCACCATCCATACCGAGAAATAAGCGGCCGCGCTGTTCGTGTGCACGAGCGCAATTAAGCCCGCAGCGCCGATGAGCGAGCCGATCGGCATCACGACATGGCCGCCGAGGCGATCGATGGTGGCGCCGACATAGCGCGAACACAAGCCCCCGACGAACAGAGCCGCCGAAAAGCCGCCCATCGCGAACGAGCGCGACCAACCGTGATCGGCCGCGATCAACGGTACCGTGAGCACCGGCGGATAAAACAACGCGCCCCAGGACAAAATCTCGGTGACGCCGAGCACGCTCACCGCGCGCCAAGGCCCGAAGAAAAATTCGCGGGGGGAAGGCATCGATTACGTCATACCGTCATTCCGGGGCCGAGCGAAGCGAGGAGCCCGGAATCCATAACCACCGACTGTGATTATGGATTCCGGACTTGCCGCGGAGCCTGTCATCGGGCCGCGCGACTTCGCGCGGGCCCGTTGGCGGCAATCCGGAATAACGAGAACTACTGCCCCGGCGGCTTCATCGGCGGGCGGCCGACGGCGCGCGCGGTGCCTTCGGGCGCGCAACGCACATAGACGCCGGTGCCGTAGCGGCCGGCGACTTCCGGATCCATCCACTTCAGCACCATAGTGCGGCCGTCGAACGACACGATCTCGCGATCCTGCGCTCCGCCGGGATCGCCGGGCGGGCCGATATAATTCTTGCCGCTCTGCGAGCCCTTAAGCTGCAATTCCTGCAATTGGGCGCTGTCGGCGAGATACATCATGACGCCGCCGTTCGGCCCGCGCGTGATCTCGACCGGCTGGCCGCATTGCTGGCGGGCGGCCGCGGCAGTGCGCGCCAAATCCTCGTCACGGTGATAGGCGCCGTAGCCCCAGCGGCCGACGATGTCTTCCGGGCGGTACTTCGATGGGATTGCCGGCTGCGCCATGGGCGGCGGCGCTGCCGCCTCTTGCAGCGCCGGTGTGTTCGCGGTGCAGGCCGAGAGCAAAAGTGCGCCGGCGGCCGCGATGCCGAAAGCCAATCGCCGAGATGACGCGCTCATGCAGGGATCCTCCCGGATACGGGCGCGGAACGGAACTGCGCCCGTTCTACCGCCTCGACCTTTCGACTTTGTTTCAAATGGGACCTTCGATGTTAACGATGCACCGTTGGCGACGATTACGGTCCGGATTTGGCAGCCTGGGCGCGGCTCGAACGCCCATTACGCCCGGAAGCGTCGCGGGCGGCGCGACCGCCATTGCCGCCCTTCCCGGCTCCGCAGCTTTTGCCTCGACCCGTTTTGCCTTGACCCGTTTGGGGGCGCGGATCGACGAGCGGCGCCGACTTGTGGATGCTCAAAGCCCGCATCGTCACCGGATCGTCGAAGAAGTCGCTGTCGGCGCGGTAGCCCGCGGCATGGATGCCGGCAATGGCGCAAATATCGTCCATCTCATTGGCGTCGCCGGTGACGCCGATCGCGGCGACCACTTCGCCGGATTTGTCGCGAATGAGTTGCCCGCCGCCTTCGAGGAACAGCGGATAGTCGGCGAGGTTCTCGATGGATTGCATGAACAGCGGCTTCTCGTTGGCCTTCTGCAAGACGAGCTTCGACGGCCGCCCCAGCGCCAGCGAACCATAGGCCTTGCCGTAGCAGACTTCGAAACGCAGCATCGAGGCGTTGTCCTGTTTCTGAAATGCCTTCACCCGACCGCCGGCGTCGAGAACGATCGCGCTCATCGGCCGGCATTTATGTTTCTTGGCCGCAGCGAAGGTCGCCGCAATGATGGTATTGGCCTCGTCGAGCGTCAGCGCGCGCATTTTCGGTTGCCTCCCACGGCCCCGCGGCAGATTAGCAGCGAATAGCGCGTGACGAATAGGGAATTGGAGCGGCGATCCGTTTGCCATTCCGACGCAGCGCGGCTTGACAGTCTAACGCCTAAACCCTATGTCCCAGGTGCCATTTGGCACTCCGCGATAAGGAGTGCTAAGGCACTACAAAACAAGCGCTTTTTTCTAACGCCAAAAGCCGCCAAATCCTCAGCAAAGGTTCGTGCGGCGACGAGGGTGAACATGGCAAAAACGAAGTTCCGGCCGCTCCATGACCGGGTGGTGGTCAAGCGTATCGATGCCGAGGAGAAGTCCAAGGGCGGCATCATCATTCCCGATACCGCCAAGGAGAAGCCGTCGGAGGGCGAAGTTGTCGCCGTCGGTCCCGGCGGTCGCGACGAAAACGGCAAACTCATTCCGATCGGGCTGAAGTCCGGCGACCGCGTGCTGTTCGGCAAATGGTCGGGCACCGAGGTCAAGCTCGACGGCGAGGAACTCCTGATCATGAAGGAGTCCGACATCATGGGCGTGATCGCCTGAAGCAAATTCCGTCACCCTGAGGTGTTCGGCGCGTAGCGCCGAGCGACCCAAGTCGGCAAGTGCCGACTTGGAAACCTCAAAGTCCGAAATCGGCTAGCCGATTTCGGGTGGGGCGACGGCCCAAAGCACCTCGGCCGCTCATCCTTCGAGGCTCGCTACGCTCGCACCTCAGGATGACGGTCAAACCACCCCTAGGAGACAACTGCAATGTCCGCGAAAGACGTAAGATTTTCCACCGACGCGCGCGACCGCATGCTGCACGGCGTCGACATTCTCGCCAATGCGGTGAAAGTGACGCTCGGCCCGAAAGGCCGCAACGTCATCCTCGACAAATCGTTCGGCGCCCCGCGCATCACCAAGGACGGCGTCACCGTCGCCAAGGAGATCGAGCTCGAAGACAAGTTCGAGAATATGGGCGCGCAGATGGTGCGCGAAGTGGCGCAGAAGACCAATGACGTCGCCGGCGACGGCACCACGACCGCGACCGTGCTGGCCGCCGCGATCGTCAAGGAAGGCGTCAAGTCGGTTGCCGCCGGCATGAACCCAATGGATCTGAAACGCGGCATCGATCTCGCGGTCGCCGCGGTGGTTGCCGACATCAAGAAGCGCTCGAAGAAAGTCGGCTCCTCCGCCGAAGTGGCGCAGGTCGGCACCATTTCCTCGAACGGCGACGCCACCGTCGGCAAGATGATCGCCGACGCCATGCAGAAGGTCGGCAACGAAGGCGTCATCACCGTCGAGGAAGCCAAGGCGCTCGACACCGAGGTCGAGATCGTCGAGGGCATGCAGTTCGACCGCGGTTATCTGTCGCCCTACTTCATCACCAATGCCGAGAAGATGGTGGCGGAGCTGGAAGACGCCTACGTGCTGCTGCACGAGAAGAAGCTGTCGCAGCTGCAAGCCATGCTGCCGGTGCTCGAAGCCGTGGTGCAGTCGGGCAAGCCGCTATTGATTATCGCCGAGGACCTCGAAGGTGAGGCACTCGCCACGTTGGTAGTCAACAAGCTGCGCGGCGGACTGAAAGTCGCAGCCGTGAAGGCGCCCGGCTTCGGCGATCGCCGCAAGTCGATGCTCGAAGACATCGCCATCCTCACCGGCGGCCAGCTCATTGCCGAAGACCTCGGCATCAAGCTTGAAAGCGTCACGCCGGCGATGCTCGGCCGCGCCAAGAAGATCGTGATCGAAAAGGAAAAGACCACGATCGTCGACGGCGCCGGCAAGAAGAAGGACATCGAAGCGCGCGTCAATCAGATCAAGGCGCAGATCGAGGAGACCACCTCCGACTACGACCGTGAGAAGCTGCAAGAGCGGCTGGCCAAGCTCGCCGGCGGCGTCGCGGTGATCCGCGTCGGCGGCGCCACCGAAATCGAGGTCAAGGAGAAGAAGGACCGCGTCGAAGACGCGCTCAACGCCACCCGCGCCGCGGTCGAGGAAGGCATCGTGCCGGGCGGCGGCGTCGCACTGCTTCGCGCCAAGAAGGCGGTCGGCAAATTGACCAACGACAATGCTGACGTGCAAGCCGGCATCAACATCGTGCTCAAGGCGATCGAGATGCCGCTGCGCCAGATCGCCGAGAACGCCGGCGTCGAGGGCTCGATTGTGGTCAACAAGATCCTCGAGAACAAGTCGGAGACTTACGGCTTCGACGCGCAGACCGAGGAATACGTCGACATGCTCGACAAGGGCATCGTTGATCCGGCCAAAGTGGTGCGCGCGGCGCTGCAAGACGCAGCCTCCGTCGCCGGCCTTCTGGTCACCACCGAAGCCATGATCGCCGAAACGCCGAAGGAAGCCCCCGCCATGCCGGCGATGCCGGGCGGCGGCGGCGGCATGGGCGGGATGGGCTTTTAAGCCCATCCGTCCCAAGGAATCTTAAATGTTCGAAATCGGCCGGGCCTAAGCAAATAGGGCCGACTTCGAATGGCAGGATGGGCTTCTAAGCCCACACACTTTCTCCTCCCCCGCTTGCGGGGGAGGCCGGGAGGGGGCAAGTCTGCGATCGAACAACAAAGGGCGTGGAGCAATCCTCGCCCTTTTATTTGTTCAATTCGTCATCAGCCGGTAGCGCAGTGTGGTCGGACCCGACAATTCGACGAGGTCGCCGCTGCGCCGCCACTTGGTGACTTGGGCAAGCGCGGCAAGAAGCGTGGCGTCGCTTCCTTGCCGGTCCGGATCGCATGGCGCCTGCGCATCGCCTGCCGGTTGTCCGGGGACGAGGCTCGCCGGCTGCCCTGGCACGATCGTGATCGAATTGTCGGCGATCGTGGCCTGCCCGCGCAGGCTCGTGCACCACAGATCGATCGAGGCGGTGCCGTCGTCTTCGATTTCAAGCATCGGGATACGCTTTGAACCGTGCATCGGGGCGGCGTCGAGCATGAGCTCGCTGCCAAAAGGAAAGCTGTCGCCGGCGGCCGCGGACCACAGCGCGGCCGATGCAAGAAACACGGCAAGCCCGCAGGCAGCGCGCCGGCACACGCAGAGCATCGTCCTCCTCGAATTGAATTTAGGGAACCGCCCGACCGGGCGGCCGAGCGAAACGATTTAATCCGCACGCCGCCGGTCGGCGTCAAGTCGATTTATCGTCCGGTTGCGATTGCAATCCCGCCGCGGCGTAAAACCAAAACAATGGGGCCGCGACATGGCGGCCCCATTGCAGCACGTCGAAGGAGTCGCGCGATCAGTGGCCCTGCAACACCATGATATTCGGGAAGAACAGATAGCAGGCGACCCCGATGACGACGAGATAAGCCAACAGAACGAGACACCAGCCGAAATTATGGCGGATCACCTCGCCTTCATTGCGCACGAATTTGCTGGTCGACACACCGACGCTTGCGGTTTGCGGGGCGATCGGCTTGCCGATTTCGGCGCCCACCGAATTGAGCGTCGGCAACAGCAGCACGGGAAAGCCGAGCACTTTGCCGACCAGCGCCTGGAACGTACCGAACATGGCGTTGGTCGAGGTATTGCTGCCCGACAAAGCCACGCCGATAAAGCCGAGGATCGGCGCCACGACGATGAAGGCCGGCCCGATCTTGGCGAAGGCGTTGGCGAGCGAACCCGCCATGCCCGAGTAGTTGAACACGTAAGCCAGGCCGAAGATGAAGACGCCGACGAGGCAGGCGCCCCACATTTGCGACCAGGTCTTGGCGAAAATCGCGCCGACCTGACTGAAGCTCACGCGCAGCAGAACGGCAGCGATGATCCAGGACGCCAGGATGGCGGAACCGCCGACGAATGGCGTCCAGTTGAAGATCGCACTGATCGTGGCGCCCGGCGTGATCGCCGAATTGGCGGCGACGGCGTAATGCAGGACGACGATCGACGGCAAATGCGACCACGGCCCGGTCCAAGCCACGACGACCGCGATCAGAACGACGATCGGCAGCCAAGCCATGACGACCTCGCCGCCGGTGAGCCCGTGGGCCTCGGCCGCGGTGTTGCCCGTGGCGGGCGCGCCGCCATAAGCCAGCACCTGCGCGGGACGCCACAGCTTGAGCAGGATCAGCAACAGCGCGAAGCAAACGATCGAGCCGATGACGTCCGGCAGATACGGACCGAGATAGACCGCCGTCGGCAACTGCCCGGCGATGTAGCCGAGCGAGCCAACGATGGCGAGCGGCCAAGCCGACCACATGCCTTTGCTGCCCGATACGAGATAGAGCAAGATCCAGGGCGGCAGCAGCGCCAGGATGGCGACGATCTTGCCGACGGAAGCCGAGTAGATAGGCAGCAGGTCGACGAAATTCATGCCGAGCGTGCCGGCGGTCACCGTGGCGAGCGCGATGATTGGCGCGCCCAAGGCGCCATAGGAGACCGGGGCGTTGTTGGCGATCGCGGCGACGCGAATGGCGTCGAGGTCGGGAATGCCGATCGCGATGAGGATGGGCGCGACGAAGGCCCACGGGTAACCAAAGCCCACCAGCCCTTCGAGCAGCGCGCCAAAGGCCCAGGCGAACAGGATCGTTTGCACCCGCACATCCCGGGTTCCTTGCTGCACCAGCCAGCGCCGCAGCTTGTCGAAAGCGCCGGTGGTGACCAGCGTATTGAAGAGCATCACTCCCCAAAACGTGATCCAGTCGACGTTCCACACGCCGGTGGCCGAGCCGTAAACATAGGCCAGCACGCCGTCGCCGAACGGCATCTTCCAGACCCAAAGTCCGAGCAGAAAGGTGACGATCGAACCGATCAAGACCGCAAGCCAGGCCGACAGGCGCAGACCCGCGAGCAGGAACAATAAGAGGACGACGGGGATGAGCGCGACCAGCCAGGTGAGAAACAGATTTCCGGTGGGATCAAGTATTTGCGTGAACATGGGTGCTTCCTCCCCATTAATCGCCGCAATGATCGTTTTTTTGTCCTTCGCCGACGCGGCCGGATGCGGCAATGCCGCGCACTGCGCCACTATGGAGGCTGTTATTTTGGCGGCGTGCCATAAATTTAGGCGCATTTGTTACCGATGGCTACCTGTTATTGGAGTGGCGCATCAAAAGCCGCACTGCGCTGTGGACAGCTTCGTGTTAGTGCGATGCGCCATCAGCGCTTTTCGGTTCGATTCTGTTGGGTTACGCCGCTCGGTCGCCGGACGGAATTGATGATCTGAATGCTGAACGATCAAAGGCGCTTTGTATTGCGCCCTGCACCATAAACGTCGGAGGTCTTCCGTGAATCGTCTTATCGCCACGCTCGCCACCATGTGGCGCTTGGCTATTCCCTATTTCCGCTCGGAAGACCGCTGGCCGGGGCGGGGTTTGCTCACCGCGGTGGTCGCGATCGAACTGTCGATCGTCGCCATCAACGTGATCCTGAACTACTGGTACAACGGCTTTTATAACACCCTGCAGAACCGCGACTGGAACGGCTTCGTCTGGTACATCCTGGTCTTCTGTGGGCTTGCCGCGGTCTATACCGTGCTTGCCGTCTATCAGAACTATCTCAATCTCTGGCTTCAGATCCGCTGGCGGCGCTGGATGACGCAGACCTATCTGCGGCAATGGCTGAACACGGCGAATCACTACCGCATGCAGCTTCTGGGCGACGCCGCCGACAATCCCGATCAGCGTATTGCCGACGATCTGCAGATGTTCGTGCAGAGCACGCTGTCGATCGGGCTCGGCCTTTTGAGTTCCTGCGTGACGCTGTGTTCGTTCGTCGTCATCCTGTGGAAGCTGTCGGAAGCCGCGCCGCTGCATCTGTTCGGAATACCCGTTGCGATTCCGGGCTATCTGGTCTGGGCGGCTTTGTTCTACGCCGTGGTCGGCACGGTGTTTACGCACCTGATCGGCTGGCGGCTGATCCCGCTGAACTTTCAGCAACAGCGCTATGAGGCTGACTTTCGCTTCAACCTCGTGCGCACCCGCGAGAATTCCGAGCAGATCGCGGCGTTGCATGGCGAAGCTGCCGAGCGCGAGCGTCATCTCAGTCGCTTTGGGCTCGTCGTTTCGAATTGGATCGCCATCATGCAGCGGCAGAAAAAGCTTAGCTTTTTCACCCAAAGCTATTCGCAGGCCTCGGTGATCTTTCCCTATCTGATGGTGAGCCCGGCCTATTTCTCCGGCGCCATGCAACTCGGCGGCCTGATGCAGACCGCGTCCGCTTTCAACAGCGTGCAGACGGCGTTGTCCTATTTCGTCTCGGCCTACCAGTCGATCGCGCAATACCGCGCGGTGGTGAAGAGGTTGTCGGGATTCGAAGACGCCATCGTCGCCGGCCGCGAAATCGCGCTGACGCCGCCCGCAGTCGAGGTGCTGCCGCGCGAAACGCCGAACGAGATTTCGATCGACCACTTAAGCGTTCGCCTGCCGAGCGGCAAGTCTTTAGTCGACGCCGAACACATCGTCTTGTCGCCCGGCGAGCGCGTCCTCGTCACCGGACCGTCGGGCGCCGGCAAGTCGACGCTGTTCCGCGCCGTGACCGGCATCTGGCCGTTCGGATCAGGCCGCGTGCTGGTGCCGAAAGACGCCAAGATAATGCTGCTGCCGCAGCGGCCCTATTTCCCCGTGGCAAGCCTTGCCGCAGCAGTCAGCTATCCGGCGAGAGCCGGAACGTTCGACGACAGCCGCATCGCCGAGGTTATCGCCGCCGTCGGGCTTCCCGAATGGAGCGGAAAGCTCAACGAGGAAGCCCATTGGAACCGGATGCTGTCGCAAGGCGAGCAGCAGCGACTGGCGATCGCCCGCGCGCTCCTGCAAGAGCCCGATTATCTGTTCCTCGACGAAGCGACCGCCTCGCTCGACGAGGCCGCGGAAGCCGCGCTGTATCGGCTCTTACAAGACCGGCTCAAAGGCGCCACGATTATTTCGATCGGGCATCGCGCGACGCTCGGCGCATTCCACCGCCGGCGCGTCGAAGTGGTCCGCGGCGACGGCGCCTCGCAGGTGCGCGACGTCCCGCTGGTCTCGGCGGCGGAGTGAGCACGCGCTTCGTCATTGCGAACGGCCCGCCTTCGCTCGCTCTGCGAGCTACGGCGGGCGCGCGTCTGCCGAAGCGCGGAGCGCGAAGCGGAAGCGAAGCAATCCAGGGCGGCGGCGCACATGCGGATTGCTTTGTCGCCACGCTCCTCGCAATGACGAAGGCCGACGAAACGAAACGGCCGGCGGCGTTTCCGCCACCGGCCGCAATTCTTGGCTGGGCTCAGCGGTCTTACTTCAGGCCGCTGAGGTTCGCCGCAAACGAGAGCTTCGCGATATAGGCGGCGCCGCACCAGTTGGAACCGAGACCACTCGGATTGATCGCCGTGACATTGCTCGTGCCGCTCGCCGTGTAGTCGCTGGTGAAGGCATTGCAATCGCCCTTGTTCAGGTTGGTGTCGTAGTAGCGCAGGTCGAGCGTGAAAGCCTTGTAGGTCCAGCCGAAGCCGGCATCCCAGTTCCAGTAGCTAGTGTAGGGCACACCACCTGGGAACTGACCGCTACACACGTTACCTGCAACGACGGTACAGTAGAAACTGTCGCTGGTGCCGAGCGCCCAATAACCAAGGTCAGCGGATATATAACCGCCGAGGCCACTATTGGCCGGGAACCATGTGGCCGGTGCGGTGTAGGTGAGGTTGCCGACCGTGTACCAGCCGTCGGCACCCGTGTTGGAAACTGACGGCGAGTACCATTCCTGGATACCGGCCGCCCATTGATCGTTAATGGTGTAGGTGGCCTTGGCGTAGAATTCGGTGAAGCTCGCGCTAGCTTTCGCGGCATTGCCGTTTGGCAAAGGCGTCGGTATCACCAAAGCGCCCGTCGAGCCCGCAGGAGAGCATGGCGTTGTATTATCGCCATTGTAACACTGACCACCCGGGTAATAGTATTCCCAGACGCCGAAATCGAGCGCGAGCTTATCGAAGGTCGGGCGGAAGCCGCCGTAGAAGTCGATTTCCGCCGCGGCGTGATTCGGGAAGTCGATGCTCTCGCCGGAGATGCCAGCGTACCACTGCATGCTGGAAGTCTGATTGTAGCGCAGCTCGAAGCCGGCTTGGGTAGACGGATTGTGCGCTGACTGCGTGATGCCGCGGAAGTTATAGTCGGTCATCAACGCGGCTGAGATCGCGACGTCCCACGGCGAAGGCGGCGGTGCCGCCGGTGCCGGCGGGGCTTTGGTTGCCATATCGGCAGCCATCGCGGAGGAACTCAGCAAACCGGCTACCAAAGCCAAGGATAAAGCCACTCTGTTCATAACTAGCCCCTTCTATTGTCCCTACCTGTACTCGGGCGACCCCAACGTCAGCTGCCGGTACAGAGCCAATTCCCGCAGCGCCAAACTCAACAAACTTGCGCAGCTTGAACCTTCACGAATTCTTCAATTTTGATAGTCAAGAGCCAAGCTTAAAACAGCGGCAAATGCTGACTTTTTATGCTTTTTCGGGATAACTTCACTGTTTCTTACCAAGTGTGGCAGGCAGGATACACTTTTCGGCCGCTTTCGCAGGGTCTCAGCCGGAAAAAACGGAGGGGTTGATCGAGCGGTTTCTGACCGGTGCTATGCGGTTTACCCTATAAATATCGGCAGGTCAGGGGCCGAACGGAGTGTAGAATCATGAAGGCGATTGTCGACGGCCAGATCGTTGCCCAAAGCAACGATGTCATTGGGTGCAAGGGCTATCAATATTTTCCGCGTATCGCGGTGCGTATGGACTGGCTGCAAAAAGCCGAAAAGACCGCGGACGATCGAGCCTGTCCGCACGGCGTGCAATTCTACGACGTCGTCGTCGAGGGCACGCGGCATCCGCGCGCGGCATGGTCCTACGAAGCGCCCCGCCCGGAGATGCAACAGGTCGGCGGCCGATTCGGTTTCTGGCAGGACGTCGAGGTCGTTTAGAGCATGATCCCGAAAAGTGGATACCGGTTTTCGGAAAAGATCATGCTCAATCAGAAAGCTAGAGCCCGGTTTTGATTCCATCAAAACCGACTAGGCTCTAGTTACGCCGCCTGCTTCTTGCGATTGGCATCGAGCCGCGCGTCGACCAGCGCAACCGTCGCGTCGAGAACGGGATGGCTCAATCCCTTCTGTTTGGCGATGAGCTGCACGAGCTTGTCGGCGCGCTCGATATTGGGCGCGCCGTTTTGCAGCGCGCGGGCGGCCGAGGCCGGACGGGTCAGCGACTGCGCCGCGGCGGCGTATTTCTCGAACGGCACCAAGTCGTCCGGTTTGGCGCCGAGCTTGACGCAGAGATCGTTGACGAAGTTATAGACCGAGCGTGACGTCTCGATGTCGCTATGCACCGCCTCTTGCGCCGTGCGCATGCCGTCTTTGGTGACGCAGCGATAATTGCCGGCGCACAGCATCGCCCATTTGGCGAGCGGCACGAAGATCGAATTGTAAACCTTGAACTTGACCGGCAGTTCGATCTTGCCCTCCGGCGCATCGAACCGCGCCGCATCGACGTCGTGCTCAAGCTGGCGCAGCATTGCCGTGCTCTTTGGATCGTCGAACTTCGCGCATTTGAAGTTGGTCGGCAGCGTGACCAAGAGGAAGTTGACCTTCTCCTCGGGCGGCCGGATCGCCTGCGGATCGGGGCTGTTCAATGTAATCGTCGCCGGATCGAACGAATCCCAGACGCCTGGATCGGTGTAAGCCGGCTTGAGCGCGTCGTAGTCCAGGCCGGGAATGCGCTTCACGTAAGGCAGCGGCGGCATGTTCATGATCGACATGCACGGCACCCGCGATTTTCCCACCGCATCGAGCAGTTCGCGCACCCCGGCCGAGCGATATTGCGGCTCCTGCATGCACAGACCGACGAGATCGTATCGCCGCGGATCGACCCCGGAAGCCGGCCCTGCCGTCACCTTGCCGGGAAGCTTGCGGGATTCCAGCAGCACCGGATCCTTGCGGCCGCGTATCGGCAGTCGAACCTTAAAGCCCTCGGCGTTGATCAGGTCGGCTTCCGCCGGCAGGCAGACCAGGTGGATCGAGTGTCCGCCGAACAACAGCTTCGAGGCGAGCAGCGACCCGTAGGACGCGCCCAGCAGCAGGATGTTATAGGTCGCCGGCATAACGCACCTCCCTCGACACAGCGGGACCGCCGATTTGGTCGGCCTCGGGTCGGTGGCTTAAGTGCCGCCGACCAATGAAATTACGGCAATGCTATTGGCCCCGCAAAGCCGATGCAATGCGGGGCCGGGAGCGCCGCGCGGCGTAATCGAGCGAAAAACTTAGCCGCCGCTGCCGCCGCCACCGAAGCCGGAACCCATCGGCGGGGTCCAGGACGGCGCCGGTTCCGGCGCTGGCGCCGGGGCGGCCATCGGAGCCGGTTTCGGCTTTGGCGCCGCAGCCTTGCGCTTCGGCGCAGCTTTCTTCGCGGATTTCTTGACGACTTTCTTCGCTTTCGATTTAAGCGTTTTTTTCTTCTTGCTGGCCGGAGCGGCCTTCTTCTTTTTCCCGGATTTCTTCTTCGCTTTCGCTTTCTTCGCCATGATCGACCTCCCGATCTCGCTATCGAAATTCAAACCTTGCGGCCCCCATCAGGAGAGACCGTCAGTGTGACACATGCCGCCCGAGACATGCCGCCCACGCCCCCTTTAGCCCGCAGTCGCGACAGGGCGCATCGCACGCGGCGGATACTCCCGCAGCATTTGCGGACAAGATCCCCCGGTGGCCCAATCGATCAACTCGACCGTATGGACGACCGGCAGTTTCGTGCCCGCCGCGATTTGGGTGATGCAGCCGATATTGCCCGCTGCAATCACGTCAGGTCGCAATCTCTCGATAGTCCCGACTTTACGCTCGCGCAACCTCCTTGCGATGTCGGGCTGCAGAATATTGTAGGTCCCGGCCGAGCCGCAGCACAGGTGACCGTCCGGAACGTCCTTCACGACGAAGCCGAGCTTGGCCAGCAGCTCCTTCGGCTGCCGGTTGACGCGCTGGCCGTGCTGCAGCGAGCAGGCCGAATGATAGGCAACGGCAAGCGGCGGCGCCTTGCCGTCCGGCCGCAGCGGCAGCCCGGCGAGATATTCGCAAATGTCCTTCGTGAGGCCCGACACACGGACCGCGCGGGCGGCGTAGTCCGGGTCGCCACGCAGCATGAAGCCGTAATCCTTGACCGTCGTGCCGCAGCCCGAAGCGTTGATCAGGATCGCGTCAAGGCCGCCGGTCGCGCTCCAGGCGTCGATATTGGCCCGCGCCTGCGCCAGTGCCTCGGCCTCGCGGCCCATATGGTGGACCAGAGAGCCGCAGCAGCCGGCGCCGTCCGGCAGCACCACCTCGATGCCATGCCGTGTCAGCACGCCAATGGTCGCCGCATTGATCTCGGGCATGAGCAGGTCGTTGACGCAGCCGGCAAGGAGCGCGACCCGGCCTTTGCGCGCCCCTTTGGCGGCGAATGTCTGCGCGGCGAGCGGACGATGCGGCGCCCGCCACGGCGACAGCCGCAGCATCGCGGCAAGCCGCTTGAGCCCAAGCGCCGCGGCAGCGGGCGCAAAGGGTTTGCCGAGGCGCGCGGCGTGCAGCGCCAGCCGGAAGCGGCGCGGATAAGGCATCAGCGTGACGAGCATCGCGCGCAGTAAGCGCTCGCCGAGCGGGCGGCGATAAGTTTCCTCGATATGGGCGCGGGCGTGATCGACGAGGTGCATATAGTGGACGCCGGACGGGCACGTCGTCATGCAAGCGAGGCACGACAGGCAACGGTCGATGTGCCTGGTCACGTCCGCCGTCGCCGGGCGGTCGTGCTCCAGCATGTCCTTGATCAGGTAGATGCGCCCGCGCGGCGAATCGAGCTCGTTGCCGTCAAGCAGGTAAGTCGGACAGGTCGCGGTGCAGAAGCCGCAATGCACGCAGGCGCGCAAGATCTTGTTCGCCTCCGCGAGGTCCGGATCGGCAAGCTGCGTGAGCGTGAAGTTCGTTTGCATGGCTCACACCCCCGCCCACATGCGCCCGGCATTGAGCACGCCTTGCGGATCGAAGCCGCCCCGCACCCGTTTGGTCAATGCGGCAAGCGCCGGCGCTTCCGGCGTGAAGACGTCGACCGCAGCGCGCACTGCGACCGGCGCGCGGATGAGCGTGGCGTGACCGCCAATGCTGGCGACGGTCTAGTGCACGAGCGGCGCGTGAGCGTTATCCGTAGCCGGCAGTGCCGCCCATATGAGGCCGCCAGCCCAGTCGTAGAGCAGTTCCGCGTCCGTCGCGGCGGCGAGCGCGTCGCCGACAACGGCGCCTTGCGTCGGCGCCGTCGAGATGCGCCAAAGATCGCGCTTGCCCACGGGACCGTCCACCGCAAAAGGCGTCGCATCGCGGATCGCGCGCCAGAGCGCGCGCGACGATGATTCGCCGAGCGTGCCGAGCGATCCGAACGACGCCAGCAGTCTCTCCAGCACGCTTTTGCGCTGCGCCACCGACGGCGCCACGCCTTCAAGGCGGAACGCCGTTACTGAAGTTTGCGCTGACGCCGTCTCGGCGACCCGCATAGCAACGGCGGCCGGCAGATGCGCCGCGCCCGAGACGTCGGCGAACGACGCCATCGCCGCCGTCATGACCTTGCTTGCGGTCGCATCGCGGAGACCAAAGACCAAGACCGTTTCCTCGGTCTCGGCTTTGGGCAGCGTCTTGATGGTGACATCCGTCATGGCGGCAAGCGTGCCCCACGAGCCGGCAAGGAGCTTGCACAAATCGTAGCCGGTGACGTTCTTGACCACGCGGCCGCCTGACTTGAACGTCTCGCCGCGGCCGGAAACGGCGTTCACCCCTAGGAAATGATCGCGCGCGGCGCCGGCTTTGATGCGGCGCGGGCCGGAGAGATTGGCCGCGATCACCCCGCCGATCGTGCCGGCCCCGGCTGCACCGCCCAACAGCAGCGCATAATCCATCGGCTCGAAGGCAAGTTGCTGATTGCGCGACGCCACCAGCGCTTCGATTTCGGCGAGCGGCGTGCCGGCCTTTGCCGAGAGCACGAGTTCCTCCGGCTCGTAAAGCGTAACGCCGGAGAGCCCCGAGAGATCGAGCGTCGCGTCCCATTGCGCCGCGCGGCCGATCGCGCGCTTGGTGCCCTGCCCGACGATTTCGAAGGTTTTACCGTTGCCGAGCGCCCATTGGACCGCCTGCTCGACTTCGGCGGCGTCGCGGGGTTTCAGGTTGTCGGCCATCGCGCACCGCGTCATTCGGCGGCGCTGGCCGCGGGCCCGGACCGCGCGAAGGCCGGCATGATCTCGCGTGCAAACCGGCGCAGCTGCTCGCGGCCGCCGGAAATGGTCAGCAACACATATTCGACCCCTGCTTCTTGCAGCGCTTCGAGCATGGCGCAGATTTCGTCCGGCGTGCCGAACAGCGCGTTCTCCTCGGTGCCGCCCGCCTTATCGGCATAGGCGAGAACGTGCGAGCCGCTCGTGCCGCCCGGCTGGCGCGATACGTCGACGGTGCGCTTGGTATAGGCGGCCTGGCGAGCGAGCGCGGCTTGTTTGTCCACCTCGTTTGTCGCGACGTAAAGCTGGCGCGCCACCACGACCTGCAAGGGATCGAAGCCGAGGCCGTGAGCCTGTCGCTCCGCTTTGTAGACGCCGATGCGCTCGCCGATTTGCGCCGCACCGGCATATTGATCGAGGATCAAATTGAAACCGCGCGCGGCGGCGCGGCGGATCGAGTGCGCACTGCCGGCGGCGACCCAGAACGGCGGGTGCGGCTGTTGCGCCGGCGGCGGCTCGACGACGATGTCCGCGAAATGCCAGAAGCGGCCGCGGTGCGAGAAACGCTCGCGCGTCGTGAAGGCGCGCCTGATCACCTCGATTGCTTCCTCAAAGCGCGCTTCGGCTTCCTCCGGCGCGATCTGAAAGCCCTTGAACTCGCTGTGGCGGTAGCCCTTGCCGATGCCGAAATCGAAACGGCCGCCGGAAACGAGATCGAGGGTGGCCGCCTGTTCGGCGAGCAGCACCGGATTATGCCAGGGAAGCACCATCACCGCCGAGCCGAGGCGGAGCGTCTTGGTGCGCATAGCGAGCGCCATCAGCAGCATCAGCGTCGCCGAGACCTGGTTCCAGCCGGTGAAGTGATGCTCGACGAGAAAGCTCGACGTAAAGCCGAGCGCCTCGGCTTCGACGTTGAAGTCGAGATAGTCGCGAAAGCCCTGGCCGGTTTCCGGGCCGAGGTCGCCGCTATTGGCTTGCGCGGAACTGAAAATACCGAATTTCATGAGGATGCCAATGATCGCGGATGTTAGAACCGCGGAATATCGGGAAACGCCATTCTGCCCGGCATGCACATGCATGCGGCCCAATTCGGCGCAGCGGTGCAGCGTCGGGAACACTTTGCCGGGATTGAGCAGGCTCTTGCCGTCGAAGGCGCATTTGAGCCGCTGCTGCTGGTTGAGATCGATTTCCGAAAACATCACCGGCATCAGATCGCGCTTCTCCACGCCAACGCCGTGTTCGCCGGTGAGCACGCCGCCGACCTCGACGCACAGGCGGAGAATATCGGCACCGAATTGCTCGGCGCGGTCGAGCTCGCCGGGCCTGTTGGCGTCGTAGAGGATCAGCGGATGCAGGTTGCCGTCGCCGGCATGAAACACATTGGCGACGCGCAAGCCGTATTTCGCCGACATTTCCTTCATGCGGCGCAACACCAGCGGCAATTGTGCGCGCGGAATGGTGCCGTCCATGCAGTAATAATCCGGCGAGATGCGGCCGACCGCCGGGAACGCCGCCTTGCGGCCGGCCCAGAACAACAGCCGCTCGTCTTCGGAGTTGGAGACGCGGCAGGTCACGGCGCGGCAAGCCTTGGCGATGTCCTGCACCCGCTCCAGCAGATGATCGACCTCGTCTTGCGGGCCGTCGAGCTCGACGATCAACAAGGCTTCGACGTCGAGCGGATAGCCGGCATGGACGAATTCCTCGGTCGCGGCGATGGCGGGCCGGTCCATCATTTCCATACCGCCGGGAATGATGCCTGAACCGATGATCTTGGCGACGCACTCGCCGCCGTCTTCGGACGCGGCAAAGCCGATCAGCGCCGCGCGCGCGGTCTGCGGCTTCTTGAGAATCCGCACCGTCACTTCGGTGACGACGCCGAGCAGCCCCTCGGAGCCGGTGACGATGCCGAGGAGATCGTAGCCGCCGGCGTCGAGATGCTTGCCGCCGAGTCGGACGATTTCGCCGGTCATCAGCACCAGTTCGCAGCCGAGCACATTGTTGGCGGTCATGCCGTATTTGAGGCAATGCACGCCGCCGGAATTTTCCGCGACATTGCCGCCGATCGTGCAAGCGATCTGCGACGACGGATCGGGCGCGTAATAGAAGCCGGCTTCGGCGACCGCCTGCGACACCGCGAGATTGGTGACGCCGGGCTCGACCACGGCGACGCGGTTGTCACAGTCGATCTCGCGGATGCGGTTGAATTTGGCGAGTCCGAGCAGGACGCCGTCGCCGAGCGGCAGCGCACCGCCCGACAACGAGGTCCCGGCGCCGCGCGGCACGACCTTGATGCCCTCGCGATGGCAGTAGCCGAGCACGGCCGCAACCTGCGCGGTGGTTTCCGGCAGCACCACGACCATCGGCAGCTGACGATAGGCGGTCAGGCCGTCGCTTTCATACGGGCGCATTTCCTGCTCGGACGCGATGACGCCCTCGCCCGGCACGATCCTTCTCAGCGCCGCCACGATCTCGGCGCGGCGCTTAAGCACCGCATCGTCGAACAGCGGCATCAAGAGCGGCATGGCAACCTCGTACGGGCGTTTCCGCGCTTATTATAGCGGAGAAACCACCGGCGATGCGCATTTCAAATCGGTATGCGGACGCGCGAGGCGCGGCACTGACGCCCGTTGACACACTGCGCCGGGCTCGCTTGAACGGCGCTCGGGAATTTGCGGCGTCAGTGCCGGAATAGGAGACGCGATGACCAGAACAAGGATGGCAGCGGCCATGATCGCCGCGTTGGCCGGCGCAGTTATGATGCAGGCTGGCTTGGTGGGGCCCGCCCAGGCGCAGGACGCCGACAAGGGCAAGCAGGTCTTCAATATGTGCTTCCCCTGCCATTCCATCGGGCCCGGCGCGGCGAACAAAGTCGGCCCCGAGCTCAACGGCCTCGATGGGCGGCATTCCGGCACCGTGCCGAATTTCAGCTATTCGGACGCCAATAAGAATTCGGGAATCGTCTGGGGCGAGGCGACGTTCAAGCAGTACATCAAGAGCCCCAGCGCCATGGTGCCTGGCACCAAAATGCCCTTCGCCGGCATCAAGAACCAGCAGCAGATCGACGATCTATGGGCCTATCTCAGCCAGTTCGATGCGAGCGGCAATATCAAGAGATAGGCCGGGCCAGGCCGCAAGGCTTGATCTGGCGCAAGAAAGGCTTGATCTGGCGCAAGGAGCGCCGGCGTCGAAATTGAGATAAAGTGCTATGCCGCAGCCCGGGGAAAACGCCGCCATGATCAAAGATATCGTTGTCAATCTCAGTCTCGGTGAAGACGGCAGTCCCGCCGGCGACTATGCGGTCTCCGTTGCGTCAGCCTTCGAGGCGCATCTGACCGGCATTGCCTTCGTATACGACCCGATCGTTCCGGTATCGGGGACTGGTTACATCCCAGCTGAAGTGATCGAGTCGCAACAGGCCGATAACGAAGCCGCGGCCAAGGCCGCCATCGACCGCTTCGCCGCGGCGACCGACCGCGCCGGACTGTCCGCGGAGCCGCTGACGCTCAGCGCCAGTTTCGCCGGCGCCGGCGATCAGTTTGGCCGCATCGCGCGGCGCTTCGATCTCGCCATTGTCGGCCAGGCCGAGCCCGAGACCACCACCGTGGACGAGATCATCGCGGAAACCACGCTGTTCGAGTCCGGCCGTCCGATGATCATGGTGCCCTATATCCAGAAGGCGCCGCTTAAGCTCGACAACGTCATGGTGTGCTGGGACGGCAGCCGGCAGGCGGCGCGCGCCATCGCCGACGCCATGCCGCTTTTGGTCAAAGCCGGCCGGGTCGAAATCGTCATCATCACCAACGAACGCGGCAAGCAGGATGAGATCGAAGGCGCCGATATGGGCCAGCATCTCGCCCGCCATGGCCTCAAAATCGACGTGCACCGCATCGCTGGCGGCAATATCGACGTTGCCGATGCGCTATTGTCGCACGCTGCCGACTCCGGCGCCGATTTCATGGTGATGGGCGGCTACGGCCACTCGCGGCTGCGCGAATTCGTGCTTGGCGGCGTCACCCACTCCATCTTCCGCTCGATCACGGTGCCGGCGCTGATGTCGCATTGAGCAGGCTTCAGTTATCGGTAGTCAGTAATCAGAAGGACATGCAGAAGCGATTTTTTACTGATTACTGATCACTGATTACTGTCTGTACCACCAAGCCGCGCGCCCGCGCGTCCGCAACGCCAAGCGCGCGCAACGCAATGAGCGTCAGCGACTGCACCAAAACGCGCTCGCCGCCTGCGGCGTCGTGGGCCAGCGGTCCGATCAGCGCTTCGATGACAAGGCCGACCAAGGCCGCGCTCGCCAGCATCGCATCCTGTTCCGGCAGATGCCCGCCGGCGACCGCCGCCGCGATGCGCACGGAAAATTCCGTGGCCAGCGCCTTGCGGAAGGACAGCCGCGCCGCATCGAGCTCGGCATCAATCGGTTCCGCCGTCGCCGCAAAAGCCAGCCGCCGGTCACGCAGCGCGCGCGCGCCGAAAGTCATGATCGCGGCAGACAGTGCCGACAGCGGACCGGGCGCGACATCGGCGGCGCGGCGCAGCGCCGCGATTTCGCGGTCGGATATTTCCGCGAGCAGCGCCGCGACCAGGTCGGTCTTGCCGGGAAAATAGCGATAGACCGTTCCTGCCGCGATGCCGGCGCGTTGCGCAACGGCTACGATCTGCACCGCCGCCATGCCGCCTTCGCTCGCCGCTTGCCGCGCCGCGGCAATGATCGCGGCATGACGGGCGGCAAGCCGGCGCTCGACATTGGCGGTGCGGCGGTAGGGCATCGGGACCGGAAAAATGGAATCGCGTTGCGGAATAACTGAACCATGATTCAACGACGCTGGCAACGCGGGACCGTTCCGTTGCAGAGCAGTTTTACCCTTTGGCGGCGTCATTTCCTCTGGCATAGGAGGTGGCAATGTCTCTCGAGGGAAACGACCATGATCGGGAAGTCGGCTATCGCGGCGGCAATCGCCGCCGGACTCATTCTTGGCATCGCCGCACCGGCGTCCGCCGACGATTATCCATCGCGCCCGATCAACTTCATCGTGCCACTTGCTCCAGGCGGGTCGACCGACGTGCTGGGACGAATTATGGCGCAGGCGATCAGCGCGAGGCTCGGCCAGCCCGTGATCGTCGAGAACGTCGCCGGCGCGGCCGGCACGATCGGCGTCACCCGTGCCGAGCGCTCGAAGCCTGACGGCTACACGCTGCTTTGGGGCATGTGGGGGACGAACATGGCGAACGGCGCCATCTACGATCTCGGCTTCGACCTGCTCAACGATTTCGAGCCTATCGCGCTCGTTGCCACGCAACCGTTCTTCATCGACGCGCGTAAGTCCATGCCGGCCAACAATCTCAAAGAATTGGTCGCCTGGCTGAAGGCGAATGCCGACAAGGCGACGATGGGCACGTCCGGCGTCGGCTCGCCGAGTCACATCGCCGGAGTCCTGATGGAGCAATTGGTCGGCGTGAAGTGGCAGATGATCCCCTATCGCAGCGCCGGGCTTGCCACCAACGATCTCCTTGCCGGCACCACCGATCTGCAGCTCGATACGCCGGCGGTATCGCTGCCACACGTGCAGAGCGGCGCCCTGAAGGCCTACGCGGTCACCGCCAAAGAGCGCATCGCCGTGGCGCCCGACATTCCGACCGCCGATGAAGCGGGACTGCCCGGTTTCTATTTCTCGTTCTGGCATGCGATGTGGGCGCCCAAGGGCACGCCGCCGGCGATCATCAAGAAGGTCAGCGTGGCGGTGATGGCCTCGCTCGCCGATCCCGCCGTCCGCAAGCGGCTCACCGATCTGGCGCAGACCATTTATCCGCCGGATCAGGAGACGCCCGAGGCGCTGCACGCCTTTCAGAAGGCCGAGATCGATAAGTGGTACCCGATCATCAAAGCCGCCGGCATCAAGGCGCAGTAGTTGTATGCCCTCCCCCTGCAGGGGAGGACGAGTAATCACGCCCCCTTTTCCGCCATCGCCCTAGCGCGGATCTTGGACAGTGTCGTCGTCGGCGTGATCGCTTCGCCGTCGACGGCGAGCCGTACGATGGCGGGCTTGCCCGACGCCTGCGCCTCCCTGAATGCCCCGGGAAAATCTTCCGTGCGCTCGACCGACACGCCGAAGCCGCCGAAAGCCCGCGCGTAAGCGACAAAATCCGGATTGCGCAATTCGGTCGCCGAGATGCGGCCGGGATATTCGCGCTCCTGGTGCATGCGGATAGTGCCGTACATGCCGTTGTCGACGATGATGATGGTGAACGGCAGATCGTATTGGACGGCGGTGGCGAATTCCTGGCCGTTCATCAGAAAATCGCCGTCGCCGGCAAGGCACACGACTTGCCGTTGCGGATAAAGCCGCTTCATCGCCACCGCGGCGGGCACGCCATAGCCCATCGAGCCCGAGGCCGGCGCGACGTGGTGAGCGAAGCGGCGGAAGCGAAAGAAGCGGTGAATCCACGCCGCATAATTGCCGGCGCCGTTGCACAGGATGGCGTCGGCGGGGAGATTTTCGCGCAGCCACACCATCACCGCGCCGAAATTGACGCTGCCCGGCTGGTCGGTCGCCTTGTCCGTCCATTGCAGATAATCGGCATGCGCAGCCTTGCCGTCGCCTGACGGCACGCGCGCGAATGTCAGCGCTTCGAGGGCTGCGGCAAAGGCGGTCGGCGTCGCATGAACCGCCAGCTGCGGGCTGTAAACCCGGCCGAGCTCTTCGGCGCCCGGATGCACGTGCACGAACGGAACTTGCGGCCGCGGAATGTCGAACAGGGTGTAACCCTGCGACGGCAATTCGCCGAGCCGTCCGCCGATCATGATGACGAGGTCGGAGGCCTTGATGCGGTCGAGCAGTTTCGGATTGGGCCCGATGCCGAGATCGCCGGCGTAGCACGGATGCGTCTGATCGAAGACCGAGCCGCGGCGGAATGTCGTGGCGACCGGCAGCGCATATTTTTCCGCGAAGCGGCCGACGCGATCGGACGCTTCCTGCGACCAGCGGCTGCCGCCGAGGAGCACGATCGGGGCGCGCGCGCCGCCAAGCATCTCGGCGAACCTCGCCATCGCTGCCGGCCCCGGCGAGGTCTCGATCGGGGCATAGGGCGGCGCATCGGCAACGGCAATGCGCTCGACCAGCATGTCTTCGGGAATGGCGACGACGACCGGACCCGGCCGGCCGTTGGCCGCGGTGTGAAACGCGCGCGAGACGATTTCCGGCACCCGCGCCGGATCGTCGATCTCGGTCGTCCATTTGGTCATGGCACCGAATACCGCGCGATAATCGACTTCCTGGAAGGCCTCGCGCTCGCGGGTATCGCGCGCGACCTGGCCGACGAACATGACGAGCGGGCTCGAAATCCTGCCGCGCGATATGGATGCCGTGGGCGGCATTGGTGGCGCCCGGGCCGCGGGTGACGAAACAGACTCCCGGACGGCCTGTTACTTTGCCGATGGCCTCTGCCATCATGCTGGCGCCGGCCTCCTGCCGGCACACCGTGATGGCGATATCGCTGTCATGAAACGCGTCGAGCACCGCGAGATAGCTCTCGCCGGGCACGCAAAAGACGTGCTGCACACCGTGGATGCGCAGCTGATCGACCAGAACTTCGGCAGCGCTGCGCAGGTTGTCCTTGGCGCGCATTTAAGTCTCCTTGGGCATCCCCTTTTGAGGCTTCGCAGCCACATTCGCCCCTGCTCTATTCCGGCGCGGAATTGGTATGGGACGTGCATGGTATTGCTCCGTTCCATAGCGCAAAACACGCATGTCCGAAACTTGCGGGGAAGCGCGCTCCCCCTGATTGACTAGACCCCGCCGTTGGCGACATAAGCTGCAGCACCACACGGCAAATCACCCAAAAGGACCGACCGAAAAGGACCAACCATGGCGAGCTCTGCGACAACCGCGTCAACCGGCGGCCACGGACCCGAAGCCAACCGGCGCGATTTTCTCTTTATCGCCACCGCCACCGTCGGCGCGGTCGGCGCCGCAGCCTCCTTGGTGCCGCTTGTCGACCAGATGAATCCCGACGCCTCGACGCTTGCCGCCGGCGGTCCGGTCGATCTCGACGTCAGCAAGATCGAGGAAGGCGGGCAAGTGATGATCCGCTGGCGCGAGCGGCCGATCTTCGTGTTCCACCGCTCGAAGCAGACGCTCGATTCGATGCAGAGCCAGCAGATGGTGTCGTTGCTCTCCGATCCCGATTCGGAACAAACTCAGCAGCCGCCCTACGCCACCAATTGGCACCGCTCGCTCAAGCCGGAATATGGCGTGCTGGTCGGCATCTGCACCCATCTCGGCTGCATTCCCTTGTTCTATCCGACGCCGAGCGCCACGACGCCGGTGACGAATTGGCCGGGCGGCTATTTCTGCCCCTGTCACGGCTCGAAATACGATCCGGCCGGCCGCGTCTTCTCCGGCGTGCCGGCGCCGTACAATCTGCCGGTGCCGCCCAACCGCTTCGTCAATGCAACGACGCTGCGCGTGGGCGAAAACGATCCAAGCGCCCAAGCTTGGAATTTCGATTCGATCCGGCAGCTCTAGGTCCACTGCCTCTCGCCCACCTTTCAGGGGCGCACTGCGGGGGCCGTGCGTTGACGCCGAATGAAACCTCGACGACCTTCGCGGATCGGGCTGTTCCGCCTGTCGATCCTTGCCATCGTTGTCGGCGCCGTCACCGGATTCGGCGCGGTCGCCTTCCGTGCGCTCATCGGCCTGTTCCATAACGTCGCTTTTCTCAAGCTGTTCAGCTTCGCCTATGACGCCAGCGTGTTCACGCCGCCGAGCCCGTGGGGCGCGTTCGTCATTCTGGTGCCCGTCATCGGCGGGCTCATCGTCACTTTCCTGATCGTCAACTTCGCCCCCGAGGCGCGCGGCCACGGCGTGCCGGAGGTGATGGACGCGATTTACTACAAGGAAGGCGTGATCCGGCCGATCGTCGCTCTGATCAAGTCGCTGGCCTCGGCGCTGTCGATCGGCACCGGCGCCGCGGTTGGCCGCGAAGGACCGATCATCCAGATCGGCGCCGCGCTCGGTTCCACGCTCGGTCAAATCATCGAGATGGCGCCGTGGCAGCGCATCACGCTGGTCGCCGCCGGCGCCGGCGCGGGCATTGCCGCTACCTTCAACACCCCGATCGGCGGCGTGATGTTCGCCATCGAATTGTTGATGCCGGAATTGAGCGCGCGCACCTTCCTGCCCGTCGCGCTCGCCACCGGCACCGCGACCTTCGTCGGCCGCATCTTTTTCGGCATCCATCCGGCCTTTGCCATTCCGACCACGCTGTTGACGTCGCAGCAGCCGGCGACCCTGCCGGCGCTATTGTTGTTTGCGCTTCTCGGCGCATTCATCGGGATCGCCGGCACGGCGTTCATCCGCGGCCTCAGTCTGGCCGAGCGCGTCTTCGAGGAGATCAAAAATCCGTATCTGCGCAATATCGTCGGCATGCTGATGCTCGGCATCCTGATGTATGCGCTGATGCGGACCGCCGGCCACTATTTCGTCGAGGGCGTCGGCTACGCCACGATTCAGGCCATCCTCAACGGCGACATGCAATGGCCGGCGCTGCTGTTGCTGTTGTTCGCCGCCAAGCTCTTTGCCACCTCGCTGAGTCTTGGCTCGGGCGCCTCGGGCGGGATTTTCTCGCCCTCGCTGTTCATGGGCGCGACGGTTGGCGGCGCGTTCGGCGCCGCGATCGCGGTCCTGCATCCGGTGGATGGCGTCACCGCGACGACCGGTGCGATCATCGGCATGGCGGCGATGGTCGGCGGCGGCACCGGCGCGGCAATGACCGCTGTCACCATGATCTTCGAGATGACGCGCGACTACGATCTCGTCATGCCGAGCATCGTCGCGGTGGCGCTCGCCATCGGCGTTCGCCGCTTGCTCTCAATTGAGAACATCTACACCATCAAGCTCGTCGGCCGCGGCCATTTCATGCCCAAGGCGATGCACGCCAATATGTTTCTCATTCGCCGCGCCGGCGAAGTCATGGAGCGCGACGTCGTCGTGGTGCCCGCCGAGGCGGATCTCGACGAATTCCTGCGCCAGCACGGTGCGGAAAGCAGCTTCAAGCACGTGGTCGTGGCGCGCGGCAATCACATCGTCGGCGTGGTCCGTATCAATACCGGTATTCGCCGCGGCATCGAAGCCGCCTATTCCGGCGTGACCATGGAGACCGTGGCGCAGCGCAATTTCACGCTCGCCCGCGAGAACGATATCGTATTCGACATCGTGCAGCGCATGTCGCGCCGCGGCGCCGCGATGGCGGTGGTGATGAAGGCGGGCGGACGCGGGCGGCCGTCGGAGGTCCTCGGCATCATCTCCAAGGAACATATCGCCGACTCGGTCGCCGACAGCATCAAGCCGTTCGGGTGACGCCAACGTTGCGAGGTATTCGGGCGTGACCGCCAGGACCGTACTTATCTCGGGCGCGGGGATCGCGGGACCAACTCTCGCCTTCTGGCTGCGTGCTGCGGGCTTCGAGCCGACTTTGATCGAAAAGGCGCCGGCTCTGCGCACCGGCGGCTATGTCATCGACTTCTGGGGCCTGGGGTACGACATTGCCGATCGCATGGGCCTTGCCGGCGAAACAAATCGCATCAGTTATCACATCCGCGAAATGCGCATCGTCGACGACGAGGGCCGCCGCGTCGCCGGCTTCAGCCTGTCGGTACTGAACGCGCTCACCGGCGGCCGTTTCGTGACGCTCGGCCGCAGCGATCTGTCGCGGTTGCTGTTCGAGAAAATCAAAAGCGAAACGGAAGTCATTTTCGGCGATGAGATTGCCGGGATCGAAGACCGTACGGACTATGTGGAGGTTCAATTCGACCGTGCCGGCAGGCGCCGGTTTGATTTGGCCATCGGCGCGGACGGTCTGCATTCTAATGTCCGCCGCCTGGTATTCGGACCGCAGGACCGGTTCGAGAAACGGCTGGGCTATATCGCCGCCGCCTTCGAGGTCCGCGGCTATCGTCCGCGCAACGACGACGTGTACGTGACCTACAGCAAGCCCGGCCGGATGCTTGGGCGCGTCACTTTGCATGACGATCGAACGCTGTTCTTGTTCGTCTTCGCCGCGGACTTCCCTCTTGCCGAGGCGCAATTCGATCTTTCGGCGCAGAAGGCGCTGCTGCACGCGAAGTTCGGCAAGGACGGCTGGGAATGCCCGCAAATTCTCGATGATCTGGAGGACGCGCAGGAGCTTTATTTCGACCGCGTCAGTCAGATCAGGATGGAGAACTGGTCGTGTGGGCGCGTTGCGCTCGTCGGCGATGCGGCGTTCTGCGTATCGCTCATGGCCGGACAGGGCTCGGCGCTGGCGATGACGGCGGCCTATGTTCTGGCCGGCGAGTTGATGAAGGCGAGCGGCCGGCACGACGCAGCTTTCGCCAAGTACGAAGCGGTGCTGCGCACCTATATCGCATCGAAACAGGACGCCGCCGAGCGGTTTTCTGCGGCCTTTGCGCCGGAGACGCGCTGGGGCCTGTTCCTTCGCAATCAAGTGATAAAGGCGTGCGCAATCCCGGGTCTGGCAAGATTGGCGTTCGGCAGGGACATCGTCGACACGATCGCGCTTCCGGATTACGGCTGGTCGATGCCAGGGCAGGACGATTGAAGCTCAGTCGGCGGGAAAGATCGAGGCCGGACCCAAGCTCGGCTCGAACGTGCATTCGCCACCGATCTCCCCCATAATGCGGCATGGCCCTCGATCTTCGCGCGCTGGCCGTGGCCACGGCCGGCTTTTCCGCCTTCGTCAATCTCTATTCGCCGCAAGCGCTGCTGCCGAAACTGGCGGGCGAATTTCACGTCGGCCCGGGCGAAATTTCTTCACTGATGACCGCCAGCACCGCGGCGATCGCATTGTCCGCGCCTTTCACCGGCGCCTTGGCCGACGTTCTTGGCAGGAAGCGGCTGATCGTCGCCGCCATGTTCGCCATCACGGTGCCGACCGTCGTCATGACTTTCGCGGCGACCGTGCCGCAGCTGGTGTTATGGCGTTTCGTCCAAGGCCTGCTGGTGCCGCCGATCTTCACCGTCACGGTCGCCTATATCGGCGACGAGTGGCCGCCGCGGGACGTCGCGCGCGTCGCCGGGCTTTATGTCACGGGCTCGGCCATCGGCGGATTTTCCGGCCGCTTCATCCCCGGCATCCTGACCGACGCGATCGGTTGGCGATCCGCCATCCAGGTCGTCGCGCTGATCACGCTGGTTGCCGCCGTCATCGTCACGCTGATGCTGCCGCGCGAGCGGCAGTTCGTGCGCTCCGGCGGCATCTTGCTGTCGCTGTCGCAAATGTTCCGCCATTTCCGCGACCGCCGGCTGGTCGCGACCTTTGCCATCGGTTTCGGCGTATTGTTCAACTTCATCGCCGTCTTCACTTACGTGAGCTTCCATCTGGCCGGGCCGCCCTACTTCTTCTCGCCGACGCTGCTTGGCGCGCTGTTCTTGACTTATCTCGTCTCCAGTCCGCTCTTGCCGTGGACCGGACGCGCCATTGCCCTGTTCGGCCGCCGCCGCTTGGTGCTCGGCACCATCGTCGTATGGATCGCCGGCGCATTGCTGCTCTTGGCGCCGCCGGTTTGGATCATTATCGCCGGGCTGACGCTATGCGCCATCTGCGGCATGCTGTGCCAGACAATTTCGACCGGATATGTCACTTTGACCGCCAAGGAAGGGCGCTCGTCGGCGGTCGGGCTCTATGCGTCGACCTTCTATATCGGCGGCAGCGCCGGCGCGTTCCTGACCGGTATCGCCTGGACCACGGCGGGCTGGAGCGGCTGCGTCGCGGTGATCGTCGCCATGCAGGTCATCATGGCGATCATCGTGCTGGCGGCTTGGGATTAGTTCTAGAAACTGAACAGTTGGATAAGGGGGAAAACCTGTGTTGTCGGAAAAGCAATTCGCATTCCTGCGGTCGATCGATACGCCCACCGTCTGCAATCTGATCGAGATCGTGGCGCCCGAGCGCCGCGGCGCCGGCTATACCGTGACCCACCTGCATTGTCCGTTCCCCGATCTGCCGCCGATGGTCGGCTACGCCAAGACCGTCGCCATCCGCGCCAAGGACGCGGTGAGCGGCCCGAGCTATATGGCCAAACGCATGGATTATCTCGATTACGTCGGCGCCGAACCGCGGCCGAGCGTTGTCGTCATCGAGGACCAGGATGATCCGCCAGGCTACGGCGCGTTCTGGGGCGAGGTGCAGACCAACGTGCACAAGGCGCTCGGCTGCCTCGGCACCGTGACCAATGGCTCGATCCGCGACATCGCCCAGGTCGCCGAAGGTTTTCAAATGCTCGCCGGCTCGATTGGGCCGTCGCACGCCTATGTCCATGTCGAGGAGTTCGGCGTTCCGGTTCGCATTCACGGCATGGACGTCAAAAGCGGCGATCTCATTCACGCCGACCGCCACGGCGCGGTTGTCGTGCCGGTCGACAAGGTCGATGCGCTGCAAGCCGCGCTCGACGGCCTCATCAAGCAAGAAGCCCGCATCATCGCCGCCGCACGCAAGCCCGGCGCCACAGTCGAGGAGATCAAGGCGGCGTTTCGCGGTGGATAGATAGGGCGCAACTCAGCGCTCGAAAATCAAACAGGTCGTCGTGCCGTGCGCGAGCAGCCGGCCTTGGCTGTCGGTGATCCGGCCCTCGGCGGTTCCGACACGGCGGCCGCGGCTCAACACGACGCCCTCGGCCTTGATCAAACCTGTCTCCGGCGTGATCGGCCGCACCAGCGAAATCTTGAATTCCAGCGTCGTCTGACTGATGCCCTTCTCCAAGGTGGTCTGGACGGCAAGGCCCATGCAGCTGTCGAGCAAAGTGGCAGCGAGACCGCCGTGCACCGTGCCGGCCGGATTGAGGTGGGCGCCATTCGGTTCCGCGGTGACGACGACGCGCCCGTTGACCGCTTCGGTGACGTCGTAGCCCAGGGTCTCGGCTATCGTATTGAGCGGCAGCGTGCCGTCGACGAGACCTTGGACAAACTCCAAGCCGCTCATCTCCTTCTGCCGGTCAGCGCTGACGGTCCCATAGGTTCTGTTGGCGATGCGGCTCGACATCGGTGTCCCTCAGGCTTCCAATAGCTAGCCGGTGGCGGCGCGCCCACCCAATTCCTGCGCTGAAGGATGCCAGTGCGGCCGATAGCCGGCCGACAAAACCGCAAGGATCGCCGGCGGCGTGAGCACATCGACAGTGATGTGCAGTGGCCGCGGCTTACCCACGTCATAGCCTGCCGGCGTCCAGCGCAGCAGTGCGTCGCAGCGGATCGCGAAGGCGCCCTCCTCCAGCACAACGAAGGCGCCGTCGGGCAATTCGTCGATGACGCGCCGGTGCAGCCGCTTGGCGCGTCCATCGAGGCGTTCGCGGTGCAGCACCTCGTCCATCTCATCGGCATAAGGCCGCGTACGAAGGCTTTGCGCCTCGCGCCATTTGTCGGCAAAAGCTTCCGCGTCTTTGCGGCGACATTCGAAGCAGGGCCGATGGCCGGCCGCGAGCGCGGTCGGCTCGTCGAGAAAGAACAGCTCGGTGTAGAAGCGGCCCCAGACGCTGCGGTGGCGGCCCTTGAAGTCGAGCACGCAGCAAATCCATTGCCGCGATGCCCAGCGCCGCGCGGTCAGCGTCTTCGCATCAGTATGGAAACGCCCGCCGCGATTGCCGAAAAACAATCCGCGCGCCGGCGTGGCGAACAACTCTCCGAACGGGTTGACGCGGTTTTGCAGCGGCATCTATCTATTCCTCCGCCTTCTCGGGCCAGTCGCACAATCCGCCAGCCGATGCTAGCCTCGGACCCGCAACGAAAACCGAACGAGGAAACGCATGCCACGCATACCGATCATCGAGCGCGCCGACATGAACGCCGAACAGGCGCGCGTCTACGACGCCGCCAAGCAGTCAAGCGGCATCGTCGGCGGACCGTATTATGCCTATATCCGGCTACCGAAACTGTTCGAGGCCGCGCAGAATTTGCGCGAGTTGCTGTCCGGCGGGCCGTTGTCGCAACGCGAGCAGCAAATCGTCAACCTCGTCGTCGCACGGCATTGGAACGCACGCTATCCGTGGTTCGCGCAAGTGCGCCGCTCGCTCTCCGTCGGCATCGATCAGGCCGTCATCGACGCGATCAACGCGCACAAGACGCCGAGCCTGACCGACGCGCGCGAGAAAACCTGCTTCACGGTGGCGCGCGAACTCCTTGCTGACAAAGGCCTGAGCGACGCAACCTATGCCGCCGCGGAAAAAGCCATGGGGCTGGAGAGCCTGGTGGCACTGGTCGCCTCGACCGGCAGTTTTTCCATGACCTGCATGACCGCCGCCACCTTCGGCATCGAGCCCCCGGCCGCCAATCCGACCCCGCTCATGTAATCATGCGAGAGCCCGCTTTTGCCCCGAACGCCGGCAAGTCATTGCCTCGCAGCGAAATGACGCGAAGGGCCAATTTCGACCAAGTGCAGCGCAGCAGATTTCCGGCTTATTCGATCACCTCGTCGGCAAGTGCAAGCAATCTGTCCGGCACCGTGAGACCGAGGGTTTTCGCTGTCTTAAGGTTGATCGACAAATCAAATTTGGTGGGCTGCATGATTGGGAGATCGTTGGGCTTGGCACCTTTCAAAATCTTGCCCACATAGGTACCGGCCAGGCGATAACCGTCCGCAATGCTGGCGCCATAGCTGATCAGGCCTCCCACGGCCACGTATTCACGCTCGTTATACATCGTCGGAATCTTATAGCGCGCCGACAGCGCAACGAGCCGATCGCGCCGCGCCAGAAAGAGTGGATCGCTGCTGACCAAGAGCGCGCTGGGCCGCTCCTGCGCGAGTGTCGCGGCAACGGCGTCGAACTCACGATCGCTGCTGGCATTGAGGACCCGGATGTGCTGTCCCAGAGCGCTTATGGCGCTCTCGGCGTCCTTCAGTTCACCGGCAAAGTTCGGATTGCTTGGATTGACGAGCATGGCGATCGTCGTTGACGACACCAGCTCGCGTAAAATCTCCAGCCGCTTTGCCGACAGTTGGGCAGCAAAGAACGATACGCCGGTGACGTTGCCGCCGGGCTTGTTCAAGCTGGCAACCAAACCCATTGCTACTGGATCGTAGCCGCTGGTGAAGACGATGGGAATGCTGGTCGTCGCCGCCTTGGCCGCCTGCGCGGTGCCGATACCGCCGGTCGCCGCGATCACGGCCACCTGACGGTGCACCAGCTCCGCCGCCAAGGTCGGCAGCTGAGCATATTGACCTTCGGCCCAGCGAAATTCGATGGCGAGGTTTTGGCCCTCGACGTAGCCTGTCTCGTTTAGACCGGCGCGGAATGCGGCGACAAAGGGCGCGAAGGCCTGCGCCGACACGCTGCTGAGAAAGCCGATCACCGGCATAGCCGACTGCCCCCGCGCAGCCAACGGCCCTGCCGCCACAGCACTTCCGACAAGTGTTATGAAGTAGCGTCGCTTCATGCCCCGCCCCTGGGTCCAACGACTTACCCCACACGACTGGCATTGGGAGCGCGTTGTGCGGAACGGCAAATGGCGAGCGCGAAATAACGGCCACCTTCGGCATCGAGCCGCCCGCCGCCAATCCGACGCCGCTCATGTAATCCGCCGGCGGACGTGAACCCGACGCTCATTCCAGACGACCCATTGGCATTTGATCGTCAGGATTTACGACCAGAATGTCCCATGGTCTTGGCCTTATCCCGACGGTGGAGCGCGGTGACGCTTGCGATGGCGGCTTTGGCACTGGTTTCGGTGACGATGCCGGCGCGGGCGCAATCGTGGCGCGATCTGAAATGCACCGGCAATTCGGATCTTCCCTGGGCCATACAGGTCGCCGGATGCACCCAGGCGATCGGGTCGGGATACTATAGCGGGACCGACCTGTCGCAGGTCTTCAATAACCGCGGCAACGCCTATATGGGCACGGGCGATCTGGACCACGCGCTCGCGGACTTCGACCAGGCAATCAGCCTCACTCCCAATAACGCCGTGCCTTATAACGGCCGCGGCATCGCTTACGCAGCCAAGAATGACTTCGACCGCGCGCGCGCCGACTTCGACCAGTCGATCCGGCTCGCGCCAAGCTATGCCCTCGCCTTCAATAATCGCGGCTATCTTTACGCTCGCCATCAGAATTTTGACCGCGCCATCGCTGACTATGACGAGGCGATCCGGCTCAAGCCCGATTATGTCGTCGCCTATATCAACCGCGGCAATGTCTATGCTGTTGAAAAAAATCCCGATCGTGCAATCGCCGACTACACGGCGGCGATCGGGATCGATCCCAAGAATGTCGCGGCCTATGACGTGCGCGCCCTGCAATACTCCATCAAGGGCGAACTCGACCTGTCACTTGCCGACTACACCACGGCGATGGGCCTCAATCCCCGCGATTCCAATCTCTATACCGGTCGCGGCTATGTCTACCGCAACAAGGGCGATCGCGATCGCGCGCTCGCCGACTACGGCAAGGCTATCGCTATCAATCCGGACGCTTGGCTTGCCTACGACGTCCGAGGCGACATCTACAGGGACCGGGGCGAGTACGATCAGGCGCTCGCCGACTACGACGCGTCGATCGCGATCAACCCCGACAATTCTCTCCCCTATGACGGCCGCGGCATCGTCTATAAGGCCAAAGCCGAGTTCGACCGCGCGACGGCCGCACCAGGGCGATCGAGATCGATCCGACCGATGCGGGCGCCTATTCGAACCGCGCCGGCATCTACGAGGGCTACGGCAAATTCGACCTGGCGATTGCCGACTACAGCAAAGCCATCGAAATCATTCCGACCGACGCAGTCGCCTACACCTATCGCGCCGCTGCTTATAAGGCGAAGGGCGACTTCGAAGGCGCGCTCGCCGATTACAACAAGGCGATCGAGCTCGATCCGCAATATGCCGACGCCTACAGAAAGCGCGGCGCCTTGTATCAGGATAGGTGCGATCTCCCCCGCGCGACTGCGGATTACGACAAGGCCGAAAAGCTCGGCATACAGTCGCTGTTGGCGCCGAAGGCGGCGAACTAAGGCCGCAGGCGGCGTTGAACGCGTCGGCCGCCCCGCCATCCCGGGGCCGCATAGACACACTTCACTGCCAATCCTAAACTCAGCTTGAAAGTGCGGGAGGACGACATCTTTAGCGCAAGCGCACCGCGCCCAACTGTCATCTTCCCGACCGATGTGTCCGGCTAAAGCCGCCGATGGGCATCGGCGAGGAAGACCGACGGTCTGAAGCCAGTGTGGTGGATTTGAGGTTCCTAAGATCAAGCGGCACGCTCATGTAGGATCTTCAAATCCAAAAAACCACACTAGGGTTGCAAATTTGCTAGTGTCCCTTTGATTCCGAAGTTCGCATCAGAGGGGCCGCCAAATCATGCGAACTTCGGAATCTGGACACTAGCGCGATCTTTGAATCGGCCAGGGAGAGAGGCGAATGTTCACGATGGCAATGAGAGTGCTCGCGACGGCGCTTTTGCTGCCGTTCGCGGCGATGGCGCAGACGCCGCCTCAACAGACGCCGCCAGCGGCCCAATCTGCCCCGTCGCAAGATATGCTGACCGACGCGCAACTCGACGCACTGGTGTCTCCCATCGCGCTTTATCCTGATGCGCTTTTGTCGGAAGTCCTCATGGCGTCGACCTATCCGCTGGAAGTCGTCGAGGCCGACCGCTGGGCCCAAAGCAACAAAAACCTCAAAGGCGATCAGCTCAAGGCAGCCGTGGATCAGCAGAGCTGGGACGACAGCGTGAAATCATTGGTCGCGACGCCGGACGTGCTCGCCATGATGAGCGACAAGCTGAGCTGGACACAGCAGCTCGGCGACGCGGTGCTGGCGCAGCAGCCTGACGTCATGGACGCGATTCAGCGCCTGCGGACCAGAGCGCAGGAAAACAATAAGCTCGTCTCCAACAAGCAGCAGACGGTGTCGACGCAGCAGCAGGGCGGCAAACCGGTGATCATCATCGCACCGACACAGCCGGACACGATCTATGTGCCGTATTACGACCCGAACGTGGTCTACGGTCCGTGGCCCTATCCGGCCTATCCGCCTTACCCTTACTACTGGCCGCCGCCCGCCTATATCGGCGCCGGAGTGCTTGCGACCGGCCTCGCCTTTGGCGCCGGCTATGCGCTCGGTCGGTGGGCTTCCGGCGGCTATTGGGGCGGCGGCTTTAATTGGGGCGGCAACAACATCAACATCAATCGCAACGTCACCATCAACAATATCAATCGCGGCGGCGGCAATAACTGGGTGCATAATCCCGTGCACCGGCAAGGCGTGCGCTACTCCAACGCCAATGTCGCGGCGAAATTCGGCGGCAATGGCAACATCGCCGGCGGCGCACAGAACCGCATGGACTTCCGCGGCCGAAGCGGCCAGCAAGTGCTTCAGCCGGGAGCGGGTGCCGGTACCGGACTTGGCGGTAACAGGCCTAACCCAGGCGGCGCTGCCGGTGGGCGTCCAAACGTTGGCAATCTCAACCCCGGCGGTCGGCCAAGCCCTGCCGGCGGCGGTAATCCGCCGATCAAGAGACCCGCGGTCAACCGGCCTGCCGGCAACAATGCATTCGCCAACATCAGCTCGGGGCGAACGGCCAATATCGAGGCTAGCCGCGGCCGCGCCAGTCTCGGCGGCGGCGGTGGTGGCGGTGGTGCCGCCCGGCTCGGCGGAGGCGGCGGACGGGCAGGCGGAGGAGGCGGAGGTGGAGGTCGTGGTGGCGGCGGCGGCGGTGGCGGCCGCCGGCGGTGAGTGCCGGGCAGTCTCGCAGGTGGATGCCCCCTAAACCAGTCAACGCTAGCCAAGCACGACCGAGGTTGTCATGAACAAATTCCTCCCAGGCGTTCACCCCACAATTGTCGGGATGCTGACATTGCTGTCGGCGGCGATCCTCTTATTTGCGATGGCGACTGCCGCGTTCGCGCAGCAGGACTACAAGACGCCGCAAGACGCCGTCGATGCGCTGGTCGCGACGGGCAGGAGCGGCGATCAAAAAGCCGCACTCATCGTGCTCGGCCGCGGCGGCGAAGACATTATTTCCTCCGGCGACAATGTATCCGACGATGCCGTGCGGCAGCAATTCGTCGCTTCCTACGACGCCAAACATGCGATCACTATGGAAGGCGATAGCAAGGCAGTCCTGGTGATCGGCGATAACGACTATCCGTTTCCGATCCCGATCGCGCGCAACAAGAACGGAACATGGTCGTTCGATACCGAGGCCGGGCGCCGTGAAATCCTTTATCGGCGCATTGGCCACAACGAGCTCGATGCGATCCAGACCTGCCTTGCCTATGTCGACGCGCAAAAGGAATACGCCAGTAAGGATCGCACCGGCGCAGGGGCCAACGTTTATGCCGGGCGCTTCGTCAGCTCGCCCGGCAAGAAGGACGGTCTCTATTGGCCGGCGGCGCCGGGCGAGGAGCAGAGCCCGCTCGGCGAGCTGTTCGCCGTGGCATCGAAGCAAGGCTATCGCGCCGGCGAAGGCCGCTCGCCATATCATGGCTACTACTACAAAATCCTGACCAAACAGGGGCCGGCCGCGACGGGCGGCGCTGTCGACTATGTCGTGAACGGCAACATGATCGGCGGCTTCGCGCTGGTGGCTTACCCGGCGCAGTACCGCAACTCGGGCGTGATGACATTTATCGTCAATTACGCCGGCACGGTGTTCCAGAAAGATCTGGGGCACGACACGGCGAATATTGCCGAAGACATGACGTCGTTCAATCCCGATCAGGCCTGGAAGAAAGTCGACGTGGCCGCGACGGCGAAGTGACCGCAGGCATCCTGGAATGCGGGCGCCTAATCAAGCCAGTTCGATTACGAGTACGCGCCCGGGCGCACCGCGCCGCGCCAGGCGCCGATGGTCGGCACCGGCAATCCCAGATTTTCGCGTAATGTGACGCCCACATACTCCTTGCGAAAAATGCCGCGGCGCTGCAGCTCGGGAACAACGAAACGTACGAAATCTTCGTAAGCGCCGGGTACATGCGTGGCGGAAAGCACGAAGCCGTCGCAAGCCGGCGCGGCGAACCATTGTTCGAGCTGATCCGCCACCTCCTTTGGGCCGCCGACGATCGGATTGTGCACGCGGCCGCGACCGCTGATGCGGATGAAATCGCGCACCGTGGGATTTTTCTTCGCGCTCATCACGCGATCGCGGATGCCTTGCAGGCCGGACATCGCATCCAGTTCGGCGGGCGTGAACGCTTCGTCCATCCCTTTCGTCGCAAAGTCGAAGTTGAGCGCTTCGGACAACAGCGACAGCGCGTCGATTTCGAGCGGCAGCTTCTCGATCTCAGCCCATTTGTCCTCGGCCTCAGCCTTGGTCGCCGCCGCCACGGTGTTGACGAGGTGAGTGATCTTGACTTGTTGGGGATCGCGGCCGAAGCGCGTCACTTCGGCTTTGAAGTCCGCATAATCGCGCCGGCCGACTTCGATGTTCGGATAAACGACGAAGATCACCTCGCCCCAGCGTGCGCCGAAGACCTTGCCGCGGCCGCTCGATCCGGCCTGGATCAGGACCGGATGGCCCTGGGCCGAGCGCGGCACCGTGAACGGCCCGCGCGACTTTAAGTAACGGCCGCGATAATCGAGGCGATGCACTTTCTCCGGCTTGGCGAACAGGCCGGTCGCCTTGTCCTGGACGATGGCATCGTCTTCCCAGGCGTCCCAATGGCCGAGCACGATCTCCATGAATTCGTCGGCGCGGTCGTAGCGCAAATCGTGTCCGATCGCCTCGTCGCGGCCCATGTTCTGCGCTTCGCCGTCGTTGAGCGAAGTGACGACGTTCCAGGCGGCACGTCCCTTCGTCATCAGATCGAGCGTGGCGAACAGGCGCGCCACGTGGAACGGCTCGTAATAGCTCGTCGAATAGGTCGCGCCGAGGCCGAGGCGCTCGGTCGCCATGCCCATCACTGTGAGCACGGTGACGGCGTCGAGCTTCACGCAACGAATGCCGTGTTGAACAGTATGACCGTGATCGCGCCCGAACATGTCCGGCATCGACAGACGGTCATCGAAAAAGCCGAGGTGAAACTTGCCCGCTTCCAGCACGCGGCCGATATGCCGGTAAAAATCCGGCGACCAGCTATCGGTGCGCGAAGCCGGATGCCGCCAGGAGCTCGCAAGGTTGCTGCAGTTCTGCGCCTGCAGGAAGCCGACCAAAACCATCTGGCGCATCATGCCGTCACCCTTCGAGGGCTGCGAAGCCTGTCATCGGGCCGGCCACTTCGAGCCGGACACGTTGGCGGCCACCTCAGGATGACGGCAGCACTACTGATTGTCGATGGAAACCTGTTTTAGGTTTGTGGTCGGCACCGGCGCGACGAAGCCGCCGGCGGCCGCCTCGGCGAGACCGTTCCGGTCGAGTTGCTCGTCATGCTTATAGACGTCGTCGCGGAATTCGACGGTGCCGTCGCGCGTCACCCAGCCGGTGAGATAGACCCAGGCCACCGGGATTTTGTGCGGCAGGTTGATCACTTTGGTCACGCCCGTCGCAATGCCGGCGTCGATGGCGGCGCGATTCCAGCCCGGCGGACCGTCCTGCAAGATCCAGGCGGCGAGATCGCGCACATTGTCGACCCGCGTGCAGCCGTGCGAATCGAACCGGTAGTCGGCGGCGAACAGTTTTCGCGTATCGGTGTCGTGCATGTAGACCGAATAGGGATTCGGCATGTCGATCTTGAGGTTGCCGAGCGCATTCCAGTTGCCGGCGTCCTGGCGGACGACGAAATTCGGCGAACGGTCGGACGACCAGTCGACGCTGCTCGGACTGATGTCCTCGTTCTGCGCGCCGATCAGCCGCATATGCATGCGGGCGAGATAAGACGGGTCGCGGCGCATGCGGGCGAAAATCTCGTTCTTGGTGATCGACAGCGGCACCGTCCAGGTCGGATTGAGATCGATCGCGGTGATATAGACCGACAGTGTCGGCGACGGCTTGTCGATCTTGCCGACGATGACGCGATAACGCCGCTCGACCTTGTCGTTGGCCACCGCCTCGACGAAAGCCGCCGGGATGTTGACCACCACGTAGCGCTCGGCGAAAGTGAAATCGAAGCCGAGCAGCCGCTCCAGCGAGGCTTCGAGCTGCTTGATACGGTCGCCGACCGGAACGTTGAGCGCTTTGACGGTCTGCGCGCCGACGCTGCCGGTGGCTTCGAGCCCGTGGCGCAACTGGAAACGCTTGACGCCTTCGACCACGGCTTCGTCGTAGGCGTCGCCCGCCTCCTGGTTTGCCGGCATGTCGCCGCCAATGACGAGATGGCGGCGCAGCAGCGCGACATCGGGACCGCTCGCCCCCGGCGCAAGCTTGGCGTCGGCCGGCAGCGTCGGCCAGCCGCCGCGGACTTGGATATCCGAATAGCTGAGCAGCGTTTCCTTGATGCGCAGATAGGTGCCGTCGTCGAATACGGGGTCGGATGACAGCGCCAGCTCGGCCGCCGAACGCATTTCCGGCGTGGAGGCCGGCTGGACGGCTTGCTGAGGTTTAGCCGGAGCGGCATGCTTCGCCGGCTGCGGCTTCGCCGCGGGGCCGGCGACCTGGGCCAGGGCCGGAGCCGTCGCGAGTAGAAAAGCTATTCCGGCGATAGAAATCGTCCGCATGAAGCCGCCTCCCCCGTCCGTCGCGCGGTCCAAGCTTAGTTCATGCCTGCGGTTCAGGCTTCCCGTTCAACCCTGCGGCTGCGGCTCCAGCGGGCCCGGCTCCGGACGCGGCCGGTTGCGGCCGGCGCCGGCGGTCGGCACGGTCGAATTGCGCGGCGTCGTCGGCTCGATCACCGACTCGCGGGTCGGCCGCTTGCCCAACAACAGATCCTTGATCTCGTCGCCGGTCAGCGTTTCGAATTCCAGGAGCCCCTTGGCCAGCGTTTCCAGATCGGCGCGCTTGTCGGTCAGGATTTGATTGGCTTCCTGATAGCCGGCCTCGACCAGGCGCCTGATCTCGGCGTCGATCTTCTGCACGGTGGCTTCGGAAATGTTCTGCTGGCGCGCCACCGAGTAACCGAGGAACACTTCTTCCTGGTTCTCGCCGTAAGCGACGGTGCCGAGCGCCTCGGACAGGCCCCAGCGCGTCACCATCATGCGGGCAAGCTTGGTCGCCTGTTCGATATCGGAAGCGGCGCCCGAAGTGACGCGCTCGCGGCCGAACACCAATTCCTCAGCGACGCGGCCGCCCATCATGATGGCCAGCCGCGAGGTCATCTGCTCGAGCGACATCGACAGCTTGTCGCGCTCCGGCAATTGCATGACCATGCCGAGCGCGCGGCCGCGCGGGATGATGGTCGCCTTGTGCACCGGATCGGTCGCCTTGACATTGAGCGCGACGATGGCGTGGCCGCCTTCGTGATAGGCGGTGAGGAGCTTTTCCTCTTCCGTCATCACCAGCGACTTGCGCTCGGCGCCCATCATCACTTTGTCCTTGGCGTCCTCGAACTCGACCTGCGTGACCATGCGCTTGTTGCGACGCGCCGCCATCAAGGCCGCCTCGTTGACGAGATTCATAAGGTCCGCGCCGGAGAAGCCGGGCGTGCCGCGGGCGATCGTCTTCAAGTTCACGTCGGGCGCGAGCGGCACCTTGCGCACGTGCACTTTTAGAATCTGTTCGCGGCCGACCACGTCGGGATTGGGCACCACCACCTGGCGGTCGAAACGGCCCGGCCGCAGCAAAGCCGGATCGAGCACGTCGGGCCGGTTGGTCGCGGCGATCAGGATGATGCCTTCATTGGCTTCGAAGCCGTCCATCTCCACGAGCAGCTGGTTCAGCGTCTGCTCGCGCTCATCGTTGCCGCCGCCCAGCCCTGCGCCGCGGTGGCGGCCGACCGCGTCGATCTCGTCGATAAAGATGATGCAGGGCGCGTTCTTCTTGGCCTGCTCGAACATGTCGCGCACGCGGCTGGCGCCGACGCCGACGAACATTTCGACGAAGTCGGAGCCGGAAATGGTGAAGAACGGCACGTTCGCCTCGCCGGCGATGGCGCGCGCCAACAGCGTCTTGCCGGTACCGGGCGGGCCGACCAAGAGCACGCCGCGCGGGATGCGCCCGCCGAGCCGCTGGAATTTGGCGGGATCGCGCAAAAATTCGACGATCTCCTGCAGATCGAGCTTGGCTTCGTCGACGCCGGCCACATCCTCGAAAGTGACGCGGCCATGCGCCTCGGTGAGGAGCTTGGCGCGGCTCTTGCCGAAGCCGAGCGCCTTGCCGCCGGCCCCCTGCATCTGGCGCGACAGGAAAATCCACACGCCGATCAAGGCGACGAAGGGCAGCCAGGAGATCAACAGCGACACGAACCACGGCACGTTGTCGCTCAACGGACGCGCGGTGATCGACACGCCCTTGTTATAGAGGCGCTGCACCAGCGTCGGGTCGCTCGGCGCATAGGTCTGGAAGGCGCGGCCGTCGGTGAAATCGCCGTGGATTTCGGGGCCTTGAATCAGGACGTCGCGCACGCGGCCCTGATCGACCTCGTTGAGCAGCTGCGAGAAGGAGATGTCCTGCGCGGTGGTGTGCTGGCCCGGATTCTGAAACAGCGTGAATAACGCAAGCAGCAGGAGGACGATGATGACCCAGAGGGCGAAGTTGCGCAGATTGGCGTTCATCTCAAGTCCTTGCCCCCGACCGAGCGGAGTCCGGGGGGCTTCATGCGTGCCCGCAAATCGTGGCGGCTTCACGTCCCCAATACCAGGCAATGTAAGGGCCAGCCCGCCCCCTGCCAAGGGAACCCCCTCCGCAACCACCCAATTATAAGGCTATTTCGTAAAGCGCCTGTTGCGGTCCTTGCGCAAAGCCGGTTTGCGGCGCGCCGGCGCGCGCTCGACCGTCAGCCGGTCGCTGCCGAGGCTGATCAGGGCGCCGGCAAGGGTTCGGCGCAGCCGGGAATGGGCCTGGCGCAGACTGTCATAAAGGCTCTCTAGCTTGGCAAGCTCGACCGGGCCCTCGTCTCCGGTATGGGCGATGGCGCGGCCGAGCAGCCGCAGTGCCACCTCGGCGGGCAGATTCGCGAATTGCGCGGCCGCAAAGGCAACAGGACCGCGTTGCGGCCACGGTCCCGGTGCGAGCGCCTCGCGCGCGGCGGCGACGGCAAATTCGATCGCCATTTCGGCGCGCCGCATGCGGGCGGCCAAGCGCGCGAGACCGCGTGCATCGAGTCCCTCTTTGGCCAGCTCCGGCATGAACGCGCGCAGTCGAGCGCGCGCGAAGCGCGGATCGCGATTGGTCGGATCCTCGCTATAGGGGACGCCGGCCGCTTCGAGAGTTGCGATCAGCCGTACTTTGGGAATGCGCAGCAACGGGCGGACGAGAAAAACCGTCCCCACCGCGCGCGCCGGCAGCGGCGCGGCATGCGCCATGCCGGCAAGGCCGCCCAATCCGCTGCCGCGGGCGAGACGAAACAGCACGGTTTCCGCCTGATCGTCGAGCGTGTGCGCGGTCAGGACATGTCCGTAGCCGGCGCGCGCGGCGGCCTCCCCGAGAAGCCGGTAGCGCGCCTCGCGGGCGACTTCCTGCAGACCGGATTTCGGCTTTTTGCCGCGCCAGCGTAGCGTGCGATGAGGGACGCCGAGGCGATTGGCGAGCCGCTTGACAGCGGCGGCTTCGCCGGCCGCCGCCGCGCGCAGACCGTGATCGACGGTGACGGCGAGGAGTTTTGGCGCGCGTTTGCGCGCTTTCGCCCAGCGCGCCGCCAGCACCAGAAGCGCGGTGGAGTCCGGACCGCCGGACACCGCAAGGATCAGTCCGCGCAGATTTTCAAGACCGGAGAACAGCGCATCCGCTTCGGCGTCGCGAACGGGCTGCTCAGCAATGGGCACGCTTTTGTTCCCGGTCGACGCCTTGCCTGACGCTGATCGAAGCGTGCGGATATTTGCGCAAGACCTCGCCGAGCGAAGCGCAGGCCGCTTCCTTCTCGCCCAAAGCCGCAAGCGATTCGCCGAGCCGCAACAACGCGTCCGGCGCCTTCGCCGCTGGTCCCGTATTTGGTCGAGACCGCAAGGAAGGCTTCGGCGGCATCGTGATATTTCTGATCTTGGAACAGGCTTTCGCCGAGCCAGTATTGCGCTTCCGGCGTCAGCCGGTCGCTCGGATATTTGTGCAGAAAATCGCGGAACGTTTGCGCCGCAACTCCATAATTCTTCTGCAGCACGTAGCCGTAAGCGAGGTCGTATTCGTCCTTCGGCGTGGCGTTCGGCGGCAGCGACGCCTCTTGCATGGCTCCTTGCATCGCGCCGGTCGCATTCGGATTGGACAGCGGCGGCGGCGGCAGCGCGCCGCCCGGCGCGGCGGCAGCCTGCGGTCCGGAAAGATTGAGCGGCGCGCCGGGTTGGGCCGATCCGCCCATATCGGGAGCGGGCGGTGGCGGTTCGGTCGCGGCGGTGCTGGTGCCGAGCGGATGCGGCACGCCCGGCGCGTTCGGATCGAGCGCCGGATTGAAAGCGTCATGACCGTTTGACGGCGCGCCGGCGACGACCGGCGCAGACGGCGTTCCATAGGGCGGCGGCGCGTATTGCGCGGTCGGCGCGGGCTGCGAATATTGCGCCGGCGGCGGTGAATATTGACCGGGCGGCGTCGAATACGGCGTTGCCGTCGGCGGCGGCAACGCCGTGGAAACCGACGAACGCGGCGGCGGCGCTCCGGGAGCCGGCCCTGCCGCCGCAGGCGCCGCACCGCCCGCACCGCCTTGCAGGCGCTGCACCTGCTGTTCGAGCTGTTGATTGCGGTACTGCAACTCCTGCACCGAACCGGTGAGATCGCGCACCGTTTCTTCGAGGCGGTCGAGGCGGGTCACCAGATCGCTCGGCGTGTCCTGCGCGCGGGCGGCCGGCGTCGCCATCAGGCAGACGAACGCGAGCAAAGACACGGTCGTTGAGCGGCTCATCGCTTGAAGCATTGCCGGTGATTTTCCCTCCCCTACCATAGCGCGTCCTGCGTCCAAATTGTGACTGTGGCCCGAGCGCGGCCGCATCGTGACCGTCCGCCGCAGTCTATTGCGCCGGCTGGATGCGGGGCGCCTTTCGGGAAGCGCGCCATTCTTCCAACCGCTGGATCACCACGAACAGCGAAGGCACGAAGAGAACGGCGAGGCAGGTCGAGGCGATCATCCCCGAGAACACGGTGATGCCGATCGATTTGCGGGCGCTGGCGCCGGCGCCGCTGGCGATGACCAAAGGCGCGACGCCGAGAATGAAAGAAAACGAAGTCATCAGGATCGGCCGGAAGCGCGCCCGCGCCGCATCCACCGCCGCTTCGAGGATCGGCTTGCCGTCGTTGACGCGATGCTCGCGCGCCACTTCGACGATCAGGATGGCGTTCTTGGCCGACAGCGCGATCAACAGAATGATGCCGATCTGGGTGTAGAGATTGTTGTCGATGCGCAGCATTTGCAGCACCAGCACCGGCCCGGTCAGCGCCAGCGGCACCGACAGGATGACCGCGAGCGGCGCGTACCAGCTTTCGTATTGGCCGGCGAGCACCAGATAAACCAGCAGCATCGCCATGACGAAAACGAAATACATCTGATTGCCGACGATCTTCTCCTGGTACGACATCGCGGTCCAGTCGGTGCCGGCGCCGGGCGGCAGCGTCGATGCCGCATTCTGCTCCATCAAACGGATCGCTTCACCCGAGCTGAAGCCCGCGGCCGGCAGGCCGATGACGCTCGACGACGGATAAAGATTGTACAGGCTGATCAAGGGCGGACCGACGATCGGCTCGATTTTGACCATGGTTCCCAGCGGGATCATGTCGCCCTGCTGATTGCGCACCGAGAGACTTTCGATGTCGCGGGGCCGCAGCCGGAATTTCGCATCGGCCTGCGCGTAGACCTGAAACACCCGGCCGAATTTGTTGAATTGCGAAACATAGGTCGAGCCGAAATAGGTCGCCAGCGTCGCGAACACCTGATCGATCGGAACGTGCAGGGTCTGCGCCTTGACGCGGTCGACCTCGACGAGAATTTGCGGCGCGATAGCGCGGAACGACGTCGAGACGCGCTGCAGCGCGCTCTGCGATTGCGCATTTTCGACGACGGTATTGGTGATGCTTTGCAGCTTGGCGAAGTCGGTAGAGCCGTCGCGCAGCTCGATCTGCAGGGTGAAGCCGCCGGCATTGCCGATGCCCTGGATCGGCGGCGGCGGCAACACGATCACCCGCGCATCGACGGCATCAAGGGCCGGCGTCAGGCGGGCGAAGATCGTGCGCAGGTCGTCGCGCACGCTCCAATCCTTGAGCACTACATAAGCGACGCCGGCATTGGCCAGCGTGGCGCTGTTGTCGAGCACCGAAATGCCGGCGATGGCGATCACCTGATCGACGCTTGGATCCTTGCGCGCGATGGCGGAGACCTGTTGCAGCGCGTCGCCGGTGCGGGCGAGCGAGGCGCCGTCGGGCAGCTGCACGCTGACAAGGATGTAGCCTTGATCCTCGATCGGCAGAAAACCGGTCGGCACGCGCGACAGCCCCCAGACGGCGACCCCGATGATCGCGAAGGCGACCAGCGTCATCGTCACGGCATGGTCGACCATGTGATGAATCAGGCCGGCATAGTTTTGTTCGAGGCGGCCATAGACCGCGTTGAAGCCGCGATAGAACGCGTTGCGCCGTTCGGGCGGCACCGGCGGACGCAGCCACATCGCCGACTGCGTCGGCTTAAGCGTCACCGCGTTGACGGCGGAAAGCAGCGCGGTTGCCGCGATCACGAGCGCAAACTGAGCGTACATGCGCCCGGTCAAGCCCGGCAGGAATGCCGCTGGCAGAAATACCGACATCAGAACCAGCGTGATGCCGATAATCGGTCCCAGCAATTCGTTCATGGCGCGGATCGCCGCGTCATGCCCGCTCATGCCACGCTCGATATTATGCGCGGCGCCCTCGACCACCACGATGGCGTCGTCGACCACGATGCCGATCGACAGCACGATCGCGAACAAAGTGGAAAAATTCACGGTGAAGCCGAGCGCCCACATCATCGCGAAAGCGCCAATGATCGTCACCGGCACGGTGGTCGCCGGCACCAGCATGGCGCGCCAGTCCTGCAGGAAGACGAGAATCACGATCAGCACCAGAACCGCCGCCTCGATCAGCGTCTTATAGACTTCGTGGATCGAGGCATTGACGAACACCGTGGTGTCGAACGGTATGGTGTAGACGAGGCCTTGCGGGAAAGCCTTCGCCAGCTCCGTCATCTTGGCCTTGACCGCGTGCTCGACGTCGAGCGCGTTGGCGCCTGGCGATTGATAGACGCCGATGCCGGCCGCTTGCTTGCCGTCGAGGGTGAAATACTGGCCGTAGGTCTGGGCGCCGAGCTCGACGCGGCCGACGTCGCGCACGCGGGTGACCTCGCCGTTATTGCCGGTCTTGACGATGACGTTGGCGTATTCGTCGACGTCGCTGAGCCGGCCGGGCAGCTCGATCGTATATTGGAAATTCACGCCGGGCGGCGTCGGCGGCATGCCGACCTGGCCGGCGGTCACTTCCTGGCTCTGCTGTTGCAGCGCCGCCACGACGTCTTGGGCGTTCAGGCTGCGCGCCTTGAGCTTTTCCGGATCGAGCCAGATCCGCATCGAATATTGGCCGGCGCCGAACACATTGACGTTGCCGACTCCGGGAAGCCGCGACAGCTCGTCGCGAAGATTGATGGTGGCGTAATTGGCCAAGTAAAGGCTGTCGTAGCGGTCATCCGGCGACGTCAAAGTGACGAACAGCAAAATCGCGGTCGAACGCTTCTGCACCGTGACGCCCTGCGCCTGCACCGCCTGAGGCAATTGCGACAGCGCGCTCGCCACCCGGTTCTGCACCAGTATTTGCGCCGCATCGAGGTCGGTGCCGATCTTGAACGTCACCGTGAGCGTATACGACCCGTCGCTGGCGCTGGTCGATTGCATGTAAATCATGTTCTCGACGCCGTTGACCTGCTGCTCGATCGGCAGCGCCACCGTGTCCATCACCGTGCGGGCGCTGGCGCCGGGATAGCGCGTCGTCACCTGCACGGTCGGCGGCACCACGTCGGGATATTGCGCGACCGGCAGCGCGTAGAGCGCGACCGCGCCGATCAAAATCATCAGGATGGCGAGTACGTTCGCCAGAACCGGATGCTCGATGAAGAATTTCGAGATCATCGCTGGATCATCACGCGCTAGTTTGCGGCCGCGGTGCGCGCTTCGGCATCCACTTTCTCGCCGGGGATCGCACGCATGATGCCGCCGACGACCACGCGGTCGTCTTTGGCGAGACCTTTCTCGATGACGCGCAGATCGCCGACCAGCTGTCCCGGCTCGACCTTGCGCTGCTCGACGACATTATCCTTGTTGACCACAAGCACATAGCGGCCGCTCTGATCGCTGCCGAGCGCAACGTCGGGCACCAGCAATGCCGGCCGTGGCTTCGAGGGCACACGTACCCGCACGAAATAGCCCGGCAACAGCGTGCGGTCGCCGTTGTCGAGACTGGCGCGCGCGGCAAGCGTCCCGGTCGAGGGATCGACGTTCGGCGCGATGTAATCGAGTTTGCCGTGGTGCGGGTAACCGCTTTCGTTTTGCAGTCCCACTTCGACCGGAAGTCCGATCAGCGCGGCGGTCGTTTCGCCGCGGCTTGCCAGCGTGGCGCGCACCTGCAGCACGTCGCGCTCGCTGGCGGTGAAATTTACCCAGATCGGATCGAGCTGCACGATGCTCGCGAGCGTAGTCGGCGAACTGGCGCCGACCAGTTGCCCGATCGAGACCTGCCGCGCGGTCACCACGCCGTCGAACGGCGCGGCCACGTTGGTATAGCCGAGATTGATCTCGGCTTGGCGCTCATTGGCTTGTGCCGATTGCAAGTCGGCTTGCGCGGAATCGCGCGTCGCAAGCGCCTTATCGTATGTGGTCTGGGCGGAGACTTGTCTGGCGAGCAGGTCAGCTTGGCGTTGGAAATCCGCTTGCGCCTGCGTCAGCGTGGCCTGCGCGCTGACGACGGCCGCTTTCGCCGCGTCCACCTTGAGCTTGTACGGCTCCGGCTCGATGGTGAACAGCGACGTGCCCTGCTTGACGAAATCGCCATCCTTGTAGCTGATCGCCTGCACGAAGCCTTGCACGCGCGCAACGAGATCGACCGAATTGACGGCAGCCGTGTTGCCGGTCGCTTCGAAATAGCGGGTGACGTCCTGCTCGACCGGCGCGGCGACCGTGACCTTCGACGGCGGCGGTGCGGCGTATTCGTTGTTCTTCCCGCAGGCGGCGGCGCCGGCGCAAACGGCAAGCACGAGCGTTATGCGGGCAAACCAGCCGAAGGTCATTGCCGAACCCTTGTCCGATACGCTGCAAAAGCCGAAGGCGCCGCCATCGAGGCCACGCGGAAGCGCGCTACGATCCGATTTCAGCCCCGCCTTGGCAAGGCCAAACATCCGAGGCGAGAAGATTGTCATCAAAATGCAATCGGCGCCAAAACGCAATCGGCGCCATGACGGCGCCGATCGCTTTCGAGCTGTTGGCAGGCGGCTTTAAGAGCTTTGATCGAGCACGGTCACCGCGCGCCGGTTCTGCGACCAGCAGGAAATATCGTTGCACAGCGCCACCGGCCGCTCCTTGCCGTAGGAAATGGTGCGCATGCGCTGTGCCGAAACTCCGCGCGAGATCAGGTATTCGCGCACGGTCTCCGCACGGCGGGCGCCGAGCGCGATGTTGTATTCGCGCGTGCCGCGCTCGTCGGCGTGGCCTTCGATGGTGAAGGAATATTTGTTGTAGTTGCTGAGCCACTGCGCCTGCTTGTCGAGCGTCGCGCGCGCCTGATCGGAGAGTTCCGACGAATCGGTATCGAAGAACACGCGGTCGCCGACATTGACGACGAAGTCCTGCTGGCTGCCGGGCGTTGCCGCCGCACCCATGGCAGTTTGATCGTCCTTCTTGGCGCACGCCGCAATCGCGAGCGTTGCCATGATGACGGCGACGAACCTGGCGCCACGGATCATATTCGCCATGCGCATTCCGGTGCCTCCATACTTACATTGTGACCGGACATGGATAGTCGTCAGCGGGTCTAGCAGCGCCTTCGTTAAACGAACGTTCCGTCAACCTTGATGCGGCCTTGCAAAGACGGTTCGACTCCGCGGATTCCCCGGAAAGCTTTTGCAATGGTTAATGCGGCGTCAATGCGGCGACTCTATGGAACCCGGCCGCCGCACTATGGGCCACGATTGATCTCAATACGCGGTCTGGTCTTGCTCCGGCCGGCCGCAAGTCCGTTTTCGGGGCGAAGCGGACATGGACCGGCGGACAAAACCGGCCTGATCGGTCGAAAATGACCCACTTCGGACCTGAGCAGCCCAGATTTGCTGTGATGCACAAGAGGGCTACGTTATTCCCGTTGGACGACGACCTGGGTTACCGGCACAGCCGAGATGACTTCGCTTATGTGTCCCTTGCCGGTGGTGTCATCCATCAGCAAGCCCATCCCGGCATCGATAATACGCTCGTCATTCGTACTTGACGTGACTCTGATGGAGCCTGACAGGCAAAACATGATCTGCCGCTTCGGCGAGACGTGCATTTCTCCGATCCAACCGACGCGTAGCTGGAGTAGGAGCCATGCCTTCGCGTCTTGAGGTTCGGAAATCTGAAGCGGAGCCGCAGGCAGCGCGAACTCTTTCAGCGTCAGTTTCAGATCGACTTGCTCAAACTGGCTCTCGCCAGCCGCATCGGAATAAAGCCGGATCAGGTTCATGACGTCCGCTCGGTTTGATGCATTTGCAGTTCGATGCGCTCATTATGACCGCTGCCTCAAAACGGAGCACCCACAAATCCGGTCGTGATTGCATAGCCAGCAATAGCGACAAACAAAGCAGTAGCAATTATCGTGAACAACAATCGCATTGTGCTGGACCGTCAAAATTGTACAGGTCCCAGGATGACAAACTCAATAGCAAGAAGAAACAACATGATGGCCGAGGCGATTGCGTAGCCACGAAAAAACTCGTCGCTATTCACGCCGTCTGTGGCATTTCTGTTTGGCTCGACCGGGATGACGCCCATGCAGCATGGCAAGACGGCGAAAAAGGTAGTGTGATCGCCGGAGGGATGGTTCTTGCGGCTGCCATCGCGCTCATAATGATATTCGACTGGTGAGCGGTAGGTCATGTCGTACCTCTCTGCCGAAAATCGATTTAATAGTGCAGTTTCTACGTCTTCCGGTCGACTACGTTGTGGGGAGCTCGGCAGTAAGTTTGCTAAACTCATCGGGCGTATAGCCACGCACCGTGGTCGTGCGCGCGCTGCCTGTCGCCGAGATGGCGCTCGCAAACTTTACCATCGCTTCACCGTTTGGCATTTCGAGAGTTGCGACGACGTCATATTGGCCGGTCGTCACATAGGCGCTTAGCAGTTTTCCGCCCAATTTCTCTGCCATGCTTCTTGCGGCTTGATAGCGCTTGCTCGAGTCTTTTGAATTTTTGGCACCTTGATCGGTCCAATTCAGGAAGCAAATGAAGGTCGGCATTGGCACCTCCCGGTTAGAGTGCGTGAGTATGCAAAATCACTTTCTTGATGACTTTAGGCCCCGAACAATCGTCGGCGCGTGATAGACTGCGCTTTGTTCATGTCTGCCGCAAGACAGAGATTGTTCGTCTCCCTCGCATAGGCTACCCATGTCTCCAATCGGCCCCCGCGACTGATGATAATGCTCTGAGCCAACGTCGGCTTTCGGGGCGTTGCGGACAAAGGGCCATCTTCGGCGCAAACCGGACCTGCATCGAATGACCCACAGCGGAAGTCAGCCACCTGAGCTTGAGCCGACGCATACGATCCAACTCGTTGGCGGCAGTGCTGATAAAATTCCTAAATGGGCACTGGGCAATTGATCTCAATCAATGAAGGATTCAGCGCGCCGGGCTTTTATTCGCACCTACGGAGATCGAATAGTCGCTTCTGAAGGACACTTGCAATGCTTATTCGCTATTTCGTCGGCGCCCTGCTTGTGGGCGTGTTCGCGGCAGTCAGTCCACCTCTACCCCCTGCCTACGTCCATTCTTCCATTGGGGAGCTGCTGTCTCCTACCGCACAAGCGAAGTCGAGAGTTCGTAGTCTGCTCGACCGTGTGCTCGGTAAAACGATGCCGGAGGGCATTGTAAAGACCAATGGCCGCATCGAAGCCACACAGGTCGACGTTTCGGCGAAATATCCTGGCCGGCTAGTCGACATCACCGTAGAGGAAGGCAGCGAAGTCAAGGCGGGACAAGTCGTCGGCCGCGTATCGTCGCCGGAATATGAAGCTCAGCTCAGGGCGGCACAAGCCAACGTGGAGCGTTCCAAACAGGCGATGGCTGAGGCGGAATCGCTTATAGCCGAGCGTAATGCCCTGCTGGCTAATGCCAAATCCGATTTCGAGCGTGGAGAACAACTCATCAAGAATCAGACTATCACCCAGCAGACTTTCGATCAGCGTCGCCGCAACTACGAAGCGGCCCAGGCAAGCGTCCAAGGAGCGACTGCGCAGCGCGATCAAGCCGACGCCGCCATCAAGAGCGCGCAGGCCGAGGTCGAGCGCATTGAGTCCGTCTTACACGATTTGATCCTTGTGTCGCCGAGAACCGGACGAGTGCAATACCAGCTCGCGCGGACCGGCGAAGTGGTCGCCGCTGGCGGAAAGGTTCTAACGATCCTCGATCTGCAAGATGTGTATATGACAATCTTCCTGCCGGCGGCGAGCGCGGCCAAACTGGAAATCGGTGGCGAGGCCCGCATCATTTTGGATCCGGCTCCTCAATATGTCATTCCCGCCTCGGTCAGTTTTGTCGCGGCCGACGCGCAATTCACGCCGAAGACCGTGGAAACCGCCGAAGAACGCGAAAAGCTGATGTTTCGCGTCAAACTCAAACTGGACGCGCTGGTTCTCAAGCAATTCGACCGAAGGGTGAAGACGGGCGTGCGTGGGCTGGGGGTCGTGCGCACGAATGCTTCGACAGCGTGGCCGGACGACCTTCAAGTCAAGCTGCCTCAATGACGGACGCTGTAGTCGCTCGGCTCACGAGTGTCTCGCACCGCTATGGCGCGACAATCGCGCTCAACGATGTCACGATTGAAATCCCTGCACGCAAGATGGTGGGAGTGATCGGGCCCGACGGGGTTGGCAAGTCCACCTTGTTGGCGCTTGTTTCCGGCGTGCGCACAATCCAGGCCGGGCAGGTTGTCGTCTTCGACGGCGATCTTACGGACCGAGCCCACCTCAAAAGCCTCCGCGCCCGCATCGCCTACATGCCGCAAGGGCTCGGCCGCAATCTTTATCCGACACTCAGCGTTTTCGAGAATATCGACTTCTTCGGCCGGCTGTTCGGACAATCGGCGTCTGAGCGACGTGCCCGCATCACCGAACTCCTGACCGCCACCGCGCTCGATCCGTTCGAGGACCGCCCGGCCGGAAAACTTTCCGGCGGAATGAAGCAGAAGCTCAGTCTCTGCTGCGCGCTCATCAACGATCCGGATCTGCTCATTCTCGACGAGCCGACGACCGGCGTCGACCCGCTCTCGCGAGGCCAGTTCTGGGACTTGATCAACACAATCCGGGCACGACGGCCGCAAATGAGTGTGATTGTGGCAACGGCCTACATGGACGAAGCGCAACGCTTCGACTGGCTCATGGCCATGGACGACGGCAAAGTTATCGCGCATGGCACGCTGAAGGAACTACTAGGGAAAACGGGAGAACCGACGCTCGACGAAGCGTTTATCGCACTGCTGCCAGAGGAAAAGCGCGCTCTTCATCAAAAGGTAATCGTGCGGCCGCGCATAGCTTCGGCGGATGAAGTGCCGGCGATCGAGGCCGAGGGACTGACCCGTCGGTTCGGCGATTTCGTCGCCGTAGATCACGTTAACTTCAAGATCGCGCCGGGAGAGATTTTTGGCTTCCTCGGCTCCAACGGTTGCGGCAAATCCACGACGATGAAGATGTTGACCGGGTTCCTGCCCGCTACCGAGGGCTGGGCTAAGCTGTTCGGGAGCCCGATGGGGTCGAATGACATGGAGATGCGTCGCAACGTCGGCTACATGACGCAGGCCTTCTCTCTCTACGGCGAGCTTACTGTCCGGCAGAATCTCGATCTACACGCGCAGCTCTACCACCTGCCGCCCGATCAGATCGAAGGCCGCATCCAGGAGCTTTTGAAGCGCTACGATCTGGCCAGCGTCGCCAATGCCAAACCCGAGAGCCTGCCGCTCGGCATCAAGCAGCGACTTCAACTCGCAGTGGCGGTACTGCACGAGCCCGCGATTCTGATCCTCGACGAGCCGACTTCAGGCGTCGATCCGATTGCACGCGACGCATTTTGGCGCACTCTGATCGATCTATCCCGCGACGACGGCGTTACAATTTTTCTTTCGACCCATTTCATGAACGAAGCGGAGCGATGCGACCGCATCTCGCTCATGCACGCAGGCAAGGTGCTGGCGGTCGGCGCGCCGCTCGACCTGGTCAAGGAGCGCGGCAGCGACTCGCTGGAGGACACGTTCGTCGGCTATCTCGCCGACGCGGCCGGAATCGACCGCACGAAGAAAGTCGAGGCGCCGGGGCCTAATGCGATGCCGGTTCAGGCGGAACCGACGCGGACGGCGAAGCGGTTCGATTTGGCCCGGCTGTGGGCTTACGCAAGACGCGAGACTGTCGAACTGTTGCGCGATCCGATCCGACTAGCCTTCGCCGTCTTCGGTCCCATCATCTTGATGTTGGCTTTCGGTTACGGCATTTCCTTCGACATCGAAAACCTGCAGATGGCGGCGTTCGATCAGGACAACACGCCGGAAAGCCGACAACTTCTGGAAGGCTTTTCCGGCTCGCGGTACTTCTCGGTCCAGCCGCCTATCGCCTCAGCCGACGAAGGTGAGCGGCGGCTGAGAAGTGGCAACACACAAGTCGTCGTCGAAATTCCCAGCGGGTTTGGCCGCGATTTACTGAACGGCTCGCGGCCGGAAGTCGACGCTTCGGTCGACGGCGCCATGACGTTTCGGGGAGAAACAGCAAAAAATTATGTCACCGGTGTCGTCAGAAAGCAGGGAGAGGAGCTTCAGCAGCGGTTGCGGCGAGCAGGAAGCCCGAACGCCTGGAGTGACGCTGATATCGCGACGCGCTTTCGCTACAACCAGGCCTTTCTAAGCGTCAACGCCATGGTGCCGAGCGTGTTCATGCTCATGCTCTGTCTGATCCCCGCCATCATGTCGGCGATTGCGGTCGTGCGGGAGAAAGAAACCGGCTCCATTGCCAATTTCCGCTCCACCCCCATTACCAAGCTCGAGTTTCTTCTCGGCAAGCAGCTTCCTTATGCCGCGGTCGCCATGGTGAGTTTCGTTTTCTTGTTCTTAATGGCGATTTTCGTGTTCGGCGTGCCGATCAAGGGCTCGTTTCTCACGCTGCTGATCGGAACGGTCGTTTATGTCGTGGCGACAACCGGTTTTGGCCAGTTGATTTCGTCCTTCACGCGCACGCAGGTCGCAGCAGTGTTTGCGACGGCGATCCTTTCCATCGTGCCCGCCGTGAACTTCTCCGGGCTGTTCGCGCCGGTGTCGTCCCTTTCGGGCGGAGCGAAAATTCTGGGCCTGACGTTTCCATCGGCCTGGTATCAGCCGATCACGGTAGGGGTTTTCGCTAAGGCGCTCGGAATGACCGACCTTTGGCGAAATGTCGCCGCGATCACGGTCATTGCATTGGCCTACCTCATCCTGTCGCTTGTGCTCCTACGGAAACAGGAGGCGTAACGTGTCTTTGCCCGCCACAGAGCGCGTACCAAAATTGGCGAAGGCGAGAACGCTGACGCTGCGCGATCATATTTTCAATATCCTGCGTCTCGTGATCAAGGAATTAAGAAGCATCAGGGCGGACCCCACAATGCTCATCCTTGTCGCCTACGCTTTCAGCATTTCGGTCAATACGGTCGCGACCGGAGCCGTGACTGAAGCGACCAATCTTTCCGTCGGGATCGTGGACGAGGACGGCTCGGATCTCTCGAGAGAGATCGCCGAAGGGCTCGTTCGACCGACATTCCAGCCTGCCGTGCAGATCAGGGCGTCCGAAATCGATGCGAAAATGGATAAGGGCGACCTGCTGTTCGTCGTCGAGATTCCTCCGAACTTCCAGGCCAATATTCTTGCCCAGCGCAAAACCGAAATCCAAATCAACGTTGATGCTACCGCGGTGGCGCAGGCCGGCAACGGCGCCAGCTATCTCAATACCGCCATATTCAATGAAGTTCAAAATTTCATCTTCAAACGCGGGGACCCGCTAAGCGACCCGATCAATCTCGTCGTCCGCGCAAAATTCAATCCGAATTTGAAGACCGCCTGGTTCTCGGCAATGACGCAGGTCATCAATCAAATCACGATGCTGACCGTTATCCTCACCGGCGCGGCGCTGATCCGCGAGCGCGAGCAGGGAACTGTGGAACACTTGTTGGTCATGCCCGTGGTGCCCGCCGAGATTATGCTGGCGAAGATGTTCGCCAACGGCCTCGTCATCCTCGTGGCGGCGATGCTGTCGCTGCAATTCGTAGTCCATCTGTGGATCGGCGCTCCGATTGCGGGGTCGATTGTGCTGTTCCTCGTCGGCGCGGCGCTCTACGCCCTCGTGGTGGCAGCTCTCGGCATTCTGCTTGGCACGCTGTCAACGACGATGGGCCAGTTCGGTCTGCTCGCTATGCCGGTCCTGATGATCACGCAATTGCTGTCGGGCAGCAGCACCCCGATGGAGAGCATGCCGGTCTGGCTGCAATATGTGATGCAGACGATCAGCCCGACGCCGCATTTCGTCGCTTTTGCTCAGGCGGTGCTGTTCCGTGGCGCCGATCTCACGATCGTCTGGCGACCGCTTCTGGCCATGCTCATCATCGGCTCGGTCTATTTCGTTGTCGCCATGAGCCGCTTTCGACGCGTTATTTTTGGGAGTTGAGCAATATGTCGAAGTCTGCAAAAGCCAGTAAAGACGGCAACGGCAAGATGAAGCGAAAGCTCTACGAAAAAGAGCTCCGCAAGCTCCAAGTCGAGCTTTGCCAGGTGCAGGATTGGGTGAAAGAGAAAGGGCAGCGGGTCATCATCCTGTTCGAAGGCCGTGACGCCGCCGGCAAGGGCGGAACGATCAAAGCCATAACGGAAAGAGTGAGCCCGCGCGTCTTCAGGCTCGTGGCGCTGCCCGCGCCTTCCGATCGTGAAAAGACGCAGATGTTTTTGCAGCGCTACGTCGAGCAGTTTCCGGCCGCCGGCGAAATCGTCATTTTCGATCGGAGCTGGTACAATCGAGCAGGCGTCGAGCGCGTCATGGGATTTGCCAGTGCGAAGGAGGTGGATCGCTTCCTCAGCCTCTGCCCGGAAATCGAAAAATACATCACCGACGCGGGTATCATTCTAATCAAATTTTGGATGGAGGTCGGGCAGGAAGAACAGGAAAGGCGCTTTCACGCGCGCATCAACGATCCGCTTCGACAATGGAAGTTGAGTCCGATGGACCTGGAATCTTATCGGCGCTGGTACGATTATTCGAGAGCTCGCGACGCTATGTTGAAAGCCACCGACGTCGAGTACGCACCCTGGCATATCGTCAGGTCGGACGACAAGCGGCGCGGGCGCCTCAACTGCATTTCGAAAATTCTCGAACTTGTTCCATATAAAAAAGTATCGCGACCGAAGGTCAAACCGCCAAAGCGATCCACTAAGAACAAATACGACGACCAGGCATCGTTGCGGGGAAGAAAGTTTGTCGCCGAAAAATTCTAATCCAGCGGCAGAAAGCGGCCATCGGCCGATATGTTTCAATAGACCAAGCTGGATTGAGGGGATTCCAGGATGGACTTTTCCGACTACTCGTTAGCGCTGATTTTTGTAGTTAGCATTGTCGCTATTTTTGCAGCTACCGAGCTTGGTCGTCAGCTTGGCCTACTCGCCAGTCGACGGCAACGAGAGAGTATTTCAACAATAGAAGGCGCAATCCTGGGGCTTCTGGCCCTGCTTATCGCTTTCACTTTTTCGATGGCCCTGTCGCTTTATGAAGTACGACGCGATGCCTTGTTAAACGAGGCAAACGCCATCGGCACTACCGCGCTTCGCGCGCGATTGCTGCCGGCGCCAAACAACGCGGAATGCCTTAAATTGTTGCGGGAATACGTTCAAACTAGACTGGATATCGCACGAAGCACTGGATCTCTGCGTGAGGTAACTGCCGCAGTTGCCCGGTCGAATGCGATCCAGGAGGCGCTATGGCAGCAAGTTAAGGCGGTAGCTGCTAAGGACAATGCAATGGTGCCGACGGGGCTCTTTATCCAGTCGCTGAATGAGATGATCGACGATCAGGAAAAGCGTCTTACTGCGTTCGCCAACCGAGTGCCGAACATCATCCTGGTGGCGCTTTATGGTGTCGCCATCTTTTCCGGCGCCATCTCGGGCTATGCGTCCGGGCTGGAGGTACAGCGCGCGCAGCTTCCGATTTATGCGATGGCGGTTTTGATAGCCGCAATGATCCTCCTGATTCAGGATCTTGATAGGCCGAGCGCTGGTTTCATCGGGGTCAGCCAACAGCCGATGCTTGACACCGCCGCTAGCATTTCCGCCTTTTCAGATTAGCCTCTCATTGCGCTACGCTCCCTGACGATGCCCCGAAGCATCGCTGATGTCCGTTGCTGGCCCTTCGCGTCATTTCGCTGTGACGCAATGACCCGTCGGCTTGCGGAGCGAAGCGGACATTGAGCCGGAATTTATGAGTACACAGCCTACGACAACAGCGGCGACCAGGCCGGGTCGGAGGCGTAGTTCGGCGTCGGCACCCGCTGCTCGTTGCGGCCGGAAATATCGACCGTGAACAGCGAGGGTCCGGAAGTGCCGCCCGGATCGCGGAAAAACATGATGACTTGCCCGTTGGGCGCGAAAGTGGGGCCTTCGTTGTGGAAACTTTCGGTGAGAATGCGTTCGCCGCTGCCGTCCGGCTTCATCACTCCGATCGCGAACATGTTGCTCGCGATCTTGGTGAAAGCGATGTAGTCGCCGCGCGGCGACCATACCGGCGTGGAATAAGTGCCGTCGCCGAAGCTGATGCGCTGCGCCGGCCCGCCGGTCGCCGCCATGACGTAGATTTGCGGCTGACCGCCGCGATCGGACTCGAAGCAGATATGCGAACCGTCCGGCGAAAAGCACGGCCCGGTGTCGATCGCCTGGGTGTTGGTCAGCCGGGTCGTCGCCTTCGAGCGCAAATCCATCGTGAAGATGTTTGAGTTGGCTCCTTGTTGCAAACTCATGACAACGGTCTGGCCGTCCGGCGAGAACCGCGGCGAAAAGCTCATGCCCGGAAAGTTGCCGACCACTTCGCGTTGCCCGGTGTCGATATTGTAGAGATAGACGCGGGGATCGCCCTGGCCGTAAGCCATATAGGTGACTTCCTGCGTCGAGGGCGAAAACCGCGGCGTAAGCACGAGCTCGTCGCCGCGCGTCAGGTAGCGCACATTGGCGCCGTCCTGATCCATGATGGCGAGCCGTTTGACGCGCGCGGTGCCCGGGCCGGTTTCGTCGACGAACACGACGCGGCTATCGAAATAGCCGCCATTGCCGGTGAGCTGCTCGTAGATCGCATCCGAGATGATGTGGCCGATGCGGCGCCAATTGTCGGGCGTCGTGAAATACTGCTGGCCGGCGAGCTGCTGGCCGGCGAGCACGTCCCACAGCCGGAATTCGGCCTTCAGCCGCCCGTCGGGCTGCCGCGTCATCGCTCCGGTCACCAGCGCCTGCGCATTGACGCTGCGCCAATCGGCAAAACGCGGCACCGTGTCGACGCTGGCGATCCGCTCGATAAACGCCGCGGGATCGATCGGGGCGAACAGGCCGCTCCTCTGCAAGTTCGCGGTGATGATTTGCGTGACGCCCGTCGCGGTATCGTCGTCGCCTTCGCCGCCGCCGATGAATTTGGCGATCGCGATCGGCATCGGTTGAAAATTGCCCTGGGTGATATCGAGGCGCACCACCGCGGCGGCGTAGCGGGGCGCCAGCGTCAAGCCGCCGGCGGCGGCGCCGAGCACGAGTGCGCGCCGGCGCGTCACGATGAAATTGGATCTGTGTCGAAACATCATCTGCCTGAATCCGTCCGGTCAGCCGCCGAGCAATTCGTGAGGATCGAACTTCAGCTCGAGGTCTTTCCACTGGTCGTAGTGCTCGGGCTTGAGCATGGTGAAAGGTTGGCACAATAGCAGCGCGCGCTTGGCGCTGTCGGCCAGCGCCGGACCCAACGACGATGCCGTGGCCTCGACCAGAACCGGATCGTGACTCAATGAACCGTCCGCTTTGAACAGAACGCGAAGCACGACATAGACCTTGGAATTGGCGTCGATGCCCGGCGGCGGGCTCCAGCAGCTCGAAATGCGGGCGCGCAATGCATCGATCTCGCTCTGCGACATCTGCGCGGTGGGCGCGCCGCTCGCGGCGCCGAGGTTTGCTACGTCGTTGAGCGTTTCGTTGGACGCCAACTGCCGCTGCGGGTCGCGCTTGTCGAGCAATTCGGCGACCTGATTGGCGTCGAACTTCGGCGCGTCCGCCTTCTGCGGCACCGATTGATCGTTCGGCTTTGACGGATTTTTGGCGGCATCCTTCTTCAACAGATCGGCGATCTGGTCCGGTTTGTATTCGGGCGGCTTCGGCTTGTCGGGTTTTTGCGCCTGCTTCGGATCGGGCTTGGTGTCGGGTTTGGGTTCGGGCTTGGCCTTGCTCGAATCGGTCTTGATTTCCGGCTTGTCGGCGACCTTGGGCGCCAGCTGATCGACCGCCTTCGGCGCGTCGACTTTGTCGGCGAGCGGCTTCGGCATATCGATCTTCAGTTTCGGAGCGTTTTTGACCCCTTGCGTGAGCTGCGTGAAGTCCTTCTCGGAGATGAATTGCACCGGCAGCGAGTCCACCGGCGGCACCTCCATCGGCTGCGCCGAAATTGCCACCAGTGCACAGCCGATCGCGAGCGCATGACCGATGCACGATATGGTCATGCCGGTCTTCATTTGGCGTCCTGCTCGACATTGGTGACCAGCGCGACCTTATGATAGCCGGCGCCCGAGATGCGGCCCATCACCCGCATCATCGTTCCGTAGTCGACCTTCCTGTCGCCGCGCACATAGATCAACTCATTGAGGTCGCCGTGACGCGCGTCGATGATCGCCTTGAGCTTCGGCACCAGATCGTCGAGCTCGATCTGTTTGTCTTGCAGAAACACTTGGCCGTCGACGTTCACCGAAATGGTCAGCGGCTGGTTGTCCTGCTGCAGCGCCTTGGCCTCGCTCTGCGGCAAATCGATCGGCACGCCGACCGTGAGCAACGGCGCCGAAACCATAAAGACGATCAGCAGCACCAGCATGACGTCGACGAACGGCGTCACGTTGATCTCGCTCATGACCGGCCGCCGCCGGCGCCTGCCGCCGCCAGCCGAGCCCGCGCTCAGGGTACCTGCCGCCATAACCGAAAGCCCTCAGCCCCGTTCGTCGATCTGCCGCGACAGGATGGCCGTAAACTCGTCGGCAAAGCCTTCAAGCCGCTGCGCCTGCCGGTTCACCTCGGTGGTGAACTTATTATAGAAAATCGTCGCCGGGATGGCGGCAACGAGGCCGATTGCGGTCGCGAACAGCGATTCCGCGATGCCGGGAGCGACCACCGCCAGCGAGGTGTTTTGTGACGCCGCGATCGATTGGAAACTCGTCATAATCCCGGCCACCGTGCCGAACAGGCCGATAAACGGCCCCGCCGAACCGACCGTCGCCAACACCAAGAGGCGCCGCTCCATAGTCTCGATTTCGCGCGCGATGGCGACGTTCATGACCTTCTCGATGCGCATTTGCAACCCGGCGAAGGAGCGGGCGTGGCCTTCGAGACTGCGCTTCCATTCGCGCATGGCGGCGACGAACAGGACGCCGGTCGAATGCCCCGGCTGCGTGGCCATTGATTTATAGAGCTCCTCGAGCGACTGGCCCGACCAGAACGCCTCCTCGAAATGATCGCCGGCGCGGCGAAGCCGCGAAAATAACAGCGTTTTGTCGATGGCGATGGCCCAGACCCAGATCGAGCACAGCAAGAGGCCGACGATCACCGACTCGACGATCCAGTGGGCGTGCCAGAACAGGTGAAAGAGCGAGAGGTTGGCGGAAGTCAGCGGAGCGACCGACGACGCAATGTCGGTTGGATTCATGGAGCGTCCCCTTCGGCGGTCCGACGATAGCGGCCAAATTCGAGACCGCCAGGTCTCTGTACCAGTCCCTGTCACCGTACCTGAACCGGGTACTGGGCCGAATACTGAGCCATGACCGGCGCGGCGCACTTGCGTCCCGACCAAAGGCTCATCGCCGGCCGCCGCTTCGAGCGCGCCGACCAAGACCCCGAAATTTCGCGAAAGCCCGAGCCGGACCCGTCACCGGCGGACCGGAAATCAATCGCGAAACTTGTCCAAACTAGGGCGTAACACCGGTCGTTCCCGCTTACGAAGCCCGACTGTGCTTAATGCGACGTTAAGGCCTCCGGCCAGCCGGCGCGCACAATGTCACAAAGCAAAGAGACATGGCCGCCCGGGTGCTCCCAAGGCGGCCCATAATGCGGCCCATCATGATGACGGACAATACTCAGCTTTGCGGCTGCGGGCTGGAGTCAGGCTGGCGATTGCGGCGCTCGGCCATGAACTGATCGAACTCGGTCTTGTCCTTGGCGAAGCGCAGCCGCTCCAGGAAATCGCGGAAATCGCGTTGCTCCTCTTCGAGCCGCTTGACCGTCTCGGACCGGTATTCGTCGAAGGCGCGGTTGCCGCTCGACGGCGGGCCGCCGCGCCAGTCGCCACTGCGCAGCCCGTCCATTCTGGCGCGGAAACGATCCATCTTGCCCTGCATGCGGGCCATCTTGTCTTCCCAGCGATTCGTTCCGTAATGACTCCAGCAGCCCATTCTTTGATGGCTCCAGCAGCCCATTCTTGCGCTCCCGATGATCAAGGCGAGGGTCACAAGCCCGAGCGGCCACCACAGCCAGAAACCGAAGATCATGAACAGGATCCAAGCGGGCGGGCTGAGCATAGCGAGCGCGACGAGGGGCATGACGAACCTCACGTGTGAATGTAAATAACATTTACATCGTCAAGGCGCGGCTTGTCAACGTGGCTCGCGCCTTTGTGAATACCGTTCCCGCACCGACCGCCTGCCTAACCTTGCGCGGCGGATGACGCGGCGGATAGGCCGAGGCCTCGCAGATAAATCAGCGTGTTAGCCTCCAACAGTTCCTCGGGCGACATCGGCAGCGATCGGCGCGCGGCGTCGCCGCGCCCGAACAACGACGCAACGCCGTGCGCCATGGCCCAGAGATGGAGCGCGACCATGAGCGCAGGCGGTCGATCCTTCGGCGGCATTTGCGCGCAAAGCGCCTCGGCGGCTTCGCGCAGAACGGCGAAAGCGCGTTCGCCCGCGTCGCGCAGTTCGGGGCTGGCGGACACCGGAATTCCCGCTTCGAACATGGCCGAATAATAGGCCGGCTCGGCGCGCGCAAAGCCGAGATAGGCCTTGCCGAAACGGTCCAGCGCCGCGAGCACGTCGGGCCGACCGCTGTTCCAGGCGCGCCGCAGTGCGACCTCGAATTGCTCAAAGCCGCGCAAAGCGACATTGGCCATCAGTTCGTCGCGGTCGCGGAAATGCCGATAGGGCGCCGCGGGGCTGACACCGGCCCAGCGCGCAGCTTCCGCAAAAGTGAAGCCCGCCGGTCCCTTCTCGGCGATCAGTTCGAGCGCGGCGCGCAGCAGCGCTTCCTTCAGATTGCCGTGGTGGTAGCCGCGCGGACTTTCCTTCTCATCCTTCGACCATCTCATGTAAATAGGTCTTACATCACGCTGCCCGATCCGTCGATGCCGATGGGCTGACAAGGATAACCGGTCGGCGCGGCGTCGTTTATCGCTTGCTATCCGCGACAGCCGTGTCCGACAGCACGTCCTGATCCGCCTTCATGGCGATGCGCAGCGGTTTTGGAATCGGCCGCGCCCGGCCGCCGCTCACGAACGCGACGCGCACATGCGCCTCGACAATGAGCTCATCACCGCGCATGACGCGCTGGCGGAGCGTGATCGAGGCGCCTTTCACCTCTTCCGGTTCGGTGACGACATCAAGCACGTCGTCCATGCGCGCCGGCTTGAGAAAGTCGATGGTCATCGAACGCACGACGAAGGCGAAGCCCGGCGTCTCTTTCTCCGTCTCTTCGAACAGGGCGCGGTGATCGGCGCCGAGAAGCCGCAGGTGATTAGTGCGCCCGCGCTCCATATAGCGCAGATAATTGGCGTGATAGACGATGCCGGTGAAATCGGTGTCCTCGTAATAGACGCGCACGGTGAGCACATGGCGGCCGTCGCGGATTTCGCCGTCCAAGTAAACGTTCGTCATTTTACGACCGCCATGGCACGCGTTCGGTTATCGCATGCTCCCAATTCCTGCCGTCGAACGCGTGGATTTTGATCGCGGCGACGTCGACGCCGTCGAGGCAGCGCACATTGACGTCGATCTTATCGGGATCGGAGCGCGGCATGTTGAACGGATGGATGCCGCAGGTAGCGCAGAAGGTGTGCTGCGCGGTGCCGGTATTGAAGCGGTAGGTCGTCAGCGCCTCCTTGCCGCTTAAGCAGCTCGAAATTCTCCGGCGCCACGATGAGATGCAAAAAGCCCTTCTTGGTGCAGATCGAGCAATTGCATTCGGTGACGCTCGACAGATCCGCCGTGACGCGGAACCGCACCCGGCCGCAATGGCAGCCGCCATCGTAAGTCTGTTGTGTCACCCTGCGCGGGCCAGGGGTGGCGACGGCTGTGGGATTTCCATCTTCCATTCCTTAGCCGCTTCGATCCAGGAAACGATGGCTTCTTGTACATTTTTCAGTGCTTCTTCCGGTGTCTCGCCGTCAGACATGCAGCCCGGCAAGTCGGGCACGGTCGCGAGATAGCCGCCGCCATCAGCGTCGGCCAAACGCTCGATGCGCACGGCATATTCCAGGCTCATCGAATACCTCCGTACGTTTCAATATACCGCACCAACTTTCGAATATAGACCGGCTTAATCGGCCGGCGCGCAGGTATCGTCAAGATTTCTCGTGCTGCCGGATGCCGCATATGGGTGTGCGAGGTGCCTTGTCCAAACCGGAAACTGAGGCCGTATTCTCGGCATAAGGCCTCGACATCCTTAATACGCCAGTCCCCGGCCGGATTGCGGCGCATGCTTTCCAGGAGATCGGAGGCCATCAGTCGGCGTCCTCGCTGCCGAACAACCCGAACTGCGCCGGATCGCGCGCCGGCTCGGGCAGGCCGAGATGGCGGAAAGCATGGCCGGTGATCAGCCGCCCGCGCGGCGTGCGCTGGAGGAGCCCGCACTGGATCAGATAAGGCTCGATGATGTCCTCGATGGCGTCGCGCGGTTCCGACAACGCCGCGGCCAGCGTTTCGACGCCGACCGGGCCGCCGCCGTAATTCGTAGCGATGGTGTTGAGATAGCGCCGGTCCATGGCATCGAGCCCGGCGCCGTCGACTTCGAGCGCGGCCAGCGCCTTGTCGGCGACCGCGCGATCGATCGCGGCGTTGCCGTCGACGGAGGCAAAATCGCGCACGCGGCGCAGCAACCGTCCGGCGATGCGCGGGGTGCCGCGGGCGCGGCGCGCGATCTCGTTGGCGCCGTCGGCGGTGATGGCGATGCCAAGCACGCGCGCGCCGCGATTGACGATCTGCTCCAGCTCCGCCTCGCTGTAGAAATTGAGCCGCACCGGAATGCCGAAGCGGTCGCGCAGCGGATTGGTAAGAAGCCCCGCGCGCGTGGTGGCGCCGATCAGCGTGAATTTGGCGAGGTCGATCTTCACCGAGCGCGCCGCCGGGCCTGCGCCGATGATGAGATCGAGCTGGAAATCCTCCATCGCCGGATAAAGGATTTCCTCGACCGCTGGATTAAGCCGATGGATCTCGTCGATGAACAGCACGTCGCGCTCTTCGAGATTGGTCAGCAGCGCCGCGAGATCGCCGGCCTTGGCGATGACCGGACCCGAGGTGGCGCGGAAATTCACGCCGAGCTCGCGCGCCACGATCTGCGCCAGCGTGGTTTTGCCGAGCCCGGGCGGGCCGACGAACAGCACGTGATCGAGCGGCTCGCGCCGCGCCTTCGCCGCGGCGATGAAGACGCCGAGATTGCTCCGCGCCTGCCCCTGGCCGATAAATTCCGAGAGCCGCTGCGGGCGCAGGCTCGCTTCCGCCGCGTCTTCATCGCGGCGCTCCGGCGTGACCAGCTTGCGTGGCGCGCTCGTCACCGTTCCGGCCCTCGCGTGTATTTGTTCGGTAACAGTTCGGCGATCGGCACCGCCGCCGCCGCTTTGCCGTTCGGCACGATCACCCGCGCCTTGCGATCGTAATCGAAAATCAACTCGCGGCAGGCGCCGCACGGCGACACCACCGCGATGGTTTGATCCTTGTCGGCCGGCGGCGGATGCCGCACCGCGACGATCATCTCGATGCCGTCGTCGCCGACATCGACGACGGCGCGGCCGAGCGCGACGGCCTCGGCGCACACCGCCATGCGGCCGAGATAGGCGTCGAGATTGACGCCGGTGAAAATCTTTCCCGAGCGGGTGCGCAAAGCGGCGCCGACCTCCTGCCAGTCATCGCGATAGCGGGCCTTGATCGCCGCGCTTGCCGCCGCGATCAGCTCCTGGTCCGCCTTGCCGAGTTTCGCTCCCCGTTTCACTTCGCCAGTTCCCTCAAGCCCAGCCGGATCAGGGTCGTCGCCTCCGCGCCTTCGCCGGCGCTACGCGCCGCCGCGGCGATAGCGGCGGCGGCTTGCGCTTGCGCATAGCCGAGATTGACCAGCGCCGAGACCGCATCGGTCACCGGCTGTGGCGCGCGTTTCCCGTCGAGCGCGCCGGAAAGCCGCACCAAAGCCGGATCGATATCGGTATAGGCCGGCGCCTTGTCCTTCAGTTCGGTGACGATGCGCTCGGCCACTTTCGGCCCGACGCCCGGCGTGCGCGCCACCATGGCCTTGTCGCGCATCGCTATCGCCGAAGCGAGATCGGCGGGTTTGAGCGTGCCCAGCACCGACAGCGCCACCTTGGCGCCGACGCCCTGCACGGTCTGCAACAGGCGGAACCATTCGCGCTCGACGTCGGTGAGAAAGCCGAACAGTTTGATTTGATCCTCGCGCACATAAGTCTCGATCGAGAGCGTCGCCGGATCGCCGGTGCGCGGCAATTCCTGCAAAGTGCGAGCCGAGCAGTGCACCAGATAGCCGACGCCGCCAACGTCGAGGATGACGGAATCCTCACCGTAGGAATCGATGATGCCTTTGAGCTTGCCGATCATCGCGCCGCCACCTTTGGCGCCGCCACCTTCAGCGCCGCGCGAAAAACCAAGCTCCGGCGGTGATGCGCATGCGTCACGGCGATGGCGAGCGCGTCGGCGGCGTCGTCCGACGCCGGGTCGGCCTTGGGCAACAGCACGCCGATCATCATCCGCACTTGCGCCTTGTCGCCATGGCCGGCGCCGACAATGCTTTTCTTCACCAGGTTCGGTGCATATTCGGCGACCGGCACGCCGGCTCTGGCCGGCACCACCATGGCAATGCCACGCGCCTGGCCGAGCTTCAGGGTCGCCTTGGCGTCCTTATTGACGAAGGTCTTTTCAACCGCGGCCTCATCGGGCCGGAATTCATCGAGAATGCGCATCAACCCGTCATGAATGACGAGCAGCCGTGCGGCGAGCGCATCGCGATCGTTGGTCGTCACCGAGCCGCAGCTGAGAAAGCGCAAAGCATTGCCGGCAATCTCGACCATGCCCCAGCCGGTGCGGCGGAGCCCGGGATCGATGCCGAGGATGCGAATCGGGCGCGTCATGCCGTCCAGTTAATAGCATGCCGGCAATGCTTAAGCCTTGCTCGCCGGACCGCCGGGACCCTGATAGCGCAGGCGCGTCGCCGCCTCACCTTTCCCGGAATGTCACGACACCCGGTCTACCCCTCGCGCTCGGCGCCATGCTCTGCTTCGGCGTCAGCGATCTCATCTACATGCGCGGCGCCGCCGCCGGCATCGGGGCGAGCGACTTCCTCATGCTCCAAGCCTGGATTTTCTGTCCGGGCGTGACGCTCTATGCCTGGCTCAGCGGCAACCTCGATCCGCAGCTCTCCGCGCTGTGGGGCGCGCTGGCCGGTGCGCTTTTGTTCGTCGCCCTCTATAACTTCACGCAAAGCCTGCATGGCGGCGCGGTCTCGACCAACGCGCCGATCTTCCGGCTCAATTTTACCATCACCGCGGCGCCGGCAATACTGATCCTGCACGAACCGCTGACGGCGGCGAAGGCGATCGCACTCGCCTGCGCGCTCCTGGCCGTGTGGCTGTTGCTTGCGGAAGCCGGCAGCGAGCGCGGCAAGTTCAGCTTCGCCTCGCTCGGCCGCGTGCTGCTCGCGACCGTGACGATGGCGCTCACCAATCTGTTCTACAAAATCGGCTTGCAGCAGGGCGCGCTGCCCGAGACCATGGTGGCCGCCCAGGCCTGGACCTTCTGCTCGCTGGCGACGCTGTTTGGATTTCTACGCGAAGGACGCATCTGGATCCCACGGCGCGGCTGGAGCTATGCCGCAGCCGCCGCACTCGGCCTGTTCGGCGCATTTGTGCTGCTGATGCACGCGCTCGCACTCGGGCCGGCGAGCGTACTGGTTCCGGTGGCGCAGATGAGTTTCGTCGTCACCGCGCTGTTCGGTATCGCGGTGTTCCACGAACGCGCCGATTTAAGAAAATGCGCCGGCCTCACCGTCGCCGCCGTGGCGCTGGTTTTATTTGCTGTCAGCTGAATGCGGGCGCGGATTCATAATTGGCCGGCACCGCGGTTCATTTTGCCACTTTTTCTCGGCTTGGCCAGGGCAGCCGCGGCGATGGTCTGCTTTCAACCGGCCAAACCCGTTGAATTAAGCCGTACATAAGGGCCGTGGTCAGTCCAATCAGGATTATCCCATTCAGAGCTTCCAGGGCGCCCATAAGCCGCCAACGCTCAGTTAGAAAAATTTCCGAATGACCATAGGTTGTGATCGCGCTCAACGAATACAGAATCGCCGACTTGCCATCGGGCAATGCTCCGAGGAGCTGGTAAGCGGCTGCCCATATGCCGGCTTCGACTGCGTGCAATAAAGTCGCCCAAATCGTGGTGACCCCTATGCCAAGCGCGAATGCGTAGATGAAATAACGGCGGTCCTTCACAACAGTCAGGACTTGGACCATTTTCACATTGAACAGGCCCAACCCTATGACGTGAATGAGCACGGTTAGCGCGATCAACGGCACGCTCCAGGCCCAGTTGCTGTTCCACGCTGAAGCGCTATCCATGTTCAACTCACCCCTGCAGCCGTAAAGCTGCGATCAATCCGTATCGGCGCCTGCGACGGCGCGGTCGAAAAGAATCAGTGACCAAAAATATCTAGAGCTCACGCGCTCATCCGATTGACCAGCGCGTCGGAAATCTCGAAATTGGCATAGACGTTCTGCACATCGTCGCTGTCGTTCAAGTTCTCGATTAACTTCAGCACCTTTTCGCCCTGCTCATCGTCGACCGCTACGGTGTTCTGCGGCCGCCAAACCAGCGACGCCTTGCGCGGCTCGCCGAATTTGGCTTCGAGCGCCTTGGCGACCGAGCCGAAATGGTCCTGCGCGGCATAAATCTCGTGCGTGTCGGCAGTGGAGACGACGTCGTCGGCGCCGGCTTCCAGCGCCGCCTCGAACATCGCTTCGGCGCTTGCCGCTTTGGCGTCGTATTCGATGACGCCGACATGGTCGAACATGAACGACACCGCGCCGGTCTCGGCAAGATTGCCGCCGGCCTTGGTGAAACTGGCGCGTACCTCGCCGGCAGCGCGATTGCGGTTATCGGTCAACACTTCGACGATCACCGCGACGCCGCCCGGCCCGTAGCCCTCGTAGCGGATCTGCTCGTAGGTCTCGGCATCGCCGCCCAAGGCCTTCTTGATGGCGCGCTCGATATTGTCCTTCGGCATATTCTCGGCGCGCGCCTCCATCATCGCCGCGCGCAGCCGCGGATTCATCGCCGGATCCGGCACGCCGAGCTTGGCGGAGACGGTGATTTCGCGCGCGAGCTTGCCGAACAGCTTCGATTTCGCCGCATCCTGCCGCCCCTTGCGGTGCATGATGTTCTTGAACTGTGAATGTCCGGCCATGGCTCGAATTCCGTGCTGACGTCATTGCGAGCGAAGCGAAGCAATCCAGACTTGCGGCGGCAGTTCTGGATTGCTTCGTCGCTCCGCTCCTCGCAAAGACATAAATATTCTACCGCCCGAAAACTCAAGCCCAGAACGCCGGCATCGCCTGTTCCAGGCAGCCGCCGAGCCGCACCGCGCCGACGCGGGCGGCAAGGCCGGTTGCCGGATCGGTCTCCACCGCGACGGCGCACAGCGTCGCCGGGCCGGTGGCCGGCTCGAACCGCGCCGCAGAAATGCGGCGCAGAAAGCGCTGCAGCGGCTCGTCCTTGACCATGCCGATCACCGAATCGAAATCGCCGGTCATGCCGACGTCGCTCACAAACGCGGTGCCGCCGGGCAGCACGCGCTGATCCGCAGTCGGCACATGGGTATGGGTGCCGACGACGAGGCTCGCCCGGCCGTCGCAGAAAAATCCCATCGCCTGCTTTTCGCTGGTCGCCTCGCCGTGGAAATCGACGACGATGGCATCCGCCCCATTCGGTAGCGCGCAGGCGTTGAGCTCGCGATCGAGCGCCGCGAACGGATCGTCGAGCGGGTCCATGTAGATGCGGCCCATGGCATTGATCACGAGCGCGCGCGCGCCGTTCTTGGCCTCGATCATAGCTGCGCCGCGGCCCGGCGTGCCGGCCGGATAATTGACCGGCCGGATCATACGCGGCGCGCGCTCGATGAAAACCAGCGCCTCCTTCTGGTCCCAGGCATGATTGCCGAGCGTGATGGCATCGACGCCGGTCTCGATCAGCTCGCGATAGATCGCCTCGGTAATGCCGAAACCGCCGGCTGCGTTCTCGCCATTGGCCACGACCAGATCGAGCTTCCAGTCGCGGATGAGTTTCGGCAAGCGCTCGGTGACGATATTTCGCCCGCTCCTCCCGACAATGTCGCCGACGAAAAGAATGCGCATGCTCAACCTTTTATCTCGATCGCTTCATTCTCGGTGAGCACGAGATTGAGCCGTTCGTCGTGCTCGGTCGCCGGCACGGCGGGAACTTCCTGCATCGCGAAGGCGATGCCGACGGCGGTTACGGTTTTGCACGAGCGCAGTCCGGCAATGGTCATATCGTAATAGCCGGCGCCGTAGCCGATGCGCTGCCCGGTGCGGTCGAAGGCGAGAAGCGGCACCAATAGAATGTCGGGATCGATTTCAGGCGCGCCGGCTTTCGGTTCGCGGATGCCCCATTGCCCGGCATCGAGCGGCGCGCCCCACGGCCACGCGCGCATGACGAGCGGCTTGCCGCGCCCGGCGATTTTCGGCAGCGCCAGCGTGGCGCCGGCATCCGCAAGCTTCTTCATCAGCGGCAGCGGATTGATCTCGCTCCTGAGCGGCATAAAGCCGGACACGATGGTGCCCGGGGCAATCGGCAGCGGAAAGTCCCGCGCCGCAATCGCCTCGGCCGCCGCCTTGCGCATCTCCGCCGGCAACGCATCGCGCCGCGCCGCGGCTTCGCGGCGAAGCGTTGTCTTCTTATCGGCGATTTCGGAAAGCTCGGACATTCCACCGTCATGCCCGGCCTCGTGCCGGGCATCCACGTCTTTTTTGATTCCGCCAACTTAAAGACGTGGATGGCCGGAACAAGTCCGGCCATGACGAAAAAGTGCGGAGCCGCGCCGGCCGTAAGAGCGCTGATCCCGGGAACCTACATAAGTAGGTGGGCGCCATGTGACCGAACCCAGGGGCTCGGCCAGGGACAGCTCCCTTCAGGATCGTAAGGCCCCGGAGATATGTCTCCTACGCACCAGGCAGCCCCGCCCGGCCAATGTAGTGCGCAATGACTGACGACGCCACTTAATCTCCGATAAGCAGCTCGGAAATTCGCTTAGAATTTGACGCCAGCGCCGAGGCGAACGGTGTTGATGTCGATGTGCACGCCGTCCACCGGCTCGAAATAGACGTATTCGTATTCGCCGCGCAGGAAAAAGTTTCGCGTCAGCGCCACGTCCAAGCCAAGCCCGGCAGTGCCGCCGAACAGCCACTCGCCGTCCTTCCCGGCGGTGCCGGGAAACGAGAACGGCACGCAGGGCGGCGTATTGGTGGAAAGACAGGCGCCGGAGGCCGGCGGGTTCTGTTGTCCCGAAGTGGTTTCTGCGATGTGGACGTCGGCCCGCCCGATCGCAACGCCGCCGAACACATAGGGCAGAAAATTGCCGAATGCCCAGCCGCCCCTGGCGCGCAAGGTGCCGAAGTCGAGATTGCTCACCGTGCCGCTGCCGGTAATGTTGACGAGATAGGTATTGCCGCCACTGACCGCCGGCGTGATGCGTGAGATCGGCGAATTCGGCGCCGTCAGCGACAGCGACGCTTGATCGTAATTTGCCTCGATGCCGAAGACGGCCTTCAGATATTGGAAGTTATAGCCGACAAAGCCGCCGAAGCCCGCCGCGCTGTGAGTGTCGGTGCCCAGCACCGGCCAGCTCGAGGGATTGAATTCGCTCTCCAGCGTCAATTGCCGCAGGCTGTAGGCGATCGGCGCCTGGGTCGAATTGGCAAAATCGCCGCTGGCGCTGCTGTAGCTGACCTGGCCGCCGGCATAAAAGCCGCTCCAGAAAATCGGCGACGACCAATAAGCAAGCGGTGCGCGCGCCGCGTCGAAGTCGTCGGCCAACAGGCTCGGCGATTGAGGAAGCGAGCCGGTCACTTCGGGAATGTCCGGAAAAGTCAGCTGCGATGCGAATAGATAGTCGGGCAACGGCGGCGCGGCGGTTTCGCCGATTGGCGACGGCGCCGATTGATTGGCGGCGAGCGCCGGCGACACGGCGCAAAGGCCCCATACGATCGCGCTTGCTAAACGCCTCGGCAATGACACCGCACACCCCACGCCTGTTGCAGTTTTTTCTTGTTGGTTTTGTTCCGACGTGGAGAGTTTGATTCAAATTGTTTGCATCCTCCTTAATCGTAGCGCCCCGGCGCCGTTCAGCATTAGCTCTTCGTAAATGGCCAAATCGTGCGAACAACGCACGCGTATTTCCGACGCCGGCTCCTTCCGCGTTAACGCCGGAGCCGGCGTGTTGAAAATCATCGTTACCAATGTGCGGCCAACCGCACCGGCCCGGCGATGTCTTCGCCCGCAAGCCGGTTGCTCCTCCTTCTCCCCGCGCGGAGAGAGGAACGATTAACCCAGCGCAACGCCGCTCGTGGTGATAGTTTGATTGAGCTTCTTGGTAATGCCTTCGATGCGCTCGGCCGCGGCCGACAGCGCAGCCGCGATCGAGGCTTGCGCGGCCTTGTTGCGGTCGGATGCGGCGACGCGGGCGTCCTGCAAGGCTGCGAGTTCTTCTTCCAGCCGCTTGACGCGGGTTCCCGCCTCGGCGAGCTCGTCGGCGACCGTGATTGCCGCCATCACCGTCAAGCGCGTATCGCCGATCTCGCCGAATTTGGCGCGCAAGCCGCCGATGCGCGTGTCGAGCTCGCGCGCGAGTTTCTCGAGGTGTTCCTCCTGACCGTCTTCACAGGTCATACGGAACTGCCGGCCGTTGATGGTGACGCTGACCTGGGCCATTGTTCAGCTCTCACTCATCCGAATTCAGCACGTCGTGGATGGTTGCAATCGCAGCATCGACGCGCGCGCCGGCCTCGCGATTGGCGGTTTCGAGATTCTTGGCGCGCGCGCTTGCCTCGTCGAGCTCGCTCGCCAGCCGCGCGCGGTCGCTGTCGAGCGCGTGGACCCGGTCGGCGAGGGAGGCCGCCGCGCGGTCGGCATCGCGCCGACGCTCCGCCACGGCATCGAGCGCGTCGAGCGCAAACGAAAGCCGCGCCGTCGCGGCCGCGATCAAGTCGGTCTCGCTGGGCTGGCCATCGGTTGCGGCCATGGCGTCCGCGCCTTATGCGAAAATTGTGTGCCGGCAACTATTTATCGCGGGAAGCTTACGTCGTATCGCGGGAAAGCGTCAACGGCGTGTAATGTGACCTGTGCATGACGCAACCCTCCGGCCACCGCGGAATTGACTTGAGGTCACCCCATGTTATCCCCGTGAGCGCGGCGCAAGCGCTTCACTGCCGCGATTGGCCAATCCGATGAGCAAACCGGACCGAATATCAGCGGCGAGCGCAAGTCTCGCCCAAGCTTCCCGCTTTCCCGCCGCGGTCGCTCCGCGTTCCCGCGCCGAGCACGACCGCATGGCCAACGCCATCCGCGCGCTGGCGATGGACGCGGTGGAGCAGGCCAAGTCCGGGCATCCCGGCCTGCCGATGGGCGCGGCCGATGTCGCGACCGTGCTGTTCACGCAGTTTCTCAAATTCGATCCGGCCGATCCGGCCTGGCCCGACCGCGACCGCTTCGTGCTCTCCGCCGGCCACGGCTCGATGCTGCTCTACGCGCTGTTTTATCTGGTCGGCTATCCGAAGATGACCGTCGAGGAGATCAAGCGCTTCCGCCAGCTTGGCTCGCTCACGCCCGGCCATCCCGAGCACGGCCATACGCCGGGCGTCGAAACCACCACCGGCCCGCTCGGCCAGGGGCTCGCCAATGCGGTCGGCATGGCGATCGCCGAGCGCCACCTCGCCGCGATGTTCGGCGGCGACATCGTCGATCACACCACTTATGTGCTCGCCTCCGACGGCGACCTGATGGAAGGCATCAGCCAGGAGGCGATCGCGCTCGCCGGCCATCTGCAGCTCAACAAGCTCATCGTGCTTTACGACGACAACGGCATTTCGATCGACGGGCCGACCTCGTTGTCGGATTCCGTCGATCAGGTGGAACGCTTCCGCTCGGCCGGCTGGACGGCGACGCGGATCGACGGCCACGATCCCGCGGCGATTGCCGTCGCCATCGAGGCCGCGAAAAAATCCGACCGGCCGTCGATGATCGCCTGCCGCACCACGATCGGCTTCGGCGCGCCGCACAAAGGCGGCACCGAGAAAGCGCACGGCTCGCCGCTCGGCGCCGACGAAATCGCCGCGGCGCGGCAAAAGCTCGGCTGGACGTCACCGCCGTTCGAGATTCCTGCGGGCATCCTGCAACAGTGGCGCGCCGCCGGCGAGCGCGGCCGCCCGACGCGGCTCGATTGGCAAAAGCGCCTCGCCGCGTGCGAGCCCGCAAAGCGCGCCGAGTTCGAGCGCCGTAACCGCGGCGAGCTCCCCAGCAAGCTCGCGGACGCCGTCAAGGACATGAAGCAAAAACTCAGCACCGCGCCGAAGGAGATCGCCAGCCGCGCCGCATCCGAACTCGCGCTCGATGCGCTCACTGTGGCGCTGCCGGAAATGATCGGCGGCTCGGCCGACCTCACTGGCTCCAACAATACCCGCGCCAAAGCAATGAACATGCTGCAGGCGCCGGACTATTCCGGCACCTTCATCCATTACGGCGTGCGCGAGCACGGCATGGCGGCGGCCATGAACGGCATGGCGCTGCATGGCGGCATCATTCCTTATTCCGGCACGTTTTTGGTGTTTTCGGATTATTGCCGGCCGGCGATCCGGCTCGCGGCGCTGATGGGCCAGCGCGTCATCCTTGTGATGACGCACGATTCGATCGGGCTCGGCGAGGATGGCCCGACGCATCAGCCGGTCGAACATCTGGCGGCCTTGCGCGCCATCCCGAACCTGAAAGTGTTTCGCCCGGCCGACGTGGTCGAGACCGTCGAATGCTGGCAGCTCGCCCTCGAGTCCGACACCGGCCCGAGCGTATTGGCGCTGACGCGGCAGAGCCTGCCGCAGCTGCGCGAAGGCTTTGACGAGAGCAACCGCTGCGCCGCCGGCGCCTATGAGCTGCACGCCGCCGCCGACGACGATGCCGTGGTCTCGCTGTTCGCCACCGGCTCGGAAGTCGCCATTGCGGTCGAAGCCAAAAAGCTCCTCGCCGCGCGCAAAATCTCGGCGCGGGTGGTTTCGGTGCCGTGCTTCGAGCTGCTGTTCGCGCTGCCGCAAAGCCGCCGCGCGGCCATCGTCGGCAACGCGCGAGTCAACGTCGCCGTCGAAGCCGGCATCCGCCAAGGCTGGGACGCCATTATCGGCTCGGACGGAAGTTTCGTCGGCATGACCGGGTTTGGCGCCAGCGCGCCGGCCAAGGATCTTTACCGTCATTTCGGTATTACGGCAGAAAAGGTGGCCGAAGCGGCATTGGCTCGGTTAGGAAAGTCATAGAAAGTCGCTAAGTAATAAGTGCTGCCGTTCTGCGATCTTGGGCGGCGCCAAAGGGAGACCGGGAGATTAGAATGTCGGTTCGCGTTGCCATCAACGGGTTCGGCCGCATCGGCCGCAATATTTTGCGCGCCGTGGTCGAAGCCGACCGTCACGACATCGAAGTCATCGCCATTAACGATCTGGCGCCGGTCGAGACCAACGCGCATCTATTGCGCTTCGATTCAGTGCACGGCCGGTTTCCCGGCGAGGTGACGGTCAAAGGCGATACGATCAGTTGCGGCAACGGCGCCATCAAAGTCACCGCGGTGAAGGACCCCGCGCAGCTGCCGTGGAAGGACCTCGGCATCGACGTCGCGCTGGAATGCACCGGCATTTTCACCTCGCAAGGACAAGGCCTCGGCGCATCTGCAAGCCGGCGCCAAGCGCGTTCTGGTCTCGGCGCCGGCCGACGGCGTCGACCTCACCGTGGTCTATGGCGTCAACCACGATAAGCTCAACAAGGCGCACACCGTCGTGTCCAATGCCTCCTGCACGACCAATTGCCTGGCGCCGGTCGCCAAGGTGATCAACGATGCCGTCGGCATCGACAAAGGCTTTATGACCACGGTGCACTCCTACACCAACGATCAGCCGTCGCTCGATCAGGTGCACAAGGACCTCTACCGGGCGCGCGCCGCGGCGCTCAACATCATCCCGACCTCGACCGGCGCCGCCAAGGCGGTCGGCCTGGTCCTGCCCGAGCTCGCCGGCCGGCTCGACGGCGTTTCCATCCGCGTGCCGACGCCCAACGTCTCGGTGATCGATTTCAAGTTCGTCGCCAAGCGCGCCACCTCGAAAGAGGAGATCAACGGCGCGGTCAAGCGCGCCGCCGGGCAACAGCTCAAGGGCATCCTCGGCTATACCGAGGCGCCCAATGTGTCGAGCGACTTCAACCACGACCCGCATTCGGCGGTTTTCCACATGGACCAGACCAAGGTGATCGACGGCACGCTGGTGCGGGTGATGGCGTGGTATGATAATGAGTGGGGCTTCTCCAATCGCATGATCGACACCGCGGTGGCGATGGGCAAGCTCGCCTGACCATTCGCATCGAAGTTCGCGCGCGTCCATGCAGTCCTTCCGCAGCCTCGACGAAGCCGACGTCAAAGGAAAACGCGTGCTCATGCGCGTCGACCTCAACGTGCCGATGGCCGACGGCAAGGTCGCCGACGCAACCCGCATCGAAGAGAGCGCCCCGACGATCCGCGAGCTTGCCGGCAAGGGCGGCAGGGTCATTCTCATCTCCCATCTCAACCGCCCTAAGGGACGCGATCCGAAGGACTCGCTCAAACCCGTCGCCGCCGAGGTGGCGCGGATCGTGAAAAAGCCGGTGGCGTTTGCCGAGGATTGCGTTGGGCCAAAGGCGGAACGGGCGGTCGCCGCCATGAAGAACGGCGACATTCTTTGCCTGGAAAATACCCGCTTTCACCCCGAGGAAGAAAACAACGACAGGGATTTCGCCAGGCGCCTCGCCGCGCTCGGCGATATTTTCGTCGATGACGCATTCTCGGCCGCGCATCGCGAGCACGCCAGCAACACCTCGATCGTCACCGTCGGCAAGCTGCCGGCTTATCCGGGCCGCGCCATGCAGGCTGAGCTCGACGCGCTGGCGCGCGCCTTCGAGCACCCGCAGCATCCGGTGACGGCAATCGTCGGCGGCGCCAAAGTGTCGACCAAGCTCGAACTCCTTGGCCATCTGCTCGCCAAGGTCGAGACCCTGATCATCGGCGGCGCTATGGCCAACACGTTTTTGGTGGCGCAAGGCAAAGCCGTCGGCAAATCGCTCTACGAGGCCGACTTGGTGGCGACCGCGCGTGACATTATGGCCAAGGCGAAGTCGCTCCGTCGCGAGATCGTGCTGCCGATCGACGCCGTGGTGGCGGGCAAGCTCGCCGACCACGTGCCCTCGCGCGTCGTCGCGGTGGATGCGGTCGGCGCCGGCGACATGATCCTCGATATCGGCCCGCGCACGGTCGAGCACGTCGTCTCGGTCTTGGCACGCTCCAAGACTTTGGTCTGGAACGGGCCGTTCGGCGCCTTCGAGCACGAGCCGTTCGACAATGGTACCATCGAGGTGGCCGAAGCCGCGGCGGAACTCACGGCGGCCGGCAAGCTTGTCAGTTTTGCCGGCGGCGGCGACACGGTGGCGGCGCTCAACCTCGCCTCCGTGACCGACCGCCTGACCCATGTCTCTACCGGCGGCGGCGCGTTTTTGGAATCGCTGGAAGGCAAGACGCTGCCGGGCGTGAAGGTGTTGTTGGTATCAGAGAGCCTCGCCGCGAAAGCGGGATGATTGAGCGCAGCTAGCTAACGCGAAGGATTTGGAGGGCGCGATGAATCTTTCCGAATTGAACAAGGTCGCGAGAGCCATGGTCGCCCCGGGCCGGGGCATTCTGGCCGCCGACGAATCCACCGGCACCATCAAAAAGCGCTTCGACGCGCTCGGCGTGGAATCCACCGCCGACACCAGGCGCGACTATCGCGAAATGCTGTTCCGCTCCACCGACGCGATGGCCAAATATATTTCCGGCGTCATTCTCTATGACGAGACCATTCGTCAAAATGCCAAAGACGGCACCGCGCTCGTTAAGCTGATCGAGAAAGCGGGCGCGCTGCCCGGCATCAAGGTCGACAAAGGCACCAAGCCGCTGCCGTTCTGCCCGGGCGAAGTCGTCACCGAGGGGCTCGACGGCTTGCGCGAGCGGCTCGCCGAATATCGCGCGCTCGGCGCCAAATTCGCCAAGTGGCGCGCGGTGATCGACATCGGCGAGCACGGCCTGCCGAGCTACACTTGCGTTGCCGCCAATGCGCATGCGCTCGCCCGCTATGCCGCGCTGTGCCAGGACGAAGGCATCGTGCCGATCGTCGAGCCGGAAGTGCTGATGGACGGCGATCACGACATCGACCGCTGCGTCGAGGTCACCACCTGGGTGCTCAAGGAGACGTTCCAGGCGTTGTTCTTCAACCGCGTCGCGCTCGAAGGCATGGTGCTCAAGCCCAACATGGCGGTGCCCGGGAAGAAATCGGCGCACCGCGCAACGGTCGAGGAAGTCGCCGACAAGACGCTGCGCGTGCTCAAGGCCTGCGTACCCGCCGCGGTGCCCGGCATCGCCTTTCTCTCCGGCGGCCAATCCGACGAGGAGGCGACCGCGCATCTCGACGCCATGAACAAGCTGGGCCCGCTGCCGTGGCGCGTCACCTTCTCTTACGGCCGCGCGCTGCAGCACGCGCCCCAGACGACGTGGTCGGGCAGATCCGAAAACACCGCCGCCGCGCAACGCGCCTTCGCCCACCGCGCCATGATGAATGGGCTCGCCACCATGGGCCAATGGCAAGCCGACCTGGAACGCAAGGCGGCGTGACGCCATCCTGCCCCGCGATAGCGGGGAAGGATGCCTCCAGTTCCGTCAGGCCGGACTTGTTCCGGCCATCCACGTCTTTGGTTAGCGCCGACTCTAAGACGTGGATGCCCGTGACAAGCGCGGGCATGACGACGCGGAAATCAAGCGGGGTCACGGACAGTCAGAGTTTCGTATATGACGATGCGATGCCTCCTCCCCGGCCCTCCCCCCGCCTCTATCTCATCACCCCGCCGGTCGCCGATCCGGCGGCCCTCGCGCCGCAGCTTGAATCCGCGCTCGGCGCGGCCGATGTCGCCGCGGTGCTGCTCCGCCTCGCGGGCGCCGACGAGCGCACGCTGATCAACCGCGCCAAAACTTTGGCCGGCATTGTGCAGCGGCGCGATGTCGCACTCTTGCTCGACGGCCATGCCGACATCGTGGCGCGCGCCGGCGCCGACGGCGCGCATCTTTCCGGCACCGAGGCTTTCGCCGCGGCGCTTGCGCTGCTTAAGCCCGACCGCATCGCCGGCGCCGGCGGCCTCTTAAGCCGTCATGATGCCATGCTCGCGGCCGAGACTGGCGCCGATTACGTGATGTTCGGCGAGCCCGACCCCCGCGGGGGCCGCCTGCCCTTCGACGAATTGCTGGAGCGCCTGACCTGGTGGGCGGAGCTGTTCGAACTACCCTGCGTCGGCTATGCGGCGAGCCACGACGAGATCGGGGCGCTTTTGCAAACCGGCGCCGATTTCGTCGCGCTTGGCGAATGGACATGGAACGAGCCGCAGAGCGTGGCCGCAAGCGTTGCAGCGGCCGCCGCAATCCTCGCCGCGCCGGCCGCGCGATGATCCGCGCGGCATGGATCGTATTTGCCGTCGTCTGCGTAGGGGCGGGGTTAAAACCCGCCCCTACAGCGGCGCAGCCCAAGCCGCCGCCCAAACTCAATGCCGGCCCGCCGGTACAATACGCCCCGGAAACCGCCCTGCCCCCGCCCGCTAACGGCGCCGCAAAACCCGACCTGGCCTTCGGCGCCTTCCAGCGCGGCTATTTTCTCACCGCCTTCCAATACGCCACCGACCGCGTCGAGCAGAAAGGCGACCCCATCGCGATGACGCTGCTCGGCGAGCTCTACGCCAATGGCCTCGGCGTGCCGCGCGACGACGCCAAAGCCGCCGACTGGTACAAGCTCGCCGCCGCGCGCGGCGACAAGAACGCCATGTTCGCGCTCGCCATGTTCGCGCTCCAGGGGCGCGCCGGCCCGCGCGACCGCGAGCAAAGCGCCAAATGGCTCGCCGCCGCGGCAAAACTCGGCCATGCCGAAGCCGCCTACGATCTCGCGCTGCTCTACATCGAGGGCCAATTGTTCCCGCAGGATTTCAAGCGCGCCGCCGAGCTTCTGCGCGTCGCCGCCGACGCCGGCAGCCCGCAGGCGCAATACGCGCTCGGCACCTTCTACAAGGACGGCCGCGGCGTGCCGCAAAGACATGCACGAAGCGGTGACGCTGTGGGCGGCGGCAGCCCTTGCCGACGACACCGACGCGCAGGTCGAATACGCCATCGCGCTCTATAACGGCGACAGCGTTCCCCGCGACGAAGACGCCGCCGCCGCGATCTTCCGCAAGGCCGCGGAGCACGGCAGCCCGATCGCCCAAGACCGCCTCGCGCGCATTCTCGCCAGCGGCCTGGGTGCCCCGCGCGATCCGGTCGGCGCCGTGAAATGGCACCTGATCTCGCGCGCCGGCGGCGAGACCGACATCACGCTCGACGATTTCATGGCCAAGCTCGACGCGGCGACGGTGGCGGAAGGAACGAAGCAGGCGCAGCCGTGGATCGACGCGCTCAAACAGGCGCAAGCCGCGCGGGCGGCGCAATCGCAAGCGGTGCAGCAGCCGGCGCAAACGCCGGCGAAGCCGTGATAGCGTCATTGCGAGCGAAGCGAAGCAATCCAGACTCTCTTCACCCTCCCCTGCAGGGGGAGGTGAAGAAAAAAGGAAAACTTATGAAACGAAAGGACGCCGACCACATCAATGAGAGCGCCGCCGTGTACGGCGCCATGCTGCAGTCGGGCTTCAAGAGCAACCGCCCCAAGCTGTCGGAGGCGGAGTTCGCGCGGCGTTACGGGCGCGAGGCGGCGGCGCAGCAGCGGCGCTATTGCAACGCTTTCGCGCTGTCGCGGACTTGCCCGAAAGCGCGCTGCCGCCGGGCGCGAAGCTGCCTGGGTTACGTGACCGATTGCCTCAAGCGCGCGTTCGGCACCGTGCCGCCGCGGCTGCACGGGCAGGTGCGGTGCGAGCTCCTCCAAGGCGTGCCGCGCAATATCAGCGCGCCTGAGCGCAAGGCGCGGCAGAACCAGCGGGAAGATTTTTATGCGACGCGGAAGACTGACAGGAGGGAGGATGCAAAGGCGCATCGTTAATCCGCCCCCGCGCAGCGGATGGTGGAGGGGGTCTCCAACTCGACGCTTCGTTATCGTCGCAGGAGGATCGTTAAGTCCCGCGCCCCTTCCACCACCCTGCTGTGCAGGGTGGTCCCCCTCCCCCGCTTCGCGGTGGCGGAAAGCGCATAGCTTGACGCCGCGCATTTAAGGGTTACGAGGACGCCATGATCCACTCCGCGGTTCTCAACGTCATGATCAAGGCGGCGCAGCGCGCCGGGCGCGGGCTCAAGCGCGATCTCGGCGAGGTCGAGCATTTGCAGGTGTCGCTGAAGGGCCCGCGCAATTTCGTCACCGCCGCCGACCGCCGCGCCGAGGAGACGGTGCGCGAAGAGCTCGCCAAGGCGCGGCCGGATTACGGCTTTCTCGGCGAGGAAGGCGGCGCGCGCGCCGGCTCCGACAAGAGCCACCGCTGGATCGTCGATCCGCTCGACGGCACCACCAATTTCCTGCACGGCATTCCGCATTTCGCGGTGTCGATCGGGCTCGAGCGCGACGGCGCCATCGTCGCCGGCATCGTCTACAATCCGGCCAACGACGAGTTGTTCGTCGCCGAGCGCGGCAAGGGCGCCTATCTCAACGACAAGCGCATCCGCGTCGCAGCGCGGCAAAACCTCGCCGACGCCGTGGTCGCCTGCGGGTTGCCGCATTACGGCCGCGGCGATCTGGTCCGGGCGCGGCACGAAATCGCCGCCGCGCAGCAGAGTTTCGCAGGCCTTCGTCGCTATGGCGCGGCGACGCTCGATCTCGCCTGGGTCGCCTGCGGCCGGCTCGACGCCTATTGGGAGCGCGATTTGTCGCCGTGGGATCTCGCCGCGGGGTCGCTGCTGGTGCGCGAGGCCGGCGGCTTCGTCAGCGATTGCGACGGCAAGGGCGATATTTTCAAGACCGGCGAAGTCGTCGCCGGCAACGACACCATGCATCGCGAGCTGTTGCGGCTATTGAAGGAAGCCGCCAGCGAAGCCGGCAAGGACGCCATCAGGGAAGCGTCGACGCCGTGAGCGGCAAGACCGCTTTTGCCTTGCGCCAATACCAGCCACGCGACGAGGACGCCGCGATCGCGCTGTGGCTGAAGACCTGGCAGGCGACCTATCCGCAATTCGATTTCGCGGCGCGGCTTGAGTGGTGGCGCGCGCGCTGGCGCAGCGAGATCATGGCCGCGGCCAAAATCATGATCGCCGAGACGGGAAACGACGCCGCCGCGATGATCGGTTTCGTCACCGTCGATCCGGTCTCGCACTATCTCGATCAGCTCGTGGTAGCGCCGGAATTTTGGGGAACGGGCGTCGGCACGGCGCTGATCGCGGAAGCCAAGCGCATTTCGCCAAACGGCCTCGAGCTCGACGTCAATACCGACAATGCGCGCGCGATTGCCTTCTACGGCAAAAGCGATTTCGTCATCACCGGCGGCGGCATCAATGCGTTTTCCGGCCGGCCGGTGCACCGCATGAGCTGGCGGCCTTAGGACGCATGATCCCGAAAAGTGCCGTTGCGGTTTTCGGAAAAGATCATGCGCAAATAAATATCGGTACAAACACCTAGCAACATGGACATTAGAAATTTGCCGAACCGCGAAACGATTTGGTGCGAAGCCGACGCTAAGCTGCCGAAATGACCATGAGCGCCGGCGCCAACCCATTGCGAACGAACCCTGCGGAGGATGCAGACCACGCTGCATCTGCGGATACGGCGGCGCAGCTCGCCGCGTTGCGCGCCATCGTCCACGATCTCGATTACGGCATCGTCGTTTTGGACGCGCAGCGGCGCGTGCAATTCGTCAACCGCACCTTTCGCCGGTTCTGGCGCGTGCCCGACGAGGTCGCCGAAGGCCGACCGACCTTCATCAAGCTGATGTATCACGGCCGCGGCAACGCCGCTTACGCGGTCGCGCCGCATCGGCTCGGCGACTATCTCGCCAAGCAGCTGGAATCGATCCGTACCCGGCCACGACGGCGCGCTCAATATCCGGCTCAATAACGGCGAGGTCATCCGTTTTCGCTGCAAGGCGCTGCCCGACAGCGGCCGGCTTCTCACCTACGGCAATGTCAGCGATCTGGTGCGCGAGGCCGAGGCGCTGGAGCGGCTCGCGGCCATCGACGGCATGACCGGGCTCAACAACCGGCGCACTTTTCTCACTTTGGCCGAGACCGAATGGACGCGCTTTCGCCGCTATAGCCGGCCGATGGCGCTGTTGATGTGCTACATCGACCACTTCAAGTCGGTCAACGACACTTACGGCCATGACGTCGGCGACGACGTCATCAAGACTGTCGCCGACATATTGCAGAAGCAGAAGCGCCCTTCCGATATTGCCGGACGCCTGGGCGGCGAGGAATTCGCGCTGGTGTTGCCGGAGGCGACCCTCGACAGCGCGGTCGCCGCCGGCGAACGGCTGCGCAAGCTCGTCGCCGACCACGTCATTACTGCGGGCGGCACGCGCATTGGCATTGCGGTCACCATCAGCGTCGGCGCCAGCATCTGCCATGCCGCGACAACCGGCGTCGAAGAACTCATCAAACAGGCCGATCTGGCGCTCTACGAGGCCAAGCGCTCGGGCCGCAACCACGTCTGCCGCTATACGCCGTCAACCGGCGAGAGCTCCGACGGCAGACGCCGCGGCTCAAGGCGCGCCGGCGAGCGACTGCGCCAGCGCCGCGTCGAAGGATTTGGAGTCGACTTTGAGATAAGCGAGCTTTTCCTCGGCGATCACCACGGCTTCGGCGACGCCCGGCACTTGCCGCAGTTTTGCCGCGAGGTTTTGGGCATCGCCGGCTTTGCCGTCGGCTATAGGAAGAAGCCGCGTCGTCAGATAGCTCGGCTGCGCCATGGTCGCCGCGGCAAGAAGCCAAAGGAGCGCAATCGCGGCGGTGAGTGCAAAAACCGCAGCATTGCCGCCGTGCTGGTTGGCCAAGCCGCCGACCACGCCGCCGACGAAAATGCCGAGGAACTGCAGGCTCGAATAAAGCCCCATCGCCGTGCCCTTGGCGTCGGGCGGCGCCGCCTTGGTGATCAGCGACGGCAGGCTCGCCTCCATCACGTTGAAGGCCGAGAAGAAGACGAGGAGCGCAGCCAGCAGCACATACAAATTGCTGGCGCCGAAATAGAGAATCACCTGGCTCGCGACCAGCGCCGCCACCGCACCGACGAAGACACCCTTCATGCGGCGATATTTCTCGGCGACGACGATCGCCGGCACCATCACGGCGACCGAAACGAGGAGAACCGGCAGATAGACCATCCATTGACTTTGCACCGGCAGATCGAGCGTGCCGCGCAACAGGCCGGGCACGACCAGAAAGCTCGCGGTGAGCATGGCGTGCAGGACGAAGATGCCGAAATCGAGCCGCAGCAGCTCCTTGTCGCGCAGCACCGCGCCGATCAAAGCCGGCACCGCCTCGGCGTCGCGATGCACGCGCAGGCGGGGCGGGTTCGGCACCACGAATTGGGTGATCGCAATGCCGACGAGCGCCAGTCCGACCATCAGCCAGAATATGCCGGCAACGCCGATGAAATTCGCAGCGATCGGTCCCGCCACCAGCGCGATCATGAAGGAACCGCCGATGGTGACGCCGACCAGCGCCATCGCCTTGGTGCGGTTTTCCTCCGCCGTCAGATCCGCCACCAGCGCCAGGATCACCGAGCCGACCGCACCTGCGCCTTGCAGCGCGCGGCCGATAATGACGCCGTCGATCGAGGTGGAGAGCGCCGCCACCGCGCTGCCGACCGCGAACACGGCGAGCCCGAGCACGATCATCACTTTGCGGCCCACTTTGTCGGAGAGCAGCCCGAACGGAATCTGCAACAGCCCCTGCGTGAGCCCGTAAATGCCGAGCGCCTCCCCGATCAGATAGGGACTGGCGCCCGACAGGTTCCGCGCATAGGCCGCGAATACCGGATAGATCATGAACAGGCCGAGAAGCCTGACCGAGAAGACGGCCGCGAGCGATCCGGCGGCACGGAATTCCTGTCGTTCCATCGTATCTTTCTCGGCCCGATTTCGGCCCAATGGCTGCGGCTTGCCGCGAAGGCTGGTCGCGATGCTAATGCCCTGCGGCCTTGCTGCGGGTCAATTGCGGCGGCTTGCCGCCGGGGTCGCAGCGCGTTATAGAGCCGCTAAATTCGTCAACGGATCAAAGCCAAAAGCGCAAAATTATGAAAAACGACATTCACCCGGACTACCACACCGTCAAGGTGGTCATGACCGACGGCACCGAATTCACAACGCGAACGACGTGGGGCAAGCCGGGCGACACGCTGCATCTCGATATCGATCCGAAGTCGCATCCGGCTTGGACCGGCGGGCAGCAGCATCTGATCGACCGCGGCGGCCGATTGTCGCGGTTCCAGAAAAAGTTTTCGGGCTTTTTAAAGAAATAGCCGGGATACGTCTGACAGGCAGGCGTTAGGCGTCCTGCTCGAACGCCGCCTTCAAGAGCCCCAATTGCCGCTCCACCGGGTTGTCGGCCGCCACCTTAGTCGGCGTCGCCGCGTGCATAGTGGAATCGAGCCGGCGCACTTCGCCCTGCAGCTTGGTGGATCGCGCGATCAGTTCCTGCAGTTTCGCCGGCAACAGCTCAAGCGATTTCGCATCGCCCGGCTCGCAGGCGGCGAGCCGCACCTTGCTTTTTTCCTTATTGGCCTGGGCGAGCGTCATCTCGCCTTCCTTGACCGCCCGGTGCAGCAGCAGCCACGACGCCAGCTGCATCAGCCGCGTCGTCAGCCGCATGCTCTCGGTCGCATAAACGAGGCTGGCGCTGCGTTCGAGTTTCTTGGATTCCTGGCGGCCCGCCCCGTCGAGATAGCTCGCGGTTTCCTCGACCAGCGCCATGCCGTCGCGAAATAACGTCGCGAAAACCTGGGAACTCGCCAGCCGCTCGCTGAAGGAGACCGCGCCGGCTTCCATCGCACGCTTGTCGGACATGTACGCCTCACACCACAAGCGCCAGCATCGCGCGGCGCGTGCGCGCTGTCCAGCACCGCCGCGCATGAACCTGCCGACATAGTTGCCGACCGCGCATTGCCCAAACAAAATACCAAAGCGTTCACGCGCGGCGGTCGCGTCGGTCACAATCATTAATAAAAAAGAGCCGCCGTTGCCGGCGGCTCAAGGTGATAACAGGGAGGCGTCAAACAGAGTGGACAGGAGCCACTCAATGTCCAGAAGATGGACAATGCCTGTAATGAACGAGAAAGCTTAACGAAAGGTTAAGGAATCACAGAAACTTACCAGGTCTTTTTCAGATTCAGCACGAGACCGTGCCTCGTTATCTTAGGGCAACCGTTTGAAAACGTTCACTTTTTGAAGATGCTATCGGCCGCGGATTTCACCCCGCGCTTGCGCGCCATGTCCGCCTCGATGCGCCCAATCTCGTCCTTGAGAAGCCCGATTCGCTCGGTGAGCTCACCCACCGACAACAGCGTCAAATCCTGCCCAATCTCATGGGCGATCTTCTTCTTCGGTCGATCATCTTCATCGACGGCGGGCATTGCGCTCTCTCCTGCTCGCAAATTTTAACGCTCGCGGCTGCGCTTGTCACACTGCGGCAGACCGCCGCAAAACCGGCCGGAGAATGTCGCAAAAGGCGCGGCAACCAAAGCGGCAGAATTGTCCTGACCCTTTGAAAGTAAACGGGAAACGTCCTTGCCCTGTAAACCGTCAGGGATTACTAGGAATAGCCTATGGCGCGCGCGGCCGCGGCTAGATTGAGGCGCGAGAGAGCCGGAAGAGAGCCAGGCCGTCGCGAATTCGGCGCAAAGCCCGGTAGGTACTCATTCCGGGGATCGATAATGGGTGGCGCAAACGGCGCCGACTGCCGGCCTCGGAGGGGTTTCTTGGCATTTTTGCGCGCCGCCGATTTGAGCGCCAAAATTTTTCGCGTGAGGATTTTTCGCGCCGAAACCCTTTGCGCCAAATCTCGTAGCGGCACATTAAGCGCGCTTCTGGCGCTCGCCGTTGTGGCGCTGCTCGGCGTGTCCGCGGCGCAAGCCGTCGAAGCCGTCAATGTCCGCACCGATGCCGGGGCCATCGATCTGACCGACGCGGTGCAGATCGAACATACCGACGGCGACCGCATCCAGGTCTCCACCGCGCCGGGCGACGACGGCATCATCCGGCGCATCGAAGTGCGCGCGCGCCAATCCGGAACGAATTGGGCGGTCTTCGCGCTGGCCAATAACGGCGACGAGCAGATCGACCGGTTGATCGTCGCGCCGCATTACCGGATGGTCGGTTCCGGCCTGATCTGGCCCGACCTTGGCCAGTCGCGCATCGTCTACATCACGCCATCGTCCGGCGATCCACCCGAGCGGCAAGACAGCGCCGACGCCGACGTTTACCGCATCACGCTCGACCCCGGCACCGTGATTACCTTCGTCGCCGAATTGCGCACCGACAACCTGCCGCAGCTCTATTTGTGGGAGCCTGACGCCTACAAAGACAAGCTCAACTCGCTCACGCTCTATCAAGGCATCGTCATCGGCATTGCCGGTTTGCTGGCTTTGTTCCTGACCATCCTGTTCGTGGTCAAAGGCAGCGTCATGTTCCCGGCCGCGGCGGCGCTCGGCTGGGCGGTGCTGATCTATATCGGCATCGATTTCGGCTTTTGGCCCAAAGTCTTCGATATGTCGTCGAGCGCCGAGCGCATCTGGCGCGCCTCGGGCGAGGCAATCCTGGCGGCGACGCTCCTGGTGTTTTTGTTCGCCTATCTCAATCTCAACCGCTGGCATGTCCGTTACGCCCACATCACCGTCGGCTGGCTCGCTTTTCTCGGCGCGCTGGTCGCGGTCGCGCTGTTTTCGCCGGCCATCGCCTCCGGCATCGCGCGTATATCGCTGTTTCTGGTCGCCGTCCTCGGCTTCGCCCTCGTCATCTATCTCGCGACGCATGACTACGACCGCGCGGTGATGTTGATCCCGACGTGGCTGCTCCTGGTGGTCTGGGTGATAGGCGCGGCGCTGACGGTGCTCGGATTTCTTACCAACGACATCGTCGGACCGGCGTTGCTCGGCGGCCTCGTTCTCATCGTCATGCTGATCGGCTTCACGGTGATGCAGCACGCCTTCGCCGGCGGCGTGACCAGCGGCATCGTTTCCGACGTCGAGCGGCGTGCGCTGGCGCTGACCGGCGCCGGCGACATGATCTGGGACTGGGACGTTTCTTCGGACAAGGTCTTTACCAGTCCGGAGACCGAAACGGCGCTCGGGCTCAAGCACGGATCGCTTGACGGTCCCGCCGCCAAATGGCTCGACGTGCTGCATCAGCTCGATCGCGATCGTTTCCGCGCCACGCTCGACAGCGTGCTCGAACAGCGGCGCGGGCGCGTGGCGCAGGATTTCCGCATGCGCACCGCCGACGGGCACTATCTGTGGTTCGCGCTCCGCGCGCGGCCGGTCGTCGGTTCCGACGGCGAGGTGGTACGCCTGGTCGGCACCCTCACCGACGTCACCGAGATCAAGACCGCCGAGGAGCGGCTGCTGCACGACGCCGTGCACGACAACCTCACCGGCCTGCCGAACCGCGAACTGTTCATCGATCGGCTGCAAGCCGTGCTCGGCCTCGCCAAGGCCGATACCGCGATCCGGCCGACCGTCATGGTGATCGATCTCGACCGCTTCAAACAGGTCAACGATTCGGTCGGTATGGCGGTTGGCGATTCGATCCTGCTCACGCTGGCGCGCCGACTTGGCCGGCTGATCAAGCCGCAGGACTCGCTGGCGCGGCTTTCGGGCGATCAGTTCGGGCTGATCCTGCTATCGGAACGCGAGCTGGCGCGCATCACCGCTTTGGCCGAGACGATCCGCAAAACGCTGCGCGCCCCGATCACTTTCCGCGATCGCGAAATATTCCTTACCGCTTCGATCGGATTGGCGCTCGCCGACAGCGAAGCGCAGCGCGCCGAGGAGACGCTCAAGGACGCCGAGCTCGCGATGTATCACGCCAAGCGCGGCGGCGGCGATCGCATCGACGTGTTCAAGGCCGCGATGCGCGCGCGCAAGACCGATCGGCTGTTAATCGAATCCGACCTGCGCCGGGCGCTCGAACGCGACGAGATCGCCATCCTTTATCAGCCGATCGTGCGGCTGGAGGACCGCTCCATCGCCGGCTTCGAAGCGCTGGCGCGCTGGGACCATCCGAAGCTCGGCCGGCTGTCGCCGGCGGAATTTATCAGCATCGCCGAAGAGACCGGATTGATCGTCGAGCTCGGCCTGTTCGTTCTCGACCGCACGGCGCGACAGCTCTCGACCTGGCAGCGCACACAGCGCCATCGCGAGCCGGTATTCGCCAGCGTCAACGTCTCGTCGCGCCAATTGCTGCGTCACGACCTCATTCAGGACCTGCGCACCGTGCTGGCGCGCGCACCGCTGACGCGGGGATCGCTGAAGCTCGAGCTTACCGAGTCGGTGGTGATGGAAAATCCGGAGCATGCCGCGCAGATGCTGCACCGGATTCGCGAACTCGGCGCCGGCTTGGCGCTCGACGATTTCGGCACCGGCTATTCCTCGCTGTCCTATCTGCAACGCTTCCCGTTCGACACTATCAAGATCGACCAGTCATTCGTGCGCACGACGGCCAAAGGCACGCGCCCGGTCATCCTGCGCTCGATCATCACGCTGGCCCACGATCTCGGCATGGACGTAGTGGCGGAAGGCGCCGAAACCGATTCCGACGCAGTCGAACTGTTTCAGCTCGGCTGCGAGTTCGCCCAAGGTTTTGTGTTCGGCGAGCCGATGAGCGCCGAGCGGGCGCGGGCGCTGCTCGAGCCGGAAGCAGGCAACAGGCATCAGGAATCGGGGGCCCGGACAAAAGTGTTCGGCTCCTGATCCTGACTAGCGATAGCCAATTACTAACTTGTTAGGCGTGCCCGGCTTCGCTCGACAGCATGCCAACATCAATGCCGATCTTCTTCAGCGCCGAATCGTATTTGGCGCCGATATCGGGACCGAAGATGAGGTCCGGATCGGCGGGACAATGCAGCCAGCCATTGCTTTGAATCTCGTTCTCGAGCTGACCGGGCGCCCAGCCGGCATAGCCGAGCGCGAGGATGGCGCTGGCCGGCCCATCGCCGCGCGCGATCGCTTTGAGAATATCGATGGTGGCGGTGAGACAGATGCCGTCGTCGATCGGCAGCGTCGAATTCTCGATGAAAAAATCGGCGCTATGCAGCACGAAGCCGCGCTCGGTCTCGACCGGACCGCCGCGCATGACCTTGACCACGCCGGCGCGCGTCGGCAGCTGAATCACGTCGGCGGCCGGGATCACGTTGAGCTTCACCAGCAGATCGGAAAAGTTGATGTTCGGCGCCGGATGATTGACGACGATGCCCATCGCGCCTTCGGAGGAATGCGCACAAATATAAATCAGCGAGCGGGAGAACCGCTCGTCGCCCATCGCCGGCATGGCGATCAGCATTTGGCCGTCGAGATAGCCTCGGCGCCTTGATTTTCCCGGTGTGCCGCTCGGCAATTTCATCCGGAAAGGTTAGCCCATCGATCCGGATTTGCAAACGAACGAGCGGGTTAAAAGTTCACACTATGGCCTATGGCCGATAGGTCGCGGCCGCAATTGCGGCGGTCCGGTGGCTCGGCGTCAATTTGCTCTTTCGGTCGCAATACCTCGGTCGCAGCTCTTGGTCACGATCATGTCAGTGGCGCTGACCTTCGGTTCGCCCTAGACAGCGGCGATGATGACAGCTGTTCGATTAGCGATTGCGGCGGTCGTGCTGGTCGGCCTCGCTTCGACATCTTCGGCCGGGTCGGCACAGGACGCTTCGGACTGGGATACACAGCCGCACACCGCGGCGCGCCTGATCGCCGGCGCGCTGAGCAAAACCTCCGCCACGCCAATCCTGCGCGCCGGCGTGGAGCTCAAGCTCGATCCAGGCTGGCATACCTATTGGCGCGACCCCGGCGATACCGGCGTGCCGCCGACTTTCGATTTCTCCGGGTCCGATAATGTGAAATCGGCCACCGTGTTATGGCCGGCGCCGGAGCGATTCTCCGATGGCGCCGGCGGCACTTCGATCGGCTATGTCGATCACGTCATTTTGCCGTTGCAGATCGTTCCCAAAGATGCGGCGAAACAGTCGTCGCTGCATCTCAAGCTCGGTTATGCGATCTGCGGAAACCTTTGCGTTCCGGCCGAAGCCAACCTGCAGCTCGCGCTTAACGGCGATGGCGCGGAGAACGCGGCCATCGAGAAGGCGGAAATTCGCGTACCGCGGCGCGTTGCGCTCGGCGCGAATACCGGACCAAGCAACGGTCTTGCCATCCTCGCGGTGCATCGCATCGCCGGCGCCGCACACGACCATGTCGTCGTCGACGTTGCCGCGCCGGCGGGCACGCCGGTGACTCTTTTTGTCGAAGGGCCGACGCCAGATTGGGCGCTGCCGCAGCCGGAACCGACGGGCGGCGGCGGTGAGACGCGGCAATTCACGTTCGATCTCGATGGGCTGCCGTCCGACGCGCACGCCATCGGCGCAACGCTCACTTTCACGGCCGTGTCAAAGGATGACGCTATCGAGGTTCCGGCCCATCTCGACTAATTCGCGCGGGACGCTAGTTTATGGCACCGCCGCGGGAGCGACATACCGCTGCGGACGAGTTTTATTGTGAACGCGAGAGGAAAACGATCATGGCGATTAAGGTTGGCGACCGCGTCCCTAGCGGCACTTTCATGGTGATGACGGCCGAGGGACCGAAGCCGAAGACTTCGGACGAATTGTTCAAGGGCAAGAAGGTGGTGCTGTTTGCGGTACCCGGCGCCTTCACGCCGACCTGCCACAAGAACCACCTGCCGGGCTTCGTAAAGAACGCCGGCGCGATCAAGGGCAAGGGCGTCGACACCATCGCGGTGACCGGCGTCAACGACGTGTTCGTGATGGACGCCTGGAAGAAGGCCTCCGGCGGCGACGCCATCGAATTTCTCGCCGACGGCAGCGCCAATTGGGCCAAGGCTTTGGGCCTGACCGCGGACTTGACCGAGCGCGGGCTCGGCGTGCGCTCGCAGCGCTACGCCATGGTGGTCGAGGACGGCGTGGTGAAGACGCTCAACGTCGAAGATGCGCCGGGCAAGGCCGAGGTGTCCGGCGCCGATAATCTGATGAAGTCGCTGTGAGACATCGCCGTAGGGGCGGGTTTCAAACCCGCCCCTACGAACCGCGCACCCGGATTTCGGCAATCGCCTCGCGGGCGAGCACATCGGCGCGCTCGTTCATGTCGTGGCCGGAATGGCCGCGCACCCAGTGCCAGCGGATCTGGTGCTCGCCGAGCGCGGCATCGAGGCGTTTCCACAGATCGACATTCTTGACCGGTTTCTTGTCGGCGGTGCGCCAGCCGTTCTGCTTCCACTTGGCGATGTAGCTCGTGATGCCGTTGCGCAGATATTGGCTGTCGGTGTGCAGATCGACGCGGCATGGCCGCTTGAGCGCTTCGAGTGCGGAGATCGCCGCCATCAATTCCATGCGGTTATTGGTAGTATTGGCCTCGCCGCCTTTGAGCTCCTTTTCGCGATCGCCGAATGTGAGGATCGCGCCCCAGCCGCCGGGCCCCGGATTGCCGGAGCAGGCGCCGTCGGTGTGGATGATCACGTGAGGCAGCTTTTGCGGCGGCTCGGCAGTCACGGCGCGCTCACTCCGTAGTCGCGCACGCTCTTGACCTTCTGGTGGAAGCGGAGCTTGCGCGCATATTCGCGCGGGTCTTTCGGCCGCACCAGCGCGCCCGGCGGCACGTCGAGCCAATCGACCAGCCGCGTCAGCAGGAAGCGCAAGGCGGCGCCGCGGGCCAAGAGCGGCAGCTTGTCCCATTCCGCTTCCGAGGGTAGGCGCGTCTTGGCGTAACTGGCGAGAAGCGCGCGGCCCTTGGTGACGTTATAAGAATGGTCGGTCTCAAAGCACCAGGCGTTGAGGCAGATGGCGACGTCGTACATCAGCGTATCGGTGCAGGCGAAATAGAAGTCGATCAGTCCGGACAGCTTGTCGCCGAGGAAAAAGACATTATCCGGGAACAAATCGGCGTGGATGACGCCTTGCGGCAAGCCGCGCGGCCAGTCGCGTTCCAGCACATCGAGCTCGGCGGCGACCAGCGACTCGATATTGCGTTCCACCTTGTGCGCGCGCTCGCGGCAGCCTTCGTAGAGCTGCCGCCAGCCGGCGACGGAAAGCGCGTTGTCGCGGCGCATGGGAAAATCGGCGCCGGCGAGATGCAGCCGCGCCAGCGCTTCGCCGAGCGCTGCGCAATGCGCCGCGGTCGGCCGGCGGATCCACAGGCCGTCGAGGAAAGTCACGATTGCCGCCGGCCGGCCGGCGAGCTTGCCCAAAACCTTGCCGCCGCGATTCTTCACCGGCTGCGGGCAGGTGATGCCGCGGCCCGCGAGATGCTCCATCAGGCCTAAGAAAAACGGCAAGTCCCGCTCGGCGACGCGCCGCTCATAGAGCGTGAGGATATAATTGCCGGCGCCGGTATGAACCAGGAAATTCGAGTTTTCGACGCCCTCGGCGATGCCCTTGTAGGCCAACAGCTCGCCGATGTCGTAGCCGGCAAGGAAGCGGGCGAGATCCTCGGCCGCGACATCGGTGTAGACCGCCATGAAAGGCTCCAATGCCTCGCGGCTAGCCCGGCAGCCGTACCCGCGTCAAGCCGCTCCGCCGGCAAGCCAGGCGGAAAAGCGTGCGTAAAGGTCCGCCGTCTCCGCGCCGCCGTCGCGATAGACGATGGACGCAAGCTTGCGGCCCGGAGCGTGCGCGAGGCGAAACGCCATATAGCGGTATTGTTCGGGAAAGCGCGCCGCGCCGCCGGCCAGGAACAAATTCTCGTATTCCGGCGACGGCTCGACCGGATCGAGCCGGTCGCGCTCATAGATCGCGGCGCGTTCGGCAATCAACCAGCCGGCGGCATGACGCTCCAGACGGTCGAGGAAGCGCGAGCACGAGGTCAGGTCGACCGGCACGCCCTTGAACTCCTGCCGCACGCGGATAATGACGGGCGTTTCAGCCACCGCGCGATCCTTGTCGAGCTTCACGCTCGGCGCGAACAGATGATGGCGCGACCAGGTGTTGCCCGCGGCGGCATTCGCCTTGCAATGTTCGACGAATTGTTCGAACGGGCCGCGAAACCAGGAGATGGAAATGTGGCCGTCGGGCGTAAACGTGCCGCGTAGCTCGTCCCATTTGCCTTGGTCGCGATAGACGCCCCAGGCCTGGATCACGTCCGCGATGGCGAATTTGTCTTCGAATTCCATTGACGACCAACCTCAAAAACGTCATGTCCGGCAACTCCTAATCGCCGCGTTCTTCGTAAAAGCCGAGTAGACTTAGCATGAAAGCCGTCGTTATCCACGAATACGGTCCGCCCGACGTCTTACGCTACGAAGAGGTCCCCGATCCGGTCCCGCGCGCCGGCGAAATCCGCGTCAAGGTGCACGCCGCAACGGTCAATCGCGTGCTCGACGTGAGCCTGCGCGCCGGCAGGGAAACCGCGCGCGGCGCGGTGCTGCCGCTCATTCCCGGCGTCGATTGCGCCGGCATCGTCGATGCGGTCGGGCCGCAGGTCAGCCGCTGGCGCGTCGGCGATCATGTCGCCGCCGCGGGTTTCATGCCGCTCGAGATTTGCGCCGAGGACGGCAGCGGCTACGACGGGCCGCGCGGCATGATGGGCATCAAGCGGCCCGGCGGTTTTGCCGAATTGGTCACGGTGCCGGCCTGCGCGGCGGTCGCACTGCCCGAGCGCCTCGACTTTCATCGCGCTGCCGTCGTGCTGCGCCACGTGCCGACGGCATGGAATCTCCTGGTCCACGTCGCCGATCTCAAATTCGACGAGACCGTGCTGATCATGGGCGCCGGCGGCAATCTGGGAACGATCGGCATCCAGATCGCCAAGAACGTGATCGGCGCGCGCGTGATCGCGGCGGCCGGCTCCGATGCGCGCGTCGCGCTCGGCAAGAAACTCGGCGCCGATCACGGCATCAATTACGCGACCGAGAACATTTTCGACGAGATCATGAAGATCACCGAGGGCAAAGGCGTGGATGTGTTGTACGACAATATCGCCAATCCCGCGGTGCTGCCGCTCGCCTTCCGCGGTATCGGCATGAACGGCCGGCTCGTGACTGCCGGCGCGCATGCCGGGCCGCATGTCGCGATCGATTTCTCGCACCTCTATCACAAGCGCATTACCATCAAAGGCATGCCCGGCTACACGCCCGCCGACCTGCCGCACTGTCTGGCCGCCGCGGCGCAAGGCAAGGTCATTCCGCAGATCGAGCGCGTGCTGCCGCTGGCGCAGGCCGCCGAGGCGCATCGCCTGGTCGAAGCGCACGAAGGCCAGGGCAAAATCGTGCTCGACCCGACGCTGGGGTGACATTCACGAATCGTCGACCGGTTCTGTCGCTCGCACCGATGGCCGTGCCGCGAAGGCGGCGTGCCAATTGGCGAGGCGAAGATGATCTTTTCGCCAGTTCTCCACGGCAAAACGGAAATCGAGATAGGACAGCGCGCAGCCGATAGCGATATGGCCGATGCCGAACGGCGTGGTAGTGAGCGCTTCCGCTTCGCGCTCCAAGCTTTCCAGCACCGCGGCTTTTCGCGCCGCCGTGCTCGCCATGTGAATCTCGGAAGGCTGCGCGCGCTCGCGCTCATTGCGCAACGCGACCATTATGTCCAGAAAGCCGTCGCCAAGCGCCTGCCGGCGCAGCGCTGTCATCCGCGCCTTGGGCTCGCGCGGAAGCAGTTTTGGTGCGTCGTCGAGCGCGTCGAGATATTCGCAGATGACGGGGGAATCATAGAGCACCGTACCGTCGTCGAGCACCAGCGTCGGTATTTTCGACAGCGGATTATCCTTCATCAGTTCGGCATGCGGCTTGGTCATCGCCGCCACGGTGCGCACGCAAGTGATGCGCCCGATGAGCCCGCGCTCATGCGCGACGATCATGACCTTGCGCACGAACGGCGAGCGCGGCGACCAGTGCAGCTTCATGGATTACTCCCTCGCCCTATCCGCCAGCTAAGCCCAACTTCGCCGCCAGCGCCACGGCATCTTCCAAACCCTTCGCGACTTGGCAGCCCGCGGCGGCAAGCGCCTGCAGTTTCGCATCGGCACTCTCGCGCGCGCTGCCGATCAGCGCCCCGGCGTGGCCCATCTGCTTTTGCACCGGCGCATGGCGGCCGACGACCATGGCGATAACGGGCTTGGCAAAACCGCGCGCGGCCTCGGCGAAGGCATATTCCTTATCGCCACCGATCTCGCCGCAATAAAGCACCGCCGCCGTCGCTTCGTCATGGGCGAGCGCCTGCAGGTATTCGTGCGGGTTGCGCCCGATCACGCTGTCGCCGCCGATATGGGAGACGATGCGCTGGCCGATGCCGGCGAGCGTCAACTGCCGCGCCAGCGCGAGCGCCACCGTACCGCTGCGCACGATGACGGCGAGCCTGCCTTCTTTGCAAAAGCTCGGCGCGATAGAACCGAGCAGTCCGCGGCCGGGCACGAAAATCCCAAGCGTGTTCGGCCCGACGAGCCAGCACCTCGCTTCGCGGGCGAGCGCGACGGCGGCAAGCGCGTCATGCACCGGCACATATTCGGCGGCCGCCATGATGGTTGGAATGCGCGCGCGGGCGCATTCGGCGATGGCCGCGCGCACGCCTTCGGCCGGGGTATAGATCAGCGCGATATTCGGCTTTTGCGGCAGGTCGCCGATGCGGTCGTAGAGCGGCAAGCCGTCCATTTCGGTGCCGCCGCGGCCGAGAGCGACTCCGCCGATAAGCAGCGTGCCGGCCGCGACCATGCCGGCGACCTGAGCGCGCGCATAGCGTCCGGTCGGGCTGATCACCGCCACGCGCCACGGCTCGGCATCGAGGAACGGCAGGCGCAACTGGCCCGACATGCAGTATGCTCCGGGGAGAGCGCCGGAATGGCGCTTGGAGAAGTCAGCCATTATGCGTCTGGCCGAGGTCGACGGAAAAGCCTTGCTGCGCCGCCACGGTCTTGCCGTGCCGCAGAGCGTGCTGCTTGGCGCCGGCGAAAATCCGCCCAGCGAGATGACCGACTGGCCCGGATTCCTGCTGAAGGCGCAAGTTCTCGAAGGCGGCCGCGGTAAGCACGGCTTGGTCCGCCGGTTCGACAAAGCCGCCGATTTGCGCGACGCGCGCCGGCTGATCCTAGCGACGCTCGACGACGCCGACACGCCGCTTCTGCTCGAACAGGCGGTGCCGATCGCGCGCGAGATTTTCATTGCGGTGCGCATCGACGGCACGCGACAGAGGCTCGAACTTCTCGTCGCGCCGCAAGGCGGCGAGAATGTCGAGCAGTCGGCCAAGCTCGCGCGCATTCCGATTGCGGAGGCTACGACTCCGGAAGCGATTTTTCCGGCGATCGCCAAGTTTTTTCCGCGCGAGCTGGCGGCGCGGCTGGCACGCTATGCTGTCCGGCTGCCCGAAATCGCCCGCCAGGAAGATCTGGAGCTCCTGGAGATCAATCCGCTGGCGCTCACGCAGGATGGCCATCTCATCGCTTGCGACGCCAAAATCATCCGTGATGAGGCCGCCGATTTCCGCCACGACCCGAACGAGTTTCCCACCAGCCGCCGGCTCGCCGAGCGGGCCATGACCACTCTCGAACGCTCCGCCCGCGACCTCGGCTTCCAACTGGTCGAAACCGATGGCGACGTCGTCCTGGTCACTTCGGGCGCCGGGCTTGCCATGATGATGATGGACCTGTTGGCCGACTACGGCCTGCGTGCCGCAAGCTTCATGGACAATCTGCGCGGCGCCCCCGACGAGACCATGGTTGAGCGGCTGAAAATCGCCCGTGCGCTGGCGGCGCGGCCGCACATCAAGGCGATCGTGTTCCAGACCGTGATCGCCTCGCGCTCGCTCGCCGAGCGCATCGACGCGCTGATCGCCTGGATCACCGCCGAGCCGCTGCCAAAACCGTTGTTCGTCGGGCTTGCCGCCGGCCATGCTGCGACGCGCAAAATGAGCGTCGACCAGGCGGTCGAAAAACTGCGCGCGCTCGGCGTCGCCGCCTTCACCGATCCGGTTAAGCTGGTGCAAGCCGCCGCACAGGCGGTGGGAGATCAGCGCGCCCGCTCGCCGCGCAACGTATAGAATGCGGCATAGAACCGCTTGCAGGCGTCGATAAAGCCCTTGCCCAAGTCGGTGCGCCGGCCCGGCGCGAGGTCGAAAATATAATCGCAATCCTCGCCGCTACAGTAAAAAGTGCTCATCCTGCGCAGCGTGTCGGCGAATTCCGAATTTTCCTGCCCGCAATCCGGACAGATCAGGAGAATGCGGGCGGTGGTCTGAACCTGCCGGATGCCGAAGTTTCGCATGGCACTCGCCCTGTCGCGCCGCCGCGACGAATCGCAGCACGAATTGAACATACTGTATCAAAGGTTACGATTTGAGCATCGCCGCGGCGGCGATTAATCCGGCAATTATCCTCAAGTCTTAAGCTTGTCCGGAAGCGTTCCGCGCCGCACTATGTGGTGTCAATACGCGGTCCGCCGCATCGAACCGAGCGATGAATGATTTTCTTCCTCACCAGCCACTCGCTTTGGCTCTCGGGCACGATCATCGTCGGGCTGGGCACTGCGCTGTCTATGCTCGGTCCCGGCATCGTCCGCCATTACGTGACTTTGGAACGGCTGACGGCGAATAACGACATCGCCGGGTTCAAATTCGCGACGGTCGGCGTTCTCTACGCGGTCTTGCTCGCCTTCGCCATTATCGTGGTGTGGCAGAAATTCAACGATGCCGAGACCAATGTCGTGCAAGAGGCCGGCGCTGCAACGACAATTTACCGCCTCTCCCAAGGTATCGGCGAGAAGCCGGGAGCCGATATCCGAGGCGCGGTTACCAATTATCTCAAAGTGGCCATCGCCGACGACTGGCCGGCCATGGAACGCGGTGCGACGGGCTCCCGAGCGGCGCGGCAGGCGCTCAACGCAATCTACGCGACGCTGTTGGCATCCGACGTGGCCCAACGCGCCGGCAATCCGGTGATGTCCGAGATTTTATATCAGCTCGACCAAATGACGCAGGCGCGCCGAGCGAGGCTGATCGCCGCCGAAGGCGCCGTCCCCAACCTGATATGGCTCGTTTTGTTCGGCGGCGCCGTGGTCACCGTCGTTTTCACCTTCTTCTTCGGCACGCGCAATCTGCGGGCGCAGACGTTGATGACAGGGCTGCTCGCGCTCCTCATCTTTTCCGAGCTTTTGATCGTTGTCGCCATTGACCGGCCATTTACCGGAACGGTCAAGGTGGAACCCACCGCGCTTGCCCTTGTGCTTGCCGATTTCCAGGCGGAAAGCGGCACGCATTGAGCGGAACGCGGGCCGCGGCAAGAGCTTGTCGAGCACGGTTCGGCGCGGCAGTATGACCGCAAGCCCAAGACCCCGTTAAGGGGCGCCTTCCACGGGGAAGCTTCTACGGCTGTGCCGAGACCATCTGGGGCGCGCGCATGAAAACCATTCTCGTTCCGACCGAGCACGGTTCCACCATGGTATCGGCGTTGGATACCGCACTGTTGCTGGCGCAGAAATTCGACAGCTGCATCGAAGGCTTTCCGCTGCGGCCGGCGGTCGCCGATCTCGTCGCCATGGATCCGGACAGCGGTCTGACCATGGTCGCGGTCAAGGAGAATGACGCCGAGATGGTGCGGCAGGCGGAGATGCTGTTCCGCTCGTTCATGGAGAGCCACCGGGTCGCCGCCCGCGCTGGCGAGAGCCAGGCTACGCTGTCGTGGACGTGGCTTAACGACGCGCCCAGCGGCCACGATTTCGTCGGCAGCTACGGCCGCGTCTTCGACGTGATCGTGCTGGCGCGGCCGGGCGACGAATGGCAGAGCCCGTCCATGATCACGCTGGAATCCGCGTTGTTCGAGAGCGGCCGGCCGGTGCTGATCGCGCCGCCGAATTCGCCGCGTTCGCTCGGCACCAACATCTTGGTCGCTTGGAATAACAGCACCGAACAGGCACGCACCATGGCGGACGCCATGCCGCTGCTTCGCCTTGCCGACCGCATCACCATTTTGACGATCGAAGGCGCCACTGTCGCCGGCCCGAGCGGCGAGCAAATGGCGCGCTCGCTAAAGATGAACGGTATCGCCGCCGACACGATCACGATGAAGCCCATCGGCAAGCGCAGCGCCGGCGAAACCATCCTGACCAAGGCTGACGATCTCGGCTGCGATCTCATCGTCAAGGGCGCCTACACGCAAAGCCGCCTGCGCCAGATGATTTTTGGCGGCACCACGCGGCACATCCTCGCCAATGCGAAACTGCCGGTGCTGATGGCGCATTGAACGAACGCTGCGCAAATCTGTCTCGTCAAATCCGCTCGCCAAATTCGAAAAATGAGCGAAATGCACCTGGTCTTTCCGCAACTGGAGAGCGTTTACCGGACGCTGGCGCCGTGCAGCGAAGCGCTGCTGCGCGTTGTCGTCGGGCTGTGGATGGTGCCGCACGGTTTGCGCATGGCCTTCGGCTTCTTCCCGGGCACCGGCATCCGGCAAGGCAACGTGCGCATGTTGGCTGTCGATCTCGACGCCTGGGGTTATCGGCCCGGCTGGCTGTGGGCGCCGCTGATTGCCGCGACCGAGCTTGTCGCCGGCCCCATGCTGGCGATCGGCTTGTTCACGCGCGCCGCCGCGGTGCCGCTGGTGCTGTTCCTCATCGTGACGAATTTCGAGCGTTGGCGTGTCGGCCGGTATTTTTGGAACAAGCTCGGCCTCGAATATACGTTGATGTGGCTGGTCGCGACGTTCTATTTCCTCATTCACGGCGGCGGCCCCTATTCGATAGATCGTCTCATAGGTTGGGAATTCTGAGGAGCGAGCCTTGCCGTTCATCGACGCCAATGGCGTGAGCCTGCATTACGATCTTGGCTGGTGCGCGCGGGCGCTCCGTTGTGCTGCTGCATGAGCTTGGCGGCACGCTGCAGTCCTGGGACGCCGTCGCGCCACGGCTCGCGCAGCGATTTCGCGTCTTGCGCTACGACCAGCGCGGGGCCGGCGCATCGGAAAAAGTGCGGCAGGACTTTAGCAATGACACGCTGGTCGAGGATTTCGCGGCGCTTGCCAAGGGCGTCGGCCTCGACCCGCCCTATCACTTCGTCACCGTTGCCGCGGCCGCGACCCAGGCGCTGCGTTTCTTGGAAAAACATCCCGATTGGGTCGGCGCGCTGGTTCTGTGCAACCCGGCGCCTGGCGTCGATGCCAGCCGCGCCGCGGTGCTCGACGAACGCGCAGCCTTCGCCATGCGCGAGGGCATGCGGGCCTCGCTGCCGACGACGCTGGCGCTGTCCTACCCGTCAAGTCTCGGCGAGCGTGCCGCATATGAGGCCTATCTCGGGCGCTATCTCGCCAACGATCCGGTCGGTTTCGGCCTCGCCTTTCGCTGCCTGGCACGCACCAATATGCTGCACATGCTGCCGCAAATCCGTTGTCCCACAATGGTGATCGCCGGCCGCCACGACACGGTGCGGCCGCATGCCGGCACCGCCGAGCTTGCGAAAAAGATTCCCGGCGCGCGTTTTGAGCTGATCGAGGACGCCGGCCACTTCATGCCGACACAATCGCCGCACGCGCTCGCCGCGCTGCTCGAAGACTTTCTACCACACTGAAAGCACAAGCTTAGGAAACCAACATGAAAATTAAAGCCAACGGCATCACCATCAACTATCAGATCGACGGTCCGGATAGCGCACCGTGGCTGGTTTTCTCCAATTCGCTGGCGACCTCGTTGGCGATGTGGGACGAGCAAGCGGCGGCGCTGAAGGATTCTTTCCGCGTGCTCCGTTACGACCAGCGCGGCCATGGCTCAACCGACGCGCCGGCGGGCCGCTATGCCTACGACACGCTCCTTGCCGATGCGGTCGGCCTGCTTGACGCCCTGTCGATCAAGAAGGCGCATTTTGCCGGCCTGTCGATGGGCGGCGCCACCGCGCTCGGCTTGGCCGAGCGGCATCCGGACCGCTTCGACCGCATTATCGTTTGCGACTCGCCGTGCCAGTCGACGCCGCAATCGAGCCAGCAATGGGAAGAGCGTATTGCGGTTGCCCAGAAACGAGGCATCGAGGCTTTGGTCGAACCGACCATCGCGCGGTGGTTCCCGGCCGAGATCGTGGCGAAAAATCCGCCGCATATCGACAAGGTCCGCGCCATGATCCGCGCCACGCCGGTCAATGGCTTTATCGGCTGCGCCGCGGCGCTGGCCGCGCACGATTACGCCTCCGCCGTCGCCACCGTGAAACATCCGGTGCTGTTTCTGGGTGGCGAAAAAGACGCCGCCACGGCGCCGATGCGCAAGCTTACCGAGAAGCTTCCCGGCTCGCGGTTCGTCGAGCTTGCCGGCGCCGGTCATATTTCCAACATGGACCGGCCGGCGGAATTCACCCGCGCCATCCGCGACTTTCTGGCTGCCTGACTAACCTGGGGTATGCCGTTTGGGCGGAGCACGCATCGCGGCGCGTCGTTGGGATAGCTTTGCAAACAGGCGGCCGAGCCACTATACGTCAGGCAAAGGCAATCGAGCCGCAGAAGCGACGCCCCTTTTAAGGAGAAAACGTCATGGCAACGGTGACAATGAAGGCCCCAGCGCCTGCCGGGCTTTCCAACAAAGCGCGCGAATTAATGGAGGCCATCAACACCGACGCCGGCAAACACAACATCTGGGTGCGCACGCAGGCTAACGCGCCGGCGCAACGGCCGTGGTTCAGCGAGACGAGCGGCGAAGGCTCCGGCCAGCTCGCCACCGGTCGCGTCGCCGTCAACCAGATGAAGACCGTTCCCTTCATGTGGAAGTGGAACGAATATAACGGCTACCTCAAGCAGATCTCGGAGATCGTCAGCAAGGCCGACGTGTCGCCGATCGAATTTGCCGACCGCCAGAGCATTCTTCTGCTCAATCCGGGACTGAACGGCCGTCTGCAGGTCACCAATACCATTCGCTGCGCCATTTCGATCTACAATCCGGGCGACGTCGCGCCGGTGCATCTGCACTCGCCGAATGCGAGCCGCACCATCCTTTCCAAAAAGGGCGGCTATACCGTCGTCGAAGGCGAGCGCGTCACGGCAAATTACGGCGATCTCATTCTCACCCCGAACGGCACCTGGCACGACCACGGCAACGATTCCGAGGAGCCGGTGATCTGGATCGACACGCTGGACTGGCCGCTGATGGAATTCCTCGACGCCGCGTGGGTCGACCACAACATGCCGGGCGCGCAAGGCAACACCAACGTGCAGGCTGTCACCGTTGCGGAAGGCTATTCCCGCCATCTGTACAGCCATGGCGGCATCAAGCCAGTTTTCGTCGACCATCAGCGCGGCGTCGGCCATGCGCCCGCGCCGCTGTTCCATTATCGCGGCGCCGACGTGCTGGAGATGCTGCACTCTCTGCGCAAGGAGAAGGGCGATCCGTACGAGGGCATCAAGGTCGATTTCGTCAATCCGGTTACCGGCGAGCCGGTGTTCAAGACGCTGAATTATTCGGCGCAGCTCCTTCGCCCCGGCGAAGAGACCGAATTCAAGCGCGAGACCGCCGGAACCTACTATGTCTGCATCGAAGGCTCGGGCGTCACCGAAGTCGGCGGCAAGCGCTTCGAATGGGGCCACAACGATCTGTTCGTGGTGCCGAACTTCCTGTGGCGACGCCACATCAACACCGGCAAGACCGACGCCGTGATCTATTCAGTCTCCGACGCCGCGCTGATGCGCAATATCGGCCAGTATTACGCGCAAGGCCGAGGAAAGAACGGCAAGGTCACCGAGCTCGTACTGCATTAAGCGGCAGCGCAAGCATCCAAATGCAATCGGAGCGCGGCGGAACCGCGCTCCGATTTTTTTACGCGGGTGGAATACTTAGGCGCCTTTCAGGCGCTTGTTGCATTCGCTGTAATAGCCGCCGCCCTTCTGGATCCATTTCAAGCCGCCATTGCCGTTATTGGCCTTGTTGGCTTTGTATTGATCGAGGCAGGTCAGCATCCGGGCCTTGCCTTCGGAATCCTTGGAATATTTGGAGTCGACCGCGCTCGGGAATACGGCATTGCCGACCGCAACCGGCGCGGCGGCAGGCTTGGGAGCCGGGGCCGGAGCGGCGGCCGGTGCAGCGGCGGTCGCGGGCGCCGGCGCTGCGGCGGCCGGCGCGGCAGTCGCTTCGGCGCCGCATTGCGCTTTGCGGAAGTCATTCCATTTTTGGCCGTTGAGCGTGCCGGCGGCTTTGGCTGCTTTATACTTGGCGCTGCACTCCGTCATCGTCAGCGCGTTGGCGGATGTTGCTTGCAGGGCAAGGGCCGCTAGCAACGCGGCGGCGCATAAACCGACATAACGCGTAGTCATGGCTGAGATCCTCGTGATGTGGGACTGACTTTGGCTATTCAAGGCGGGTAGCCGCAATGGACCGACCGCGATATTCCTCGGTAGGTGGGAGTCTGCCACGGGCGCTGACTGAAGGAAAGCCGGTGGCTGCGTAATGCAGCACGAGAAAGCCGCTCATTTCTTCGGCGCGTGGTCGTGCTGATGGCCGATCATGTCGCCGCAGCCTGCCCGATTTGCCCAGTATTCCCAGGCGCGCCAGGTTTCGGTCGAAGCAGGCTTATAGCCCGCGGCGCGCGCCGCGATCTCGCCCTTGGACAAGGGCTTGGGCTTGCCGCCCATGCGCATTGCGTTCATCTGCACCCGCGCATTGCGCGGCAGATAGACCGACAGCCGCACCACCTCGATGATCGAGCGCGCGGCGGAGGCGAAGCCGTGGCCGCGCATCAGCGCGACATTGCCCCGCCCTAAGCATTTCGCGAGATCGCGACCTTGCGCCATATTCCGCACCAAGAGGTCGGTCTCGCCGAATTTCTTACGGATGTCCCACACCGGCACCTTGCCGCCGATGAAACTGCCGGAATGGATTACCGGCTCGAGCGGCTTGTTGATGATGCCGAACGGCAACGTGTCTTCGGCATGGGCGTGAACCACCGCAATCACGTCCGGCCGCGCCTCGAAAATCGCCGCATGGATGAAACGCTCGAGATAGGGCTGGCGCTTGTCGCTGACCGGCTCGCCCTCCTGGTCGAACTCGATCAGATCGTGGCGCTCGACCAATTCCGGCGCGCGGGAGCGCGACAGGAAGAAGCGTTTCGGATTGTCCGGGTGGCGCACGCTGATGTGACCATAGGCATCGACTACGTCTTCGTTGGACAAGATGCGGTTGGCGACGACGAGGTCGCGCAAAAGATCGTCGAGTTGGCTCATGTCGGTTGTTCCATGTGAGAAAACTAAATGCGCGGTATAGGCTCAGCCGTAAGTCGGCACGAACAGATCGTCGATCTTCACCGGCGCGGCGATCAAGCCCAAATCCTGCTGATACTGCACCAGCGCCTCCAGCGTCTGCCGGTTCGGCCCGACGCCGTAGGGCCACGGATCGCCGTTGAAGACCGCCCAGATGTCATCGATCTCGCGCATCAAGAACGGCGTCATGTAGCGCACCGCGCGGAGGTTGAAGAGCTTCTCCAACGCGATCTGCTTCGATTTGACGAAGGCGTCGTAGAGGCTCGTGGCGACGAACGGATAGCGCTCGTAAACGCTTTTCTTGATCGCGACCAGATGCATGATCGGATAGATTCTTTTGCGCTTATAAAGATCGATGTCGCGCGCGACGTAATCCGGGAACAGCCGCACGATATCGGGATTGATGCGGATTTCGTCGGGCAGGCTGGTGCCAAGGGTGGCGTCGATCTCGCCCTCGGCAAGGAGCTGGCCGAGCGTCTTCTTGGTCTTGTTGTTCTCGATCGAGACCTTTTTCAGAAGCGGCAGCACCGTCGGACTGCCATGCGAGCCTGCGGTATTCATGGCGCTCTGCACCCAATGGACTTTCGACAGGTCGACGCCGAACTCGTTCTTGAGCATTCCGTTGATGAAGATGGCCGCCGTCATCGTGTAGAGCGGCAAGCCGATGCGCTTGCCTTCGAGGTCTTTCGGCGTCTTGATGCCGGATTTGCGGTTAATCGCGATAAAGCCGAGCCGGAACGCGATCGAGGGAAACACCGGAATGGCGACGAACGGACATTCCCTATTGGCGAAGCGCTGCACGAATTCGGAAGAGGAATATTCCGCGACGTCGAATTCCTGCCCGCCGGACATGCGGTCGAAGATCGGCCGCGGCTGATCGATGGCGATGAAATTCAGATCGATGCCGTCGGGTTTCACTTCGCCGGTGTAAAGCGCCTGCATCCGGTCATAGAGCGCGCAGGCAAACGACAACTGCAACTTGGGCATGAGCGCGAGGTCCTCCCGATTTTTTCGGCGGCGCTACGGTTAGCACGCTCGCCGCAGAGCAGGAAGACCGGCGGGCTGCCTGGAAATGCTCCGCCCTCAGTGCAGCTCTTTGCGCAAAATCTTGCCGATATTGCTCTTCGGCAACGCGTCGCGAAACTCAATGATGGTGGGGCGTTTGTAGCCGGTAAGACGATCGTGCAGGAATTTGCTGAGTTCGACCTTGGTGAGCGCGGGATCGCGCTTGACCACAAATAATTTCACCCCCTGCCCGGTGCGGACATCCGGCACGCCGATCACCGCGGCTTCGAGAACGCTGGGATGCTGCATAACGACGTCTTCCACCTCGTTGGGAAATACCTTGAAGCCGGAGACGTTGATCATGTCCTTCTTGCGGTCGAGCAGCGTTAAGAAGCCCTCCGCATCAAACGCGCCGATGTCGCCGGTCTTCAGCCAGCCGTCGGCGGTGAGAACATGCGCGGTCTCGTCGGGCCGCTGCCAATAACCCAACATCACCTGCGGGCCGCGCACCCACACCTCGCCGGCTTCGCCGACCGGCAGCGCCTTGCCGGCGTCGTCGCGGATGGTGACGTCGGTCGACGGCAGCGGCAGACCAACCGTTCCGGTCTTCGGGGCGTGAAATGGATTGATACACACGACGGGCGATGCTTCGGTCAGGCCATAACCTTCGACCAACGGGCTACCCGTGATCTCGCGCCAACGGTTCGCCACCTCGGTTTGCACGGCCGCGCCGCCGCCGACCGCGACGCGCAGCGCGCTGAAGTCCAGTGTGGCGAACTCGGGTGTATTGTTCAGCGCATTGAACAGTGTATTGACGCCCGACATCCATGTGATGCGTGCGCCGCGCATGACACGGATCAAGCGATGCAGATCGCGCGGATCCGGAATCAGAAAGTTCAGTCCGCCCAGCACCGCAAAGGACAGCAGGTTCGCCGTCAGCGAGAAGATGTGATAGAGCGGCAGCGGGGTGAGTACTCGCTCGTTCTCGATATTGACGTCGGGTCCGGTCCAGGCGAGGCACTGCAATGTGTTCGCGATCAGATTGCGATGCGTCAGCATCGCGCCCTTCGGCACGCCGGTCGTGCCGCCGGTATATTGCAGCAACGCGACGTCGCCGGCCTGCGCCGGCGCATCCTGGTAGCGCTCGCTCGGCGGTCGGTCGCAGGCGTCCTGCAGCATTGTGAATTTTTCGAAGCGCCACGCCGGCACCGCATGCGCAATATAGGAATTCGCGAAGTTAAACGCCCAGCGTTTGAGCATCGGCACGAAATCGCCGAGCCGAGCCACCACGACGTGTCGAATTTTCGTGTCGGCGAGGATTTCCTGCAGCTTGTGCGCGAAATTCTCCATGATGACGATGACGACGGCGCCGGAATCGGCGAGCTGCTCTTGCAATTCGCGCGGCGTGTAGAGCGGGTTGACGTTGACCACCGTCATGCCGGCGCGCAGCGCGCCGAGGAATGTGACCGGATAAGCCAGCATGTTCGGCAGCATAATCGCAACGCGGTCGCCCGGGCGACAGCTCGCCTCTTCGACCAGGAAGGCCGCAAAATCGCGGCTGTCACGGTCCCATTCCGCGAAGGTCATCTGCGCGCTCAAGCATTCGAACGCCGGGCGGGCGGCATGCTGCCGGCAGGCCTCGATCAGCATCGCCGGGAGCGACGGGTAGGCGTCCGCATCGATGGTCGCGGGCACGCCGGCAGGATAGGAGGCGAGCCAGATAGGCGGTCGCCCCTTGCTGTCAGTTGGCGTGGCCTCGCTCCGACCTGCGAGCGTCATGCAATCCCCGGCAAATCTCAACTATGAAGGGCATTCCTGCGGCATCATGGTTGATTCTCTTATCGAACGCATGTGGGATAATATCCGACTTGCCGCGCCAAAGCCGAAAACGAACCAAGGGGAGGTTTATATGTTGCAGCGCAGATTGTTGGGCCTTGTCGTCGCCTTATGCTTAGCCGCGCCGTTTCGAGCGTCGGCCGAAGATGTGCTCGTCACCCAGTACAAAGCCGACCCCTCGGGCGCACCGTTCGCGGTGGCGATTGCGAAGGGCTTCTTCAAGAAGGCCGGCATCGACCTCACCGACGTCATCTCCGGCGCCGGCGGCGGCGCCTCGGTGCGCGCCGCGATGGCGAGCGCGCTCGGCTACGGGGACGTCTCTCCCGCGCCGGTGCTCGCCGCGATCGATCAAGGCCAAGACCTGCGAATCGTCAATATCGGCACGCGGCTTCTCGATCTCAACATCGTCGTCATGCCGAATTCGCCGATCAAGTCGATCAACGATCTCAAGGGCAAGAAGTTCAGCATCAGCGAACCGAAATCGCTCGGCGAGATGACCGCGGTGCTGGTCGAGGAGAAGGCCGAACTCAAGCCGGAGGACATGCAGCGGGTCGTGTTCGGCAGCCTGCCCGGCGCCGTAACGGCGGTTGAAACCGGTGCTGCCGATGTCACCGCGATCCCCACCGTCTTGTTCCGTTTGAAGGACGGCGCCAGCAAATATCGGGTCATCCTCGGGCCGCAGGACATGCCGCATTTGCCACCTGCCATCGGCATCGCCACCGGCGATTTGATGCGCAACCACCCCGACAAATTGCGGGCGTTGCTCGCCGGCCGTCGCGAAGGCGTGAAATATATCTACGAACACACCGACGACGCCATCCAGATTTTATCGAAGCTCTACGCGCCGCTGCCGCCCGATCAAGTGGCCGCGATGGTGCATGAACTCGTCGCGGCCAAGTTCTGGAGCGAGGGTAAGATGGAGATGGATCTCCTGCAGACGACCGAGCGGGCGATGAAATTTGTCGGCATGACCGACAAGCCGCTTGATCTCAACAAGATGATCGACACGTCGTTCCTGCCGAGCGATCTGCAGAAATAAGGCTGAATGCCGTGCACGGCGACGTTCACGCGCAATTCGCCGGCGTGACGCGGGTTTATCCCGGCGCCGGCGGTCATTCGCCGGTGCACGCGCTTGGCCCGATCGACGTCGATCTCCACAAGGGCGAGTTCTTCGCGGTGGTCGGGCCGTCGGGCTGCGGCAAGTCGACCTTCCTCGAAGTGCTCGCCGGTCTGCAGCAGCCGACCGCCGGCACGGTGACGTTCGAGGGGCGAGGCGTCGCCGGCGAGGTTCCCGACGGCATCGGCGTCGTGTTCCAGGAAGACGCCAGCTTTCCCTGGCTGACGGTGTGGGACAACGCCGCGTTCGGTTTGCGACGCAAGGGCACCGCGCCGTCGGAAGTGGGTCGCCGGGTCGACGACGCACTGGCGTTCATGGGTTTGAAGGATTTTGCCAAAGCCTATCCGTCGCAGCTTTCAGGCGGCATGCGCCAGCGCGTCTGCATCGCGCGTACACTGGTGCTGCAGCCGCGCCTCATCCTGCTCGACGAGCCGTTCGGCGCGCTCGATGCGCAGACGCGGCTTTTGATGGGCGACGAAGTCTTAAGACTCTGGCGCACGACCGGTGCGACGGTGCTTCTCATCACCCATGCGCTCGACGAGGCGGCAATGCTGGCCGACCGCGTCGGCGCCATGTCGGCGCGGCCCGGCCGCTTCATCGAGATCATCGAAACCCGTTGGCCGCGCGAGCGCGACTCGACCATCGTCGCCGAGCCGACATTCGGCGAAATCACCGGACGACTCTGGGAGCGATTGCGCGGCGAGTCGCTGAAAGCGCTGGGCCATGCCGATTTGCCGCCGCCGTCGGCATTGGCGGCGGAATGACCCGCGCCGGCTGGATCAGACTTCTCGTCATCGCCGCCATGATCGGCGCGCTGGAACTGGCGTGCCGGCTGGACTTCATCGACCACCGCGTGATGATCCCGCCGTCGGAAATGGCGACCGCGCTCGTCGCCCTGCTGGCGTCAGGTCAACTCAACGACGACATTGTCCGCACGCTCGGCGTCATTGCGATAGCGGTCGCGCTGTCGGTCGTATTCGGCTTCGCGCTAGGGCTGCTTATCCACGCCCTGCCGCGCGTGCGCGCGGCGCTCGATCCTTTTTTCGCCACCTATTACGCGGTCCCGGTTTTCATCTTCTATCCGGTCATGATCGCGATATTCGGCCTGTCGCTTATTCCCATCGTGCTGATGGGCGTCGCTACTGCCATCGTCGCGATGATCATCGCCACGCTCAACGGCCTTGATCGTATTCCGCGCGTGCTGACCAAAGTCGCCCGCGTCCATCGCATGGGGCGGCTCGCGACCGCGCTGCAATTGCAGCTTCCGGCTGCGGCGCCTCACCTCTTCACCGGCGTCAAGCTGTCGGTGAGCTATGCCTTCATCGCCGTGATCGCCGCCGAATTTATCCTGGCGCCGGCCGGTCTTGGCCGTGCCATCGCCAATGCCTACGCCGATTTCGACAATCGGCGCATGTATGCGCTGATGTTGTTTGTGCTTGCGATCGCGACCGTGGTCAACGCCGGCCTGCACGCCTGGGATTTGCGCTGGGCGAAACGGCGCGGCGCGAGACCATCATGACCGCAATGCGGCGCGCCCTCGACACGACGATCATCGTCATCGCCATTGTGTTGCTGTGGCAGGGTCTCGCGCGATGGGTTGGCGAAACCGCGCTGCCCGGCCCGGCGCCCACTTTCTCCTATCTGGTCCACTTCGTCCCGACCGCGCGATTTGCCGAGAACGCGGCGGCCACGGCCACCGCGTTCGCGCTGGCGCTTCTCTTGGCTTACGGGCTTGGCCTTGCCATCGGGGTATGGATGGGCGCGCAGCGGCTGTCGGGGGAAGTCGGCGAGCCGATACTGATCACGCTCTATTCATTGCCGAAAATCACGCTTTACCCCGTGATCCTGCTCATATTCGGTCTCACTCTGTCCGGCAAAGTGGTGTTCGGAGCGATCCACGGCATCCTTCCGGTCGCACTCCTCACCATGGCGGCGATCCGCAACATCCCGATGGTTTATCTGAAGTCCGCGCGCACGCTGCATCTGTCGCCGTGGCAGACGATCTGGAACGTGCTGTTGCCGGCGACCATCCCCGAAGTCCTTGCCGGATTGCGCATCGGTTTCACTGTCACGCTGTTAGGCGTGCTGCTCGCCGAAATGTTTGCGTCGAAAGACGGCCTGGGATTCCTCATCATCAACGCGATGACGCTGCTGCAAACCAAGGAGATGATCACCATCGCCGTGATGCTGTTTGCCTTCGCCGCGGCCGCCAACGCGATCCTGCTGTGGATCGAGCACCGGCTGCATCGGCGCGTTTAGCTTTTCCAGCGAGCCAGCGCGCAGGCGTGGTCTTGCAACTCCTCCCCGCCTGCTTTGTCGTCATGGGCGGGATCGGCATGATCGTCCAGAACGACAAAGCCGGGCACGTGATGTGCGTAGCGCATGCCGACGACCACCAGCGTGTGGTGTCCCATATCCGCGCGCGCTCCAGGCACGCTCCAGGCCAGGAGCTTGAACGGATTGTGTCCGACGAGCGTCGACCCGGTCACGCGCATGGCACGGTACCGATGACCAGCGAGCAAAATCGGCAGCGGCTTCCAGCGGCGACCGATTTCGAAACGCTGGCGCCGCAGCGCTTCGCGCACATCGGCGCGAACGCAGTCGATGTGAATATGCAATTGGTTCTGCGACCGCGCCAATTCCGAGTTAATGGCCAAGCTGAGCCTGTCGTGCGGCATCGCGTGTCCGACGACCCTCTCGACCAGGTGCCGCGCCCGCCACGCGTCGGCGAAGTAATTCGCGGCGTGCGGCTCAAGCAGTGCGCCGCTTTCGATACCGCCGATTTGCTTTGTCGGTATCAGCAAAAACTGCGTCGCTCCTCTGATGTCCTTGAGGACCGCGTAACCTCCGGCGACGCCTCTCTTGAGATCGACTTCGGCGCACGGCTTTGGGTCGCCATACTGCTGCTCGTTTGGCACGCATTGACCATGAACGATATTCCACAGCGCATTCGCATCCGCTTTGGCGGCAATCGCATGAGCGAACAGCGCGATGAATAATCCCGACGTTACCGCAATCCATCGCGTCCGCAGCATCGCCGGCATAACTCGGGCCCCTACTTCGCGGCCACATACCGCTCCAGCGTCAGCGGGTTGCCTTTCTTCGCCGGCTCGCACGGCTCGACGCCGGCGAAGCGGCTCGCCTCGGTGAACCATTGCCCCCGCGCCGGCAATTGCCAGCGTCGCTGCCCTGCGAATGATGCATCCCAGCGCACCGGCTCGTCCTCGATGTCCATGCACTGATAATGAGTATTGAAGAGTTCGATGCGATGGCCGTCGGGATCGCGCAGATAGACGAACAGCGCGTGGCCCGGTCCATGCCGGCCGGGGCCGAACTCGATGTTCTCGGCAAAGCCCATATTGAAGGCGAGATCGCAGACGTAGAAGAATAAATAGGATTCCGGAATGCTGAACGCGGCATGGTGCAGCCGCGGCCCGGCGCCGGCTGCAAACACGATGTCGTGCGGATTGCCCTTGCGCTGCAGGAACACGAACATCGGATCGTCGCTGCCGTCCGGCGCGATATATTCGGACAGGCGAAAACCCAATCCCATGTAAAATTCGAGTTCGCGTTGCACGTCCGGCACCAGCAATTGGAAATGATCGATGCGCTGCGGCACCGCGCCGTGATGGTGCTCGAAGGCGACGACGAGCCGCGGCTTGGTCGTCATGGTGGCGCAGAATTCGAGCGGCGCGCCGAGCGAATCGCTGACATGGAGCGTCCGGCCCTGATACGGCCGCTCGACCCATTGCGCCGGCAATCCGGCTTTCTCGAAATAAACCTTCGCCTTTTCGAGATCCTCCTCTGTAAAACAGCGCATGCCGACGCGCTCGGCTTGCGCCGCGCCGGCTCGCTTGAGCACCAGCGAGTGATGGCACGCCTCGGCGACGCCGCGCAGATAGATCGTATCCTTGTCTTCGTCGCTGACGATGAAGCCGATCAGATCGGCATAGAAGGCGCGGCTTTTCGCCAGATCTTTGACGTGCAGCACGGCATGGCTGGCGCGCGTGACGTTGAACGGCGGATTGTAGTTGGGTTTTGGAATGCTCACGAAGGGACTCCAGACTTTCATCGGCGCGGCTGGTCGCGCAGGGAGAGGGACGCGCCAGCTTGACACGCCTTGGACCCCAATTCATACCCGTTTTGCTCACATTCAACAGTTCGGAGATCGGCATGGCGGACGCTGCAGCGGCACAACGCTATCGCGGACTGCGCGGCTGGCTGGAAACGGTCGACCGCCTCGGCGAGCTTGAGCGCGTGTCCGGCGCCCATTGGGACGTCGAGATGGGCGCCATTACCCACATGCTCACTGAGAAGAGCCGCGGCATGGCGCCGGCGATCGTGTTCGATGACGTGCCGGGTTATGCCAAAGGCTATCGCACGCTCTACGGGCAGCTGTCTTCGATCAAGCGCATCGCGCTCACGCTCGGATTACCCCTCCACTATGAGCGCAAGGCGGATATCGTGCAGCGCTACCACGCGCGCATGCAGGATTTGAAACCGCTGCCGCCCCGCTTCGTCAATGACGGGCCGATTTTCGAGAACGTGATCGAAGGCGACGCGATCGACGTTTTGAAATTCCCGGTGCCGCGCCATCACGAAGAGGACAAGGCGCGCTTTATCGGCACCGCCTGCGCCGTGGTGACCAAAGACCCCGACGACGGCTGGTACAATCTCGGCGCCTATCGCAGCCAGGTCTATGACGGCCAGACCGTCGGCTGCCAGATCACCGAGGGCAAACACGGCCGCATCCACCGCGACAAATATTTTGCCCGTGGCGAACCGATGAAAGTGGTGATCCTGTGCGGCCAAGACCCGTTGTTGTTCATGCTGTCGTCGAGCCCGCTGCCGGAGTTAAGCGAATACGATATTGCCGGCGGCCTTCGCGAGGAGCCGATCGACGTGGTGCGCGGCCCCTTTACGGGTTTCCCGATCCCGGCCGATTGCGAGATCGCCATCGAGGGCGAAACCGTACCCGGCCAGACCAAGCCGGAAGGCCCGTTCGGCGAGTGGATGGGTTACTACTCCGACGACACCCAGGAGCGGCCCTACGTCAACGTCAAGACCATCCTGCACCGCAACGATCCGATCCTGACCTGCGCGCCGCAACACAAGCCAGTCGACGAGACCGGCCTCCTCAAAGGCATTGCCGGCGCGGCGCAAATCTGGCGCGCGCTCGAAGCCTGCGGCATTCCCGACGTGCTCGGCGTGTGGAACCACGAAGCGGGCCCAGCCACGCGCTTCACAGCGATCCAGCTGCGCCAGCGTTATCCAGGACATGCACGCCAGGCGCTGCACGTCGCTTGCGCCTGCCAGGGCGGCGCTTATGCCGGCAAATGGACGGTGGTGGTCGACGACGACATCGACGCCGGCGATCTCGATCAGGTCTTATGGGCGATGTGCACGCGGTTCGATCCCAAAGTCGATATCGACCTGGTGCAGAAGGCGTGGGCGTCGAAGCGCGATCCGCTTTTTCTGCCCGGCAATTTCAACAACCGCATCCTGATCGACGCCTGCATCCCCTACGACATGAAGCTCAAGAGCACGTTTCCGCCGACCGTCGACGTCAGCGCCGATCTGCGCGCCAAATTACGGGCGAAGTTTCCGAAGCTGTTTCATTAAAATGTAGAAATCTAGGGTGGGTTGGGCGCATAGCACCGTAACCCACCACATCCGAGAACGGTGGGTTACGCGTCTGCGGCGCTGACCTACCCTACATCAGTCCTGCGCGAACAGCTGCTTGCCCATGGCGTTAAAGCGCGCTTTCTGATCATCGCTGAGCGAATTGTAGAAATCCGCCAGTGCCGGCTGCACGGTCTCAACCCCTTGCAGCATCGCCTGCAGCCGCTTGCCGACCGCGGCGAAACGGCCCGGCGGCGTCGCCGGCACCTCGGTCGGGCACGCGGCTTTGATCGTATCGCCGGCTTGCGACAGCGCCGATTGCAACGCATCGAGCTTGCCGCGCTGCACGTCGTTCGGGCGGATGGCACTATCGATCCGATCGGTCGGCCAAGCCATGACATTGGCGTTGCATTGCGCCTGCACGTTCGGTGCACCTTCCTGCGTCGAAGGCTGTGCTTGGGCGTTTTTCGGCGCAGGCGGCGCAATATCGTTGAAGCGGGCCTTTTGCTCGTCGGAGAGCGAGTCGTAGAACTTCGTCAGCGGCGGACTAATAAGACCCACTGCGTCGACCAGCGTTTGCAGCCGTTGGTGCATTTGATCGAGGCGTGCCGTCGGCGTGAACGCGACACTGGCCGGACAGTGCACTTTGATCTGATGGCTCGCCTCGACGATGGCGTTGCCCAGACCGTCGAGCAAGGCCGTTTGCTGCGGGCTCGGCTGAACGGCGCTCTGGATCTGATCGATCGGCCAGCCGGTAACTTCGGCCGCCTCGTCGTCGCAGCTTTGCGCCATGTTTTCCGTCAGCGTCGCCATGCGCGCCGGCGCGCCCGGCCCCTGGACATATTCTTCGTAGTCGTAAGGGGTGAAGATCGCCTGGTAGATGTCGCCATAGCCGTACACCCAGAACGGGTCGGCATATTCGTAATCGTAGGGCCACAGCGCGTAGTAGAAGAAGTCGCCGTAGGCATAGGGCCAGAACAGCGGTCCAATCCACCCGAGATGATAGTAGGGGTGCCAGCCGTGGTGCCACCAATCGTGATGCCAAAACGGCCGGAACGCGGCGTTTTCAGCGAAGCGACGCCGATCCTGGAAATGTCTCGGATCGGCCGCGTGAGCGAGCGGCCGGACACGCGCGGTCGTCAAAGCATGACGGGTCGTCGTCAATGGGTGAGCCAAGGTCGTGGCGTGAGTGCCATGTCGGTTCAGACCGTGCGCAAATTGCGAAGCGGCATGGGGATGGACCGACGGGCTTGCGAAATGACGTCCGTGAATTCCGGAAACGTGGGGTGTGAAATGGGTGTGCGCGGCGCTGACATGCGTCGTGAAATGCGAATGTGCCGCGAAATGTGGCGTAGCATGGAATCGTGCCGCGTTGAAATGCGGCGCGGAAACATGTGCCGCGTTGAAATGGACTCCGCCCCCTCCTCCCGGATGGCCGCCGCCCCCTCCTCCGCCCGGATGGCCACCACCCCCAGGATGCCCACCACCGCCGCCACCCGGCTTTGCCGCGAGCGCCATTCCGGCACTCACACACAACGCCAAGCCGATTGCACCAAGAGTAGCCGCAATTTTGGACGGCCTAATCTTGCTCGCTATCTTTAGCATTGAAATTCCCTCCAATGCGACACGAACGCCCTATCGCCCCCTCCGTTCCGAAAACCTCCGCAACTGTGATGCTGCGACGCACTGTCGCCCTAATATCACATGGCCCCACCGAACGATGTGCATCGCCTAATGCCAAACCCCGCGCGGTTGATTCTTCATCCGCGAGTTATGCATGCTTCCCGCACCCTAAATCTATGCATGCACAATCGGGCATGGATATGATCTGGATCAAACCGATCGCTTGGGGGCCGGAGATCGGAATGGGGCTTACAGCAACGGGTTTGAGGCAGTACTCGCGTTGGCCCATGCTGCTGTGCATCGGGGTAGTTGGGTGCGACGCAGAGCTTCCTCACTTCCGCGAGCCTGCGGCCAAGCCTGGGACCAAGCCTTGGCGTTTGGCATCGGATCGTCGATTCTTGCAGTGGCGCTCGCCGGCTGTGCCGTAGGCCCGGATTATTTCCGCGAACCGGCGCCGGTACCGACCCACTACAAGGAGCTCAAAGGCTGGAAGCTCGCCAATCCGAGCGACAATGTCGATCGCGGCGATTGGTGGACAGTTTACCGCGATCGCGGCCTCGACGCGCTCTTGCCGCAGGTCGAAATCTCCAATCAGACGGTTGCGGCCTCGGCCGCTGCTTACGAAGAGGCCCGGGCCATCATTCGCGAAGGGCAAGCCGCGCTGTTTCCGACCGCGACCGCAAGCTACTCCGCTACCCGCACCCGCACCGGCGCGCTCGCCGGCACTACCGGCGGAAGTGCGGTCGGCGCTGGGCTGAGGACCCGGTACACGACCCAATACAGCGCGCCGATCAGCGGCAGTTGGGACCTCGACGTCTGGGGCAAGCTGCGCCGCCAGATCGAAAGCGACACCGCCGCCGCGCAAGCGAGCGCCGCCGACCTCGACAATGCCAAGCTTTCGCAGCAGGCGATGCTCGCCACCGCCTATTTCAATCTTCGCTCCTCGGATTCACTGATCGATTTGCTGCAGCGCACGATCGCCGAATATAAGAAAACCTATGACATCGTGAATAACCAATTCAAAGCCGGTTATGCGGTGACGGCGGGCGACGTGGCCACGGCCGACGCCAGCATTCGCACCACGGAGGCGCAGCTTGCCTCCGCGCGTTCCTCACGCGCGCAGTTCGAGCATGCCATCGCGGTGTTGATCGGCCGGCCTCCGGCCGAACTCGGCATCGCGCCGCGCAATCTTGGCGGTGGGATTCCGAAAACTCCGATAACGGTGCCTTCGACACTCCTGGAACGGCGTCCCGACATCGCCGCCTCGGAGCGCACCATGCAGCAGGAGAACGCCCTGATCGGCGTCGCCGAGGCGGCATATTTTCCGGACATCTCACTGTCCAGCATGATCCAATATCTCGGCCCGATCCCGCTGCCGTTTTCCGCCGCGCGTTCGATCGGATCGATCGCCGCCAATGGCACGCAAACTTTGTTCAATGGCGGCTTGACCGCGGCGCAGGTCGACGCGGCGCGCGCGGTTTATTGGCAAAGCGTCGCCAACTACCGGCAGACCGTGCTCACCGCGTTTGAGCAGGTCGAAAACGAGCTGGCGGCGATCCATTTCCTGTCGCAGCAGGTGGCTGCGGAACGTCGCGCGGTCGCCGACGAACGCAAGGCGGTGGATGTGTTCTTGAATCAATTTCAAGCCGGCACGGTGGCATTCACGACCGTCGTAGTCGCGGAGGTCGCATTGCTGGCGGACGAGGAATCCGAATTGACGGCTCGCCAGAACCTCTATTTAGCAAGCGTCAGCCTGATCGAAGATCTCGGCGGCGGCTGGGACACGACGCAATTGCCGACCGAGGTGCAATTGCAGGACGGCTTCTCGTTCTCGCAAAAGCTGCCTTCCACTTCGCCGGCACTTCTCGAATCCGCCCCCGCCGACGCGGCGACGCCGAGCCCGCCGACCGCGCCGCCGTCCGGACAGTGATCGCAGCGAATCGGGTGGCGTCGTGGCCAATTGAGGGTGGAGCCGGCTTCGCCCGAGTGGTGATCCCGTAGCGGCAGGCCCACAGCTAGCGCGCTTTCGCCGGTTCGCAGGCCAAACTCTTGATTCGACGGCCGATTCCGAGGACACTGGCCGCCGGAACGCAAGCCCTATAGCGGCTCGGCCGATCTGCCGCGAGAAGCGAGCCCGCCGGCCTGGTCATTAGCGAATATTCATTAGGCGAGCGATGCCGGCGCATTTTATAAGTCGAACAAGTCGAAATGTCGGGATCGATAAACGCCCATCATGGACGAGCGAACGCGTAGAACTGATGAGGATCTTGCGCCAAACCCGGAGGTAAGGACGCGATCACGTTCGCGATTCCGGCTCGGCGTCGCCTTGGTGGCGGTCTTGCTCGCCTTCGCCGTCTACGAAACCGCGCGCTGGATAAAATCGGCTCCGTCGGGCGGACGCTCTCCGCAAAATGCGCTGCAATCGGTCGGCGCCGCGACCGTGGCAACCGGCAATATCCGCGAAATCGTCAACGCGCTCGGTACCGTGACGCCGATCGCGACGGTGACCGTGCAAACCCAGATCAACGGCCAGCTCACCGACGTCGGCTTCGCCGAAGGTCAGCTGGTCAAGAAGGGCGATTTCCTGGCGCAGATCGATGCGCGGCCCTATCAGATTTTGAAGGAACAATACGAGGGCCAGCTCGCCCACGACGAAGGTTTGCTGGCGCAGGCGCAAATGGATCTCGCGCGCTATCAGACGCTCGCCCAGCAGAACTCGATCGCAAAACAACAGGCCGAGGATCAGGTCTTCATCGTCCAGCAATACAAGGGCTCGGTGCAGCAAGATCAGGGCCTGGTCGATTCCGAAGCGCTGAACGTCTCCTATTGCCATATCGTCTCGCCGATCACCGGCCGCGTCGGCCTGCGTCTGGTCGATCCGGGCAATTACGTGCAGACCACGAGCTCGACCGGCATTGCCGTCATCACCCAGCTGCAGCCGATCACGGTGATCTTCTCGATCCCCGAAGACGATCTGCCGGAGATCATGCCGCAGTTTAATGCCGGCACCCCATTGATCGTCACTGCTTATGACCGTGCCAATCTGCATCTCCTGGCTACCGGAAAGGTTTCGGCCGTCGACAGTCAGATCGACACCACCACCGGGACCGTGAAGGTGCGCGCGCAATTCGATAACGCCGACAATGCGCTATTTCCGAACCAATTCGTCAATGCGCGGCTTCTGGCGGAAACCCTGCAAAACGTCGTGACAGTGCCGACGTCGGCGATCCAGCGCGGCTCGCCTGGCACCTATGTCTACGTCGTCAATGCCGATAGCACCGTCTCGGTGCGGCAGATCAAAACCGGCGCGGTCGACGGCGACTTGACCGAGGTGAGATCCGGCCTCGTTTCCGGCGAGCGGGTCGTTGTCGATGGCACCGACCGGCTGCGCGACGGGCTACGCGTTTCCGTTGCCGCAGAGGCCGGTCAGCCGGCCGCGGCCGGCGCTGCGCCGGCACAAGGAAGCAAGCCACCCGGCCAGCCAAGCCATAATTCCGGCAACTCGCAGAATAAGCCTTCGAACGGCGGGCAGTGAAACGCCGACGTGCGCGTGGGTCACAATCGAGCGCGGCGATAAAGCGGTGCGATGAACGTCTCCGAACCCTTCATTCGGCGCCCGGTGGGCACCACGCTGTTGATGGCGGCGATCCTGCTCTCCGGCATCGTCGCTTACACCTTCCTGCCGCTGTCGACTTTGCCCGAGGTCGATTATCCGACGATCCAGGTGCAGACGCTTTATCCCGGCGCCAGCCCGGAAGTGATGACGTCTTCGGTCACCGCACCGCTGGAGCGGCAGTTCGGGCAAATGCCGGGGCTCAACCAGATGACGTCGGCAAGCTCCGCCGGCGCGTCGGTCGTCACGCTGCAGTTCAGCCTCGATCTTTCACTCGACATCGCCGAACAGGAGGTGCAAGCCGCGATCAATGCCGCCGGCAACCTGCTCCCGGCCGATCTACCGGCGCCGCCGATCTATTCCAAGGTTAATCCCGCTGATGCGCCGATCCTGACGCTTGCGGTGACTTCGAAAACGTTGGCGCTGACAGACCTCGAAGATTATAGCGAGACCCGGCTGGCGCAAAAGATTTCGCAACTGACCGGCGTCGGGCTGGTCAGCATCAGCGGCGGGCAGCGGCCGGCGGTGCGCATTCAGCTCAATCCGGATTCGCTCGCGGCCTACGGGCTCAACGTCGACGACGTTCGCACCACGATCAACAACCTCAACGTCAATACGCCGAAAGGCAATTTCGACGGTCCGACCCAGGCGTTGACGATCAATGCCAACGACCAGGTCACCAGCGCCGATCAATACCGCAATCTGATCGTCGCCTATCGCAACGGCGCCCCGGTCAAGCTCACCGACGTGGCGGCGATCGTCAGCGGCCCGGAAAATACCAAGCTCGGCGCCTGGGCGAACACGACGCCGGCGATCATCGTTAATGTGCAAAGGCAGCCTGGCGCCAACATCATTCAGGTCGTCGACCGGATTCAAACGCTGTTGCCGCAGATCATGAGCACGCTGCCGCAGGCGATGGACGTCCGCGTGCTCAGCGATCGCACCGTGACGATCCGCGCCTCGGTCGCCGACGTGGAATTCGAGCTCGGTCTTGCGGTCGTGCTGGTCGTGCTGGTGATTTTCGTGTTCCTGCGCACGCTGCCGGGGACGATCATCCCGAGCCTGTCGGTGCCGCTATCGCTGGTCGGCACGTTCGGGGCGATGTACCTCGTCGGCTTTTCTCTCGACAATCTGTCACTGATGGCGCTGACCATCGCCACCGGCTTCGTCGTCGACGACGCCATCGTCATGATCGAGAACATCGCCCGCTTCGTCGAAGGCGGCATGGACCCGTTCGAAGCGGCGCTGCGCGGCTCCGAGCAGATCGGCTTCACCATCATTTCGCTGACCATCTCGTTGATCGCCGTGCTGATACCCTTGCTGTTCATGGGCGACGTCGTCGGCCGGCTGTTCCACGAATTTTCCATCACGCTCGCGGTCACCATCGTCATATCCGCCGTCGTGTCGCTGACGCTGGTGCCGATGATGTGCGCCAAGCTCATACGGCACCATCCGGATCGTGAACGGTCCGCTTTCGATCTCAAGGCCGAGCGGGTCTTCAACGACGTCATTGCCGCCTATGGCCGGGCGCTGAGCTGGGTGCTGGACCGGCAGCCGGCGACCTTGCTGGTCGCGATCCTGACGCTTGCCTTGACCGTTCTGCTCTACGTGCTGATCCCAAAGGGATTCTTTCCGGTGCAGGACACCGGCATGATCCAGGCCATAACCGAGGCGTCGCAAAACGTGTCGTATCAGGAAATGGCGGACCTACAGGGCCGGCTTGCGGAAGCGGTGCTCAAAGACCCCGACGTCGTCAATCTCAGCTCGTTCGTCGGCGTCGACGGCACCAACCAGACGCTCAATACCGGCCGCTTCCTGATCACGCTAAAGCCGCACGACGAGCGCAGCTTGACCGCCGGCCAGATCATCAGCCGCTTGCAGAACGAAGTTTCCGGCGTCGCCGGCATCACGCTCTACATGCAGCCGGTGCAAGATCTGACGATCGATTCCACCATCAGCCGCGCGCCGTATCATTTCGTGCTGGAGGACGCCAACTCGTCCGAATTCAACACCTGGGTGCCGAAGCTGGTACAGCAGTTGAGCCAGCTGCCGCAAATCACCGACGTGGCGAGCGATCTGCAGCAGCAGGGGCTGGCGGTCGACATCGTCATCGACCGCGCTACCGCCAGCCGTTTCGGCATCACGCCCGCAACGATCGACAACATCCTCTATGACGCCTTCGGACAGCGCATCGTTTCGACGATCTATACCCAGTCGAACCAATATCGCGTCATCCTCGAGGTCGCTCCGACCTTGCAACAGTCGTTGACCGGACTGGAATCGCTCTATTTGCCGTCCTCCTCGTCGACGACCAACGGGCAAGTGCCGCTCACCGCCATAGCGCATATCGAACAACGCGCGGCGCCGCTATTGATCACGCATTTCGGTCAATTCCCGGCAACGACCGTCTCCTTCAACACCGCGCCGGGCTATTCGCTCGATTCGGCCATCAAGGCCATTCAACGGACGGAGGCCCAGGTCGGGCTGCCGCTCAGCTTCATCACCGCGTTTCAGGGCACGGCCGCCGCATTCCAATCCTCGCTGAGCAACGAAGTGTTCCTGATCATTGCCGCAGTGGTCGCGATGTATATCGTGCTCGGCGTCCTCTACGAGAGCTTCATCCACCCGATCACCATCCTGTCGACTTTGCCCTCGGCGGGCGTCGGCGCGCTGCTGTCGCTGATGTTGCTGCGTTACGACCTCGATGTGATCGCCATTATTGGCATCATCCTGTTGATCGGCATCGTCAAGAAAAACGCCATCATGATGATCGACTTCGCGCTGGAAGCCGAGCGCGTCGAGGGCCTGCCGCCGCGTGACGCGATCTACCAGGCCTGCCTATTGCGCTTCCGGCCGATCATGATGACCACGATGGCCGCGATCCTCGGCGCCATGCCGCTGATGCTGGGCAGCGGAACCGGCTCAGAGCTGCGGCAGCCGCTCGGCATCGCCATTATCGGCGGCCTCGTCGTCAGCCAGATGCTTACGCTGTTCACCACGCCGGTGATTTATCTCTACTTCGACCGATTGGCGGTGCGGCTGACCGGCGGGCGGGCGTCGGCTCCGATCGTTCCCGAAGCGCCGGCCGAATGAACTTCTCCGCATCATTCGTCAGCCGGCCGGTGGCGACGACGCTGCTGACGCTCGGCATCGCATTGGCCGGCGTTCTTGCGTTTTGGAAATTACCGGTCGCGCCCCTGCCGCAAGTCGATTTTCCGACCATCGCGGTCAACGCGCAGCTACCCGGCGCCAGTCCGGAGACCGTCGCGACCAGCGTCGCCGAGCCGCTCGAACGTCACCTCGGCCAGATCGCCGATGTCACCGAGATGACCTCGAACAGCGGCATCGGACAGACCCGCATCACCCTGCAATTTGATCTCAACCGCGACATCGACGGCGCCGCGCGCGACGTACAGGCCGCCATCAATGCCGCCCGCGCCGACCTGCCGGCAAGTCTCAAGACCAATCCGACCTATCGCAAGGTCAATCCGGCGGATGCGCCGATCCTCATCCTGGCGATGACGTCGAAGACCTTGACGCAAGGCCAGATCTACGATGCGGCGAGCAACGTCTTTCAGCAGCAACTGTCGCAAATCACCGGCATCGGTCAGGTCATCCTCGGCGGCGCGGCTTTGCCCGCGGTGCGGGTCGAGCTCAATCCGCAGGCGCTGTTCAAATACGGTATCGGGCTTGAAGACGTGCGCGCGGCGCTGGCTGCGGCCAATGCCAACAGTCCGAAGGGCACCATCGACGACGGCGGCCGGCGCTTTCAGATCTATACCAACGACCAGTCGACCAAGGCTGCGGATTACGCACCGCTCGTCATCGCCTATCGCAACGGCGCCGCGGTCCGACTGTCGGACGTCGCTTCGGTCGCCGACTCCGTCGAAGACGTGCGCAATCTCGGCCTGTCCAACGGCCAGCCCTCGGTGCTGGTCATCCTCTTCCGCCAGCCCGGCGCCAACATCATTGACACCATCGACAGCGTAAAGGCCGAACTGCCGCATCTCGAAGCGGCTATGCCGGCCGACGTCAACGTGACCATCGCCATCGACCGTTCGACGACGATCCGGCAATCGCTGCACGACACCGAACTGACGCTGGTAATCGCCATCACGTTGGTGACGGTCGTCGTTTACCTCTTCCTGCGCAGCTTTCGCGCCACCGCGATTCCGTCGGTTGCCGTGCCGGTTTCGATCTTGGGCACGTTCGGCGCAATGTATCTATTGCACTACAGCCTCGACATTCTATCCCTGATGGCGCTCACCATCGCCACCGGCTTCGTGGTCGACGACGCGATCGTTGTTTTGGAAAATATTTCGCGGCATCTCGAGGCCGGCATGCCGCGCCTGCAGGCGGCGCTTCTCGGCGCGCGCGAGGTCGGCTTCACCGTGCTGTCGATCAGCCTGTCGCTGATCGCGGTGTTTCTGCCAATCTTGCTGATGGGCGGCATCCTCGGCCGGCTGTTTCGCGAATTCACCATGACGCTGTCGCTGGCGATCATGATCTCACTGGTGATTTCGCTCACTACGACGCCGATGATGTGCGCGCTGTTCCTGCGGACGCCACAGCCGCGCGAAGCGGCGCACCGCCGCAGCCTGTTCGATCGCGTGCTCGCCGGATACGAGCATTCGCTGACCTGGGCGTTGCGGCACAGCCGGATCGTGCTTGTCATCTTCTTCGGCGCGATCGTGCTCAACGTCGTGCTGTTCGCCATCGTACCCAAGGGATTTTTTCCGGATGAGGACACCGGCCGCATGATTGGCTCGCTCCAAGCCGATCAAAGCGTGTCGTTCCAGCTGATGACGCAAAAACTGCGCCAGATGATGGACATCGTGCAGCGCGATCCGGCGGTTGAGCACGTTGTCGGCTATACCGGCGTCGGCTCCGGCGGCGGTTTTGGCCAGATCAACACCGGCTCGGTCTTCGTCTCGCTGAAACCGCTTGGACAGCGCCCGCCGATGGAACAGGTGATCGCGCGGCTGCGGCCGAAGCTTGCGAAGGTGCCGGGCGGCCGGCTTTTTCTGTTCGGCGTCCAGGACATTCGCGCCGGTGGCCGCCAAAGCAGCGCGCAATATCAATATACGCTGCAGTCCGACGATCCGGACCTGTTGTTCAAATGGACGCCGCTATTGGTCCAGGCGCTCGAACACTCCAAGGTCATGGCCGACGTCACTTCCGATCAGCAACAGCGCGGCCTCGAATCCGACCTCGTTATCGATCGGACGACCGCTTCGCGGCTCGGCGTCACGCCGGCGCAAATCGACAACACGCTGTACGATGCCTTCGGGCAGCGTCAGGTCTCGGTGATCTACAGCGCCATCAATCAGTATCACGTCGTCATGGAAATCGACCCGCGCTATACGCAATATCCGACGTCGCTGCGCGATATTTACGTGGCGACGTCGGGCGGCGGCGCTTCGGGAACGCAGCAATCGAACGCGCCCGCCGGCGCCGTAACCGCGGTCAATGCCGCCTCAGTCGCCAGGGCGGCGACGTCGAGCGCCACGGCGGCGGCCAATGCCAACAACAATTCGGCGCGCAATGCCGCCATTAACGCGCTGGCCAATTCCGGCAGGAGCGCCACCTCCTCGGGCGCCGCGGTCTCGACTGCGGTCGAGACCATGGTGCCGCTTGCCGCGGTGAGCCATTACAATGCCGGCAACGCGCCGTTATCGGTCAGTCATCAGGGATTGTTCGTCGCGTCCACCATTTCCTTCAATTTGCAGCCGGGCGCGGCGCTCGGCGACGCGGCCAACGAAATCGACAACGCTATTAAGGAAATTCGCATGCCGGCGTCCATTCACGGCAGTCTTGCCGGCACCGCGCAAGTCTTCGCCCAGTCGCTGGCCTATGAGCCGGTTCTGATCGCCGCCGCGATCGCCGCGGTCTATATCCTGCTCGGCGTGCTCTACGAGAGCTACATTCACCCGATCACGATCCTGTCGACGCTGCCATCGGCGGGCGTCGGCGCCATATTGGCGCTGATGCTGTTCCATACCGAGTTCAGCATTATCGGCTTGATCGGCGTGATCCTGCTCATCGGCATCGTCAAGAAGAACGCGATTCTGATGATCGATTTCGCCATCGAGGCAAAACGGTCGCAGAATTTGAGTTCCTACGACGCGATCTTCCAGGCCTGCCTATTGCGCTTCCGGCCGATCATGATGACGACCACCGCGGCGATCCTCGGCGCCATGCCGCTCGCGGTGAGTTTCGGCAATGGCGGCGAAATTCGCCGGCCGCTCGGCATTTCCATCGTCGGCGGGCTGCTGATCAGCCAATTGCTAACGCTTTACACCACGCCGGTGGTTTATCTGTATCTGGATCGGCTGGGCCAATGGTCGCTGCGGACGCGACATCGGCTGCTGCCGGGCTTGTTCGGCGCACCGCCGATGACGCCGGCCGAATGAAGCGAGACTCGCGAAAGTTCTCTATCCCGACCAGGACCGGCGCGATCGCTCAGCGGATATAAAGCGGCTTGCGGGTGTAGCAGCACGGCTCGGTACCCTGATCCTCGACCGGGCCAAGTATTTTGCGCAAGCGGTGAATGTCGGCTCGCGCCGCGACGATCTGCGGACCTTTTGCGCCTTCGTCGATATCCGGATTGGCCTCGAGACGATCGATCAATTTGACGTCCGCATAGATGGCGTCGCGAATGCACTGGTAGCACGTAGCGTCGATTTGCCCGTACTCGCCTGCCGCCACTGGCGAGGCGAGGCAGACGACAGCGAGAAGGCTGCCCAGGGCAATAAGCCGGTTCATTGCGCGCCCTCCTGCAGGCACGTTTCAATCATAGCCAAAGGACACCGAAGAAGGAATGCCGTTGCGGCGATGATCCCCGGCGGCCTGGGCAATGGTACAGCGCATGCATTCGAGCCTATGATGGCGACATAAATTTCGCCGGGGGAGCGAAGCATGAATGGCGCCGAGCTTATTGCCGAAATTCTCAAGCGTGAGGGGACGGAATTTCTATCCTGTTATCCGCGCAATCCGGTGATCGAACCCTGTGCGGCAATCGACATCCGCCCGATCCTGTGCCGGCAGGAGCGCGTCGGCGTCGGCATTGCCGACGGCTATTCGCGCATCAAGCGCGGCAAGCGAAACGGCGTGTTCGCCGCCCAGGCCGGGCCGGGCATCGAGAACGCCTTTCCCGGGATCGCGCAGGCCTTTTCCGAGAACGTGCCGCTTCTCGTCCTTTCCGGAGGCCTGCCGCTGGCGCGGCAATATGTGCGTCCGGTCTTTCGCGCCGCCGACGTCTATCGCGCGGTGACCAAGTGGTCGGCGCTGGCGCATAACGTGCGGGAATTGCCGGACCTGATGCGGCGCGCCTACCACGCCATGCGCTCCGGCAAAGCCGGCCCGGTGCTGATCGAAGTGCCGGACGAAGTCTTTGACGCCGAATTCAAAGGCGCGCTCGATTACCAGCCGGTTCCGGTGCAGCGCGCTGCGCCCGATCCGGCGGCGATCAAGAAAGCCGCCGACATGCTGCTCGCGGCCAAGCATCCGCTGCTATGGGCCGGGCAAGGCGTGCATTATGCGGAAGCCGGCGAACGGCTGGCGGCGCTGGCGCAACTGCTGCCGGCGCCGGTGGTCGCCACCAACCCGGGCAAGAGCGCCATTCCCGACAGCCATCCGCTGGCGCTTGGCGGTGCGACGCGCTCGCGCTCGAAAGTATTCGCCGATTTCATGAACAAGTCCGACGTCGTCATGGCGATCGGCTCGAGTCTGACGATCACAAATTTCGGGCCGTCGGTGCCGCCGGGAAAGACCATCATTCATTCCACCAACGATGCCGGCGATATCAACAAGGAATATCGCGCCGATCAGGCTGTGGTCGGCGACGCCGGCCTGGTCATCGAAGCGCTCATCGCCGAAATCGCCAAGCAGAAAGGTCCCGGCGGCGGCAATGCGCTGGCTTCGCTCAAGGAAGAAGTCGCCGCCGGCAAGAAGGCGTGGCTCGACGAGTGGGCGAAGTTCCTCAATTCCGACGAGATGCCGCTCAACCAATACCGCGTCATTCGCGACATGATGCGTACGCTCGACCGCGACAACGTCATCATCACCCACGATTCGGGAAGCCCACGCGAGCAGTTGATCCCGTTCTGGGAGACGACCGCGGCCGGCTCATATATGGGCTGGGGCAAGTCGACCCAGCTCGGTTACGGGCTCGGCATCACCATGGGCGCCAAGCTCGCGGCGCCAAAAAAGCTTTGCATCAATGTCATGGGCGACGCCGCGATCGGCATGACCGGCATGGATATCGAGACCGCCGCGCGCAACCGCATCGCCATCCTCACCGTGGTCTTCAACAACGGCGTGATGGGCGCCGAACGCGACGTGCTGAAGGTTTCCGATGCGAAATACGGCGCCATGACGGTCGGCGGCAACTACACGAAAGTGGCCGAAGGCCTCAATGTCGCGGCAACGCGCGTGGAAAAGCCCGCCGCCATCGTCGGCGCGATTAAGGAGGCGGTTGCCGTCACCGAGAAAGGTGCGCCGTTCCTGCTTGAATTCGTGGTCAAAGAGGGCCGCGATTTTTCGCGCTATGCATGAAGACGGCCGCCGCTCTCCGGCGGTTCGTTTGCCACGACTTGGTGCAATAGAGCGCGCAACTCTTTGGCGCGCTGGACGCCGAACGTAGTCTCGAACCGGTCCTGCGCTTCCTGCCAGCCTTTGACCGCAGCGCGAAACCGGGCAACGCCGGCCCCCGTCAAGCGCAGTTCCTTGCTGCGGCGGTCGGATTTTCCGGGGCCGACGGCAATCAAACCATCACGCTCGAGCGGCAGAATGTTTCGCCCGAGCGTGGTGCGGTCCATGACCAGTTCGGCGGCGAGCGCATTGATCGTCATCGGCCCTTTGCGCTGCAGCCTTGCAAGAATCGAATACTGGGTGGCGCGCAGCCCGCTCGACGCCAGGAATTGATCATAGATTTGCGTGACATGGCGGGCGGCCTGGCGGAGCGCCAGGCAATTGCAGGCTGCCGGGTTGATGGTCACAGGCGGCATGGCTGTTGCGGTCCCGGCGGTTGTTGCGGTCCTCTTGTCTTTCATAATAGGCGTATATACTCTTAATTGCCGTGCCCTGCAATGGACCTTGCGACGGAGCCATCGGAGCGAACGAATGTCGGCACAAAGCGTTGTCGCCACCCAACCGCTCCCGGACCCGCCTGCCGCCGGCGCAGCGGATAAAACTGCCTACGATCCGCGCACCCGCGCACTGATCGAGGGGCCGATTGCGGCGACGCTCATCCGGCTCGCCGCGCCCAATATGCTGGTGATGCTGGCGCAGACGTCGGTCGGCCTCGTCGAGACCTATTTCGTCGGCAAGCTCGGCACCGATGCGCTGGCCGGCGTGGCGCTGGTTTTTCCGCTGCTGATGCTGATGCAGATGATGTCGGCCGGCGCCATGGGCGGCGGCATATCGTCGGCGATCGCACGCGCGCTCGGCGCCGGCCGCCGCGACGATGCCAATGCACTGGTCGTGCACGCGCTCCTGATCGCGCTCGTCTTCGGGCTCGCCTTCACGATTTTGTTGCTCGGCGGCGGCCGCTGGCTCTATGCGGCGATGGGCGGCAGCGGCGCTTCGCTGCAAGCGGCGCTGCTGTATTCCCGCGTCGTCTTTGCCGGCGCGATTCTGGTCTGGCTGTTCAACTCGCTCGCCAATGTGATCCGCGGCACCGGCAATATGATGGTGCCCGCGCTTGTCACCTGCGCCGGAGTTGTCGTGCTCATTCCGCTGTCGCCGTGTCTGATCTTCGGCCTCGGACCGTTTCCGAGGCTGGGCGTTGCCGGCGGTGCGGTCGCTGTCGTCATTTACTACGCCGCGGGAAGCCTCGCGCTCGGGGCTTATCTGCGATCAGGCCGCAGCGTGGTCGGTCTCGCCTTTCACGGCATCAGAATTCGCTGGCCGTTATTTGCCGACATTCTTCGCGTCGGCCTGGTTGCGGCGCTGATTACGGTGCAGACCAATCTCACCATCGCCATCGCCACCGCGCTCGTCGGCGCTTTCGGTCCGGCGGCCATTGCCGGCTACGGCACGGGCTCGCGGCTGGAATATCTGCTGATTCCGCTTGTATTCGGCCTCGGCGGTCCGCTTGTCGCCATGGTCGGCACCAATATCGGCGCCGGCCGTCCCGAGCGCGCCTTGCGCGTGGCATGGATTGGCGCAGCGATCGGCGCCGGTCTGTGCGAGATCATCGGCTTTGCCGCGGCCGCGGAACCGCGCGCCTGGCTATCGCTGTTCGATACCGCGCCGGCGATGATCGATGCCGGCTCGCGCTATCTGCATGCGGTCGGACCGGTTTATGGCTTATTCGGCCTCGGCATGGCGCTATACTTCGCTTCGCAAGGCGCGGGGCGTCTGCTGTGGCCGTTGCTCGCTAATATGGCGCGGCTCGTCATTGCGGCCGGCGGCGGCTTTATAGCCTTGCGCTGGACTGGCAACTTGACCGATGTTTTTCTCGCCTTGGCGGCGGCGCTTGCCGCTTTCGGCGTGATCAATGCCGCGGCGGTGGCGAGCGGCGTCTGGTTCAAAGGCGGCGCTGCAGGGCGACCCGTCATCTTGCGTGCACAGGAGCGCGTAAAATAATGACCGTCCACTACTTGGAGGATTTCGCCGTCGGCCAGGTCTTCAATACCGGGCGGCTGCGCGTCGACAAGGAGCAGATTTTTGCATTTGCGCGGCAATTCGATCCGCAGCCGTTCCACGTCGACGAAGAGGCGGCGCGGCGATCGCCGTTTCAAGGATTGGCGGCGAGCGGCTGGCACACCGCCGCGCTGACCATGCGGCTTCTGGTGGACGGCGAATTGAAACCGGCCGGCGGCATTCTCGGCGTCGGTTTCGATGAGCTGAGCTGGCCGCGCGCGGTCCGCCCGGGCGATGAACTGCGCGCCAAGAGCGAGATCGTCGAGGTACGGCCGTCGAAATCGCGTCCCGACCGGGGCATGATCCGGGTGCGCACGACAACGCTCAATCAGAGCGACGAGACGGTCATGACGTTCACCGGCAATTTGCTGGTGCCGAAGCGGCCGGCGAACGCAGGGAACGAATAGTCCTCATGCGTATCCTCGTGGTTGGCGCTGGCGCGATCGGCGGCTATTTCGGCGGCAGGCTGTTGCAAGCCGGGCGCGATGTGACCTTCCTAGTGCGGCCGCGGCGGGCCGCACAGCTTGCGAAAACCGGGCTGGTCATCCGCAGCGCGCTCGGCGATGCCGATCTAGCCAACCCGCCGACCGTCGCGGCGGAGAGATTGCGCGAACCGTTCGACCTCATTCTTCTCAGTTGCAAGGCTTACGATCTGGCCTCGGCAGCGGACTCATTCGCGCCTGCCGTCGGAGCGAATACGGCGATATTGCCGTTTCTCAACGGCATGGCGCATCTGGATTTTCTTGTGGCCCGGTTCGGCGGGAGCGCCGTGCTCGGCGGTCAATGCGTTATCTCGACCACGCTCGACGCCGAGGGCCGGATTCTCCATCTCAACGACACGCATCTCGTTTCATTCGGCGAACGCGATGGGTCGCGCACGGCTCGCGCGGAGGCGATCGCCGCGACCATGGCCGGCGTCCGCTTCGATTCACGCCTCAGCACTGCGATCCTGCAGGAAATGTGGGAAAAGTGGGTGTTCATCGCGGCCACGGCCGGCATCACCTGCCTGATGCGGGCCAGTGTCGGCGACATTGTCGCGGCCAAGGGCGTCGCGCTGACGACTTCGCTGCTCGATGAATGCGCGGCGATTGCCGCGGCGCACCGTTTTGCGCCGAGTGAAGCGAACCTGGCGCGTAGCCGAACCATGTTGACCGCGCCGGGCTCCGGTTTTGCCGCCTCGATGCTGCGCGACATCGAGCGCGGAGCGCCGATTGAGGCGGACCACATTATCGGTGATTTGTTGCAACGCGGCGCGAGCACCGACCGCGATTATCCGCTGTTGCGGATCGCTTTTACGCATTTGAAGGCTTACGAGGCGCGGCGCAAGCGCGAGACCGCGGCCACGCCGGCGACCTGACTGGAACTTTCGTCACCACACCTTATTATTCTGCACATGGAGGGTGCTAAATGACCAAGGTCACATATCATATTGTACAACATGACGATGGCTGGGCTTATCAGGTCAACGGCGTGTTCTCGGAGTCATTCCCATCGCACGACATGGCCCGCCAAGCGGCACAACGCGCCGCCCAGGAGCAACATGTGCCTGGCGAAACCAGGACAATTTCCTGGGAAGACCAGGATGGAAAATGGCACGAGGAATTGGCCCGAGGCAACGATAGGCCCGACACCGACGTCGAGGGCTAAAACCAACCGCCGCAAGCGGCGCAATCGTAAATTCCACCTTGTGACAAGACTGTCGCAAAAGTCCTGTTGAACGCTCCGGTTCGCCTGTATCGTAATGCGGTTGGGTGCCGGGACCGATGAGCGCAAAGACTTCGCAATACGTCGAGACGGCGCTAAGCGGCTATGAGCTGCTCAACGATCCGATCCTCAACAAGGGCACGGCCTTCACCGAAGACGAGCGCGACGCGTTCGACCTGCATGGGCTGTTGCCGCCGCACGTCGCCGAGCTCGATTACCAGGTCCAGCGCCGGCTCGACGCCTTCCGCGGCCTCGGCAGCGATATCCAGCGCTACGTGTTCCTGCGCGGCTTGCAGGATTCCAATGAAACCCTGTTCTACGCGCTGCTGACCCGCAACATCGAAGAGATGATGCCGATCGTCTATACGCCGACCGTCGGTCTCGGTTGCGAGTTGTTCAGCCACATTTTTCGCAAACCCCGCGGCGTGTTTCTCAGCTTCCCGCACAAGGACTTGATCCGCCGCATCCTCGGTCATCCACGCTACGACGCGGTCGAAGCTATCGTCGTCAGCGACGGCGAGCGCATTCTCGGCCTCGGCGACCAGGGCGCCTGCGGCATGGGAATTCCGATCGGCAAGCTCTCGCTGTACACCGCTTGTGCGGGGCTGCATCCATCGACAACGCTGCCGATCATTCTCGATGTCGGCACCGACAATCGGAAACATCTGGCCGACCCGCTCTATATCGGGTGGCAGCACGAGCGCGTGCGCGCCGCCGAGTACGACGAATTCATCGAGACATTCGTTGCCGCCGTCCGCGAACGCTGGCCGCACGTCCTGCTGCACTGGGAGGATTTTGCGCTTAGCAACGCCAACCGGCTGTTGGCGCGTTACCGTGACCGGCTGTGTACCTTCAATGACGACATTCAGGGCACTGCCGCCATCGCCGTCGGCACGCTGTTGAGCGCCATCAACGTGACCGGCGTCCCGCTGACCGATCAGCGCATTGCGGTGCTCGGCGCCGGCTCGGCCGGCACCGGCATTAGCGCGTTGCTGTTGCGCGCCATGATCGATGCGGGCCTCGGCGAGCGGGAGGCGCGCAGCTGCTTTTTTCTAGTCGACCGACAAGGACTGCTGGTCGAAGGCATGGTCGGGCTGCAGTCCTTCCAGGCGCCATTTGCGCAGGCCCGTGATCGTGTCGCCGGCTGGCCCCTCGAATCTCCAGGCTGGATCGGCCTCGCCGACGTCGTCGCCAATGCGCATCCGACAGTGCTGATCGGTACTTCCGGCCAGCCGGGTGCGTTCTCGGAAGCCATCGTGCGCAGCATGGCTCGATGCGTGCGCCGGCCGGCGATTTTTCCGCTATCCAACCCGACCGAACGGGCCGAAGCGACGCCACAGGATCTGGATGCATGGACCGAGGGCCGTGCCGTGATCGGTACCGGCAGCCCCTTCCCGCCGCTTAAACGTAACGGCAAGAGCTTTCGCGTCGACCAGACCAACAATGCCTACGTCTATCCCGGTATCGGGCTCGGCGCGATCGTCGCCGACGCCCGGCGCATTTCCGATCGAATGTTCCTTGCCGCCGCACGCACGATCGCCGAATTCTCGCCGGCCAAGCTCGACCCCGACGCGAACCTCCTCCCGCCGCTCGTCGAAATTCGCAAGCTCTCGTTCCATGTGGCGCTTGCCGTCGCCAAACAGGCACAGACCGAAGGATTCGCCGATGCCCTTGCCGACGAGGCGCTGGCTGATGCGGTGCAAGACAAGATGTGGGAGCCGCTCTATGCACGCTATCGGCGGCTTTACCGGACTTGAATCATAAAAGCGATTTCGGCTGGGCGATTGCCGTTTAGAATTCTTATAACAAACGAGCCACGTCAGTTTAGAATTAGAAGAATTATCTTCTTTCTGCGAAGTCCATTTTTGTTTTGGTGCTGAACTTTTTGCCTGCTAACAAGATATTGAAATATCTGTACTTTTTCATGGTTCTAAACTGTGCTCCTGCCCATCAAAGCGTTGAACGCGCGACACCCCAATTATCGCCGCGGATTCCTCCTTGCCACGCTCGCGGCGCTCATCGTCGCTGTCGGCGCCATACGCCAGAGCGGCGCGCAGGACAAAAAGTCGACGGCTATCCCGGAAATCGTCGTTAGGGTGCCGAAGCACAAGCCAAACGCGGCGCAACGTCGCACACCGCAAGCACCAGAAAATGTCGCGGCAACGAGCAATTCCGCAACAGCCGCCCAAGCCGCGCTTGATTCCAAGATGACAGGGCTCGATCAGGCGCGGGACAATCTGCTGCCGAAAATCGGCGCATCGACTTATACCATCAGCCGCGACACGATCGAGAAATTGCCACAGGCCGACAATACGCCGATCGATAAAGTCGTCCTGCAGTTGCCCGGCGTGTCCTACAACTCAGCGGTCGCCAATCCCAGTTTCCACGTCCGCAACGAATACGGCAACGTCCAGACCAGGATCAATGGCATCGTGGTTCCCGAGGGCGTTTCCGGCCTCGGGCCGTTCCTCGACACCAATTTCATTGGCAGCATGTCGCTCCTGACCGGCGCGCTGCCGGCCGAATATGGTTTGCGCACCGCCGGTGTGCTCGACATCACCAGCCGGGCCTTTGCCGCACCGTCCGGAGAAGTGAGCCTTTATGGCGGCAGCCGGCGGACGTTTACGCCGAGCCTCGATTACGGCGGCAGCGTCGGCAACTCGGAATATTTCGTCTCTGCACGCGGCAATTGGAACGATCTTGGCATTGAGAATCCGACGCCGGGTCTCAATGCCATTCATGACCAAACCCAACAGGGCAAGTTCTTCGGCTATGCCTCGACGCTGCTCGACGAATCGACGCGCTTCAGCGTGATCTCGGCCGCGTCCCATAGCTCATTCCAGATTCCGAACAACCCCGATCAGACGCCGCTCGGCGATTTTGGTCCGGCGACTTACGACTCTTCGACACTCAACGAAAATGAATACGACACGTATCTCGTCACCATGGTGGCGCTGCAAAAACACGGCACCGACGGCGATGCCCAACTCGCCGCGTTCTCGCGCTATGCCGAGGTGCACTTCGTCCCCGATGTGTTCGGCGATCTTGTTTTCAACGACGTTGCCTCCGACGTGACCCGGCAAAGCACGCTCACCGGCATGCAGGGCGATGCATCCTACATCGTGAACGATCGGCATACGTTGCGCGTGGGTTTCGCGGTCACCGGCGAGCAGACCAACGTCACCGACGCTTCGACCGTCCTGCCCGGCGCTATCGGCGCAGTTACGGGTCCGCCATTCACGGTCACCGATCGAACGTCGCTCCTTGGCTGGAACATTGGCAGCTACGTTCAGGACGAATGGAAGCTGACCAACCAATTAACGCTGAATATGGGCCTGCGTTTCGATCAATTGTATCAGTTCGTCGACGCCAATCAGCTCAGTCCCCGCCTCGCTCTCGTCTATAAGCCGTTTGCGGGCACCACGTTCCACGCCGGCTACGCGCGCTATTTCACGCCGCCCTATCAGGCGCAAGCCACCCAGGCCAATCTCGCATTGTTCGCCAACACCACCAACCAGCCGGCCGTTCCCTTGGACGATCCGGTCAAACCCGAACGCGCGCACTACTTCGATGCCGGCATCGATCAAACCGTGCTTCCTGGCCTCGATATCGGGATCGATGCGTATTACAAAATGGCGCGCGATATGATCGACGACGGTCAGTTCGGCCAGGCTGTCGTCTTGACGCAGTTCAATTGGGCGCGCGGTTATAGCGAAGGCGGCGAATTCAAGTTCAAGTATCGCAATGGTAACTTCAACGCCTACGCAAACTTCTCCTACAACATAATGCGAGCGATCGACGCCGAATCAAACCAATATATCATCGATGCCGCGACCTACGAGTATCTCCTTCACAACTATCACTACACCGACGACATGCAGCGCATGACCGGATCGGCCGGCGCATCGTATCGAATTTACGATACGACGTTGAGCGCGGACCTGATCTACGGCAGCGGGCTGCGCGCGGGCGCATTACCGGATTTTTTGCCTAATTCCCTGCACAGCACGCCATACGCCGTCATCAACACCGGCGTCGCGCACGACTTCCAATGGTCGCCGGACTACAAGCCGCTGACGGTGCGCTTCGACGTCGTCAACCTGTTCGATCAAATCTACGAACTGCGCACGGGCACCGGCATCGGCGTGTTTGCGCCGCAGTACGGCGCGCGCCGCGGATATTATGTCGGTCTCTCGCAAAAGCTGTGACGGCTGCTTAAAGCGGGCGGCGGTCCGCTTCTCGCCTCTAAGCGACGCGGACCTGCGCCAAAAAACGCTCGACCTCGGCGCGCAATCTGCCGGATTTCGCCGCGAGTTCGCCGCCGGCCGCGAGCACCGCATTGGCGACCTCGCCGGTTTTCGCCGCAGCGTCGGAGACCTGAACCACGCTTGCCGAAACCTCGCGCGTGCGGTCGGCCGCGGCATTGGCGCTGCGGGCGATCTCCTTGCTGACTGCGTCCTGCTGCTGCACGGCAACCGAGATCTCGTTGGCGTTCTCGTCGATCTTCCCGATCGTTCCGGTGATCGCCTTCATGGCTTGGACCACGCTCGACGTCGTCATCTCGATCGAGGAAATCTGCTGCGTGATGTCGCCGGTCGACTTCTCGGTTTGCGCCGCCAGCGATTTGACCTCCTGGGCGACCACGGCAAAGCCACGTCCGGCGGCGCCGGCACGCGCCGCCTCGATGGTCGCGTTGAGCGCCAGCAAATTGGTTTGCGCCGCGACATCGCGAATTAGGTTGCTGACGCTATTGATCTGCCCCACCGTTGCAGCGAGCCGTTCCACCATGCCGATGATCGACTTTGCCTCGGCGCTGGCGTGACGGGCGATATCGGCGGAGGTGCGCGCCTGTGTCGAGATCTGCTCCACCGATTGCGCGATCTCCTCGGCCGCCATGGCGACATTGCTGACATTCACGGTCGCTTCCTCGGACGCCGTCGCGGTGGCATGGGCTTGCGTTTTGTTATCTTCGGCCGTTTCGGCCATGATCTGCGCGCAACGATCCATCGTCTTCGAGGCGGCATCGAGCGCCTGAACGACGTCGTTGACCTCGCGTTCGAAGTCGCGTGTTGCCAATTCGATCTTTTGCCGGCGCGCTTCGGATTCGCGCGCATGCGCGGCGTCGGTGTGGCGCGCGGCCGAGACGTCCGCCATCGCTTGACGGAATACGAGCAGCGCCTGCGCCATGCCGGCAATTTCGTCTTGGCCGCCGAGCGGCACGGCGACGTCGGCTTCGCCGCTGGCGATGCGCCGCATGGCGGCGCTCAACAAGGTCAGGCGGCCGATAATGCTGCGTCCGACATACAACCACGCAATCAGGCCGGCGGCGGCGAGCGCCGCGATGCTCAGTACGACGAGAACGATCCGACCGAACGCGATCTGCCCAATGGCGCGCGCCGAGAGCGCTTGCGCCGACGTCCGTTGCCGCTCGATCAGGCTTTCAACTGCGGCGCGAAGCCGCGCCGCTTCGCCGAGCGCGGCCGCATACGCTTGTTGCGCATCCTGCTCGTCCTTCAATTCGCTTGCTCGCTTTACAATGATCCCGTCATCGCCCGACAGCGCGGCGAGCTTGCCGTACAAAGTCGCCATCTTGGTGTGCTGGTCGGATGCCGGCAGCGCTTTCAGGTTGCTATCGATGTCGCGTTCCGCCGCCGCAATCGAATCCCGCAGCGGCGGCAGATTGGCAATGTCGGTCGCCATCGAGGCTTCGATCAACAGCCCAGCCAGAAGATTGGAATCGGCCTGCACTTCAAGGAGCCGGCGCAATGCATCGATTGAATTGTTCAGTGTCGTTCGATCCTCGACTTGGCTCTTCGTCATCAAGTCGAAATTGGCGTCGTCGATGGCCGGCGTGATGACCTCGAGGAGATTTTCATGGGCTTTGCGCACGGCAAGCGCGAGCGCCTGTCGTTGATCGGAAACCTTGATTCGATCTGCGACCGCTTGATTGAGTGCGTCGAGCCGTTCGTCCATAGCGGCTCGCACCATACTACGATCGAGAGTATTGGCGATTTGCTCGCCTTGGCTGGCATCGAGTTTCCGCAGTTGGTCGATCCTTACCTTGAGATTGCGGGATTGCGCAGCGATTTCGCCGGCAATTTCCGCTCTTTGGCTTTCATCCTCGGCCGCCATCAAGCGTGGTGCGTATGCGACCAGATGGATTGTGTCCTCGGAAAGCCGAAACGACTCGATGGTCGCCGGCATGCTGCGGAAGACGATTTCGCGCAGCGTCGCGCTGATATCGGCGGACGCGAAGAGCGCAAACGAGGAGCCGACCACGGTCAAGCCCGCGGCCAGACCGAACGCCAGATACAATCGCGACCGGATCGTGCGCAGCCAGGCGAGTGCGCCAAACCGACCGCGAATGCCGGCGAGGCTCGATCGGGATTGGCTTAGAAGCACCGCCGACCTCGCAGTCGCAAATGGGCAAAGGCGCGCTTCGTCACTGCCCCGCTGCCATCTTGATCAGGCGCACCACCGGCTTGAACGATCCATCGGCTTGCAGAATCGTGAAGAAGACCTGGTCGGAGCCTTGATTGCTGGTCGATCCATATTTCAGCGTGACGCCGCCGAGATCGAACGGAGCCCGATAAATGGCATCGAGCAGCTTTTCACGCGTCGGCTCGCCGTCGACGCGCTTGAGCGCCTCGACCACAAGCCGGCCGACCAAATAGCCTTCCAGCGAGACGAAGCCCGGCTTGGCGTTCGCTTGGTCCGCGGTCAGGGCCTTTTGATAGGCTGCGACGACCGGCAATGACGTATCGGACGGGAACGGCACCACTTGGCTGACGATCACGCCGGCGCCGTCGTTGCCGAGCTCTTGCGCCAATGAATCCGAGCCGACGAAGGAGATCGCCACGAACACCGAATTCATCTTGACCTGGTGCGCCAGCTTGATGAATTCGGCAACCGGCTTATAGGGCCCAACCGTGACGACGGCTTCTGGATTGCCCTTCATGATGTCGAGCAGTGCCGACTTCACCGCCGTGGTGTTGCGCTTGAAGCTGCCGGAGGCGACGAGCGCCATATTACGCTTGGCCATCGCCCGCTGCACGCCTTCGAGGCCGGCAAGCCCGAAGGCATCGTCCTGATAAAGGATCGCGATCCTGGTGATGCCGAGATCCTTGGTCAGATGCTCGATCCAGGCCTCGGTTTCTTCGAAATAAGACGCGCGCACGTTGACGACGTAGCGGTTATACGGATTGCGCAGGAATTCGGCGCCGGTGAATGGGCCGATGAAGGGAACTTTCGCCGCGGTCGCGATCGGCTGGCTCGCTTTCGAAGTCGGCGTGCCGACCGCGCCGATCATCGCAAAGACCTTGTCGTCGTCGAGAATTTGTTTGGTCGCGATGACGGTCTTCTCCGGCTCGTAGCCATCGTCGAGCGATTTCAGTTCCAGCGCACGGCCGGAAATTTCGCCATGGCGATTGGCGTCGTCGAAGGCGGCCAAAATGCCCTGGCGCATGCCTTGACCGAGATCCTGCGCCGGGCCGGTAAGCGCTGCGACTTGCCCGAACAATATCTTATTGCTGGAAACTCCATCTTCGGCGAAAGCCGCAGTGCCGAACAGACCGACAACAAGCGCGAGTGCAATTCCAAGCTGATTGCTGTGCATCGGCGTTTCCCTTGATGAATTCGCCGCGTCCGCCGTACCTGCGATTGTCATTTTCAGACGGAAGCAGCGCACATAGTTTGGGCAATTTATCGTTAATGAAGCCTTAAAGATTGCTGCGCATCGCGGCGCCATCGCGAGATTTTCAGGCCGCGAAACACTGGCGCGATCTACGCCGCGCTGTCCGCGCGCGAACGTTTCGTGAGCATGGTGCGCACAGCCGAAAGCACGTTCGCGAAGGTCGGCCGCCGATAGGCCCATTTGTCGTCGTTGCTAGGCGGCATCACGACCATGGTTGCATTGGCCTCGAAAAATAAAATGTCGCCATCGCCATTCACCGCGAAGTCGATGCCGCCGTAATCGAGGCCGAGCGTCGCGTTAATGCGCTTGAGCGCGGCCATCCCGCGCGGCCCGATGACGCTCGCCATATTGCCGAGAAACTCGGCGTCGCGCCCACGATTTGCGGCGGATTGCGCCATGTCGGCGGTGAAATAATGTACCTTCCAGTCCGGCGAGATGGCGAGATGCAATGGATATAATTGATCGTCGACGAACATGACCCGAAACTTGCGAAACATCCCCTCGCCGTCTCGCGCGTCGAGCTCTTCGATCAGCCACGCCTCATCGCCTGGGAAATCCGCCACGGCGGCCGCAAGCTCTGCCGGCGTTCCGACACGAACGAAATGATGACCGGTGTGAAAGCCCGGAGCGCGCACCAAGAGTGGAAAGGATAACCCGTCGGCGGCGACCGCTTCGGCGCAGTCGGGTGCGGCGAGCACGCGGCGCGGCAAACGCATCATCCGCGGCACTACGACATTCGGCAGGCCACGCAAGCGCTCGGCATTGGCGACGCGTCCGGTCTTGAGCACTTGCGCCGGATGATTGATCACCGGCCGGCTGGTGCGGGCAAGCAGCGTACGCGCCGCTTTGAGGCCTTCGCGGCAGAGATCCGCATCGCCGATGCTGTTAAAGACGACATCGTGCGGCGGCAGCGGCACTTTGGCGTCGTAATATTCCGTCACCAGGACGGTGGTTCGGAAATGGTGGTTATCGATGAGCGATTTCATTGGGATATTGCCACCCGCCGCGGCGACGAGCAGCAATACCGAAATGCCCTGCCCTTCGCCGCGATAATCCAAGGCGGTCAAAAAGTTGTCCTTAAAGCCCCGGTCGCGATGCCGGCGCGCACCAGTTGCATCGCCGAGCTCGGCCAACAGATTGCCCATGCCACGATGGGCGTGGATATGATCCGGATTGATCCGCAACGCGGCTTCGAAGTGATGCCGAGCCTGCGCGCGCTCGCCGAGCAGCAGCAGCAAGTTGGCGAGATTAACGTGGCCGTTCGGATTGCCCGGATGATGCCGCACCGCTTCGCCGAACAGCGAGCGCGCAGCTTCGCGATAGCCGGCATCGAGAACGAGCGTGCCGAAATCGTTGAGCGCTGCGAAATCGGTCGGGCACCGGCGGATGAGATCGAGATAGTCGCGCTTTGCCTCCTCGAACCGGCCTTGCTCGCGCAAAAGCCCGGCGCGTTCGGCGCGCGCGGCATTATCATCGGGGTCGCGCTCCAGCGCGCGGTCGAGCTCGCCGATGCGAGGGCTTCGGTCAACGCGTTGCGGACGTTCGATCACGAGAGGCTGCGGTCCTTCCCGGGGCGGCGAATCAGTGCCGCTGAGCGAAGATAATAAAGTGGCGCCGGCGTTCGGAGCGCCGAATTAGAACAAAATTTACCATGACGGAGGACGATCCGCCGGCAACCGAAATTCGACAGCGAAGGCTCCGCCATGGCGACAAGCACGGCCGGCAAAAACATCGTTTTGGGCGATCCTGCGCCATGGTTCGGCGCGCCGCTGATCGGCGACGGCGCCTTCAACCTCCAGGTCGCAGCCGGCCGCTGGATCGTGCTGAGCTTTTTGGGTTCGCCGGCCGATCCCAGAGCGGACCGGGAGCTGACGAAGCTCCTGCGCGACACCCAAATTTTCGACGAGGACAAGATCGTTTTCTGCGGCATCTTTACCGCGCCGCCCGACGACATCACGCCCTATGTGGCGATGAGCACTCCGGCGATCGCGTTCCTCGCCGACTATGACGGCGCGATCAGCCGGTCGTTCGGCGCCGCCGAACTGTCGCGTACCGTCGTGCTCGATCCGATGTTGCACGCGATCGCCGACATTCCCTGGGACTTTGCCGGCGGACACGCCGAGACGGTGCATAACGTGTTGCAGAGCCTGCCGGCGGTCGACAATGCGGCGGGCGTGCCGCTGACGGCGCCCGCGCTCATCGTGCCGCGGGTGTTCGATTTCGAGCTGTGCGACTTTCTTGTCCAGGTCTACGACAAGATCGGCGGCAAGGATTCCGGCTTTCTGTTCGACCGCGACGGCAATACCTCGACGCTTGTCGACTATCGCCTCAAGCGCCGCAACGACCTGAGCATCCTGGTGCCGGACGTGCGCGAGACGATCCGCGGCCAGATCGTGCGTCGCTTGGTGCCGGCGATCGAGCGATTCTTTCAGTTCTCGGCGACCCGGATGGATCGCTATATCGTCGCCTGCTACGACAGCGCCATCGGCGGGCATTTCCATCGGCACCGCGACAACGTCAATGTCGGCGCGCAACATCGCCGCTTTGCCGTCACCATCAACCTCAATAAGGACTACGACGGTTGCGATCTCATCTTTCCCGAATTTGGCCGCCGCACCTATCGCGCGCCGCATGGCGGCGCCATCGTGTTCTCCTGCGGCGCGCTGCATCAGGTGACGCCGGTGACGCGCGGCAAGCGTTACGCCTTCCTCGCCTTTCTCTATGGCGAGGCCGATGCGGCGCTGCGCGAGGCCAACGATTCCAAGATCGTGCAAAGCGAATTCCGCTACAGCGGCGCGATGTCGGACCGGCTGTTTCCGGATGACGCCGAACGCCCGCTCGAGCGCCGCGCCGGCTGATGACACGATACCGGGCTTGTCATCGTTTGATTCCCGGGTAATATCGCAGCGCTTCTGGGGGATGGGGTTCCCCGTAACCGCCGACAAGTCTGATGACCTTTCGGCTGATGACTCCTGCCGGGCGCTTTGGCGTCGGTAGGAGTTTTCTTTTGCTCCCACTGCTTCCAGCGCTGTTTGTGTGAGCGTTCGTGAAGCGCGCCAGTGCGCGCGATGCGGGTTTTGTCAAACCAAGGCGGCAGAGGGAGAATTGTCGATGGATAATGTCTGGTTGCAATCGGCTCTGTGGATGGCGCTTGCGCTCGTCGCCGCCACGGGGTCGCTTTACATAACGATCTCGGCGGCGCTGTTTGAGATTGTGGTCGGCGCCATTGCCGGCAACACGATCGGGCTGCCGCTCACCCCCTGGATCAATTACATCGCCGGCGTCGGCGCGGTGGTGCTGACGTTCCTCGCGGGCACCGATATCGATCCTCACGTCGTGAAGAAAAATTTTGCGTCAAGCATGTCGATCGGCCTCATGGGCTTCTTCGCGCCCTATATCGGTTGCCTTCTGCTGGCGCGTTACGGACTGGGCTGGCCGTGGCCGCAGGCTCAGATTGGCGGCATTTCGTTGTCCACTACTTCCGTCGCGGTGGTCTATGCGGTGATGGTCGAGACCGGCTACAACCGCACCGAGCTGGGTAAGATCATCCTCGCCGCCTGTTTCATCAACGATATCGGCACCGTGCTGGCATTAGGCCTGATATTCGCAAACTACAATTTGTATCTGGTGCTGTTCGCGGTGGCGACTGTCGTAGTTGTCGCGGTATTGCCCTTCATCGTCCGTCCTTTGTTCAAGTGGCTCGGCGGGCGAACCAGCGAACCGGAAATAAAGTTCCTGTTCCTGGTGCTCTTTGCGCTTGGCGGTCTTGCCAATCTCGGCAAGAGCGAGGCGGTTCTGCCGGCTTATCTTGTCGGGATGGCGTTGGCGCCATTCTTCTTGGCGAACAGAGAGCTGCAACTGCGCATGCGCGCCATATGTTTCGCATTCCTGACGCCGTTCTACTTCCTTAAGGCCGGCTCCCTGATCGAGGCTCACGTATTGATCACTGGCGCGGGTCTTATCGGACTTTTCCTCGGCATGAAGATGGTAACCAAGTTCTGCGGCATCCTGCCATTGACGCGTTATTTCAAATTCGAACCGCGCGAGGGCATGTACACCACGATGATGATGTCGACGGGTTTGACCTTCGGATCGATATCGGCGCTGTTCGGCCTCACCAATCACATTATCGACCAGGCTCAATATACAGTCCTGCTGACGGGCGTAATCGGAAGCGCGGTCGTGCCTACGTTGATCGCGCAAATTTGGTTCAGGCCTCACTTCGAGCCTTTGGAGGAAGACGCATAATCCTTTATTGTCTGCGCGGTATGAATTTTCATAACGGGGAGACGTTGCGATGGATTTGGCGATGACCGGAAAAACGGCGCTTGTCACCGGCGGCAGCGAAGGCATCGGCAAGGCGATTGCGCTTGCGCTCGCCCGCGAAGGCGTCGACGTCGCGATCTGCGCGCGGCGCAAAGGACCGCTCGAACAGACCGCCGCCGAAATCGCCAAAGCAACCGGACGCAAAATCGTCGCTATTCCCGCCGATCTGACCAAACCGGCCGACGCCGAAAGCTTCGTCAGAGCGGCGCATGCCGCGCTCGGCCGGATCGATATCCTGGTCAACAATGCCGGTTCGTCGCCGGGCGGCGTGCTCGATCATTTGAGCGAGGAGGACTGGGCGCAATCGCTGCAGCTCAAATTCATGGGCTATGTGCGCTGCATGAAGCACGTGCTGCCGATCATGCAGAAGCAGAAGAAGGGCCGCGTCGTGAACTTGATCGGCAATGACGGCGTCAAGGTCTCCTATTGGGAGATCGCGCCGGGCGCCGCCAACGCCGCCGGGCAGAATCTGACCAAATCGCTCGCCAGCCAATACGGCAAGGACAATATCAGCTTCGTCGTCGTCAATCCCGGCCCGGTGCGCACCGAACGCTGGGCCGGCCTGGTCAAGGCCATGGCGCGCGACATGAAGCTTTCCTACGAGGAAGCCGACAAGCTCGCGCCGGCCAGCATCCCGCTCGGCCGCATCGCCGAATGCGAGGAAGTCGCCAATCTCGTCGCCTATCTCGCCTCCGACCTCGCCTTCTTCGTCAACGGCACCATGATCGAAATTGACGGCGGCCAGGACAAGGTGCTGATGGACCGCATGCGCGATCGGTAAGCCGCGGCAGCGGAGGCGAATGAGTTATCCCGTTCCCGCGCCGCGATTTGCGCGCGAGTGATGTCAAACAGCGATGGCGAACGGCCCGTAGCTCCTCACCGTAGCCCGGATGAGCGGAGCGAAATCCGGGTACGATCGAGAAGCCTCCATGTCCATCCCGGATGTCGCTTCGCTCATCCGGGCTACGAATAAAGAAATAAGGGAAGCGGAACGCCGGCAAACGCAGGTAACACCTCCCGCACGCAAACGGCGCGCGGGTCGCGCCACGGAGAAGGCGGCTTGCGCCGCCCCGTCCGCTCTCGGGCGCGCTCGCCTGCCGGCGTTCCACTACGGCTCTGCCAAGGGGTGTGTGGTCCCTTGGTGCGATCCGGGCCAGGCTTCGTGGAAAGGCCGTCCAAGGGGCGGGGGTCACTCCGCCGACGGCCTTCCCACTTCCAGCGACGCACCTCGCATGCCGGTCATAGTGCCGGCAAGCATGATGCCCGGACCGCCCGAGAGCGAAGCTGATGAGGCTTCGCCCGCGGGCACCGCACCCGCCCCTGCCGCCCGGCATCACCCGGACGGCGTCCCTTCAGGGCGAGATTGATTCGTACCTATGTCACTTTATTAGGGACACTTGTCAAGGCCACGTCTCATGTTTTGTGACGCGACACTAAGCCTCCCTGCCCGTGCTTGGCAACGCCCCCTACTGCTTTATAGTCGGCGCCGCAAAGCGCGCGGGCGCGAAACGGACGAGCGGCCAAGAAGACGCGTCGGGGCTTCAACAAAGGGGTGGGATCAATGTCTGCACGAACCATAGGATTTTGCGGCGGCAAAGGCCTGGCGCTCGGCGCCGCTCTGGCGCTCGGCGCGTTCACACTGGCCGTTCCGGCTTCCGCGGCCGATTTCGTCATGAAATTCGGCACCGCAACGATGAACGAGACCCAGCACCAGTTCATCAAGTTCTACAAGGACGAGGTCGAGAAGGCCTCCGGCGGCCGCATCGAGGTGCAAATCTACCCGGCGAGCCAGCTCGGCCCGATCCCGGCCGAAATCCAGGGCGTGCAGCTCGGCACCGTCCAGGGCTATATCGGCCCGGTCGATTTCTTCGTCGGCGTCGATCCGCGCTTCGGCGTGTTCAGCGCACCGCTCCTGTTCAAGAGCAACGAAAACGCCATTGCGACGGTCCAGGATCCCACGATCCAAAAGGCGATGTTCGACATGCTCGCGCCGAAACGCATGGTCGGCATCGCCACCATGAATATCGGAGCCTCCGATTACGGCGCCAAGAAACCGATCATGCGGCTGGCGGATTTCGCAGGCAAGAAACTGCGCATCAACGGCACCGAGCTCGAGCGCAAGAAGATGGCGGCGCTGGGCGCCACCGGCATCGGCATGCCGCTGTCCGACGTGGTGCCGGCACTCGACCAGGGTACGATCGACGGCACCATTTCCGGCCTGTCGGTGTTCGTCTCCTTCAAGATGAACGATCTGCTCAAGGTGATCACCGTTACCAACGACACCTACATCATTTCGCTCGCCGTCGTCAGCAAGCCATGGTTCGATACGTTGCCGCCGGACTTGCAAAAGGTCGTCATCGACGCCGGCAAGGATGTGCAGGCCAAGGCGCAGCAATATAATATCGACTTCACCAAAAGTCTGGTGGACACCTGGACCAAGCTGGGCGGCACGGTGCATACGCTGCCCGACGACGACCTTGCCAAGATCAAGACGCTGCTCGGTCCGGTCGCCGACCAGGCGACCAAGGATCAGCCGGCGGTGCACGACATGCTGCAAATGGTGCGCGCGGCCGTCGCCAAACACTAGCGCTTCGCTTCCCGGACGCGGTGCAGTGCGAAAGCGCTGCACCGCCGATCCAGAATTGTCGCAGTCTGAGTTTCCAACGATTCCGGTTCCGCAGCGCACGACTTCGTGCCGCGCTGCGCCCGGGAGACTTATTCAGCGGGCGGGCTGATGACCAAGATCCTGTTGCGTGGCGCCACAGCCCTGATCGTCGTGCTGCGCATCGCCGCCGGCACCATGCTGATGCTCAGCGTCGGCATCAACTTCGCCAATATCATCGGCCGCTACGTCTTCTCGGTGTCGTTGTATTGGGCCGAAGAAGCGATGCTGTTTCTGATGATCGGCTGCGTCTTCTTCGGCGCCGGCCAGGCCGGCTGGCTCGGCCGCCACATCCGCATGGACGTCGTCATCTCGCTGTTGCCGCCGCGTGCGCGAAAAATTTTCGACGTGCTGTCCGATATCGTCACCATCGCCACCTGCATCGCGGTCGCGGTGTTCGCCTGGCCGGTCATGACCATGTTCTACGAGCTCGACCAGCGCAGCGAGACCGCGAACATCCCGCTCGTCATTCCGCAGTCCGCCGTGCCGATCGGACTATTGCTGATGGCCGTCTTGATCGCCGTGCGGCTGATCGCGGTCGGCGTTCGCCACGACGACATTATCGCGAGCCGGGACATCGAGCATTGAAATGGCGACGTTCGTCTATTTCATCCTGCCATTGATATTGCTGATCCTCGGCCTGCCGATCTTCGTCGTCCTGCTGTTGACCTCGTTCACCGCGATCGTCTTCGTCGCCCATGTGCCGACCGACGCGGTGCAGACCTATATGTTCGGCAGCCTCGATAACTTTCCGCTGCTGGCGGTGCCGTTCTTCGTGTTGGCCGGCGAAATCATGGGCCGCGGCGGCATCGCCGAACGGGTGGTGACCTGGGTCGTGTCGATCATCGGCGGCGTGCGCGGATCGCTGGCGGTGACGACGGTGGCGTCCTCGGAGCTGTTCGGCGCCATGGCGCATACCTCGGTGGGTACCGTCGTCGCCATCGGACGGCTGTTGTTTCCGTCGCTGACCCGGCACGGCTACAGCGAACGCTTTGCCATCAGCCTGATTACCTCCTCGGGCGCGGTCGCGGTGATCATCCCGCCGTCGATCGCGATGATTCTTTACGCGATGACGGCGGAGGTCTCCGCAATCAAACTCTTCACCGCCGGCATTTTGCCGAGTCTGCTGATCGGCATCGTCGACGCCATCTATGTGATGGTTTACGCACGCATCAAAATGGTGCCGCTGTCGGCCCCGGCGCGCTGGAAGAATATCTGGGCCTCGACCAAGGAGGCGAGCTGGGCGCTCGGCACCATCGTCGTGATCTTCGGCGGCATCTATGGCGGCGTATTCACGCCGACCGAAGCCGCCGGCGTGGCGGTGGTCTATTCGCTGTTCGTGGCGATGTTCGTCTACCGCACGGTCGGCGTCGTCGAACTGTTGCAGATCATCGTCAATTCGGTGGTGCTCATCGGACAAATTCTGATCATCGTCACCGCCGCCGGCGTTTATTCCTGGCTCATGACCACGAGCGGCATTCCGCAAAACGTCATTGCCGGCGTCACCGCACTGCACCTGCCGCATTGGCAGACGCTATTGTTCGTTAATGCCGGGCTTCTCGTCGCCGGCAGTTTCCTCGAGCCGGCGCCCGCGATCCTGATCCTCACGCCGCTCTTGCTCCCGGTCGTCGAAACCGCCGGCATCGACGCCATTCACTTCGGCATCATCATGGCCGTGAATTTGTCGATCGGCCTTTACATGCCGCCGTTCGGCCTGAACCTATTCGCCGCGCGCGCCGTCTTCAACGTGCCGATGGGCGCGATCTATCGCGGCGTGCTGCCGTTCGTGGTGGTGAATTTCCTGGCGCTCTTGGTGATCACCTACGTACCGGCGATCTCGATGGCGCTGGTCGGCACGCAGCGTTGACGCGAGGAAGACGTCGTGTTGCTCAGACGACGTTGCGATTGAAGTAGATCGAGCCCCAGATCACCAGAGCCCACATCACGGCCAGAGTGCCGAGCGCCATGAGTATTACCATTGCATTCCTCCCTCGACGACGGCGTTGTTGCGACGCTTGGTCTTTGCCGATGCGTTACGCCTGCAATCAATCCGTCTCGCCTGACATGGCGACCACGCTGTCCGCGGCCGTTGTGTGCCGCTCCGTCAGCTCCGCTTGCAGCCGCTCGGCCTCTTCCTCCATGCCGATCCAACGCAGTTTGCGAATGAGCTTGACCAGTTCATTCGATCCGCGTTGCGGGGCGGCCGTATCGGACGGGTTTTGCGGCGTGCGCGATTGTTCAAGCGTGACGGCCATGAGCGTTCTCCCATTTTTCTTGTTGCGCGATGACGTCGCCACCGCGGCATTATCTTGCGCAGTGCCTTGACGCGGCGGCGCCATGCGGCCGCGCATCCGTGACTCGCATGCGCTAGCCTTTACCTGTTGGCTCATCTTAGCAAGGCGGCAACAGTGCGCCGCAACATAATCGTCGCCGAGACGACGCTGCCGCGTGTCGCTATGAGCCGGCGGTCTCGATCGCGGCGTCGGACAAATAATCGGCCAGTTGCGTCGGCGTTTCGGCCGGCGCCTGCGACGTCATCGGCCGCAAAGTTTCGAGCTGCAAAGTTTTGGCGATGAATGCATCGACGTCGCACAGCACCGGAACGAGAAAACGCAACAGTGGCGCGACGGCGGCAATGATGACGTAATGGCCGACCCGCGTGTAGGTCTTGACCGTGACGGCATTGCCGGCCTCGATCAGCCGTGCCGCCAGGCGGGTGGAATTGCCAGGTTTGACCAGGCGGTCGCGCCCCCCGGTCAGCAACAGAGCCGGCGGCGCGCCGGCCGCGACATGGAAGATCGGCTGCGTCTCGGGCCGGTCGGAGCCGCCGAAAATCACTTTCAGCGTCGCGTCGCGCAGCGGCATGTAATCGTACGGCCCGGCAAGACCGATCAGGCCGACAATGTCGCGCCCCGGAACGAGCCCAACCTGGTGCAGCCAGCGCCCATCGATCGACAGCATCGCCGCGATATGCGCGCCGGCCGAATGGCCCATCAAAAAGATCTTGTTCGGACTGCCGCCGAAGCGGCCGACATTGTCCTTGACCCAGCGGACCACCTGCGCGCCGTCTTCGAGGAAATCGGGGTAGCGCGCTTCCGGATAGATGCGATAGTCGGGAACCACCGCCACGTAGCCGCGGCGCGCCAGCGCCTTGGCGACATAGCGATAAAGCGCCTTATTGCCGCTGCGCCACGCGCCGCCGTAGAAGAACACCACCACAGGCGCCGCCACGGCGCCGGCGGGGCGGCAGATATCGAGCCGGTGCCGCAACCGCTCGGCGTAGGCGATCGAACGTGTGAGTTTTATGGCGGTCCCCATTCCGGCGGGCACTCAACATGCGATCGGGACGAATCAATGGCGCCGCTCGTCCGCCGGCAAAGATTTATGCTAATGTGGAACCGCGGTCGGCGGCGGTTCCGCCGGCCTTCGGTTCCAGTCAGTCAAAAGTTCGATTTTCCCGAGCGAAACGGAGTGGGCGATGAGAGCTTGGCAAGCCCTCGTGATCGTCTTTCTATCATTGACGGCGTCGATTGCACGTGCGGAGACTGTAGAAATCAACGGCGACTACGGCGGCTTCCTCGTCGCCTATGAAGCGAAATGGGCGAAGCTCGCCGCGGCGCACGCCAAGGTGCGTATTTCCGGCCCCTGCGTCTCAGCCTGCACCATTGTCGCCGGCTTTCTCCCGCGGGAGGATATTTGCGTGACGCCCAAAGGTTCGCTCGGATTTCATCAGGCTATTCCCTTCTTCATTACCCCGACCTTGTGGAAAGACTATCCGCCGGACATTCAGAACTGGATCACGGAGAAAGGCGGCCTGACATTGTCGTTGCTCTGGCTGCAGGCTCCGGAGATTTATCACTACTTCAAGCGATGCCCGGGCAGTTAGCGGCGGGAGATTTTTCATGGCGGCGGGCAAAATCGACTTTCCGGTCGCGAAGGTCCGCCGCTACCTCGAACCGGGACCGATCGTTCTCGTCTCCTCGGCCTGGCGCGGCGAGCGCAACATCATGACCATGGGCTGGCACACGGTGATGGAATTCACGCCATCGCTGGTCGGCTGCGTCATCGCCGCCGGCAACCACAGTTTCGAGCTTGTCCGCCGCAGCCGGGAATGCGTCATCAACCTGCCGACCGCGACGCTGATCGACGCTGTGGTCGGCATCGGCAACTGCTCGGGCGCCGACGTCGACAAGTTCGAGAAATTCCGCCTGACCGCGGCGCCTGCGCAAAAGGTCAAAGCGCCGCTCGTCGCCGAATGCCACGCCAATTTCGAGTGCAAGCTCACAGACGATACGCTGGTCGAGCGCTATAATTTCTTCATCTTCGAAGTGGTGAAGGCGCATGTGGCGCGGCGGCCGAAATATCCGCACACGCTGCATTATACCGGCGACGGCGTTTTCATGGTGGCCGGCAAGATCGTAAGCCGGCGCGGGCAATTTCGGCCGGAGATGTTGTAGGCCCGTCATTGCGAGGAGCGGAGCGACGAAGCGATCCTAAGCGTTGTTTTCATTGCAGAATTTCGCCGGTTCCCAACGTCAGTTCCCTACTATTTTCCGCCGATTTTGAAGCGTCCCCGGTAGTGTCTCGATTTGAATTTTAGCGGCCTTGACCTAGGTCGTTCGTCGCTTGTGGACATGCTATGGTTTAGCCATGGGTATTGGAATGGAGCGATGCCCGAATATAAGTTGGAAGTTCTGGAACCGCCGGATGAACGGCTCAGGCATCGTCGCATTATTCAAGCAGCGGACGATGATGAAGCAATCAGGCGCGCTGATGAATTTTATGATGGCATTGCCGCTGATCCGCATGTGGCGCTGGGTCGTTATGTTCTGTACCAGGGCGAGCGCATCGTCCGTGAGCGAATAGGAACGAAACGGTAATACCCCGAAGGTCCAAGAGGCGAAGGGCGTCGATCCGGGAGAAGAAAATGAAACTCGCATTATTGATTTGCAGCCTTTGCCTGTTTCCAATAGTGGCCCACGCTGAAGAGAACCTCAACACTTTTCTAAAGCAATATGATGCCGCTGGCCCAGAGAGAAAAAGCTGCATAAGGGATTCCATGGCGAGTGCTGGAAACGGCATACTTTGGGCGAACACTATAATAGTAGGGCGGAAGCAAGAGCCCCTGTATTGCCCGCCAGCTAAACTGTCACTCACTTCCGAACAGGTATTGGACATGCTTCGTAAAGAGGTGAAAGAGTTGCCCGCTATTGGGGAGTCACCATGGGGCTTGGTGATGCTTCTTTCCCTTCATGAAGCTTTCCCGTGCCACTGAAGGCGGGGTGATTGCGTGAAGGGATAGGGCTATAGTCGCGAGCTAAACGCGCCTCGCGGTGTTGGGCCACTACAAGAAGCGAAAGAATGATTAGGCTTGGATACATCTGCGCTGGCCTGATGATGATAGGCTGTCTGAGCGCGCACGGACAAGATATTTTCAGCGCAAAATCATATTTGCCCGGCTGCAAAGATTACCTTCACCACGAAGGGAATGTCTTTAGTGGCCGTTGCGTCGGCGTCGTAGAAGGTTTGGGGATGCTGCGCGATGCGCACATATTTTGTGCGCCAGAATTTGCCACCACGGACCAATTTATACGATTGATCGTTCTTTATATTGAGGATCGACCTGAGCAGACTCAGGAGGATTTCAGGCTATTGGCTCTCGAAGCCTTGCGGCAAGCTTTCCCGTGCCAAAAGTGAGGAAAAAATTCAAACTGTACCACTACCTGCCCCGCACTGGCCTTGCATGTCCCCCGACTTCGCGCTAGTCAATCGCCACCCCGACCTGTTTCCGGGCGGTCGCCCGGATGTGGCATCCCCCGCCACGAAGCCGGGGCTACTGGCAGGACGGCCCCTCGTAATAACTCCTAGAGGGCCACGGTGGCAAACCTCAGTTGAGGTAGTGCCATGCCTGCCCTTGAACCTCTCGCCGTTTCGCCACGCGAAGCGGCGCACTTTCTCTCAATCTCTAAACGCACTGTGTCGCGCCTCATTCGCTCGCGCAAGATCGCCGCTCGCAAGCTCGGCATTCGCACGCTAGTTGACGTGGCGAGCTTGAAAACATTTTATGAGTGCTCAAGCTCAAAACAGATCACGCCGCGCTGTTCGCTGAGCCGCGACCGAAAGGACGGCGACGCAATGCGAGACATTGAAAAGCAACGCGCCCGCTGGCGTCGTTACAACACGTCGCCGAAGGGGCGCGATCGCGCATGGCGCTATCGGCAGACTTGGAAATATCAGGAGGGCAAAGCGCGCTATGTCGAGTGCCGAAAGGAATGACACAGCATGGCGGTATGAACATGAGAACATGAACCGCCAAGTTAGGAACAATCGCCACACGCCCGCCGCGCGGCAACGTGAGGCGATCAAACGCCGACGCAAGGCGCGTGAGCTTGCCGCCGACAACGTGCATTTGTCACAGACGCGCCGCAACACCGCTTGGCGTAAGCTCACGCTCGGCTACTGAGAACCGATCACGCGCCGCTTTTGTTTGGTGAGCGCGCACACATGCGATCAAAAACAAATCGGCGCGAGAAGCGCAGCGCTCACTAGGGCGTTCTCATTCCCAGAAAACGGATGCCGCGCAATAGACCAATAGCGCGTTCGCACTCAGCCTTGAACTTGGGAATGTCGTCATCGTCTTGTGGTAGGGTCCCTAGGCGCACGGCGCACGCTTGCAAACATCTAACAACGTTATTGCGTTGTGCGGAACGATTAAATTTGCCGTCCGTACCAGCACGCATTACCCTCCATCCAATTTCCTCATCACAATATTTTTTGGGCACGTCGAAACGACCCAATAGATCGTGCGCGATTTGAAGATCGTCTGCCGCTTCCTCGCGGACCTTATTGCTGTCCTGGAAATGCGGGGGCGTCCTTTCAAACATATCCCGCATTTCATCGGAAAGCGTGTAAAGCTGATCCTTAGCTTCGCTAATAGCATCGGATAACGTCGCCCTCTCTCGGCCCTTTCTCATTCGAGTCTCCCGCGTAGGCTCGCAGATGGCTGCTATCCTAAAGGGTGCGTCTACCGCTCGCAAGGTTGCCAAAACCATTGACCGCGCCTTTCGCGAGTGCTGGATTACGAGCGGGAAAGGGATTGAGCCGTGCGGATCATTGTTGCGGGTGCACTTGCATTGATGCTCGCCGCGTGCGGATCATCACAGCAGGCGGCACAACAGACAGCCCAAATTGATGCGGTAAGTGCAGCCGCCGCAGATTGCGTTGCGCGGGAAACGCAAGCTATCGCTCCGCAACCAATCGACTTAGAGACTGCGACGCTCGCGGTGTTGGGACGCTGCGATTATCCGGGAGTGATCGAAAGGTCGTTTGCAGCCAAGTTCCCCACTGAGCGCCAGTTCATTCACGACCAGACGCAAGCAAGGTACGAGGAAATCAAAGACAGCGTGCGACGCGGGATTGCGATGCTGCGGACGAAGGGTGCTCCTAAACAATGATTGGCCACATATCCGAAATCGAGCGATTGCGGTCGCAATTTCGCCCGGAGCGCATCACGGTTTTGTTTGTTGGTGAAGCGCCGCCAGCAAGCGACAGTTTTTTCTATCGCGGCAACAGCGGACTGACCCATTACATGCGCGATGCGTTGGGAGGACCAAAGGGCGATATTGAGTTTCTGAATTGGTTCAAGGCGCGCGGATGGTATCTCGACGATTTGGTGACGAAGCCCATTGAAAAGTTGCAGGACCGCCGAAAGCAATGCAGAGAAGCACGCGCGAGTCTGGCGGCCCGAATAGCTGAATATCAGCCCGCAGCCATCGTGTGCCTTCTCAAGCGCATCGGCGATGACGTTGAAATCGCGGCGAGCAAAGCCAACAGCAAAGCGCCCCTATACACGGTGCCGTTTGCCGGGCAGAGCCATCAGACCAAATTCAAGGACCAAATTAAGCGCATTCTTACAGAGCTGCCGGTTAGCGCAGCTTAAATGCTAGGTGGCCGCCGGGAGCAATGCGGCAGCTTAACCCTATGCCTTAACAAATGCTTGCCGCTCGCGCCCGGCGCGGGCAAAGGAGAAGGGCGACCCGCCTGCCAGCGACCGCCCTTTATCTACCTACCCGAATGCGCGCCGATGACCGAAGGCACCGGACCCGCCGAATGATCGGGGGATTGCCGCGAGCTTAGCGGCGCCGCTCTAAGGCGGCTCGAATATAATTCGTCGAATTTTAAGCATCGCTCCGCACGGTCGATTCAGTTTTGCGCGTTACACTCGCCGCCATGATCCTCTGTTGCATCAAGTGCGGGGCCAAGGCCAAGCCCGGCTGTCAGTGTGACGCCGCATACGTGCCAGCGCGCGTGTACGCCGCGAAGGCGATTGCGGCACATCCTGAAAAATCCGACCGCACCATCGCGCGAGAGATTGGCGTCAGCGACAAGACCGTCGCCAAGGCGCGCAAGGCAACTGCGGAAAAGTCCGCAGTTGCAAAACGCATCGGCCGCGACGGCAAGGCGCGCAAGCTACCAAACAAACGAATGACGCCCGAAGCGGCCGAAGCAATGAAGGCGCGCGCCGAAGCGGTGGCGCGTCTGTTCCCGCCGCCGTTCAAGACAATTCCCGAAGCGGCGCGGGCTGAGCTTATCGCGGCGTTGCGGATGCTGGCAAAGAGCCGCGACACTGCGGCGCTACTTGTCGAGCGCCAGCGCGCTCGCCTCAATCTCGATTGGTCGGATTTATTGGTGCCATCAGATGCAAACGAAAGCACGCTTCGCGTCGGTCCCGCTCAACGGTCGCTCCGCGTCGCTTCCGCCGCCTGACCATCCGGCCATCCTGGAAGGTCGCACGATCTATCCGAGCACAGTTGTCTCGCCACGTGACTCATTGGGTGCTGAAAAGCGGAATCAACTGGCGCAAGATCGGTGGCGAGATTCTAAAAGGCAAGTGGCGCGGCTTCCCGCTGTACATCCTGAATTTGGAGGAGAGGCGGACGTGCCCGACCGCGTGTCGGCATTGGCGGTCATGTTACGCCAATCACATGCAGTGGATGCAACGCATGGAACCCGGGCCGGACTTGGAATGGAAGCTCTACTCGCGAAGTGGCGCTGTTGTCGATTGACCATCCGAATTTTGTGTGTGGGCTTCACGGCGCGGGCGACTTCTACTGCTGTGGCCTATGTCGAGCTTTGGCGCACGCTGCTAGAGCGGCATGAAGGCTTGCACGTGTTCGGCTACACGGCGCGCACGGATGATGCGATTGCCGACGCGCTGCGCTCGCTGGCGCGCGATGTTGGATGGTCGCGGTTCGCGATGCGGGTTAGCAACAGGCCATTCCCGCTGCGCTCGACCGTGACCATTGAGAGCGTGCGGCAGAAACCGGCCGACGCCGTCGTGTGCCCCGCTCAGACCGGGCGTAGCGAGTCGTGCAGCACATGTTGTTTGTGTTGGTCAACGGAGAGGCGCATTGCGTTTTTGCAGCACTGAGCGTTCCGTGAGTTTTGTTCTTTTTAGTTTTTTCATTTTTTCGCTTGAACGTTTGCCGAGCGCGATCAGCGCACCGCCTAATGCGAACGCCGTTAACGCGTTTCTTTTTTATTTTTTAGCTTTTCTTTTTACGGAATTCGGGCGCGAGCGCAGGCATACGGGCCTATAAGGTTTGGTGCCATGGCGGGGCAGTGTCAGACCTACCCCATAGCTCGCGCACGCTCTCCGGGGTGCCACTATCCTTATGAGCCTCCCGGCGCGCGCGCTCATGGGCGACGTTCCTAGAGCCTCGCCTGTAGGGTCGCATGGCCCATGCAATCCAATCGCCCCAAATCGCCAGCGTTTGCGGGCTTTAGGCCATCCTGTTTCCTACATGAGCGCCCGCCAGTTACCAACACAGCGTGCGGCCACGGCGACGGGTCGCGACGGGTCGCGCACGCGAAGGCAAGGCGCGGAAGAACTAACGCCGCCCCTTTTTGCGTGTGAATTGAGCCATCGTCAGCGGCGGCCACTTAAAAAAGTCCGGGCCGCGAAACAGCCTTTAGAGCATGAAATCTGCGAACCTTGCCGACACCGTTGACACCGTTGGCACCGTTCTCTTAACCCGCTGACCTATTGAAAGGGGGGTAGGTAAGAAAACGGTGTCAACGGTGTCAATGCGCGCTCGTAAGCGTCGGCGAAGTGATCTACTTTTTAGCCTTTCAGCGCGTCGCTGATGCGTGTTCGTGCGGCCGGGTGTGGGATGTAGCACCCAAGCGCCGCACGCTTACCGTACAGGCGGCAAATCAATCGGCGGGCTTCATAGTTTGAGTCGCCGTTCGCGTCATGACGGGCCAGCACTTCGGCCGCGTTCAAGTAGCCAAATTCCCATGCACGATGCTTCAGAGTGCCCGGCGGGTATGGATTATCGGCAAGCACCTTGCGCGCTTGCCAGCGGGCCGTTGCGCCGCGATAGACACAGCCGCTCACTTCCGGCGGTAAGATGCTCATTCGCCCTACTCCGAAAAATCGTCGGCGACTTCGGATGGTTCGGGCGCTCCGCATTCCCATGCTATCATGTCGCGCACTGCCTCTAGTCGTTCTGTCGGCGCTAGCGCGCTTTGCGCGTAGCAATTGAGCCAGTCGCCATGTATGCGCCAGTATCCTTTATCGTTGTCGGTATCGGCACGATTTAATAGTGTGCATCATCGAGTGATGATTTGCGACGCGGCCTTTTTTGTCATCGCTAAACAGGTCCGCAATTTCGCGCTTGCCCATGTGCCGAGCTTGCCGTGCGATTTGGGGCCGAGTCACAGGGCCGGTTGCTGGTCACCAAAAAATCCGGCAAGTGCGGGCGTTGGTCCCATCTTGTCGAGCACATCAAGCAACGCGGAATCGTTCGGCTCAGTCCCGGCCGCGACCATTTCGTGCTATGCGGCGGTTTTGCGCGGCCGTTCGTAAGCGTTGTATTGCTCAGGTCGCGAGCTTGTAGGAGTGCTGCAACATGCTCGTCGCCGCGAACTTCGCCGGGCGCGAGTGCGCGGCGCGTGCCGTCTTTATTGTAGCCAAGCCATCGCCAGTAGGAGTTCCAAAATTCTGTCGTGAAATCGGCGATCACGCGCGCGACCACGCGACAAAATGTCTGCGATCTTCGGAGTCGATATGCAGCGAATCGGTTTTGTGATTCTGTCGTGTAGATCACGCTCACAACGTTCGCAATGTCATGCGGCTTAACATTTTTGTCGGCAACCGTGAGCGTTTCGGGAGGCGCGCGCACCAATCTTTTGTCAGGTCATAGAACCTGTGGCGCGCTTCCTTCAAATCATGCACTTCACTGATTCGCAAAATGCTTTTGCGCAACAGAGACGCGGTAAAGTTTTTGTCGGCATACGCAAGCGCCATGCTCGCGCCTACATTTTTCCAATTCCATCGCCCGATAGCGGGCAACGTTCCAGCAAGCCACGAGTCCTTGCCTAGCCCTTGTTCACGACTGCCGAGCACAATGCAATGATTGATCTTCGCGGCGGGATTTTGAACTTTGAACGCGAGCCAGTTTAGCAAGTGTTCAAGATGATCGCCCCACAATCTTTCGCCAAGCTCAAGCCACAGTCCGGCTTGTTCCGCGTCGCCGATAATTGTTGGCGCTGTCGCGCGGTAAGTGTTCAAGAGCGTATTGCCGGGAAATTCAGCCCAAGCACCATCAATGGCCGCTGTGTCCTTTACGAGAGTCAGCCATCCGGGTGCCCATGTCAGATTTGAGCAAGTGCGCGTATCAACGCAAGCCTTCGCGGCATTGTCGCCGATTTGGCCGCGCACTGCCGCCGGTTCAATGAGCGTGCGCGTCGGCATGTACATGAACTTGGATTCCGACAAGAGCCAGTAATAATTGTCGGGATTTTTCGTTGCGCTCTTGCGATCTTCGCTCATAGCGGGACTCCATTATCAGATGACAGGCGGGTGCGCCAGTATTCTCGCTCGCGTTTGTTGTGGGCGCGCTTGTTTCTTTTTAGCTCTTTGATGGTTTTCGGTCGGCGCTGCATTTCATGCAAATCGTCCCGCGCGACGCACAAGCTAACCCATGTGTTCGCAGTCATGCGCAAGCCCTCAAGGCGGCCGTGTTGCTCAGTAAATGCGAACACCGACGCGGCGCGTTGAACGTTGTAGGTTGCCTCTTTCAAATCAGCCGGTGGAATGCGCAAGGCGCGCACATAGAGCGTGCGTGCGATAATGTAATCAATGAGCGCACGATGGCTGTCGCCCCATGCCACGCGGAACGGGTAGAGGAATTTTTGCAAATCGGGAATCGTGCCGTCGAATTCGGCCGCGTCTAGCGCGTTACCGGCTTCGCGGAGGCGCGCCAAAATATCGCAAGATGGCTCTTGCGGAATTTCGTCGCCTATGTCATCCGTGGAGTGCATGGCGGGGTCCGATCCGCTGTGTGTTTCGGCTTCGGGGTGATGACCCGAATTTACGCGGCCCGGTTTGCTCAGCCGGGCCGCGACGTTTTTGCGCTCACGGGATTGCCAGCGCAAGAGGGTATGTATTTTTTAGTCTAATACTCACGCCGCGCGCTCCTGAAAATACTTTCGCCCGCGCCGTCGATGCGAACGCGCGTGCGCGCCGCGCTATCAGCGCGCGAGTCAATCCTTTAATGCTCTTGCGCGGCCGTGCCATGGCTTTTGCTTTAGCTTTCGCCTGGTAGCTTCGCTACAGGTCCCAAACGCGGTTAAAATTCGGCCGCCCTTTTTGGGTGACCGCGCCGCGTCGAAACGCATTGCCGCCGCCCGCTGGATTGCCGCCACGGCCATAGAACGCAATGCGATCAACCGCGCTAGGTCCCGGCACGGGTTGCCGCGACGGTGCGGCTTGCACTTTGCCGGTTGCGATTGTGACGCGCATGGCCGCTTGTTGCTTCGCGTAGTCGCGGAACACTTCGGACTGTGACGGAGGGATTGCACCCGTTGCCCGCTGGAACGCCGTGACAGCTTGCGCTAGCTTGGCGCGTGCCGTGCGCTCCGCTTCTTTTGTTACAATGACCATGCGTCCCGCTTCGCCACAGTTACGCTTAGCCATTGCAACGCGGGCGCTTGCCGCTTCCGGGTCAATCGGTTCGGGTTGCGCTTCCGGTTCCGGTACGTCCCCCGCCGCGTCGCTTCCCCCTGTGTCGCTGTCGCTTGATTGCTCAGCAACGGGCGACGCAGCGGTGAATTCGTGCTCTGCCGGTGTCGTGTTGGCGTGAATGTAATCACTCAAGGCGTTCGGCGGTGTCACTGCGGACGGCCGCGCGGTGTTGGCGCGTCCTCAAATTCCACAGCGGGCGGGACTGGGACGCTAAATTCTTCGGCCAGAATAAACGGCTCAAGATCATCTACTCCTAAGTCGAATTCTTCGCGTATCGGTTCTGGCAAAAACTTTTTGACGTTCGCAACCGTCAACTTGAGTCCAGCGCGTTTGTTTAGGATGACTGCGGAGTGAACGTAAGTTTCCCGCATATTGTTTTCGTCGCTCATGGTGTAGCCCTTTCTTTGGTTTGGCGTCTTTTCAGGTCGCTTAAGCGTTGTTCTAAATCCAATCGAAGCGCCGATGTTACACGCGGCGCAATTGCTTGCGTGATACGTGCGGCAATGCGTGCCGCCGCTGCGGCTTTTATAATCTCCGTTTCAGTGTGAGACGTTTTCCGCGCATAGGATGGCGGCGGCGGCCCAAAAAACAATCCGTCCACTGCGGCGAGATATTCTTTTCGATCTTGAATTGCCCATTGCACGGCTTCACCAAAAATCCAAAGTTTATCGCGCCACGTGACTAGGCAAGTCGGGTCCGCCATGTATCGCAAAACGGTTGCTTGATGCCAGCAAGCCGTGCGCGCCGCGTACCAAATATCGCCGTGCTCGTACACATGATTGAGCACTATGCAAAGCCGCTTTTCTAGCTCTAAGCCTCGTAGTGGTCAGCTCATGGGGACTCTCACTTGTCGTTTGTTAGGTCGCCCCGACGCGCCGCGTGCATGGCTGCTGTACGGCGCGCCGGAGCTTTTCCCCGGCATGAGCCGTGTTAGTCGCGCCAAGATCCCCCGACATTGGCGCGGCGTTCTGATTAGGTTGGCCCGGCGGGTAATGGTCCCCGCCGGGCCGCTTCGCGTCTTGCGCTCTGCGGGAAGTTGGGTTTCTCTCCAGCGAACCGGCACGCGAATTTTAATTTGCCTTGGTGCTCCATTTTGCGCGACGCGACGGCCTGCTTCCATTGATCGAAAAACGTGATTTTCGGCATTGCCTTTTCGGCCGCCGTTTCTTCGGCAATGGCGTCGCGTTCGGATTGTTCGGCCGCTTCGCGGTTTGCTGTTGCCGTTTCAAGTTCGGTTGCGGCGGCTTGCACAGCCGCAAACGCTTCGCGGGTGTTGTCATCGAGCGCCGCGATTGCTTCCGCGCTCTGCATGACAAACTTTCCGCGCTTATCGAAAAATACTAAGCTCATGATCTACTTCATCTGTAACAGCCAAAACTTTCGGGAAGTCTAATTGCCATGGCAGGCGATTGTTGGCAGCACACTCGCGCAATTTTTCGCCTATCGTTTCGTCATCAATCCAATCCGGCACCAAGCGCGGAAAAATCAGCGCAAGCGAATACTCGCACCAGATGGCCGCCTCGATTGCCGCGCGTGAGCCATGCGGTTGATGCGGCGGGGCGTCGGGCGTCAGCAACGCCGCGCCCGTCGCGTTATGGTGCCATCGCCGCGTCATTTATTTAGTCGTTGACGCGAGCGCGCCGACGCCATGCCGAAAGCGTCCGGCACGTTGTTAGGCGCGATCTTGCGCAACTGGCCCGTGATTTCGTCATCGAGCTTGGTGCCGTGCGCCATGACGTGATCCAACTGACTCGCCGTCATCAGTTGACGCTTTCAAGTTCGCAGCCATCAGCGACATCACCGAAACGCCCGGCGCACACTTGACAGATTTACCGCCCCGCCGTTCATGCCGTAGCCTTGCGGCGACGGCTTGCGCACGCTTGAAATTTGATCCGGTGCGGATGGCCGCAGCGGCGGTTGCTTTGCGTGCCTGTCGGCGCGGAGTTGCCACGTGCGGCGACTTCCACATCTTTGTTTGGTTTCACGATTGTCTTAGCCATTGGAGTTTCCCCTTGTTAGAACACGTTTTCGTTGCCGTATTTTCCGATGCTGTCTGAATCAATCCAATCCAAAAAGTCGGCCTTGCTCATGGGATAGGTGTACACCACATCCCCGCCGCGATAAAAAGTTGCCGTTGCTATTCCGTCGCGCCATGACAAATCGGCAAGGCAAGTGCTCGGCACTTCGCTGTGCAAGGTCGCGTGCTTCGGCGCTTTGTCGGCGACGGCTTTATTGATCTGTTTTTGCAGTTGCCGGTCAAGTTGCTGAGTTAATTTCGACGTGCGAGCAAACACGTTTTCGGTTGTCGGCTTGGCGACGGGTTGACCGTTCGGGTCAAGCCATTGCCGGGCGAGCGGGTCCCATGTCTTGCCGCCATAAAGGCGCGATGACGCGGCGTTGATTTGCTGCGCTTGCCAGTCTGCCTTGCTTAAGCGTGGCAGATTGTTTATTCCTTTCATGTGGCCCGCCGACGCCTGATTTTTCATGACGGGACTCCGACGTTTGCTAATCTCAGCAATGACCGCACATCTTGCCGCACCCAACGCACAGCGCCGTCATATTGTTCGCCGCTGCCTTCCAGCGAAGTCGCGCCCGTTGTGCCCGACGAAACCGCAAGCCATGCGCTAGAGCCAAGTTCGGACGAGCGATAAACGCTCTCCGTGACGCTTTGGCCGCTCGCCCATGGCGTGAGCTTTTGAAGCAAGAGGCGCGAGAGCTTTTGCTTGCGACGGTTCGCGTATAGCGCGGCTTCGGCTTGTGCGGTCATACCCATGGCGTCACGTCCCTGTTTAAGATTGCCCGCATGTCGTCTTGTTGGTCACGCGGCAAAGTGTGAAGCGCCGCCGTCGCGATCTTGTCGGCGAACTTCCACCGCGAAGGCGCGACCGTCAAAAGACCAGCCGCGATCAAAAACAAAACGTCGGCGAGCGTGTTGCGGACGGTGCTCATAGCTTTGGCTTTCGATATGCAACGCAATCGTCCAGCGCGCTTGACTTGAACGCCTCTTGCAAGATCGCGTCCCCAAGCGCCGCGCTGTGCGGCGCGTTGCGTGACCGATGGCCGATGACAGGCTTGGCGGCCGGAAATTCTTTACGGCCCGGCTCTTTGTTCATGGGGCTTGCCGGGTTGGCGTCCGGCGCGCTCGCGTTCGCGTGGCCCATGCCCGCAAGTGACCGTTGCCGTTCGGTCATGCCGTTGTGGATTGAAACGGGATGCAACGCCTTGGGTGCGCCGTCCCGCGCGATGTTGCCCTTAACGCCGCTGTCGCCCAGGCGGGCGCGGTTCGGGTCATGGTGAACCTCAAGCGTTGCTTCGCCCGGCTTGGAAAACGCCCAGCTCTTGCCGTCGTGACCAACTCCGTTCCGAAGCCGGTCGAATTGTCCCCGATGGTTGCGCATGGTCGTTTTCCCTTGTTTTGGGGCGGGGCGAGTCAAAAGTGACCCAATAGGAAGCCCGCCCATGCGTTATTCTGCATAACAGCCAAGGCGGCCGAGCTAGATTGAACCTACTGCCCGCGATTTGCTCATGGCGTATCCCCTGAATATGCCGCGTTCGGTTGGTCGCGCCGATGCGACTGCCGACGCTCCCGGCGATGGCCGCGCACTTTTCAGCGCCTACAGCGCGCAATAGCGAACCTTGCTTGCTGATGTTCCAGCCTTTAGCTGAAAACGGATTGTTGGCGTGGTTGCCGCCCGCGCCAGATTGCGGCGCGTCCTTTTCAGGTGGCGCTTCCACGTTATCAGGTCGCTTGCCTTTGGCGGTGGTATGTAGATTTGCGTGACCGTACTTCCGCGCAATCTCTAACGCTTGCGCCGGGCCAAGCTCGCGGAGCATTTGACCGCGTGCCGCTAAACTGTTTTCCAGGAATGCTTTGTCGGCTAGCGGCACTGCAAACGGGCGCGGGACCAAATGCGGATATTCTTCGGCAAGCGCGTTGAACGCTTCCGGGTGATCTAGCGGCAAGTTAGTCGGCAAATGAATTACTGAGCCTTTGGCTAAGTCCGAATTGATCCGCGTGTAGCTCGCAAAAGTCTGCGGCTTGCGCGTCTGTGCAGCCCCACTTTTCTGTGGTGATTTCGCGGAGTTGTCGCTTTATCTCTATGGCCGCAAAAACGCGGTCCATCGTTTCAGCGTTCTCTTTTGCTATCGCCGCTGATTTTTCTGCTTCCGTTGTCATTGTCAGTACTCCCTCTTAAAGTTTTCGCGTAACCAGCTCACAGCGTCCTCCACCAAAATCAGCCGCCGCACGCCAACACGAAAAACCGGCAAGCGGCGAAGTTTGATCGCGGTGTAGATCAGAGCGCTATCAACGCCTATGCTGTCAGCTAGCTCTGCAACCGTAACCGCTATCGGATATAATTGGCGCTGACGCATGGCGCGGCCTTTGATTGTTTGTAGTCGTGCCACGCCTCTTTGACGCGACGGGGCACAACTCGGATTTAGGTTGGGGAACTTCCGCGCTTTCAGCCCATGCCTACTCGCAGCCACGCACGTTTTCAGCCCATGCCTACTCACAGCGTCGGCACCACGACTACTACCAATAGTTCGGGATTTTCGCAACAGAGCATTACGAACAAAGTGCTAGCGTGTTTAGTGCCGTGTTGGCGGCCACTTAAGCCCAGTTCGGCCATCGATCGCCGGAACAAGCCCGACTCTGTTAGTCGGCCTTTTCAGGTCCGCCGCGTGCATCGGCCGTCGCGTCGGCGACGTGCGATCTATCGAGCGGCGCGCACCGGTACAGAGCGGCGTGGCGTTTGAGCAGTGTATGAGCGAAAATGGTGTGGTGGAAATCCGCACACGCGCGGCAACGGCGTCTCGTTCAGTAACCACAGCGGAGGCTTTTATGTCAGTTGCCGCAAAATTCTTCGACGCTATTAAACGCTTCTTCCGAAAGCCCACAAGCACTGTCAAGCCGCTCTATGGCATTCCTACAGTCAACTTTGATGCTTCTAGAGTCACTGATGCTGTTAAAGCCTATATTCGAAAAAATATTATGCTTCTTGAGGAGATAGACAAAAATCTATTTGACCTAGTCTATGAAGCCGCTCTGCGCTCTATATCCGCAGGCCTGTATTTGGCCGTGCTCTATTATGTCCTCTTGGAACTATACTCTACGGCATGACGAAACGGAGAGCGAGTGAGATTGCGCTCCTTCTGTACAACAAAGCCACAGCTCTCATGCATAGGAGCGCCAAGAGGCGCTCGGCATTAAGCAGGCGCTTTGGCTTTACTCCGGCGCACCCTGTGATATATATCCTTAAAGGCCAACAGGTCAGGATGCGGCCCACAGAGCGGCAAACGCGAAGCCATTCGATGTTAGCAAGGGGATGTTTCTGGATGGCAAATGGACATGGCCGGTCGTTTAGTTCTGGTTGTCGATGCGTTTCTAAACCTATCGTCCCCAGCTTTTCATGTATTTCCGGTGACAAGTTTTGAGTGTCGAGCGTCTCAGCCATTCGGAGGAAGCGGTGGACACAGCGAGGTGCCAATTGGCGCGACGATGGTGTGCGTGCCAAGGGAAAAGCACCTATTATATATTTGCAAAGGCATGCTAACTCCCTTGTAGAGGACGGACACAGAGCCACCAATAAAAGATCGGTCAGGTTCTTGTTTGTACCATTGCAGGCCACCTACCGCATAATTTCTCCCGTTCAGACGCACGATGACGCTTCCAGCAGAGCTGGCAGCTAAACCTGCACCGGTATTCTGTCTTTCAGGCACAGCTCCGCGTCTTGCATGCTCTGACAACCCTGTATACCTCCAACAGTGGTTCCACCGATGTCGAACCCAACAATATCGTTTCCTACAGACTGGCACTTGCCCATTTCCGTGCAGTATTGCGCTCCCACTGATAATGTCCCCGGCAAGTTGTCTTTATGCTCCAACCTTTTGGTATGGGATCGTAATCACCGGCCATTACCGAACCAAGACCAATCCAGAAAGCCGCCGCAACTGTTATCAGTTTCATCATCATCAGTTTTGCCTTCTATAGGTGCGGCTCGATTGCTCGCCGTGTTAATCTCCGCCAATCGTTACGTATCGAGCATAGTAAATCGAGGCACCCAAGACCGGCGCATCGCGGTGTATTTCATCTAGATTTTTTTGAATTGCGCTTGGTCCCAACGCTCCCCGAAGCAGCATGCATCAACTAACGGGCCGGTCATGTTCTCACCAAGCGGGCCGATTATCGCCCGAACATCCGCCGGTTGGTCAGTGGCATAATAAACATTAACTTCCAAAACGTACTCGCCGGGGTGTAACGCTGCTCCCCTGTGAGTGAATGGCCCGTCGCTGAAATGACCATTTTTCACCACCACGCCTAATGACACACCGTTCTGCAATGTCGAATTGGTCTGCAACGGAAAGCAATCATCTGCGCAAGCGGGAAGACCCACAGCCAACCGCTCTTTAGCATTAGGCAACCACGGCTTCTGTAGCACTATGTATAGCTGCGTGCCATCCGGCAGGTTCGTCGTCCCCGTGACTATCGGGCGCGCGCCCCCGGAAACAGACGCATCAATAGCAACCACGAAAGGCTGCGACACCGTCACTGGCGTCATCTGCTTGGCGGGCATGGGCGCGGATACCGCTGACCGTGCCGAGTTTGAGGGTGCTACCCCAACCGCACGCCACGGTGTCGAGCATCTCGGTACTGACGGGTAGTACCCGCGCGGTTCATCGCACCACCAGTTTGGTGAGTCCGGAGGGGAGGAAGGCCCAACCGGTTGGCCTCGCGCATCCAACGCACGCCACGGTGTCGCACACGATCTAACGGCCGGGTAGTAGGCTTGCGAGGCGTCGCACCACCACCAGTTCGCCGATGTTGATGGATCAATCGGTTGAGAGCGCGACGGCCATGCGCCGCAAGCGATCACAATAAGCCCCGCAATAGCCACGGCGCGCACTAAATCCCCCCAAAACTTCGGGCAAGCGCGACCGAAATTGTACACCTCGCTTGGGACTGGTTAAATCCCTTTTGTCCCGCGACGCTACGGCGGCCAGCGGCCTTGATGGCCTTGCCGCACAGCTTGGAAGGCAATGCGATGCCCAGACCAGATCAACCCTAAGAAGAGAGCGAGAGTACTCGCCAAGAACGCCACAGACGCGCAGAACGCCGTCATTGAGCTTTTGAAAAAATTGGAGGTTTTGTCGCTATCTCCTTCACCGCTATTGCGGCTGGCGGCGCTGTAGCCAGCGCCATTGCATCGTTCGGCGCGTGGGATGCTGCCGATAACGCCGTTAAGGCTGCGCTGGCCGCTTATTAAATCAACAGCCGTCCCTATATCAAAGTCAAGCTGGAACCCTGCACTTTCCTGATGCACACTACTCGTGGCGTTCCCTGTGATTTCAGCGCGTAAAAATCTTGGTCCAAAACATCGGAAAACTGCCTGGATTGGCGTGGATTCAAGACGGCATTAGCTGTAACGGACGCGGCCATCCCGGAGACTAAAATAACTGGCAGTAAAGAGTGTAATCGGCAAAATATTTCTGTTTCCCGAACCCATTAGTACCTCGTTTGATTTGGAAGGCCTCGTCTTTACCCAAGGCCAACTCACCTATTTGGGTTCGAGCGTGGCACGCTCTATGTCATAGCTGATGTTCTCTATGGGCCGTCCAAGAACATCGAGGCCGAGTGGCCATCGAGGGACTATGAAACAAAGGTTTGTTCCCTCACCGGATCAACCCTCCCGCCAACAGCGGCAACTAACTGAGGTTGACCCTAACGGCAGCCCATGCCCCAGTGACGGTAGCAACTACGCAAAATAAGAGCATCGTCTCGTAAATCGCGCTTTACTGTACTGTACTACACGGGCTTTTGACGCTTGTCACGCCGTCGCGTCTGGCAGCTTTGTGACCGTTTCATCCTCGCGTAGTCGTTTGAGCGCCCGCACTATTCGTCCTAATGGCCCTACACTCTGAGCTTGCTGCTGCGTTTCGGGCTTGCGCAGATTGAGCGTGAACCAAACGCCGCGCCCATAGTTTCTAGAAAGAACGTTGCGCGTCATCTCGTCTGCCCTCCCTTGACGTGATCCTACCATGCTTGCATAAGCTCGCGCCGCGCCTCAAGTTGATTGCTGCGCTCATAAGCCGCCACAACGGCGTTAGCCTTGGCGTGAGCAAGCGCCGCTTCGCGCACTTCAAACGGATAGGCGCGGCCGTGATCCTGTTCGGCAGCCCATGTCGCAGAACGTCGAGCGGAAACCATGCAACGTGTAGCCGTTCTGTAGCCAAGTCTTGTCGAGCGCCGCATAGCTGTCGCTCAGCTAGCCGCCCGCCTTGTTCTGGAACACATAGGCGTCCCGCCCGCCTGCTTGCCGAGCGCGTCTATCATCGCGTCTGTTAGCGGCACATCATGCTGCGGCCCATTTTCATGCGCTCGCCGGGAATGGTCCAAACCCGATTTGCAAAATCTAATTCGCCCCAAGTCGCTGCAAGAGCTTCTTTGCGCCGTACTGCGGTCAATATCACGAAACGCCCCGCGCGATCTTCGATGCTATCGCCAAGCGTCGCGATGAACGCGGGAAGCTCAGCATAAGGCATTGACAGCCTATTTGTCACAGCGTCCGCTCGCGCCCCTCGTCGGTCATCAAGTGCGGCAATTGCGCGCCTTCCGCGTTCCACTCTGCCGTATTGTGGCGCACGCCCTTTGCAGCGAACACGCCAAGCATGAGCAAGCGCAACCTATTGCCGCTATTAGTCCCTTACCCGTCCAAATCTACTTGCCTTTTTCGTCTTTGCCCATGAGCGCGTCGCGCACATCTTCGGCCTTGATGTTGTGCACTGACTTAGCGCGGAAGTCGGCCTTGATATATTTCGCGGCAAAGCTTCGCGTCTGGTCGGAATTTTCGCGTGCGTTTCAGATAGGCGCAAGCGCGTCCCCTAATTTCTCGGCCGTCGCTTTGCGCTCGCGAATGGCGAGCAGACCCCTTCGCGCAAATCTACCATGAACGCATCGCGAGCGCGCCGCGCGGCGGCCAACGTCAAGGCGTTGTCTCCCCCGGCCTTGCCGATGCTATGCGAGCGGATTTTGTCGCCGTCGCGATAGTTGTGAATGAAAAACCCGCTACCCTTTTTGACATAGAGAAGAGGCTTCCGCCGTCATTGATTTTGCAGTTGCCGCCTTCGGCGATGCGCGCCTTAACGTCATCCTGCGTGAGCTTGCGGATTGCCAACATTCGAACTCCAAGTTACCTACTCGTTCCCTACAATATGCTGGCCTAGCCTGTCCCGCACAAGCTCAAAGCACCCATGTAAACGAATAAACGCTCGTTTTTATGGATTTTCCCTTGGCCCGCTATGCCCGCAATGAAATTAACTGCTAGATTGCTGCGACGAAGCAATCCAGATTCGGCACTTCCGATCTGGATTGCTTCGCTTCGCTCGCAATGACGAACGGTTATCGCCATCGATTCAATTTTACCGAAGCGCGCGCAGCAATTTTAGATAATTTGCGCGACATTGCTCTACATGAATGATTTCTGGAACAATTGGCTCGAGGCCGTCCGTTTCACCTGCGAAGCTCAGAACGTCATTTCGGCGCGGCTGATACTGTTTGCCTCGAGCGCACCGGACACCGTGATCGAAGAAGCGACGAACATGGTGACGGAAAAATTCCTGGCTTTCGCCAAGGCCGGAATGGCCGCCGAGAACGCGCTGGATGAAGGGCTTGGCCTCTATGCCGCCGCCGCGCGGGCCTATGCGCCGGTGGCCGATTGCGTGCACGCCAATAGCGACCGGCTGACCCGTTCCGCCGCCTGAAGCGAGAGCGGCAGCGGACGCCAATGGGGACGGGTCAAGACCCGTCCCCACACGACCGGCCCGCGGCGACAGCCTGGAGACAACGGCACCGCTGTTGAGCCGATCACTACTCTGTTTTTGTCACGCCTTGCCGAGCGGCATCGCCACGAAGCGGGTGACGTCGCCCATCTTCACCCGCATCAGCACGTCGCGCTTGCCTTGTGCCTTGGCCTCGACCAGCGCCTGGCGCACGTCGCCGGCATTGGCGACCGCCTTGCCGCCGACGTCGAGGATGACGGTGCCGGTCTGGAAGCCCTGCTCGGCCGCCGGACCGTCGGGATCGACGCCGGTGACGACCACGCCCTCGCCGCCGGCGCCGGAGACGTCCTTCGCCGGCGCCACTTGCAGACCGAGATGCGGCACGCCGCTCTCCGGCTGGGCGTTATCGGCGCTCGCCACTTGCTGGTCGTTGGGCATCTGCGCCAGCGTCAGCGACACCGTCTTCTGCTCGCCCTGTCGAATGATGTCGAGCTTGACCGCGGAGTCCGGCGCCATCGTGCCGATGGTGCGGGCGAGATCGCGGGCGTCCTTGACTGGCGTGCCGTTGACCGCGGTGATGACGTCGCCGGATTTGATGCCGGCCTTGGCCGCCGGGCTGCCGCCCTGCGGCTCGTCGACCATGGCGCCCGCGGCCTTCTTCAAGCCGAGACTGTCGGCGATGCCGGGCGTGACCGGCTGGATCTGCACGCCGAGCCAGCCGCGGGTGACGTGGCCGTCTTTTTTCAGCTGCGCCACGACCGTCTTGGCGGTATCGGCCGGAATGTCGAAGCCGATGCCGACCGAGCCGCCGGACGGCGAATAAATCGCGGTATTGACGCCGATCACGTTGCCGTCGACGTCGAATGCCGGTCCGCCGGAATTGCCTTTGTTGATGGGCGCGTCGATCTGGACGTAATCGTCATAGGGGCCGGCGCCGATGTCGCGGCCCTGCGCCGAGACGATGCCGGCGGTCACCGTGCCGCCGAGACCGAATGGATTGCCGACCGCGACCACCCAGTCGCCGACCTTCGGACGATGACTGGCGAATTGCACGTAAGGGAAGCCGCTCTTGCCGTCGACCTTGATCAAAGCCAGATCGGTTTTCGGATCGGTGCCGATCACCTTGGCGGTGTAGATCGTGCCGTCGTCGGTCGTCACCTGCACGGAGCTCGCGTGGTTGACCACATGGTTGTTGGTCACCGCATAGCCGTCCGGCGAGATGAAGAAGCCGGAGCCTTCGCCGACGATGGTCTCGTGGTTCGGCGCTTGACGTTGCGGCATGTTTTGACCGAATTGCTGGCCGAACTGCTGAAAAAACTTGTCAAGCGGCGAGCCGGGCTGCGCCGGGATTTGTTGCTCGTCATCGTTTCCCATTTGCTGCGCCAGCGCCGGCTCAGCGGACGCTGGGATTTTGACGCGCACCGAAATCACCGCGGGCTTCACCTTGGCGACGAGATCGGCAAAGCCTTGCGGGTGCGGCAGCGGCTGTTGCGCGGTCGCCGACGAATCCGCCGCGCGCGCGGTCGGCATGCCGAGCGCGCTGCCCCAGTGAGTGCTTGGCCCGGCGACAAGCAGCGCGCCGCCGATTGCGGCGACGGAGGCCAAAAGCACGATGCGGCGCCCGGTGAGGCGCCTGGGATTCTCGAGATTTCGGGGGATTGCCTGGTGTCATGATTTATCTCCATCTGGACGGCCCAAATCTCTGCAAATCGGGTTTCTGCAAATCGGGCTATTTGCGAATAGAACGCATAGATGGGCGATCGCGTCTTACGACGACCTGACGGGAATATTAATTCGAGGAAAGCTTTGTGCACCGCCGAACATCAAGAAAACCGCGGCGCGCCGGCCGGTTCGTTTCGATTTTTAGTTAGCGGCGCGTCACTTCACCGGCGCGGCGTCCGGGATGAAGCGCTGGCCGAATACCGGCTCCTTGTACGGCGTCGGCGGCAATTCCCAGGCGCCGGTCGAGGGCGGGCGTACCTCGGCATCGACATGCACGTCGAGCAGATACGGCTTGTTCGCCTTCACCGCATGTTCGAGCGCGCCGCGGAAATCCTGCGACTTGGTCACGGTGAGCGCGTCGACGCCCGATGCTTTCGCCCAGGCGGCGAAATCGGGATTGAACGGTTTTTTGTTGGCGCCCTGATGGAACATGGTGCCGTATTCGCGGCCGCCGAACATGCCGAGCTGAATGTCGCGGATCGAGACCCAGCCGAAATTATTCCAGATCACCCACACCACCGGGATGTCGTATTCGACCGCGGTGCACAGCACGTGCGGCACCATGGTGAAGCAGCCGTCGCCGGTGACCGCGACCACCGGCCGGTCCGGCGCCGCAAGCTTGGCGCCGAGCGCGCCGGCGGCGCCGAAACCCATGCCGGAAAAGCCCCAGGAATTAAGCATCGACTGCGGTTTGCGGGCGTTCCAGAACTGCATGTACCAGTTATGGCTGACGCCGACGTCGCAGCAGATGATGCCGTCGGCCGGCAGCACCGCTTGGCAATCGGCGACCACGCGCTCCGGCCGCATCGGCGAAGCGTGCATCGTCGAAATTCGGCCGCACGAAGTTTTCCCATTCGGCGCGCCATTTGGCGATATCGGCGAGCCAGCCCTTGGTCGCGCCCGGTTTCGCGCCGCGCCGGTCGAGTTCGGTGAGGAGCTGGCGCAAGAACGTGCGCGCGTCGGCGAGCAGGCCGAGATCGGGCGGATAATTGCGGCCAAGCTCCGCCGGATCGACGTCGACATGAATGAGCTTGGTATTCGGGAAATTCCACGAATAGCCGGGCATCCATGACGAGGCCGAGCGGTCGTCGAAACGCGCGCCGATGGCGATGACGACATCGGAGCGGCGGCCGGCTTCGTTGGCGGGAAACGCGCCGTTGCGCCCAATGAAGCCGAGCGACAACGGATCGGTCATGTCGAGGCAGCCCATTCCATTGGGAGATGAGATCACCGGGATGCCGAATTTTTTGGCGAACTCGGTGAGCTCGCGGCTTGCCTCCGACAGCGTTACGCCATGGCCGATGAAGAGCACCGGCCGCTGCGCGGCAAGAATCATATCGACCGCGCGCGAAATCTCCTCGGGCGAGGCGCCGCTTCGCTGGGTGTTGAACGGCGGCGCCGGCGGCGGCAGCTCGACTTCGTCCTCTTCCTGAAACACATTGAACGGCACGTCGATGTTCACCGGCCCGGGCCGGCCGGACAGCATCGTCGTCATCGCCTGCCGCAACGCCAGCGGCAGCATGTCGACGCGGGTCGGCTGGAAGCTGCGCTTGACCACCGGGCGCAGCACGTTGACGAAATCGGCCTGATAATGCCGGTTGATTTCCTGGAACGGACTGCGATTGAACTGCGAGGTCGGCACGTTGGCGGTGATGGCGAACACCGCCGAGGAATTGGTCAGCGCGCAGGCGAGCGGCATCACGATATTGGCCGAGCCCGGCCCGCACGAAGTCAGCGTCGCCACCGGCTCGTGGCGAATGCGGAAATAGGCATCGGCCATATGCGCGGCGACCTGCTCGTGACGCGGCGAGACAAGCTTGATGCGGTCGCGCGCCTGGTACAGCGGATCGAGCATGCCGACATTGCCGTGCCCGCAAATGCCGAAGACATAAGGAATGTCGTTCGCAATCAGATATTCGGTAATGAGCTCGGCGCCCTTCATGCGTGACATTATCTCTCCTGGCGGCTTGACGTGTCGGCTCTGGCCCATGTCCGTGACGATCTACCGCGCTCATACCTCGTCGCGCAACCCCGCCTGCCGCAGCAGCGGATAGGTCACGTCGCGGAACTCGCGCGTGCCCTCGACATAGCGCGGCCAGGAGAGCAGCACGCCGTCGAGAGGCGCGGCGCTGAGCCTGTCATCGGGCCGCGCTCCGCGCGGGCCCGTTGGCGTCTTTTGCTCACCCTACGTGCTAGCAGGGAGTATGCTGTGGGCGTGTGCGCCCGGCCACGCTACGCTCATTTTGTGCCGCCCCTACGCCGCGGCGGACTCAGAGGTTTCCTCGATGTTGATACCAAGCGCAGAGTCCACATGGTTGAGGGCACATTCGACGCCCCTTATGAAACCCCAGCATTCGTGCGAATTATTGAATCGGCTTTGGTATCTCCCATTGAACAAAGAAACCGTCATGCCACCGAGATGGTAACCACGGCGGACGCCAGCGGAATTGACCTGCCCAACTATTTTGCCGCTGTCTTGATCAATAACATTGGCAAAATACCGGCCGCGACCATTAAAGGGTCTGTATGTTAGACGCATCATGACCTCCCCGTCTGCGGATGCACCGAAAATATAATTAGGACATTCGCAAATTCAAATTAGCCGTGTAGGGTGGGCAAAATCGTCCGCTCCCGACATTCCGCGTGGGCATCGCGCATCTACGATTTTGCCCACGCCGAAAGGTGACGCGGCGCGATGCCCACCCTACAGTTCGTCCCTTAAGCCCGCCTGCCGCAGCAGCGGATAGGTCACGTCGCGGAATTCGCGCATGCCTTCGATGTAGCGCGGCCAGGACAACAGCACGCCGTCGAGGCCGATTTTCGACAGGTCGCCAAGCCATCGACGATCTGATCCTTGGTGCCGATCAGCGGAAAACCACCCCAGCCCGAGATCATCATCTCGGCCATGGCGTTGCGGCGCGCTTCCGGATAGTCGCGCTGGTTGATCTCGGCCGCCATGGTGTCGATGACGTTGCGGGCGGCGACCCAGTCGCCCTTTTCGTGCACATAATAATGATAGAAGTCGCGCGCCTCCTTCTCGGTCTCGGCCTGCACGATGGTGGCATTGCTCCACACTCTCACCTCGCGGCCGTAGGTTTCACGCGCCAGCTTGTGGTAGGCGGCGACATGGGCGGTATTGGTGGCGATGTCGTGGGTGCGGATATTGGTGAAGACGAGATCGCAATGCCGGCAGGCAAAGTGCCGGCCGCGCTCGGAGGAGCCGGCGTTCATGATCGCCGGATAAGGCGCCTGGATCGGCTTCGGCTGCAAATAGCCGCCCTTGATGCGATAAAACTTGCCGTCGAAATCGAATTTCTCGTCCTCGGTCCACAGCCGCTTGACGATGGCAAGCCATTCCTCGGCGCAAGCGTAGCGGTCTTCGTGCTCCAATAGCGAGACGCCGAACATTTCCATTTCCGGAAAATTCCAGCCGTTGACGACATTGAGCGTGTAGCGGCCATTGGAAATGTGATCGATGACGGTCGATTGCTTGGCGGCGATGATCGGGTGATTGAGCGCGACGTGCGAGGTCGAGATCACGCCGGCATTTTTCGTTGCGCCGGCAATACCGGCGGCCCAGGTGAAGGTCTCGAAACCTGGGCCCTGCGGATCGGTCGCGCCGCCAAAGCCGCGCCAGCGCGCCACCGGCACCAGCGCCTCGAATTCCATCGCGTCGGCGAGCTGCGCCAATGTCACGGTATTCGGCCAGGTGAGCTCGAGCCGGCCGTCGAGGTCCGACATCACGCAGCCGGAGTTGAGATTGGTCTGGAACGTCCCGAGCTTGAGCTTGCGCGAGCCCAACGCCGGATTGACCTCGCGGCGGTCCTTTTGATGCGATCTTAAAGTCATGCCGCTTGCCGGCTATTTGCCGCTGCGTCTCACGCGCCGCGCCAGGTAATCGAAATTGATCTGAAACTGCTCGGGCTGGCTGATGTCGTTCTTGAGCCGCTCGATGTCGGCGCGCGGAAATTCCGGCGCCACGTCGCCGGCGGCTTCGGCGAGCAATTGTACCATGGCGCCGTTCTCCAGCATGATGGTGCCGATCACCGCCTCCGCGATGCTCGCGCCGGTGACGACGACGCCGTGGTTTTTGAGCAGCACCGCCCTGCCCCGACCCAGCGCGCGCGCGACGCCTGAGCCCATCGCCGGACTGCGGATGAGATTGATGGTGTCGGTATAGACGCCGAGCGCCTCATGGAACAGCGCGCCGGGCTGACTGTAGCATTTGAGCGGACGGCCGGTTGACGACAGCGCGATCGAATAGGTCGGATGCGTGTGAATGACGCAATTGATGTCGGCGCGCGCCTTGAAGATCTCGGAATGGATGAAGACCTCGCTGTGCCGGCGCGCGGTGCCGGCGACAACTTTGCCGTCGAGATCGATGGTGAGGATGTTCTGCGGCGTGATCTCGTCGAGGCCGAGGCTGTGCGCCTTCATGAAGAACAGGCCCGGATCGTCGGGCAGGCGAAACGAGATATGGCCGCGGGTGAAATCGTCCTGGCCTTGCGCTACCAGCACTTTGCCGGCGACGATCAGCTGCTGCTTGATGGCCTTATGCGAAGCTTTTTCACGGGTCGACTTGAGCATTTCCCTTACCCATTACGAAATTTACGGGTGCAACAGAACAGGGAATTGCGTATGGCTCAAGAGGGAAGTTTGAGCAAAAGATCGGCCCCTACGCCGCTCTCGCCGCCTTGTCCGGCAGCTTGTTGCCGTGAATGAGATCGTGGACCGCGGTTACTTTCTCGATCACCGGCGGCGACAGGATGAACGGATAGATATCCGATAGTCCCATGGTCCGGTTGAGGCTGTTGAGCGCATTGCTCAACGGAATCCAGGTTTCGATCAACGGCGACGGATCGCGCACCGTGTAGGGATCGAAATCGACCTGGGCGTCGAGCTCGCCCGGCCGCGCCAGTCGCGGATGCACATACATGCCGAAGGCGCGCGCCATTTCCAGCGTGTCGACGATATGCAGGTAATGCGCCCAGGTCTCGGCAAAATCCTCCCAGGGATGCGAGGTGGCATAGGCGCTGATGAAATACTCCTGCCAGTCCGGCGCCGCGCCGCTGGCGTAATAGGCTTGCAGCGCCGCGCCGTAATCGCTCCTCTCGTCGCCGAAAATCCTGCGGCAGTCCTCGATGAGGCCGCCGTCGCGCACCAGCACGTCCCAGAAATAATGGCCGACCTCGTGGCGGAAGTGGCCGAGCAGCGTGCGATACGGCTCGTGCATGATGGTGCGCCGCTTCTCGCGCTCGGCATCGTCGGCTTCGTCGAGCGCGAGCGTGATCAGGCCGTTATCGTGACCGGTCATCACCCGCGGCCCATCGAAGTACGGCGGGCTGGCCAGAAAATCGAAGACCAGGCGTTCGCCGCCATTCGCATTGCGTTCGTCCAAAGGCAGATTGAGCTTCATCAGCGTGTAGAACAGCCGATGCTTGGCGACTTCGATCTTTTGCCAGGCGACGAGATTGTCTTGGATGCCGGTGTCGGGAATGGTGCGGTTGTGCCGGCACGCCGCGCAATAGGTGTCGGCCGTGTCGGCCTCGATCACCCAATTGCAGACGCCGAACTCGGCATTGGCGCAGAGGCGGTAAAGCTTCTTGTCGACTGCGAGCGCGCGCCAGGCGTCGCCGGCAGGCTCCAGCGCCGACAGGTTCATGATTTCCGGAATGAAGCCGAGCCGGTGTGAGCACTTCTCGCACACCGTGTTCTCAAAGTAGAGCAACTGCTCGCAATGTTGGCATTTGAAAAGCTTCATATGAGCTTTCGATTTTGTGCGTTGCCGTGAAAAGCCGTTATGGAATACGTCGGCGTGCGCGAATCGTTCCTCCCTCCACGCCAGCGTAAAGGGGTCGGACAAGAAAATCCCCCGGTCGAAGCCGTAGGACGTTGATGATTGTGGATTAAGCGTCCCGCGCCGGTTTACCTTCGCGTCGGCTGCCGCAGCGCCGCTCAAGACGCTACTGAACAGGCCACCGCGCGATCCGGGCGCTGCGCGAAAACCTTCTGCAGCATGTTGCGTTCGATCGGCTTTTGCAGGATCGGCACGCCGGCGAAACGGGCATCGACGCTGTCGGCGTCGTAGCCGGTGACGAAGACGAACGGCACGCCGCGTTTGCTCAATAGCTCGGCGACCGAGTAAACCATGCCGTCGCCGAGATTGATGTCGAGCACGGCGGCGTCGAAGCGGCTGTCGCGCGCCGACGCCAATGCCTCGGACGCGGTGGAGACCGGACCGATCACCTGGAAACCGAATTCGGCAAGCGTCTCCTGGATCATCATGGCGACCAGGGCCTCGTCCTCGACCAGAAGCACGCGCGGCTTTTCCGCCGGTTTCAGGACGATCACGGCGCCATTGACCTGGCCGCCGTCGCGCGAGAGTTTCAGTGCGCGGGATTTCGTCAGTTCGCTGCGCGGGATCGAAAACGCGCAGCGCAAGCCTTGCCGATTCCAGTCGAACGACGCCTGGCCGCCAAGCTGCTGCTCGATGCTGGCAACGATGACTTTCAAGCCGAAGCTGCGCGAGGACGGCTCCACAATTGCAGGTCCGCCGTTTTCAGACCAATCCAAGGTCAAGGCGCTCGCTCTGCAATTGCCAGTCGAGCGTGATCTTGCCGCTCGGCGACGACAGCGCGCCATGCTTGGCGGCATTGGTGGCGAGCTCGTGCAGCGCCAGCGCGAGACCTTGCGCCGTCGCCGGCTGCAACGAGACATCCGGTCCGCGGATTGTGATCTTGTCGCCGGCGCGATAGGGCGCGAGTTCCTCGGTGACCAAGGTCGCGAGGTCGGCGCCGTGCCAGCGCGAATCGGACAACAGCGTGTGCGCCCGCGCCAGCGCCTTGATGCGGCCGTCGATCACCTGCACATAGTCGTCGACATTCTTGGCGCGGGTGAGCCGGATAATCGACTGGATCACCGCAAGCGTGTTGCGGGCGCGATGATCGACCTCGCGCGCCAGCAGCACTTGGCGCTCCTCGGCCTCCTTGCGCTTGGAAATGTCGATGGCGGTGCCGATCACGCGCACGCACCTTCCGTCGGCATCGAAGATAGCGCGGCCTTTGGCCGCGACCCAACGGATAATGCCGTCTTCCTTGCCGACCGCCCGATACTCGACATCGTAGAGCGCGCGCTTTTGCGGGTCGCAAGCGGCGGCAAAAGCTGCGCTGGTCGCCTCTTTGTCGTCGGGATGCAGCCCGGCGTAAAAGTCCGCCAGGCTCACGGCGACGTCCGGCGAGATTCCGAACATGGCTTTGACGCGCGGCGGCCAGAACAGCGTGTCGGTCACGTTGTCGACGTCCCACAGGCCGATTTCGGCCGCCTCGGTCGCCAGCCGCAATTGCTGCTCGCTCTCGAGCAGACGTGCGTTGGAGGCTTGCAGCTCCGCGGTACGTTCGGCAACGTGACGTTCGAGCGTCGAGTTCAACTGCTCGAGTTCGCGCGTCTTGCGGAACAATTCGGCGAAGATTTGCACCTTGGCGCGCAACACTTCCGGTACCACCGGGACCGGCACGTAATCGACCGCGCCCATCTCATAGCCGCGCAGCCGATCGACGTCGGTCAGATGGATGGCCGAGATGAAGATGATCGCCGTCTTGCGAAACCGCGGATGCTCGCGGATCATCGCCGCCAATTGAAAGCCGTCGAGCTCCGGCATGCAAACATCGATGAGGACGACGGCGACGTCGTTTTTCAGAAGAAACTGCAAGGCTTCGCGCGCCGACGAGGTCTTGACCAGGTTCTCGTCGAGGTCGCCGAGGATCACCTCGTAAGCCAAAAGCTTATCGGGCTGATCGTCGACCAGCAGGACGTTGACTTTCGCGGTCGTGACATTCGTGTCCATATTGCTCCGCCTAGCGATGCAGCCACATCCGCAGCGCGGACAACAGCTGTTCGGTATTGACCGGCTTGGCGAGATAGTCCGACGCGCCGGCCTGCAGGCATTTCTCGCGGTCGCCCTTCATCGCCTTGGCGGTCAGGGCGATGATCGGCAGGCGGCGATAGGCGCGGTTCTGGCGGATTTTCTCGATGGTCTGATAGCCGTCCATCTCCGGCATCATGATGTCCATCAAGACGATGGCGAGCGCCGGCGTCTCCTCGATCAGCGCGATCGCTTCGGCGCCGGTCGTCGCGGTGAGCACATTCATGCCGCGCCGTTCCAGCGCGCTCGACAAGGCGAAAATGTTGCGCGGATCGTCGTCGACCAGGAGCACGGTGCGGCCGACCAAGTCCTCGTCGGAACTGTTGAGCCGCTCCAGCATGTGCTGCTTCTCAGGCGGCAGATCGGTGATGACGCGGTGCAGGAACAGCGCCGTCTCGTTAAGCAGCCGCTCCGGCGATTCGACGCCCTTGACCACGATGCTGCGCGCCATGGTGTGCAGCTGCGCATCCTCCTCGGCCGACAATTCGCGGCCGGTGAAGACCACCACCGGTATGTCGGCGAGCCCGCTGTCGGCGCGCATGCGCTCCAACACCTCAAAGCCCGACATATCCGGCAGCCGCAGATCGAGCACCACGCAATCGCACGGCTTGTCCTGCAGGGTGCTCAACGCCTCATCGCCGGTGCCCGCATTGACGATTTCGATGTCGTCATGCCCCAGCAGTTCGCGGATGCTCATCTGCTCGGTTGCATTATCCTCGACAATCAACAGACGCTTCTTGCGCGGTTCGGCAAATTCCTTGATGCGGGACAGCGCCTCATCGATGCCTTCGCGCGTGGTCGGCTTGTTGACGAAGGCGAAGGCGCCGCGCGCCAGGCCGTGCTGGCGGTCCTCGTCGAGTGAGACGATTTGCACCGGGATATGGCGCGTGAGCGGATTCTGCTTGAGCTGGCTGAGCACGTTCCAACCCAGCATGTCGGGCAGGAACACGTCGAGCGAGACCGCCGTGGGCTGATACTGCTTGGCGAGATTGAGCGCATCGTCGCCGCGCACTGCCAACAGCGCCTTAAAGCCTTTGTCGCGCGCCAGATCGACCAGGATGCGAGCGTAGTGCGGATCGTCCTCGACGATGAGCAGGATGGCGTCGCCGGCCCGGATATCCATCCGGTCGTCGGCGATCGGTTCGACGGTGCGCTCGGGGACGACGTGGAATCCGGACTTGTGCGCCGACGTCGCGGCGGTGGCCGTCGTGGCGGCGTGCATTGCCGAGTTGGGGCCGGCATATTTGACCGGCAGATAGAGCGTGAAGGTCGATCCGACGTCTGGGGAGCTGCGCAGATGGATTTCGCCGCCGAGCAAGCCCGCCAGTTCGCGGCTGATGGCAAGACCCAGACCGGTGCCGCCGTATTTGCGGCTGGTCGAGGCGTCGGCCTGCTGGAACGCCTCGAAGATGATTTTCTGCTTTTCCTGCGGAATGCCGATGCCGGTGTCGGTGACTTCGAAGGCGACAACCCCGGCAGCCTGGCTGAGCACCGGATGCTCGGCGCTCCAGCCGCCGACGGCGGCGTTGACGTTGAGCCGCACGCCGCCCTGGGCGGTGAACTTGAACGCGTTCGACAACAGGTTCTTGAGCACCTGCTGCAGCCGCTTGGTGTCGGTGGTGATGCTGCGGCCGAGATTGGGATCGACATGGACCTCGAACGACAGCTGACGGGTTTCCGCTTCGTGGCGGAACGGCCGCGCTACCATGTCGACGAGGTTCGAGAAGAATACCTCCTCGGCATCGACGGTGACGGTGCCGGATTCGATCTTGGACAGGTCGAGAATGTCGCTGATCAGATTAAGGAGATCGGTGCCGGCGCCGTGAATGGTGCGGGCGAAGTCGACCTGTTTCGAGGTCAGATTGCCCTCCGGATTGTCGGTCAGCTGCTGGCCGAGGATCAGGATCGAATTCAATGGCGTGCGCAGCTCGTGCGACATATTGGCGAGGAATTCCGACTTGTACTTCGACGTCAGCGCGAGCTCGGTGGCCTTTTCCTCGAGCGCGCGGCGGGCCTGCTCGATTTCCTGGTTCTTGCGCTCCACCTCGACGTTGCGCTCGGCGAGTTGCTGCGCCTTCTGTTCGAGCTGCTCGTTGGTCTGCTGCAATTCCTTTTGCTGGGCCTGCAATTCGCCGGCGAGCTGCTGCGACTGCTTGAGCAGGCCTTCGGTCTGCATCGTCGCTTCGATCGAATTGAGCACGATGCCGATCGAGGTGGTCAGCTGTTCGAGGAACATGGTCTGCAGCGCGGTGAATTCCTGGATCGAAGCAAGCTCGATCACCGCCTTGACCTGGTTCTCGAACAGCACCGGCAGCACGATATTGTTGCGCGGCCGCACCTTGAGCAGCGCCGAAGAGATGGGCACCGTGCTTTCCGGCATATCGGTGATCAGCATGCGGCGCTTGTCGAGCGCGCATTGGCCGATGAGGCCCTGGCCGAGCTCCAAAGCCTGCGGGTGACCGTTCTCGCCGTCGTCGGCATAGGCCGCCAAGAGATTGAGCGTGTTGTACTTCTCCTCGCCTTCCATCTGGTAGATGACGCCCTGATGGGCGTTGACCAGCGGCGTCAATTCCGACAGCAACAGCCGGCCGACCGTGGTGAGATCGCGCTGGCCTTGCAGCATGTTGGTGAATTTCGCGAGGTTCGTTTTCAGCCAATCCTGCTCGGTGTTGCGGTCGGTGGTGAGCCGCAAGTTGTCGATCATCGTATTGATATTGTCTTTGAGCTCGGCCACTTCGCCGCGCGCTTCGACCTGGATCGAACGCGTCAGGTCGCCCTTGGTCACCGCGGTCGCTACCTCGGCGATAGCGCGCACTTGCGTCGTCAGGTTGGCGGCCAAAAGATTGACGTTGCCGGTCAAGTCCTTCCAAGTGCCGGCGGCGCCGGGCACGTTGGCCTGACCGCCGAGGCGGCCTTCGACGCCGACTTCGCGCGCCACGGTGGTCACCTGGTCGGCGAAGGTGGCAAGCGTATCGGTCATGTTGTTGATGGTTTCGGCGAGCGCCGCCACCTCGCCCTTCGACTTCACCGCGAGGTTTTGCTTGAGGTCGCCGTTGGCGACCGCGGTCACCACTTTGACGATGCCGCGCACCTGTTCGGTGAGATTGGCGGCCATGACGTTGACGGTGTCGGTCAAATCCTTCCAGGTGCCGGCGACGCCGGGCACCTGTGCCTGGCCGCCGAGCAAGCCCTCGGTGCCGACTTCGCGGGCGACGCGGGTAACTTCCGAGGCGAAGCCGTTGAGCTGGTCCACCATGGTATTGATGGTGTTCTTCAGCTCCAGAATCTCGCCTTTCACGTCGACGGTGATCTTGCGGCTCAAGTCGCCGCGAGCCACGGCGGTTGTCACCTCGGCGATGTTGCGGACCTGGGTCGTGAGGTTCGCCGCCAACAGGTTGACGTTGTCGGTCAAGTCCTTCCAGGTGCCGGCGACGCCCGGCACCACCGCCTGACCGCCGAGGCGGCCGTCGGTGCCGACTTCGCGCGCGACGCGCGTCACTTCGGCGGCGAACGAACGCAATTGCTCGACCATGGTGTTAAGCGTGTCTTTAAGCAGCAGCATTTCGCCGCGTACGTCGACCGTGATCTTCTTCGACAAGTCGCCGCCGGCGATGGCAGTCGCCACCTCGGCGATGTTGCGCACTTGCGCGGTCAGGTTCGACGCCATGAAGTTGACGTTGTCGGTCAAATCTTTCCAGGTGCCGGCGACGCCGGGCACTTGCCGGCCTGACCGCCGAGCTTGCCTTCGGTGCCGACCTCGCGCGCCACGCGCGTCACTTCCGAGGCGAAGGCGTTGAGCTGGTCGACCATGGTATTGATGGTGTTTTTCAGCTCCAGAATTTCGCCCTTCACGTCCACGGTGATCTTGCGGCCGATAGGTCGCCGCGGGCGACGGCGGTGGTCACTTCGGCGATGTTGCGGACTTGCGCGGTGAAGTTGCCGGCCATCGAGTTGACCGAGTTGGTCAAATCCTTCCAGGTGCCGGCAACGCCCGGCACGTTGGCCTGACCGCCGAGCCGGCCTTCGGTGCCGACCTCGCGGGCCACGCGCGTCACCTCGCCGGCGAAGCGGTTGAGCTGGTCCACCATCGTGTTGAGCGTTTCCTTCAACTGAAGGATTTCGCCGCGCACGTCGACGGTGATTTTGCGCGACAAGTCGCCGCCGGCGATGGCGGTGGCCACTTCGGCGATGTTGCGGACCTGGCCGGTCAGGTTCGAGGCCATCGAGTTGACCGAGTTGGTCAAGTCCTTCCAGGTGCCGCCGACACCCGGCACGTTGGCCTGACCGCCGAGCTTGCCTTCGGTGCCGACTTCGCGCGCCACGCGCGTCACTTCGGCGGCAAAGGCGTTGAGCTGGTCCACCATGGTGTTGAGCGTGTCTTTCAGCTCGAGAATTTCGCCGCGCACGTCGACCGTGATCTTGCGCGACAAGTCGCCGCGAGCCACGGCGGTGGCGACTTCGGCGATATTGCGTACCTGCCCGGTCAGGTTCGAGGCCATCGAGTTCACCGAGTTGGTCAAGTCCTTCCAGGTGCCGGCGACGCCGCGCACCAGCGCCTGGCCGCCGAGCTTGCCTTCGGTGCCGACCTCGCGGGCGACGCGCGTCACCTCGCCGGCAAAGGCGTTGAGCTGGTCCACCATCGTGTTGATGGTGTCTTTCAGTTCGAGAATTTCGCCGCGCACGTCGACCGTGATCTTCTTCGACAAGTCGCCTGAGGCGATTGCCGTCGACACTTCGGCGATGTTGCGCACCTGCGCGGTCAAGTTCGACGCCATCGAGTTCACGGAATCGGTCAAATCCTTCCAGGTGCCGGCGACGCCGAGCACGTTGGCCTGGCCGCCGAGGCGGCCGTCGGTACCGACCTCGCGGGCGACGCGCGTCACTTCGCCGGCAAAGGCGTTGAGCTGATCGACCATCGTATTGATGGTCTCCTTGAGCTGCAGAATTTCGCCCGACACGTTCACCGTGATCTTCTTGGACAGATCGCCGCCGGCGATGGCCGTGGCGACGTCGGCGATGTTGCGGACCTGCGCCGTCAAGTTGCCGGCCATGAAGTTGACGCTGTCGGTCAAATCCTTCCAGGTGCCGGCGACGCCCGGCACCTGCGCCTGGCCGCCGAGCTTGCCTTCGGTGCCGACCTCACGCGCCACGCGGGTGACTTCCGAGGCGAACGAGTTGAGCTGGTCCACCATCGTATTGATGGTGTCTTTCAGTTCGAGAATTTCGCCGCGCACGTCGACCGTGATTTTGCGCGACAAGTCGCCGCGCGCCACGGCGGTGGTGACATGGGCGATGTTGCGCACCTGGTCGGTGAGGTTGCCGCACATGGCGTTCACCGAGTTGGTCAAATCCTTCCAGGTGCCGGCGACGCCCGGCACGATGGCCTGGCCGCCGAGCTTGCCGTCGGTGCCGACTTCGCGGGCAACGCGGGTGACTTCCGAGGCGAACGAGCGCAGCTGATCGACCATCGTGTTGATGGCCTCCTTGAGCTGCAAAATTTCGCCGCGCACGTCGACCGTGATCTTCTTCGACAAGTCGCCGTTGGCGACCGCGATCGTCACCTCGGCGATGTTGCGGACCTGCGCGGTGAGGTTCGACGCCATCGAGTTGACGCTCTCGGTGAGGTCCTTCCACACGCCGGTCACGCCGCCGACCTGCGCCTGACCGCCGAGTTTGCCTTCGGTGCCGACCTCGCGGGCGACGCGCGTCACCTCGGAGGTGAACACGTTGAGCTGCTTGATCATCGTGTTGACGATCTCCGCGGAACGCAGGAATTCGCCCTTCAGCGGCCGGCCGTCGACGTCGAGCTGTACGGTTTGCAAGAGGTCGCCCTGCGCCACCGCGGCGATGGCGCGCGTCACCTCGGTGGTCGGCCACAATAGATCGTCGATCAGCGAATTGACCGAGGCTTCCATCTCGCCCCAGGCGCCGTCGGACAGTCCAAGGCGGACGCGCTGCCGGGTGCGGCCCTCGCGGCCCACCACCTGCCCGACCCGTTCGAGCTGTTTGGCCATGCGCTGGTTGGTGGCGACGATCTCGTTAAACGTGTCGGCGATCTTGCCGAGGATGCCGACACGGTCGCCCGCCATGCGTACGGAGAAGTCGCCGACCCGCATGGTTTGCAGCGCATGAAGGAGTTCCGTCAGGCCGCCGGCATCGATCTCGGCATTGCCGTTGACGTGACGGTCGCTCGCCTGATCGGCGGGAAGGGCGGAACCATTGGCCGGCGCGGGGCCAATAACGTCTTCAGCGCTCTGCATAATTCTCTCCAAAGCCGGCCGTTTGCGGGGTCTGCCGCCGCGCGACACAGCACGGGGTATGGCGGGTGCGACGAAGCGCACGGCGCGGGACCGAATTCCGCGGCGCGCAGTTCCTAAGCCGACGTGGATTCCCCCTCACGGTCGGGCCTCAACCTTCTATGCCTTGAGCCCGAACGCGGTCGGGAGGGTGTGGTTCCGGCAAAAAACGGCAAAGGTGAAAAAATTCTTGCCCGGCGGTCGCTCGCCTCGCCCGGCTGCCCTCGCCTCTGCGGCCGGACCAGGGCTTCAGCGCGGAACCAAATTCGGCATTTCCGCTTATGTCAAAAGACGCATGGGGGCGCGAAAGACGTCTGGGGCGTGAAAGACATCGTGGGGAATGTCTGTGACTAGCGAAGCTATCGCTTGCTACCGACTCTATGCCGCAAACTGCATCGAACTTGCCGAGTTCGTTCCCGACGTGGACCGCAGGGTCTTCCTGCTCAACATGGCACGGGACTGGCTCAAATTGGCCGACCAGGCCGAGCGAAATGGCGGCGCCGGCCGCGAAGAAAAGGCACCACGCACGCCTTCTCATCCGCAGCCGCCGGGCCGCTAAGATGACTCGAAAGATCTCGATTTAAGCGGCCTCACGCTTTCGGATTCTCGGGTCTGCGGCTATCGTTCGGGATGGCAGCGACCGCGAAATCCGCCGACTCTCAGGATGCCGTCTTCGCGCTGCTCGGCAATCCGGCGACCTATGGCGGCGCCGCGGTGCGGCGCTGCGAGACCCATGCCGCGGTCGTCTTCCTGGCCGGCAATCGCGCGCTCAAGGTCAAGCGCGCGGTGCGCTATCCGTTTCTCGATTACTCGACGCTGGATAAGCGCAAGGCCGCCTGCCAGGCCGAACTCGACGTCAATCGCAAGTTTGCGCCGCAACTTTACCGCCGCATCGTGCCGATCGCGCGCCAGGCCGACGGGTCGCTCGCCTTGGACGGTGCCGGCGCAGCGGTTGAATGGGCGGTCGAGATGACGCGCTTCGACGAGGATAAGACGCTCGACCATCTCGCCGAGCGCGGCGAGCTTGACGAAGCGCTCAGCGCCAAGCTCGCGGTTGCCGTTGCCGCCATGCACGCGCGCGCCGAGCCGGTCGAAGCCGGGCCGTGGCTCGCCGCCGTCGCCGGATTCATCTCGGACGATACGGCGGCGTTCCGCGAGCACGGCGAACTGTTCCCGGCAAGCGCGATCGACGAGCTCGAGCGGAAGTCACAGATCGCCTTCGCGAAATTGCGCCCGCTCCTTAATGCGCGCGGCGCCGCGGGCCTGATCCGGCGCGGCCATGGCGACCTTCATCTCGGCAATATCGCGGTTCTCGACGGCGAGCCGGTCGCCTTCGACGCGCTGGAATTCGATCCCGTTATCGCCGAAGGCGACGTCCTCTACGATTTGGCGTTTTTGCTGATGGATTTGATCGAACGCGGGCTGCCGCGCGCGGCGAACGCAGTGTTGAACGGATATTTTGCCGCATCGCGACGCGACGAAGATTGCGACGGCATCGTCGCATTGCCGCTCTTCATGTCGCTGCGCGCCGCCATCCGCGCCAAAGTCACGACCGCGCGCCGCGATCTCGCCGGCGCTGCCGACAAAGCCGATCTCGCACTGTCGGCAAGACGCTATTTCGAACTCGCGCTCGCACTTTTGGTCCCGGCCAGGCCTGCGATCGTATGCACCGGTGGATTATCGGGCACCGGTAAATCGCTTTTGGCGCGCGCGCTCGCTCCTGACATCGCGCCGGTTCCCGGCGCGCTGGTATTTCGATCGGATATCGAACGCAAAGCGTTTTTCGGCATGGCCGAGCACGATCGTTTGCCGGCCGAGGCCTATCGGCCCGAAGTGTCTGAAACGATCTATCGCAGCTTGATCGACAAAGCCGCGCGCATTGCGCGCGCCGGTCATTCGGTCATCGTCGACGCCGTCTTCGCTAGACCGGAAGAGCGCGCCGCGATCGAAACGGCCGCCGCCGCTGCGAAAGCGGATTTCCGCGGGCTGTTCCTGGCCGCCGATCTACGTACGCGCCTCGACCGGGTCGGATCGCGGGGTCCCGATGCATCGGATGCCGACGCCAAGGTCGCACGCATGCAGAACGCGTTCGATATCGGCAAGGTCACTTGGACCATTGTCGATGCCTCCGGTTCGCCCGAGCAAACGCTCGCCATAGCGCGCGCAGCGATAGAATAAATTACGGCACCAGCACCGCAGCGCCCTGCAGCCGCCCCGACCGTAAATCCGACAATGCGTCGTTGGCGCGATGAAGTGGATAAGGCACGGTCTGCGTCACGATACCAGCCTGCGGCACGATGGCGAAGAACTCCTCGCCGTCTTTGCGGGTGAGATTGGCGACCGACTTAAGCTCCCGCTCCTCCCACAGAATACTGTAAGGAAAGCTCGGAATGTCGCTCATATGAATGCCGGCGCAGATGACGCGCCCGCCCTTGCGCACGGCGCGCAACGCCGCCGGCACAAGCGCGCCGACCGGCGCATAAATTATGGCGCAATCGAGTTCGTCGGGCGGCGCTTCGTCTGAGCTGCCGGCCCAGCACGCTCCGAGTTTCCGCGCAAAGGCTTGCGCGGCGCCATCGCCCGATCTGGTGAACGCATAAACATCGCGCCCCTGCCAGCGCGCCACCTGGGCGATGATGTGCGCGGCGGCGCCGAAACCGTAAAAGCCGATTTTCTTGCCGGCGCCGGCCATCTGCAACGAGCGCCAGCCGATCAGGCCGGCGCACAGCAGCGGCGCGTTCGCGACGTCGTCGCCGCTGTCGGGCAGCCGGAAGAGGTAACGTGCGTCGGCAACGACATGCGTGGCATAGCCGCCGTCGCGCGTGTAGCCGGTGAACAACGGATGATCACAGAGATTCTCGCGGCCTTCGCGGCAGTAGCGGCAACGCCCGCAGGTCTTGCCGAGCCAGGGAATGCCGACCCGCATCCCGGCCGCAAGCTTATCGACGCCGGCGCCGAGCGCATCGATCCGGCCGACGATTTCGTGGCCCGGCACGATGGGTAGTTTCGGATTCGGCAATTCGCTGTCAACGACGTGCAGGTCGGTGCGGCACACCCCGCAGGCGGCGACACGCACTCTCACCTCGCCGTCACCCGGCAACGGATCGGGCCGTTCTACAAGTCGGAGCGGTTCGCCCAGCCGCTCCAGCACCATCGCCTGCATCGCAACGACCTTCGTGATGAACTTACGATAGCAACTCTAGCAAAACTCAATTGGCCTGCAAATTCCTTCGCACGCTCTTCGCCGCCGCTTTGCGACGGCTGCGGTAGCTGGTCAAAATCGCAAGGAGGCTATAGTCAATTGGCCCGAACGGGGCGTCGCCGTCATCCATCGGCAAGCGCGACGGGGAGATCAGGGCGTGATTGTCGTTGCCATCGATATCGGCGGCACCTTTACCGATCTGGTTGGCTTCGACGACCGCGCCGGGCGCTTCGTCGACGCCAAGAGCCTCACGACGCCGGCCGATCTGGTCCAGGGCATCATCGATTGCCTGCACAAGAGCGGCCTCACCACGGGCGTTATCGATGAATTGATCCACGGCTCGACCATCGCCATCAATACCCTGATCGAGCGCACCGGCGCCAAGACCGGCCTCGTTGTCACCAGCGGAACCCGTGACGTCTACATCATCGGCCGCGGCAACCGCCCGGAGGCGTACAATCTCTTCTTTCATCGGCACCGTCCGCTGGTGCCGCGGCATCTCACCCGCGAAGTCGCCGAGCGCGTTTTGGCGTCGGGCGCGGTGCATGAGAAGCTCGATCGGGCCGGCGTCGAAGCGGCGGCGCGGGCGCTTGCCGCAGAAGGCGTCGAGGCAGTCGCCGTGTGCTTCCTGCATTCCTACGTGAACCCGGATCATGAACGCGCGGCCGGCGCCATCATCCGCGCCGTGCTGCCGAACGCCTACCTTTCGCTGTCCCACGAGATACTTCGCGAATATCGCGAGTTCGAGCGCACCTCGACTACGGTGGTGAACGCTTATGTCGGCCGCAAGGTCGGCGGCTATGTGCGCGACTTAAAGGGCAAGCTTGAGACGATCGGCTTTAAAGGCAATCTCTCCATCATGCGCTCGAACGGCGGGGTGATGACGCCGGAAGTGGCGCAGGAACGGCCGGTGGCGATGATGGAATCCGGCCCGGTCGGCGGCATCATCGCGTCGGCGCGGGTCGGCGAAAAGCTCGGCTACGGCAACGTCATCTCCTTCGACATGGGCGGCACCACGGCCAAAACCAGCCTCATCCGGGACGGCGAGCCGACCATGGCGCCGGGTTATTACGTCGGCGGCTATGCCAGCGGCCATCCGGTCATGGTGCCGATGATCGACGTCGTCGAAATCGGCGCCGGCGGCGGCTCGATCGCCTGGCGCGACGAGATCGGCGCGCTCAAAGTCGGCCCGCACAGCGCCGGCGCCGATCCGGGTCCCATCTGCTATCGCGGCGGCGGCACCGAACCGACCATCACCGACGCCAATGTCGTGCTCGGCCGGCTCGACCCGCACAATTTTCTCGGCGGCACCATGGTGCTCGACGCCGACGGCGCTATGCGGGGCATCGAAGAAAAGATCGCCACGCCGCTCGCCATGTCAGTGACGCAAGCGGCGCAGGCCATTCTCGAAATCGCGGTCAATAAAATGTCGCTCGCGGTGCGTGAAGTGTCGGTGGAGAAAGGCTACGATCCGCGCGATTTCGTGTTGGTCGCTTCCGGCGGCGCCGGTCCGCTTCACGTCCTCGACATCGCGCGCGAACTGCACATCCCGACGGTGATCGTGCCGCTATTCCCCTCGCACTTCTCGGCGCTCGGCATGCTGCTCGCCGACGAGCGCCACGATTTCATCCGTACCTATTACGCCGATTTGGCCGCGATCGATTTCGGCGATCTGTTGCAGGTGCACGACGAGATGGTGGCGGAGGCGGAAGCCGGATTGCGTCACGCTCGCGGCGCAATGCGGCAAATCCATCTCGATCTTCGCTATACCGGACAGGAATTCACCTTACCGGTGCCGGTCGCGCTGGCGCAATTGAAGAAGGGCGATCGCCGCGGCATCCGCGTTGCGTTCGATCGCCTTTACGAGCAACGCTACGCCCACCACTCGCCGGAAGAGCCGGTGGAGATGGTCAACATCCGGCTCGCCGTCATCGGCAAGCGGCCGAAGCTGAAATTCCCGCGCAAACGCGGCGGCAAGCGGACGCCGGCGCGGCGTCGCCCGGTCTATCTTGGCAATGGCGGCAAGCCGGTCGCCTGTCCGGTCTTTGCCCGCGATGCGCTCGCAGCCGGCGCCCGCATCAAGGGCCCGGCGCTGATCGAAGAGCATGGCACGACGACGCTGCTCTATGCGGGCGACGCTTGCCGAGTGGCGCCGTCGGGCGAATTGATCATTGCGGTGGGGCGCGGACGATGAGCCGGAAAACACCTATCAATAAGGTAAAGTCGGCAAAGCCGTCGCGGCGCTCGCACGCGACGCGCGGCGGCGTGTCGCTCGATCCGGTGACGCTGGAAGTGATCCGCAATGCGCTGCCGGCGATCGCCAACGAAATGGCCGCCGACTTGCAACGCACCTCCTACAATATGATGATCTACGAGGTGCGCGACTTCTGCACCGCGCTGGTCGATCCCAAAGGCCAGCTCATCTCGCAAAATGTCGGCGGCGTTTCGCACTTCGTCGCAGACCTTGGCGTCATCATCACCGACGGCATGAAACGCTACGGCGCCAAGGGCTTTGCGCCGGGCGACGCGATCATCACCAATCATCAGGCGGTTGCCGGCCAGCATCTCAATAACATCGTCATTTACATGCCGTATTTCTACCGCGGCGAGCTTTTGATGTTCGCCATGGTGCGCGCGCATTGGATCGATGTCGGCGGCACTTCGACCGGCTTCGGCGCCGGTCCCCAGGTCGCCGATCCGTGGCTCGAAGGTATGCAATTCGATCAGCTCAAAATCTATCGCAGGGGCGTGCTCGACGAGACGCTCTATCGCGTGATCAAGGACAACATTCGCTTTCCGGAATCTTCGCTCGGCGACATGAAATCGCAGATGGCGGCCTGCCGCCTCGCGGCGCGCCGGATGGACGAACTATTCGACAAATACGGCCGCGCCACGATTCTGGCGGCGATCGTGCGCATTTTCGACGAGACCGAGCGCAAGTGCCGCAACGTCGTGGCGCAGCTCCCCGACGGCGTCTACGAAGCCTCGGCCTCGATTGACGACGACGGCGTGCGCAAGGGCGAGCCGGTGCCGATCCACGCCAAGGTCACGGTCAAGGGCTCGTCGATGACCATCGACCTGTCCGGCTGCTCCCCCGAACGCAAGGCCGCCATCAACTCCCGTACGCTCGCGGGCGCCCGCGTCGCCTACAAAGCGTTGACCGGACCGGTCGATCCGGTCAACGAGGGATCGTTCCGCGCGCTCGAAGTCATTATCCCGGAAGGCAACATTATGATGGCGCGCTTCCCCGCCCCGATGGCGGGCTGGAGCGCGATCGTACCGACGGTGGTCGACTGCATCGTGGCGGCGCTGGCGCCGGCGATGCCCGATCGCGTGCCGGCCGGTCACCACGGCCTCTTGGGCGGCGCGGTGGTGTTCTTCGGACTGCATCCGAAAACCGGAAGGCGCTTTGTGGTGCAAAGTATCGAGGGCGGCGGCTGGGGCGGCCGGCCTTACGAAGATGGCGAATCCGGCACGGTGTCGGTGTGCCAAGGCGATGTCCGCAACGGCTCCATCGAGGGCATCGAGCTGAAATGTCCGGTGCTGGTGGAAAGCCGTGCGCTGCGCCCAAACTCCTGCGGCGCCGGAAAATACCGCGGCGGCCTCGGCATCGACATGCGGGTTCGCAACCTCGTCGAGGGCCTGTGGAATTTCGAGCAGACGAGGCGCCAGCAATGTCCGCCGTGGGGACTGCGCGGCGGCACGCCGGGCGAGAGCGGCGGCTATTTGTTGCGGCGATCCGATGAGACCGATTTCCATCCGCTGGCCGGCGCCCGAATACCGGTGTCCATTGGCGCCGCCGCGATCGTGCGCACGGGGGGCGGCGGCGGCTGGGGCGACCCTTACGACCGCGAACCCGCGGCGGTCATTGACGACGTGCGCGAGGAATTCATCTCGCGCCAAGCCGCAGGCGAACTCTACGGCGTGGTGATGGACGACGATTTCAAGCTCAATGCCGCCGCAACCGAAGCGTTACGTGACGAAATGCGGCGAAAAGCCGGTCGCACCGCCAGCGCCAGCCGCTAGAATGGACGCTCAAGTGCAGCGCAAGCCTCGTAATGCGTCTGCCCGAGCAGAAGAAGATGAAGATAAAGTGACCGGAGGGGAGCCCAGAACCATGTGCAATCCGTACAGGACATTCAAGCCGCTGCATTGCCTTGCGGCGGCGGTCATCGTCGCCGCCGGCATGATCGGACTTTCCAGTCACGCCGATGCCGACGACACGCTGCGCGTCGGCAAGGCGGTGCCGGAAGCCTTCTCGTTTACGCCGCTCGACATCGGCATGCAGACCGGCATTTTCAAGAAACACGGGCTCGACATCCAGGAGACCGCGTTCGCCGGTGACGCCAAGCTGCAGCAGGGCATGGCCTCCGACAGCATCGATATCGGGCTCGGTTCCGGCCCCGCGATGGCCTTCATCGTCAAGGGCGCGCCGGTGAAGGCGATCGCCGCCATGGCCGGTCCACCGCTGTTGCTGGCGATCGTGGTCCGTCCCGACGGTCCAAAGACCGTCGCCGATCTCCAGGGCAAGAAAGTCAGCGTCTCCACCCCCGGCTCACTGACTTATTTTCTGGTCAGCGAAACCTCGCGCAGCCAGGGCTGGGGTCCGAAGGGCATCGACATCGAGCCGATGGGCGCGATGCCGGGCCAGATCGCGGCGCTCAAGCGCGGCGATATCGACGGCATCATCATGGACATTGGCAATGCGTTCAATCTGGAGAAGAAAGGCGAAGGCCGCATCCTGGTGCGCTTCACGCAGATGAAGGATTTCATGATCCACGTCATCTATGCGACCGACAAAGACATCGCCAGCAAGCCCGACGATTTGCGCAATTTCCTCAAGGGCTGGTTCGAGACCATCGCATACATGCGGGCGCATAAGGCGGAAACAGTGAAGATCGCTGGCGCCGTCATGCAGAAGGACGAGGATGTGTCCAGCCGGACCTATGACGAGGTCATGCCGATGTTCTCCGCCGACGGCAAATTCTCGCAGAAGGCCTTGAACGTGCTGTCGCGGTCTTGGATCCAATTGGGAATGCTGAAGGAGCCGCCCGATCTCAAGACGCTCTACACGGAGAAGTTCCTCTCACAGTAGTCCGTAGCGGCCGCTTTCGGCTTCCGGTGGATCCGGCCGCGCATTTCGCCGAGACCGCATGACATCCGCGCAATCCGCCATTCGCGTTCACGGCGTCTCGCATCGGTTCGGCGAAGCGGGTGAGGCGCGCCATGTTCAGGCGCTGCTCGATACGTCGCTCGACGTCGCGCAGGGCGAATTGCAGTGCCTGATCGGGCCGTCGGGATGCGGCAAGTCGACATTGCTGAGCATCATGGGCGGCTTGATCGCGCCGACGATCGGCACGGTCACGGTTTCCGGCAAGCCGGTGCGCGGCCCGATGCCGCACGATCTCGCCTTCGTGTTCCAGGAAAGCGCGTTGTTTCCCTGGAATACGGTTTACGAAAACATCGTGCTCGGCATGACGTTCCAAGGCGTCGCCAAGGCCGAACGGCGCGAGCGCGCTCGCCGCGCGCTGGAGGCGGTGGGCCTGCTCGATTTCGCCGAGCATTATCCGGCTCAGCTGTCCGGCGGCATGCGCCAGCGCGCCGCGCTGGCCCGCGCGCTCAGCCTGGAAACCGATATTCTGTTGATGGATGAGCCGTTCGGCGCGCTCGACGAGCAGACGCGGATGGTGCTGGGCGAGGATCTTTCCGTGCTGCTGTCGCGCTCGAAGAAGACCATCGTTTTCGTCACGCACAGTCTTGGCGAAGCGGTGTTCTTGGCCGACCGGGTGGCCGTATTCTCGGCGCGGCCCGGAACGATCAAGCAAATTATCGCCGTCGACGAACCGCACCCGCGCAAACCGTCGTTTATGACCGCGCCCAAGTTTCACGCGCTGCGCGATCAGCTTTACGGCTTATTGCACGATGAAATCCGCAAAGCGATGTCGGAGACCGCACAATCGCGCCGGCGTTACGACCAGGTCGCTCCCGCCGCGGTCGATGGAGACCGGGCATGAAGGCGGGCGAACGAAAGACCACGCGAAGCCGGCTATGGAGCCGGCTGGTGCAAATTGCATTCCTGGCCGTGGTGCTGCTGCTCTGGTCGCTGGCCACGACGGTGTGGGGCGTCAGCCGTATTTTGCTGCCCAACCCGGTCAACGTCTGGCACCAGCTGATCACTGTCGTTTCCACTGGAGCGTTCATCCCGGACCTTAAGGTGACGCTCGGCGAGCTCGTCGTTGCCTTCGCCATAGCGATCTCGCTTGGCGTCTCGCTCGGCTATCTGATCAGCCGCTCCCGATATTTGATCAGAGTCTTTGAGCCGCTGCTGGCCGCGATCTACGCCATCCCGATCATCCTGTTCCTGCCGCTTTACGTCTTGATGCTCGGGCTCGGTCCCAACTCCAAGATCGCGCTCGGCGCCACCATCAGCTTCTTTCCGATCGTGCTCAGCACCATTACGGGATTCGGCTATGTCGACCGCACGCTGGTCACCGCGGCTCGCTCGATGGGGGCAAGCGACCTGCAAATGTTCCGTCATGTGCTGTTGCCGGCCGCCCTGCCAGTCATTCTCGCCGGACTGCGCATGGGCTTCACGGTCGCGCTCTTGTCGGTGATCGGCAGCGAGACCATCGCCTCGTTCGCCGGCCTTGGCCATCGCATCGTCGACCTCGCCGAAAACATGGATACGGCGCGGATGTTCGCCTACATCGTCTTCGTCATCGCCATCGTGGTCTTCCTCAATGCGGTCGTGTCGAAATTGGAAGGACGGGCGCGATGGCGGTGATGCGGACCGATGCGACGCGCCTGACCGCAGCGCCGCCAGCGCTGCGGCGCTTGGCGCGGCGTCCCGGCATTGCCCGGCTCGGCGTCGTAATCGTGCTGCTCGTCATCTGGGAGATTTCGGCGCGTTTCTTTCTCGACCGCGATTTCATCAGCCCGCCTTCGGTCGTGCTGACGTCGCTCGGCGACTTGTTCGCCACACCCGGAGTGCCGTCGGCGCTCTGGCTGACATTATATGAGATCGCCATTGCCTTCGTGCTGTCGGTGATCGTCGGCGCCGCCGTCGGCCTCGCCGTCGGTCTCAACCGTTTTGCCCATCAAAGCTTCATGCCGATCGTGCTGTTGCTCTACGGCATTCCGCAGATCACCATATTGCCGCTCTTCGTCCTCGTCTTCGGTATCGGCGTCGCCTCGAAGATTGCTTTCGGCGTCAGCCATGGCATGTTCCCGATCATGATCGCGGTGGCCGCGGGCGTGCAGAAGATCGAGCCTGTGCTTTTTGTCAGCGCCCGCTCCATGGGCGCGAACCGCTGGCAGCTGCTCCGGCATGTGATCTTCCCGCACGTGATTCCGAGTTTCTTCACCGGCATGCGGCTTGGCATGAGCGGCGTCTTGCTCGGCGTGCTGTTGGCTGAGCTCTACGTCTCCACCGCAGGCATCGGTTATTTCACCAGCGTCTTCACCCAGAATTTCGACCCGACGAAGCTGATCGGCCTGGTCTCGATGCTGGCGGCGATCGCGATCGGGCTTAACGAGATCGTGCGCCGCGCCGAGCTGCACTACGCGCGTTGGCGCGATTGAGATGCGCGAGCGGGAGACGAAATGAGCAAGCTCAAATTGACGGTGGCGTGCGGCGACTATGACATCGTGCGCCCGCTCAAGAACGGAGCGGTGGAGGCCGACGGCCTCGAACTGATCTTTCTCTCCGAGATGGGGCCGCGCGAACGGCATTGGCGCATGGGCCGCAAGCACGAGTTCGACGTCTGCGAGGAAAATGTCGGCGCCTATTTCATGATCCGCGACCAAAGCGAGCCGCTCACCGCCATTCCGGTATTCCTGCATCGCCGTTTCCGCCACGGCTTCGTCTTCGTCAACGCCGCGGCCGGCATCAAGACGCCGAAAGATCTCAACGGCAAAGTGGTCGGCGGCACTAATTTCCAGCCGGCCGCCAGTATCTGGATCCGCGGCATTCTCGAAGAGCATTACGGCCTCGATCACCGCTCGATCACCTGGCTCGTTGAGCGCACCGAGGACGTCGCGTTTAAGCCGCCGCCCGGCTTGCGCGTCGAAATGAAGACATCGGACAAGCCGTTAAGCGACATGCTGGCGGACGGCGATATTCCGGCGATGATCTCGCCGACCCTGCCGCGGCCTTTCGTCGAAGGCGACCGACGCATTGCGCGCTTGTTTCCGAACTACAAGGAAGTCGAGCTCGCCTATTTCAAGGACACCGGCATCTTTCCCATCATGCATGTCACCACCATCAAGCGGGAGATCGCCGAAAAATATCCGTGGGTGGCGACCAATCTGGTCAAGGCCTTCGAGCAGGCCAAGCAGCTGGCCTACCGGCGGCTCGCTAATCCGCGCATGGTGCCGCTTGCCTTCGTGCGCACTGCCGTCGAGGAGCAGGAGGCCACGCTCGGCAAGGACCCGTGGTCCTACGGACTGACGCCGGCCAACCGCAAGAACTTGCAAACAGTGCAACGCTACTGCCAGCGGCAGGGCCTGATCGGCAGGCTCGCGCCGCTCGAAGAGCTTTTCGCCGACACCGATCTCGGCGATGCCGGCGGCTCCGAGGAATTCTGAGTGACCATGACATTCGAGCAACGCCTTGCGATAAGCCGTCATGAACGGAATCGATGAACTTGCCGCGCTGATCGTGTGGTTGCGAACCGATGACCTTGCCGCCGCAACGCTGGACACACTGCGCCTGCACGTCGCCGACACGATTGGCGCCTGGATCGCGGCTGCGCAAACGTCCGAAGGCAAGTTGCTGATTTCCTATCGCAACCGGCAGCGTTCGGGCAGCAACGGCAACGAATTGGACGACGATCTTGCCGCCCATTGCGCGCTGACCCGCCTGAGCGAGATCGACGACATTCACTTGGCGTCGATGACCACCCCTGGATCGATCGTAATTCCCGCCGCAATGACATTGGCGGCAGCGTTGCCCGACGCGGAGATCGACGACGTCGCGCCCGCCATGCTCGCCGGCTATGAGGCGATGATCCGTTTTGGCTTGGCGGTGAAAGGCCCGAACATCCTCTACCGCGGCATCTGGCCGACTTATTTTTCCGCCGGCTTTGCCACGGCGGCGGCGGCGGCGCGGCTGTTGCACCTCGATGAACGGCAAACCGCGCAGGCGCTGGCCTTGGCGCTGAACTTGGCGTCACCCGCAGTCGGCCAGCATCACGCCGCAACCACGGCGCGCTGGTTTTTGATCGGCTATGCCGCGCGTAGCGGATTGACGGCCGCGCAAGCAGCACGAGCCGGATTTACCGCCGATACCGACGTGTTGCGATCGCGGCTGTTCCCGGACGTTTACGGCATCGAGCCCGATCTCGGCGCGATGAGCGCGGCGAACGGCGCGGCCGCGCTTGCGCGCGTTTCCTTCAAGCCATGGTGCGCCGCGCGCCAAACCATGGCGGCGACGCAGGCGCTGCGCGAAATCCTCGATGGTGGGGTCGGCGCTGCCGAGATTTCCGAAATCACGGCTTATGTGCTGCCGCCGCATCTGAAAATGATCGACCACGGCGTCAATCCCGGCAACCGGGCGTCCTTTCTCACCAGCCTGCCGTATCAATTGGCGCTTGCCGCCTTGCGTCCCGATGAGATGCTCGATCTCGATCAGGCTGCGGGGCAGTCGTTGCCGCAGGTGCAGGCCTTCATGGCGCGCGTGCGTGTCACCGCCGATGAGGCCCTTCTTGCCGATTACCCGAGCGCCTGGCCGGCGCGCCTCGTCGTCATGACAGCATCGGGCCGGCACGAGCACGACGTGCACGACGTTCCGGGCGATCCGGCGCGGCCGTTCACCGAAGCCGACGTGCGGAAAAAATTCAAACGCTGTGTCGCGTCCTGCCTCGACGAGGACGCCGCCGAGCGCTTGTGGCGATCGAGCTTAACGGTCCTGCAGTCGCGCGATGCGCTTTTGTCGATGCTGCGGGACCTGGATCGTGTTATGGCGGCTTAGTCCACAACCGGGGAATGGCCCGCCGGCCGGCGCGCCATGAATGACAATGTTCGAGTATTTTGAAGACAACTACACCTGGAACATGGCGGTCAATCTCGCGCTTGGCATGGGCGGCAGCATCGGCGACATCGACGACGCCTCGCGGGCGCTGCGGCCCTTGGCGAAGCAGCGCGACGACGCCGCGGCGGAAAAATTCTTCGAGAATTGGACCGCGCTTGGCGCCAAGCTCAAACGGCAAGCGAGTGCGGATGAGGCGCGCGGTCGGCTACTGAGTGCCGGCGCCAAATATCGCCGCGCTTTTATTGCGCTCATTCAGGCGGAGCGGATGCAGCGACCGGATTTCGCGCCGCGTAAGGAAGCCTACCGCGAGGCGCTCGATTGCTTTGCAAAGTTCCTGACGCTGACGCGGCAGAACTGCCGGCGCGTCGACGTGCCCTATCTGAACACGTCGCTGCCCGCGCTTCTGGTCACGTCGCAGAACGCCGGCGGCGACACCCCGTGCATGATTCATTTCGACGGCCTCGACGTCACCAAGGAGATCATCTATCTGGTCGGCGTGCCCGGCGCGCTGGCGGAGCGCGGCATTGCCACGCTCGTCGTCGACAACCCCGGCGTCGGCGAGTCGCTGCGCATGCGCGGGCTGCACAACGGTCCCGAGGCCGAAATCCCGGCCAAGGCCGCGGTCGATTTTCTGCAGTCGACGCCCGGCATCGACCGCAACCGGATCGGCATCATGGCGCTGTCGCTCGGCGGCTATCACGCGCCGCGCGCCGCTGCGTTCGAGCCGCGCTTCAAATGCGCCGTCGCCTGGGGTGCCAATTACGACTGGGGCGAGACGCAACGGCGCCGCTATGAGTTGAAAGATCAGCGGCTGCCGGTGCCGCATTACTGGGACCATGTCGGCTGGGTGTTCGGCAAATCCTCGGTCGAAGAGGTGGTTGCGGTTTCGGAGAAACTGTCGCTCCGGGGCATCCTGCACCAGATCAAATGCCCGATCCTGTGCGTCCACGGCGAGAATGATCGGCAAATCCCGCTCAGCCAAGCCAAGCAGCTTATCGCCGACTGCACCTCCAGCCCGCGGGCGGAGCTGCACGTGCAGACGCTCGTCGACGGTGGCGCCGAGCATTGCGGCGTCGACAACGTGGCGCCGACGCGCGAATTCATTTGCGATTGGATCGCGGAAGTCTTGGGCGGCAATCCGGCCGGCAAAAAAAATTAATTCGCTTCGGACTGCCGCAGCAGCGCGCGGCCGTAGTCGTTGCCGTTCGGCGTGCGCACCAGCGCGTGGGCGTGGCGGCGGTTATAGCCGGTGTTCGGCAGCGCCACGCCGGGCTGGTGATAGAACTCGATAAAGATCACCGGGCTGTAGATCCGATAATAGAACGGCGCGACCGGATCGAATTGCCCGATCCAGGCGAAGACAGTTTCGCCGAGATGCTCTCTGACCTCGTCGAGGCGCAGTCGCGCATGCGCCGGCGGCAGCCGGTCGGCGTAGAGCTTGATCAGATCGACGAGCGAAGCCTGCTGCGCCGGCGACATGTCGGCGGTATGCAAGCCGTCGTATGAAATGACGACATTATCCTTGAACCCCGACGCATAGCCGTCGAACGGCAGGTCATAGCCGATGGTCGCCTTGGCGCGTTGCTCGGGCGTCAATGCATTCATAAGAGCCCAGCCCTGCGCCTCCTCCTCGCGCAGCACCGTGGTGCCTTTATATTTTCCGGATTCCGCCAAAACCGGCTCGGAGCCGAGCAGCATCGGCGTCAACACCACCTGGTCCCCGAGCACGAAGCAATTGATGTTGCAGTGATGACCGTCGATCTGGAAACCCCAAGGGGCATCCGAAGACGGCGCCCCGAAAATGCTGATCCAGTAGAAGAATTCGCCGAACTCGTCGGGCAGTCCGGTAAGCTCGGCCAGATGCTCATTGAGCCGCATGGCGTTGCGCGCGGTCTCGTAAGCCCGCACGCCTAATCCCACGCGCATGATATCGTAGGCAAGCTCCAGCTGGCGATCGCTCAGCTCGGCAAAACACAGGCCGTGCCGCATCACGTTGCGGTGGATATTGCTCCAATGCCGCCACACCTCGCTGCGCACGGGAAAACTCACAGCCGCGCGCTGTTTGCCATCGAGCGAGGCCAGAAACTCGCTGATGGCGGCGATCAACGGTCGTGTCGAGGCGCCGGTCGCGCACAGCGGAAATAGATTTGGCTCGACCGCGCCGGTCGCGGTGAGGCCCTTGAACTCGTGCTTTAGCGCTTGCCGCCAGGTCGCGAATAAATCCTGCAACGGTTGTGAAAGCTTGCTTTCATCAACCCGCGGCGGGGCACGGCGCGACGGACGATCGAGCACTGTCGTCTCTGTCATCGACCGATTTTTAGCATGGCCGGAAAACCAGGCGAAGACCATTTCAGCCGCTCGGGGCGATGGCCCATTGCTCTATGGGACAAGCTGCATTGCGTCCGGCGCGGTCCGCCGGCGGCAATGGACAATGCAGCGTCGCGCGGACATACTTTGTGCCAACACAGATGCGCCGCAGAACGGCGCGGATTGAGGGAGAGATGCCGTGAACGCCGCAACCAGCACCGCCCGGGCGCTCAAGCCGGGCATGGATCCCGCCGAATGGAAGGTCCGCGTCGATCTCGCCGCCGCTTTCCGCCTTGCCGCGATGCAGGACTGGGACGAATTGCTGTTCGCCCATTTGTCGGCCCGGGTCCCCAATCACCCGAACCACTTTCTGATGCACCCTGCGGCGATCTTGTTCGAGGAGGTCACCGCCTCGAACCTGCATAAGCTCGACGAGAACTGCAATCATGTCGAGCCGAGCGACGAGCTGCCGCACAAATTCGCTTTTCCGTTTCACAAGGGCATCTATGACGCCTTTCCGCAGGCGCAATGCGTCATGCACCTGCACACCAAATATGCGACCGCCGTGGCGATGCAGGAGCACGAACTCATTCCCGGCAACCAGTACGCCATGTGGCTCGGGCCTATCGGCTACCATAATTACGAGGGCCTGCTGTCGACGGCCGAGGAAGGCCAGCGGCTGGCGCGAAATTTCGGCGATAAGCAGATCGTCCTGCAGCGCGGCCACGGCTTCGTGCTGTGGGGCCACACGGTGCACGAAGCCTATATGCTGGCGTTCCTCGTTATCCGCGCCTGCGAGACGCAAGTCCGCTCGTCGGCCGGCGCGGTGAAGCCTTATGTGCCGCCGCAAGCGGTGCTCGACGCCACGATCGGCCAAGCCAAGATCATCACCGACGGCAATCAACCTTTCAACCAAATGACCTGGCGGGCGTTGTTGCGCAAGCTTGACCGCGACGCGCCCGATTACAAAACCTGAGCACCCGCGCCCGGCCGGCGTCTTGCGCCGCGCGGCGGCCCGCCGCGCCGCTGCACGGAATGAATATGGAGACAAAGATGTCCGTCATGGAGCGCAGCGTCACCGAGACGACGCTGCCGATCTATCACCGCTCGATCGACTGGGACGCGCTGTACGAGCGCTATCCGGTGCCGGACGTATTCGCCAAGACCCGGTGGAAATGGTCGGCGGACGAAACCCGAAAGTTTCAGAACGAGCAATTCCTCGATCTGATGAAAACCGGTTGGCGGAACGACTTTTACAAGCGGCGCTGGAAAGCCGCCGGCCTCGAGCCGGGCGACATCAAAAGCATCGACGATATCGTCAAGCTGCCGACCTTCGATTCCGCCGACATCAAGAAAGACCAGGAAGAGAACCCGCCGTTCGGCCTGATCAACGGCAGTGTCGATGAAATACTCAAAACGCAGCCGCTGAAACTGCAAACGAGCGGCGGCACCACCGGCAAGCCGCGGCCGACGCTTTATGCGACGCAGGAATGGGAGCTCAACGGGCTGACCCATGCGCGCGTGTTGTATATTTGCGGCGTGCGGCCGGGCGATCGCGTGCAAATTCCGCACACTTGTTCGCTCGGCAATGCCGGCTGGTGCTGTTACAAAGCCTGCCACGATTATCTCGGCGCGCTGCCGCTCACCACCGGGACCGGCGCCGTGACGGCGTCGCGGCGGCAGATCGAGATCGCGCAGGAATGGGGCACCAATGTCTGGTATGTGCGGCCCGAATACGCCACCCAGCTCGCCAAAGTGGCGCGCGACGAGCTCAAATTCGACGTGCGCGATCTGAAAACCAAATTCCTCGGCTGCGGGCTTGGGCCCGATACCGAGAACACTTTCCGCAACCAGCTCGAAGACTTATGGGGTTGCAAGGTTTACGACATGTACGGCACCCACGAGATGGGCATGGGCGCCTTCGAGTGCCAGCACCAGAACGGCCTGCACTTCCACGAGGATTCCACCTTCTTCGAAATCGTCGGCATCGAGGACAACAAACCAGTCGCCGACGGCGAGATCGGCAACATGGTGTGCACGATCCTGCACCGCCGCCAGCAGCCGATGATCCGCTTCAATCTGCGCGACCTTACCCGTATCGTCGCCACCGACCGTTGCGAATGCGGCAGTTGCTTCCGGCGGATGCAGAAGATGCTCGGCCGCAGCGATACCATGGTGCGCGTCCGCGGGGTGAGCATCTGGCCGCAGGCCTGCCTGCCGGCGATCAAGAGCGACAACCGCACCACCGGCGAATGGCTGTGCATCGCCGAGCGCAATGTGCGCGACGGCGTAATCCGCGACGAGATGACGGTGAAGGTCGAGGTGCGCGACGATGCACCGGGCTGGGACGGCCTCAAAGAGCACATCGAGAAGCGGCTGCATTCCGACCTCGGGCTGAAGCTCAATGTCGAGCTTGTCCCCGAGGACGCGTTGATGGAATGGTCGAACCGCGGCCGCGAAGGCAAACCGAAGCGGATTCTCGATCAGCGCTACGACAAGAAGTGAGCGCCGTGCGCTATTTCGATTGCCATTCGCATTTCTCGACCCGCGCCGGCCTGCACCATCGCACCGCCGAGGAACTGGCCAATGCCGAGCGCATTTTCAAACGCAAGCGCACGTTTCAGACCGAGGCCGAAATGGCCGACGGCTTCCGGCAGCGCAACGTGCGCAGCATCCTCGATATCTACCGCACCTGGCGGATGACGGACGAGGACGAAATCCGTGCCTCCAACGACTACGCGACCGGATTCGCCCGCGACAATCGCGACATCGTCTATGGCAACTGGCTCGCCGCCAACCCGACCATGAAGGATTTCTGGCTCAAGGAATACGCGCGGCTTGCGGCGACCGATTGCGGATTCCTCGGCTTCTGCCAGAGCCAGAATAGTTTGCGATTTCCGCCCAGCGATCCGGTCTGGGACCCGTTCTACAAGCTGTCGATCGAGGCCGACGTGCCGGTGCTGCTGATGACCGGCCTCACCGGCATCGGCCAGGGCATGCCCGGCGGCATGGGCGTCGTCCTTGAGGACGGCCACCCGCGCCACGTTGATATCGTGGCGGCGCGCTTTCCGGAGCTGAAAATCCTCGCTGGCCGGCCGGCTTGGCCGTGGCAGGACGACATGATCGCGATCCTGCTGCACAAATCCAATGTCCGCTACGAACTGCACGGCTGGTCGCCGAAATATTTTACGCCGGCTTTGAAGAAGGAAATCGGCGGCCGGCTGCAAGACCGCATTTTGTTCGGCTGGGATTGGCCGACGCTCACGCACGAGCGGCTGGTCGACGACTGGCGTGCGCTCGGCTATGCCGAGGAGGTTTACGAGAAGATTTTCCATCGCAACGCCGAGGCTTTTTTCCCTGGCGCGGCGCCGAAGTGATGAGCAAATCCATGCAGGACGCAAGCGCACTCGCGGCAAAACTTCGGCAGGTGGCCGCAACCGATCAGTTGACACCGGCCGCCCTTGCGGATTTGGTCGTCGATGTCTTCACCCATTGCGGGGTGCCGCAGAGCGACGCCGAAATCGGCGCCGAAGTCGCGTTGTGGGCGCAGACCCACGGCTCGGACTCGCACGGCGTTGTGCATTTGCCGCTCTATACGCGCGGGCTGCTTGACGGCACCATCAAGAGCAATCCGGCTATCGCGACGACGCAAGCGCTGCCCTGCTCCGCCGTGATGGACGCCGATCACGCCTTGGGCCTTGTCGTGAGCCGGCGCGCGATGGATCTGGCGATCGAGATCGCCAAGACGAACGGGCTCGGCGCGGTGGCGGTGCGCAACTCAAGCCATTTTGGCGCCGCCGGCTATTACGTCGACCACGCCGCGGCGCAGGGCCTGATCGGATTGGCTTTTACCAATGCCAGCCCGGCGATCGCGCCGACTGGCGGCACTCAAGGCCTGTTCGGTACCAATCCCATCGGTGTCGGCTTTCCACTGCAAAATGCCGAACCGATCATCGCCGACATGGCGACTGCCATGGTGGCGCGCTCGCGCATCCGCCACATGCTGGCGGCCGGGCAAAAAAGCATCCCGGAAGGCTGGGCGCTCGATCCGCAGGGCCGGCCGACGACCGACCCGGCCGAAGCCGTGAAGGGCTCGGTGTTGCCGATCGGCGGGCCGAAGGGCTACGCGTTGTCGCTGATGGTTGAAGTGTTATGCAGCGCGCTGTCCGACGGCGAGCCGGGCTTTCAGGTCACTTACGAGAACGTGGTCAAGCGGCCGAGCAACATCTGCCATTTCTTCCTGGCGCTCAATCCGCAAGGCTTTGCCGGCACTAAAGCCTACGACGCGCGCATGGCGCATATCGCCGACATGGTGGGCAAATCAAAGCCAATGGCCGGCGCCGAGCCGCCGCGACTGCCCGGCGCCCGCGGCCATGCCGTCAAGCGAAAAACCGCAGCCGAAGGCATCGCCATGTTCGATAATCTGCGCGCGGCGCTCAAGAACGTCGCCGGAATGATCGAGGCCCAGTAACGCTTATTCCGCCGTTACCGAAACAACAGGTGCTCGATGGTCAGCGAGATCGCCGGCACATAGGTGACGATCTGCAGCGCGATCACCGCCAGGATCACGAACGGGATCAAGCCGCGGTAGAGCGTCTCCGACGGCGTCTTGAACAGCGCCTGAATGACGAAAATGTTCAAGCCGAACGGCGGATGGAAGGTGCCGATCGTCAGATTCATGACGACGATGACGCCGAAATGAATCGGATCGACGCCAAGCGACGCGGCGACCGGCGCCAATAGCGGCGTCAGCATGATCAGGCCGGAGGCCGGATCGAGGAAGCAGCCGATGAACAACAGAAACAGATTGATCACCAAGAGCACCACCCAGCGCTCCGAGTGCAGGCTGGTGATCACGGTGACGATGGCTTGCGCGATGCCGCTGATCGTGAGCAGCCACGAATAGAGGCCGGCGATCGCCACGATGATGAAAATGAGCCCGGTCAGGTACATCGAGCGCGCCGCGATCTCGAACAGATCGGCGAGCGTCACTTCGCGATAGACGAAATAACTGATGACGATGGCATAAACGCTGGCGACGCCGGCCGCTTCGGTCGGCGAGAACACGCCGGAATAAATGCCACCGATGATCACGACGATGGCGCCGAGCGACCAGATGCCGTCGCGCGTCGCTAGGAACAGTTCCTTGAGCGAAAATCGGCCGGTGTCAACGATGCCGACTTTGACCGAATGATAATAGATATAGCCGCCGAAGAAGCTCGCCAACAGAATACACGGGCCGATGCCGGCGGTCCAAAGCTGAACGATCGACGTATCCGAGGCGATGCCGTAAATGATCATCGCGATCGACGGCGGGATAAGATTGTCGAGTGCGCCCTCGGAGGTAATCAGCGCCGAGGCGAAGCTCTCGCTATAACCCGCCTCGCGCATTTTCGGATAGGTCAGCGTGCCGATCGCGGCGGTCGCCGCGGTGGTCACGCCTGAGGTCGCGCCGAACAACGCAGCAAAACCGAGCGAGGTGAACGGAACATTGGCGCGGAAGCCGCCGATCAGCGATCCGACGAAACGCAGCAAGCGCACCGAGATGCCGCCGCGCGACATCACATTGCCGGCGAAAACGAAGAACGGCACCGCGAGCAGCGCATATTTGTTGAGGCTGTTGAAGATGTCCTGCGCCACCACGGTCATCGGAATATCGTAGAAGCCGATCAAGACGACGAGCGAGGTGATCAAAAGCAGCAGAAAGATCGGAAAGCCGAGCAGCAGCAGCACGAACGGCAGGATCGCCATCACCCAATACATCGCCCCGCCCCGCTCAATCGAACTTGCCGGAAATGTAGGACGGCAGCCGCACGATCGCCGCCGCCGCCATGAAGCCGAAGCCGAACAGCAGCGCCGAGTGCGGGATGACCAGAGGAATATTAGTGCCAGCGGTGACGCCGCTAGTCATGTAGTGAAGCTTGACCACTGCCCACGACTGCATCGCCGTGTAGATGGCGCAAACAATCAGCGCCAGCGCGATGGCTATTCTAACGATGAGCTGCAAGCCGGGCGGCATCCTGGCATAGAGCAAATCCATATTCAGGTGCGCGCCGCGATAGGTGATGGTGCCGACAACGAGGAACACGATCCAGATCACCGTGAACGTCAGCGCCTCTTCCGCCCAGAACACCGGCATGCCAAACACATAGCGGCCGATGACGTTGACGAAGTTGAGCACGACCGCGATCAGGAACAGCGAGCCGGACAAGACGTGCGGGATTCTGACGAAAATAAACTCTTCGATCTGGCGTCGCCGCGATAGCGGCTTTGCGTCCGACATTTCACCACCCTCGTGGCCGTCGCGCACGAACCATCCTCCCGTCGCGCGCGACGGCGTCGCCACTATTCGCCCCGGCCGGATTTGGCCGCAGCGTTCCGCGGCCGCGGTAACGCTCCAGCCCGCTTTGCATCGAAGGCTTATTGGTACTTGGCCGCCAGCGCCTCGGTCTTGTCGTAGAACGCCTTGAGCGCCGGATCGTTCTTGGTGACCTCGGCCCCGATCGGCTTCAGCCGCTTCTCCAGTTCGGCCTGATCGGCCGGCGACAGATGTACGATTTCGCAGCCGCGGCTGAGCCACACTTGACGCAATTGCGCGACCTCGTCGATCGCAGTCTGCCGCGCCCACGGCTGCAGCTTGCGCGCTTCGTCGACGATGGTCTTGCTGAGGTCGGGCGGCAGCTTGTCGAGCCACGGCTTGCTCATGGCGCCGTAGGAGACCAGCAGCGTGTCGTGGGTTTCAAGCAGAACCTTGCCGACATTCTGCAGATTGAAGTTCGTGAAGATGGACATGCCGCTCATGGTGCCGTCGATCACGCCATTCTGCAGCGAGGTGATCATTTCCGGCAGACCCATCGGCACCGCGGTGGCGCCGAGCGCGGCCATGCGCGCCCGTTCGGCCGGCGTCGCGTTGACGCGCAGCTTCATGCCCTTGAAATCCTCGAGCGTCCGCAGCGGCTTCTTGACGCCGAAATAGAGCGACTCCGCCGCCACCGCGAGGTTGACGCCGACCAGTCCCTTGGCCTCGGCCATATGCATCACGAAGTCGTTGTATTCCGGGTCGGCGAGAACCTTGTTGGCCTGATCGGTGCTCTTGAACAGGAACGGAATGCTAAAAACGCCGAACCGCGAATCGACGCCGGTGAAGAAGTCGGCGGGATTCTCGTATGCCTCGATGGTGCCGAGTTGCAAGCCTTCGATCATCGCCGACGGGCTGCCGAGCTGGCCGCCTGGGAAGACCTGCACTTCGACGCGGCCATTGGTCGCTTGCGGCAGCACCTCGGCGAGCTTGTGGCCGAACTTCTCCTGCATGTCGCCGCGGGTGACGACGGCCCATTTCAGCACGTATTGCGCCGCCGAAACGGCCTTGGGCACGACCGCGAAAGCCAGCGGCACCCCCAGCGCAAACGGCAACAGAGCAAGCAGAAAGCGATGTCGCATAATCATCCTCCCCAACCGCGGCGATTTTCCGCGTCCATTTTTCTTTTATGCTCGCCGCCTGCGCAAAGTGATGGTGGCGTTGACGGCGACAGAGTATCCCAGCACAAAATGCTGTCAATTATAGTGCGACAAGAGTGCGAGGCGCTCATCATAACCGCGCGTTGTGCGGATCAGGGAGTACGTCATGAATCTCGGAATTGTCGGATTGGGCCGGATGGGCACGGCGATATCGCAGCGCCTGCGTCAGCAGGGCCTCGACGTCGTAGGCTGGGATCACAACGCCGACGCAAACCGCGCGTTGGCGGCTGGCGGATTGCGGATCGCCGCCAATCCCCGCGAGGTCGCTGCCCACTCGGAGGTCGTAATTTCCATCATCACCGAGGATCACGGCGTGCGGCGCATCTTCAACGGACCGGACGGTTTTCTCAGTGGCGACGTCAACGGCAAGCTGTTCATCGAGATGAGCACGCTGCAGCCGATGACCGGCCGCGAGCTGGCGCCGCTGGTCGATGCCAAGGGCGCGCGGCTCATCGAATCTCCCGTGCTCGGCACCATCCCGCAGGTACGCGACGGCAAGCTATTCGCCATGGTCGGCGGCCGCGCCGAAGATCTCGAGCGCGCGCGTCCCGTGCTGGAAAAGATGACGCGCCGCATCGCGCATATGGGACCGAACGGGGCCGGCTACGCGATGAAGCTCGCCGTCAATCTCGGTCTCGGCGCCTATATCCAGGCGGTGGCGGAATTGTTGGCGCTCGGCTTAAAGCAAGGCCTCACGCTCGATCAAATGCTCGACGTATTACAGGAGGCGCCCTATGCGAGCGGCTGGCTCAAGAGCAAGATCGACGTGCTCAAGGGCGCGCCGGCCGAGATGACGCTCGACATCCGCACCTTGCGCAAGGATTTGATGTCGGCAGTGGCGACCGGCGCGCTCACCGGCGTGCCGATGCCATTGTCGGCGGCGACGTTGGTCTCGTTGTCGGCGGCGGTCGCCGACGATTACGGCGGCGGCGATCTTGCCGAGCTGCCGAAATTCGTGCGTGAAGCCATGCTGCAGAACTTCGCTTAAGTCGCCGCGCCGCGACCGCGCGTAAGGAAGTGTCATGACCCCGCAGCTCTATATCGCCAGCAATGGCCTCGGCCTTTGGTACAGCGACGATGGCGGCGATAGCTTAGTCCGCATGGGAAGCCGTGCCGGCATGTATAGCGGCGCCCAGATCTGGGCGTTTGCCGCCGATCCGTCGGATGCAAACCTGTTGCTGCTCGGCACCAATTACGGCCTCTACCGGCTCGACCGCAGACGCAAGGAGCTTGAGCATCTGCCGTCGCCGATGGACGAGCGCTTTAAGATCACCGCGCTCGCGTTCTCGCCGAAAAATCCGGACGTCATTGTCGCGGGAACGCAATATGCGGCGCTTTATCGCTCGGAAGATCATGGCCGCAGCTGGCGTCAGTTGGATGCCGACGTTGTCGAAATCTGCTCCAACCAGGCGCAATCGCGTTTCACGCAGATCCTGTTCGACCCGACCGATCCGCGGCTCGGCTGGGCCGGCGTGGAACTGGACGGCGTATGGCGGACGATCGACGGCGGCATCACGTGGCACAAGAGCATGGCCGGCTTGGCCAGCGAAGATATTCACGGACTGGCCGTGACCAACGACGGCCGGCGCCGGGTTTTCGCAACCACCGATCGCGGTCTGCATATCAGCGACGATGACGGAGAAAGCTGGGAGCTGCAGACGCTCGACTCGCCGTCAAGTTACACGCGCGCCGTCGTGCCGAGTCCTGGCGGCGCAATTCTCCTCACCAATGGCGACGGTCCGCCGGGAAGCTGGGGCAGGCTTTATCGCAGCAAGGATAACGGGGGGCATTGGACGCGTCTGACGCTTCCAGGCGAAGTCCAGAGCACCATGTGGTCGATCGCGGTTAACCCGGCGGATGCAAAGCTGATTTTCGCCTCGGCCTCGCTCGGTCAGATTTATCGCAGCGTCGACGGCGGCGAAAACTGGGCCGCCTTGCCACGCCGCCTCGGCGAAATCCGTCACGTCCTATGGTTGCCGAGTTGACCGGCCGCGCAGGTCAGGACTCCAGCATCGGAGCGGATTTTTGTGGCGGGTCTGTAGCCTTAGGCCTGGCAGTCTGCGATTATTGGGCGACTGTGGGGCGCTGCCCACCCGGTTTATAATAAAGTTACCCCAACAGAGCAGGGAGGTATTTATGACCATCGCATGGGGACCGAAAGCCGAGCAGGCCAACAAGGTCGACAAGCAACGCCGCAAGCTGCTCAAGCTTGCTGCGGCCGGCGGCGCCGGCATGATCACCTCGCCGTGGACGTTTCAGTCCTCGCGCGCGGCGCCCAAAACCATCAAGATTGGGCAGATCACGCCGGAAACCGGCCCGATTGCCGCATTCGGCGAACCCTCCAAGTGGGTGGCCGAGGAGGTCGGCAAGTTTTTGGGTGATGGCATCGTCGTCGCCGGCGAGAAGCACCGCGTCGAAATCCTCAACAGGGACAGCCAGTCGAACCCGAACCGCGCGTCGGAAGTGGCGGCGCAGCTCATCAATAATGATCGGGTCGACATCATGATCGCCTCGTCGACGGGCGACACGACCAATCCGGTCGCCGATCAGTGCGAACTCGCCGGCGTACCTTGCATCACTTCCGACGATCCGTGGCAATCCTGGTTCTTCGGCCGCAAGGGCGACCCGAAGAAGGGCTTCGAGTGGACCTACCACTTCTTCTGGGGCTTCGACATGGTCGCCAATATGTTCGCCGAGATGTGGCTGACGCTACCGAGCAACAAGATTGCCGGCGTGATGCTGACCAACGATCCCGACGGCATCGCGGCCAGCAACCCGGAGCACGGGTTGCCTGCGACCATCAAAAGCCACGGCTTTGACGTGCACTATCTTGGCCTCTATCCGCCGCTGTCCGACGACTTCACGGCGCAGATCGGCCAATTGAAAGAACATGAAAGCCGACATCGCCTGCGGCATTTTCAACCCGCCGCAATTCGCGATTTTCTGGACGCAGTGCGCGCAGCAGGGCTTTCAACCGAAGATCGTGACGCCGCCCAAGGCGCTGCTGTTTCCGACCGCAGTCGAGGCGCTGGGCGACCGCGGTGCCGGCATGTCGACGGAGGTGTGGTGGTCGCATCACCATCCGTTCAAGTCGGGGCTGACCGGCCAGACGGCGCAGCAATATTGCGATGCCTACGAGAAGGCGAGCGGCAAGCAGTGGACCCAGCCGCTCGGCTTCAAGCACGCCAATCTGGAAGTCGCGATCGACGCGCTCAAGCGCGCCAAGAAGCTCGATGCCGCCTCGATCCGCGACGCGATCGCCCAGACCGATTATCAGTCGATCGTCGGTCCGATCACCTGGAAGGCCGGTCCCGGTCCGCTCAACCCGGTGCCGAATGTGTGCACGACGCCGATCGTCGGCGGCCAGTGGGAAAAGGGCGCGAAGTGGAAGTACGATCTCAACATCGTGTTCAACGGGTCCGCACCGCAAATCCCGGTCGACAAACCATTCTCGGCGATTTCCTATTCCTGATACGGTTAAGGGCGAAGTATAAGTCTCACAAAACAAAGAACGACCGCCGCACCGAAACTGCGGCGGTCGCAGCTAAAAGTTGTTCATGAAAGTCGTTCATGGCAGCCCTTCTCCAGCTTCAGGCAGTGTCCAAGCATTACGGTGCGCTCAAAGCCGTAGACGACATCAACGTGGCCGTCGCCGCCGGCGAAGCATTGGCCGTCATCGGACCCAACGGCGCCGGCAAGACGACCCTGTTTAATTTGATCACTGGCGATGCGGCGCCGACCAAGGGACGTATCGAGTTCGGTGGGCTGGATGTGACGGCGATGCCGCCGCATGCACGGTCGCGCTTGGGCGTCGGCCGCTCGTATCAAATTCCGCATCCGTTCGCGAATATGAGCGTATTCGAGAATCTTCTGGTCGGCGCCATTTTCGGCGGCGGCGTCAGCGAGCGGGAGAGTTACAAGCGTTGCAGCGAAGTCCTCAAAGTTACCGGACTTTACGACAAAGCCAACATGCCGGCGCGTACGCTCACGCTCCTACAACGCAAACGGCTGGAAATGGCGCGGGCGCTGGCGATGCAGCCCAAGCTGTTGCTGCTCGATGAGATCGCCGGCGGACTGACCGAGTACGAGTGCGGCGAGCTGGTCAAGACCATCAAGGAAATTCACGCCCGAGGCGCCACGATCGTCTGGATCGAACACATTGTTCACGCGCTGGTTTCGGTAGCGAGCCGGCTGATCGTGATGGATTTCGGCCAGATTCTCGCCGAGGGCGATCCGCACGAGGTGATGGCGGATCCGCGCGTACGCGAAGTTTATATGGGCATACCGGTGTCATGACGCTGTTGCGCACGCAGAACCTCTCCGCGTTCTATGGCGATTTCCAGGCGCTGTTCGGAATAGACCTGACGGTCGAGCAAGGCGAGACCGTGGCCGTTATCGGCGCCAATGGCGCCGGCAAGACCACGCTGTTGCGTGCGATTGCCGGGGTGCTGGCGACCGCGCCGGAGACCGTGCTGTTCGATGGCGAGCCGATCGGGCAGAAGACGCCGCACGAAATCGTGCGGCTCGGCATCGCCATGGTGCCGGAAGGGCGGCGGCTGTTTCCCAGCCTTTCGGTAGAGGAGAACCTTTTACTCGGCACCCACAGCGAGCGCGCCGGACCCTGGAATCTCAAGCGCGTCTATCAGCTGTTCCCGCGGCTCAATGAATTACGCCAGCTACCGGCGCCGTCCTTGTCGGGCGGCCAGCAGCAAATGGCGGCAGTGGGCCGCGCCCTGATGTCCAATCCGCGACTGCTGCTCTGCGATGAGCTGTCGCTGGGGCTGGCGCCGGTCGTCATCCGCGACATCTATCAATGCCTCGGCGCAATCACCGCCGAAGGCACCACGGTCGTGCTGGTCGAACAGGACATCAATCGGGCGCTCGATGCCTCGACACGCTTCTACTGCCTTCAGGAAGGCCGCCTGGCGCTGAGCGCGCCGACCAAAAACTTCGACCGCGGCGCGCTGACCGCCGCCTATTTCGGGCTGTAGGACGGGCGGCCGCCATGCAGTGGCTCAACGTCTTTATTCAAGGCAGCTTGCTCGGCGGCATCTACGCGCTGTTTGCGATCGGCTTGTCGATGTCGTTCGGCATCATGCGGCTGGTCAACATCGCCCATGGCGATTTCATCGTGCTCTCGGGCTACGTCGCGCTGGTCGTCACGCAGAATACCGGCCTCGATCCGTTCTCAAGCCTGGCGATCGTCGTCCCGGTGATGTTTGCGCTGGGCTACGCGCTGCAACGCGGCCTGTTGAATCAGACGCTCAGCGGCGGACTGTTGCCGCCGCTGCTCGTCACCTTCGGCATTTCGATCATCATCCAGAACGGGCTGTTGCAAGGCTTCGGCGCCTACGACCACCGGCTCCAGGAAGGCGCCATCGAGACCGCGAGCCTGCACTTGCCCGGCGGCATCGATGTCGGCGCCTATCCGCTCTTGGTTTTTGCGGTTGCGGTCTTCGCCATCGCCAGCCTGCAATTCTTGTTCTACCGCACCGGCATCGGCCGCGCCTTTCGCGCAGTCTCCGACGATGCCGACACCGCCGAGCTGATGGGCATCGACAATCGCAAGCTCTACGCGCTGGCGCTCGGCATCGCCATGATCTTCACCGCGATCGCGGGCGTGCTGTTCGGTATCCGCACCATTTTCGATCCCGCCGCCGGGCCGATCCGGCTGATCCTGGCCTTCGAGGCCGTGATCATCGGCGGCCTCGGCAACATGTGGGGCACGCTGATCGGCGGCATGGTGCTAGGCATAGCCCAATCCGTCGGCGCCGCACTCGATCCGACGTGGCAAATCCTCGCCGGGCACTTGGCGTTTCTGGCCATTCTGATCCTCCGCCCGAACGGGCTGTTTCCGCGCACGAGGGACTGACATGGCTGGTGACATGGCTGGTGACGTGGCCGGTAATGTGGCCGCTGATTTGGCTGCCGGTTTGGAGCCCGTCCGCGTCGAGCGCGCCACCAAGGCCAGTCGCGTCTTCGCGGTGTTGGCGGCGGTCGTACTGGCGGCGCTGATCTCGCTGCCGTGGTGGGGCGACGCCGGCTGGATGCGGCTTATTGCCGAGATGGCCTACTATGTGGCGCTGGCGCAGCTGTGGAATCTGCTCGCCGGCTATGCCGGCTTGGTGTCGGTCGGCCAACAGGCTTACGTCGGGCTCGGCGGATATATGCTGTTCTATCTGACCGGCGTCTGGAACATGAACGTGTACCTCGCTTTACTGCTCGCCGGTCCATTCGCGGGGCTGATGTCGATCCCTGTTTCATTCGCGGTGTTTCGGCTGCGCGGCGCTTATTTCGCCATCGGCACCTGGGTCGTGTCCGAAGTCTTTTCTCTCATTGCGAGCCTCATTCTGGTGCTCGGCGCCGGTTCCGGACTCTCGCTCACCGTTCCGATCTTGCGCGAAATCTCCTCCGACCGCGACGTGCGCGATACGATGCTGTATCTGATGACGCTCGCCACGTCGCTGTTCGTGTTCGCCATCGTTTATTTGCTGTTGCGCTCGCGTCACGGCTTGGCGTTGACGGCGATACGCAACTCCGAGCCGGCTTCCGCAAGCCTCGGCGTCAACACGTTCCGCACTAAATTCATTATTTACGTGGCGACCGCCGCCTGTACCGGCCTGATCGGCGGCTTGATCTTTCTGCAAAAGCTGCGGATCTCGCCCGAGGCGGGCTTTAGCATCAACGATTGGACGGTGGTGGTCATTTTCATGGTCGTGATCGGCGGCATCGGCACGCTGGAGGGGCCGTTCATCGGCATGCTGGTTTATATCGTCCTGCGCGAGCTGTTGGCCGATTATGGCACGTACTATTTGATCCTCCTGGGTGTTCTTGCCATCGCCATCATGTTGAAGGCGCCGATGGGGATCTGGGGCTGGGTTATCCACCGCTACGACTTGCAACTGTTTCCGGTCGGCCGGCGGCTGAAGCTGGCACCGCCGACGGACGATCCGTCCAAGCGATAGGAGCATGACAATGTCGCCCGCGCCGCCGCCCTCCCCGTCGCCCGCGCAAAATGTGACCGCCCAACAGATCGTCGAACGCGCCCAGGCGTTGGCGCCGCGCTTCGCCGAGCGTGCCGCGGCGGCGGAAGAGGCGCGGCGAATTCCGCAAGCATCCGCAAAGGACATGCTCGACGCCGGTTTCGCCCGCATCCTGCTGCCGCGAGAGATCGGCGGCTACGGTCTCGGTTTCGACACCTGGTACGAGGTGACGCGGGAGCTCAGTAAGACCGATGCATCGCACGGCTGGTGCGCCGGCCTGATCATTCATCACGCCCACCTCATCGCGCAGTATCCGCAAGCGGGCCAAAAAGCGGTTTGGGCCGAAAGCCTCGATGTGCCGATTGCGGCTTCGTTTGCGCCGAGCGTGAAAGCCGTTGCGGCGGACGGCGGCTACCGGATATCGAGCGCCGGCTCGCCTTTCGCGAGCGGCGTCGATCATTGTTCCTGGGTCATGCTCGGCGGCATGACGCAGGACGGGCCGGCCCCGGAATGGAAGTTCTTTCTGGTGCCGCCCGGCGAATACACCATCCGCGACACCTGGTTCACCGCTGGCATGCGCGGCACCGGCAGCAAAACCATTGTGGTCGAAAGCGCTTTCGTGCCGGAAAGCCGCGTGCTGCGACTGACCGACTTGCGCGACGGCAAAGCTCCGGGCGGCGCCGTCTATAGCGGCGTCATCTTTCACACGCCGTTTTTCTATTATGCGCCGATCTCGTTCGCGACGCCGATGCTCGGCGCGGCCCAAGGCGCCTATGAAATGTTCCGCAAATGGACCAAGACACGGAAAACGCAGGACGGCAGGCCGCTTGCCGAACAGTCTTCGGTCCAGGTGCGGATGGCGCGGGCCGCGGCCGACATCGACGCGGCCGAACTGCTATTGCGCCGCGCGGTGGGTGTGACCGACGCGCCGGAGGCCTATTCGCCGGCGCACTTGGCGCGCTCGGTGCGCGATTTCGCCCGCATTTCCGAACTGACGGTCGCGGCGGTCGACACGCTGGTCGCTCTGAGCGGGACGGCTGGCTTTGCCTCATCGCATCCGTTGCAGCGGGCGTGGCGCGATATTCATTTCATGTCCATGCATATCAGCCTGAACACCGAAACCAATTTCACCCATTACGGCCGCATGGAACTCGGCCTCGGCCGCGACGCCAGCCGGCCGTATTTTTAGCTTTCACCGCAGTCCGGCCTGCACCACCAGCGGATAGACATGATCCTTGAACCAGTGCTGGTCCTTGACGTAGCGCGGCCAGTTCAACAACGTGCCGTCGAGGCCCATGTTCGACATGCGAATAAGTCCGTCCATGATCTGCTCCGGCGTGCCGATCAGCGGATAGCCACCCCATCCGGCGATGAAATGCTTCTTCATCTCGGCAAGCACGGCTGACGGCAGCGTCTTGGCATTGGCGATCATCGTATCGACCAGATTGGTGACCGCCTCCCAGTCGCCCTTCTGCTGAACATAGTCCTGGAAATAGTCCTGCGCCGCCTTTTCCGTCTCGCCCTGCACCACGTAGGCATAGCTCCAGACCTGGATTTCACGGCCGTATTCCTTGTGCGCCAGTTCGCGGTAGGAGTTGACCTTGGCCTTGCAGTCGTCGAAATCGTGCGAGCCGAATACGACATAGACCATGTCGCAATGCTTGGCGGCGAAGTGCTGGCCTTTCTCGGAACCGCCGGCGTTCATCACTGCCGGAAACGGGCGCTGTATCGGCTTCGGCTCGAGATAACCCTTCTTGATGTTGTAGAAGCGGCCGGCGAAATCGAACGGCTCGTCGCGGGTCCACAGCTCCTTCATGATATGCAGCCATTCTGCGGCGCAATCGTAGCGGTCGTTATGCTCCATAAGCGGCGAGCCGAACATTTCGATCTCGGGCCGGTTCCAGCCGGTCACGATGTTGAGCGCGAAGCGGCCGCCGGTGACGTGATCGATGGTCGTGGCCTGCTTCGCCGCCATCACCGGGTGAATGGTCGGCACATGCGAGGTCGCGAAAATGCCGGAGTAATGCGTCGAGGCGCCGATTGCCGCGGCCCAGGAAAAGCACTCGAAGCCCGGACCGTTGAAATTGGTCACGCCGCCGAAGCCGTGCCAACGGCCGATCGGAACCAGCGCTTCGAATTCCATGGCTTCCGAGGTCTTGGCCAGTTCTAGAGTGTTCGGCCAATTGATCTCAAGAACGCCGTCGATGGTCGAAATCGCGCAACCGCGGTCGAGATTGGTGCCGAAGGTGCCGAGCTTGAGCTTGCGGTCGTTGAAGACCGGATTGGTCAGGCGGCGGTCTTGCCGCGCGCTCACAATTGCATCCATGACTGCATTCACGGCACTCCTCCGGCATTCCTCCCGGACAGGGCTGCAAGCTTAGCCGCGGCACTGCCGCGGTGGCAATCGCCGCACGGTCATGCAAGATATATTCTGAGCAAACGGGAGCCGGTCATGTCGATCTTCGCCGTGAACTATCTGTGCCGCGAGGTGTTACGCGACCACGCCTTCCGCGCCGCCATGAAGGCCGATCCGGCGAAAGCGCTGGCGCCGCTCGATCTGACCGACGACGAGCGGCGCGCACTGATCGCCGGCGACGTCGGCACGCTGTTTCGCATGGGCGTCAACGGCTTTCTGATGGGCTACCTGGCCCGCTTTGAGGTCTGCGGGCTGAACGTGCAGACCTACAATGAACGCATGCGCGCGGTGAAGGTCGACGAGATCGGCCAGCCGGTGGCGTGAACCGGCCCGGCCCAACGGGAGGATACAGATGGCGCAGATCGTTGCCGGCTTCGGCGTGCCGCACACGCCGATTTTTCCGCATTTCGTCAAACGCGACGGCCCCGACTGCGAGATTGCGAAACTGTTCGGCGCGCAGAAGGAACAGCTCGCCGCGACGCGGCCCGATCTGATCGTGATGTTCGACACCGATCATCTCAACACCTTCTTTCTCAACGACCTGCCGATCTTCGCTGTCGGCATCGACAAGTCCTTCAAGGCGCCGAACGACGAGCCGCGCGACGTGCCGAATTACGTCGTCAAATCGCTGCCCGTCCTCGCCGCGCATATCCGCGCGGACGCCATCGGCGCCGGCTACGACGTCGGCATGACGCAGAATTTCTCGGTCGATCACTCGATCATTGTGCCGCTGCACTTCCTGACGCCGGAGATGCAAATCCCGGTCATTCCGTTCTTTGTCAGCGGCCACGTGCCGCCGCTGCCATCGGCACGACGCTGCCATGAACTCGGCAAAGCGGTGGCGCGCGCCATCGAATCTTGGCCGCAGCCGCTGCGCGTCGTCGTCATGGGTTCCGGCAGCTTCTCGCTCGAAGTCGGCGGCCCGCGCATGGCGCCCGGCCGTTCCGACGGCGTGCCCGATCCGGACTGGGCGCTGCGCGTGATCAAATCGCTCGAGGAGCAGCAGATCGACCGGCTCATCGCCGAAGCGACGCAGCATCAGCTGCTCAAAGCCGGCAATGTCGGCGGCGAATTGCTGAACTGGATCGCCATGCTCGGCGCGATCGGCGACCGCAAGCCGACTTATGTCGCCCCGCAGATGCAGAACGGCCACGCCTACGGCGTGTGGCGCTGGACTTGAAGGCTGGCGGTCAGAACATCGGATACGCCGGATTGAGCGGCAGACCGAATTCTACTCGGCCGAAATTTTCCGCCGGCACGTCCCAGTTCATGACCACGTGGGAGGAAATGGCGTGGGCGTCGCGCCAGCAGCGCTGCACCGGATTGTTGTCCAAGAGCCCGCTCGAGCCAGAGATCTTGACCAGATCGTCCAGCGCCTCGCGCAGCGTGCGCAGCGCGTAAGTGAAGTCGCGGCGGAGCAGCGTGCGGGTCGCAAGCGACATGCCGGTATAATCCGGCCGCGCGATGGCAAAAGCGCGCCGCGCCAGGAGTTCCGCGGCATCGATCTGCGCCGCGATTTCGGCGACGCGAATCTGCACCGGCACGTGCTGGGCAATGGCAAGCTGGGTGTAGGTCAGATAGCGCTGCCGCGTCCACTGCACGAAGTCTGCATAACCGCCGCGCGCCACACCGAGCACGGGCCCGAGCAACGCATAGCTATGCATGGCGATGAACGGCGTGCGGTAGATCGGATTGGCGTTGACTTTCGATCCCGGCGAGCAGCCCTCGCGCAGCGCCGAGAACGAGACGCTGCGATGCTCGGGCACGAAGACGTTGTCGAGCACGGCCGTGTTGGAGCCGCTGGCGCGGAGCCCCGCGCAGTACCAGGTGTCGTCCTGCTTCACCTGCGAGACCGGCACGAGGTAGAGCCGCATGTCGGGGTGATCTTCGCCCAGGCGCTGCACCAATCCGCCGATCATGATCCACTGCGAGTGCCGCAAGCCGGAGCACCACGACCAGCGGCCGTCGAGACGATAGCCGCCCGGCGCCGGCGCCACTTTTCCGGTCGGCGCTGCCGAGGTGGCGATGCAGGCCGCCTTGTTGCGGCTCCACACGTCATGCTGCGCCTCCTCCGGGAACAGCGCCAGCATGCAGGCGTGATCGGCAAGATAGTTCAGGCACCAGGCGGACGAGCCGCAGGTCGATTTACCGAGCTCGACGGCGATATTGAATGCCACTTCGTGGTCGTGCTCGTAACCGCCCCAGCGTTTCGGCTGCAACGTATGAATAAGCCC